>NZ_JARUXJ010000004.1:238224-736020 GCF_031451465.1 Caballeronia sp. LZ003 | reverse complement strand
ACGCGCATCGATCTGACGTGACGCGTGCCGCTCACGCCACTGCTGTGTGATGTGGTCACGCCAACGAACCGGGAAGTTTCGGAGTCGCTTCCCGGCCCACTCTTCATCAGTCGAAAGTCGGAGGTACGCCATACAATATATAAGCGAGGCTATTTTCGTCTTCGATATGCAGCTTCTACGGTCGACCCGCCCTCATATTGCGCACCGCAGTCGTAAGCCGCACGCATTGCAGCGCCTTGGTCAACCATCCACTGCCTGCGCAATGCGCAGCACTTGAGCTTCAAGACATCGACGCGCGCCTGCGTGTGCTCCAAAGCGATGGACCTGCCGGCGTGCGCGCCCTTGATTGGATTGCTTACAACCGAAACCTTCTAACTCATGGATACGGAGACAATCTCGTCAAGATGCCCCTCCTAAGCAAAGCCCTGTCGTTGTTTGTTTAGCCTTGCGTAATAGGTCTCGCGACGAGACATCAGTCGGCAATGGGCTTATCTGGTTGGAACTGCTATGTGGTGGGAGCTCTCCCGCTTCAGAACCGACATCGGCTGCCAAGCCACGTCATCAGCACCTTGCGCTACGAGAGCTCCCGTTGGCCTATACATTTCCATTCAACCTCGCTACACCCGCCGCACGCTTTAGCTGGCCATACTGGTAGCGAACCATCTTCATCCTCTGGTTGGGCGCCGCACCATGTGAGCATGCCGACTATGGCGATTAGCCAGATCGCCCACCATGGCATAAAGTTCTTCTCGGGCTTCAGGTTCATAGGGTTGTTTTCCTAGTTGGCAACATAACGGCTGCGCTTTGAAAGGTCGCGCAGCAATGGACGCAGTATTCGCATTGCTGCCGCTTCGGCTTGATCCGATAACGCCGTGCGCCGCGGGCTCGACAGCTCAGGAGCCGTAGCAAGCACGCCCGCACCAATGCCAAGAACAGCTAAATCCTCGATCAGCAGTTCGCGCGTTGAATACACCTCATCGTCGCGGCGGTGATCCATGTCAGCCCCGCGTCGCGCCAACCGCGAACAGGGGCATGTCCGTTGCATCGTCGCCGAGACATACTGACGTGCTCGGCTCGATGCCGGTTGCTGCGCAAGCCGCAGGTGAAACCCAAATCACTTCCTCGCGCGCCACAGTGCCGACCTGCCCGCTCCCACGCGTGCCACGAGTGAACCGCGCCCACTCACCTAAGGCGCGGTCGTACATTCCCGACGCATAGCCGCTGACGACGGCCATACCATGCAGATTCGCGAGCATCGCCAGCAGATCGGCATGTTCTAACGTGGACATTTCGCAGCGATAGTCGCGGCCGAGCCCACGCGATACGCTTTTTCGCACTTCGGGTAGGTACGGCGGATCGACGTAGAACAGGACATTCGGCGCGTCGTATTTCGCGATCAGTTCGACAGCGGGCATATGCTCGATCAGGGTTCCGCGCAAACGGGTACCAATAGCCGCGAGGCGCGCGGGGTACCGAAGCCATTGCCCCGCCCCATCCGACCAAACGTCCGCAGCAAACCCGGTCGGAGCGTGCAGCGGGCGAGCCGATCCACTGCTACCGAAACCCATCTGCGCCCGGACGCACAACCGCCGCGCGCGCTCAACCGGCTCATCCGTCTTAAGCCATGCATCGTCAAACTCGGCGCGCGCGTACGGTGTCGCCTCCAATGCGGCGATCAGACGTGCGCGCATTGCATCGTCTCGGACCACGCGGAACAGATTCACAATCTCGCCATCGAGATCGTTGTAAATCTCGACTCGGCTACAAGGTTTTCGCAGAAGGACGGCCGCCGAGCCACCAAACGGCTCAATGTAGGTTTCATGGGGCGGCAGGTGTGCCAGTACCCACTCAGCGATTCGAAATTTGCTGCCGAAATATGAGAGAAACGGGGTCTTGATAGCCGCCTCAGGCAAGCCGCTCCTCATGCGATCACCTGCTCGGAATGGCGCACGTGATCGCGAGCATCTTGCAATGCCCACTCGCGGGTTTTGAAGTGCTCGGATATGTCGTGCCCCGCCTCTTCATACCAGTGAAACTCGACTTCGCGCGCAACGAAATAGCCGCCGCGCGCGGCTTCCGTGTTGTAGTACGGGCCAAATTCGGTAATGCCCGGTTCTATCTGACGGCCGGGTTGCATGGTCAAACTGCCCGAACGAAGGAGAGCTTGCACTCGGAGCGGCTTGCAACGACTGCATGCCGGTGCGCCGCTTCAGACTCATCAAGCGCCCGCCGACGCGCCATCTGCTCCGCGTTACTTGCACGGATCACTCGCGCAATCGCGATCCTCTCTTCGTTTTTCCAGTTAGTACTGCTATATATAGTCATCACTTAAGCTTCCAAAGATGCCGACGCCTTAATGCGCCAGCGATGTCAGAATGGAATTTTGTTGTAGCGTAGCGTTCTCATGCGACGCGCTCAGTGCCTGGAAGATGCGCGTTGCCATCGAGCATTACGAGCAGCGACACCCCGGGAATTCCGTGGAATGGGACCGGCAGAGGCGAAGCTCAATGGGAAGCAAATCAGATTGGTCCAATCCAGCAAATCGCGCCACATATTCCAGCGACGGCATCTGATCGACTGCAGCACTCAGCACTTCCCGTAACGGGACGCTAGTGCACGATGCGCCGACAGCGATGTCGATCCTTAGACCCGCCCACTCTTCGCGCGCCCGTGAGCCGTTTACGCAAATCGAGGCAATCGCCTCCAACTTCGAGGCTTGCTGTTTAACGTCAACATAAAGCAATACGTTTTTCATTGGTTCACGCGGTTTATTGCGCGAGTTGGATGTGCATGAAAGAACGTCGGCGATCGGGACCGAGACCAGCGTTGAAACCCCATCAGCGTGCTGGCGACCACTGCAATTCATAGAAACCTCCGAAGTTGTGCCAGTAGCGGCAGTGCGTCGGTCGTCACACCTTATTCGCATCCGCGTTCGGCAAAAGAATTCCTCAGACAATATGGCAAAATTGACGTCTCTTACCTCGTCAACGTTCCATCCAAGGAGAAAACATGACGACACCTTCAACTAGAGCCTTCATCATCGCTACCTTCGATCCGGCTGAGTACCGGGACATCAAATCGATGTTGGTCGACGGCGATGCGTTGCCAGAAACATTCGAAGAGTGGGACTCGAATCTGAATCAAAAGGCTATCGAGTTGCTGAGTACATCTTCCTCGACAGCCATCGACACTCCAATCGTAAGACTCACCAAACTTTCGGAATGGTGTCGCGCCAGACAAGTACCGCTGAGTCGCGCCGCGTGCGACCAACTCGCATTGGAACTTGTTCAAAAAACCGCGCATTAGCCCGCGATCGACGATAGGAGATTGCAGCTCGGCGGAATTTTGCGCGTTCGAATTCATGCCGAGCGCAATCCGCTTTGAGGTCGATGTTTGATCGCACAGATTCATGCCGTGCCCCTAGAATCATCAAGCTCCCGCACGGGCGGGCGCTTTCTTGCGGCGCAATCGTTCACGACTCGCGGACGCCATTCCATTTCGAACGCGCGATGCAATACATCACTGCGCGCACGGAAGCGCACCGGATCCTGAGTTTCGGCAACGCCATCCTGATGATTCGCGATATTCCAAAACGAAGTCTGATGCCACGACAACAATCGCGAAACGTTCGCGATCGTGACGTGTGCCCGATGAAGTTCTAGGCACAGCGTTGCGTGTGCCCGATGAAGTTCCTGGCACAGCGTTGAATCGTAAGTGGCTTCGATCACTGCCCTGCGCTCTTGGGAGCGGACAAAGCCGCCCCCATCCTCGATAACAGCGGCGTGATAGTTCGCCGTTCGCCACATAAGCTTCTGCTCGAAAGTCACAACACCGAGCGCATTGCGGATGATGATGTCCGCAACGCGCAGCTCGCCGCGCAGCTCGTTGACGCAATCGGCCCACACGGCGGGATCGCTAGAGGATGCGGCGCGATCTTTAACCGAAAAGCGTGATTGATCGCTCATGCTGCCCGCCTGTCGCACTGTGTTTCCGTCATAGAAGTCCAAATATGGACTTTGACGAGCACTCCGTCCATCCATGCGCGGAAATCCAACGTAAGCGCTCGGCGCAGAAGTTTCAAAGCTTCGAGAGTTCTCTGAATCGAAACGTGCATTTGACTACCCCTTTGTTTCTACCCGTTGGTGGATGCTGCTAGTGAAGCGTCGCCCCGGCGACTAGCGCCGTCGCACTAGCACCGGTGGGTAAGGTCGGTTGCCGGGGTGACAAGCGAAGAATAGTTCGAGCCCTCGACATATGTCAAGAGCTCGATATATCGAGACTCTCGATCGTTGCATGTTCTCGAACATCGAACTACCCTTGGCTCTGGGTTGTTTTTATGGGGAAAGAAATGAAGTCAACGATTGACTATCTCGACGAGGCGAAGCGTTGCCTCGGCATCGAATCCGATTACGCACTTGCTAAGGCGGTGAACATTCGCGCTTCGACGATAAGCGGCTATCGAGCGGGACGTAGCCATTTCGACGAAACAACTGCTTTGAAGATTGCCCAAGCGTGCGGTATCGAACCGATGGAAGTTATCGCTGCTGCTGCTTATGAGCGCGCGAAGTCTGCTGACGTCCGGACGATTTGGTTAGGTGCTTGGGAAAAATTTTCCAAGGGTTTTCGGTGGCTGGCGCTACCCGCTAACGCTTGTGGGGCTTGGCTCCCGCAGGTGTAACGCCAGCTGCAGTTAGCGAAACTTTTTGTGTTATGTAAAGTAACGAGTTGCCCGCCATATCAGCTCGTCTGTCTTCAGCCAAAGCACCACGACAACCGCCAGCTCAAATCAACCTCGTCGCGCCGAAGCGGACAAATCCATTATCAAAACGGTCGCGCGAAACGTCATCGACACGCCGATCACCCACAAACCGTAACCGACGTGCCGAAGCCCCAACGGCATCACCGCGATTCATCAAACGCCAGCCTCAAATCCCGCGCACTTTGCGGCAGATCACGACTGAACACCGCACTGCGCGGCGACAAAAAGTACCGCACGTATGCAATAGCGGCAATTTGCCGGTCCCGTCCAGGCGTCACGTTGACATCGGCAAGCGCACCCACTTGCCAGCGCGAAGTCACCTGCAGCGCGCCCGCAAGTTGAACGTGCGCGTAAGGCCCGCGATCGTTGCTGCCGCTGCAATCGATCACCACGCCCAGTTTCGCGGCCTCGGTCGTCGAGCACGACCCCATCGATTGCTTCGAATAATTCCAGCCGCTTTCGATGTTTCCCGAGACCTGCCAAGACCGGCCTTCCTTCGATAGAAACTGAAGCGCCGCGCCCACGCTGGTCGATCTCTGCGGACTGTAATAGCCGCCCTGCGTCGGCACGAAGAAGTTCTCGTTACGCCGATAGCCCAGGTAATGCAGCGCAGGCCCGATGCTCAAATAGTCGAAGCCCGGCGCACGCAAATCGTAGCTCGCCGCGACATCGACGCCTAAGCCTTCGTTACCTTGGACCTCATGGCCCGTCAGCCAGTCCAGATGACCGCCCGCGCTGACGTTCCAGCGCTCACCGATCTGCCAGCGCGCGCTGCCGCCCGTCGTGGCACGCGTGACGCGGCCCCATTCGAAGACGTTCGCGTTGGGATTCGTGCCGTCAAGACGCACGGTCTCGCCGCGCCACGAAAGCAGCGAATCGCGCACCGGCAACGCCGCGGCATAGGCCGACCACGCGCCCCACGACGTCGTCTGGCCGACGCCCGCCTCGCCCTGAAAGGATGCGCCGAACGGTCCGCCCTGCGTTGCGCCCGCCATCGCATGGACGTCGAGGCGATCATCGCCCAGACGCACGGTCTGTGTGAGCTTGCCCTGCAATTCTTCGGCGTTGACGTTGCCCGTGCCGCTGTTCAGAAACAACTGGCGATAGCGCAGTTCGTATGAGCGCGATGCGTCGAACCATTCGGCATCGAGCGTCGGTGAAAACACCGTCAAGCGGTTCTCGCCGCGCGTGCCCGCGTGATTCGCCCAGCCCAAACCGGCGGTGATCGACGGCGCGTCGATGCCGGTGAGATCGGCGGGCAGATAGTGCGCGATGCGCTGCGCGTCGGCGTTGCCCGCAATCGCATTGCGCCACATGCGCTCTGCTTCGACGAACTGCTTCTGGTAATAGAGATGCTGCGCGTCGAGCGCCGCGGTGTACGCGGGCAACGGCCCCGTATCGGCTCTTTCGGTATGCGTCGCGCGATGACCGCGCCCTTGCGCTTTCGCACTCAGCGCAAGGCCCTCGGCGCTGTCGTCGTCATGATGTTGCTGATAGTTCGCCTCGAACACGCGCTCCGCTTGCGCATAGTCGCCCAGCGCAAAGAAATTCCAGCCGCGCAACGGCTCGACGCGTTCATCGGCCGCGCCCGCGTCTTGCGCGGCGTCGAGCGCCGTCAGACTATCGCGATAGCGCGCTTGCCGGTACGCATCGCTTGCACGCGCCATGGCAACTTCCGCGCGCAGCGCACGCGTACGCGAATCGGTTGCGAGCGAGGGTGACTCGATCAGGCGCTCGGCATCATCGAGATCGCCTTGCGCCATGCGTACTTGCACGAGGCCCAGCATCGCGTCGTTCAAGGTCGCTTTGTCGCAGTCGCTCGCGAATTCGAACCATTGCGCGGCTGCGACGTAGTCGTTCTGTGCGAGTTCGAGCCAACCCGCGCGCATGGCGGACGGCCCATCGCGCGAGTCGCGGATCGACGGCGCGAGTTCGGCGAGCGTGCGCTTCGTGCTTGCCGCGTCCGTCGCCCATGTCGATGATGCATCGAGCACGCGCGCATTGCGCAGGCGCGCGAAATCGCGTGCGGCGGGCTCGCCGCGAGTCCCTTGCTTCCATTCGATGTCGATCAATGCGTCGGCCTGTGCGGCGGGCAACTGCTGCGTCGCGCGCTGCAGCGTGACCACGCGATTCACATCGGACGTGCAAGCGGCGACTATCGGCCGATAGAGCGCGTAGACCGCTCCGTCATCGCCCGCGGCGGCAAGCAGTTCGCCCGCTCGCCATGCACGGTCGATGTGCGCGCAGCCGAACGCATCGGGGTCGCTGGCAATCTGCGCGCGCAGCAAGGCGACATCGCCCGCGAGCGAGCGCTGGATTTGCGCGTCACGCTGCTGACGGGTGCGTTCTGCGACGAGGCTCGCGGGCGGTGACCACGCAGGAAAACGCCGCTCGACGCGTGTGAGCATCGCGTCGAAATCGGCGAGGCGCCTTGCGTGCAAGAGGTTCCAGAGCGGACGCTCGTCGGGCGCGCCTGGCGCTTTGGTGGCGGGCGTGCGCATGCTTGAAGCGTGAGCCGCCGTCGGATCGCCGGACGGCGTGCGCGGCATTGCGTGCACGAGAACGTTCGTTTGAGCTTGTTGCTGGACTTCCTCGATGGTGCTCGTCGAGTTCGCGCTGTTCCTCGCGTTTGCCGCACTCGCTGCGCCCTTCACGCCTGGCGCACGCGTTGAACTGGCCGCGTTAGCCGCACTCGCGGCCACTCCCGGCATGACGCCATGCTCCGCCGAAACCACGTTCCCCTGCCCGCCTGCCGCGACCGCGGCGGACGGCAACGCGGCAACGCAAAGCAATGCCGTCGCGAGTCGCGCACCTACGGCCGGTGTGAAGCGCGCACGGTGGCGCGGCATGTCGCGACCCATCCTGTATGGATTGCGCGGACCGATGACGCTCATCGACATGGCCGTTTCCCGCACGAGCAATTCGGCGAGCGCATTGCGCCGATCAGCTTCTCGAATCGACATGATGCTTGCGGTGATAACGACGCAACAGCAACGCCGTGAGCGCCGCGAGCATCGCAAGCGCCCCGGCCAGCACGCCGTAAGCCATCCACGGATGCGCCGACACTTCGTAGCCGATATGATCGAACGCGCCGATCTCGCCGACTTCGTAGCGACGGCTCACGCGCGTCGTCCAGAGCGCGTCGCTGTCGAAGCTGACGACGCTCACGTCGCCATCGAGCGATCCCCAGTGCTGCGGCGCGATCAGCTGCTGCACGCCATGCAGCAACTCGGCAGGCGTCGCGGCCGTTAAAAGCGTGGTCGTCGCGGTGGTTTTGCTCGCGGCGCTGCGATACTGCATCACGAGCAATTGACGCGACAACTTCATGTCGCCGTCGAGCACCATGTCGGGCGCGACGTCCGCCGCGTAGGCCGGCTTGCCGAACACGCCCGCCACGCGTGCCCAGATGCTGTCGGCGAGCGTGGGCTCGGCCGGTGCGGGCTCGTTGATCGCAAAGCGCATGGACTTGCCCGGCGCCCACGGCGCGCCGTTGAGCGCCGCGCGCGGCAACTCGGCGCCCGCGCCGACGACGATGGTCTGCCGGCCCACGCCCGGCACGCCCGCCGTGATCTGCGCGGCGGTCAGCGGCCTGCCCTGTTTCTGCGCGAGCTTGCCGAGGAGCGACCACGCGGCGTTCAGCGTGTCGTCGTCGCGCGCGTTGAGCTGAATCGCGAGATCGGCGCCATTGGCGCGGCGCGTGTATGGAAAGCCGCTTTCCGCGAAACGCCGAAGGTCCGGCAGATTCGTGAAGTGCAGCATGGGCGGCAGCTCGATGGTGGAATCGTCGAACAAGGACAGTTGCAGATTGGCCGACTGACGCAGCGTGCAGCGATCGGTCACGAGCGGCACGAGCACCGGGCGCAGCGAGAGCACGTTGGCACCCGGCTGGAAGCGCTGCAACGGCACGGACACGCGATAGCGGTTGACCACCGCGCCCTGCTGCTGATCCAGCGCGACGGCTTGCACGAAGCGGTCGTTCAGGTACAGGTTCAGCACCGAGTCCGAACGCATGCGCGCGCCTTCGGCAAAGTTGAGCGTCAGCACGGCCTGCGCGTTTTCCGGCGCGTAGGCATCGGCGGGTAAGGTCAGTGTCACATCGGCGCTTGAGCCCACACCGAGCGTCGTGCTGCGGAAGCCTAGATCGCGCAGCGAGTACGGCTTCGTGCCGGACAGCGCGTCACCACCCTTCGCGCCGTCCATGCGCGCTTCCGTCAAACCGTCGGCCGTCATTTCGGCGCGGCGCGGCAGCGGCAGTTCCGCGTGCGAGAACACGCGCGCGGCCAGATTCACTTCTTCATCGGTACGTCCCGCGACGAGCAGCACGAAATGTCGCGGATCGTCGGGCTTCGGATAGACGCCGAGAAACGCGCCGCCGATACGCTCCAGCATGGCTGCATCGAGATACGGCGCAAGCGTGTCGCGCTTGCCGATCAGGAGTACGTCGGCGTTGGCGAGCGACGCGAGATCGAGGCCACGCAACATGCCCGCGCCCTCGCCCGCTTGCGCATCGAGCACGCGCAGATCGGCATTCCTGTAACGCAGCCGCAACGCGACGCCCTGAGCAAGCAGACCGCCGCTCGAAAGCTGCGAGTCCGTCACCGGATGGACTGCGTTGACGATCGCGATGGAGCGCTGCGCATTCTGCTTCGGATCGATCAGATCGTCGAGCGTGGCAAGCTGCGGCGGCGTGCTGGTGAGCGGGCGCAATTCCGTATCGACGGCAAAGGTCGACGCGCTGTTATCGACTTCGGTCCATAGTTCCGGCGCATTCGGTTCTTCGCAGTTCTCGGTCGAATGCTGCGCGACCTGGAAGGTCAAATTGTTATAACCGGCGCGCAGCAGTTCGGCGGGCACGCGAATGTCGGCAGTCAGTTCCGGCTGACGCGGCGAAAGAGGAAACTGTGCGATTGCGCGATCGTTGACGCGCACGACGAGCTGCGAGCGTTCCCCGAGCAAGGACACCGAGTTGGACGCGACCAGATGCAGCGTCGCGCCGCGCACCGCTTCACGCGCAGACACGGGCACGCTGACCGAACGTGAAGCGGACGCGCCAACGATACGCATCGGGCCCGACAGATTCGCGTAGGTCGCAAGCGACACGGGCGACGATGCCGCCTTCGCGTTGGCGGTGGCGGTGGCGTCGGCATTGGCCGCGAGCGGCGCGGATGCGGCTTTCGGCGCATGCGATGCCGCCTCTGCCGTCGCGCCGAAAATCGCGCACGCCGCCCAGCCGGCAATCATGGTTTTTCGAATGGCAAACATGGTGAAGATCCAGTCAAGACTTCGCTTGCGTGACGACGCCACGCAGATCACGCCGTCGCTGCGACAACCGTTTCGCGACATAGCGCAGGAGCGCGGTGAAAAAGGTCCGGTAGTGCGCGAGCGCGTGAACGGTGCCGAGCCGCACGACGAGGCCGAGACCTCGCCGGATGCCGATGCGTTTGTTGCGGCCGTCGCGGAAACTGCGCCAGCGGCCGCTGTCGCCATAGACGAGCGACACGCGGTCGCTCAAGCCTTCGACGCTGCGATCGGCGAACTCGACGCCGACCGCGCATGTGCCGTCGCCGCGCTCGAACACACCGCGCACGATTACCGGCAACTGGCTGTGGCAACCACGCGCGGCATCGAAGGCATCGAGCGTCGCGGGCGACCCACGCGGAATGGAAGACTCGGCGTCGAATGGCACGATGAGCTTCGCGCCGCCTGCCGAGAGATCGACGATATGGCAGCCGAACGCCGGAGAAAACGAGCGGACGGGTGTTGCCGCATCCGTGTTGGCGGACTCCGGCAGCAGAAGCGTGCCGGCAATGTCGGCGGGTACACGCGGCGCGACGCGGCGCTGACGGCGTTCGTATAGCACGCCGATACACGCATTGAGCAGCACGAGATTCAGCACGCTCCACGCAACCGACGAAGCGATCACACCGCGCTGCGTGTCGCCGTCGATCAGACGCCATACGCCGACGATGGCGGAAATCAGCACGCCGAGATACATCGCGTAGAACGGCCCGGCGAGTTCGGAGATCTGATCCGCGTCGCTTTGCTCGCCCTTGGGCGTCACGTTGAAGGTGGGTGCGCGCGGATTGAGCAGCACGGCGATCACGCCGCGCAGCGAGAACAACGACAGCAGCATTTCGTAGACTTCGGAGATGAGCGTCCAGCGATACTTGCCGAAGAGATAATCCGTCGTGAGGATCACGCCGGCCATCTGCGGCAGACCGTATGCAAAGAACTCGGGCAGCGTCGCGTTATAGAACTGCAAACCGAACAGCAGATACAGTGCGGGCGCGAGCAGAAACACGACGCGCGCATAGCAGAAGAACCAGAAGAACGCGTTTGAAAAGTAGCAGATGCGCTGCGCGAGCTTGAGCCCTTTCATGCGCAACGGATTGCGAAAGAGAAGAAGCTGGATCATGCCCTGCGCCCAGCGCACGCGCTGAACGACGAAGCTCGCGAAGGTTTCCGGCTGCAATCCGGCGATCAGCGGTTCGTTCAGATAGGCGCTCCGATAGCCGCGTGCGTGCAGCACCAGCGCCGTTTCCGCATCCTCGGTAATCGACGTGCCCGTAATGCCGCCAATCTCCATCAGACACTTGCGGCGCAGCACCGCCGCCGAACCGCAGAAGAACGATGCGTTCCAGAAGTCGAGACCGCGTTGAATCACCGAGTAGAACATCTCGTTCTCGGGCGGCATCTTGCCGAACATGCCGAGGTTCTTTTCGAGCGGATCGGGATTGCTGAAAAAGTGCGGCGTCTGCAACAGGAACAGCTCACTGTCGCGCTGAAAATGACCGACGGTCTTTTCGAGGAAATCGGCGGTCGGCACGTGATCGGCGTCGAAGATCACGATGAGTTCGCCGCTGGTTTTGGCGAGCGCCGCGTTGATGTTGCCCGCCTTAGCGTGCTCGTTGCGCTCGCGGCTCAAGTACTGTGCGCCATGCCGCGCGGCGAGCAGGGAGAGCGTCAAGGCGCGTTCCTGCGCGGCTGCAGCCTTGACCGGATCGGTCTGCGTGCGCTTTTGTTCGGTGCCGCCATCGTCGAGTAAGTAAACGTTCACGCGCTCGCGGTCATAGCGCATGTCGAGTGCGGCGCGCAGTGTTATCTCGAGCATCTCCGGCGGCTCGTTGTACGAAGGCACGTAGACGTCGACGGTCGGCAGCGGGCCGGCCGAGCGGTTCAACGGCACGCCTGGGCGCTCCAGCGCCCGGCTATTGACGAACAGACCGCCCAGCGTCAGCACGATGCCGTAGAGTTCCGCGCCGTACATCATCATCATCAGGATGAAGTCGGCGAAACCGTTATAGCCAAGTGTCGAGGTGGTGCGCCAGCAGACGTAGCGCATCGAAAGGAAAGCGGAACACAAGAGGAAGAAGAGCCGCGTATGTTCGATGAAACGCGAGCGGCGCAGCACGACCATCACGGCGAGCGTGGCGAACGCCAGGCAAAACTGCGCTTCGAGGTCGATGCGAACCATCGCCAGCACGGCGACGACCGCGAACGCCGCGACGCATGCCACGACGATGACCCAGGTCGGCAAGCCGCCGGGCCGTCGAGGCGGTGGCGCGTGTTCGACACCGACGCTCGGCATCTCGCGCGCGGGCGGCCGCAATGCACGCGGCGTGAAATTCAACCTGGTCGTTACACTCATTACTCTCGCCCGCGTTGATTCGATTCAAGGCACGGGTCCTTAAGACCGTGCGTTGCCCCATTGGCATCGGCGCGTTCCGCCCACACAGAGAAGAACCAAGGAGAACAAGGCGCCTGATTCACTTAACGGCAGGTCGCAAGAAATCCTGAGCAAACGTTTCCTGGGAAAGAGCTGTTTCGGTTTGAAAATGATTTTCATATGAAAGAAGTACCGACATTCGCTTGTGAAAAGCGTGGAAAGCACCTTTTCGGTGCTCTCGATATCGGGGGGCGCGCAGGTCGAATCGCAAACGCGCACTTTCGACGATCGGCCTGCCTAGTCAGCCCGCGCGTTATCATTGCCATCTCTCGAATAACAATGAAGACGACCGCCGATCATGGCTTCAGGCAGACAAGATGAAACCGACGCGGACTTCCGCCCCGACGGGGAAGCGGACGCGTCCACGGCAGGCGCCAACTATCTCGTGCCAGGGCTCGAACGAGGCCTGCGCATTCTTGCTGAATTTTCGGCGCGTGAGCCGGTGCTCGGCGCGCCGGAATTGTCGCGCCGCATCGGCATTCCGCGCACGACCACGTTTCGCCTCTTGCAGACGCTCGAATCGCTCGGCTTTCTCGAACGCGTGAATGGCGACCGCAATTTCCGGCTGGGCGTCGCGGTCTTGCGACTCGGCTTCGAATATGTGAACTCGCTCGAACTGACCGACTTTGGCACACCGTTGCTTGAACGCCTGCGCGATGCCACCGCCTTTTCCACGCATCTGCTGATCCGCGATCAGCGTGACGTGGTCTTTATCGCCAAGGCACAGAGTCACGAGCGCATGTTCAGTTCGGTGAAGGTGCAGGTCGGCACGCGCCTGCCCGCCCATGCGACCGTGCACGGTCACGTACTCATGGGCGACCTGACGCGCGAGGCGCTTCGCACGCTTTATCCGGAAGAGCGGCTCGAGCAGTACACGGACCGCACGCCCGTTACCGTCGATGAACTGTACGAGCGCGTCCGCGAGTGCGCGACGCTTGGCTATGGTCTGAGCGAGGCGTCGTTCGAGCGCGGCATTTCGGTGGTCACGGCGCCGGTGCGCGACCGCGCGGGTGCTATCGTTGCGGCCGTCACGGCGACCGTGCCGCGCTCAGACATCGGGCGGGACGAGGAGAAGCGCCCGCTTATCGAAGCGGTGTGCGGCGCGGCCATCGACCTGTCCGCGCGGCTGAACTACCGCCCATCGCCCGACGATCCGACCGCGCGGCTCCTCTCCCGCTAGAACGAGTGATGAATGCCCGCGAGCACGATCACCTGATTGGCCGTGCTCGACACGCCCGCCGTGAAGAACGCCGCCTTGGCGCCCGACGTGGCGTGCTCGTAGAGCGCATTGACGTATAGCTGCGTGGACTTCGACAGCAAATAGATCTCGCCGATTTCGAATTGCGTCCAGCGTCCGCCCGCGAAAGTCGTGGTGGCCGCGCCGCCCGCGATCCAGTTGTCGGGCATGAGCTTGTAGGTGAGACCGGCATCGTAGGACTGGAACGTGTTCGAGAAGCCATTCGATTCCAGCTTCACACGCGTATAAAGCCCATGCACGAGAAACTTGCCGATCTCGTATGACGCGCCCGCGCCCATCACTTCCTCCTTGTCCGCCACGTAACTCGCGGATGCAACGCCCTGGAAGGTGTTGATGCCCGTCGTGACGATGGACGGGGTGCGGTTATGCTCGTTCGCGTAAGTCGCGGCCGCCTTGAACGGACCGTTTGCATACGAGACGCCAAAACCGAGGTTCCTGCCCGTGGAAAAGTTCGTCGTGTTGCCTAGGCCCATCATCGCGCCGGCGGAAAAGCCATAGAAGTTCGCCGAGCGGAATTTGACCGAGTTGTCGTACGGCACCACGCCCGTATCGGCGAGTTCGTCGAGATTGCCCGGATGGAACGCGTACCAGCTTGCCGCGAGATAGGCCGTCGAAAGCGGTCCGAGCATGTCGAAGCTGAATGGCGTCTGATGCCCGAACGTCAGCGTGCCCACGTTGTTCTGATCGAGACCGAGGTAGGCTTGCCGATTCCACAGCGTGTTGGCCTTCGCGAAGGTTCCGGTATTCGTATAAAAGCCGTTTTCGAGTTGCGCCACCGCCTTAAGCCCGCCGCCCAGATCCTCGACGATCCGAAAGCCCCAACGATCCGGCTGCATGTTGCCCTGCTCTTCCATCCACTTTGGATGTCCGCCCACGTTGTTCACGTACGCGATCCCGGCATCGAGGCTGCCGTAAAGCGTCACTGTACTTTGCGCCGCCGCGCCGGTTGCGATCCCGGCTCCGAGCAGCCCCGCTGCGATGATGTGCTTCACCCTTCGTCCTCCTAACCGTGTGGTTCAAGAGCGGACCCGTTCCGCTTCTTTCCTTTGCCGTTTCATAGCGCTTGACCGCAACCCGGACGGCCTTCGATGACCGTGCTTCGGAAGGCATCGCGCTGATCAATGGTTATGTTCCATATATGGATCAACGTCCTGCCTATGGAAAGTATAGTGAGGTTTTTAGCGCGGAAATAATAATTTTGCGACGCGGTCGGCAACGTCAAACGGGACTGAAGACCGTAACTCCGGCAGGAAAAATGCTTCTGAATCAAGGTCAAAGCGCACTCTAGGCGCGTTGCTAGTGAGAGGGGATGCACATTTTTAAGACGCAGCTTCAGTGTTTTCACCTAGAGCGGCGGATTTTTATTTTGTCACGGCAAAAGCACTCCTATAATGCCCATACATAAACTGATGTTCCTTAGGTGGAACGCAATACGATCCCAAGGAAGGTGAGAGATGGCAGAACAGTGGCGTTGCGCCGGTCATGCCGGCGACCTGTCGGAAGACGCGCCGATCGAGTTCAAGCTCGACGACGGCGCGGAAATTGGCATCTACAAAGTCGGCGATGAGGTGTATGCGCTCGAAAACGTCTGCCCGCACGCGTATGCGCTGCTGACGCAGGGTTTTATCGATGGCGACACCGTCGAATGTCCGCTGCACGAAGCGGTGTTTCACATCCCCACGGGCAAATGCATGAAAGAGCCCGGCGGACGCGACCTGAAGATGTATTCGGTGCGTCTGGCCGGTGAAGAAATCCAGATCAAGGTGGCGTGACATGGAAAAAATCGTGAGCTTCAATCCGCATCTCAAGCCGTGGCTCGCGCCGCAACCGAATAACGTCGCGGGCAAGGGCGTGATCGAGCAGCCCGGACAAACCGAAAACTTCGTCTGGCAGACGCGCAAGGCGGAACCGACCCAGTACGAGAACGATTTCGGCGATGCCCTCGAACGCGTGTTCGAAGCCGGTGCGCTGGAACTCGATCAGGTGGCCGCAGGCTTGAACAAGGATGGCTTTCGCACGCCGGAAGGCGCGGCCTGGACCACCGAGCGTCTCGCCGCCGAGTTGCGCACGCTCGCGGAATGACGCGGCGGCACTGACAAAACGACATCGAATCCGGAGCAGATCCCCATGACGTCCCTCAAGCAAATCTCGACCGCCGATCCCGTCCAGCGCTATCTGGATCGCGGTCTGCGTAATTACTGGTATCCCGTGGCGCCGAGCTGGCAAGTGGCGAATGCGCCTATCGGGCTCACGCGTCTCGGCGATCAGATCGTCCTGTGGCGCGATAACGAAGGCCATGTACATGCGCTCGAAGATCGCTGCCCGCATCGCGGCGCGCGGCTGTCGCTCGGGTGGAATCTCGGCGGCAGCGTGGCGTGCTGGTATCACGGTATCGAAGTGGATGGCAGCGGCACCGTGCAGAAAGTGCCGGCCGTTTCCGCGTGCCCGCTCGAAGGACAGAAGTGCGTGAAGTCGTATCCGGTGGAAGAGCGCGCCGGCGCGATCTTCCTCTGGTTCGGCGACGACGCCAATCAGGAACCCGCGCCGCTCGTGCTGCCGGAAGAACTCGTCGGCGAGGAATACGCGAGCTTTCTTTGCATGTCGCACTGGAAGTGCAATTACCAGTACGCCATCGATAACGTCATGGACCCGATGCACGGCGCATATCTTCACGCGACCTCGCATTCGATGGCCGAAGGCGACAAGCAGGCCGACATGCGCGTGCGCAAGACCGACACCGGTCTCATGTTCGAAAAGGTGAATCAGCGCGACGTGAATTTCGACTGGGTGGAACTCGGCGAAACCGGCTGTCTGTGGATGCGCCTGGCTATTCCCTACAAGAAGAAGTTCGGCCCGGGCGGCAACTTCGGCATCATCGGTTTTGCGACGCCCGTGGACGAAGACAACTGCCAGGTCTACTTCTGGCGCACACGCAAGGTGTCCGGCTGGCAGCGCGACGCATGGCGTTTCCTGTATCGCAATCGTCTGGAAGGGCTGCACTGGGCCGTGCTGGAACAAGACCGCTACGTGCTCGAAAGCCTTGCGCCCAACGCGCGCGATCACGAATTTCTCTATCAGCACGATGTCGGCATGACGCGCGTTCGGCGTCTTTTGAAGCAACGCGCGCAGCAGCATTTGGCCGCGCTGGAAACGAGTGCAAAGGACGCGGAGCACGTTCATGCGTGACGCGCTCAAAGGCCGCCGCGTACTCGTGACCGGCGGCGCTCGCGGACTCGGCGCGGCGTTCGTCACGGCGCTCGCCGAACAAGGCGCGCGGGTCGCTTTCGGCGATGTCCTGCATGCCGAAGGCGAAGCGCTCGCGCGATCGCTCAGAGAAGCGGGCCACGACGCGCATTTCATCGCGCTTGACCTGGCAGACCCGTCAAGCATCGAAGCGTGCGTGGCGGCGAGCGTGCAGACGCTCGGCGGTATCGACGGCCTCATCAACAACGCCGCGATCACCAACTCGGGCGGCAGGTCCGCGGAAGAGCTGACGCCCGCGACCTGGGATGCCGTCATGAACGTCAACGTGCGCGGCGCATGCCTGATGAGCGTGGCATGCCTGCCGCATCTCGCGGAGTCGGGGCGCGGAAGCATCGTCAATATCGCTTCGGATACAGCGTTGTGGGGCGCACCGAAGCTGCTTGCCTACGTTGCGAGCAAGGGCGCGGTGATTGCGATGACGCGTTCCCTCGCCCGCGAATTCGGCGGCCGCAACGTGACGGTCAACGCCATTGCGCCCGGCCTCACCGAAGTCGAGGCGACCGCCTACGTTCCCGCCGAGCGTCACGAGTATTACCTGAAGGGCCGCGCGCTCACGCGTGCGCAAGTACCCGACGACGTGAACGGCCCTGTGCTGTTCCTGCTCTCGGACGCCGCGCGTTTCGTGACGGGCCAATTGCTGCCGGTCAACGGCGGCTTCGCGATGAATTGACTTCTACCTCATTCGAACACCTGGAGATTGACGATGGCCGATGCAGATATCGAACGCAAATCGTGGGAGCAGCCCGCTGGCGCGAGCTTCGATCAATGGATGACCACGCGCGTCGCGCGCCTCGACACGCGGCGCTACGACTGGGACGCGCTTAAGTTTCAGGCTGACTACGACCCGAAGTATCGCCGTGCGCAGATGCGCTATGTCGGCACGGGCGGCACCGGTGTCGCCAAGGACATGAACACGGTTCCGGCAGGCGGCTTCACCTTCTCGACGATGGTCATTCCCGCCGGCAACATCGGACCGAGCCATATCCACATGGACGTCGAGGAAATCTTCTTCGTATTGCGCGGCAAGATGAAAGTGGTTTGCGAGAAGGACGGCGAAACCTGGGAAACGGTGATCGGCGAGCGCGATCTCATTTCGGTGCCGCCGGGCGTGTATCGCACGGAGATCAACATCGGCGAGGAAGACGCGCTCATGTGCGTGATGCTCGGCGCGGCCAAGCCCATTACGCCGACGTATCCGCCGGACTCGCCGCTCGCCAAGCTCAAGCGTTGAGACCCGCCATGACCGCTCGCACGCTCACCCACCTCGACGCGCTCGCGCAGTTTCCCGAAGCGCGTATCCATACCGCACATGGTGTCACGGGTTATCGCAAGGCAGGTGCCGCGCACCTGCGCACCCTGCCCGTGGTGCTTCTGCATGGTATCGGTTCGGGCGCGGCGTCGTGGCTCAGGCAACTCGACGCACTCGGCGCGCATCGCCGTGTGTTCGCATGGGACACGCCGGGTTATGGCGTATCGACGCCCGTGGCAAGCGCGCAGCCGCATGCGGCGGATTATGCGCAAGCGCTTGCGGCATGGCTCGATGCGCTCGATATCCCGCGTTGCGTGCTTGTCGGTCATTCGCTCGGCGCGATCATCGCGGGTTCGTTTGCAGCGCGCATGCAAGGGCGCGTCGCGGGCTTGCTGCTGATATCGCCGGCGGCGGGATATGGCGCGGCATCGAAGGAAGAGCGTGAAAAGAAACGCGACGCGCGTCTGGCGATGCTCGCCGAACTGGGTGCGCAAGGCCTTGCACGCGAACGCAGCGCCAACATGCTGTCGCCCGATGCGGACGATGCCGCGCGCGACTGGGTGCGCTGGAACATGGCGCGCATCGTTCCTGCCGGCTATGCGCAAGCGACGCATCTGCTCGCCAACGCGGATCTTGCAGCGGACGTTGCACGTTATGAAGGACGCGTGGCCGTGGCCGTCGGCGCGCATGACGCGATCACGCCGCCCGTTGCGTGCGAGCGCATCGCGCAAGCGGCACGCGTGAGCTTGCAGGTGATGCCGCACGCGGGCCACGCAGGTTATGTCGAAACGCCCGGCGCTTATACGGCGCTGATCGAATCGTTTTGCACTAGCGCGGATCGACCATGAAAGACGAAGGACAAACAATGAACCCGGAGACGTTCGGCGCAGACGACGCCGACAAGGCCGAACCGACTTACATCGTGCCGGGACTCGAACGCGGCCTCAAGATTCTCACGGAGTTTTCGCCGCGCGAGCCGGTGCTCGGCGCGCCCGAGCTGTCGCGGCGTCTAGGCATTCCGCGCACGACGGTGTTTCGCCTCTTGCAGACGCTCGAATCGCTGGGTTTTCTGGAGCGCGCGGACAAGGATCGCAATTACCGGCTGGGCGTGGCCGTATTACGCCTCGGCTTCGAATACCTCAGCTCGCTCGAATTGACCGATCTCGGCTTGCCCGTGATCGAAGCCTTGCGCGATGCAACCGGCCTCACGAGCCACATCCTGATTCGCGATGGGCGCGATGTCGTGTTCGTGGCGAAAGCGCAAAGTCACGCGCCGATCTTCAGCTCGGTGAAGGTGAATGTCGGCACGCGTCTGCCCGCTCATGCGACCACGCACGGTCATGTGCTGATGGGTGATCTTTCGCTCGACGAGCTACGCGCGCTTTATCCCGAGCCGCATCTGGAACGCTTTACGAAGGCGACGCCAGAAACGGTCGAGGAACTCTTCGAACGCGTGAAGGAAGACGCCGAACGCGGTTTCGCCACCAGCCAGTCATCGTTCGAGCGCGGCATTTCGGTGGTGACCGCGCCGGTGCGTAACGACACGGGGCGCATTGTTGCCGTCATCACGACGACGATCCCGCGTCCGGAGATCGATGCCGCGCTGCTCGAAAGCGGTCTCATCGACCGGGTCCGCGAAGCCGCCGATGCGCTCTCCATGCGTCTGAATTATCGTCCGGCCGCGCGGACCGCCGCGTCGAGCCGCTATATGAAGTCTCTGGGGTTGCAATGATTCAGATCGATCTCACGGATAAGGTTGCGGTAATCACGGGCGGATCGTCTGGTATCGGCTTCGCGACGGCACGACTCTTCCTGCGCGCGGGCGCGGCAGTCGCCATCTGCGGCCGCAACGGCGAACGCCTCGACGCCGCGCAGGCCGAACTCGAGCGCCAGTTCCCCGATACGCCGTTGCTCGCGGCCCGCTGCGACGTGCTTGATGCCGAACAGGTGAACGCTTTCGCGGCGCGCGTCATGGAGCGCTTCGGCCGCGTCGACATGCTGGTGAACAACGCGGGACAGGGCCGCGTGTCCACCTTCGCCGATACCACCGACGACGCCTGGCGCGACGAGCTCGACCTCAAGTACTTCAGCATCATCCGTCCGACGCGCGCTTTCCTGCCGATGTTGAAGGATGCGCCCTCGCCCGCGATCGTCTGCGTGAATTCGCTGCTCGCGCTGCAGCCCGAGGCGCACATGGTCGCGACGTCATCGGCGCGTGCGGGCGTGTTGAGTCTCGTCAAGTCGCTAGCGACCGAGCTTGCGCCCGAGCGCATCCGCGTGAATTCGATCCTCATCGGCATCGTGGAATCGGGACAGTGGAAGCGCCGCTATCGACACTATCTCGATGCGCAGCCCGAACCGCGTCAGAGCTGGGAGCAATGGACCGCCGAGCTCGCGCGGAAGAAAAACATTCCGCTCGGCCGCTTCGGTCTTCCCGAAGAAGCCGCGCAAGCGCTCTTTTATCTTGCTTCGCCGTTGTCGTCCTACACGACCGGCAGTCATATCGATGTTTCCGGAGGCTTTGCCCGACATGTCTAAAACCACCACGGTCGGCGAACTGATCGCCGCGTTTCTCGAACAATGCGGCGTGCGCACGGCGTTCGGCGTCATCTCGATCCACAACATGCCGATCCTCGACGCCATCGGCCGGCGCGGCAACATCCGCTACGTCGGCGCACGCGGGGAAGCCGGCGCGCTCAACATGGCCGACGGTCTTGCGCGCGTGTCGGGCGAACTGGGCGTGGCGTTCACCTCGACCGGCACGGCGGCGGGCAATGCAGCAGGCGCGATGGTCGAAGCGCTGACGGCGGGCACCGCGCTGCTGCATATCACCGGTCAGATCGAAACCGAGTATCTCGACCAGGACCTCGCGTATATCCACGAAGCGCCGGATCAATTGGCGATGCTGCATTCCATCTCCAAGGCGGCGTTTCGTGTACGCACCGTGGAGACCGCGCTGCCGACCATCCGCGAAGCCGTGCGCGTCGCGCTGACCGCGCCTGCGGGTCCGGTGAGCGTCGAGATTCCCATCGACATTCAGGCGGCGCAGATCGAATGGCCGGCGAACCTCGCCGCACCGCACGTCGGCATGCTCACGCACGACACTCTGCGCGTGCAGCAACTCGCCGAAGCGTTGACGCAAGCGAAGCGCCCGCTCCTGTGGCTTGGCGGCGGCACGCGTCACGCGCGCGCGGCGGTCGAGCGTCTGGTGAAGCTGGGCTTCGGCGTGGTCACGAGCGTGCAGGGGCGTGGCGTGTTGCCCGAGGATCATCCGGCCACGCTCGGCGCGTTCAACGTGCATCCTTCCGTCGAAGCGTTTTACAAGACGTGCGACGCGCTCGTGGTCGTCGGCTCGCGTCTGCGCGGCAACGAAACGCTCAAGTACAAGCTCGCGCTGCCATGGCCGCTCTATCGTATCGATGCCGACGCACTCGCCGACAACCGGGGTTACCGCAACGAACTCTTCGTGCATGGCGATGCCGCCACCGTGCTCGACGAACTCGCCACGTTGCTCGAGGGCCGCTTGCGCGTCGATCAGACGTTCGCGGGCGATCTTGCCGCCGCGCGGGAAGTCGCGGTGGCGGAAGTATCGAAGGGACTCGGGCCGTACAAGCGTCTAGTGGATTCGCTGCAACGCGCGGTAGGCCGCGACTACAACTGGGTGCGCGACGTCACCATCTCGAACAGCACGTGGGGAAATCGGCTGCTGAAGATTTTCAACCCGCGCGCGGGCGTGCATGCGCTAGGCGGCGGCATCGGTCAGGGCATGCAGATGGCCATCGGCGCGGCGCTTTCGTGCGCAGCGAAGAAAACCGTCGCGCTCGTCGGCGATGGCGGTTTGATGGTGAACGTAGGCGAACTCGCCACCGCCGTGCAGGAAAAAGCCAACGTCATGATCGTACTGATGAACGACCAGTGCTACGGCGTCATCCGCAACATTCAGGACGCACAGTACGGCGGTAGGCGCATGTTCGTCGATCTGCATCAACCGGATTTCGCGCAGTTTTGCGCGAGTCTCGGCCTCGCGCATCGCCGCATCACGTCGCTCGATCAGGCCGATGAGATCGTGCGCGAAGGGCTTGCCATCGACGGTCCCGTGCTCGTGGAAGTGGACATGCTTTCGGTCGGCTCGTTCGCGACCGCGTTTGCCGGGCCGCCCGTGAAAAAGGAAGAGCCGAAGGAGCCGGAATATGCGTGATCCCCGACATGTCCATCAAGCGATCGATGTCGCGATGATCGGCTTCGGCGCGATCGGCCGCGCGGTGTATCGCGCGCTCGATCACGATCCGCATGTGCGCATCTCGCATGTGATCGTGCCGGAGCGCGATCGCCACGATGTGCGCGCCTTGCTCGGCGACGGCGTCGATGTCGTATCGCATGTCGATGCGCTTTCGCATCATCCCGAGTTCGCACTCGAATGCGCGGGCCATGCGGCGCTCGTCGATCACGTGGTGCCGCTGCTCAGGTCGGGTACGGACTGCGCGGTGGCGTCCATCGGTGCGCTGTCCGACGTGAACCTGCTCGCCGCGCTCTCGCACGCCGCCGACGAAGGCGCGGCCACGCTCACGCTGCTTTCCGGCGCGATAGGCGGTGTGGACGCGCTGGCATCGGCGAAAGAAGGCGGCCTCGACGAAGTGCAATACACCGGCCGCAAGCCGCCGCTCGGCTGGCTCGGCACGCCCGCCGAAGGCGTCTGCGACCTGCACGCGCTGACGGTCGAGACCGTGATCTTCGAAGGCACGGCGCGCGATGCGGCGCGGCTCTATCCGAAGAACGCGAACGTCGCGGCAACCATCGCGCTCGCGGGCCTCGGGCTGGATGGCACGCGCGTCACGCTGATCGCCGATCCGACAGTCGAACGCAACGTGCATCGCATCGTGGCGCGCGGCGCGTTCGGCGAGATGTCGCTCGAAATGTGCGGCAAACCGCTGCCGTCGAATCCCAAGACGTCCGCGCTCACCGCGTTCAGCGCGATTCGTGCGTTGCGCAATCGCGCTGCACGCTGCGTCATTTGAGGAGCATGTAGAACCATGAATCATCCCGACACTTCGCTCGTTTCGTCTGGCGAGATTTTTCTCGGCGGCGAGTGGCGCAAAGGCCGCGGCAACGGTTACGCGAGCATCTATCCGGCCGATCAATCCGTCAACGCGGAGATCACCACGGCGAGCGCCGACGATGCGCTCGAAGCCGTGGAGATTGCAGATCGCGCGTGGCGCCGCGACGACTGGGCCGGCCTCAAGCCGCATCAGCGCGCGGCGGTGCTGCATCGCATCGCTGCCCTGATCGAAGCGCGCCACGAAGCGCTCGCGCAATTGCAGCGCCGCGACAACGGCAAGCCGATCAGCGAAACGCGCGCGCTCGTGGCGAGCGCCGCCAGCACGTTCCGCTATTTCGCATCGTGTCTCGAAACACTCGAAGAAGCGCTGACGCCCCCACGCGGCGACTATCTGACGATGAGCGTGCACGAACCGCTCGGCGTTATCGCCGCGATCACGCCGTGGAATTCGCCCATCGCCTCCGATGCGCAGAAGCTCGCACCCGCGCTCGCCGCCGGCAACGCGGTCGTGCTCAAACCCGCCGAAGTGACGCCGCTTGCTTCGCTGGCACTGGCGCGCATCTGCGAGGAGGCGGGCGTGCCGCGCGGCGTGGTGAGCGTGTTGCCGGGCAAGGGATCGGTGATCGGCGACGCGCTGGTGCGCCATCCGCTCGTCAGAAAAGTCGCGTTCACGGGCGGCACCGAAGTGGGCCGTGGCATCGCGCGACTCGCGGCGGAGAAGTTGATGCCGGTATCGCTCGAACTCGGCGGCAAGTCTCCGACCATTGTCTATGCCGATGCGGACCTCGATCACGCGGTCAACGGCGTGCTATACGGCATTTTCAGTTCGTCGGGTGAATCGTGCATCGCGGGTTCGCGCTTGTTCGTCGAACGCAAGGTATATGGCGAATTCATGGCGCGGCTCGTGGAAGGCGCGCGCAAGCTGCGTGTCGGCGACCCGACGCGCGAGAACACGCAGATGGGTCCGCTCATCACGGCGCAGCATCGCGAGACCGTGGAACGCTTCGTCGCGCTCGGTCAGTCCGAAGGCGGCCGTGTGTTGTGCGGCGGCGAACGTCCCACGGGCGAAGGCCGCGAAAAAGGCTTCTTCTATCTACCGACGATCATCGAGGGTTTGAGCAACGACGCGCGCATGTGCCAGGAAGAGATCTTCGGCCCGGTGCTCGCCGCCCTGCCCTTCGACGACGAAGACGCGCTCATCCGCGCTGCGAACGACAGCGTGTTCGGTCTTGCCGCAGGCATCTGGACGCGCGACTACAAGCGCGCGTGGCGCACGGCCCGCACGCTTGCAACCGGCACCGTGTGGATCAACACCTACAAGCAATTCTCGATTTCGACGCCATTCGGCGGCTGGAAGGACAGCGGCATGGGACGCGAAAAAGGCCATTTGGGCCTGCGCGAATACATGCAGCAAAAGAGCCTTTACTGGGGCTTGAACGACGCCCCGCTGCCGTGGGCGAACTGAAGAGAACTGAAGAGGCGGCTATGACCATCCTTGGCATTGAAAGCATCACTTACGGCGTGAACGATCTCGACACCTGCCGGCGCTTTTTCGCGGATTGGGGTCTGCGCGAAGTCGCCCACGACGAGACGCGCGCGCGCTTCGAAACGCTCAACGGTTGCGCCGTGCAACTCGCGCTCGCCGACGACCCCGCGTTGCCGCCCGCCTTCGAAGCCGGTCCAACGCTGCGCGAAGTGACCTGGGGCGTCGCCACGCGCGAGGAGCTCGACGCATTGCGCACACGCTTCGCGGGTCAGCCGGGTCACTTCGAGACCGATGACGCGGTCGGCTGTATCGACCCGAACGGCATGTCGATACGCGTGGTCGTCACGACCAAACGCGCGCTCGACGTGAAGGGTTCGCCTTCGAACGTGTGGGGACAGACGCTGCGTGTCGATACACCGAGCCCCGTCTACGATCGCGCCGAACCCGTGGAAGTGGGACACGTCGTGTTCTTCACGAACTGCGTGGCCGAGCAGGAGAAGTTCTATCACGAGCTGCTCGGCTTCGAGACCTCCGATCGTTACCCGGGTCGCGGCGCGTTCATGCGTTGCGCGCCGCACGGCGGGCACCACGACATCTTTCTTCTGCAATTGCCCGATGGCAAACGCGGCCTGAATCACGTCGCCTTCACCGTTCGCGACATCCACGAAGTCTTCGGCGGCGGCCTGCATATCAGCCGCTGCGGCTGGGCCACGCAGCTTGGACCGGGGCGGCATCCGGTTTCATCGGCGTACTTTTGGTACTTCAAAAATCCGGCGGGCGGTCTCATCGAGTATTACGCCGATGAAGACATGCTCACGCCCGAATGGCAGCCGCGCGATTTCGAGCCAGGTCCGACGGTCTTCGCCGAATGGGCCGTGGATGGCGGGCTGGACGGCCACACGCGCCGTCAGAAGGACGCGAAGGCGCCGGAAGGCAAGTTCATGACGGAGCGTAAAAATGGCTGATTCGAACGTGCTCGACGCGCCACGCACCGTGGTCGTCATCGGTGGCGGACAGGCGGCCGGCTGGATCGTCAGGACCTTGCGCAAGGAAGGCTTCGATGGCCGGCTCGTGATGATCGCCGATGAAATCCATCTGCCGTACGAGCGTCCGCCGCTTTCGAAGGCCGTGCTCTCGGGCGATGCGGACATAAGCACCGTGCGTCTCGTCGATCACGATGCCTTCGCTTCGCTCGATGTCGAAGCGTGGCAGCCGGAATGCGCGGCATCGATCGATCGAGAAGCGCGCGTCGTACGGACGGCGAGCGGCCGCGAAGTGCATTACGACCGCCTGGTGATCGCGACCGGCGGCGCGGCACGCCGTCTGCCGGACGCGCTGGTGAAGACCTCGCATCTTGCCTACTTGCGCACACTCGACGACGCCGTCGCGCTCGGCACGCGTATGCGCGAGTCGCATGGCAAGCGCCTGCTCGTGATCGGCGGCGGCTGGATCGGTCTCGAAGTGGCGGCGACCGCGCGCAAGCTCGGCGTCGATGTGACGGTGATCGAAGGTGCGTCGCGTCTATGCGCGCGCTCGGTGCCCGAAGCGGTATCGGCGTTTCTGTTGCGTCTGCATCGCGATAACGGTGTCGACGTGCGTTTGAATGCATCGCTCGTATCGCTGGACGATCATGCAGGCGGCGTGCGCGCGCATCTCGCCGATGGCAGCACGCTAGACGCCAATTTTGCGGTAGCGGGCATCGGCCTGAATCCGCACACGGCGCTTGCCGAACATGCGGGTTTGGACGTGAACGATGGCATCGTCGTCGACGAATTCGGCGCCACGTCGGACGCTTGCGTGTTCGCTTGCGGAGATGTCGCCAATCATCCAAATGCGTGGCTCAAGCGTCGCGTGCGGCTCGAATCGTGGGCCAATGCGCAAAATCAGGCTATTGCCACGGCACGCGCCGTACTCGGGGTGCGCGCGCCGTATGCGGAAATTCCGTGGTTCTGGTCGGATCAATTCGACGTCAATCTGCAGATTCTCGGCGATATCGCGCCCGGCTACACACATGTCGTACGTGGCGATCTCGAAGCGCGCCGAGCTTCGCTCTTCTTCTTCGATGGCGACGCGCTGCGCGGCGTGATTGCGATCAACGCGGCGCGCGATCTCAAGGTCGCGAAGAAATGGATGAGCCAGGGACGCGCGGTGGACCTCGCCGCCCTCGCCGACACCGCGAAAGCGCTCGCCTGAGACGACCATCACCCCTTTACCGAATCACCCAGGAGCAGGCATGAGGACCATGGGCAATACGGTCGCCGAGCACGGCGGCACCGCCACCACTGCCGAGGGCGCGGCCGCAGCCGCCGCTTCCCCGGTGACGAAAGGATCGATCATCGCGCGCATCGAGAGGCTGCCCGCCAATGCGATGCAGGTGCGCGCCCGGATTCTGATCGGCGCGGCAACTTTTTTCGATGGCTTCGATGTCATCGTCATTGCGGCCACGTTGCCGCTTCTGATACAGAAGTGGGGGCTGACGCCGGGGCAAGTGGGCTTTCTGATTGCGTCGGGATCGATCGGGCAACTCGTCGGCGCGTTCCTGTTTCCATCGCTCGCGGAACGTTACGGGCGTGTGCGTTCCATTGCGTGGAGCTCGGGCATCATCGGGCTGACCAGTATCGCGTGCGGCTTCGCGCCTTCGTTCGCGGTGTTCGTGGCGTTGCGTATCGTGCAGGGGCTGGGATTGGGCGGCGAATTGCCGGTGGCGGCGACCTACATCAACGAGATCACGCGTGCGCATGGACGCGGACGTTTCGTGCTGTTGTACGAGATCGTGTTTCCCATCGGACTATTGGCATCGAACGGGCTTGGCGCGTGGATCGTGCCGCGCTTCGGCTGGGAAGCGATGTATATCATCGGCGGCGTGCCGCTCGTGCTGTTCTTCCTGTTGCGCACGCTGGTGCCGGAATCGCCGCGCTGGCTCTCGGAACGCGGCCGCATGCGCGAAGCGAGCGATGCGCTCGGCGCCTTCGAGGCCTCGGTGAAAGGCCCGTTGCCGCCGCTTGGCAACGTCGCCGAATTCGATGCCATGGCGCTGCGCCATCCGAAGCGCCGCCGTCTCGATCTGATCGGCCCGGCGTATCTAAAACGCACCATCGCGGTCGCGATGTTATGGATGACGTGCGGGGTGATTCAGTACGGTCTCTCGACGTGGCTGCCTACCATCTACAAGACGGTTTATCACGCACCGCTGCAACTCGCGTTGAACCTGGCCGTCGCGGCTTCCGTGCTCGGCGTGATCGGCTCGCTCACCTGCGCGTTGATCGTCGACAAGGTTGGGCGCAAGCCGGTCATCAACTGGTCGTTCGTTTTGTGCTCGATTTCACTGGTGCTTGCGGGCGTGTTCCAGCATGAATCCGTCTACGTGGTCGCGACGTTCTGCGCGCTTGGGCTTGGATTCATGGCGTGCGGCTTCATCACCGCTTATGTCTATACGCCGGAACTGTATCCGACCAGCATCCGCGCATTCGGCTGCGGACTTGGCGGCGCATGGCTCAAGGTGGCCGCGATCTTCGCGCCGGCGCTCGTCGGCAAGACGCTGCTCGGCGGCCAAATGGACCTCGCCTTCTATGCGCTCGGCGCGGTGCCGTTGCTGGCCGCGCTGGCGGTGCATTTCCTCGGAATCGAAACCAAGGGCCAGGTGCTGGAGCAGTTGGAGGCGTGAGGCGCTCAGGCGGCGGTCATTGGCTTGAGATTCGCCATCGAATTCCAATGCCCGCCAGTCGGTGAAACGAATCAACGGCCGCAGATGGAAGCGGCCGTTGCGTTTAATCGTCGAACCAGCAGTGCTCGTTCGGATCGACGCTCAGAAAATCGATCATATCCCTCAGGAAATCCAGTTCAAGCGCTTCGAACTCGCGCGTGCCTGCTGCGACGTCGTCGGGATTGAGCTTGCCTCGCGCCTTTCGCAGCGCGGCGACAGCTAAAGCGACGGATTGAGTAGTCCCGTGCAAGGCGCTGCCGGGAGCGAATGGGAGAGAGGTTTTTGAGTTCATGTTCACGATTACGGCATGCTCGCGTGAAACGTGAGGCCTGTTTTCTAGAAAGCGCTGATTTTTTACGGCACCCGATGCGTAAGCCTAACTTGGCGCGCATCGTCGGCTTTACTTGCTTGCGTTCGACGCGACGGTTTTTTTCGCCAAAGGCCGCATCCGCTTCAATAGATGAAGCTTCGATGGTGACACAGATAATTCACTCACGTTCTACAACGTAAAGCGATAAAAATATGATCCTTCGTCGGTCGCTATTAGACATTAGTTTTATTATGTTGGACGCTCGGCTATAAATCCGAGCAGCGACACCACTTCCCGATCAGCGCGTCACGCAATTACGCTCGACGACTCAGAAGCCAATCCCTTGCTAAAGTACGCCTCATCCACTCATCTCCATCCCAGAGAGGCACAATGGTTAAAGCTCCGACTCGAAGAAGCGCACGCGCCCTGTGCGGTTTTGCCGTCTCCCTTCTCGCCGCGTTCATCGCCACGCCGCAGACCGCATCGGCTCAAAGCAAGACCCTCGTCTTCTGTTCCGAAGGCAGCCCCGCCGGATTCGATGCCGCCCAGTTCACCACCAGCACCGACTTCGACGCCAGCGCGCACGCCGTCTACGACACGTTGGTCGAATTCAAACGCGGCACGCTCGACCTGACGCCGGGCCTTGCCGAAAAGTGGGACGAGTCGCCCGATGCCAAGACCTTCACCTTCCATCTACGACGCGGCGTGAAATTCCAGTCGACATCGTGGTTCAAGCCCACGCGTGATTTCAACGCCGACGATGTGGTCTTCACGTTCAAACGCATGATCGACCCGAACGATCCGTTCCAGAAGGCGCACCCGGTGAGCTTTCCGTATTTGACCGATCTCGGCTACGACAAGAACATCGCATCGGTCGAGAAGCTCGACGACAACACCGTGCGCTTCACACTAAAGACGGCCGATGTCGTTTTCGTGCGCAACATCGCCATGGAGTTCGCGTCTATTCTTTCCGCCGAATATGCCGCGCAATTGCTCAAGGAAGGCCGGCCGGAGGACATGAATCAGAAGCCTGTCGGCACCGGCGCTTTCGTGTTCCGCGATTATCAAAAGGACGCGACCATTCGTTACGACGCGAACCCAAGCTATTGGAATCGCAAGGACGTGCATATCGACAAGCTCGTCTTCTCGATCACGCCCGATGCCGCCGTGCGCGAACAAAAGCTCGCGAGCGGCGAGTGCCAACTCACCTCGTTCGCGCGCCCTGCCGATATCGTCGAGGCGAAAAAAAATCCGAAGCTCACGGTGTTGTCGGGCGTGGGCTTCAACGTTGCCTATGTCGGCTACAACACGACGCACAAGCCGCTCGACAACGTGACGGTGCGCCGCGCGCTGGACATGGCGATCGACAAGCAGGCGATCATCAAGACCGTCTACGAAGGCGCGGCCACGCTGGCCACGAACCCGATGCCGCCTTCGCAATGGTCGTATAACAAGACGCTGAAAGACGCACCGCACGATCCCGCGAAGGCGCGCGAGTTGTTGAAGCAAGCGGGCTTTCCCGATGGCTTCACCATTACGCTATGGGCCATGCCCGTGCAGCGCGGCTATAACCCGAACGCGCGACTGATGGCGCAACTGATTCAATCGGATTGGGCGAAGATCGGCGTAAAGGCGAATATCGTCAGCTACGAATGGGCCGAATATAACAAGCGCGCAAAGACCAATGGCGAGCACGACGCCATTCTCTACGGCTGGCTAGGCGATAACGGCGACCCCGACAACTGGCTCGGCACCACGCTGGGCTGCGATGCCGTGCATGGCAGCAACATGGCGAAATGGTGCAACAAGCAGTTCGACGATCTTTTGGCTAAGGCGCGCCTCATAACAGATCAAAGCGCGCGCACGAAGCTTTATGAAGAAGCGCAAGTCGTCTTCAAGGATCAGGTGCCGTACACACCGCTTGCGCACGCCAATACGTTTCAGCCGATCTCGAAACGCGTGCACGGCTATCTGATCAGTCCGCTTGGAGGCCATCGTTTCGACGGCATCACGCTGGATTGATTCAACTGGCGACCGCTTCGCGCAAGGCCTGCAAAAAGCGCACATAAGCGGTCGCACCAGGGTCAGCGTGGCCGACGCTGCGTTCTTGCACCCACGCCGCGCGCCCCTTTTGCGATTGCTTCGAGGCAGTAGCCGTTACCTGCGCTTGCGCAGTCGCGATCATGGCATCGAGCAACTCAGTCGCGCTGCCTTGCGATGCTTCGAGCGTATCGAGACTCGGCACGAGTGCATCGAGCACGGTCTTGTCGCCGACCTGACTCTTGCCACGTTCGATGATGCGCGCAGCCACCGCGCGTCCGATGCCAAGCGCCTCGTCGCGGCTCACCGTGTCCTTGCCGTTCATCGCCTTGCCTGCCGCGAGCAAGCCGCCGCCGACGAGCGCCGCAAACGTAGATGGATTCGCTGTCGAGAACGCCTTGCCCGCAGCGAACAATACGTCGGTAAGCGAGGCGTCATCGTTCAAAGCGGCAAGCGCCTTCACGATGGCAATGGATCCTGATTGCACCGTGATGCCGAGATCGCCGTCGCCCAAAGCGGCGTCGAGGTCGCGTAACTCGTCGGCATGCGCCGGCAGCGCGCTTAGCGCACGCGTCAAGATGGCGCGCAGTTCCTGGTTCGATACGCTCATTGCGCACTCCTCTTACGATGCGGTGCCGTCGCGGAAAAATGGCGAACTCGCGGGCGCTTCGAGCAGCGCTTCGAGTTCGTCGTCGAGCAGCATCACCGTGATCGATGCCCCCGCCATTTCCAGACTCGTTACGTATTCGCCGACATACGAGCGCGCTATTTTCAGGCCCTGATCGGCGATGAGTTGCGAGGAACGGCGATACAGCAAATACAGTTCTTCGAGCGGCGTCGCGCCGAGGCCGTTCACGAGTATCGCGAGCTTCGATCCCTTAGGCGCGTTCAAATCGCCGAGAATCTGACCGATAAGCCGCTCGGCGATGGCATCGGCCGTTTCGAGCTTGCCGCGATGCGTTCCCGGTTCGCCATGAATGCCGATACCGATTTCCATCTCGCCATCGGGCAATGTGAAGGTCGGCTTGCCTGCCGCGGGAAGTATCGTCGGCGAGAGGCCCACGCCCATGGTCCGGCAATGGGCATTCGCCTTGGCGCAAATGCGCGTGACCTCATCGAGCGAATCGCCGCGTTCAGCGGCGGCGCCCGCGCATTTGAACGCGAACAACATGCCCGCGACGCCGCGCCTGTCGGCCGCACGTTCCTTCGGCGCGGATGCTACATCGTCGGTCAACACCACTGTCTTGATGTCGATGCCTTCGGGTTCGGCCAAGTCGGCGGCAAGATCGAAATTCAGGACGTCGCCGCCATAGTTGCCGTATACGTAAAGCACGCCCGCGCCGCCATCCACTGCCTTGGTCGCTTCGAATATCTGTTCCGCCGAGGGCGATGAAAACACGTTGCCCACTGCCACGCCACTGCAAAGCCCCTCGCCGACGTACCCGAGAAAGCCGGGCAAATGCCCCGAGCCACCGCCTGTCACGATTCCCACTCTGCCTTCCTTGGGCGCGTCCTTGCGCACGAGCGCGCGTTTGTCGTCCGTCGCGCTCTTGATCCACGCGGGATGAGCGATAAGCAAAGCCTCGATGATTTCATCGACGAAGACATCGGGCTGGTTAATGATTTTCTTCATGTTGTGCTCCTCCGGTTTTAGGGTGCGTTGCAAGAACACGTCTAACGCTTGCGCCGCTGACTAAGCGCGTCGAGCAAGACAGCCGCGAAAATGACCCCACCTTGAATGAATTGCGTCCAGAAGGGATTCACGCCGAGTAGCGACAAACCCACGTTGATCACGCCGATCAGCACGACGCCGATAAAGGTGCCCACGATCGAGCCACGTCCACCCGCAAGCGATGTCCCGCCAATCACGATAGCGGCGATCACCTGCAATTCGAGTCCGTTGGCCGCGGACGGCAAGGCGGAATTGAGCCGTCCGGCAAGCACGATCCCAGCGATGGCAGCAGTTACGCCGGCCAGCATGTAGGTGAAAAAAACCACGCGGCGCACGGGAATACCGGCAAGACGCGCAGCTTCCTGATTGCCGCCGACTGCAAAGACCTGATGCCCAAACGTGGTCTTGCGCAAGAGCACATGGCCTATGGCGAAGATCACGAGCATGACGATCATCGGCATGGGCAAGCCCGCGACGGTCTTCGCGCCGAAGGCCGTGAAGGCGGTGGGGAAATCGAACTTCGTGCGGCCATCGGATATGGCGAGCGTGAGGCCGCGCGCCATGGCCATCATCGCGAGCGTGACGATGAAGGGCACGAGGCGCAACCACGACACGGCAAGGCCGTTGAGCGCGCCTGCCGCGGCCCCGACCGCAATTGCGACGCATAACCCTCCAACGCCGAGACCGACGGCGCCTGGGCTCGATCCTGCCATGACCGTGGCCGCGACCATGCCGCTCAACGCAACGAGCGATCCGACCGACAGATCGATCCCCGACGTGATGATGACGAACGTGCCGCCTACCGCCGCAATGCCCACCACCGAGACCTGCACCATGATGTTGGTGAGCGTGCTGGTCGTCAGAAACTCGGGCGATGCAATCGACAAGGCGATGCAGATGATGACGAGTGCGGCAAACAATGGCCCGATGCCGCTCCTCAGTTGGCGAATCACGCGGCGCGAGAGCGCCTCCGAGTCCTCGCGGTTGGCTGCCGTGGAGGTCATGCGCCTGCTCCTGTTGTAGCCCATTGAATGACAGTTTCAGAGTCCGCTTTGTCGCGCCGTAGCTCCGTCACGATGCTGCCGCGATACATCACGAGCACGCGATCCGACATGCCGAGCAACTCCGGCAACTCGGAACTCACCATGACGACCGCTGCGCCCGCACGCGCCATCGACACCATGTGTGCGTAGATTTCGGTCTTCGCACCCACGTCGATGCCGCGTGTGGGTTCATCGAGCATGATGACCACGGGTGCTGTCGCCGTTGCGCGGCCAAGAATGACTTTCTGCTGATTGCCGCCGGAAAGCGTGCCGGTGATCTGCAACACCGAAGACGAGCGAACGCCGAAGCGCGTGCTTGCTTCCTGCGCCAGCTTGCGTTTCTTGGCGCGGCTCACGAAGCCGCCGCTCGCAAGCGCTTTAAGGCTCGACAGTGCGATGTTCTCTTCGATGTTGGCATCGAGCACGAGCCCTTCGAGCTTGCGGTCCTCCGAGGTATAAACGAGGCCGTGACGCACGCCTTGAGTGGGCGAATGATTCGTGACCTTCTTGCCCTTCACGAAAATCTCGCCACCGGTTGCGGGCAGCGCGCCAAAGATCGTCTTGAGCAATTCGGTGCGTCCTGCCCCGGCAATGCCCGCTATGCCCAGGATTTCGCCCGAGCGTACCGTAAAGCTCGCATTGCGCAGCAACGGCGCGCTAGCGAGATTGCGCACTTCGAGCACGACATCGCCATAAGGACGCGGCTCCCACGGATAGAACGATTCGAGATTGCGCGCGACCATTGCCTGCACGAGTTCGGCTTCGGTCCATTGCGACATCGGACGCGCGCCGACCGTCGCGCCATCGCGCATTACGACGGCGGAATCGGCGAGTTCGAACACCTCTTCCAGATGATGCGAAATGAAGATGATGCCCATGCCCGAGGCACGCAGCCGCCGCACCACGGCATAAAGATTGGCGATGTCCTGGCTCTGCAGCGCGGCCGTGGGTTCGTCCATGACGAGGATTCGGGCATCGCGCGCCACGGCTTTTGCTACTTCCACGAGCTGCCTCTTGTTGAGCGGCAGATCGCCGAGGCGCATCCACGGCGGCACGTTGTCGAGTCCCACGCGATCCAGCGCTTCGCGCGCAAGCTGGTTGGCCTCGCGTTGCTTGACGAAGCCGTTCCTTGCAGGCATGCGGCCAAGGAATAAATTTTCCGCGACCGTCATGTCGTTGATCAGCGAGAGCTCCTGATAAATCACGGCCACGCCTGCATCGATCGCCGCGTTGGTGCCGCGCGCAAGCGGTACGCCGTCGATCTCGATCGTGCCTTCGTCCGGCTCATACGCGCCAGACAAGGTCTTCACGAGCGACGATTTGCCCGCGCCATTCTCGCCGACGATAGCGAGCACATGGCCCGTTCGCAGTTCGAGGCTGACGCCGCGCAGCGCCTTGACGCCAGGAAAGCTCTTGACGATGCCTTGCATGCGCAATAGCGGCGCGGACGCTTCGAGCGGCGCCTGCGCTTGCGCTTCCGTTTCGACTGTCATGTCGTGCATTCCGTTAGCGGGCAACGCGCTAGAGCTCAAACGCTTGAACGCTTGAAGTCTTAAGCGTGTGCCCGCGGCTTGCCTTACTGTTTGACTTCCTCTGACCACAGCCCGTACTTCTTGGTCTCATCCGAATCGATATTCGATTTGTCGATGAGTAAAGTCGGCCAGGCATAATTCGCCGGAACGTCCTTCTTGGCGTTGTAGTCCGCGATGAACTGCAGCGACTTGGCGGCCATCTGAATGGGGTTCTGCGAGATGGTCGCGTCCTGCTTGCCCGAGCGAATGGCGGAAAGCGCCTGCGCCGTGCCATCCGCGCCGATCACGAGAATGTGCGCTTTATCGCCGAGCGGCTTATAGCGGCCCGCATTGTCGATAGCCTTTTCCGCACCCACGGTGTTGTCGTCGTTGGCGCCGAATACCGCGTCGATTTGCGGATATTTCTGCAGGATATTGGTCATCGCGTTAAGCGACTTCTCCTGATCGAATGCGCCTTCCTGACGCGCAACCACCTTGATGTCGGGATACTTCGCCATTTCGTCGCTAAAGCCTTTCTCACGGTCGGTGGCGGCGGTCGTGCCGACAAGGCCGATCAAATCCACCACATTCCCTTTAGCCGAACCGTAGCGTTTGGTCAGTTGATCGGCAATCCACTTGGCGCCGGTTTGACCGAGCGCGACGTTATCCGACGCAACGAACGAAGTTACCTTGCCGCCATCCGACCCACGATCGAGCGTGAAGACCGGAATGTTCATCGAGTTGGCTTTCTCGACAGCCGGAATGATGGCCTTGGAGTCGATAGGATTCAGCACGAGGGCAGTCACGCCTTGACTCAGCAAGTTGATGGCGTCGTTGACTTGCTGTTGCGCGTCGCCATTGGCATTGGTCTGGACGAGATCGAAGCCTTGCTCCTTGGCGCCCTTCTCCACGCCGGCCTTGAGCCCGACAAAGAACGCATTGTTAAGCGTTGCAATCGAAAAGCCTATTTTCGCCTTGCCGCCCGCGGCAGCGGCCGGCGCCGGTGCGCTTGCGGGAGCGCTCGCGGCTTCGCTCGAACTCGCGCCCGAACTGCTGGCGGTCGAACTGTTGTCGCTCTTGGAACAACCGCTAAGCGCGGCCGCCGCGCATAAAAAAACCGCGCCGGTCGATTTGCCGAACGTGCCCCATCCGTCGAATCTTGCTGAATTCCAGGCCATAGCTGTCTCCGTTGTAGGATTTATTCATTACGATGCAAACGACTATTTCCTCAAGGCAAGCGCGCTAAGAATCTTTCTTGTCGCGCCGGCCATAAGTCTTGAACTTCTCCAGCACTTCATCCATCTGCTCCTCCGAAAGAAGCGGCGGAGCACCCAACTGACAGGCGAGAAGATATTGCTTGGCAAGCACTTCCACTTCATGCGCGAGCCACACGGCGCGCGCAAGATCGGTGCCGAGCGCGACCACACCATGATGCGCGAGCAGACACGCACGCCGGTTCAGAAGCGCGGCTAAAGCGTGATCGGAAAGAGTTTGCGTGCCAAAGAGCGCATAAGGCGCGCAGCGAATGGAATGTCCGCCGGCGGCCGCGACCATGTAGTGCACGGCGGGAATATCGCGTCCATGAATGGCAAGCGCCGTGGCCGCAATGGAATGCGTATGCACGACCGCGTGCATGTCTTGCCGTGCTCGAAGAATGTCGCGATGAATGCGCCATTCCGAAGACGGGCGAGCCGTGCGCAGCACGCTCGCGTCGTCACCGACATTTAACGGCAGCCACACTATCATGTCTTCGTGCATTTCACGCGCAGGAACGCCGCTGGGCGTGATGAGAAAGCCGTCGTTGAAGCGCGCGCTGACGTTACCCGAGGTTCCCTGATTGATGCCGAGCCGCTCCATTTCGAGCGAGGTCTCGACAATACTCCGGCGCAGCGCGCCTTCATCCACCGCGCTCATGCGGCATTACCTTCGGCTGCGAAGAAACTACGCAACGAACGTTCGAAAGGCGCTTTCACGATACCGCGCTCCGTGATGAAGCCCGTGACGAGTTCATGCGGCGTGACATCGAATGCGGGATTGCGCGCGTTGATGGCTCGCGGCGCAATAGGTTGCCCTGCAAGCGATGTCACCTCTTCTTCACGACGTTCTTCTATCTCGATCTGCGCGCCAGTCGGTGTGCGGAAGTCCAGTGTGGACGAAGGACAAGCCACGTAGAACGGTATGCCGTAGTAATTCGCTGCGATGGCCACGCTCAGTGTGCCGATCTTGTTGGCGAAGTCGCCATTTGCCGCAACCCGGTCCGTGCCGACGATCACGAGGTCCACCAGTCCATGCGACATGATCGAAGCGGCCGCGCTATCCACGATCAGCGTTACATCCACGCCCGCCTGCTGCAGTTCAAACACGGTCAGGCGCGCGCCTTGCAAAAGCGGCCGTGTCTCGTCCGCGAACACCTTGAACGCAATGCCTTCGCGATGTGCGGCATAGATCGGCGCGGTGGCCGTGCCTAAGCCTGTGGTGGCAAGCGCACCTGCATTGCAATGCGTAAGCACGCCGCTGCCCGGTTCGATAAGCGGCAGACCATGCGTGCCGATACCTTCGCATAGCGCCTGATCTTCCGCATGAATCTGTTTGGCCTCATCCACCAAAGCTTCGTAAAGCGCCTTCGAGTCGCTTGCGTTGCATGCGTGCGCGCATTGCAGCATGCGTCTCAATCCCCAACTCAGATTCACCGCCGTGGGGCGCGCGGTATCGAGCCAGCCCGCGCGCCGTTCAAGCTCGGCACGAAATTGCGTCAAGGGCAAGTCGCGCGCGTCCTGCATGGCGACGCACAATCCGTATGCTGCCGCGACGCCGATGGCGGGCGCACCCCGCACGCGTAATTCGTGAATGGCTCGCCAGACGGCGGCTGCATCGGCGACATGCTCCACCACGATTTCATGCGGCAGGCGCGTCTGATCGAGCAGCAGGAGATCGCCATCGCGCCATTCGATCGTCGGGGCAAGCGTGGGGAACAAGGACTGCGCAACCATGGAAGCTCCGAGTGGACTATGCATGTGTGATTGTTTCGCGCTGAACCTCGCGCGCAAGCATGACGACCTGTTCGATACTGCCAAGCGTCGCGCGCTTGACCAGCAGGTCTTCCGCGCAACGCAGACAGCGCACTTCGATACGCGCCCTCGCCTGAGCATCTGGAATGCGCGTGATGTCCGCGACCTTCGCCATGCCGACAATGCGCCGAATCATCTTGCAGCCAGCGAAGCCGAGCGTATCCGCTAGCAGCCGACGCATGAAGTGCGTGCGATAACCTTCGACAGATCGCGCTTCTGCGTGACCGCCTATAAAGCCGCGTCCGCTACGGCTTTCGTGCTCGCGCCACAGCTTTAGAAATTGCGCGCTAAAGCCATTCCAGACCTCGGCCACTTGAACGAGCAACCATTCCTGATAGCCGGAAGGATCTCGATCGTCTATACGGCCATGCCAGTCGCGCGAAAAATACGCGAGCAGCAGGTTTGCGAGCACCGCGCCGATATCGAAGCCCATCGGTCCGTAGAACGAGAATTCCGGATCGATCACGAAGGTTTCGTCTTTGTTGACCATGATCGAGCCGGTGTGCAGATCGCCATGCAGCAAGGTCTCGGCGTGATTCATGAACGCCCATTTCATGTCGCCCGCGGCAATGCGCAACGCTTCGCTGGTCCTCAGTCGTTCAAGCGATGACGCAGGCAATGCGGCGCTGTACACGTTCGACGGATGATCTTCGAAAGGAAACGTAAAGACGAGGTCCTCGGTGATTTTGCACAGCTCGGAATTGACCGCCGCGCTCATGGCCTCTTTCTTGATGTCCGGCGCAAGAAACAGATCGGACCCGTGGAAAAGCGTTTGCGCAAGATACGTCGACAGATGCGCGGCGAGCTTCGGATAGACGACGCCATCCATCAGGCCTTGCCGCAAAATGCGATGCGAGGCAAGCCTTTGCATCACCATCAGAAAGCGCTTGCCGTCAGCGTGATACACCTTCGGCACATGCCGCGGACATAGCGCACCGAAGCGGCGTAACGCCGCTACCTCATGCTCCATGCGCTGACACGACAACGGCCACGTCTTGCCGACTAGTCTTAAAAAAGGCGGCGCCTGCTTGACGACGACGCTGCGTTCCGGCGCCTTCGTGTTCGTCACGAAGTACACATAGTTCAGGTTGCCGTCGCCGACTTCGGCCACTTCCAGATCGTGCGGCTCGCCAAGCAGCGCACGTATCTCGGGAATTGCGCCGAGATACGCGGCAAGCTCGCTTGCGGTAAAAGCCTCGAACTCCATCGGTGTCTCCTCCGATGTTGCTTCTGGTGCGCGTCTAAACGCAAGATTGTCTTAGCGACGCTTGCGCACCAGATCGAATTTGAAAATGCTCGTGTTGTAGTAGTCGTTGCTATAGCAGAGCGGTTCCCCGCTCTGATCGAAATCCACTTCGTCCAGCAGGAGAAACAAACCGAAGCCGTCTCCGAGTTCCGGCAGATCGCGCGGCGTGAGGATGGTCGGCTGTATCGACGTATGCGTATGCGACAGACGCCGGCCCGTGCGCGCAAACATGCCGAAAAGCGATTCGCCGACTTCACCGTCCGCTGCATCGAAGAGCGTCTTCGGAATGGTGTCGATGCAATAGGCGGCTACGGCGTCGTCCGCGCGGCGCACGCGTTCGATACGTACGCACGGCGCCCCAAGCTCGATGCCGAGTCTTTCCGACAAACTCTCCGATGCCGCAATGGTATCCATCTGTATGCGACTCGTTGAAGGCACGGCGCCGACGCTCTTGATCATGTCGGTTACGGACATCAGATCATCCAGACCGCCCTGCAACTTCAGCGAAATTTGTCTGATGAAGGTGCCGCGACCTTGAACCCGAGACAGCAGACCGTGCGAGATCATCTGAGCAACGGCTTCACGCAAACTCGAACGGCCTACCCCGAGCAATTCGCAGAGTTCCAGTTCCGTGGGAATCTGATCGCCCGGCTTGAGCTTGCGCTCACGGATCATGGTCAGGAGCGACTCTTGAATCTTGTCGCTCATTGAACGCTCTACGCTTAGACGCATGTTGCTCTCTTCGGTAGCATGCAGTCAAATATACATCAGACATCAGATGTTTTTCTTAGGACTTTCCCTTGGATATTTTGTAGGCTCAATAGCTGGTGATAACGATGAACGGCTTTGCGGTTGCAGCAAGGCCATAATCATTTGCTTGCCGCATCTGACTTGTTGGCGCGTTGCACTGCGCCAAGAATTCATGGCTTCCACTGGTACATCAGAATCTTGGCGCGTGCATCGTCTTCCAAAAGAATGTCGAATTCACCATTGGCCCTTAGCGTGGCGCTGATACCTAGTTCCACATCGACATAGCCGCTAGTCCAGCCTACGTTCGCGCCCGGCGACATGCAGCCCACGTGTGCGCCGGTGCGCGCGTCGTACACATAAACCTTCTGCGTGAAGAGGCCCGCAACAAAGAGGTAATTGCCCGCTGTCGCAAGTCCCACGGGCGTGATTACGGGGTTGGCCGTCGTGTCCCAAGGCAGCGCGATGAGATAGGTCATGACGCGCGGCCCGCGAGTCCAGTTGTCGTAACGCGCGAGATATGGGCCGGCCTCTTTCCAGCGCGCGGCATCATAGGGAATGGTTTGCGTGAAGCCCGATATATACATCGTGTCGGTCTCAGGCACGTAAAGCACTCGGCCAATGCGCGTGAAAGGCGCTGGCATCGTATAAGTCTTCGCCGATGCATAGGTGTAAAGCGGATTGCCCAAGGCATCGAAGCCCTGCAGCGGCATTTCTCGTATGCCGCTCGTCGGGGTACCGAACCATACGTTGCCAAGGGAATCGACCCAGATGAAGCTGTTGCCTATCAGACTCCCCGTCGATGGATTGCCTATGAATTCGCTCGTGTCGAGATGGCCATCGCCATTGATGTCGCGCCACATCCATTCGCCATAGGCCGGTTGATTCGCTGGAAAACCGCCTGAAATATAGGACTCGGCGAACATGACCGATGGTATTGCCGTATAACCGTGCGCGGCGTCGAAGCGATGCACATAGAGCTGATGCGAATATGGATCGAGCGTGAATAGATACGGCCGGTTGCCGTTCAGGCGCCGTACCATCGGCTGGCCACGCACCGCGCGTCCGAAGTGAATCGAAGGGTCATCAGGAAAAGTGAAGCGGTCCACGGTATGCGCCGTGTACGTCCATTGCTTGCCGGGCGCCTTGCTCCAGTCCATCGTGAAGACTTTCGAGCCGGTATAGATGGTGTTCGGCGCGCCGGGATCGAAGCTCGCGCCATCGACGAACACGAGACCGTCCAGTTCCCATGTAATAGAACGTGTGACGCCTTTGAAAGCCTGCAGCACCGCGCCCGTTCCCACCGAGGCAGAGTTCAAAGCTCGCGGGCCTTCGCCGTTTTGTCCAACGTACAAATTGCCGGCCTGATCGAAACCGATACCCGTGACCGAGTTGAAGCGCCCTGCTTCGATCGTGCCAGCGGTCGCATGATTCACGCCCTTGAGCGTGCCGACCGCAGTTAGCGCCGCGTTCTTTCGGAAAGGCAAGATCTGCTGGCCCACGCCGTTATCCGCGATATAAAGATCACCCGATGGAGTGACCGCGATATCCGCGGGTATCGTTCCTATGGGGAGTATCGGCACGCCGCCGAGTATCGCGCCTGTCGTCGAATAATGTGCAATGGCGGGGTGTCCGTTGAACGTGCCTGTAATGACCCAAAGCGTGCCGTCTATATCGAGTGCCATGCGTCCCGGTGATGTCACGTTGAACGCGCGATTACGCCTCATCGTGTTGGCATCGAACACAACGATCTGATTGCTCGACGCGTCGGAAACAAAAAGCTCGCTATCGTTAGCGGCCAGGCCGCGAATGCCCGCGTCCGTTCCGGCCGGCACAGTCGCCACGATCAGGAAACTGTTCTTGGTAGCATTCGCGCTGTTGCCGGCGCCGCCCGTAAAAGACGCGCCCTTGGCGATGTTGGCGATCGTGCGTCGCGTAATGCCGAACCACGTATAACCGTTGGGCGGATAATCCGCGCCGACGAGGCCACCGCCTTGATTGCCGATGGACATCGCCGCATAGAGGTATGTGCTGTTCGATGCAATGGCGTCGCCGCCCGCCGCGCCCCAACCATGCGTCGCGCCCGCCACCGCGATGCGGTCGCCATTGCGATACGCCGCGATCTCGGCGCCGCTTTCATCCCACGGACTATTGGTATAGACGGTTCCGTCCGGTGCAACGCGGATGGCTTGTATGTCCTGCTGCATCCACTTGCCATCGCCAAAGCCGAAAGTGTTGCCTATCCAGGACGTGGTGTAATTGAGCGGCGACGTAGCCGCGCGCGCGCCGCTGGCAAGGCTGAACACCATTAGCCATACCGCTAGGAAACATGAAACGTTCATCACTTGCACCCAGGCAAACCGCTGCAAAGCGAAATCGAGTTACGACCCTAATGATATGAAGAAAAGGCCTGTTTTCTTCTTAACGGCGGTCGGTACGAATGCTTGAATCCGGTTTATTGAGGCGTGTTCAATGTGCAAGAAGGCGAGCAAACAACGGAGAGGTCGAATGATAGATAGCGTGGACAGGAAACATCTCGAACGATGCATCGAACTGGCTAAAGAAGCGCTCGTCCAAGGCGATGAACCCTTTGGTTCCCTACTGGTGGCGAGCGACGGTCACGTGCTCTTTGAGGATCGTAACCGCATCAGCACGGGCGACAAGACCTTGCATCCTGAGTTCGCTATTGCAAAGTGGGCAGCGGAAATTATGAGCGAGCCCGCGCGCAAGAATGCCGTGGTCTACACATCGGGTGAGCATTGTCCGATGTGCTCGGCGGCGCATGCATGGGTGGGGCTTGGGCGAATCGTCTATGCGAGTTCGACTACGCAGTTCACGCGCTGGCGTGAGGAACTCGGTGCTGGGACCGGCCCTGTTCGCGCGTTGCCCATTGAAGAGGTGATCGACGGAGCAATCGTGGATGGCCCCGTCGACGACCTTGCAGAACGCGTGCGTGCACTACATGTCGCTTATATGCAGAAGCATCAAACGCGTTGATCGGTCAGTGCGCTGCTATGGTTTCGCTGTTGCGACACGCCTGGAACTTCGGTCTGCACGTTCGTCTGCGTGATGACCGACTCGCACAACGCGATCACTTGCGGAAGACTCGCGGCATTGAACAGCGAATGATCGACATCGGCGTAAGTTGCGACACGCACTGAACGAAGCCGCTTGAGTCGGGCGCCCAGCTTGCCGCAATGCGCGGCGAGCAAGTCCAGGCCCGCATCGTAGGCGCCGTAGACCAGCACCGTGTTCACGCCTCTAGCGTCGAGCGCGCGAATGATCGGCATGGGTGTAGTGGCCTGCTCGGGCGGCGTTTTGCTCAGGCTGTCGAGCCTCAAGACATCGACAACACGTGAACGCGCACGCGTGAGCATGTAGCCGCCGATAAAGCCCATTACGCGAAGCAGATTCTTATCGCCGCGCAAAATGGCTTTCCACTTCTGCGGATCGAGCATGGAGAACGCATAACCCGCCATGGAGTTGCGTGTGGATTCGCGCAACGCTTCGGGCGTTTTATCCTCGGGACGCTTGAACGTAGGGATATTCACCGAAATCACGCCGGTAATAACGCTCTCGCTGACCGCTGCCTTCAAAGCGTGATACGCACCTGAACAAATGCCGAACGCATAAATCGTCTTGTAGCCTTGCCGGGACAACCAACGCGCGGCGACGCCAGTGTCTTCGGTTGCGACCACGTTATAGATTCTGCCGAAGGGCGTGTCTGACTGCACATCGCCCGAAGGAAGCGGACTGTCGCCACGGCCGCGTGCATCGAAGCGCAATGAAGCAATACCACGTGATGCTAGCTCGCGTGCAATCCGCACGGAAAGCCGGCTATCGCCTACGCGTGAACTCGCCGCCGTATTCGTCATGACAAACACAGGGCCACGCGCTGCACCATGACGCGGCTCGCACAGCACGCCTACGAGTCCTTGTTCGTCCATTCGCACGGGACGCTCGACAGCCTCCGGCGTTTCGATGACGAGATCTGGCCACACGTCATGTGCCGCAGCCGATGTATTAACGGGGCCTGCTTCGAGCGCGCCGTTTGCAATCCACTCAGTGGCCGTTGCCAAAGCAGCCTTGGGCAATACCGTGAATGCCGACTCTTGAATGAAGCCGAGCAAATCTTCAAAGGGTTGTGTCTGCGTATCGACGCCAAGCCCACTGAGCGCATCCAGCAGCGGGTCTTTCGAGCTCGTTCGTGCGTGCATCAGCAATACGCGATTGGCGGGCGCAATGGCCGCACTTTTCACTTGCGACGCGAGATCGATCTTTTCAAGCCGGTCCCTGAAGGTATCGTCATAAACCTGACCCAGCACGTTGAGCGGACCAGTCTTGGGTTGCGCTTCGCGAAGGGGCGGTGCGAGCTGGTCGAGCCAGGTCTTGCGCACTGCGCCGAGTTCGCGGATATAGGTGCGTCCGCTCACGACTGGCGCAAGCAAGGCGAGATCGTCGACGGGACGCTTGAGCGCCGCAGCCAAAGCGAACGCGGCACCGACCCGAAAGCCCGCTAGCGTGACGTGTTCGATACCCGTCTGTTCCTTGAGGAAATCGACGGCTGCACCGATGTCATCCACCGCCGAATCGAACAGGTCTTGTCCTGCCTCTAGATCGGCTGAATCCCCCGTGCCGAGATAGTCGAAGCGCAAGACCCACAAGCCGCGGGCCGCAAGAGCGTCTGCCAGGTGACGCAGGCCGCTATAAGTCCACACATATTCGTGGCCATAGGTGTTGCAGAGAACGACGCCGCGCGTGCCGGCGCCTGCGTGCAGCCATCCGAATCTTTTGCCGAAAACCACCGGTCTCATTTGTATTTTCCTCGTCTTTGGCGGTGTTCAGACGTAAGCAACGAGTGCCTTCGAAACCGCCAGCCTGCATGCGTCATTATTATGCTTGGACAACTGCAGGCACAAAGGGAACGGGCAGCAAGTGCTATTCCCATCGACACGGGACTCCAGCTAGTCCTAGTCGGGCGTTGCGCAAAGCTTCTCTCCGGGCTTTGCGCCGCCATGCAGCGAGGGTTACTTGTCACCAATTATATTAAGCCCGCTTAGCACTTGCGATGTGCCGACGCGAATTTTGTTCAAACGGACTATCTATTGGCGATCATTGCATGGGGTGCATGATGTCTTGTCTGGCAAATGCGCTTAACTGCAAACACTCCGCGCGGCATCGCACAGAGCTTTTTAGGGTTTGCTTATATTTTTTTGGCTTTTGGCTTTTCGCAAAGCGGCGAATCATCCGCGCCTATGAGGTTGCGATAAGGCGCGTGCCGAGCGAATGAGGTCGTCAAGCATGAGATCGCGTTTCTCTGGATCGGTGTCGCGACTCGTCATGAAGCAGAGCGCCGCGACGGCCAAACCAGAACGATCGCGAACGGGCGCGGCCATGCAATAGCGAAACGTATGCGACAAGCCTGTCGTGCAGCAGAAGCCCTGCTCCCTTGCGCGTTCCACATCGGCGAGGAAGTCTGTGAAATTTACTCGCTTGCCGTTGTCCAGAACGAAGTCTTCATCAGGAATGAGCGCGCGAATTGCGTCGCCGCTCAAATGACCTAGCAGCAGCCTGCCCGATGCCGTCCAGGGAATGGGGACCTTAACGCCAATATCCGAACTGATATTGAAAGGTCGAGAACTGTTTTCTGAAAGCACGACCGTGTATTTGTCGCCTTCGAGCATGCACAGTTGCGCGGTCTCGTCGTGGCTGCGCACTAGCGCGAGAATGGACTGATGCGCGCGGCTGATCAGATCGTTGTGCACCGCATAATCGGAGCCGTAGTAATGCATCTCGCGGCCAAAGAAGATGCTGCCGTCGGGGCCCGCTTCCAGTAGACCCGCCTCGCTTAAAATTGCAACCAGTTCGTAGATGCTCGAACGCGGCGCGCCAGTCGCTTCGATCAATTCGCGCATCGCAAGCGGCCTGCGAGCTAGATGCAATTGCTTCATGATCGCCACGACCCGATCCACCCCGCGCGCACGCGACGTTTCCACTGTCGACATCGGCCGGGCTCCGCTCAATGATCCAGCACGCGATGCAGAAACTGCCGCGTGCGTTCGTTCTGCGGATTCACGAAGATTTGCTCGGGTGCGCCCTGCTCTGCAATCACGCCCTTGTCCATGAACACCACGCGATCCGCCGTCTTGCGCGCAAAACCCATTTCGTGCGTGACGACGACCATCGTCATGCCATCGCGCGCCAGTCCGCGCATGACTTCGGTCACTTCGCCGACGAGTTCCGGATCGAGCGCGGAAGTCGCCTCGTCGAAGAACATGATGCCTGGCTCAACGGCGAGTGCGCGTGCAATGGCCACGCGTTGTTGCTGGCCGCCCGACAATTGACTCGGATAATGCGTCGCACGATCGGCGAGGCCGACACGGTCGAGCGCATCCATGGCGCGCTTCTTGGCATCGGCGGGACTCATTTTGCGCGCCTTGATGAGTGCAAGCGTGACATTGCCGAGCGCGGTCTTGTGCGGGAACAGATTGAACTGCTGAAACACCATGCCCACATGTCCACGAATTTCTTTAGCGCGACGTGCATCGTGCAGCGGCACCTGGTTGACCCACACTTCGCCCGCATCCGCGGTTTCAAGGCCGCTCATGATACGCAACACGGTGCTCTTGCCCGAGCCCGATGCGCCGATCAAGACAAGCACTTCGCCAAGCCTCACATCGAGATTGATTTCCCGCAGCACTTGCGTGGCACCGAACGACTTGCTCACGCCCGCGAGGTTGATGATCGACGCTTCACTCATGACAGCACGCTCCTTCTACGGTCGTGACGGCGCACCCACTGCGACAGCGGAAAGCACACTATGAAATACAGTATGGCGACGAGGCCATAAATCTCGACTGGCTTGCCCACGCGATCGACGATCGCCTGGCCGCCGTGCATCAACTCCGACATGCCGATCATGCTAACGATCGACGTGTCCTTGATAAGCGAGAGATATTGCCCGACCAGCGGTGGCAAAACGATCCGGCCGGTCTGCGGCAAGACTACGGAGAAGAACGCTTGCGCTTTGGAGAGACCGAGAATCTGCGAGACTTCCCACTGTCCTTTAGGGACCGCCTCGATGCCTGAGCGAAATACTTCGGCGATATACGCGCCTTGATAAACGCTCAAGCCGACGACTCCGGCGGCAAAGACATCGATGGCATAGCCGAAGTAGGACACGCCGAAATAGATGAACATCAGTGTGATGAGCACTGGCGTGCCGCGGAAGAGTTCGGTGTAGAGCCTTGCAATCTTGTCGGTGCCCCAAGGCCCGAAAGAACGAAGCACGGCGGCCAGAAGACCGATTACCGTACCGCCCACGATCGACGCGGCCGACAAGGCCAGCGTCATCAAGAGCCCTTGCAAAAGGATCGACAGGCTCGTCGTCAATAAATCGCTCGACATGTCTCGCTCTCCGATTAAGTGCGCGCGGCAGGACGGCGCAGCATGAACGATCGGCGCGAAGGCTTCCTGATGACGAGCGGCGGGTGAAAGAGCCTCAAGCCAATCTGCCCTGCAGCCCAGGAAAGCAGGTTGCTGAGCACGAGATAGGCAAGAAGCGTGACCGTGAAAGTCTGTACGTAAAGCAGCGTACGCGAATTGATGACGGTCGCCGTACCGCTCAACTCGGGCAGTGCAATCGCGGAAAGCAGCGACGTGCCGAGCAAAAGCTGGATCAGGTTGTTGACGATAGCCGGATAAACAGCGCGTGCCGCTTGCGGCAAGACCACTTGCGTGAAGATCTGCGAGCGCTCTAGTCCGAGAATCGATGCCGCTTCGAGCTGACCCTTGGGCACCGACTGGATGCCCGCCCGAAACACTTCCGCCAGATAAGCGCCTACGTTCACCCCTAGTGCGATCACGCCTGCTGTATAAGCATCGAGCGTAATGCCAAGGGACGGCAAGCCGAAGAACACGATGAATATCTGCAGCAGGACCGGCGTGTTGCGGATGACTTCGATATAAACGCTTGCGATTCCGCGCAGCACGCGGCTCTTGGACCCGCTTGCAAGCGCCGTCAAAAGACCGAGCGCCATCGCAAGAATGAACGCCAGCAGCGTGATTTGCAGCGTGAGCCATGCGGCATGCAGGAAGTCGCTGAAATAGCCAGCAAGCGTCAACCATTCATAGCCCATGATTTTTCCTCACGTTGGACGTCACGCAACCGGCGTCACGGTTAAATTAATATTGCGGGTTGAGCGGGAAACGCGGCTCTTGCCCAAACCATTTTTTATAGAGCTGCGCGTTCTGCTTGGACGCGTTGATCTGGAACAGGAACAGGTTCAGATAGTTGAGCCAGACCTGATCGCCGGCCTTGACGCCGAACGCGTTGTATTCAAGCGGCACGAGGGCTTCGTCAGTGACGGTAAGTTCCTGATCGAGCGATGCCTGGTATGCGAGAAAGTTGTTGTCTTCGATCATCGCGTCAGCCTGGCCTTGCTTGACGGCGAGAATGGCGGCTTGCGAGCTGTCGAATTCCTGAATCTTCACCTGCATGTTGAGTGAGCGCACTTCGTCGCCGTTGGTCGAGCCTTTGACGGTGGCAATCGTGCGGTTGCTCATGTCCTTGATGGATTTGATCCCGCTCGATTTCTTGACCAGCAGCGCTTCACTCGCCACCACGTACGGATTGGTAAAGGCAATTTCCTTGGCCCGTTCGAGATTGCGAGTGAAATTGCAGAACACGACATCCACCTTACTCGTCTGCAGATTTGGAATGCGGTTGGCGCTGGTGGTGTTGACCACTTCGAGCTTTACGCCCATTTGTTTAGCGAGTTCCTTAGCGAGATCGACGTCGTAGCCGTCCGGCTGGCCGTCCTTGTTATAGAAACCGAAGGGCGCAAAGCTCAAGCAATCGCCTACGCGCAAGGTGCCGCGTTGCAAAACGGTCTTAAGCGTTGAGCTTGCCGCCCCATCCTGCGCTGGTGCTTCGACTTTCGAACAGGCCGCCAACGCGACAAGGCCGGCAATTGCAACCCAACGAGCAAAGCGCGCGCTTTCTCTAACAAGTTTCATGTGTGCATCTCGCAAGAGGAAAATCCGTTTGAGGCTTGTCCGATATATCGGACACGTATCCGACGCGGCAGATGGGAGGCAAGTCTTCCACTAAAAAAAACTTGAGGCAAGCGGGTTTACGCGTGGATGGATTAGACGCTCGCGAAGAAAAAGGGCAGACAAATTTCTTTGTCTGCCCTTCGTGGTGGTTCAAGCGCTTGCTAAAGATCCAGCACCAGCACCCTGCTCGTCGCACGCGATACACACGCCGTGAGAAATTCGGTCTTTTCGTCGTCGCCGAGAATGCAGTCGTTGTGTTCGACTTCGCCTTCGAGATAGCGCACTTTGCAGGTGCCGCATAGACCTGCGCAACAAGAGGTTTCAATCGGTACGCCTGCCAGTGCCAACGCGTCTGCAATGCTTTCTTCCTTAGATACCTCGATCTCTTGTCCCGTACTCGCAATGCGCACGGTGAAACTGTCAAGTGCATCGTTGGCGGCTTCATCGTCGAGATTGCGCTCCGGCGCCTTGAAATGCTCGAAGTGCACCGTGCCGGTGGGCCAGTGCCCGGCGGCATCGGCGCATGCCTTCATGAAGCCGCCTGGGCCGCAGTAATACACATGCTCGCCTTCGCGCGGTGCGTCGAGCAACCGGCGCAGATCGAGGCCCGTGGCCGGGTCGCCGCCATCGAAATGCAGGTGCAGCTTTCCGCTTGCGCGCATCGATTCGAACTCGTCAGCAAACGCGGCGCAGCTTGCGTCCCTGGTGCAGTAATGCATCTCGTAGTCGATGCCGGCGTCGTCCAGTTCATGCGCCATCGCCTTGAGCGGCGTGACGCCGATACCGCCTGCGATCAGTAACACGCGACGCGCGCCATCGACGAGACTAAAGTTATTGCGCGGAAGACTCACCTTCACGATGTCCTGTACGCGCAGTTGCTCGTGCAGTGCTCTCGAGCCACCGCGTCCGCGCTCATCGCGCAGAACGGCAATCACATAGCGATGCCGTTCGCGCGGCGCATTGCAGATGGAATACTGACGGATCACGCCGCCTGCAAGATGGATGTCCAGATGCGCGCCAGCCGTGAACGGCGGCAATGCATGTCCCTCAGGATCGACGAACTCATAGGAGTTGATGCCGCGTCCTTCGAAGCGGACTTGTCGCACCATCAATTGCAGCGTCTGTGCCTGGCGGTCGGTTGATATGGGTTGTGTCGACATGGTTGCGTCTCCTCGATCGATGAACGGCGGGCTTGCGAAAGCGCTCGGCATTGGTCAAAGCGCCTTCGCCATAAGCCGCTATTGCTTCATCGATTGCTCGAGTTCCTCGAAGCTTTGCCGCACGAAGTTAGCGCGCTCATCACCCTTCATCGTCTCGCTCTGCGCGAGAATGGCGACGATCTTCTTGGTGACGGCGCGACGACGCGTGACTTCTTCTTCAACGGTCTTGCCCTCGGGAATTTCGAACACGTTGCCCGAGCAGAAGCTGTTGGGCGAGCCGGCGTTCTCGCGAAACCAATCGGCGAAATTCTGCGCGGATGCCGCCGGGTTCGAACCGCGCACCGCATCGCGCAACATCTTGCGGAAGAGGAAGAGGCCCGCATCGAACTTCGTCGGATTCTCGAGCGCGTGCACGGCAATGGGCCGCTGCGAAATGATCGCTTCGTAATCGCCCGGTGCGTATTGCGCTTCCTTATAAGTCTCGCGCTCGCGATGGTTCGGCGGAATCGGTACGATATCTTCGATCTTGTACTTGCCAAAGCGCTCTGGACGACGCATGGCGACTTGCCCTTCGAGAAAGTCGATCGACTCGTAGCCGACCATTTCCTTCTTGCCCACACCGCGTGTGTCGATCCCCGGACCCATCACGCGCCAGCCGATCATCTTGCTGTTTTGGTCGTCAACAGGCACGGTCCAGCGCACGATATGAAAGCGGCTAAAGAGCTTCTTCTTCGAACCGTCCTCCGACGTATATGCATGCAGACTCAAGTTCGGCAGCACCTGATGCTGCACCCGCACGAAGAGACGATCCTTGTTCACGCGGCGCGCGCCCGCACAAGCGAGACTTCGGCCTTGCTGCACCGGTTGAAAATGCATATCGGGAGCGACTTCCATCGAGGCCGCGCCGACTTCATCGAACGTCGTGCCCTGGAAGTTGCCATTGACGACGTTCTTGGCCGCATGCAGCGCGGTCGGGTGATAGTTGTCGGCGGCGTTGTCCTGCACTTGCAGCCAGTTGCAATGCTGGAAGTTGCTGTAGGGGACGAGTTCATCGCCGGGCAGCACCGTGTAGTCGCCTTCCCATTCAGGGAACGGCGGCTCGTTCTCGGGCGGCCCCATATAAGCGAACACCAGGCCGTTACGTTCGACGGCTTTATAAGCGCCTTGACGAATCGAACAGGCATACTTCTCGGCCTCTTTTTCTTCGCCCTTAGGGAACGGTACGTGAAGACACGCGCCATCCACATCGAACACCATGCCGTGATAGCAGCACATGATGCCGTGTTCTTGAATGGCACCGTACTCGAGCGATGCGCCGCGATGCACGCAATGCGCGTGCAGCACACCAATCCTTCCGCTGCCGTCACGGAACGCCACGAGTTCTTCGTTAAGTATTTTCAGGTAACGCGGAGTATCGGTCAGTTCGATCGACATGCAGATGGGATGCCAAAACGCGCGCATGTACTCGCCCATCGGCGTGCCGGGACCGGTCTCGGTCAACTCCGGATCGTGGCCCGGCACCTTGCTCGTGTAGTACCCGCCGAAGGGAATCAGCTTCTTGACGGCGGGCGTGGCGCCGCCACTGCTCTTCTGCCCTTCCAGCTTGTCTGATTTGATCGTCATGGAGAGTCTCGTCCTGATGTGGGGATGGATATGGTCCGCTGCTTTTGATGGTTGAAGTCCGAACTTCGGTTACCGAACTCCGTACTCTGTATACAAAGATTAGCGACGGACTGCTGCGTTGTCTCTATGGGTAAACGCGAATGTGGACTAGCATGCGTGGCTTCGTTCGTTGACCGCCGCACTGGCGGGCTGTAACCTTGTCGTATTCTGTATCCAGAGATTGAGCTCGACATCATGCCCGCCAAACTTCTCAAGCTTCAGGCCCGCACGGACTACGTGGACGAGGTCTACAAGGTCTTGCTCGATGCCATCAGTTCCGGCTCGCTCGCGCCTGGTACGCGCATCACGCAGGAAGAGATCGCCGAGCAACTCGCCGTATCGCGTTCACCCGTGCTGCAGGCGCTGCGGCTCCTAAAAAAAGATGGGCTCGTGCAGGACGCGCCCGGTCGCGGTTTGCTCGTCACCCCGCTCGATCCCGCGTGGATCAGCCATCTCTACGAGATTCGCGGTGCACTGGATTCGCTTGCCGCACGCCTCGCGGCGGAACGTGGAGCGAAGCTCGACAAGTCGCTGATCGCGAACGGCCGGCGCGCGTCGAAAAGCGACGATGTCAAGGCGATGATCGATGCGGACATGGCTTTTCATGGCGCCATCTACGAAGCCTCGGGCAATCCGCTGATCGCCGATACCGCGCAGATGCACTGGGTACATCTGCGTCGCGTGATGGGCGCGGTCTTGCAGGCATCGGGACAGCGCAAGTCGATCTGGGATGAGCACGCCGCCATTGCAGCGGCAATCGCGGAAGGCGACGCGCAACGCGCATCCGAACTCACGGATCTCCATACCGCGAACGCGCGCAAGAATCTGGTCGAGCGTCTGGGTCTTGTACTGAATGAACAGAGGCAGGCGGAAGCAACGTGAACACGAATCGGCATCGCGCGAGAAAGCCCTGCATTTGCAGGGCTTTTCGTGTTGAACTGCTTTCATCGGTCCGTGCGACGGCGGCTATTCACCAACGCAGCCGGTATCGTAAAGACCATGAGGGCGCCTATCACGCAACTTACCGCAAGACCAAGCACACCATTACCGGTCGAACCCGAATGCGTCTGGATGATGCCAATCAGCCACGGGCTCACGACACCCGAGATGCTGCCCACCGAATTGGCAAGCGCGAGCCCTGCGGCTGCCGCACCGCCGCTGAGAATCGCAGGCGGCAAGACCCAGAACTGCGAGATGGTCGTGACCACGCCCATGGTCGCAATTGTGAGCGCGATCATGCCGAAGAAGGTCGAGTGCGCATACACCACGCTGAAATACAGACCGATTGCGCCGACGATTCCCGCGCCCGCCAGATGCCAGCGACGCTCGCCGAGCTTGTCCGAGCTATGACCGACTGCCAGCATGGCGATGGCGCCGGCCGCATATGGAATTGCCGTCAGAAGACCGATGTTGAGCGGATCGGAAACGCCGCTTGCCTTGACGAGCGTCGGCAGCCAGAAGCTCACGCCGTAGAGGCCCATCGTGAAGAAAAAGTAAGTCACGCTCAGCAGCAGCACCTTGGGATGCAAGAGGCCATCCTTCACGGAATGCAGTGCATGTGCGGGCTTCTCATCGCGAAGATTCGCTTCGAGCATGGCCTTTTGCGAGTCACTGAGCCACTTTGCATCGGCGACTTTATCGTCGAGATAAAAGAACGCGACGATACCGAAGAGCGCGGTCGGAATACCTTCGAGCAGAAAGAGCCATTGCCATCCCGCAATGCCGTGCATGCCGCCCATATGACTCATGATCCAGCCCGACAGCGGTCCGCCAACGACGCCCGACATCGGAATGCCAGTCATGAAGAGCGCGGTCACCTTGCTGCGCCGCGAGGCCGGAAACCAGTACGTGAGGTAGAGCAGGATGGCTGGAATGAAGCCAGCTTCGGCGACACCGAGCAAAAAGCGCATGATGTAGAAGCTCGTCGGGCTGGTCACGAACATCATGCCGGCGGAGATGACACCCCACGTCACCATGATGCGCGCAATCCAGCGTCGAGCGCCTACGCGCAAGAGGATCAGATTACTTGGTACTTCGAACAGAAGGTAGCCGATAAAGAATACGCCCGCCCCGGCTCCATAGACCGCTTCGCTGAAATGCAGATTATTGAGCATCTGCAGCTTGGCAAAGCTCACGTTGATGCGATCGAGATAAGCGCAGAGATAACACACGAAAAGAAATGGCAGCAGGCGCCATGTCACCTTTGCATAGGTGGACGACTCGTCGCCCGCCAGGTACGCAACCGGACTATGGGAACTCATTGTTGTGTCTCCGTTGTGGGGCAGGTGCGGCGTCGCATGAATCGCGTGCCTATTGCCGGTGTCGTGGCCTTGAACGACCGTTATGGATATGTCTCGACGGCTTCCATGTTCGTGGCGCGCACAACGAAAGACAAACGATGCCTGTTCATAGAACCATGACACGCATTCATGCATAAGGAATTGCCATGAGGCGCATCCCCAACTTCGTTCTCTTGCGCGCATTCGAGGCGGCCGCGCGGCTGGAGAGCTTCACGCTTGCCGCAAGCGAACTGCACCTCACGCAATCGGCCATCAGCCATCAGGTGAAGGAGCTGGAGCAGTACTTCGGCAGGCCGCTTTTTCATCGACGCAACCGGCGGGTAGAGACGACCTCCGAAGGACGCCGGCTTCATGAGAGCCTTGGACGCGTGTTCGATGTGATCGAAGCCGCGTGTGGTGAGGTTGCGCTCGAACCCCAGGCGCAAGTGCTAGCCGTGCACTGCGCGCCGAGCTTTGCGGCGAAGTGGCTCGCGCCCCGTCTGCCCGAGTTCATGAGCGAGCATCCGATGGTGACCATTCGCCTGTCATCGGATGCGGAGCCGGCCGATCTCGCGCGCGTGCGTGAAGTCGATGTCGCGATCTCCTATGGCTTCGCGCATGAGCGTCCCGGTGTGATCACGCGCGCGCTCGGAGCGGAGCGCATCGTGCCGCTTTGTTCGCCTGCGCTCGTGCGCGACGAAGTGCCCGTTGCCGAGCAGATCCGTAAGCTGACGCTCATCGACTCGCAACTCAGCCGCGTGACCTGGCCGGGATGGTTTGCATTGAACGAACTGGAAATGCCGCGCGGGCCGAGACCATCGTTCGACCGTGCCGCACTCGCGATATCGGCGGCGGCGGATGGCATGGGTGTCGCGCTGGAAACGACACGGCTCGCCGAACGCGAGCTGGCGCGTGGCGATTTGATTGAACTCGGGGCAGGCATCTTCGCGCCGCTTGCGAGAGAAACGCACTTCCTTTCCTATCGCGTAACGGAGCGCAATGTCGAAAAGGTGAAATGCTTTCGCGACTGGGTGCTGATGAAAGCAGGCCTCGACGAAACTGTCGAAGCCTGAGTAAATCGAGCCGCTTGTTTCAGGCTGCGATAGCCTGCTTCTCGCCTTTTTCCTCGATTGCTCGCGCATGTTCGAAAACGCGCTCGCGTTCACGCGCAACCAGCGCCCGTTTGCGCGCGAGAGTTTGTCGCTGATACTTCGGGTCGCCCATCAAGGTGACGTACTCGCTGTATCGATGCCTGAGATAACGCTGGAAAAACTCAGCGCCGGGCAGGCCGCAATCGAGCGCCATGAGCACGCCGTAGTCCATATCCCTTAGATCAGCCAGGGCGCTTATGGCCGTTTCAAGCGCGGCGTAGCGTTCTGCGAGCGGTAAGCCTTTACCGCATAACGCGTGAAAGCGTTGATAGGGAAATACACAGCCTTGCGACGCGCAGCGCCGCAAAGCTCTCGCAAGCCGTAGACTCAGTTCGGTTTCCACATGCCCTCCCTGTCTGTTGCGCGGATCGCAAGCGCAAGATTTCGCCGCCATTATTCGAGCTATCGAGAATGGCGAACCTTTGCCTGAAAATCATTCTTTAAGCCAAGAAAACGCGCGGCATTCACTTCGGGCCGAATTTTTTCGCGATTAGAACGGCGAAAAAATACCATGCAGGCATTTGCACTGGCTTACGGAAATAAGCTTGACACGCAATATCCCATAGTGTGCGTGCCCGTTGCCAAAGATCGAGATGGAAAGCACAACGTTGTCGATTGCCAATGCGCCTAAAGAAAACCAGGCGCAAAAAAGACTTAATAAGGTAACGGGTGACCGCTTTGAGACTCGGAGCGCTAGTTTAAACATGCAGATGCAGTACATGCTAGCAAACATATTGTCGAATACCAAGAAAACTTTTGCCGAGGAAAGTACTAATGGCTTACACGAAAATGTCATCCGGAATGTTTTGCTTGCTGCATCTTAGACGCGTGCGCCAAGGTTCATGATTATGCGGGGAATAAGACGAAGGCCGGGGGTCTGCTTTAGAAACTCACCTGACTAAAAACGTCACCAATGTCAACCGCCGCAGGCGATCTTAAGGATGATTTAAGGGTTCCGGGCTAAAACCATCACGAAACACGTTCAGTCAAGCAAGGTCCACGCGGATGGTCAAACCGGGCAACGCTCAAAGCGCTTTGCTTCAGGCTTAAGAGCGTAGGTGATGACCGTCCCATTTGGCCCGGCAGCGATGCCGGGCTCTTTTTTAAGCGTTTTTATTCGATGGGTCGGGCAACTGCGGAGCATGCTCGCCGCTCCTGGCACTGCTTGCGGGAAGCTCGAAGCTAAACGCCGCGCCCGCTTGATCCAAATCGATGAGTCGAATCTGGCTGCCATGCAACTGAAGCATGCGCTGCACGATCAGCAAGCCAAATCCGCCGCGATGCCTGCCTCCCGAAGCGAAAGCGCGCTGAAAGAGCACGCCGCGCACGTCGGCTGGAATGCCGGGACCTGTATCGCTTACCGTGACTTCCACGTGGCCGTTTGAATGTGCAAGCCTAACCGTGACCGTACCGCCTTCCGGCGTGTGATGAATCGCGTTGTCGAGCAAATTCGTGAGGATTCGCTCGATCATGCCAAGATCAGCCGATACATTGGGCAGGCGCGGCTCGATATGCGCATCGAGTCGCACTTTGCGCGCATCGGCGGGCAGTTCGAATTTCTCGAACACATCTTGCAGCAGATCGGCGAGCGAGAACGACTCCGCTTCGGGATGCACCATGCCGTGTTCAAGCCGCGCTAGTTCAAAAAGCGATTGCGCGAGATGCCCGACCTTCGCGCTTTGCGCAAGTGCGATCGACAGATAACGGCGGCGGTCCGTGTCGGCAAGAACATCGGCCTTGAGCGAAAGCGTTTCCAAGTAGCCATGCAAGGAAGAAAGCGGCGTGCGCAAGTCATGTGAAATATTGACGACGAGTTCGCGTCTTTCACGATCCTGCCGCTGCAATTCGCGCCATTGCTCGCCAATGCGCGCGGCCATTTGGGCAAAGGCGCTTTCGAGCACCACGATTTCGTCCCGCTCGTTCTCGCGTGCCGCCACGTGCGACAGTACAGGCGATGGCTCGGCCGATGCCCCGCTTGCGTCGAACCTGCGCATGGCATCGGTTAAGCGGCGCAACGGACGCGTAATGAGCCCGAAAGCGATCACGCCCGCAACGAGTCCGAGCAAGGTCACGAGTCCCATGGACAGAAGCGTGGTGCGCAAGACCGCGCTCGCCGAGGCTTTCGCCGCAAGCTCGTCGTGCTCTTCGCCAAGCAAAACCACATAGACATAACCGAAAGGCGGCTTGCCGGGCGTGGCAAGCGGCGCGGCGCTAAAGACTTTGCGCTTGTCGATGCTGCGTGGATCGTCGCCCAGAACAGGGAGCGGCGCGCCATTGATCAGACGATGCACGGGCGCAAGATCGACACGATCGCGCTTCAGATGACCGGGAGGCGCATCGTCGGCACGAACGCGGCCTTCATTGTCGAGCAGGTAGACTTCGACGCTCGGGTTCACCACCATCAACTGGCTGAAGAGACGGCGCACGGCGGGCGCGTCGATATCGCCTGCGTCCATCAGCGCGCCATCGTGGGCAATATGCGCTGCGAGCCCGCGCGACAGGCTCTGAATGACTTCCTTCTCGCGCAAATCGCTTGCGCGAATCTGCAACCATGCCGATGCGCCGCAGCATGCAAGCAGCAGCACGCAAAACACAGCGAAAAGCCGTTGCGATAGGGTGAGCTTCATGAACTTCACGATGCGCTGTCCGTCGCGAGTTTGTATCCGCGTCCCCAGACGGTCACGATGCGAGCAGGCTCGGTGGCATCTTTTTCGACCTTGGCGCGCAAGCGGTTGATATGCGTATTGACCGTGTGCTCATAGCCTTCATGCGCATAACCCCAAACCGCATTGAGCAGATCCATGCGGGAAAATACTTTACCGGGATGCTGGGCGAAGTAATAAAGCAAATCGAATTCGCGTGGTGTCAGTTCTATGCGCAGCTCATCTACCCACGCTTCGCGCGCAAGCGGATCGATAGCGATACCCGCGACCTCGAGACGGCCTGTATCCAGGCGCGAATTCTTGGCGACTGCATCCACGCGACGCAAAAGCGCCTTCACTCGCGCCACCAGTTCAAGCACCGAAAAAGGCTTGGCAAGATAATCGTCCGCACCGAGTTCGAGACCGAGAATGCGATGCACCTCGCTGGAACGCGCGCTAGTAATGATGATCGGGGTATAGCGCGTCATGGCGCGCGCACGCCGGCAAATTTCGAGGCCATCCACGCCGGGCAGCATCAGATCGAGAATCAACGCATCCCACCCGCCTTGTTCGAGCAAGCGCAAGCCCTCGGCGCCATCCGCGGAATGCACGACCTCATAGCGCTCGTCGCGCAGATGCAGGCTCAGCACATCGGCGATATGCATGTCGTCTTCCACGATCAAAATGCGTTTAGGTTGGTCCATGAGGAAATGCAAAAGAATTAAAGCGCTAGCCCGGATATTGTGCAGAAAAGCGGCGCGGCCAAGTATCACATTTAATTTAACTTTCGGTGAGGACTCGGTAAGCCGCGCACGCCTAAGATGGGCCTCATCTGATCGAGCGAAGGAAAAGACATCATGCTAAACCGCCGCCGCTTTCTGCTGACAGGCACCGCTGCCGCAGCCGCGTTTGCGTTGACGGGCCGTCTGCGTGCGCTGGCCGCGCCTTCGCCGCAAGAAAAGTTCGAAATCTCGCATAGCGACGACGAATGGCGTCGCATGCTCGATTCCATGCAATACGACGTCCTGCGTCGCGAAGGCACCGAGCGGCCCTACACGAGTCCGTTGAATGGCGAGCATCGGGCCGGCACTTTCTCGTGCGCGGGTTGTGCCCTTGCGGTGTTCTCTTCAAGCACCAAATTCGAAAGTCACACCGGATGGCCGAGCTTCTGGGCGCCGCTCGATCACGCTATTGCCACGCGGCAGGACGGCTCGTTCGGCGTCTTGCGCACCGAAGTGCATTGCCGCCGCTGCGGTGGACATCTGGGCCACGTGTTCGACGATGGACCTAAGCCGACCGGTCTGCGCTATTGCATGAACGGCGTCGCGATGAAGTTCACCGCTGGCACTGCTTGATTGGCCACCTCAACGCTTATTAACTTTCTAAAAAGACACGACCATGCTGCTCATCGTTCTTGCCTATCTCGGCGGCGCGCTGACGATACTCAGTCCGTGCATCCTGCCTGTCCTTCCCTTCGTGTTTTCTCGCGCGGATCAGCCGTTTGTTAAAAGCGGCTTGCCGTTGCTGCTCGGCATGGGCATCACGTTCGCGTTGGTGGCGACACTCGCCGCGCTTGGCGGCGGCTGGGCCACGCAAGCAAATCAATATGGACGCTGGGCCGCCATCGCACTTCTCGCCGTGTTCGGACTTGCTTTACTGTTGCCGCGCCTGGCCGATCGCATCATGCATCCGCTCGTCAGCGCCGGTAACCGACTGACGGCTTTCGCCCAGCGCGGCGATGGCAAGGCGAGCTTCGGCGGCTCGTTCCTGCTTGGCATCGCAACGGGTCTTCTGTGGGCACCGTGCGCAGGTCCCATTCTCGGACTCGTGTTGACGGGTGCCGCATTGAACGGCGCAAGCGTAGGCACCACGCTGCTCCTGCTCGCTTATGCCGCGGGCGCCGCGACTTCGCTTGCCGTCGCGCTGCTCATCGGTGGCCGCGTGTTTGCCGCGATGAAGCGTTCGCTTGGCGCGGGCGAATGGATACGGCGCGGCATCGGCGTCGCGATGCTTGCAGGCGTCGCCGCTATCGCATTGGGCCTCGATACGGGCGTGCTTGCAAGGGTATCGACAGTAGCGACGGCGGGCATCGAACAAAAGCTGGTCGACCGGCTTTCGCCTCGCAATAACGCCATGAAAGCCGCTAATACCACTGCCGATGCCGATGCACCGCGCATGATGCGCGCGAGCGCGGCGCCTTCGACTGCGCCGACGGCTTCGTTGCCCGTGGAAGGCACGCTGCCCTCGCTCGATGGCGCGGTGCAATGGCTCAACACGCCGCCGCTCACGAAGGACGCGCTGCGCGGCAAGGTCGTGCTCGTCGACGTGTGGACGTATTCATGCATCAATTGCCTGCGTACCTTGCCTTATGTGAAGGAGTGGGCAAAAAAGTATCGTGACCAAGGGCTCGTGGTGATCGGTGTGCATGCGCCTGAGTTCGCATTCGAACGAAACGTCGACAACGTGAAGAAAGCCGTGCATGACCTGGGTGTGGACTATCCGGTAGCCATTGACAATAACTTTGCGATCTGGCGCGCGCTCAACAATGAATATTGGCCGGCGCATTATTTCGTGGATACCGAGGGCAAGATCCGCTATCACCACTTCGGCGAGGGCGACTATGCACATTCGGAAGAGGTGATCCGCCAGTTGCTGGCGGAAGCGGGTCACGGTAATGCGCCCGTGGCGAAGCAGCTTGACACCAACGAAGATATCGCGGCACAAGGCGCGATGATGCAAGCCGATAACGCGGACGTGCGCTCACCCGAAACTTATATTGGCTATGCGCGCGCCGAGCAGTTCATGTCGCCTGGCGGCCAGACGCAGGATCGTGTGCATGACTATGCCCCGCCCAAGGCGCTCGATGTGAACGACTGGGGTGTTGCCGGCCCGTGGAAGATCGGCTCCGAGCACGCGACGCTCGCGGGCAAGTCGGGACGAATCGTTTATCGCTTCCATGCACGCGATCTGCATCTCGTGCTCGGGCCTTCGCCGGATGGCAAGCCCGTACGCTTTCGCGTCAGTATCGACGGCGCGCCTCCCGGTGCTTCGCATGGTAGCGATGTCGCAGCCGATGGAAGTGGTACCGTGACGCAAGAGCGCCTTTATCAACTCGTGCGGCAAGCGGGCCCTGTCAAGGACCGCACCCTTAGCATCGAATTTCTGGATTCGGGTGTCGAGGCTTATGCCTTCACCTTCGGTTGATTCATCGAGGAGCCATCATGGCGAATAAATTCAGCAAGACAGGCAAGGCCCTTAGCGTGGCTGCGCTGGCTGCAGGTGCTTTCGCGTTGCAGCAAACCGCGCATTCGAGTGAAGACGCCAAGGTCATTCCTGCACCCGCGCATGACGAGAGCGTAGGCGCCACCCACACGGAGACGGCGGTATTTGCCGGCGGTTGCTTCTGGGGCGTGCAAGGCGTGTTTCAGCACGTGCGTGGCGTTAAGGAAGTCGTCTCGGGCTATACGGGCGGCAATGCCGATACCGCTCAATACGAGCGCGTAAGCGAAGGCGATACGGGCCATGCGGAGTCGGTGCGCATAACCTACGATCCTGCCGAAGTGACTTATGGCCGGCTCTTGCAGATTTTCTTTTCGGTCGCGCATAACCCGACCGAGTTGAATTATCAGGGACCGGATCACGGCACGCAATATCGCTCGGCAGTCTTTCCGCAAAATACGACTCAGCGCGATGTCGCTACCGCATATATCGCGCAACTCGATGCGGCGCATGTTTATTCCGGCAAGATCGTGACTCATGTCGAGAATTACAAAGGCTTTTATCCGGCCGAGGCTTACCACCAGAATTACTTGACCGAACATCAGGAAAGCACGTATATAGCGATTAACGATCTGCCTAAGGTGGGAAATCTCAAGCAATTATTCCCGCAGGCTTATAGAAACGACGCGGTGCTCGTGGCGGTCGCATCGAAATAAACGTCTTAGCACGGTGCGCGCGTTTCGAGCCAGGCGTTGACGTAATCGAGAACGGCAGGCATATTCCGCCTGCCGAAGCCAATGCGAAAATGTGCGTCGCCGTAATCGAGCAAGGTCGAAGGAAGCAGCAGCACGCCCGTGTCCTGCAGCAACTCGGCGCAAAAACTGCTGGCGCGCTCCTGACTGAGCCGCACGAAGCCGATCGTGCCCGCACGCGGCCGATGCCATTCGAAATTCATGGCGTGGCGTGCCATGAATTTATCAAGCACCCGTAGATTTTCACGGACGATAGAAACATTCCGCTCGATGAGCGTGTCCGAATGACGCGCGGCGATGGTTGCAAGATACTCGCTCGGCGCGCTGTTACTAATCGTCAGATAGTCCTTGAAGACGCTCATGCGTTGCAGCACTTGGGTGCTTTGCGTTGCGATCCAGCCGATGCGCAAGCCCGCCAGTCCATGCGTCTTCGATAACGCACCGAGCGTGATTGCACGCTCGTAGACATCGCATGCTGCGGGAAGGCGGTCGGCACAGTCGTGTTCGAGGCCGCGATAGACCTCATCGCTGAAGAGCCACAGTCCGTGCTTGCGCGCAAACGAAACGGTAGCGTCGAACACCTCGCGCGATGGCAGATACCCGGTCGGATTGTGCGGCGAGCAAAGGACGATGGCGCGCGTTTGCGGCTTCAGCAGCGCTTCGAGATCGGCCGGATCGAGCGCCCAGCCGCCCGCTTCGTTTGCTCGCCACGGCGATACGCTTACGCCCAGCGCTTCAGCCACCGAGTAATGCGATTGATAGCCGGGCATGTGCACGATGACATGATCGCCCGCCTCAAGCATCGTGTTCATGAACGAAAAGATCGCTTCCTGAGCGCCCGTATGCACGATGATCCCGCTTGCATCCATGCACTCATACATGGCCGCCAGCTCGGTTCGCAAGTCCGGTGCGCCCGGATATTCCGTGTAGCCGAGCCAGGTATCGAACAAGCCGTCGCTTGCTTGCGGTTCGAGCGCGAGCAGGTCACGCACCGACATCGATTCGGGATCGGAACTGCACAGCAAATGCCGTGCGGTGAATTCGTGCTGTGCGAAGTAACGTTCCAGCTTGAAAGGTGTGGGATTCATGGCGTGGGCTTGATCATGGTCGACGAAAGCCGTAGTCTCTCGCAGTAAAAGCCCATGAAGCCAGCTAATCTTTCTAAGTTCGATTAAGGAACGCTAATGCTCGACTACGCCTCGCTCGATGCCTTGCTCGCGGTCGTTCGCACCGGTTCGTTCGAGCGCGCGGCAGCGTTATTGAGCGTCACGCCTTCGGCCGTCTCGCAGCGCGTGAAGTTGCTGGAAGAACGCGTGGGCAGCCTGCTCGTGCGACGCGGACAGCCGTGCGAGGCAACCTCCTCAGGCGCTCTATTGTGCCGCCATACCGAACGCGTGCAATTGCTCGAAGCCGAACTGGGCGGTCGCATGCCCACACTACCCGGCACGACGAGCGGGAGCCGCGCCAGGCTGCGCATCGCGGTGAACGACGACAGCATGAGCACATGGTTCATCGACGCCACCGCTGACTTCTGCATCGAACGTGCGCTGTTGCTCGATGTGGTCGTGGACGATCAGGATCACACCGCAGAGCGTATCCGTGCGGGCGATGTACAAGGCGCCGTCACCACGCAAGCCGATGCCGCACCGGGCTGGCGGTCGGTCAAGCTTGGTCGCATGCGTTATCGGGCTGTGTGTTCGCCCGGTTATTTCGAGCGCTATTTCGCGGAAGGACTGACACGCGAGGCATTGCGTCGCGCGCCGTGTGTGAATTTCAACGAGAAGGACGAATTGCAAAAGCGCTTTGTTCGCCGCGTTGCTCGTGCCGATATTGCACCGCCCGCGCATTTCGTTCCGCACGGCGAAGGTTTCCTGCGCGCGTGCACGTCCGGACTTGCATGGGGCATGTGCCCGCAGCGGCTGGTCGAGTCGCGGCTCGAAAGTGGCGAACTGGTCGAGCTAGTGTCGGGGACGCGACTCGATATCGATCTTTACTGGCAAAGCTGGCGCTTGGCCTCGGGCTGGCTCGACGACTTCACCGCCGAGCTACGCGCCCGGGCGAAGTCGTCGCTGAGTTGAGTCTTAAGCGCCCTGCTTTTCGATGGAATCGACACGGTCGGGATAAAACGCGAGATGGTCCTTGATACCGGCGACGGCATCGTAGGGTTGCTCGTAGGTCCAAACGGCGTTGACGCCTTTTTCGCCCAGGCTCGTGATGCTGTAGTAGCTGCAAACGCCTTTGTAAGGACAGTACGTCTCGTGCGAAGTGCGCGTGAGTTGCGACGTGTCGGCGTCATCGCGCGGCAGATAAAGCACCTCGCCATATGAAGCTTCGCGCAAAGATAGCGCTTTGCTGGTATCGACGATTACGCGGCCACCCGCCTTCACAACGACATGCGCGGGACTGGGCTGGACAGTAATCGGATGATCGGGACCGGGAATCTTGACGGTACGTTCCATGGCTTCTTCCTGCCGTTTTCGAGGGGAAAGCCATGGTAGCGCGGTTGTATGAACCGCGCAGAAACGGACGGCGGTAGCGCCGTTCGAGCGCTACCGCGAGCATCGCTTAGTGGCCGAAATAGGTCGGCTTGGAGCCGTCGTTATTTACGGGCGGCATGGCGCGCGAGCCGGTGGATGCGCGGTAATAATCCGAGCCGCCATAAGCGCTATCGTTGGCCGACGCTGCACCATTCTGGCGCGCGGCGCGGCCTTCGGCGGCCTGTACATCGGCCGGATACGTCGTGCGGTCGCCTGCCGCGGGGTTATAGCCCGCCGCTTCGACCTGTTGCAGGTCTTGCTTGACTTGCGAGCGCGTCACGGCCGAATTGGTGTCCGACTGAGCGAAAGAAAGAACCGGCGCCACCACAACGGCAGCAACGGCCACGACTTTGATGATCGACTTCATGGTGAACCTCCGGGAGTTGTAGCGCTGACAGTTCTGCGCCTGCTACATTTGAGCATCAGGCGTGCCTGGCTCCCTTCGGCATTCAATCTGCCTTGCTCTCCACGAGCTTCACCAAAACATGCAGCATGCGATTAGCTGGCGTCGCTACACCGAGCGCATCGCCACGTCGCACGATCAACCCGTTCAGATGGTCGATTTCGCTGCGCTTGCCGCGCATCACGTCCTGAGCCGTCGACGAAAACTGGTTCGGCATGGTCTCCGCGATACGGCGCACGGCCGCATCCACATCGCCAGGTAAGATCACGCCTTCGGCACGAGCGACGGCCGTGCATTCATCGACGATATCGCGCATGACGCGCGTCACGCCCTCGCCCTTCACAATGCGTCCATAAGGCAATTGCGAAAGCGCTGAAAGCGCATTGTAGGTGCAGTTCAAGACGAGTTTGACCCACAGCGCGCCGCGCACGTTGTCGGAGATGTCGGTGGGCACGCCAGCGGCCACGAAGGCGTGCGCGACTTCTTCGCTCGTACTCGATGGCTCGATCACCAGTTCACCACGCCCGTGGTGCTTCATATGTCCTGGCCCTGCCATTTCGGACGCGACATAGACCACGGCCGCCGCCACTTCTTGCGGCACATACTCACGCAAGCGCTCGGCGTTCTCGACGCCGTTTTGCAGCGACAAAACCAGCGCATCGCGTTCGAGATGCGGTTTGAGTAACGCGGCGGCGCTTTCGGTATCGGTGGACTTCACGCAGAACAGCACGAGCTTCGCTCCTCGCACTGCGCTCGCTTCGGTGCTTGCCGCAAGCTGCACACGTTCATCGAAGGTTTGTGTTTCGAGACGCAGACCATCGCGCGTAATAGCCTCGACGTGCTGCGGCCGCGCGATCAGCACGACCTCATGACCCGCGCGCGCGAGCATGCCGCCGTAATAGCAGCCCACCGCGCCTGCGCCCATGACGGCTACTTTCATGTCCTTTCCTCGCTCTGTTGCGTTGTCGTTGACCGGTGACGCCGAGCAAATGCAGCGTCTATCGGTTCGGAAAATAACACATCGGCAAGCGTTGGCGTTCCATGTCGATACATGGCGGCAAGCCACTCGAATGCTTCGCAGACCGCATCGAGCTTGCCGACACGCTGTTCCTCGCAAACGCTTGCGCGAAAAACACTGTGTGCGGACGCACTATAGTCAGTCGTTTTCGTGATGAACCATATTGTTAAAACGTATGTGCGGGAGATACGCTCCGTCAAGCGGATCGACGATGCTGTTCATAAAAGGACGACCGCTACGGGATGGCTGATAACGGGGAGACCAGGTTGCGGCGAAGAAGCCGTGATCACCCAACGAAGAGTGGTACCGAGAGCAGAAACAAAAAGCAAAGCGGCAAGCCGCTCGGCGACGGGCGAGGCGCGGCAGAGGCTTGGGCGTTTTCACGAGAACAAAAACATGAATCATGGATATGAAACATCGCTCGTCAAGCGCGTGGTGAATCAGCTTGTCGCGAGCATCGTCAGCGGGGAATACAAGGACAACGTATTGCCTCCGCAAGTGATTCTTTCGAAGAAGCACGGGGTAAGCCGGACCATCATGCGCGAGGCGCTCAGCATTCTGATCTCGCGACGCATGCTCGATGTGCGGCCCAAGACCGGCACGCGTATCAAGCCCGCGAAAGAATGGCTCGTGTTCGATGAAGAAGTCGCCGACTGGCGTTTGCGCGCCATGCCCGATCAGGAATGCATGCGCCGTCTGATCGAGTTTCGCGCACTCGTCGATCCGCCCGCTGCCGCGCTCGCCGCCATACGCGCGAACCGGCATCAGCGTATTGGCATCAACGCGGCCTTTCAGCGGCTCGTCCATGCAGGCCCTTCGGAAAGCCTGCAATCTTCCGCTGAAGAAGCGTTGCAAGCCGCCATCATCGAAGCCAGTGGCGACGAACTGTTGCAGCAAATGGGTTGCGTGGTGCGCGTCGGCATCCGTGCGATGAAGGCAACCGTTCGCACGCAGACTGTCTCCACCGATGCGCAACTCGGCGATTATGGCAAGGTCGTGCGTGCCATCGAGACCGTCGATGGCGAAGGCGCGCGCTCCGCCATGTCGCAGGTGCTTTCGCGTGCGGCGTCGGTCTGGCTGGAAGAGACCGTCTGAGGCATAGCAGGAAGTTCGAAAGCCGTTGCCTTCCCGTGGACCGTATCTTGCGCGCGATTCGTGCGGCTTACATACGGCGTCGGCGTGACTACAATGGGTGAATGCCCTTTTCACGCTGAGCGTTCCATACTGGAAACACGGAGGCAAACATGGCGGAACTCGATAAGGAAGCAGTCGTCGGCGTGCTCAACCGGATTCTCGAATCCGAACTGGCGGGCGTCGTGCGATACACCCACTACTCCTTCCTGGTCTTCGGCTTCGGCCGGATACCGATCGTCTCGTGGCTGCGCGAACAGGCGGACGAATCGTTACTGCATGCGCATCAGGCGGGCGAATGGATCACCACGCTCGGGGCCTATCCGTCGCTTGAAATCGGTCCGTTGCTCGACAACCATACGTTCGATATCGCGACCATTTTGCGCGAATCGCTGCAATCGGAAAAACTCGCGTTGGATCTGTATCGCGATCTGCTGAGGATCGTGGAAGGTCGGTCGGTCGCGCTCGAAGAATATGCGCGACAGATGATTCAAACCGAGGAACTGCACGCTGGGGAAGTGGACAAGATGTTGCGCCGTCCCGGTGAAGTGGATACCGCGCCCGAACGGCGAACGGGACACGCATAAAAGAAAACGCGCCGGCCGCATCCACATGCATGCAGCCAGCGCGGTGTCGGCTCGTGTGTTTATTTCGGCTGCGCGACCGTGCGCAGATATGGCTTGAGCGTCTTGAAGCCTTCCGGATACTTTTTCTTGGCGTCATCGTCCGACACGGAAGTCGGGATGATCACGTCTTCGCCCGGTTTCCAGTTCACCGGCGTGGCGACCGTGTGCTTCGCGTTGAGTTGCAGTGCGTCGAGCAGGCGCAGCACTTCGTCGAAGTTGCGTCCCGCGCTCATCGGGTACGTAAAGGTTGCCTTGATCTTCTTGTCCGGACCGATTAGAAACACCGCGCGAATGGTCGCGTTATCGACCGCGGTGCGCGGGCCACCGCCGCTCGCGTTTGGATGAATCATGTCGTAAAGCTTCGCGACATTCAGGTCCGCGTCGCCGATCATCGGATAGTTGACGGCCGTGCCCTGCGTTTCCTCGATGTCCTTCGCCCATTGCGAATGGTTCGTTACCGGGTCGATGGAAAGGCCGATGACCTTGGTGTTGCGCTTGTCGAACTCGGGCTTGAGCTTTGCCATGTAGCCGAGCTCGGTAGTGCAGACAGGCGTGAAGTCCTTCGGATGCGAGAACAGAATGGCCCACTTGTCACCAATCCATTCATGGAAATGAATCGTGCCTTGGGTGGTTTCCGCGGTGAAATCGGGGGCTTCGTCGCCAATGCGGATGGACATGTTTGATCTCCGTGTTGAAGTAATTCGAAGCGCGCCTCGCTCGTCGTGATGACCGTGACGAAACGGCTTTCGATACGAATGCGCAATTCACTCGATGATTATAGTGTGCTTGCGATTCTCCTCGCGCGGCGGCCGATGGTCGCTCATCGACGTTTTCAAGCTTTGGTTATCTGTGCGCAAGCAAAGGCGTCCCAATCGAACGGCGAACGTGCGTTCCTAAAGTGTTTATCACGAGCCGATATAAGCTAATAACCGCTTCAAGCCTGGCGGCTTTCGTGATCGCGCGCTTCCTCGGCGCTTTCGTAGATATAAGGCGCGACGCCGCGACGCTTGAGCGCATCGCCGAGTTTCATGCGCAGGAAACTGCTCGTGGTATAGCGCGTGACGCCGTCGTAGTGGTCGCCCACGAGTTTCGTCACCATCTCCGAATAGGCATCGAGCATATCGGGGCGAATCGAGAAATTGTCGTAGTTGACGATGGCATGTGGGCGCACCTTTGCGTTCGCCAGTTGCTTGGCAACTTCGCGGCGAATAGCTTCGACATCGCCAAGATTCTTCACTTCGTGCCCTTCGAAATTGATGAAGAACAGGTTCTTGCGCGCGTCGTAGCTGAAGCGCTCCGCAAGGTTCAGACCGAGCAGCGTATCGCGCAATCCCATGGGCGTATCGCGGAAAATGCGTTCGTCCATGAGGCGCGGCGGCGCGTCGATCACCGGCGTAAAACCCATCTGCGCGACGATGTCCCGCTCGATATCTACACCGGGCGCCACTTCGATCAGCGCGAGCCCGTCTTGCGTCAATTCGAACACGCAGCGCTCGGTGATATACAGCACCGTCTGCCCGCGCTCGAACGCATATCGGCCGCTGAACGTGCGATGCTCCACGGCATCGACGAACTTGCGGCAATCGCCTTCGTGGCGAATCACGAGCTTGCCGTCCTCCAAGCCGACATCGAGCTTGCCTGCGTTGAACGTGCCGACGAACACGACTTTCTTCGCCGCCTGGCTGATGTTGATGAAGCCGCCCGCGCCCGCGAGTTTCGGCCCGAACTTGCTCACGTTCAGATTGCCGTCGCGGTCCGCCTGCGCAAGGCCGAGGAAGGCGATATCGAGTCCGCCGCCATCGTAGAAGTCGAATTGATACGGCTGATCGATGATTGCCTGCGTATTGGTCGCCGCGCCGAAATTGAGTCCGCCTGCGGGAATGCCGCCGATGACGCCGGGTTCGGTCGTCATCGTGAAGAGGTCGATGACCTGCTCTTCGTTCGCCACGCTTGCAATGCCCTCCGGCATGCCGATGCCGAGATTCACCACGCTATTGGCCATCAATTCGAACGCGGCGCGCCGCGCGATGATCTTGCGCTCGGTCAGCGCCATGGGTGCAACCGAACTTGCCGCAACCCGCAGTTCGCTCGAATAAGCCGCGCTATAAGGCTCGCCGAAGGTCTGCCAGTGATTGTCGGAACTCGCCACCACCACGCAATCGACCATGACGCCGGGAATCTTCACCTGCCGCGAGTTGAGGGTATTGGACTCCGCGAGCCGCTCGACCTGTGCGATCACGATACCGCCAGAGTTGCGCGCGGCCATCGCAATGCTGAGCGCTTCGAGCGTGAGCGCTTCCTTTTCCATCGTGACGTTGCCGTTGAGATCGGCGGTGGTGCCGCGCACGATGGCGACATCGATCGGGAAGGTCTTGTAATACAGATACTCCGCGCCGTCGATCGACATGACGCGCACGATATCTTCCGTGGTGCGCGCGTTGAGCTTGCCGCCGCCATTGCGCGGATCGACGAAAGTGCCGAGGCCGACCGTGGAGAGTTGCCCCGGCCGATGCGCGGCAATATCGCGAAAGAGCTGTGAAATCACGCCCTGCGGCAGATTGTAAGCTTCGATGCGGTTATCGATGGCGAGCTTCTGCAACCCCGGCACGAGTCCCCAGTGACCGCCGATCACGCGCTTGACGAGCCCTTCGTGCGCGAGATGATTGAGGCCCTTTCCACGGCCATCGCCCTGACCTGCGGCATACACGAGCGTGAGATCGGCAACCGGTTCGCTGCCTTCGGCGTGGTCTTCGAGAAAGCGCGCTTCGAGCGCAATCGCCACTTCCTCCGCGAAGCCGATACCGACAAAGCCGCTCGTCGCGATGGTGTCGCCCGCATGAATCAGGCGCACGGCCTCGCGCGCGGTGACGATCTTGCCGCGCTCGACAAGCCGCGTGGACGAGGGAAACGGATGGCGTGTCGGTGCGCTGCTGGCGGTCATGGCGTCTCCTCGCTTGAGTCTTTCCCGGCGCGCGTCAGTGTTCGCGCGCGCGCGCTCGTCTTCTGCGTCTAAGCGTACTTGATCTGGGCGACGGCACGCAATTCGTCGGCGGTCGCCGTGCCATAGCCGAAGAATTCCAGGTACGCCGGGATCATCTCGAACAGCATGTCGGTGCCGACCTGCACCGAGCAGCCCTTGTCCTTGGCCGCGCGCAAGAGCGGCGTGTACTCCGACTTCATCACCACTTCGCCGACAAAGGTCGTGGGCGCGATGCGATCGATATCGAACGGCAAGGGATCGCTCTCTTTCATGCCGAGCGGCGTTGCATTGACGATGACATCGAAGCCTGCGGGATCTCTCGTGTCCGTACGCACGATGAGTTCCGGATAGTGATCGCGCAAACGCCCGGCGAGCCCTTCGACCGAAGCGGTGTTGGTGTCGAAGATGGCGAGTTCCGCCACGCCCGCCGCCGCGAGAGAAGCCGCAATCGGCGAGCCCACGCCGCCGCTGCCCAGCACCAGAACGCGCGCGCCCTTCAACGCGCGGCCCTTGCGTTCGACGCCGCGCACGAAGCCGGCGCCATCGAACTGGTCGCCGAGCAGCGTGCCGTCTTCGCGTTTGAGAATGGCGTTGCATGCGCCCGCAATGCGCGCGGTGGGGCTCACTTCGTCCATCAAGCCGACGGTCGTGATCTTGTGCGGCATGGTGACGAGCGCGCCGCGCAGGTTGGTCAGCTTGAACAACTGCGGCACGAAAGCGACGTAATCTTCCGGTTTCACGCCCATGGGGACGACCACGGCATCGATGCCCTGTTTGTCGAACCAGGGGTTGTAGATCATCGGCGCCTTGAACGCTTCGGTCGGAAAGCCGAGATGGGCAATTACGGTGGTCTTGCCGCTGATCATGGCGACGCTCCTTCGAAGATGAGCGCGCAACGGTGCGCGCGACGCCTCCATGATAGTGCGACTTGCCTGCCCGCGGTTCTTTAATGGCTCGCGCCGAGATAGGCCGCCTTGACCGAAGGATCGTTCTTCAATTGCTCAGCGGGGCCGTGCGTGGCGACGCGGCCGTTCTCGAGCACGTAGCCGTAGTCCGCCACGTTGAGCGCGGCGGCGGCGAACTGTTCGACGAGCAGCATGGTCACGCCCTCGTCTTTCAGGCGCGCGATGATGCGGAAGACTTCATCGACGAGAATGGGCGCAAGGCCCATCGAAGGTTCATCGAGCAACACGAGGTCGGGGTTCAGCATGATGGCGCGGGCCATCGCGAGCATTTGCTGTTCCCCGCCCGAAAGCGTGCCCGCCAGCTGATTGCGGCGCTCCTTAAGGCGCGGAAACAGTTCGATGGCGCGTTCGAGATCGGCGGCCACGTCGCCTTTCGGACGCGCCCAGGTCAAGCGCGGAAACGCGCCGAGCAGCAGATTGTCCGTGACCGACATGGTTGCGAAAACGCGTCTTCCCTCCGGCGAATGAGCAAGGCCGAGGCGCGCGATCTTGTGTGAATCCATGGCGTCGATGCGCTTCGCGTCGCTGCCGATGCCCATGGTGATCTCGCCTTCCGTCGGCCGGATCATGCCGGAGATGGCGCGCATGGTCGTCGTCTTGCCCGCGCCGTTCGAGCCTATCAGCGTGACGACTTTCGCCTTCGGGACATCCAGGCTGATGCCGTGCAGCACCTTGACCTTGCCGTAGCCTGCGTGGAGATTCTTGATTGTCAGCATCGCGTGTCGCTTCGTCGGATGATCGGGTTGGCGTGATTGGCGCGTTGCGTTCAGACGGCTTCCGCCGCTTGTCCGCCGAGGTAAGCCTCGATCACCTTCTCGTTGGCCTGTATTTCGGCGGGCTTGCCCTCCGCGATCTTCTGCCCGAAATCCAGCACCGAAACCGTGTCGCAAACACTCATGACCACATCCATATGATGCTCGATGAGCACCACGGTAATGCCGTGATGCCGCACCTTGCGAATGATCGCGACCAGTTCGCGGATATCCGGCGCGGTCAGGCCCGCAGCGGGTTCGTCGAGCAGCAGCAGTTGTGGATCGAGCGCGAGCGCGCGGGCTATTTCAAGCAGACGCTGCTTGCCGTATGGAAGATTGCGCGCTTCCTCGGCCGCTGCATGTTCGAGTCCGACGAAGCGCAGCATATTGAACGCCCGTTCGCGCGCCGCGCGTTCTTCACGCTTGTAGCGCGCACTCATCAAACCTACATCCGCGAAGTTCGAACGGAAGGTGTGATGCAGGCCGACGAGCACATTCTCCAGCGCCGTCATCTCGCCGAAGAGCTGCACGTTCTGAAAGGTCCGCGCGATGCCCGACAGCGCGATCTTCGACGACGTGCGTCCCGCGAGCGACTCGCCTCGATACTCGATTGCACCCGCGGTCGGCACGTAGATGCCCGTGAGCACGTTCATCATCGTGCTCTTGCCCGAACCGTTCGGACCGATCAGGCCATGGATGGTGCCGCGCCTGACCGTCATGTTCACATCGTTGAGCGCCTTGAGACCGCTGAACTGCATGAGCACGCCGCGCACGTCGAGAATGGTGCTTGCTCCTTCGGTCGTGACGGCGGCGACGGCGTCGTCCTGCTGGGTCTGCATCGCCAGTTCCTGCGTGTCGACCTTCGTCACGCGCACGCGGCCCAGATTGAGCGTCTTGCGCACGAAGCCGACAATGCCATCTTGCAGGTAATACACGACGAGCAGAATCATCAGGCCGAAGATGGTGAGACGCCAGTCGGTGAGCGCTTCTATCCAGAAGGAAAACGCCGCAAGACCGGCTGTACCGATGACGGGAATCGCCACGCGTTGCAGCGTCGTGGTTTTGCGAGCCAGGGCGAGCGCCGCGCCCGCAACGACGAGCACCGCAAGCGCGGTTGCCACGACGCGGAAGTTGGAGATGTCGTCGAGCAACTTCGGCAACAGCACGATCACCGTCGAACCGATGATCGCGCCCGTGCGTGTCTTGCGCCCGCCCATGATGATGGCGAGCAGGAACAGAATGGTCAGCTCGAAGTTATACGTGTTCGGCGAGATGTACTGCTCGGAGTACGAGTAGAGACAGCCCGCGAGCCCCGCGAATCCCGCGCTGATGACGAACGCATAGACCTTGTGCCGATACACCGACACGCCCATGCAATCCGACGCAATGGGGCTATCGCGCAAGGCTTCGAAGGCGCGCCCGAGATGCGACTTGAGCACGCGATGCACCACGATCAGCGACACCACCAACAGTGCCGCCACGAGCCAGTAATACTGGATTTCGTCGAGCTTGTGACCGGCAATGGTCGGCTTGGGAATCTTGAGACCCATCGGACCATTGGTGAGGAAGTCCATCTCGTTGATAAGTATCTGGATGATGGTGCCGAACGCGAGCGTCACCATGGCGAGGTACGGACCCGACACGCGCAACGCGGGCAACGCCAATATTGCGCCGAAAGCCGCCGTCACCACGATGGCAAGCGGCGCGGTCAGATAGAACGGCAAGCCGAGCTTGATGAAAAGCACGCCTGCCGTATAAGCGCCCACGCCGAAGAGCCCCGCATGGCCAAGCGACACTTGCCCCGTGTAACCCACCACGATATCGAGCCCGAACAGAAGGATCGCGTAGATCATGATGGTTTCGACGAGGTGGATGTAATACGGATTGCCCGATACCACCGGAAAGATCGCGACTGCGGCGAGTCCTGCGAGCGCCGCGACTATGTTCTTTGCTTTCATGTAGGCGGCCTCAGACTTTCTTGATCGCGGTCTTGCCGAAGAGGCCCGCAGGCTTCACCGCAAGCACGATCAGCAACAGCACGAGTCCCGGCACGTCCTTGTAGCCGGTCGAGATATAGAAGCCCGTCGTCGTCTCCGCTATACCCAGGATCATTCCGCCGACGATGATGCCCATGCCGCTCGACAAGCCGCCGATGATCGCGACAGCGAACGCCTTGAGGCCGAGCACCGCGCCCATGGTCGCGCCGGTAAGTGTGAGCGGCGCGATCAGCACGCCTGCGAACGCCGCCGTCAGCGACGACAACGCATACGAGAACGTGATGACGAGCCCCGTGTTGATGCCCATCAGCGCGGCCGCATCGCGATCGTTCGCGGTGGCGACCACGGCCTTGCCGAAGATCGTCTTGCGGTTGAAGAACTCCACCGCGAGCATCATCACGAGCGCGCCGCCGACCACGAGCAGTTCCATCGGCAACACGTTTGCGCCGAACACCTTGAGCGGCGCTTCGGGCAAGGGCGACGGAAAACGCAGGTCGTCGCGGCCCCAGACGTTTTCCGCGACGTTCTTGAAGATGATGCCGAGCGCGATGGTCGACATGATCCAGCCGAACTCCGACTTGATCTTGATGGCGGGCCGCACGCCGATGCGCTCCACGAACGCGCCCTGCACGAGCCCGAAAAGACACACGACCGGGATCATGAGCCAGTAGTTCACGCCCGCCGAAACGAGCGTGAGGCCGACGAGCGCGCCGAGCATGAGAGCATCGCCCTGGCCGAAGTTCAGCGTGCCGGAAGTGGCGAACGTCAGTTGATAGCCGAAGGCGATGACGGCGTAGATCATGCCGAGCGCGATGCCGCTATATATGAGCTGGAGAAGGATCATCGTCGGGCGTCAGGGCGGCGGAGGATGCTCGATTGAAAAAGAGCCCGATCTGCGACCGGGCCCTGGAGAGACAACAGCGGCGGCACGGCGTTAGTTCGACGCCGTCGTCTGCTTGGTGCGAAGCGTGCTGCCGCCTTTCTTGTCCGCGTCGTAGGCGTAGATCACGCGGCCGGCCTTCACTTCGCCGATCACCGGAACGTTCGAACTGATCGCTTCGTGATCGGTCTTGGTGAAGGGCTTGTCGTAGACCATGACCACGCCTTCGACCTTCGTCGTGAGGTTTTCCAGCGCTTCCTTCACCTTCGGACCATCGGTCGAGCCGGCTTGCTTGATGGCCGCCGCGAGCAGATAGATCGAGTCGTAGCCTTGCGCCGCCGACACCGGCGAATCGATACGATCGCTCTTCGGCTTGAACTCCTTCACGTAAGCGTCGATGAAGGTTTTGCGCTTGGGCGTGTTGGCTTCCTGGATGAAGGTCTGCGGCATGCGCGCGCCTTCGCCGTTGTTACCCGCGTTGTCGATGTAATTGGCCATCGAAAGCGTCCAGCTGCCGATGAGCGGCACCTTCCAGCCGAGCTTGGCCATGCCGTTCGCGATCTGCGCGAGTTCCGGCCCGATACCGTAAGTCAGCACCGCTTCCGCGCCCGCTTCCTTCGCCTTGAGCAACTGGGCCGTCATATCGACGTCCTTGATGTTGAACTTCTCGACCGCGACGGGCTTCACGCCCTTGGCCGACAGCGCCTTTTCCAGATCCTCGCGGCCGAGCTGACCGTAGTTGGTCGAATCCGCGAGAATGGCGACCTTCTTGAAGCCGCGCTTGGTGATGGCTTCCTCGACGATCATCGGCGCCTGGATGCGGTCGGCGGCGGCGTTGCGGAATACGTAGTTGTCGGGCTGATCGTCGAATTGCTTCGTCACGACCGTGCCCGTCGCCACGTTGTTGAAGACCGGAATCTTCGCTTCCTGGAAGAAGCGTTGCGAGGCGAGCGCCACGCCCGTGTTGATATAGCCCACGACCGCGACCACTTTCTCCTTGTTGATGAGTTCCTGCGCGATCTGCACGCCGCGTTCATTCTTCGCTTCGTCGTCGCGTTCCACGAGCACGATCTGCCGTCCCAGCACGCCGCCCGACTTGTTGATCTCGGCGGTGGCGAGACGCACGCCGTCGCGCATGGAGACGCCCATCGAGGACGAACCGCCGGTAAAGGGACCGTCCACGCCGATCTTGATCGGGTCCGCGGCCTGCGCGAGGCTCGCGCTCAATGCAAAGACGCCGAACGCGAGCGCACCTGCGATGCGCTTCATCTGCATGCCCATATCTGTCTCCGTCGCTTGAATCGTTATGTGATGAGGTCGGCTTTGCGCATGCCCTCGCCGCTCGTTCGTTTCGGTGCATCGCTCGAACGGCAATTTACGAATGCGGTGATCGATATTAGAAAATTGTAAGGATCAGACCATATTCGGACATACCCGAACAGCACGAGCGTTAGCGCACTCCCGACGCGACGTAATGTGAGACGGGATGGAATAAACCCTTAGTCAGGTAGATTGCGGATGCGTAAGCGCATCAGCGCGTGCCGCAAAAAAACGCGCGGCTTCCCTAAGGAACGCCGCGCGCAACTTGCGCACGATTGCTCGTTTGATCGCGGCCCGGCTTAACGTGGCGAGCCTGCCTCGATAGCCTGCACGAACTGACGCATGACCGAGCCGGAGGCATCGGTGACGGCCCAGAAGGTCATGCCGTCGCGATTCCAGCGTGCGAGCGCATAACCGTCGTCGGATTGCGTGACGGCCGCCGCCCCTTCCTTCGTATCGAGCGATGCGCCGCCCTTGCCCGAGGGAAACACGTACACGTCGATCGGATGCTTCAGATAGCGATACACCACCACCGCCACCGGCCGATGATTGACGTAATCGAGCCTGCCGCCGACCAGCGCGAATCCCGGCCCGGCCGGATCGATGACGGGCGGCGCATAGTCGATACGTCCGTTGAACCACGGCTTCACCGTATGCTTGTCGCTCGACAGCACGTCGATAGGCCGGTCCGACATCAGTGAACGCACGTGACTCGCGACGATCTCCTGTGCAAGCGGATCGCCCGCACCACTCACGCCATGCGGCACGGCCTGAAACCACAGCATCGCGCCGAGCACGAGCGCGGCCAGCGTGCCGCCCGCGAACGCGCCGCCGAAGAACGGCACGGGCGTGGCGAACCATCGCCATGAACGGGCCGAGCGTTCGCTCTGCTCGTCCTGCTGGTTTCGTTCGCGCGCGCGTTCCCGCACCTTGACGTCTTCCGCTTCGGCCCGGATGCGCGAGAGCACCTGAGCACGCAAATGCGCGGGCGCGCGATGAGTCAGCGAGCCGTCGATGAGCCTCGTTGCGAGCGAGGCGGTGTCGTTATTGTCCATTGCCCGACTCCTCAAGACCCGGCCCCGTGCGACGCACGAGCCGCATGCCCGGTTTGTCCTGCGCGGCGTGCACGGCGAGCGCCAGCAACTTGCGGCCGCGCGCGAGCCGTGACATCACCGTTCCTATCGGCACGCCCGTCACGGCGGCCACTTCCTTGTAACTCATGTCTTCCAGCTCTCTCAGGACCAGCACTTCACGAAACGGAATGGGCAAGGTTTCGAGTGCGCGATGCACGATATGCACCTCGTCCTTGCGTACCGCAAGCGTTTCCGGGTCTATGCCCGCTTCCTCGGACCAGCCGGGCAGCGCTTGCTCCCCGGCGATTTCTTCGTCGTAGGGCGTCGCGTCGGCGAGTTGCACGCGGCGGCGCCATTCCGTGAACCACGTATTTCGCACGATGGCAAAGAGCCATGCACGCGCGTTCGCTTCCTCGCCCTCCTCGAAGCCGCTGAAGAAACGAAAGGCGCGCAGATAGGCTTCCTGCACGACATCGTCGGCGTCGCTCGGACTGCCGGACAGCCAGCGCGCGAGGTTGTACGCGGCATCGAGATGCGGCATGAATGTCGCCTCGAAACGCGCGTCCACGCCCGCCGCCTGTGTTCGGCTTTCCGCGGACTTATCTGCTTTCGACCTGGGCCACATCGCGCGGGTCTCCTTGGGAACAGGGTTCGACGTTTTCATTACCTTGCAACGCCCTCGTCACATGTACTCGCCCTGGGCGCGATTTATTCCCGCCGAAGCGGCGTAATCGAAAAAATAAAATCGACGAGACGAATCGGGAATATCGCGACGCTCTCGCCGGTTCGATGGACGGATGCCGCGCAGCTTCAGCACTCGAACATGAACGCGCCGGCTTCACGCCCATGCATCGTGCCGCCATGCGCGTGAGCTTCAGGAAACCATGAAACGCGGCCGCATTGTTCGTATTCAAGGAGTGCGCATGACACACGACCCGAACGACCTGCCCGACGCGCAGGAACTCGACGACCACGGCAAGCGCCGGCGCACTGCATTGTCCTGCATGGCCTGGGCCGGCGCGGGCGTGCTGTGGACGGTGAGCGGCGGCGTGCCGGTGTCGAGCATCATTTCATCGGCGCAGGCGGCCGAGAAGAAGACGAGTTCGTTCAGCTTCGTGCAGATCAGCGACAGTCACATTGGCTTCAGCAAGGACCCGAACACGGAACCGACGAGCACGCTGGAGGAAGCGATCAATCGCGTAAGCGCCATGCCGAAGCAGCCCGCGTTCATGATTCATACCGGCGACGTCACGCATCTGTCGAAGCCCGCCGAATTCGATACCGCCGACCAGATCATCCGCAAGGCGGGCATGCAGGTGCACTACGTGCCGGGCGAGCATGACGTGCTGGTCGAGGACGGCAACCCGTTCTTCTCGCGTCTTCCAGCGCAATACGGCAGGAGCGGCGACCGGCACTGGTACAGCTTCGACGAAAGCGGCGTGCATTTCATCGGCCTGACCAATGTCATCGACCTCAAGGGCGGCGGTCTCGGCTTTCTCGGCGATGCGCAACTCGCCTGGCTCAAGGCCGATCTGCAAGGACGATCGAGCAGCACGCCGATCGTCGTGTTCGCGCATATCCCGCTGTGGGCGCTTTATCCGCAATGGGGCTGGGGCACCGACGACAGCGCACAAGCGCTCGCGCTCTTCAAACGCTTCGGGTCCGTCACGGTGCTCAACGGCCATGTGCATCAGGTAGCGCAAAAAGTGGAAGGCGACATGCGCTTCTATTCGGCCATGTCCACCGCGTTTCCGCAGCCTGCGCCCGGCGCCGCATCGGGGCCCGGACCGATGAAAGTCGGCGCGGACAAGCTGCGCTCCATGCTCGGTCTGCGCGAAGTCACGCATGTGCAGGGCCGCGAATATCTCGCCGTCGTCGATACCCCGCTTGCAGGAGATAAGGCATGAACGTCGCCACGCTCGCGAGCTATGTCTCGCCTTCCAGATTGCGTCCTCTTGCCGGACGCGTTGCGCGTCAGGCCGCGCTTGCGCTCGTCGTCAAGGGACTCGTCGGCATCATTCCCTCGGCGTGCGCGGAGGAACCCGCGCAGCAGACGGTAGCGATGAATACGCCGACCATCAGCATCGACAATTTCGCTTTCAGCCAGCCGAGCGTCACCGTGCCGGTCGGCACCAAGGTGACGTGGGTGAATCATGACGACATGCTGCATACGGTCGCGGACGAAGCGAAGTCATTCAAGTCAGACCCGCTCGACAGCGGCCAAAGCTACTCGCATGTGTTCGACAAGCCCGGCACTTACAAGTACTTCTGCTCGCTGCATCCGCATATGACGGGGACAATCGTCGTGCAATGAGCGCGCGGGCACGTTCGCCTGACGCTCAACCGCGTGCCTTCGCGATGGCGCTCAGATTGCCTTCGCCGAAGCCGTGATGCCCGCGACGCTCGACGATCTCGAAGAACATGTCGCCCGGTTCACGCTCGGCGAAGGTTTGCAGGAAGAGTTGCGGCGTGCCGTCCGGCAGAATCTCGCCGTCCACGAGAATGCCGCGCGCACGCAGCTTGTCGATATCGAGTCCGTGTCCGGGCAGGCGTTCGTCGATCTGATCGTAGTAACGCGGCGGCGGATTCAGAAAGCGCATGCCGCGCGCCATGAGGGCATCGACGGAAGCGAAGATGTCTTGCGATGCCAACGCGATATGCTGCACGCCTTCACCTTCGTGATCGGGCAGATACTGCTGCATAAGATCCGTGCGATACGTGCCTTCCTCGTACACCGGAATGCGGATGTTGCCGCACGGCGAAACCGTGACCGCGGAGTCCTGCGACACATGCCAGTCTGGATGCACCTGATGAATCTCCGAGAAGTGCAGCACTTCGCGGTAGAAATCGAGCCATTCGCGGATGCGGCCCGCGCCGACCGTCTGCGTGAAGTGATCCACTTCGAAGAGACCGGTGCCGCCTGGCTCGGCCTTCGCGCCGGCAATGGGCCGGAAATCGATGTCGTAGATCGTGGACACGCCGCTATCCTTGCCTGGCCAGTGATCGACGAAATAAATGTGCGAGTCGCCAATACCCTGAATGGCCGGAATGGCCAGCTCGTTCGGGCCGATCTTCTCGCCTTCGAAATCCCAGGCGCCGAATTCGACCGCGCGCTCGTGAGCAAGCGCCGCGTCCACCACGCGAATGCCGATGGCGGCAATGCCCACACCATGCGATTCGGCGAAGCGCGACGCGAAGGAATCCGGCTCTGCGTTCAGGAGGAAATTCATGCTGCCCTGACGAAACAGCTTGACCGCCTTGCTGACATGCTGCGCGACCGGCACGAAGCCCAGCCGCTCGAATAAAGCGGCGAGGCCCTGCGGGTCCGGGCTGGAAAACTCGACGAACTCCAGCCCCGCGATGCCGAGCGGATTGTCGCCGACTTCGCAATCGGGCGTCGCGCGGGCGGGGGAAGTGGAGTCGGGCTGGGTCATCGGCAAAGTCCTCAATGGTCGGGCGGGTTCTCGGACGTGAAACTACCACAGCGATGGCTGCCTGTGCTCACGGCCGATAAACCTGCCGCTAGAGTAGCGGCAGCGCGATCATCGTGTCAAAGCCGGGACTTCGCGCGGCTCGGGCGCTTTCGCTGTATCAGGCGGCAAGCCGTTGCGGGCTCATCGACGGGCGTCTTGCTTGCGGGGGAAACACGTTCCAGGTGCCGTCGTCGTGCCGGAAGAAGATGATCGCAAGCGGTCCGTTCGCGTGCCACGCCTCGATGCAGACGTAGCGCGAGCCCGTGACCTGCGAGCGACACAGCCGCACGACGCGTGCCGGATGCGCCGCGCTCGGGGCGAGCCATTTGTCGACGGCCCAGTGCAGCGAGTTTTGAATGGTGTGCATGATGGTCTCCTTTCTGGTCAGGCCGTTCAGGCGGCGAGTGCGGCGTTCAAGCGGCGTTGCCGATCGGCAGCGACATAGGCGCGAAACAATCCCGTCACTGCGCGCCACGCCACGCGCGGATGGGCGAAGCAGGCGCGAACCTGGCGGCTTTGGCTTTGGCCGAACAGGCACCACGTCACGAAGTGCTCGCAGTTGTTGGTCAACAAGCGATAACGGTCTTCACCGAGCCGGCTGCGGGCGCGGCGCACTGCTTCCAGGCCGACGAAGCACGCGGTCGGGTTTTGGCGGATGGTCACGTCATGGCCGCCCGCGAATTGCGCGAGACTGACTTCTTCCACCGGACCGCGATGCAGCGACTTGGCGAATCCCGCGTAATGGATAACCCGGCCGTCGCCCGCATAGAGTCCGTGATGTTCGTAACCCGAGCGGCGCGTGACGAGTTCGGCGCCTATGGCCGGTTCGTCATCGAACGACAGGCTGCACGCGGCAGCTCGGGTATCGTTCGGTCCGGACGGTTGGGTGTTCGACATGGCTCGCTCCGATTTTTGGTCTCGTCGCGCCGAAGTGTCTGTTCGGCGGCTTGTTGCGGAGTCTTTTGCAGGTTTCTTGCCAGTCTTCGTAAATGTTTGATTTATAGAGAAAATTACCGTTTTACGTTAGATTCTTGATAGCGGTTGTTGATTATTAACCAACAGTCTGGGAGAGCGATGTGTTGGCGCCAGAGCATCAATGGAGCGCCCGTGCGCGTTTGGTTCGTAGTGTTGGTCGTCCGCTTGTTTGCCAACAGCGGTTGTTGGCGACGGTCCAACTGATGACGCAAAGGCGCGGGCATCGACAAAGGGCGAAGGCCGCATCGAATAAGCCGATGGCGGAGGCGCATGCAAATCGGCATAGCCCTTGCATAAGTGCCCGCATCGAATTCGAGCAAACAAGGAGAGCCGCAATGAGCGCAATCACCATCACCGATCTGGATCACGACCGCGAACTCGATCGCGCGGCGATGTTGGCCATCAGTGGCGGCGGTGGCGCGCCTTGGCTCTTCGGCTGGATCACGCCATATGTCGCGGACCGTCAGCAAGGCGGTGGCGGCAGCAGCGTGGTGAACATCTACGACATCACGAACAACATCAGCGTCGGTCAGATGGTCAACCAGTATCAGAGCGTCGATGTGAACAACACCGGCGCGGGCGCGACGCTCACCGTCAGTCCCAACGCGCTGTCCAGCAATCGCGCGGGATAAGCTCGGCGGTTGAGTGCACAATGACTGGGGCCGCGCGCCTCGGCCGACCGCATGACGCGCCAGTCAGGACCTTGGGAGGTTGCCGTGACCTTCAGCAACGAGTTTCGATGGACATCCGCTGCGCGCACCGACGCGGGCCTCGTGCGGCAGATCAACGAAGACGCGCTGCTCGACGCGCCCGAACGTGGCCTGTGGGCCGTCGCAGACGGCATGGGCGGTCACGCGGTTGGCGATCTGGCGAGCCGCATGGTGATCGAGAGCTTGGCGAGCATGACGGCACAAAGCGCACTGGCGGATGCACGGGCGCATTTGCTCGATATCAACGCGCGCTTGCGTGCGGAAGCGGCGCGACGGCAGGTATCGCGAATCGGCAGCACGGTGGTGTTGCTGGCTGCGCGAGACGGCGTATGCGGTTATTTGTGGGCGGGCGACAGCCGTATCTATCTACTGCGGCGCGGGCGGCTGCGGCAACTCACGCGCGATCATAGTCACGTGGAAGAACTGAAGGCGCGCGGACAATTGACGGCGGAAGAGGCGCTGCATCATCCGGCGCAGCATCTCATCACGCGTGCGGTTGGCGCGCTCGACTTCCTCGATCTCGACGAAGATTCCATCACGCTGCACGATGGCGATACGTTCCTGCTTTGCAGCGATGGTCTTTCGAACGAAGTGAGCGAGGACGAGATGGTGGCGCAGCTTGCGTTGAGCAGTTGCGAGCTCGCGGCGCAGAGGCTGCTGGAGATTGCGCTGGAACGCGGCGGGCGCGACAACATTTCGGTTGTCGTCGCGCGTGCGGAGGATTTGATGGCTTTGGATAGGACGCAGGTTAATCCTGGCCTGTAAGCGCTTACGAATGGCGCTGCTGATGCATCTGCATATACGCGCGCAGAAGCCGATTGATGCGCGTTTGATACCCCTTCCCTTGCTCACGAAACCATTCGAGCACGTCTGCATCCAGCCGCATGGTGACGGCCTGCTTCGGCGGCACATGCAGTTGAGCCTGTTCGAAAAAGGTGTCGTCAAGCTCCGGGATTTCAGTCAGGTCGATATCGGCGTCTCGTGCCTGCTCGAGCCGCTTCCAGTCAGTTGCCGATTTTTTGCTCATAGCGTTTTGCCTCATGTCTGGTTGCCTTGCGCGCCGAGATGATTCGCACCGCGTCTGCGCACCGCTCGACATACACTACGACGCCCACCGTGGCGCTCATCCAGCCCAGCGCAATCCAGCGCTCCTCGCCGTAGTCTTCCCGCGAATCCAACCAGGTCAGAACCGGATGGTTGAATACATCTACTGCGTCTCGAGAATCAATGCCGTGCTTCCGAATGTTGGTCTGATTCTTGGCTTCGTCCCATTCGAAACGCACGCATCACCCGTATTGACAATTGTATGTACAGTCTAACACGGACGATCGCTACATTGAAGCTACTGTCCTTCCCTGCTCTTTTGCGCCGCAAGCCTGAAATCCTTCGAATGCAGCCCGTGCTTCTTTAAAAGCATCTGCAGATGCGACCGGTTCATCTCATACCGCCGCGCAAGTTCGGCCACCGTGCCGCCCACTTCATGCAGCCCACGTTCCAGAAATGCGCGCTCCGCTTCGTCACTCGCAACGCGCTTGGCTTCGCTCAGCGAAGTCGCCGTCGCAATGCCGTTGCCATTCGCGGCAGGACCGCCCATCGCCAACGAGAGCGATGTCTTCGGCCGGATGTCCAGCGGAAGGTGCTCGATATCCGCCATCTCGCCTGCAAGACAAGCGATGCGATAGATGATGTTGCGCAACTCGCGGATGTTGCCGGGATAATCGTAATTGCGCATGAAGTCCCTTAAACGTGGGGACATCTTGATGGGCCGGCGCTTGAGCGTGGCCGCCGCTTCATCGCCGAAGTAAGACAGCAAGAGCGGTATCTCGTCGCGGCGTTCACGCAGCGCGGGCAAGGTCAGATGAATCACGCTCAAGCGATAAAACAGGTCTTCGCGAAAGCGACCTTCATCGCAGAAGCGCCGCAGATTGCGATTCGTCGCCGCGACGATGCGCGCATCCACCGAAATGGCTTCATCCGAACCCACGCGCTGAATCTCGTGCGCTTCGAGCACGCGCAACAGCTTCACCTGCCCAACCAACGGCAGCTCGCCAATTTCATCGAGAAATATGGTGCCCGCATGCGCGCTCTCGAACTTGCCCTTGCGGTCGTTGGTCGCGCCCGTGAACGCGCCCTTGCGATGCCCGAATAGTTCGGATTCCAGCAGATTATCCGGAATGGCCCCGCAATTCACGGAGATATAGGGCTTGTCCGCGCGCGAGCCATTGGCATGAATGACCTTGGCCATCAGCTCCTTGCCCGTGCCGCTCTCGCCGTCGATCAGCACGGGAAGATCCGTAGGCGCGGCTTTTTCCGCTATTTCCAGGGCTTCGAGCAGCTTCGGGTTATCGCCGAACGTGCCTTCGAATACGAAGCTGCGTTCGATCAAGGCCTGACGCCGCGAGCCCGGTGACATGTCGCGTCGAGGCTCGGCAGCAGCGGCCTGAATGAAGCGCTCCTTGTGCGAAAGCTGCATGACCTCATCGCGCAAGGAACTCGCCTGACGCAGAAGCTTTTCTATCTCGGGCCGCTCCAGCCGCGATGTCCATCGCAAGGTGGAACGCAAAATCTCGATCTTCTCGATGATTCCCGCATACGATATGGCCGATGCGGGCACGCCGCTGTCGCTTTCCGGTTGGTCTAGTATTTTCATGCTGCGCTCAGTTGCTTCTGCACGAGTTGGTAATACATGCCCTTTCTTGCGACCAGCTCATCATGCCTGCCCTGCTCCACGATACCGCCTTCATACAGCACCAGAATCTTGTCGGCACGCATGATGGTGGAAAGCCTGTGCGCGATGATGACCGCGGTGCGGCCCTTGAGAATCTCCTGCATGTTGCCGAGGATATTGCTCTCGGACTGCGTATCGAGCGCGGACGTGGCTTCGTCGAAAACCAGCAGACGTGGGTCGTGATACAGCGCGCGCGCGATACAGAGCCGCTGAATCTGTCCACCCGACAAACCCACGCCACGTTCGCCCACCACCTGCTCATACGCTAGCGGCAGCTTGACGATGAACGCATGCGCATCCGCCATCTTGGCCACTTCCTCGATACGCCTTCTATCCGGCGACTCCTCGCCGCTCGCGATGTTCTCCGCTATCGTGCCCGAGAACAGCAAGTTGCTCTGCATGACATAACCAATCTGCGCGCGATAAAAGCCCTTGTCGATGACGCTCAGGTCGTAGCCGTCCACTGTCATCTTGCCTTCGCTCGGCGCATAGAAACCAACGAGCAGCTTGGCAAGCGTCGTCTTGCCTGAACCGCTTCTTCCGACTACCGCGATGAGTTCGCCGGGCTTGATATCGAAGCTGATATTTTCCAGCACGTAAGGCGTGTCGCCTTCGCCATAGCGAAAATACACGCCGTTAAAGCTGATTTCGCCCTGCAAGTCGGGCAACATCACGCGCTGCTCCATCTCCGAAGGTTTCTGCTCCGGGTCTATGTCGAGCACATCGCCGAGACGCTCCATTGCCACGCCGGCATCGTTCACGAGACTCCATAAGTTGATGAGGCCCATGAGCGGCGACAGCACGCTACCCATGAAAGCATTGAACGCAATCAACTGGCCGATGCTCAGTTCGCGCGAAAGCACGAGGTTTGCTCCGACCCACAATACGGCGATAGTCGTACCTGCATTCAGCAACTGGCTGCACAAGCCTACGCCGATATTGAAGCGTTGCGACTTGTATTGCACTTCGAGCGACTTTGCGTACTTCTTTTCCCACTTGAGCCGCACCGCACGCTCGATGCCCATCCCCTTCACCGTTTCGACGCCGCCCAAGGCTTCCATGAGAAACGAACGTGCGTCTGTAGCCGAAGAAAACGCTTCGCGCGCATTCTGCTTGATGCGCGGCGTGGCGAGGATGGTAAGCGCCATCATCGGGATGACGAAGGCAATCAGCAACAAGGTCAGCTTCACGTTGTAGAGAAACATGATCGTGAAGTAAATGAAGATCATCAGCAGATTGAGTACCGTCGTCACTGTGGATTCGGTGAGAAAAGCGCGAATGGTGTGGTTTTCCTGGAAGCGCGCGAAAACGTCGCCGGTCTTGCGCTTGGCGAAAAAGCTGAAGGGCAGCGAGAACGTGTGCCTGAAGAACTGCGACATCATCGCGAAGTCCATGTTGCGCACCATGAAGTTTGCAAGATAGGCACGAATGGTCGACATGAGTTGAGTGAACAGGTTCGAGATGATCAACCCGCCTATCAGCACATGCAGCAAGCTGACGTTCTGATGCACGATCACGCCATCGAGAATGTTCTGGATGATGAGCGGCGGAATCACGCCCAGCACTTGAATCACGAAGGTCGCTAAAAACAGATGCAGCAGGACCTTCTTGTAAGGCTTCAGATACCCCACGAAGCGAATCCACGGCGAACGCGATACCGCTTGCTGCGCCATGTCCTGCACCGGAGAAAACAGCAGACATGTGCCGCTCCAGCCGCGCTCGAACTCGCCCACGGTCATCTTCTTGAAGCCGATGGCCGGGTCCGCGACCCACACGTTGTCTTTCGAAATACCGTAGACGATGATGTAGTGATATCCCTCCCAATGCGCGATGAACGGCATCTCGAAACCGCGTAGCGACTCGAACGTGCACTGCACGCCGCGCGTGGTGAAGCCGAGCGCATCGCCGGCGCGCGCAAGACTGTCGAGCGTTGCGCCTTGCGTCGTGACGTTCGCCAGTTCGCGCAGTTTGCCGAGCGTCATGTTGATGCCGTAGTGCTTGCAGATCATCGCAAGACACGCGGCGCCGCAATCCATTTCCTCGGCCTGCTCGACCCACGCAAAGCGCTTGATGACGCGCTCGCCCATCTCGGGCTTGGTGTGGAGATCGAGCATCGACGGCAGTCTGCGACGCTCGGCGAGTTTCTTCTGACGCTGCAGTTCGCGCTCGCTGAAACGAATGCGTTCTTCCAGCACTTCGCGCAGCTTCACATTGCGCTCGATGATGAAATGCACCGTCTTTTCAGGGATTACGAGCAGGCGCGTGTCCGTGAGCGCAATGGCCGACGCCATCTGCTCCTGACGCATCACGCACGCCTTCTCGCCGAAGATTTCACCGGGCCCGAGCGTGGCGAGTACATGCTTTTCGTTGCCGTCTTCGCGCACGATCCGCACTTCGCCCTGCCGCACGACATAGAGGCGCCGGTCATCGCGCGAGTCTTGCTTGAAGATCTCCTTGCCTTCGCCGACGCGCTTGACGCCCACGCTGCGCACGCATTCCTCGAGTTCGGCCTTGTTCAATTTGCCGCGCAGATCGAACAGTTTCGCGACGAAGCCGCCCGCCGAACTGATCGCGACGAAGCTCGTGACGAACGCGAGCGCAGCCGGGTTTCTTGCGATAATCGGCTCGATCGCATTGCGCGGGATGAACAGCAGTTCGGTCTTGCCTGAAGAGCGCACCGACGATTCATGGCGATACTCGCGCAGCATGGCGATATCCGCGAACGTCTCGCTCGCCTTCTTCACTCCCATGCTGATTTCCTTGCCGTGCTCCTCGGTAAAGATGCGCACAGAGCCGGCCTTCACGACATAGAGCCCGTCGGCGGAATCCCCCGCATTGCACACGGTTTCACCGAAGCCAAAGCGGCGCGACTGAGCATGTTCCGCGAGTTGCGCGATCTCCTCGCGCGTGAACGGCGAAAGAATCTCCACGGTCGCGAGAAAGTCGGCGGGCGCATCCAGGCTCGAAGGGGCGTCCATATCGTTCGCTCTGTTGTAGTTTCGGCTTGGTTTCGGTTTAACGTGCTTCGATCACATGTTCCTGCGCGCGCGCCACCAGCCATTCCTCGCGTAATAGCCGGCGAATCTCGGCTGCAACGTCCTGATCGAGCTTCGCGGGATACTTCGACGTAACCGAGAAAATCTCATAGGAAGAGCCATCGGCGGAGATGAACGGGCCGAGCAGATCACCGGCTTCTGCATTGAAGACCTTCGCTTCGATCTCCGGCTTGAGTTGCCCGCGCATCACGCGGCCTATCACGCCGCCTTCTTCGCGCGTATCGGCGAGCGAATGTTCGCGGGCCATGTCCGCAAAGCTGTCTGGGTCGTCGTTGAGATACGAGATCATCTCGCGCGCGCTGCCTTCGGTATCGAGCAGAATGTGGCTCACTTCGATACTGTCGAACTTCGGCGAATTGAGCTGAAAATATTCTTCGACCTCGCGCTCCGTACCGATGTTTTCAAGCATTTTTTCCTGATACAGCGTGTCGGTGATGAACACTTCGAACTCGTCGAGACTCACCGAAAGCGCATCGAGATAGTTGTTCATGTCGGCCGCGCGATGCAGCCCGCGAATGCGACGAAACTGGTCGGCGCGCGTCTGGATCTCATCGTCGCTTAGTTTGACGCCCGCCTTCTTCGCCGCGCGCACGGTCAGCTTGTCGCGCACCAGTTGCTCCAGCAGGCCGTCGAACTGGCCGTTGAGCTTCAACAGCCTGATCAGTTCGCCGACATCGACCACTTCGTCGTCGATTCGCACTATCGCCGTCATGTCGTTCTCCGTTGATTTGAGGATGCATCTCGCAGCATGTCCGACCGGTTCCGCGTGCGTAACCCTCCTTCCCTATCCCGCCACATTGCGGAAGGGGTCGAGCCCGAGGTCGATGAGCCGGCGCTCGCGCACGACGATCTCGGCAGTGGCGGTCATGCCGTAACGCAGCGGATATTTCGTGTCGGCCACCTGATAGAAGCCGCGATCGAGTGTCACGCGTCCTTCGTAGACAGGCTGCTTCGTGCCAGGGCTCGGCTTGGTCGCGGGCGAGATGAACGCGAGCGTGCCGTCGATCACGCCATAGCGTTGGTAAGGAAACGCGTTGAACTTGAGCTTGACGTGCTGTCCCTCGCGAAGAAAAGCACGATCGTGTTCCGCAATTTCGATCTTCAATACGGGCCTGGCGTTGGCGGGGGCAATGCCGCCCAGCGGCGTGTTTGCCTGAATCTTGTCACCGGTCTGCGTGGATGTGACATCGGTGACGACGCCCGATACCGGCGCGAGTATCAGCAGAAAATTATCCTTGTCGATATTTTCGAACTTGATGCGCGCGGCAGCATCCGCCACGAGCCGCGCGGTCTGTAGTTGCAGACGCAACTTGTCTTCCGTGCTCGCCACTTCGCGCATGGCCGATTCATATTGCAAGCGCAGATTGGTCGATTCCTGTCCGCTTGTTTCGAGTTGCGCCTTCGCCTGCGTGAATTCGTGGCTCAGACGAAAATCCAGTTCTGCGAGTTTCGACTGTTCCACGCGATAGCCGCCATCGGCTTCGAGATACGCGTTGCGTTTGACTTCCACTTGCGATTCCGACACCCCGCCGCCGCCCGGCAAGGCAAAGAGCCGTGTGAAGCGGTCGAGTTCGGTCTTCGCGGCATCGCGTGCGCGGCGGGCGTTTTCGAGCACGCTGCGTTGTTCCTGCAATTGCGCCTTCTGTCCTTCCGCGAGCTTGCTCGTGCCTTCGTTCACGCGCTGTTGATGCTGATGCTCTTCCACTTCCATCTGATTCTTCAGCGCGACGATCTTGCGCTGCATGAGCAGCTTCTTCTCGGGGAACTGCTTCCATTCGCGTTCCGCATCGTCGAGCTTGAGTTGCGCTTCGAGCGCATTGGTCGCCGCTTCGATTGCACCACGTGCATTGAGGCGCGCGACGACGTCATCTTTGCGTACGGGCTGGCCTTCCGCGATGAAAAGCTCGGCAAGCTCGCCGTCGATCGGCGCGTAGAAGCGCCGCACTTCGGACTCCGGCGCGAGCGTGCCTTGCGCGGCCACGGTGACATCCGCATGTCCCACGAACGACCAGACGAGCGCGGACGCGACCAGCGCGACCATCGTGTAGATGAGGGCTTGCGTCAGGCGCAGCGGCTCGGCCGTGAGTATGGCGATACCTTCCGCGCCATGATCGACCAGCGCTTCCGATAAAGGTTTAAGGTGCGCGTCTTTCTTCACCGCTCGTGCCTCCCGTGGTTGCCGTCGTGATGGTGTTGGCACCGATCAAGCCGAGCTTGGTCTTGAGCAACTGCGGTTCGAGCACCATGCGCAGATCCTGCAGCGAGCGGCGCTGCAGGATCGCCTCGTTGTCTATCTCGCTTGCAAGCGCCGCCCACTTACCGTTGTCGGCCTTCACTTGCCGGAAGATGCGCATGCCGCGTGTGGCCGCATCCTCGGCATCGGTGAGAAGTCGCGCCTGACTGCGGAACGTGTCCGACACACCCGATTCGAGCCGTTGCGATCCGCCGATGCCACCGTTCGTCCGATACTGATTCCATAGCGTCTGTGCTTGCGACATGAGGCTTTGCGCGCGGGCAGCAGCCTTATCCCGGAGCGAAGCGACATCAGGCGCGACCTTGTTTGCGAACCACGTGTCGCTATCGAGATCGAGTGTTTCGTAGAACGACAGCAGCGCTTCGTCATAAGCTTTCGTGCCGCGCGCCTTTTGCAGATCGGCGTATTGCGCGGCCACGGCTTTCTTGTGCGCGAGTTCCTTTTGCGCAGTCGCGGACCATGAGCCTTGCGGCAATTTCTGCAACCCGTCCAGCGCATCCGGCGTCTTGCCGTCGCGCCAGGCATCGGCGATTGCAGCGTATTGTCTGAGCACCTCAGGTGGCGGCAGTTGATCCGCACTGATCTGTTGATACCGCTCCTGAAAAGGCGGCGTCGAAAAATTCGCCGTATTTATGGATGCGGCAAGCGGTGCGAGACTCGTGCCGCTCGCCGCGCTGCGCAGATCCGCATAGCGCTTGAGATCGGCGCGCACGCGATCGAGGCCGCCCAGTCGCGGATATTTGTCCGCATAATCCTTGAGCGCGCCGTCGATGGAATCGAGATCGTCTTGCGCAAGACCCTTAACGATGGTCGCATTCAATCGCTCGATAGCCGCGAGGTAGACAGAGTCGTCGCTCTGCAACTTGCGCAGATGACTAAGTGCAAGCGCATACGGCTCGCGAAACTCGGGCACATAGCCCGCAAGCCTGTCGAGATCGCGTTGGTGCCCCAACGCATCCGCTTCCCAGTGCTTCAGAATTGCGCCGATCCGTCCTTCATCGTCATACATCCGAATGGGCGCATCAGGACCTCCGCGGCTCATCACGAAGCTCTCCAGTTTGCCTATCCAGTCGAGCTCGTCGATCATGGAGCGCACATCGGGATTGTTTTGACCGAGGGCTTTCATCTGCGCGATGATGGCGTCGGCGTTCGCGAAGTCGCCATGTCGCAACGCGGCCAGCCAGCGCGGAACATTTCCCTTGAGCACGGCTTCCGTGTTCATCGCGGCGAATTGCGTGTCTTGCGGATGCGTGAGCAGATAGTCGCTAGTGACGCTCGCAGCTTGTGCATAGTCGCCCTGCGCCAGCAGCGATTTCGCCTGACGTTCGTTCGATCCGCTGTAAAAAAGCGCCGCACCACCGGCGAGCATAGCGATCAGCACACCCGCTGCAATCATGCGCATGCGGCGCGTTGTACGACGGTCATCGCCTGCGAAGGCCGTATGCAGTTCGGAAACGAAAAGCGCCGTCTTGCCACGCCGCTTTTTTTCAGGGGCGGCTTCTTTTGCGGGGACAGGCTGCGAATCCAGATTGATTTCGTCTTCAATCGCCGCAGCTTGATCGACGCAAAAGATATCGAGGAACGAGTGCGCCGATCCGACGAAGGTCGTCTTGTCGCTGTCGAAGTTATTGTCGGCATGCGAGGCAGCCATTTCCGTGAGCGTCGATTCGCTCTCTTCGCCATGCAGATGCACGACATAGACGAAATGCGTGCCTCCGAAGGCAAGCGTGTCGCCATTCTTCAGTTCGACTGCTGACTCGCCTAGGCGCGCGCCATTCACGAAGGTGCCGTTGGTGCTGCCAAGGTCTTCGACGAACGGCGCCGCGCCCTTGACGAACACGTGCGCATGCCGCCGCGATACGTAATTCACCTGATGTGGATACTGCTCTCGATGACGCGCAAACGTAGCGTCGCTCTTGCTCACGAGAAACGGGAATTGCAGCAGTTCGACGGGCTGCAAGTTCAGGTCGTTGCGCTGCGGAACGAGCGTGATGCTCAAGGGCTTGACGGCCACGTTGCGGCGCTTGCGCGGTGCAAATTGCACGCGGTATGCGAGACGGTTGCCGAACCCGATCTCATCGCCCGCACGAACGCGCACGGGCATTTCGCGCACGGGTGTGCCATTCACGGCGGTGCCGTTCTTGCTGCCGAGATCGGCGATATAAACGAGGCCATGCTCGATGAAGATGCGTGCATGACGACGCGAGAGTTGGGCGACGGCTTCGGGCGGGCTGGTATCGAACGGTGCTTCCGCACGGCCAATGGCGAAGAGATTTTCGTCGATACGAATCTCCGCCAGATTCTCGCCGATTCCGTTACGAGCGAGCGGCTTCAGGACGACATCGAACGCTTCGCCCACGTTCGGCTGCTGTTCCGCTATCGGATCGCCTGGAGCCATGTCCATGTCACGAAGTGAGTCCATGAGTCTCGAGCGGCGCATGGAGCGGATGGGTCGTCCCGCCAGCCGAGCTATGCGACGGCGGGTGTTGAAAGTTTAAGTCACGCATTATCGTAGTCAATCGTGCAGCACTGGCTTAAAACGCCATACGCGAGCCGCTTGAGGCGATATGGAACGATCGTTAGCAAAGCTTGAGGATTGCTCACTGAGGTGTATCCGTGGATGCGTTCTGAACATTCACCGTTGGCCATCCGCCGCCGAGCGCCTTATAGAGCGTCACCGTATCCGACAGGATCTGCTGATGATTGGCGAGCAGCGCAAGCTGTGCGGCGAGCAAGGTGCGCTCGGTTTCAAACACTTCCAGCTGAGAAATCACGCCTTCCTTGAGTTGCGCGTCGATCTGCGCCGCGACGATGGTCAGATGCTCTACTTCCTGTTGCAACTCGACGCGCTGCTTCGTATGCGAATCGAGATTCACGAGCGCATTCTCTACTTCCTCGAACGCGCTCATGACGGTGCTGCGATATTGCTGTTCCGCGACCGTGGTTTGCGCTTCGGTGGTCTTCACGTGAGCACGAACGCTCGGATCGAGAATCGGGATGTTGATGCTTGGCAGAAAGCTGAAGGTGAAAGTTTTGAGCAGGTCCGTCAGCGCGAAACTGGCGCTACCGCCGCGCCCGGTGAGACTGATGGTCGGCAATTGCGCGAGCTTCGCCTGACCGACGAGGTCATACGATTCGAGCACGCGATACTCCGCCGCGACGAGATCGGGACGCCGTGCGAGCAACTGCGATGGCAGCCCCGACGGCACCGGCGGCGCCTGCACACGCGTCTGCAAATGCCCTTCCGGCAGTTTGAATTCGCCTGCGGGAACGCCTGTCAATGTAGCGAGTGCGTTATTGGCAAGATCGCGCGAACGGCGCAATTCCAGCAGATCGCGCGTGAGGCGGTTCAATTCCGCGCGCTGCGTCAAAACCTGCGTATGGGGCACGAGACCGTTCTTTTCCATGCCCTCGAAGATCGTCAGGATTTGCCGGTTGGTCGCGATGGTCTTCTTCTGCTGCTCGATCTGATCGTCGAACTGAAGAATCTGGAAGTAAGTGGTCGAAACGTTGGCGACGAGTTCGAGATAACCCGCGCGCCAGTCGGCCTCCGTCGCGCGAAATTCGGCCTTCTGGGCTTGCACGCCTTTTTCCACCGCGCCCCAGATGTCGATGTCCCAGTTCACTTGCGTGCCCAGGTTGTATTGCTTCGAAAACATCTGGCCAGTGGTCTTTTCGAAGCTCGCGCCCGCACCCGCATCCATGGAAGGCAACGCGCCCGCACGGGCCTCGCCGATCTGCGCGCCCGCCACGTTGATGCGCGCGGCCAGCACCTTGATATCGAAGTTGTTGTCGATAGCCTGGCCGACGAGCGTATCCAGTGCGGGATCGTGGAACTGCTTCCACCAGTCGGGCTGAATGGTGGCAGCCGCTGCGACCTTGGGCGCGTCGATTTTCGTGAAGGCGGTCTTCTCGGGCGTGTCCGGGCGTTGATAAGTCGGCACCTTCACGTCGATGCAACCGGCAAGCAGAGCAAGCCCGCTTGCAAGGCCGACGCGTAGCAGCCCAAAACGCAAAGAGCCTAAGCGCAACGATGGCAACAAGGCTTGCACGATCTCGCTCCCGGTGAACGCGCACCGACGGTCAGGTTGAGTGTGGAGGCGTCGCGGCCCGGCTCGTCGATTCATCGAGTAAATCACAAGGCGGAACGGGATGCCATACGGATCGAATCGGAGGCCGCCCGCCGTCTTGCGAACGGCGGGCGGGTATTGCAAGCGAGACTCCCCGTGCCTCGCCTTTACCGCGTAACCACATTGATGCTCTACCGCGTCACTGCCGCTTTTATTCCCGGCTTCACGAAACAAACGGCGTGAACACGTTGATGTTGCTGACGTTGTGTGCGTCCTGCTTCGGCTTGACGTTCGAGGTCATGTCGCTTGCGAACGCAGCGTTGAGGCCGTTCTGGTTGAACGTGTTTTGCGTCTGGTTTGCGAGTTGTTCCGTCGTACCGCTCAGATCGAACGCGCTGCTGCTATAGAACGGCATGAGGAAATTCATGCCGCCGCGCACGGCCGACATTTCGTCACGGTCCATTTCGGCTTGATGGGAAAGATCGCGGATGGTCAGAGTGGACATGATCGAAGGCTCCTGGATAAGGTTGATTTAGCTCAGTACGGGACGGGCGCCAAGATTGACGGTGCTGATGTTCTGCGCTTCCTGCTTCGGCATGACGTTCGACATCATGTTGCCGCCGAAGGCCACGCCCACGCCGTTTTGATTCACCGTGTTCTGCGTCTGGCCGATCAGTTGCTGCGTGCTGAACGAAGATTCGAACTTCGTGATATCGATGCCGGGAAACAGGAACGACATGCCGCCGCGCACGGCCGACATCGTCTGGCGATCGAGTTCTTCGGTAACAGGCAGGTCTTGAATGGTCAGCGTTGTCATGGCGGTTCTCCTTGGGACTTCGCGCTTTGCGCATCGGGTGGTGGTTGGCGACAACTTGTTTGCGTGAGCTGTTAAATGCATAGGGTGTGCCAGTCGTCGTTCGATGCGGAAAAATATCTAGCAAAGCCTTGTCGCACATAAGCACGGTCGACGTAATGTGCTCTCAAACTCGACCCAATGATGATGGTCTTCTACCAACACTTCGGACTCCAACTGTCCGTTATCGAACGACATCGCTTTTCTCGGGCCCGAGACGAACGCTCTCATCCGCGAAACGTCTGCGGATACGGCGTATCAACAGGGAAAGGCGGCGCTTAAGGCATGCGCGCGCCGCTTACTTGACGTAGATCGTGATCTTCTTCGAATACACAGGCGGGTCGGTCGGAATGTGCCGGTCATCGCCCATCAAGAGCTGAAGTGTGTGCTTGCCCGGCGGAAGTTCTATAGTCGTTTCCGTCTCGCCCGCGCCGTAGTGCAAGTGATTGCGGTCTGACGGAATCTCCTGATCCATCGGCGGCAAGTCCGTATCGATCAACAGGTGATGATGCCCCGTGTTAGGGAATTTGACGCCGCGCGGCGCCACGCCCATGTACCGTAGACCGAACCATACCTTGATAGGCTTGCCCGCCGCGAAGGTCTGGCCATCGTTTGGATAGCCGATATAGGCGTAAGCGTTGGCGGGCGCCGGCGTCGGCCCCGCCATGGCGAATTGCACCGCAAACACAGCAGCAAGCAATGCAAAACGTGATAGCGCGATTGCGCTGACGGTTCGGTTCTTCATGTCATTCCCCTGGGCTGCGCGGTTGCCGTGCATGCTTCATTTCATCGTGATGGTGATCTTCTTGGAATAAACAGGAGGATCGTGCGGTACGTGGTTGTAGTCGCCCATCAGCAGCTGTAGCGTGTGCTTGCCCGGCGGAAGCTCCAGGCGCGCATCGGTCTCGCCCGCGCCATAGTGAAAGTGATTGCGGTCGGAGGGAATCTCCTGATCGAGCGGCGGCAGGTCAGTATCGATCAGCAAGTGGTGATGTCCGACGTTGGGCATGTCCACGCCCTTCGGACAGACGCCCATGTTGCGCAGTCCCATGCGTACCCAAAGTTTGCCGCCCGAGATCACGGCGCCGTCGGGCGGCCAGATGATGTATGCCTCGGCGTTCGGCGGAGCGGGAGTGCGCTGACGCGCGGCGGAAAAAGACGTATCGGCGGCGACGGCGGCGAGTGAAGCCAGTGCGCCAAGCACGGTTCTTCTCAACATGTTGTGCATGCCTCTCGATGAACAGTCACATGAAGGACTGACGAATGCGCGAGCGCTGAAGATACTGTCGTACGCTCGTGCGTGGAGCGATCAAGCCGTCGTCAGGTTTTTAGATTAGAACGTAACGTTTAAAAAAGATACTTACCAGAGAACGGAAGCGCACTCCTCATCACGCATACCTGCTTAATGGGGATTTAAGTGCCGACTGACCGCGTGCTATCTTTGTTTGTGCTGCAGATGCACGAGCGCGACGGCAAATGCATGGTCCTCGCATGCGCCGACTTTGCATGAGCATCCAGGCGACAACGACAGACGCGCGAACGGCGCGCCCCTAATCAAGCCGGACCGAAAGGGTGTGAATATGTGGCGGACTCTCTTCATCGCAGGCATGTTCGTGACAATGGGCGGCGCGTTCGCAGCGCCTTCCGATCCACCGCTTGAGAGACCTTCGGTCGCGGCCGCCGACACTCATGCGAATCGCATGGCGCTCGTTATCGGCAATACGCACTACGGCGACGCCCCGCTGCCGGCCGCGGAGCACGACGCATACGATATGAGCGTTGCGCTCACGTCGCTCGGATTCAACGTGACGCGCCGTATCGATCTCAACGAAACCGCCATGCGCGACGCGCTCGACACGTTCGTCATGCAACTCGGTCCACACGATACCGCGCTCGTCTACTTTGCGGGCCACGGTCTGCAGGCAGGCGGCGATGCCCTGCTCGCCCCGCTCGATGCCCGCGCCGATGCGCCCGTCACGCTGGTCGAGAAAGGTATTCCGGTGAAGGATGTCGTGGCGCGCATGGTGCAGCGCCGTCCGGACGCCGCGAACATCGTCGTGCTCGACATGTGTCTGAACGATCCCTTCGGTGCCGCGCCCACCGAGAGCATGTCTTTGCCCGCGAACACACTGGTTGCGTACGCAACTACTTTTGCGACCGAAGCCGCCGAGACGGAACGCAACGGCCTTTACACCGCCGCGCTGTTACGAGCGATGTCCGGCGAAGCACGCACCACATCCGGAGTATTCGCCATAGCCGCCGCAAATGTCGCGCAGTTGACGCACGATAGCCAACGGCCGTGGATCGCATCGACACTCGATGCCGCATTCACACTCGCACCGATGTCGTTAGCTTCCACGGACGCCATCGATGCGACGCAATCCGCCACGGGTACCCGTACGCGCGGCATTCTTCCCAAGGACAGCAGCGAGCAATACGAACTGACCTTCTGGGAATCGATCAAGGACAGCACGTACCCAAGCGATTACGAAGCCTATTTGAAGGCGTATCCGAACGGACGATTCGCCACGCTTGCCAAGGCGCGTATCGATCGCTTGCGTGCGGCGGCCGCAAGTGCGAAGCCCGCGGCATCGCCGCAGTTGCCAGCTTCGCCTACTCCGGCGCCGACGCCGAAGCCCGCGCCGCCTGTCGTCGCCGAAAAGCCGCGTCAAACCGCACCCACGACCACGCCTGCACCGGCAACCACAACTGCCACTGTCGCAGTCGCATCCAGACCCGCAGCGAAGACTTCCGCAGGGGCCGAAGTAAAAGACTGTCCGTCTTGTCCCGCGCTGGTCCCGCTCTCGGCTGGCAGCTTCAACATGGGCAGCAACAACGACGATCCCGCAGAAAAGCCGCCGCATCGCGTGGCCATTGCGCAGCCGTATCTCATCGGCAAATACGAAGTGACGATCGAACAATGGAATGCATGCGTCGATGCCGGCGCCTGCACACGTATCTCACCCGATGGCGACGCCGGCAACGCGCCGCCCGCCAATGCGCCGATGCGCAACGTCAGTTGGGACGACGCGCAGGTCTACGTCAAATGGTTGAGCAAGGTGGGCGGCAAGGCATATCGCCTGCCGACCGAAGCCGAATGGGAATATGCGGCGCGCGGCGGTACGCAGAGCACTTACTGGTGGGGCGATCAGATGAAGAAAGGCAACGCCGACTGCAAGGATTGCGGCGAGCCTTATCGTCCCGAAGCGCCGATGCCCGTAGGCTCATTTGCCGCGAATCCGTATGGTCTCCACGACATGAACGGCAGCGTCTGGGAATGGGTCGCCGACTGCTGGCACGGCAACTACAAAGGCGCACCGGCCGATGGCCACGCGTGGGACGATCCATCATGTTCAGTGCGCGTGATTCGCGGCGGCTCGTGGCGCGAAGGCGCGAGCTATATGCAATCGGCCACGCGATTCAAATACAGCTCGAGCGTGAGGCAATCGCAGAACGGTTTTCGTGTGGCGCGTGACGCGCAGTGAAGGCACGCAACGCAAGCGTGATGACGAATGAATTTTGTGCTATCGCTTAATCGTCCAGGGCAGGATTCATCCGCAACGATCGGCATACTCATTGACCCTTCCGATCATCGTGAAAGCCATGCGTTTTTTCACTTCGTCACCGTACGCCACAGCGCGCTTTTCCTCGGCAAGAGTGGCCATTGCCGTTGCAGCGCTGCTAGGTTCGAACGTGGCGCACGCAGTCTGCACCTGGATAAATGGTCAGAGCACGCAGACTTACGTCTTCGCAATTCCCAGCGTCAGCGTTGGACGCGATACCGCGGTCGGTACGTTGCTGTATAACGCTCCGCAGCAAACCGCCATCCCGGCTTCAGGTAATTTCGCCACGTGCGCAAGTAACGGGATCGTCAACCGGAGCGTCACCGGCGGCGCCCAGGTCTCCGCGAGTCCTTACACTTTCGCCACCAACGTGCCGGGCATCGGTATGCGCTTTTACGACAGCTACGGCGGCGTGCGGCGATACTGGGGCGCTGGCGACGGGGAGACCTTCAATGGTCAGTGGGCCTGGAACGGAACGACGCTCGGCGTGGAGGTCGTCGCAACCGGACCGGTAGGGAACGGTACAGTGAATGGCGCCTTGACCGCGCAGATGATGCTTGGAGGAACGCTCGTCGACGCCATTCTGAGCACCTCGCCATTCGCGGTAGTCGGCGCGACTTGTTCGGTCAAGTCGTCGGTAATTTATGTCACGATGAAAACGGTGAATACATCTGCATTGAAGGCGGTCGGTGCATCCGCCGAGCCAACACCGCTTTCGATCAACCTCGACTGCGCGTCGAACATACGCGTATTCGTGACCCTGACCGACAGCGTGGCGCCAGGCAACCGCTCCAACACACTGACGCCGACTAGCGATTCGACCGCGCAAGGTGTTGCATTGCAAATCCTCAACGGCGATACAGCGGTGAATTTTGGCGCCGATACATCCGTGGCTGGCAACCCGGGCCAGTGGATGGTCGCCACGTCGACAGGCGGCCCAATGAGCATTCCGCTCGTCGTGCAATACATCCGGGTGGCATCGACCGTGTCGCCTGGCAGCCTGTCCGGGCTCGTCACCTTCACCATGTCCTATCAATGACGCGCCTTCACGATGATCTGCCCTTGCGTATCGCGCTCGATCTTCTTAAGCACCGGCTGCGCCGCCTGAAAGTCCTCGGGCGTGCAGACCTGCTTGCCGAAATTCGCGGTGAAAGTGCGCGAAATTTGAATCGTGTTGGTCGCGGCATCGAACAGATAGCGCGATGAAAAGCGGAAGAAGCCGCTATCGAGGTCGAGGTTGTCGGGCACTTCGACCACGTGCATCGTACGAGGAAGCACGATCTGCGATACCTCGTCGAACACGCCGCCTATGCACAGATAAGGTTGCGTACGCACGCGCTCCGCAAGCCAGTTGCGCGCCTGCGTCGCGATGCCGCCCGAGAGACTCGTCAACGCGGGCAACGCGGTCGTGCCAGTGGGCCAGACCACGTCGTCAAGCGTGCCGTTCACGGTCGTGGCGAAGGGGCCGCTCGTGGCATCGACATCGCTGGTCGTAAGCGCGCCCGCGCCACGCAGATTCGTATAACGCAGACGGTCCGTTGCGATCTGCTCGCGCCGCTCCGTATTCGCCGAACGCAGATTCATACGCTCGATCTCGGCACTCCATCCTGCATCCTCGACCCAATACGCAAAGTTGGCGACGCCTCCGGGCGCCACGTCGATCTGCAATCGCGCCGCGCGCGACAAGGGCTGCGTGGATGGTGTGTGCGAAAGCTTGCCGGCATTCACGAGCACGGTCGGGCGATCCATGTCCGCGAGTGGCAGATAGCCGAACTCGACGCTCGCCGCCGTGCTATCCGCATATAGATTCAGATCGGGCATCCATGTGATGACGTGATTGATCGCGCCCGCGCCGTAGCCTGGCACCGAAGGCAGCGAATACACCGCGCCCAGGCCGATCAGCGCGGGCTCGTTGCGAATGCCCACGGCATCGAGCAACGCGCCGAACAGCGCGACGTGGTCTTTGCAATCGCCATAACGATTCGCAAGTACCTCGGTCACGCGATGCGGCACGGCGGGACTTTGACCGATGAACATCGCGACATAGCGGATATTGCGACGTACCCAGTCGTAGAGCGTCTTTGCTTTGGCGCGCGCGTCGGCGTCGTTGCGTGTGAGCGATTGCGCGAACGCGATCACGGCGGGATCTTTCGTGCTCGGGTCCACGGAAGGTTCGCGATAGCTCGCGGCGAAGCTCGCGTAATCGGGAAACGTCGACACCATCAGACGGTCGCCGTATTGCGCGTAAGCGACCGAGCCGGTTTCGATGCGCGCAATGTGTTCGCGACGGTAATCGAACGCATAGCGCGTGCGGCCATTCGCGGTGACGGGCGGCTCGGCTTCATAGCCGCGCGCATCGGCGAAGAGCGGCTTGGTCGCGGGCAGATCGAAGATGAGCCGCTGTGCAAGCACCGGCCGCGAACCCGGATCGACGTAATAGTTGAACTGCCCCGCGATGACAGGACTCGCCTGGCTCTTGCGAAACCGCAGATGCACCGTCGAACCGATGCCCACCGCCGGAAAAATCACCGCGCGCAGCTTGGCGTCCTGAAACGTGGGCGCGCCTGCCGAACGCGGCTCCTGGATGTCACGGATCTGCTCGGGCGAAACATCGTGACGCGCGCCGTTGGCATCGACGGAATAGGCTTCGACGATTTCCACGTTCGACACGCTGCGGTCGTACCAGACGTAACGCTGCGCAATTTCGTCGATGCCGGCCGACGTGTTCGCGCGCAACACGGTGGTATCGTCCTCGGTCACCGAACCGTCTTCCGCCACGACGAACTCGTGGCTGTCGCTGATAACGGTCGATGGATCGTCGTCGCCGGATGCTGCATGAGCAATGCCAGTCAGCGCGATCGCCAAGACGAGAGCCAGGACGAGAACCAAACGGATCGATAGACGAGTCATGTCGCGGGCGCATGTGGGAGCTGCGTCAATGCTACATGAAGCGCGCCGGGGTCGAGCGGCGTCAGCGTGCAGCGAGTTGCGCCAGATCGGCCTGCAATTCGTCGAGCGGATGCGACCAGTCGCCGAGTTGCGTCTGACGATAAAGCCGCATAGACGGATACCAGGGCGTGAAGCGCTGACAGTCATACCAGCGGCAATCGCACGCGTTTGCAAGCAGCACCCATACGGGACGATTCAACGCGCCTGCAAGATGCGCGGGCCCCGAGTCGATGGTGATGAACAAATCGAGTTCGTCGAGCACGTATGCCGTATCGCCGAAAGCCGCGAGATACGGCGCCATGTCGATGACATCGTGCGCCTGCATCAACGCACGTTCGTCATCGGTCAGCGCGCCGACCTGAAGCGAGTAGAAGCGGCAATCGGGATTGGCGAACAACGCGGCCAGTTGTTGGAGTTGCATCGACCGGTACGGCTCATGGCGCACGTTGCTGGCGCTGCGCCAGCCGATACCGACCTTCATCCGCTTCGGTTCGCGTTGCATCGATGCAAGCGCTTGGTGTGGCAAGCCGCGATTGGGATTGCATGCGATCATGCCGCCGGGATTCTCCATCGGAGAATATGGCGAATGCTGATAGCGCGCGAAGAGATTGAACACGTACGTAATGCGGTCGCAATGCTGCATCTCGTGCGCACGTTGCTCGGCCGTCGGGATGACAAGACGCACGCCTTCGCGCGGGCGGACGACATCGCGCCACTCGTCGAAGACTTCGATGACCAACTCGCGTGCGCCTTCCCGCAGCAAGGCATCGACGTAGCGCGAATAGAGCACGAAATCGCCGAAGCCGCCTTCGATGGAGATCAAGATCGACTTGCCGGCAACGGGTTCGTCTATGCCGAGCAGCTTGGGACGCGCCAAGTCGATCCACGGCATGTCACCGCTAAAGAGCACGTGGAGAAGCGACTCGCCGCGTCCGACATCGCGGTTGATGCGATGCAGTGCATGCGCTTCGTGATACTTGCCGCTCGAGTAAAGCACCATCGCGAGTTCTTCGGTGAGCTGGTAGCGCACTAAGGGAGACATGTCGTGCGTAAGCGCTATCCTGAGACAACGTTCCGCAAGCTCGCGCATGCCGAGATAGTTCAAGTCGATGCCGAGTTGTCCGATCCATATGCCCGGATCGGGCAAGGCGGCGAGTCGAGTGATCATGGCCTGCGCTTCGACGGCGCGCCCGGCCACGCGCAAGGCGCGCACGCTGTCTATGTTGAGCGGTAAGTTCTGGGCGTCTGGGAGACTCATTTTTGTTTTGCAAGGTGCGAAGAGCGAAGCCGCGAATGCCGACGCTCGGGCGCACATGCTAATTGCACGGTTCGCCTTAGCTGCAAAAAAATGTCGGATCGAGCTTTCGTTGCCGGGTACGACTTCCGAGCATAGACGCAAGCGTATCGATCAGGCGAGCACGTAGGTGAAACAAACGCGCCGGTTATGGTAACCGTTTCCGAGTCTGTCTCGACGGGCTTAAGAAGAAGTAGCGCCGGCATCGTTCGTTTCGGTATCGGGTTATCCTGCTGCGAGACGCGGGTTGCACCAGACATTGCGTCTGTTCTTGCATGTCTTCGCCAGGAGCCTGATCGATGATGCCTTTGCCTAACTCGAACCATGCACGGCGTCATGGTTCTTCTCTGCCATGAACGGCCGTTCACCAGATCGCCGACGGTTCCTGCGTGTCGCGGCCACGGCGGCGCTCGCCGGAGCGACAAACCCGCTCATCGCGCAGATCGCGCCCTCGCAGTCGACGCCCATGCACAAGCGCCCGATTCCATCGAGCAACGAAGCGCTGCCTGTAATCGGCTGCGGCACGTGGCGCACATTCGACGTCGGCGACGACGCCGCCCGCCGTCGCGGACTCGCCGAAGTGCTGCGCGTGCTGTTCGCGGCGGGCGGCTCGGTGATCGATTCATCGCCCATGTATGGCTCGTCCGAAGCCGTCGCGGGCGACCTGCTCGCCGAATTGCACGCACGCGACAAGGCGTTCATCGCCACCAAGGTGTGGACCGATGGACGCGAGGCGGGCATCGCGCAAATGGAACAGTCGATGCGCCTTTTCAAAACGCCGCGCATCGACCTCATGCAGATCCACAATCTGCTCGACTGGCGCACGCAACTCGCCACGCTGCGCGATTGGAAAGCGGCCGGGCGCGTGCGCTATATCGGCGTTACGCATTACACGTCGAGCGCGTTCGGGCAGGTCGAAGCGGTGCTGCGATCCGAGCGTGTGGACTTCGTGCAAATCAACTACGCGGCCAACGACCGCGACGCCGAGGAACGGCTGCTGCCGCTTGCCGCCGAGCGCGGCGTCGCTGTGCTCGTCAATCAGCCGTTCGGCGGCGGCTCGCTGCTCGCCTCGCTTCGCGCAAAACCGCTGCCCGCGTTCGCGGCCGATTTGGGCTGCACGAGTTGGGCACAGCTTCTGCTCAAATTCGTGTTGGGAAACCCTGCCGTCACTTGCGTGATTCCGGGCACCGGACGGCGCGAGTACATGATCGACAACGTGCGCGCGGGCATTGGCGATTATCCGGATGCGGCGCTGCGAAAGCGCATCGCGGATGCCGTCGCGTGACTAGAGAGCCAGGACATGCCATGAGCGATACCTTCGATCTTCAACGCTTCGTCGATGCACAAGAAGCCGTCATCGACAACGTGCGCGCCGAGTTGTCCGCCGGCCGCAAGCGCACGCACTGGATGTGGTTCGTGTTCCCGCAAATCGCAGGTCTCGGCCATAGCCACATGGCGCGGCATTACGCTATCCAGTCCCGCGCGGAAGCCGAAGCGTATATCGCGCATCCTGTGCTCGGCGCGCGGCTCGTCGAATTGACTGGCATCGTCAATGGCGTGAAGAATTCGAGCGTCGAGCAAATTTTTGGGTATCCGGACGACATGAAGTTTCATTCGTCGATGACGCTCTTCGCGCGCACCGCACCCGATCCCGCGATCTTTAACGACGCGCTGCAACGCTTTTTCGATGGCCACGAGGATGAAGGGACGCTCGCCCGCTTGAAGTAGCCGCGCGTGGGCATGGCCGTTGCGCTTTCGTTGGCATTTCAACGATGGAGAGACGCGATGACTCAATCCCTCAAGCTGCACGATCACGTTAGCTGGAATACGCCGCAGGGCGAGACCACGGGCCATGTCGTGAAAGTGATCCACGAACGCACGACAGTCGATGGCCATACAGTCAATGCATCGAAGTCCGATCCGCACTACGAGGTGGAAAGCGACAAGAGCGGCAAGCATGCCGTGCACAAAGCGGAAGCGCTGAAACGCATTTCACACTGAATTTTCTTCGATTTCCGCGTCACGGCGTGCGCCCCAAGCGGGTGCACGCCGTGCGTATGCGCACGTTCCCTGCAAAATTCGCAATAAACGTTCACACTTCTACCGCGCTAGATTCGCGCAATTCCCAAGAACTGATTTGCCAAATCTTTTGAGGATTGGAAGATGAACTCGAAACTCGTGGCACTGCTCTTCGCCGCATCGGCCATTGGCCTGACTTCCACCGCGTCCTACGCGCAAGTTGCGGGCGCACAGACGCTCGGCGTATCGGTCGAGGTATCGACCGCCATCATCGACGGCTGGAGCGTCAGAAAGTCGATTCTGAACAAGCCCGTCTTCAATGAACAGGGCGCGAAGGTCGGCGTGATCCACGACATCATCGTGGCGCCGGACCGTTCGGTTTCGTTCGCGATCATCGCGGCAAACCAGTTCCTCGGCGTCTCGCATCACGACGTCGCCATTCCGGTCGAACAACTCGATTTCCAGGGCGGCAAGCTCGTGCTGCCCGGCGCGACGAAGGACGCGATCAAGGCCCTGCCCGAATTCCAGTACACCAAGGTCAAGGCAACGCCGAAGCCGCGTGCGGAGTTCGAACATCACTGATGCTTGGCAGGCAGCGGCGTGAGGTTTGCGCCGCTGCAGGCCGCTTGCGAGTTCGTCGTATCGAAGTAAGCACGCATCAAAGCCGTGGCGGCGTTCGTTCGACGTCGCTACGCACGGCATCGGTCCGACGCAGCATCAACGCGCTACTACGCGCCATCGGTCAGAACGAACTCCACTCGTCGCCATGCGTCGCCGCAGCGGTCGCCACGGGCGTGGCACGCCGCGTACGCGCGGGTGCGGCAACGCGCGCGGCAGTACGCGCCACGGGCACGGCAGGCGCATACGACCGGGGCGCAACACCACCGCCTTCGACCACGAAGAACGCCATGACTTCGTTCAGGCGACGGCCCTGCTCTTCCAGCGCCTGCGATGCGGCCGCGGCTTCCTCGACGAGCGCCGCGTTCTGTTGCGTGACCTCGTCCATCTGCGTGATCGCCTGATTCACCTGCTCGATGCCGCGTCCCTGCTCCGCCGATGCTGCCGCGATCTCCGACATGATGTCGGTCACCTGAGCCACGGCCTGTGTCACTTCGGTCATGGTCGTACCGGCTTCGCTCGCGAGTGCCGAGCCGTCCTTCACCTTTTCGACGGAATCGGCGATCAGTTCCTTGATCTCCTTTGCCGCCGACGACGAGCGCTGCGCGAGGCTGCGCACTTCGCTTGCCACGACCGCAAAGCCGCGTCCCTGTTCACCCGCGCGCGCCGCTTCAACGGCCGCGTTGAGCGCCAGAATGTTGGTCTGGAAAGCGATGCCTTCGATGATGCCCGTGATCTCCGCGATCTTCGACGAGCTGTTGCTGATGCCGTGCATGGTGTCGACCACGCGACCGACCACATCGCTGCCCTTTCGCGCGACATTCGAGGCATTCGACGCGAGCGAACTCGCCTGATGCGCGTTGTCGGCATTCTGACGCACCGTGGACGTCAATTGCTCCATGCTCGCCGCCGTTTCCTGCAACGACGCCGCCTGCTCTTCGGTGCGCTGGCTCAGGTCCGTGTTGCCTGTGGCCAGTTCCTTGGCGGCGCCGCCCACCGCGCCGCTGCTGTCGCGCACACGGCTCACGGTTTCGGTCAGGCGTTCGTTCATCTCGGCAAGCGCACGCAGCAAGTCGCCGGTCTCGTCCTTCGAATCGGCGATGATCGTGCTGCGCAAGTCGCCACGCGCCACGGTTTGCGCGATCTCGACTGCGTCCTCGATAGGCCGGGTGATCGAACGCGTGATCGCAAAGCCCGCAGCCACCGCGAACAGCGTGGCGAACGAGCACAGCGCGATCAGCACGTTGCGCTGCATTTCGTACTGAGCTTCGAAATCACGCACGATCTCTTCGCGACGCGTGGCCGTGTAGCTCGCGTAGTCGTCGGTGGCCTTGACCAGTTGGGCGAGCAGCGGACGGCATTCGTCGTCCATCTTGGAGATCGCCTGGTCGTGCTTGCCGGTGAGCGCGAGGCCGACGATATCCGTCGCCACCGGGCCGTACAAGCCTTCCACGCGCGCCATTTCGGCGACAAGGCCACGGGCCTTCTCGCTCGTGTCGCTCGCCGAGGCGATCATGTCCTTGAGTTGTTTCAGGCGCGCCTGCACGTCTTCGTGAGCGCGCGTGACCTGGGCTTTTTCCAGTTCGAGATCGGCGGGCTTGCTGACGAGCACGAGATTGCGTGCGGCAATGGCGCGGCGATCGACCGCGGTGCGCAACTGACTGGCCACATCGGCGCGCGCGTTGATGCCGTTGACGTAGTTCGCGAAGCCGTCGGTCGCCTGGGAAAGCGAGCGCAGCGACATGCCTGCGACGAGCACCACGAGGACGGCAAGAATGCCGAAGCCGGCGACCAGTTTGTTCTTGATCGTGATGTTTCTAAGGTTCATTTGAAGGTTCTCTCAGTCAGTTCGTGGAACTGTTTCGGCGTCGTATGTTCGACTCGTGCGCCTTACGCGGCGTACAAGCGAACGTTTGCCCTCATCCGGGGCTTGGCGCTCTAGGAACTATTACGGCGGGCGGTTGCGAAGTCTGAAGGGGCGAAAATACGATTAGTCGGCATTTTGTCCATACCTTCGTCGCAACGGCGGTAACTTTGTCCAATCGATACTTCATCGGCGATACTTGATGCTCCTCACGCGATCAAAAGACCGATGACCGAACATCTCGACTTCCGCACGCCTGAATTCAACGCCGCCCTGGCCGCGTTACCCCTCGCGCCTGCCACGAACATCGCTCATGCCGAAGACTGGTGGGACGCGGTGCGCGCGCTGTATAGACAGTCCGACGACCTGATCAATCTGGAAAACGGCTACTGGGGCGCCATGGCCGAGCCGGTGAAGTCGATGTTCCATTACTGGATCGATCGCCTGAACCACGAAACCACGCTGTTCGTGCGTCCGCATTGGATGACGATCCACGACGGCCTGCGTCAGCGTCTTGCTGGCGCCATGGGCTGTTCCGCCGACGAGATAGAGCTCACGCGCAACGCGACCGAGGCGCTGCTTGCGCTCATCAGCGGCTATAACGGCCTCGAACCGGGCGATACCGTGCTCTACAGCAACCTCGACTACCCGTGCGGACGCGATGCGATGGAATGGCTGCGCGAACGGCGCGGCGTCGAGCCAGTGCGCATGACGATGCCCGAGCCTGCCACGCGCGAGGCCGTGCTCGACGCTTACACGTCGGCGTTGAAAGCGCATCCGCGCACGAAGCTCGTGCTGCTGTCGCATGTCTGTTTTGCGACGGGGCTGGTGCCGCCGGTTCGCGAGATCGCGGCGCTCGCGAAAGCCGCGGGCGCAGACGTGATCGTCGATGCCGCGCATTCCTGGGGCATGCTCGACTTCGACGTGCCGACGCTCGACGCGCCGTTTGTCGCGTTGAATCTGCACAAGTGGATCGGGGCGCCGCTCGGTTGCGGGGCGATCTACATCAAGAAAGAGCGTCTCGGTTCAATCGACCCCTATCTCGGCGATACGACCTGGCCCGCCGACGATATCCGCTCGCGCGTGCACACGGGTTCGCCGAACTTCGCGGCTTGGCTCACGTTGCCGGCGGCGCTGGAGTTGCATCAGCGCATTGGCGCGCGCTCGAAGGAAGCGCGTCTGCGGGCCTTGCGCGACGCTTGGGCCGAACCGGCGCGCGCGCTGCCGGGCGTGCGGATCATGACGCCAGCGGATGCATCGATGACGGCGGGTATCACTGCGTTTCGCATCGAAGGACTGGCGAGCGATGTCATCGTGAAGACGTTGAAGGACAGGTTTGGCGTGTTCACGGTCGCGCGGCCGATTCCGGATGCAAGCGATGTCGTGCGGGTGACGCCGGGGGTTTTTACGCGGATGGAGCAGGCGGAGAGGTTACTTGAGGGGATTGATTCGATGGCGGGTGAAGCGGGCTGAGTGGACACGTGGGAACGCTCGTTCAACGCATCGAGCGTCCCCGCTCACCCCCCATCCAACCCCTCGATCAACGCCTCGAGCGTCTCCGAACAAGGCGCCTCGACCTTCAACGCAAGCAATGCATCCGCGCGCGTCTTGCCGATATTGATCGCCGCAATCGGCTTGCCGCTCTTCGCCGCCCATTCGCAGAATCGATAGCCCGAATACACCATCAACGATGACCCGAGCACGAGCATCGCGTCGGCGGCTTCGAGCGAGCTTGCCGCGTCCTGCACCAGCGCGCGCGGCACGCTCTCGCCGAAAAACACCACGTCCGGCTTGAGCACGCCACCACAACGCGTGCAGCCCGGCACATTGAACGAAGCGAAGTCGATATTCTCGATTTGCGCATCGCCATCCGGCACCGACGGCGCCGTGTAATTCGTAAAATCCGGGTTCGCTTCTTCCAGCATCCGCTGCACCGCCACGCGCGTAAGCGCCGCGCCGCAAGCCATGCAGCGCACGCGGCCGAGATTGCCGTGCAGCTCGATGACATCGGGATTTCCAGCACGCGTATGCAAGCCATCGACATTCTGCGTCACCAGCCGATGCACCCGCGAACGCGCCGCCAGCGCCCGCACGGCGTGATGCGCCGCGTTCGGTTGCGCATCCGCCACCACCGGCCAGCCAATCAGGCTCCGCGCCCAGTAACGGCGGCGCGCGTAGTCGTTGCCTAGAAACTCTTTCAGCAGAATCGGCTGACGGCCCGTGCGCTGGCCCTCGCGATCGCGATAACAGGGAATACCCGACTCGGTGCTGATACCCGCGCCCGACAGCACGAATAGCCGCGGATGCCGCTCGACAAAATCCTGAAGTGCAAGCACGTGCCGTCCTGAAACCTTATTGAGATGCTCAGAATATAAGGCGAAACGCGCCGCCGCGCTGACGCACAATCCGGCCTTACCACTTTATCGAATATCAAATTGGCTTGACCAGATCGCCGCGTATCGCTAAATTAATGCGCTGTCGCCCCCACACAAACCACATAAAGAGACACGCCATGCTGACCGTCATCTGCGAAACCCCCGGAACTCTCAAGGCCGAACAGCGCGAGAAGCCCGCGCGCGGCGACAACGAAGTGCTGCTGCGCGTGAAGCGCGTCGGCGTGTGCGGGACCGACTTGCATATCTTCACCGGCAATCAGCCGTTCTTGTCGTATCCGCGCGTGATGGGGCATGAACTCTCCGGCGTGATCGAAGAGGCGGATGCATCGAGCGGACTCAAGGCGGGCGACACCGTCTACGTCATGCCCTATCTGTCGTGCGGCAAGTGCATTGCATGCCGCCAGGGCAAAACCAATTGCTGCGTGAACATTCAGGTGCTCGGCGTGCATCGCGACGGCGCGTTCACGGAGTATCTGAACCTCCCCGCGCAATTCGTCCACAAGGCCGAAGGCGTCACGCTCGATCAGGCCGCGATGGTGGAATTCCTCGCGATCGGCGCGCATGCGGTGCGCCGCGCGGATGTGCAACCGGGACAACGCGTGCTGGTCGTCGGCACGGGGCCGATCGGCATGGCGGCGATCACCTTTGCGCGTCTGCGCGGCGCAAACGTGACCGCGCTCGACACGCGTGAAGATCGCCTGAACTTCTGCCGCCGCGAGTTGAAGGCGGACGCGACCGTGCAAATCGGCGAGCGCGACAAGGAAGAGTTGTCGAGCCTCACCAACGGCGAATTCTTCGATGTCGTCTTCGATGCCACGGGCAACTCGCGCGCAATGGAACGCGGCTTCGAATTCATCGCGCATGGCGGCAAGTACGTGCTGGTGTCCATCGTGCCGGACCGCATCTCGTTCGCCGATCCCGAGTTTCACAAGCGCGAAGCAACCTTGCTCGCGAGCCGCAACGCAACGCCCGAGGACTTCGAGACCGTGCTCGATGCCATGCGTCGCGGCGAAGTGCCGACCGATGCGCTCAACACCCACCGGCTCACGCTCGCCGACGTGCCCGAGCGCTTCTCGTCGCTACTCGACCCGAAGGCGGGCGTGGTGAAGGCAATCGTCGAGTGCTGATGAACTAGTTCTGCCGGCCGCGTGCGAAGCGCGGCCTGCCCTGCGCGTCGTGCCACGGCTCGGCGTTTTTGCACCAGATTTCGTAAGTGGGCGGAAAGAGGCCGGTTTCGTCGAAGATGCCGGTTGGCACTTCGATTTCCGGCACGCCGTCGAAGGCGAGATAGATAGGCGAGCCGCATGTCAGGCAATGATGCCGATGCCCGGTCTCCGAGCTTTGCCACGCGACGGTATCGCCCGTGATCTGCACGGCGTCGCGCTCGAAGATGGCATAGACGCCGAACGGCGCACCGTGAATGCGGCGGCATGTCATGCAGTGGCAGAGATTGACTTGCAGCGGCCGCGCGAAGACCGCAAGGCGCACCGCGCCGCACGCGCATTGGCCTTCGTGAAGGGACGTCATGGCGTTCATCTGAAGTCTCCGTTTCGCGCTGCAAGGAGCTTCTAATCGCTTGGCCCTCGGGCGCGTTCGTTATGAGCGTAGGTCGCACGATGCAGACTGCCTGGGCCGTGTTGTCTGGCCGCGTCCGCAAGAGTTGAATACTCTTTCACCGTCTGCTTCAGCCGTATAGCCACGAGCGCGACAAGCGCCCTGCATTAGCCGATGCAACGAGCGCACTCGATCGAATGCGCTCATCGGCGGCCCTTGGCTTCAGCGAACGTAGTAACCGCGATTTTGCATGCACTCGCCGTACGCGCGCCAGTAGCGCACCATTGGCGGCTCGGGCGGCGGCATCGGCGGCATTTTCATCTCGGCGTAATTTGCATCCGATGCGCCCGAAGCCGCCACGGCGCCCGATGCGCCCGAAGCACCTGCAGCGACCGCGGCTCCGGATGCACTCATCGGCGCCGATGCGCCCGCGGCAACCGTCGCCGAAGCGCCTGCGGGCCGGCCCGCCATCGTCGCGGATGCGCCCGATGCCGGCGCCGCCGACGCGGCCAGCGCGCCCGATGCAACCGGCGGCAACGGCGGCTCGACCGGGCGCGGAGCCCCGAGCGTGCGCGTCTCGATGGCGTTGTTCTTGGGTGCGGTCTGCGGCTCGCGCGCCATCACGACCTTGGTCGTCTGATTGGCATAGGCGTAGCAGGCCGCGTTGTCGACGCTCTGCTGCCCCGTGCTCTGACTGCGGCCGGGCAAGGCGAGCGGTTGTTGCGCGAAGGCCGCGCCACAACTGACGAGCAAAGCGAATCCCGCGTAAGTGGAAGGTCTCATTGGCTTGCGTTTCCCCGATGCGGTGTTATTAGTCGTTGCAGCGCGCACGGGGTCACGCCGGCCTCAGGCGGCAGGTGACCGCGCGCGTCTGCGCCGGGCCTGCTGCAAGAATACCGTGCCGGCAAAGTGTTCCACGCCAGAAGCACCGGCTTCATCCGCCAAATTTCGATAAAACGGGTCGGTCGCCGCCTGTTTCGCCCTTAGAACTTCATGCCCACGCCAACGCCGAACACCCACGGGTCGATCTTGAGCGAGCCGAGATCGACGCCGCCCGCCGACGCGCTCGTGCGCATCCAGATCTTCTTGACGTCCGCGTTGACGAACAGATTCTTCGCGACCTGCACATCGACGCCCGCCTGAAGCGCGGGGCCGAAGCTGCTGTGCTTGATGGAGACATCGGCGTCGCCCGCTTTCAGTTTGTCGTTGTAGAAGAGCGTGTAGTTGATACCCGCGCCGACATAGGGCCGCACGCGTCCCGCATGATTGAAGTGGTATTGCAACAGCAAGGTCGGCGGCAAAACACCCACGCCGCCCAGCCCGCCTATGCTCGATGTCACCTGATGCCGCGAGGTCGCGAGAATCAGCTCGACGCCGATGTCGTCGCGAATCATGTAGGTGAAGTCGAGTTCGGGAACGATGGAGTTATTCACGTCGGTGTTGAGCGTGCCGAGCGCGCCGCCTGCGCTTACTTGCGGCTCGATGCTGATGGCGCGCAACCGCACGAGCACATCGCCTGCATGGATGCCGCTCATCGAAACGTTCGACGACGAATCTTCCGCCGCGTGTGCCATGCCCGCGCACAATGCCGCGCATGCCATGACGATGGCGCTAATGCCTGCTTTCACTGTTTTCATTGCTGGTTTTCCCTGTTCTGGATCGATGTCCTGCACAGGAATTGTCCCGAGCGCAGCACAGCCCGGCGTTGATGCGCGTCAAGGCAAGACGCCGTGGTCTGCTCTCCTGCGGGGGACTTTGCGCGAGAACAAGCTATGTTCGCGGGTCCGTTGTTTGCTGGCTACAGTCGGGCGCACAACAACGGGAGGCGATACATGAAACCGATAATCGGCGCACTCAGCCGCACGGCGGGGATACTGCTCGGCGGCACGATCGCAGTCGTGGCAAGCGCCCAGCAACCGAACAAGCTGCACTACGACAGTACTCCGGCTTATCAGGAACACAGCTCGACGCCACCTGCCGCGGCGGCGGCATCGGCGAGCGATGCGCTCAAGACGACGCCGGGCAAGACCTCGGCGGGAAAGGGACCAGCGCCGGATCGGCCGAATGGCTTGGGGATGGATGCGGGCGCGGGCAGTATGAGCAAGAAGCCCTGAGCTTCGTGCGGGGTTGGGACGATCGCAGAACGCGGGCATGTCCATAGGCCCGCGCGCCTCGATGCATTACGAACAGGCTGCCAATGTCTTCGCCCCGCTCAACCATTGCTTGGCACGCTATGACGCATCCTTCGCCTTATCCGGCCACGGCCAGGTCGCATACCGCGACGTCTTCGCTGAATCGCCGGACTCGGCTGCATCCAATGACGCTGTGCTCTGCCCGGCCTCCTGCAAGTCCTCGCCAAACCAAACCACCTCGCGGCGTCGCTCCTCGACGTACGCATCCCAGCCTTTCGCGTCGTCTTCGAATAGATCGTGACGCACGGTATTCGCGAGCATCGGCCGATTGAGCGTCTCGTCGAGAAGCGCCTTCGGCCACACGAAAAACGCGCCCGACGCGCGCCGAATGAACTCGCGCGGCGTCATGTCGCCCGCGACGAAGCCGAGCAGCGTGAAGTCCGCGAGCGCATCGTTACCACGCACCGCATCGGCGATGCTCGGATAGTCATCGGCGCATTGACTCAGGCAGAACACGGTTTCCAGCACATCGCCGAGATGCAGCAGCAATGCGCGCCGCTCGAAGGGGTCCTGCACGGGGGACGCTTGTGTCGTCATTCGATCTTCCGTCTGTCGATTTAGTTTGCGATGCAGCGTGCCCGCAGCAAGAAAAGCCGCAACAGCGGCACGCCTCGTTATCCCAATTTTAACGAACGCACGGCGACGCCTGTTCCATCACTTTGAAAAGCGTGTCCTGAAGCTCAGCCGATAATCGTTCGGCGATACCCCGAGCCGCCGCATGAACACGAGGCGCATGCGGTCCGCGGTGCCGAAGCCGCATTCGTAGGCCACGGTCTTGAGCGGCGTATCCGTGCTTTCAAGCGCGTTGCGCGCAGCATCGACCCGCGCGCGCTCGACGAACTCGTGCGGCGTCATCTGCGCGAGCTGCACGAAGGCCCGCGCGAAATTGCGCTCGCTCATGCCCGCGACCTTCGCGAGTTGCGACACTGCGAGCCTTTCGCCGATGTGCTCCATCACGTAACCCTGCACTTTCGCCACCGGCGATGTCTCGTCGGCAGGCGCGCTCAGATAAGGGCTGAACTGCGACTGTCCGCCGCGCCGCTGCGCGAACACGACGAGGCGCTTCGCCACCGCAAGCGCCACGCGCGCCCCGTGATCTTCCGCGACGAGCGCGAGCGCCACATCGATACCCGCCGTCACTCCGGCCGACGTCACGAGCCGCCCATCGCGCATATAGATGCGATCCAGCTCCACGCGCGCCCGTGGAAAGCGCTCGGCCAGACGCGGCGCATTCTGCCAGTGCGTGGTCACTCCGCGCCCGTCGAGCAGACCGGCATGACCCAGCGCAAACGCGCCCGTGCAGATCGAGCCGTACCGCTCGCATTTCGCGGCGACATCGGCGAGCCAGGCGGTGAGATCGGGATCGGGTTCATCGAAAGGCAAACCCGGACCGCCCGCGACGAGCGCCGTGTCGTAGCGCCCGCGCGCTTCATGCCATGAGACGTCCGCCAATAGCCGCGTGCCGTTCGATGCGCGCACCGCAAGCGCTTCGGGGCCGACAAGCGTGATTGCGTAGGCATCGGCCGCGGGCACGAACATGTTGGCTTCCGCGAAGACATCGACGGGGCCGGCTACGTCCAGCGCCTGCACGCCGGGAAAGATCGCGAGGGCAACGGTGGGCATCGGCGAAGGCGGTTTTTAGCTCGTTGAAAACACATGGCAGAAGACAGCGTGCGACTGGCAGAGTTCGACGCGTCGTTTTCATTGTCGCGACCGCGCGTTTTGCCGACACTGATACTCATCGAAACGCAATGCAACGCAATGTCTCACGCCACGGAGGCGAGTGCAATGGACACATCAGCAAACACCCGCGTCGATATCGAACGCAGCGCGCATGCCGACTTGCAGGAGTATCTGCTCGATGAAGCGCTGGCCGAAACTTTTCCGGCAAGCGATCCCATCTCGCCGAGCCACATCAGCTGAACAACCTTCAAGGAGTAATTGAAATGAACGAAATCATCGCTGGCATCCGTATTCCCGACAGCAAGATGGCGCGCGAAGCCACGCAACTCGTGCGCGATACGGAACCCGATTTGCTCTATCACCACTCGCGCCGCGTGTTCCTGTTCGGTGCGCTCGCGGGCGAACGCAAGCAGCTGAAGTATGACGCGGAACTCTTGTATATCGGCGCGATGTTCCATGACATGGGACTCGTCGATGCCTACAGCAGCGCGCACGACCGCTTCGAAGTGGATGGCGCGAATGCGGCGCGCGACTTCCTGCTCGGCTACGGCATCGGCGAAGGTGAGATCGAACAAGTATGGGATGCCATCGCGCTGCACACGACGCCGGGCATTCCGCAGTACAAGAAGCCGGTCGTCGCGCTCGTGACGGCAGGCGTTGAGATGGACGTGCTCGGGCTTGCTTACGACGAATTCACGGCGGATCAGCGCCGGCTCGTGGTGGCGGCACATCCGCGGGAAGCGAATTTCAAGGAAGGCATCATCGATGCGTTCGCGCAAGGCACCATCAAAAAGCCCGAAACGACGTTTGGCAACGTGAAAGCAGACGTGCTCGCGCTGAAGGACCCGAACTACAAGCGGCTGAACTTCTGCAGCATCATCCTCGGCTCGGCATGGAGCGATGGTCCTCACGATCATTCGACCTGCCGTAATCCGGCGCATCAGCACGCGTGACGTGAACGCATCAGCGGCAGATGCGATACGGGCCCATGTCGACGTGAAAGTGTGTCTTGTGGAGCGCGTTGTAATCGGGGCCGAGGGTCGTGTCGAACGACTGGCATGCGCCTTCGTGGACGCGTCGCAGGAAGCTCGCTTCGGGCGATGCAGAATCGTCCCAGCGCGCGAGCGTGATGCGCTTGCCGTCGGCGAGCACGAAACCCGTGAGGTCGATGGCATTGGCGCTTGCATGCTGACTCAGCGCGCCGTCTTGCCGATGATTCACGTTGCGGCACGCGTAGCTGCCAACATGCTCGATGCGCGTCACGCGTTCGCCGAAGAGTTCGACGGCGGCGCTCTGCAGGTATCGATGCTCGAAGAACGCCATCGAGAGCGCGAGCGGACACGTGGCGAGATACGGCGAGCTGTAGCGAACTTCGGCGGATTGCGTCACGCGCACCACGTCCTTGAGTTCGCAGCCGCCGGGGGGCGATGAATCCGCCATCGGACGATAGTCGAGCCCGGATTGTTCGAGCGCGGCCCGGCACATGTCGGCATCGTGCAGCGTGCGCCAACGTCGGAACGTGGTGAAGAAGTCGGGTGGCGCGCGAACGTCGAGCGGCGTGAAAGGATCGTATTGCGCGGGTACGCTAATGCGGCGCGCATAGACCGCATAGCCCAGGCCGAGCGCCGCGACGCACGCCACCAGCAGCAGCCACGCGATGAATCGACCGATCAAGACGCGCGCCCTGGTCGAAGCGGATCGACGCGCAACTGTCAGCTCCCTTCCGCCGCGTGCGTGCCGCCTGACTGCACGCGCTGTGCGAGCTTCGCGTCGTAACTCGAATGAATGTGCACGCGCTTCTTGTCGGGGTAAGCGTACGAGTAAGCCTTGCGCAATGCGAGCGATGCCTCGTGAAAGCCCGACAAGATGAGCTTCTGCTTGTTCGGATAGTTGGCGATATCTCCGACTGCGAAAATGCCCGGCCGCGACGACTCGTAATACGAGGTATCGACTTCGATGCGTCCGCCGCGCACATCCAGGTTCCATTGGGCGATAGGCCCGAGATCCGCCACGAGGCCATACAGCGCGACGAGCTTGTCGGCGGCGAGATCGGTGGTGCCGTCAACGTGCTTGATACGCACGCCGCGCAAGGTGTTGCCGGGCGCGTCGAGCGAATCGATCATGCCGACGACGAACGCCATCTCGCCCGCCTCCACGGCGCGCTTCATTGCCGCCACGGATGCCGCCGCCGCCGAAAACCCGTTACGCCGATGCACCAGCGTGAGCTTCTTCGCGACGCCGCGCAAAGCCAGCGCCCAGTCGAGCGCGGAATCGCCGCCGCCCGCGACGATGACCTCGCGGTCCGCGAAATCTGCCAGACGCGCGACGCTGTAGTGCACGCCGTTGTCTTCGAGCGCTTCAGCTTGCGGCACTTGCAGGCGCTGCGGCACGAACGCGCCATTGCCCGCGGCGATCAGAATGGCGGCGGCATCGAAACGCATGCCCTGCTCGGTCTCGACAGTCCAGCGATGATCCTCGCGTTGCGCCACCGACATCACGCGCTGATCGAGGTGGATCGGCACGTCGAACGGACGAATCTGTTCGAGCAGACGATCCACGAGTTCGCGCGCGGTGCACGAGGGAACGGCGGGAATGTCGTAGATCGGCTTGTCGGGATAAAGTTCGATGCATTGCCCGCCGATGCGCCCGAGCGTGTCGACAATCTGGCACGAAAGGCCGAGCACGCCGGCTTCGAAGGCGGCGAAAAGCCCGACGGGGCCTGCGCCGACGATGAGGACGTCGGTGGTGTGGATGGCGTGATCGTTCATTGCGGGGTCCGGTGCCTGCTGCGCAAAACGCAGCATTGAACGGACCACGATACAGAAATCGAACCAGCGCGGCAACGAAACCCCTGCTTTCCGAACGGCGATAGCGTGCAGTTGCAGCCGCTCAATGCCCGTCCAGCTCCCGCGCATAGTAAGCCGCCGCGGCTTCGATCTCGTCCGGCGTCATGTTGCGCGCCACGTTGCGCATGACTTCGTTGATATCGTTGGTGCGCGTGCCATTGGCAAAAGCGGTCAACTGCGCCTTCGTATAAGCGGCCGGCAAGCCGTCGAGCCACGGGCTGCCCGCCTTGCTGTCGATACCGCCGTGACACGTCGCGCAGGGCGCGATGTTGCGCATCGGCGCACCGTGGGAAACGATCGAAGGCGCGAGCGACGCGCTCACCTTGCGCTGCGCGGGCGGCCTCGGCAAGCTCGCGTAGTAAGCGGCAAGATCGCGCATGTCTTGATCGGAGAGATTCACAGCCATCGGGGACATCACCGCGTTATTGCGCGCGCCCTTCTGAAAATCGATCAACTGTTTGTAGATCACCGACGCATACTGGCCCGCGAGATTCGGCGAATTGGCCTCGCTCATGCCGCGCTCGCCGTGACACATCGTGCAGCGCAGAGCCAGCGTCGCGCCGCGTCCAACCGCGCTCGCGTTGACGTTCACGAGCAACTGCGGCGTGACTTCGACACCCGTGAGCGTGACGGTCGGCTCGACGGTCTTACCGCCCTCGCCCGCGTACCAGCTGCGCGGCACGCCCGCCGCGCTGCAGATGGCGTTCCAGACGCCCGTGAACGGCTCGTCGCGATGCACCGAAGGCAGCCACACGAAGCCGATCAGCGCCGACACCACCGCGATGCCGATCATCCCCAGCACGCTCGTCGCGAACCAGCGGTTCCTGAAGGTGAAGAGGCGTTCGTCGCTCATCGCTGCGCTCCGATGGGAACCGCGGGCACGGCGGTATCCGGCCGCGAGAGAAGCTGCGCGATGGGATAACCGTAGTTGACGAGCGTGAGGCCGATCATCAGCACGAGCCACAGCGCGAAGCTGTTCAACGCCACCGGTATGCTGCGCGGCTCATGCAACGCGCGGCTGAAGCGGAATTCCTCGACCGTCACGCGCGGCGCGCGATGCGCCTGTATGAGCACGATGAAGAACAGCACCGCCGAGACCACGAGAATGAACCCGCCGATCACCGAGACGATCACGGACACGGCCTGCGCCGCGATAGCAGGGTCCGTGTAATCGTAGAAGGCCATGCGTCGCGGCATGCCGAGCACGCCGACGTAATGCCACGGGAACGTCAGCACGATCATGCCGACGAACCACAGCCACAACTGCCAGCGCATCAGCTTCAGGTTTTGCAGCGCGCGGCCGGTGAGATGCGGCCACAGATCGTAGGCGATCGCGAAGTACATGATGACGATGGCGCCCGCGAAGATCAGATGAAAATGCCCCGTCACCCACTGCGTGTTGTGCACGGTCGAGTCGAGCTGATAACTCATGTTGATGAGCCCGCCCGCGCCGCCGAAGCCGAGCATCACGAAGGAGAAGGCGACGGCGAGCATCATGGGATTGGACCAGGGCAGCGCCTTGATCCACCCGAGCGCGCCCTTGCCGCCGCGCAACCGCGCCGCGATCTCCACCGACGCGCAGATGGTGAACACGGTCAAGAGCGTCGGCACCGCGACCAGCGCCGTGAACACCGAATGCATGAACTTGAAGCCCGAGCCGACTTGCGGATCGGCGAACAGATGGTGAATGCCGATGGGCATCGACACCACGAGAAACAGAATGAAGGAGATGCGCGCCATCGCATCGCTGTAAAGACGCCCACCAATGGCGCGCGGAATGATCGTGTAATACGCGATATACGCGGGCATCAGCCAGAAATAGACGATAGCGTGCAGCGTCCACGAGAAGAACACGCGCGCAAGTCCCGCGTCGATGGTGTGCTTGAGGCCGAGCGCCACCGGCAGAATCATGAACAGCACTTCGATGGCCGCGCCCACCGCCGTCCAGCCCCACAAATAAGCGCCCGCGACGGTCGCGAACATGGCGAGCGGCACCGGCTTGCCGCGATTGTCGCGCTTCCACGCCGCGAGGTTCACCGACATCAGCGCGACCCAAATCCACGAGCCCACGACCACCAGCACCACGCCGATGTAATAGAACGCGTTGCCGATCATCGGCGGATAGAAGGTGTAGAGCACCGACGCAAGACCCATGGCGACAGGCGCCATCGCGGTGACGGAGCCTATGGCGACGAGCCAGAAGCCGAGCCACGCCCAACGCTTTCCGACGAGCGGGCGCTTCAGCGCCAGTTCGCTTACCGCATAGCCGAAGCCCATGGCGATCAGGGTCGGAAACACGTAGCCCATGGCCGAGCCGTGCGCCGTCACCGAGCGGTAGTACAGCTCCGGATTCTGCAGCCACGGATGCAGCGGACTGCGCACCAGCATCTGCCACGCGCCGAGCAAAAGCGCGACACCGAAGGCGATGAACGCCAGCCAGAAATGCGCGAGGACGAGGCGCTTGCTATTTAACACAGGACACTCTCCGCGAATTAGCCGGCAATTGCGCGGCCATCTGCATGAACTCGGCGCGATCCACCACTTTCACATGCGCCCACATGTTCTGATGCCCGGTGCCGCAGTATTCGTGGCATGGCATCAGGTGCTCGCCGGGTTGGTTGAAGGTCGTCTTGAAGGTCGAGACGTAACCGGGTTCGAGCATCGAATTGATGTTGGTGTTCTCGATCAGAAAGCCGTGCACCACGTCCGAACTCGTCGCGCGGAACGTAACCGGCACGCCTGCGGGCACCACGAGACATTGCGGCGTGAACGAATACTGCTGCGCGACGATCCGCACCGTCACCGAGCCATCCGCCTCGGGCGCGCTGCCGAGATTGCTTTCGATGAATTCGCCCGATACATGCAGCGATTCGGGGCGCACGGTCTCGACGCGCGAAGGCGGCATCATTGCCCAGTGGATGCCGGTGTAGACCACCATCGCGACGAGCACGACGACGATCGCCATGACAAGCATTGCCCAGCGTTTTTCGACGCGCTCGGCGACTTCATGCGAACCGGGGGAAATGGCCATTTATCTGCCGCCTCGACGAATCACGATCACTGAATCACCCCGCGCGGCAAGAACACGGCGAAGTAAAAGACGAACCACAGTCCGATGACGATCGCGGTGGAAATACCCGCGAGCGCGAGCGCGCCGGCGGGGCCGCTCTTGACTATTTCATCAAGCCGCGCGTCTTCGTTCGGGTCTTCGTTCATGTGTCGTCGATCCTCAATAAAGCGGCGCGGAGCGCAGCTCGTTGACTTCCTTCACCGTCACCGGCGCGCCGCGATTGCCCCACGCCGTGCGGATATACGTGACGACCGCCGCGACCTCCACGTCGGACAGCGACTGCGCGAACGGCGGCATGCCGTATGGACGCGGATTCTTGAACGTGCCGGGCGGATAGCCGCCGTTCAGCACCATGCGGATAGGGTTCACGGCCGAGTTCATGACGATGGACTGATTGTTCGCGAGCGGCGGAAAATCGGGCGGCTTGCCCTGGCCCTGGGCCGCGTGACATTCGGCGCATTGGGCGTCATAAATCTTCTTGCCGAGCGGCGAGAGATTCGTGCGCTGTTCGACCACGGCCTGGGTCGGCGGCTCGGACTTATCGCCGGAGCGCGCGGGCAACGCCTTGAGATAGACGGCCATCGCGCGCACGTCGTCTTCGGAAAGATATTGCAGGCTGTCGTAGACCACTTCGGCCATCGGTCCATACACCGCGCCGCGATGCGAGACGCCCGCGTGCAGCAAGCCCACGATTTCGTCGATACTCCAGTCGCCCAAGCCCGCTTCCTTGTTCGACGTAAGCGAGGGCGCGTACCAGTTCTGAATCGGGATCAGGCCGCCTTCGAATGCCTTCGACGCGACATTGCCGCCGAGCGCGTTGATCGCGGTATGGCACATCGAGCAATGCCCGAGTCCTTCGACGAGATACGCGCCGCGATTCCATTCCACCGATTGCTTCGGGTCCGGCCGATATTCGGCCTCCCTGAAAAAGAGCGAGCGCCAGCCGATCAGCAGTTCGCGCCGGTTGAACGGAAAGCGCAGTTCATGCGGCCGGTTCGGCTGATGCACGGGCGGCGTGGACATGAGAAACGCATAAATGGCGTCGGAGTCGGCTCGCGTGACCTTGGTGTAGGACGTGAACGGCATGGCCGGATAGAGCAGCGAGCCGTCCTTCGAGCGGCCGGTGTGCATCATTCGATAGAACTCGTCGGCGGTCCAGTTGCCGAGTCCGGTTTCCTTGTCCGACGAAATGTTCGGCGTGAAGAGCGTGCCGAACGGCGTATCCATGGGACGGCCGCCGCCGAAGGTCTTGCCAGCGGGCAACGTATGGCACGCGATGCAATCGCCCGCGCGCGCGAGGTATTCGCCGCGCTGGACCGTGGCGGCATCGGCACTCTTCGTCTGTGCAGACGCGTTGCCCGTCGATACGGCGCAGGCCGCAAAGAACACCGCCAAGGCAAGCGTCCCAAGTTGTCGGAATCGAAGCACGTCGGTTCCTCGGTTAGTTATGGACGCTGCCGCAAGCGAGCGGCATCTTGAGGCTTCCGGCCGCGACCGGCGACACATCGGGCGGCGCGGGCAACGACGCGAGGAAGGCGGCGATGGCGGTGATATCGCGCTCGCTCAACTGCTGCGCGACGTGGCGCATGCAGTCGGGCGCGATGGTCGTGCGCGTGCCGTAGCGCCATGCCCCGAGTTGCGCGCTGATGTAGTCGGCGTGCAAGCCGAGCAAGCCGGGAATGGCGGGCTCCATGCCGGTCATCGCGCCGCCGTGGCAACTCACGCATGCGGGCACGTTGCGCGCGGAATCGCCCTTCGTGACGAGCGCCTTGCCGTAATCGAGCGTCTTCGTATCGGCCGTGACGGCGCTCGGCGGCGGGAATGGCGGACGCTCGCCCGCGAAGTAATCGGCGATCTGCCTGAGATACGCATCCGGTAGATACGCGAGCAGATAGTTCATCGGCGGATACTTGCGGCGCCCGTCCCGAAACGCGAGTAACTGGTTGTACAGATAGCCTGCGGGCTTGCCCGAAAGACGCGGGAAGTAGTCGTTGCCGGTGCCTTCGCCCTGCGCGCCGTGACAGGCGGCGCAGCCCATGACGCGGGCCTGCATGGTGTCCGGGGCGCGCTCGAGCGCCGGCTCCGCCGCGAATGCGCCCATGCTCGCGAATGCCAATAGCGTGGACAACAGGAGTGCGGTGCGCTTAGTCACGTATCCCACGTTTCCCACGTATCCCCCGTTTCGAGTTGCCGTGTTCGATCAGCCGGACGTGCACGTCAATGCGGTCGCCGGCGCTTGTTGTTCAGTGCAATGCAATGCTCGTACTGCTGATGATTGTCGGGTGGTTGTATCGGTGGATCGTCGTTTTTGCACTTCTGATCTTAGAAGAGCCCAACCGTTTTTCCCAGCCTGCAGATTGTCTCAATCCGCGCGTTTGCTGCGTGCGGATCGAGTGATCGTTGTTTGCGCCAGATCAATGAACCGCATTATTTTGAGATGCGTAACCACGCCATGCCGTCTTGCCTAGCCTCACCAATAAACGCTTTGCGCGTCCGCGTGAAGATTTTCGAGAAAAATATTTGCGCGCTTACTTGAGCCCGAGGCGGCGCGCGAGACGATTGAGATTTGCCCGGTCGACGCCAAGCTCACGCGCCGTCGATGCCCAGTTCTGCCCGTTACGCGCGAGCGCATCGAGGACGATCGTGCGTTCGTAGGCGGTGACGGCTTCGCGGAAATCGACGCCGGCGGCAGGCGTCGGCGGCGCGCCCGGTGACGCGGTGCGCGTGGTGTCGGCGAGACCGAAGTCGGCGGCGGTAAGCGTCAGGATGCGCGGACGTTCGCGCACGCCCGCGAGCGCCTTCAATGCGCTGCGCGCGATCAGATGCTCCAGTTCGCGGACATTTCCCGGCCAGTCGTAAGCGAGCAGCGCGGCTTGCGCATCGGCGGAAAGGCGCAGGCTCAGAAGGCCGAGGCGCGCGCGGTTCTCCTCCAGAAAGAAGCCCGCGAGCAACAGGACGTCGCGTCCGCGCTCACGCAACGGCGGCACGACGAGCGGATAAACCGACAACCGATGATAAAAATCCGCGCGAAACCGTCCCGCCCGGACTTCCTCGACGAGATCGCGATTGGTCGCGGCGATGAGCCGCACATCAACCTTATGCTCGCTGTCCGACCCAATGCGCTGCAACTGCCCGTTCTGCAGCACGCGCAAGAGCTTGGCCTGCACGGCGAGCGGCAGTTCGCCGACTTCATCGAGAAAAAGCGTGCCGCCGTCGGCCAGTTCGAATTTGCCGCGCCGGTCCGACGACGCGCCCGAGAACGCACCGCGCACGTGCCCGAAGAGTTCGCTTTCGACGAGCGTATCCGGCAGCGCCGCGCAATTGAGGCTCACGAGCGGCTTGTCGGCCCGCGACGAGAGCGCATGAATCTCGCTCGCGACGAGTTCCTTGCCGACGCCCGTTTCACCGGTAATGAGCACGGTCAGCTCGCTCGTAGCGACGATCGCGATGTCTTCCAGCAAGCGCTTGTGCGGCTCGCTATTGCCGATCATCTCGCGGCGACGCGTCCCGTTCGCCTGCCGATACGACTCCGCGCGCTGCCGTTCGGCTTCGCCCGTGCGCGCGAGCGTATCGATGCGTTCGGCCACACTCACGGTCGCCGCCGCGAGACTGAGAAACGCCTGAAGCGAAGCCATGTCGATGTCGTCGAAGCGCGCGGGATCGAGTGCGTCGAGTGTGAGCAAACCCCAAGGCCGTTCGTCGATGAAAAGCGTGCAGCCGAGGCAATCGTGTACTTCGAGATGACCGTCCACGCCCTTGACCAGGCCGTCGTAAGGATCGGGCAGATCGGAGTTGGCGGCGAAGCGCGTCGGTTCGCTGCGCGCGAGGATGCGGGCAAAACGCGGATGATCGCCGACGCGAAAGCGCCTGCCGAGCGTATCGCCAGACAATCCGTCGATCGCGAGCGGCACGAGCATGTCGCCATCGAGTCGCAGGAGCGCGGCGGCGTCGCCCGGAAAAAGCGCGCGCAGCGTACGCAAAAGGCGACGATATCGCTCGGTGTCCGGCATCTCGTGCGAGAGGTCTTCGATCAGCGGAACGAGCGCGTCGAGCAATACACGCGAAGTCATTGCGACTACTTCAGCAGTCTTTCTGACTAGAGTCGAATCGACCATATACGAAGGTAAGCAATTGATTTAACGATAATTCTACTCTGGCACGGAACCTGTATTGCAAATTGCGACACGAAGCGCTCCCTGCTTCGCCCTGGAACGAGGACTCCGACCATGCTGTCACCCGAACACCGCGCCATCGTCAAAGCCACCGTGCCGCTTCTGGAAAGCGGCGGCGAGGCGCTCACCACGCACTTCTACAAAATGCTCATCGACGAGAATCCCGAAGTGCGTCCGATGTTCAACCAGGCGCATCAGGCGAGCGGCGCGCAGCAGCGTGCCCTTGCCAATGGCGTCTTGATGTACGCGCGGCACATCGACCAACTGGAACAGCTCGGCGGACTCGTCGGGCAGATCATCAATAAGCACGTCGCGCTCGATATCCGCCCGGAACATTATCCGATCGTGGGACGCTGCCTGCTCAGGTCGATCCGCGAAGTGCTCGGCGAGCAAATCGCCACCGATGCCGTGATCGAGGCATGGTCCGCCGCGTATCGGCAACTCGCGGATCTTTTGATCGGCTTGGAAGAAGGCATGTACAGCGAACGCGAGAAGGCGCCGGGGGGCTGGCGCGGCACGCGGCGATTCGTGGTCACGCGCAAGGTCGCGGAGAGCGAGGAGATCGTGTCGTTCTATCTCGTGCCCGAAGATGGCGGCGCCCTGCTCGACTTTCATCCGGGCCAATACATCGGGCTGCGCGTAAATATCGATGGCGAAGAAATGCGCCGCAACTACTCGCTGTCCGCCGCGCCGAATGGTCGCGAGTACCGCATCAGCGTGAAGCGCGAAGCGAACGGCCGGGTGTCCGGTTTTCTGCATGCGAACGTACGTGAGAACGATGTCATCGAGCTTTATCCGCCCGCTGGCGACTTCAGGCTCGAACATAACGAGAAGCCGCTCGTGCTGATCAGCGGTGGCGTCGGGATCACGCCGACGCTTGCCATGCTGCAGGCCGCGCTCGTCGCCAATCCGAATCGGCCGGTGCACTTCATTCATTCGGCGCGCCACGGCGGCGTGCACGCGTTTCGCGAGGTGGTGGATGAGCTGGCGACGCGGCATCCGCAACTGAAGCGTTTCTACTGCTATGAGCAGCAGCGCGATGGGGACCAGGAAGCGCACGGCACTGGTTTCGTCGATGAAACCCTGCTCGCGCGATGGCTCCCTGTGACTCGCGACGTCGATGCCTATTTTCTCGGGCCGAAGCCCTTCATGAAGGCGGTGAAAAAGCATCTGAAGACGCTCGGCGTGCCGGATGCGCAGAGCCGCTACGAGTTTTTCGGACCGGCTTCCGCGCTGGAATGAGCGCTGTCAGCGAGCCCGCGACTGATCGTCTCGGGCTTTTTTTAACGGTTACTGGTCACCTGAAATTACCAAAAATCGGCCATTTCTTAAAACCAATCCGGCGACTAATCTACATCTGTCGCGTCACTCATGACGCTCTTTCAAACCCCAAGCGAAGAGGAAATCATCGTGGAATCACGTCTCGACTTCTACAAAGCCAGCCCCGCCGCGATCAAGGCGCTCGTTGGTGTCGAAGAGCGCATCGCCAAATGCGGACTCGAGAAATCGCTGACCGAGCTGGTGCGCCTGCGCGCATCGCAGATCAACGGCTGCGCGTTTTGCGTCGACATGCACACCACCGACGCGCGCAAGGGCGGCGAAACGGATCGCCGGCTGGCGACGGTCGTCGTCTGGCGCGAAACGCCGTTCTTCACCGACCGCGAACGTGCCGCGCTGGAATGGACCGAGGCGCTCACGCTCGTGTCCGAGGAGCACGTACCCGATGCCGTCTGGACCGCCGTGAAGCCGCACTTCAGCGACGAGGAAATCGTCGACCTGACGCTGCTCATCGCCGCGATCAATAGCTGGAACCGCTTTTCGATCGCGTTCCGCAAGATTCCCGCGTGAGGTAAAAACCATGAACCTTCGCAAGATCATGATGTTGACGGCGGCGCTGGCGTTGAGCGCGTCCAGGGTGTTCGCGCACGATGCAGCCGCGGAAGTCGTCACGCCCGTGATGAAGCAGGCGATTCCCGAGATCGCGGGCAAGAACGTGCTGATGGCGACTGTCTCGTATAAGCCGGGGCAGGCATCCGAGGCGCATATGCACCCCGGCTCGATCTTCGCGTATGTGCTGGAAGGTCATGTCACGTCACAACTCGAAGGGTCCTCCGCGAAGACCTACGGGCCGGGCGAATCGTGGTACGAGCCGCCCGGCGCGCATCACCTCGTATCGAAGAATGCGAGCGCGACCAAGCCGGCGAAGCTGCTGGTCTTTGCGGTGGCAGGCGACGGCGATCCGGTCAAGCTGCCGATTCCGCATTGAGCGATGTCCTGGCGGTTAAGCGTGATTCATTCGGCATTCACGCTTTGTGACAAACGTGCCTAGCCATTGAGCGACAATCGCGGCGCCACGTTTATTCCGTTTCGACATCATGAAGCAGGTTCGTACTTTTCTTGCCGCCGCCGCGGTTTTCGCAGTCTTATCCGCGCTTGGCGGATGCGGCATTCTGGGATGCGCCGGCTTCGCCACCAATGGCATTGGCTTCGGCATGTGCAACATGGGCATGCGGTTCTAGCGTCGGCGCGGGTGCGCCGACTTGGCGCTTCATTCGCTTCTTCGAGAGGCGCCCGAAGCCGTCGCCGCCATGCTGTTGCACCATGCGATAAAGCGCCAACGAGACGGGACGGGCGACGCCTAACGCCACCCGCCCGCGCCTTGCGCTCTACTCCTTCAGCGGCGAATACCCCATCTCCAACCCCGCCGCGCGCGCATGCTTCTGCGAATGGGCATTGCGCATCGGCTTGAGTACGAAGAGCGCGAGCAGCGCGGATATTGCCGCCATGCCCGCCGCCAGCATGAAGACCGCGTGCCAGCTTCCCGTCATCGATGTGATCACGCTCGAGAACGGCACCAGCAACGCAGCCGTTCCCTTCGCCGTGTACAGCAATCCGGCATTGGTGGCCGCGAACTTCGGGCCGAAGGTATCGCCACATGTCGCGGGAAAGAGGCTGTAGATTTCCCCCCACGCGAAGAACACGATACCCGTCAGCACCACGAACGCCACCGGACTCTGCCCGTATCGCGATAACGCGACGATGCCCACCGCTTCGATCGCAAAGGCGATGAACATGGTGTTCTCGCGTCCGATACGGTCCGATACCCAACCGAAAAACGGTCGCGTCAAGCCATTGAGCACGCGGTCGATGGTCAGCGCAAAAGTCAGCGCCGGCAACGTCAGGCCGAGCAGCGACACCGGCGAATCGTGCAACCCGAAGTCCTTCGCGATTGGCCCGAGTTGCGCGGTTGCCATCAATCCGCCGGCGGCCATCATCACGAACATGATGTACATCACCCAGAAGATCGGCGAACTCAACACCTGCTTCGGGCTCGCGTTGTAGACGGCGCGCTTCAACTTGCTCTTGACCGCGGCGAGCATCTGCGCGGGCGGCGCGTAAAGCGCCATGCCGAGCAGGAACACCACGAGTCCCTGACCGAGTCCGAACCATAGGAACGTGGCTTCGTATCCGCTCGACTTGATCATGTGCGCAATCGGCACGACAGTCGCGGCCGATCCCATGCCGAAGCCCGCCGCCGTGATGCCCGCCGCGAGGCCGCGTCGCTCGGGGAACCACTTGAGCGCGTTACCGACGCACGTCCCATACACCGCGCCCGCGCCGATGCCGCCCACCGCCGCCGCGAAGTACAAGAGCGGCAGTGACGACGCCACCGAGTTGATCGCCCAGGCAATCGCGCACAGCAAGCCGCCGCACACGACGACAGGACGCGGACCGTATTTGTCGACGAGATACCCCTCCACGGGCACGAGCCACGTCTCGGTCACCACGAAGATAGTGAACGCGACCTGAATCGACGCGCGGCCCCAGTGATATTTCTCGTCGATCGGATTGACGAAGAGCGTCCACCCGTACTGCATGTTGGCGATCATCGCCATGCAAATCACGCCGAACACCAACTGCACCCACGGCGACGCCAGGCGCGACGTCTCCGTCTCGCGATCCATCCGGTCGGTTCCCATGCATGTCTCCTTGCCTTGTGTAATCGGACGCCGAGCGGCGCCTCCTGCGATGACGCTTCGACCGCCATCGCATATACACAGTATTTGATATATCAAGTAAGTCAAGCGAAAGAAACGGCGGGGTTTTCACTTAGGACAATGCATACCGTAAGCGCATGAAAGCTAACCGCCGCGCGTTGAACGGACGAAAAAAAGCCCGGCAGTCACGAGGCTGCCGGGCGATGGGCGTGGGCGAGACATGGCAATCCGCAACACGCACTCTCTTTATATATGAAAGCTATACGTAATGTAAAGAGGAGATTTTGTAGGATTCTCGCTTCGCGTCAGAACACGTTCACCGGGACGTTGACCATGAGTCGATACACGTCGCTCGTTCCGTCCGAATAGTATTGGCTGCCGTGATGGTGCATGTAGTAGAACTTGACCGACGTGTTCTTGAACTTGCCGTCCGGCACCGTATAGCTCGGGATCACGCCAATTTCATAGTGCGTGCCATGCACCGGCTGCCCGTCCTTCCAGTAGAGCCCGTGCTGGCTGCTATCCGGGTTGGCATATTGGTTGGCCATGGCGGTCGCATCCGCGTCCCAGCCATACGCGCCCCACAGCGTGAACTTCAGGCCGGGCACGCCGTACTCCTTCATGTTGAGCGAATACGACAGACTCACGGACTTTTCGTGCGGCGCGTTGTAGTCGACATCCAGCGAATTCGAGAGATAGTCGCCCGCGGATTGGCCCACGTAGTCGAAGAACTGATCGCTTGCAATCTGCTGAAACGCGAATTGAAGCGTATGCGCGCCGTGCGTGCCGGCAAGCGCCAGGCTGTACGCGTTGTTGTTGATCGAGCCTTGGCGCTTGTCGCCGATCGCGCCCGTGTAGTAGTAGTTCAGCGCGCCGGTCCAGCGCACGGTTTTCGGGTCGCCGATACTTTGCGTCGCCGAGAGATAGTACTGCTGCCACACGTTGTTCGCGACGCTGCCGTAGAGCGTGACGGCGGTATCGTCGCCACGGGTCCAGTCGCCGCCGAAATACGTGAACTGCGACATGTGCGTGCCGCCGTACTCGGTGGTCAGGCCCGTAACGCTCGCCATGCCGCGCGCGATCACGCCATCCACGGTACCGGCCTTCAAGGTCAGGTTCTTGATCTCGTCGCTGGCAAGCGAGAAGCCGCGATATGTCGGCGGCAGCGCGCGATTGTCGTGCGGCACGAGGAACGGGTTATCGAAGAGTTGCTGGCCGTACTTGAACACGGTGTTCGAAACACGCGCCTTCACGTCCCACACGCCGGGATACGCCCACGCAAGTTGCGTGCGCCCCGCTTCGCCCGGCGCGCCGATCCGCACGCGGTTGCCCGCGCCGCTGCCGCCGTTGAGCTTGAGCGCGCCGAACATCGTCAGATCGAAACCCAGACCGACGAGACCGCGCGTGTAACCCGATTCGAATACCGCTTGCTCGCCGAGCACCCACGCGTCCTTCTTCTCCGCGCCCTTCGCTTCGAAATGCTCGGTGTAAGAGCGCGTGAGCAAGTTCAGATGCGAGTCTTCGATCAACCCTTTCGATTTCGCCTGATTGCTCACGGGCGCATCTGCCTCGGTATTGGGCGGCGATGAAGGCGGCGCCTCGGTGTGCCGCGACGGCGGGTCGGTATCGTCGGTCTGTGCCGGGGCTTGTTGCCCGTAGGACGCGGCCGAAGCGGCCATGAAGCCGCTGAAAAGCAAAATGGAAAGCGCGAGGGAACGTTTTTGTTTTTTCATGAAAAGTATCTCCAACTACTGACTCAACCTGTTGATTGCTCCATCGAAATCCATGAAGGATTCCGAAACGAACGGATGCGAAAAGCCACGTCCGGCGATACAAACGGTCGGGACGAACGTGGCAAACGGCTAGGACGAACAGAAGACGCGCTATGCTGCGCGCGAGCGAAATTGATAGTGCTTTAGGGCGAGTTTCCGGGTTCCTCTATTCGACGTGTTTAGATGTAAATCAAGCAAAGAAGCAGGCGGCGGAGGATCCCTCCGCCAACGCGCGCAACGTGGGCGTCTCCAGCGAACAACGCGACTCGGCCATGGGACAGCGCGTATGAAACACGCAGCCCGATGGCGGGTCGATCGGGCTCGGAATATCGCCGGAAAGAATCTGCACGACCTTGGCGCGCTCGACCGACGGGTCCGGCACCGGCACGGCCGAAAGCAGCGCGCGCGTGTACGGATGGCGCGGCGTTTCATAAAGTGCGTGTTTGTCGGCAAGCTCCATCACGCGGCCGAGGTACATCACCATCACGCGGTCGGAGATATGGCGCACCACGGCGAGATCGTGCGCGATGAAGATCAGCGAGAGCTTCATCTCCTTCTGAAGCGACTTCAGCAAATTGACGATTTGCGCCTGGATGGAGACATCGAGCGCGGACACCGGCTCGTCGCAGATCACGAGTTTCGGCTCGACGATCAACGCGCGCGCAATGCCGATGCGCTGACACTGCCCGCCCGAAAACTCGTGCGGATAGCGGTTGGTCATCTGCTCGCGCAGACCCACCTTCGCCATCAACGCGCGCACCTTAACGTCGATCTCGTGCCGGCTCATGCCCGGCCGATGTTCGAGCAAAGGCTCCGCGATGATCTGCCCGACCGTCATGCGCGGATCGAGCGATGCCAGTGGGTCCTGAAAGATCATCTGCACGTCGCCGCGTACGCGATGCCATTCGCGCGTCGATGCTTCGCGCAACGGCGCGCCCATCCACACGATATCGCCGGCGGTCGCGGGAATGAGGTTGAGAATGGCGCGCGAGAGCGTGGACTTGCCGCAGCCCGATTCGCCGACCACGCCGAGCGTTTCGCCCGCCTTCAGATCGAAGCTCACGCCGTCGACGGCCTTGAGCGTGCGCGACGGCGCCCACGGCAAGCGCTTCTTCGACTTCACCTGAAAATGCACGCGGACATCGCGCACGGAAAGTATCGTCGGGGCCGATGCATCAGACATGGCTCGCCTCCTGATAGCGGGTGATCATGTCTTCGGCGGAACGATGGCAGGCGCGCAGCCAGTGCACGCCATCGACCGGCCGCAACGCGGGCACGTGCTGCACGCAGTCTTCGGCGGCATGCGCGCATCGTTCGTGAAACGGGCAGCCCGCGGGCGGATGCGCCATGTTCGGCGGGTTGCCCGGAATGCCGGTCAGTTCGCCGCCGCTCTTGTCGAGACGCGGCAGCGCGCGCAAGAGCCCGATGGTGTACGGATGCGACGGCTTTGCGAACAGGCTGCTCGCATCGCACTGCTCCATCACGCGGCCGCCGTACATCACCATGACTTTTTCGCAGAGACCGGCCACCACGCCGAGGTCGTGCGTGATCAACACGATCGACGTGCCGAAGTCGCGCTGCAGATCGCGCAGCAATTGCAGCACTTGCGCCTGCACGGTGACGTCGAGCGCGGTGGTCGGTTCATCGGCGAAAAGCACTTCGGGCTCGCAGAGCAGCGCCATGGCGATCATCACGCGCTGACGCATGCCGCCCGACAACTCATGCGGATATTGTCCGATACGATGCGCCGCTTCCGGGATGCGTACCGCTTCGAGCATGCCGATGGCGCGCTTTTTCGCCGCGCGGCGCGTCATGTTCTTGTGCAGTTCGAGCACTTCGGTCATCTGCCGTTCGATGCTCAGGTACGGATTGAGCGAACTCATCGGGTCCTGAAAGATCATCGAGAGACGGTTGCCGCGAATGCGGTTCAGCGCCTTGCCCGACAGCCCGAGCAAATTTTCCCCGCGATACAGCGCCTGCCCGCTCGCGCGTCCGTTCGATGCAAGCAGCCCAAGCATGGCGAGCACGCTCTGGCTCTTGCCCGAACCCGATTCGCCGACGATACCGAGCGTTTCCCCCGCTTCCAGCGTGAAGTTCACGCCGTTGACCGCGCGCACGGTGGCGTCGTTGGTCTTGAACTCGACCTGAAGATCGCTGACATGAAGTAGCGGCATGACTCACCTGTCCTTCGGATCGAGTGCGTCGCGCAAACCGTCGCCGACGAAGTTGATGCAATAAAGCGTGATCGAAAGCAGCGCCGCCGGACACAGCAAGATCCACGGCGAGGTTTCCATCACGCCTACGCCGTCCTGAATCAGCACGCCCCAGCTCGTCATCGGTTCCTGCACGCCGAGCCCGAGAAACGACAGCACGGATTCGGTGAGAATGACGCCGGGCACCGTGACGGTGGTATAGATCGCGACGATGCCGAGCAGATTCGGCACCACATGCCGCACGATGATGCGCGAGGTCGGCACGCCGATGGCGCGCGCCGCTTCCACGTATTCCTTCGAGCGAATGGCGAGCGTCTGGCCGCGCACCACGCGCGCCATGTCCATCCACGAGAACACGGTGATGGTGAGCACGACGAGATAGAACTCGCGGCCGAGCAGCGTGACCATGAGAATGGCGATCAGCAGGTACGGAATGGCGTACATCATGTCGACGAAACGCATCATCGCGTTATCGATCTTCCCGCCGATGAATCCCGCCAGCGCGCCCCACACGATGCCGAGCGTGACCGATGTCAACGTGGCGAGCGCGCCGATCACGAGCGACACGCGTCCGCCGATGAGACAGCGAACGAGCAGATCGCGCCCGGTTTCATCGGTGCCGAAGAGGTGCCAGTTTTCGAACGTGGGCGCGGCGCTCATGGCGTTCCAGTCGGCGGAATCGAACTGATTCGGCAAGAGCCACGGTCCGACTATGCAGATAAGCGTGATGACCGCGAGCAACGCGAGACTGACCACTGCCGCCTTGTTGCGCACGAAGCGCGCGCGGGCGTCCTGCCAGGGGCTTCGGCCCGCGACGGCCTGTTCCATGAGCGGCGCTAAAGATACGGATTTCATTGGGCGCCCTTTAGTAACGGATCTTCGGATCGAGCCACGCATAGGCGAGGTCGACCAGAAGGTTGAGCAGCACGGCCACCACCGTGACGAGCACGACGAGTCCCAGCACCAGTGTGTAATCGCGGTTGGCCGCGCCGTTCACGATCAGCTTGCCGATGCCCGGCAACGAGAACACGGACTCCGTCACGACCGCCGCCGTGATCGATGAAATCGCGAGCGGACCGAGCACCGAGACGACTGGAATGAGCGTGGGCTTCATCGCATGGCGAAGCACGATGGTGCGCATGGGCAAGCCCTTCGCGCGCGCGGTGCGGATGTACTGCGTGTTCATCACTTCGATGAGACTCGCACGCGTCACACGGCCCACGGTGGCGACGTTGATCATCACGAGCAGCGCGATGGGCAGCACCATGTAGCGCATCTGAAAGTCGTTCCAGCCGCCCGCGGGAAGCCATTTCAGCGCAATGGCGAACACGAGGATCAGTACCGGCCCGATCACGAACGAGGGAAACGCGTTGCCCGCGTTGCTCACGAACATGAGCGCGTAATCGATCATGCTGTTGCGCCGAAGCGCCGCCGCCACGCCGAAGGCGACGCCGATAATGATGGCGAGCAGCATCGACACGCCGCCGATGGAGAGCGACACCGGCAAGGCGCGCAGCACGAGTTCGTTCACGCTCCAGTCGGCATAGCGGAACGAGGCGCCCAGGTCGCCGTGCAACAAGCTGTCGAGATACAGCAGGTACTGCTTCCACAACGGCTCGCCGAGGTGGTACTTCGCCTGCAGATTCGCGAGCACTTCGGCGGAAACCTTGCGCTCGCCGTCGAACGGACCACCGGGCGTGGCATGCAGCAGCAAATAGCACACCGTGATCACGATGAGAAGCGTAGGCAGCGTGAGCAGCACGCGCCGCAATGTATAAGACCACATAGGTATCTCAGTGCTTGACGATGTAGAGGTCCTTGCTGCCGTAGTGATCCATCGGATTCTTGAGCGAATAGCCGCCCACGTAGCTCTTCACTAGTCGCGGCAGGCCGTATTGCAGGAGCGGCAGGAACGGATAATCCTCCATCACGAGTTTCGCCGCCTGCGTCTGCAACTGCGTGCGCTTCGCCTGATCGGTCGTCTCGCTGGCTTGCTGCGCGAGCGCGTCGGCCTTCGGATTGCAATTGAAGTTGTCGTTCTGCTCAGACTTGCACTGCACGAGCGTGAGGAACGTGGTGGCGTCGTTGTAGTCGGCGACCCAGCCATTGCGCGCGATCTGATAGTCGCCCTCGTGACGCTTCTTGACCAGAACCTTGAATTCCATCGATTCGATCTGCGTGTCGAGGCCGAGCTTGGTCTTCCATTCCGACGCCGCGAAAATCGCCATTTTCTTGTTGTAGTCGCTCGTGTTCATGGCGAAACGCAGCTTCGTGCCGGGTTTCACGCCGGCTTGTTCGAGCAGCTTCTTCGCTTCCTCGACGCGCTTGGACATCGGCCAGGCAGACCAGTCATATGCCGATACATCCGCGCCCTGCACGCCCTTGGGCATCAACCCGTACATGGGCGTCTGGCCGTCGGCGGTCACGCGCTGCGCGAGCAGATCGCGGTCGATCACCATCGACAAGGCCTTGCGCACGCGCACGTCCTTCAGGAGCGGATCGCGATTGTTGAAGCTGTAATAGCGCGTGCCGAGGATCAGCGAATTGCGAATGTCGTTCGGAAACTGCTGGCGATACTTGGCAAACGTGCCAGTCGGAATCTGATAAGTCATGTCGTTATCGCCCGACTGGAAGAGCTTCACGTCCGTGTTTTCGTCCTCGACGGGCAGATAGGTCACTTGCGTCAGCTGCACATGTTCCTTGTCCCAGTAACTCGCGTTCTTCGTCAGCACGAGCTTGCTGTTGACCTGCCAGTCCTTCAACTGAAACGCGCCGTTGCTCACGAGCTTGCCCGGCTTGGTCCAGTCTTTCCCATATTTCTCGACGCCCGCGCGATACACCGGCGCGAAGTTCTGATTCGACATCAGTTCCGGGAGGAACGGCACGAGGCCGGCGGTCTTGACTTCGATCGTATAGGCGTCGATGGCGCGCACGCCGAGCGCGCTAGCCGGCTTCTTGCCCGCGACGATCTCGGCGCCATTCAGGAGAAGCGGCCCGAACACGCTCGCATAAGAAGATGCCGTCTTCGGGTCGATGAAACGCTGCCAGCCGTACACGAAATCGTTTGCACTGACAGCCTCGCCATTGGACCAACGGGCGTTCTTGCGCAGATGGAAGAGCCAGGTTGTCGCGTCCTTCTGCTCCCACTTTTCGGCCACGCCCGGCACCACGGTGCCGTCCGCGTTGGCGGCGGTGAGGCTCTCGAACAGGTCGCGCGTGACGTTCGCCGCCACGACCGTTTCGACCAGCGCGGGGTCGAGCGTTTCGACTTCGGAGCCGTTATTGCGCACCAGTTCCTGCTTGGCGGCAAGCGTAACGCCCGACGGCACGATGGCAGCGTGCGCCGACATCGTGAAGGCCAGCGCCGCGAGCATCGCGAGAGCGTATTTGGGCGTAAGTGAGGTCGTGCGCATTGCGTTTTCCTTCTTGTCTCGTTGTCTTGGTTATCGTTGCTGTTGCGCCGGTCGTTTAGTTCGGCTGCACTAAACAATTGGCTCAACGAATCATCAGGGCTAGATTCGTAGAGCCCGAAGCAATGCCCCCGCGCGCCGCGGCCAGCCTTTGGCTTACGCCGGGCCTTTCATCGCGCTTCTAGGTTGGCGGCGAGTATTTCGTATCAATAAGACGGATGCCACTCACATGTCGTTATAGTGACTAAATTTTTCGAATACTCGTGCGAATTGTTGGCAAAACACACACGGCCGGCATGCGTCAAAGCGCATCGAAAAGGCAGTAAAGCATTGTTTCCTATAAGATCTGCGTCCTCGCAGTACCGAAACTGCACTACCAGAGCCGCTTGACAAAGCCGTCCCCAAAATGATTCGTTTTCGCCAGATCGAGGCATTCCGTAGCCTCATCATGACGGGCACCAGCGTCGGCGCCGCCCGCAAACTCCATGTGACGCAACCGGCCATCAGCCGCCTGATTGCCGATCTCGAAGCCGATCTCGGCTTCAGCCTCTTCAGCCGTATCGGCGGCCGTCTGAATCCGACCAACGCGGGCCTGCGCTTCTATAAGTCCGTCGAGGAAAACTTCCTCGGGCTGGAGCGCCTGAAACAGGTCGCGCAGATGATCCGCGACGAAGCCTCGGACGGCCTGACCGTCGCCTGCATGCCGGTGTTGGCCACCACGTTGTTGCCGCCCGTGCTTGCCGACTTCACGGAGCGTCATCCGGGCGTGCCGATCAAGGTGGATTCGGTGAAGGTGCCCGAGGTGCTCGTCAGCCTGCAAAATCACACCGCCGATGTTGCCTTGAGTCAGGCATTTCCCGCGGTGGCAGGCATTGAAGTCGAGACCTTGCTGAAAGCGCGTGCGCTTTGCGCCATGCCCGCGTCGCACAGGCTCGCTGCGAAGAAGATCATCCGTCCGGACGACTTGCGCGGCGAGAAGCTGATCGGCTGGCTGCCCAATGCGCGGCAGCCTTACGAGGCGGAGCAATCGCTCATTTCGGCGACCGAAGAAAGGCCGCGCTACACCGTGCTCACCGACACTGCCCACACGCGCTATGCGATGGTCGCGGGCGGTCTGGGCGTGTCGATCGTCGAGCCGTTCGCGGCCAAGGTCTGGCGCTCGCACGGCGTGGTCGTGCGGCCGTTCGAAACCGATATCGAATATGAATACGCGCTGTCGTATCCGGGCAGCGGCATTCGTTCGGATCTCGTCGCGTCGTTCAGGGAATCGGTGCGGCGCGTGGTCGAGACGTATTCGTTCGATGCGTAGCGGCTTCGTTCGAGCGTGGCGCGCGGTTCACCCGCGTTTCGATGCGTAGTGAATTCTGCGCCGCGCTCGCGCCGACAAGCGCGCTTCGTAGCTGGCGAATTCATCGCGGCGCGTCGTTCCGACGGACGCGTGCTCCACGCGAGCCGACTCGTCGCGCGTATCGTAAGCGCGTCAGATGGGCGTTGAAGAATCACGCCCCGCCAAACAACGCCTCCGCCCTCCGCTGCATCTCGTCCGGCGACACATCTTCGCGGTGAGTCGCGATCCACCACACATGCCCATACGGATCGCGGATCTTGCCGCCGCGATCGCCATAGAACTGGTCTTCGACCGCGCGCAGAATGGTCGCGCCCTGGTCCACCGCGCGCTGGGCAACGGCATCGACGTCATCGACATAGAGATGCAGCATCACCGGGCTGCCGCCTATGGAGAGCGGGCCTTTCACATCCATCTCTGGAAATTCGTCGCACAGATAGACGACCTTGCCGCCGATAGACAACTCCGCATGCCCGATGCGCCCGCCCGGCTGTTCGAGCCGGTAGATCTCGGTAGCGCCAAACACCTTCGTATAGAACTCGATGGCCGTCACGCCGCCCGCCACCGCGATGTACGGGATCACGCCCTGACGGCCGGCGGGGATGGGATCGACTTGTGCGTTCATGTGCGTCTCCTGGTTTCACTTCGACGTGAGCAGATGAACATGTTGCCACTGTTTGCGGCCGGTTTGGGCGCGGCTTGCGCGCCGCCCGACGCCGCCCGCGAATGCTCCGTATACTCTTGGCTGGCGCAACCTGTCCCGTTCATAAAACAACCACACTGGAGCACTCATGCACGATCTGAAAGGCAAATCGATCCTCATCACCGGCGCGAGCACGGGTATCGGCGCGGCGGCGGCGCGCGCGTTTGGCCAATACGGCGCGAATGTCGCGGTGCACTACAACAGCTCGAAGGACCAAGCCGAGCAAGTGGCGAGCGACGTGCGCGCGCTGGGAGTCTCGGCCGTCACCGTGGGTGCGGACGTGCGCGATTCGAAGGCCATCGATGCCGCCGTCGCCGCGACGGTCGATGCGTTCGGCAAGATCGACGTGCTCATCAACAACGCGGGAAGCCTCGTCAAGCGCGAGCCGATCGGCGACGTTACCGACGAACTCTTCGACGAAGTCATGCATATCAACGCGCGCTCGGTGGTCGCGTTCACGCGCGCGGCGCTGCCCTCGCTGCGTTCGGGCGGCGGCGGTTCGATCATCAACGTGACGTCAGTCGCGGCGCGCAACGGCGGCGGTCCAGGCGCGCTGCTTTATGCGGCGTCGAAAGGCTTTGTCAGCACGATCACCAAGGGCATGGCCAAGGAACTGATGGGCGATCGCATCCGCGTGAACGCCGTCGCGCCCGGCGTGATCCAGACGCCGTTTCAGGAGCGCTTCACCTCGCCGGAACAGCTCGAATCCTTCCGCAAGTCAATTCCGATGGGCTTCATAGGCGAGCCGGACGACTGCAGCGGCGCGTTCCTCTATCTCGCCTCCGAGGCGATGTCGCGCTATGTGACTGGCCAGATCATCGACGTGAACGGCGGTCAGTTGATGCCTTGAGCGCATGATGCGGCGCGTGCCATTTCTTGGCGCGCCGCGAACATGGTATAAGCGCTTACAACCCCGAAAAGCCTAAGGAGAACGCAGGAGATGCAGTCGAAAAGAGAACCGCGCTTTCGCACGCTCGCATTGAGCGCCATCGTTGCCTCGGCGCTTCTGGCGGCCGGGTTCGTCGAAACCACGCCCGCCGTTGCCAAGACCGCGGACACTCAGCCGCAAGTCCTCACCGCCTCGGCCGTGGCGGTTGCCGACAAGTTCGCCGCCGACACCGCCGAGCAAATCCTGAAGCAAGGCGGTAACGCGGTCGATGCAGCCGTCGCCATCGCCTTCACGCTCGCGGTGACTTATCCGGAAGCGGGCAATATCGGCGGCGGCGGATTCATGACGCTGTACGTGGATCATCGTCCGTACTTCCTCGACTATCGCGAGCGCGCGCCGCTCACCGCCACACGCAACATGTATCTCGACGACAAGGGCGAGGTCATCAAGGGCATGAGCCTTTACGGACATCGCGCGGTCGGCGTGCCGGGCACGGTGGAAGGCATGTGGCAGGCGCAAAAGCGCTTCGGCAAGCTGAAGTGGAAGCAGGTGCTCGCGCCCGCCATCAAGTATGCGGAAAACGGCTTTCTCGTCGACGATCAACTGATTTCCCGGCGTGACGCCGCATCGAAGGATTTCGCCGGCAAGACGAATTTCGATCTCTACTTCGGCGGCATGAAGGCGGGTCAGGTGTTCAAGCAACCCGATCTCGCGGATACCTTGCAGCGCATCTCCGACAAGGGCGCCAAGGGCTTCTACGAAGGCAGAACGGCCGAGCTGATCGCCACTTCCATGGCGGGCCACGGCCTCATCACGTCGCGCGATCTGAAAGACTACAAGGCGGTCTGGCGGCAACCGATCGTCGCGAGCTGGAACGGCTATCGCGTGATCACCGCGCCGCCGCCGAGTTCGGGCGGCGTCGGCCTCGTGCAGTTGCTCAAGATGAAGGCGGACCTGAAGGACAAGTTCGAAGGCGTGCCGCTGGATTCGGCGCAGTACATTCACCTCGTCGCGGAAATCGAGAAACGCGTCTTCGCCGATCGTGCGCAATATCTCGGCGATCCCGACTTCTACAAGGTGCCGGTTGCACAACTCACCGACGACGACTACATCCTGAAACGCGCACAGGAAGTGAATCCCGACAAGCCCTCGGAGACGAAGAGCGTGCTGCCGGGCCTCGGTACATCGATGCCCGAGAAAGCGGAGACGACGCACTTTTCTGTCGTCGACAAATGGGGCAACGCGGTGTCGAACACGTACACCATCAACGGCTACTTCGGCTCGGGCGTGATCGCCGAAGGCACGGGCGTCGTGCTCAACGACGAGATGGACGACTTCGCTTCCAAGCCGGGCGTGCCGAACATGTTCGGCGTGGTCGGCAGCGACGCCAACGCCATCGAGCCGAAGAAGCGGCCGCTGTCTTCCATGACGCCGACCATCCTCACGCGTGACGACAAGGTCGCGATGGTGATCGGCACGCCGGGCGGCTCGCGCATTTTCACGTCGATCTTCCAGGTGCTCTCGAACGTCTACGACTTCAACTTGCCGCTACCTGAAGCCGTGGGCGCGACGCGTTTTCATCATCAGTTGCTGCCGCCGGACACGATCTACCAGGAGCCGTTCCATCAGCTCGATCCGGAAGTCGTGAAGCAGCTCGAAGACAAGGGCTACAAGTTCACGATGCAAGGCTTCAATGGCGACATTCAGGCTATCCGCATCAACGGCGACACGCCCGAGCCCATGTCCGACCCGCGCGGACGCGGTGTATCGCGAATCATGCAGTAATGGGTTTGTCAGGGCGTACGTGACGAAGCGTTCACCCCCGACGCCGGCCTAGGCATTTGCCCTAGTCCGGCGTTTATCGTTCTGGCGGGAAGCCCCAGCCAGCTTAGGACTCTCAGAAATATAAGAATGTTGGCATGAGCGGCATGTTTTCCACGGGATTGGACCTCGCGTTGCGTTCCCATAGTCTTTGTCCTGACCGAGTGCAGCCATCAGCGGCGAGCACGAGGCTACATCCAGAACTAAATACGAGACGACCCTGACGACGGACCGCAGTGCGCTTGATTGCGCGCACGGTCGACCGTTTCAGCGTGCTGATAAAGGAGCAGCTCATGTTGGAATCCCCCGCCCAGCAGCTTGGCGACATCGACATTTCCCCTATCGAACGAGAGGACACGGCACCGACCGCGAGCGGCGGCTTTCTTGACCGCTACTTCGGCATATCGCTCGCTGGCAGCACGGAAAAGACCGAAGTGGTCGCGGGCATCACGACCTTTCTCGCGATGGTCTACTCCGTGTTCGTCGTGCCGGGCATGCTCGGCAAGGCCGGTTTCGATACCAGCGCGGTGTTCGTCGCCGTGTGCCTCACGACCGCGTTCGGCTCGCTGCTGATGGGCGTATGGGCGCGTCTGCCTATCGCGATTGGTTGCGCCATCTCGCTGACCGCATTCACCGCGTTCGGTCTCGTGCTCGGCAAAGGCCTCTCGCCTGCCATCGCACTGGGCGCCGTGTTCCTGATGGGCGTCGTTTTCACCGCGATCTCCGTGACTGGCGTGCGCTCGTGGATCTTGCGCAATCTGCCGACGGGCGTCGCGCATGGCACGGGCATCGGCATCGGCTTGTTTCTGCTGCTGATCGCGTCCAACGACGTCGGCCTGATCGTTAAAAATCCCGCGCCGGGCATGCCGGTTTCGCTGGGCGCGATCCGCGCGTTTCCCGTGCTGATGTCGGTGCTCGGCCTGGCGGCGATTTTCGGGCTGGAACGCCGGCGCGTGCCGGGCGGCATTCTGCTCGTGGTGGTCGGCCTGTCGGCTATCGGCCTGATCTTCGATCCGTCCGTGCGCTTTCACGGCGTGTTCGCGCTGCCTTCGCTCGCGACGCCGGGACACGCGTCGCTCATCGGCGCGATGGACATCAAGGGCGCGCTCTCGATGGCCGTGCTGCCGAGCGTGCTCGCACTCGTGATGACCGCCGTGTTCGATGCCACCGGAACGATCCGCGCCGTCGCGGGCCAGGCGGGTCAGATCGACGCCAACGGGCGCATCGTCAACGGCGGACGCGCGCTGACGGCCGATTCGCTCAGCTCGATCTTCTCCGCATGCTTTGGTGGTGCACCGGCGGCGGCGTATATCGAATCGTCGGTGGGCGTGGCGGCGGGCGCAAAGACGGGGCTTGCGGCAACGGTCGTCGGCCTGCTCTTTCTCGCGGTGATGTTCCTTTCGCCGCTCGCCGGTCTCGTGCCCTCCTACGCGACGGCGCCTGCCTTGATGTACGTCGGCCTGCTCATGCTCGGCAACGTGAGCAAGCTGCACATGGACGATACCGTCGACTCCATGTCCGGGCTCGTATGCGCCGTGTTCATCGTGCTGTCGGCGAATATCGTCACCGGCATCATGCTTGGCTTCTGCACGCTGGTGATCGGGCGGATCGTGGCGGGCGAGTATCGCAAGCTGAACGTGGGGACGGTCGCGATCGCGATCGTGCTCGCGGTGTTCTATCTCGGCGGCTGGGCGATCTAGACGTCGCCATCCGATGCGACAACGGCGCGCTCTCCGTGGGGAGGCGCGCCGTTGTCACTCTGGCGATGCGCTACGCGCTCGTAAAAGACAAACGCCCCGGGAGCCATTCGCTTCCGGGGCGTTGCTTTGAAACTTTGACCGGGTACTGTCCTACTTACTTGGTGCGGCGATACGATTCGACGAGCATCTCGCAGTTTTGCAGATGCAATTGCAGCGCGCGATTCCACTCACGGCGCACCGTTGCCTTCGCCGAGCGCAGGAACGAACCGAACGAAACGAACAAAGATTGTTGAGCGGTGGTTTTCATGGCGTCTCTCAGGTAAAGAATCAGGGTAACTAGCTAGGGGATAACCCTAACTATACCCTTTTCATGCTGCATTGCAACCAAATCTTAAAAAGCGTCGCTCTGGTTTGGATTTTTGCAACAGGAATTTGCTGGATAGTAGGTAAATTTAACGAACGTCGCAGCGCCGGCGTGTACTGGCTCGCTTCTTGCAGCCGCCACGCGAGGCGCGGGCGTTCCCCAATGTTTTCCGATTGCTCGCGCGAAAGGCTAGATAAAAAGGCCAGACAACAGAAAGCGCAAGCACATGCCAGAAAAAACCACGCAAGCCCTGCCCGCCCGCATTCCGACGGGCATCGAGGGAGTCGACGACATTCTCGGCGGCGGATTGACGCCGCATCGCATGTATTTGATCGAAGGTGCGCCGGGTGCGGGCAAAACGACTCTCGCCTTGCAGTTCTTACTCAAGGGCGCGGAAGTCGGCGAGCCAGGTCTTTATGTGACGCTTTCGGAGACGAAGGAAGAACTCGTCGCCGTGGCCGAAAGCCATGGCTGGGACACGAAGCGCTTTACCATCATCGAACTTCTGTCGGACGAAGGGCTCGACCCGCGTTACGAGCAGACCGTTCTGCATCCCGCTGAAGTGGAACTGGGCGAAACCGTGCGCGATGTCATCGCGCAAGTGGATGAAGTGAAGCCCGCGCGACTCGTCTTCGACAGCTTGTCCGAGTTGCGCATGCTCTCGCAAAACCCGCTGCGTTATCGCAGACAGATTCTCGCGTTGAAGCGTTACTTCGCGACGCGCGCCTGCACCGTCATGCTGCTCGACGACAACACGTCCGAGCCGGGCGATCTGCAGTTGCACAGCATCGCGCACGGCGTGCTGTGCCTCGACAATCTCGTGCACGACTACGGCGGCGAGCGCCGGCGCCTGCGGATTGCGAAGATGCGCGGCATCAAGTTTCGCGAAGGTTTTCACGACATGACGCTGAACACCGGCGGCATTGAAGTCTATCCGCGTCTGATCGCGTCTGAACATCACGCCGATTTCTCGGCAAAGCCGCTCAGCACCGGCACGGCCGGGCTGGATGCGCTTCTCGGCGGCGGCCTCGTGCCAGGCACCAATACGCTCATCGTCGGGCCGTCGGGCGTGGGCAAGACGACCACCGTGACCTCGTGTCTGCTCGCCGCGCTCGAACGCGGCGAGCCGTGTGTCTACTATCTTTTCGATGAAACGCGCACCACGCTTTTGCGGCGCTCGACGAGCCTCGGCATCGATCTGCGGCCGCATCTCGACAGCGGCTTGCTGAACTTGCGCCAGGTCGATCCCGCCGAAATATCGCCCGGAGAGTTCACGAGCAGCGTGCGACAGAGCGTCGAACAGGGCAACGCGCGCTACGTCGCCATCGACAGCCTGAACGCGTATCTGCAAGCGATGCCCGGCGAGCGCTACCTGCTCCTGCAAATGCACGAACTGCTCACCTATCTGAACCAGCGCGGCGTCATCACGATGCTGGTGCTGGGGCAGCATGGAATCATCGGCGAAATACAGAGCGACGTGGATATCAGTTATCTAAGCGACGTGGTCCTGCTGTTTCGCTACTTCGAGCGTCAAGGCGAAGTGCTGACGGCGCTGACCGCCGTGAAAAGCCGCGCGAGCGGCCATGAGCGCTCGATTCGTCAATTTCAGCTGGGTGCGGGCGGGCTGAACGTCGGCGAGGCATTGCGCGACTTCGAAGGCATTCTGAGCGGCCTGCCTTCGTACAAGGGCGGCACGGCCATGCTGGTTCCCGACACCAGTCACGCGGGCTCCTCGGGGAACTAGCGCCATGGAGTTTCGCGTTCTGATAGTGGCGCCATTCGGCCGCGATGCCGACGTAATCGCCGATGTCCTCGCATTCGATGACCGCGATTGCTTCGCGTGCGCCGATTCGGTTTGCCTCACCGCCGAACTCGACCGCGGCGCGGGCACTGCCATCGTCACCGAGGAATCGCTCAAGAGCGACAACGGCGAAGTGCTCGCTGCCTGGATCGACCGGCAACCGGCGTGGTCCGACTTTCCCATCATTCTGCTTTCAGGACGCGCAACCGAACGGCGCTCGGCCGCGAGTATCGACATGCTGGAGCGGCTTGGCAACGTGCTCGTCCTCGAACGTCCTCTGAACTCGGAGACCTTGCGCCGCGCGGTGATGTCGTCGCTGCGGGCGCGTGCGCGCCAGTACGATGCGCGCCGGCATCTCGCGGAGTCGGAGCAGCATCTGATCGCGCGCTCGAAGGCGCAGGAAGCGCTCGAACGGCTCAACGACTCGCTGGAAAGCCGCATCGCCGAGCGCACCCAGGAACTGGCATCGGCAAATAATCGCCTGATGCGCGAGATTCACGAGCGCGCCAAGGTGCAGGCCGTGCTCGTGCAGTCGCAAAAGATGGAGGCGCTCGGGCAATTGACGGGCGGCATCGCGCATGATTTCAACAATCTGCTGAATGTCATCATGGCGAACGCGGAATTGATCGCGCGAATCAGCAGCGACGAGCGCGTGCGCAAAATGGCCGCGACGACCAAGCGCGCCACCGAACGCGGCGCCAAGCTCACCGCGCAGTTGCTGACGTTTTCGCGCACCAGCAATCTCGATTTGAAAGCGGTCAACGTCGCGTCGCTTTTGCAAGGCATGCGCGACATCATCTCGATCTCGCTCGGCTCGTCGATCGCGTTCACCACGACCTCCGATTCCGAAGATCTCTGGACCCAGGCGGATGCCAATCAGCTGGAACTGGCCGTCCTCAATCTCACGATCAATGCGCGCGACGCCATGCCCGGCGGCGGGCGCCTCACGATCCACGCGGGCGAGCGCCCCGCGCCCGACGAAACCTTCACGGCTGGACGCTACGTGGTCATCCGTGTGAGCGATTCGGGCTCGGGCATCGAGCCAGGCGTGCTGTCGCGCGTGTTCGACCCGTTCTTCACGACCAAACCAGTCGGCAAAGGGACGGGGCTCGGCTTGAGCCAGGTCTACGGCATCGCGCGGCAGGCGGGCGGCGTGGCGCGCATCGAAAGCGAACCGGGCAAAGGGACGAGCGTCGAAATCTGGTTGCCGCTCGGCGCGAAGGATTTGCAGGAAGCCGACGTTGCGCTCAAACCCGAGGACAGCGCATCGGGCGCGAAGCGCATCCTCGTGGTCGAAGACGACGAAGACGTGCGCGAGATGCTCGTCGAATGTCTGCAGACGCTCGGCTATTCGGTGACGCACGCCTGCGACGGCCCCAACGGCCTCAAACGCCTGCCACTGGACCATCCCGATCTGATGATGGTCGACTTCGCGATGCCCGGCATGAACGGCATGGAGGTGATCGCGAAAGCGCGTGAACTGCGTGCCGATCTGCCGGTGATCCTGGCAACGGGCTATGCGGACGTCGATGTATCGAAGATCAAGGAAAAGCGCTTTGCCGCGCTGCGCAAGCCGTTTCAGCTCGATGAACTCGCGCGCACGGTGCGTATTGCGCTGGACAACTGAAGCCGCCGCGACAACGTGACGGTTACACGGCGTTGAACGCTACTCGTGGATCGTATAACGGTTCTGCGGGCCGCCCGTGTAGAGACCCTTCGCCAGTTCGAGAATGCGTTCGCGATTGCGGTCGAACGTGGCGAGCAGCGCCATCTCACCCGTGCCCATGCCGGGGTTCAGCGCGGCAAGCGTCTTGTCCTCGACCAGAAAGCTGATCTCGCGCTTGCTGTCGTAACCCCAGAAGCACACGCCGTGTCTTGCGGCGTCGTAGCTGCGGCTGGGGTTCGGGAAGTTGAGGACTTCCGCGGGCTTTCCCATCTAGACACCCGGGCCCACGTAACGCCACTTGCTCGCGTTGACGTCGATAAGCGCGTCATTATCGCGGCGCTTTTGAGCGCGCTCGCTGTCCGCGTTGCTCAGCGCCGATGCACGCGACTTCTGCGCGATCGTATATTCGCTTTGTTTGACGGCCACGGCGGGATTGACTTTGGGTCTCGTTGTCATGCTGGTTCCAGTCCGGAAAGAGAAAACATCGGGACTCGGTGGTGGGCGTCTGACTTCCACTTCGATGGCGAAGTCAGAATAGAGCGTCGTCGCGCCATGCACCGAGGACAGCTTGAACGAATGTCGCGCTAAGGCTATTTCTTCTTCACGGATGCGCTGGCTTCCGCGCTTTTCTTGGGCGTGGCCCACGATACAGCCGCTGCCGGCGACTCTACTTTCTTCGGCTGTTTGGGCTTTTTAGCCTCTTTATTTCCGCGTACCTGACCTTTTGCCATGATCCTGCTCCCCGACTTGCACAGACGCGAAGGCGACTGCTGCGCCACATAGTGTGGGCGCTTTCGGAGGAACTGTCGCGATTTATTTTTTTACCGGCAGTTTTGAGGGAATGAAAGCATGGCTCGAAGCCTTTTCGAAGCTTTTATAGCATGCCTTAATATCAAGCCGAAACTGCCTCATTCTGCTTGCTCCTCCCCGATACCGTTTGCTTTTCGCTCGCTTTGAGCGCATGGTGAGGCAGCATCACTACACGTTGAAACTGCCCTGATCCGCATTTGTCCAGTACTGGCGGCATCGCTTATCGAGCAAGTTTTCTGACTGTCATTTCACGAGACACGTCGCACCAAGCCGCGTGCATTTGACAACGTGTTCGCGTTTCATGGCGAGCAGACCTTCGACGAGTTGCCGGTCTCGAAAGAGCCGGTATCGGAAGAACTTCGCTGGCGACGCGAAACCAGCCAAAGCCAGTTTTCCGACAACGAAGGTGAATCTATGTGGACCTGCATACGATGCAGCGGCAGGATCTCGCGCGCCAAGGCCGAAGCTAGCGTCGACAGCTTCGGCTGCTATTTCATCTGCAAGGTATGCTCGCGCCGTAATACGCTCGTGGATGTCTCGCTTCCCGCCGGGCCGACCCTGCTTGCGCAGGCGCCCGACAGAAAGCCGCGCTGGGTTGCCCGGCCGGCTATTCTGTTTTCATGATCGCGGTCAGGCGCCGCAAGCTAGTGTCAAGAAATCAGCGTGTCATTGCGCTGGCGTGTCGGGCGCGAGTTGCACGCCCTTTTTGAAGATGAAGCAGCCGTAGCCGCGCGCTTCGCTCGTCTGAATCACGCAATAAGCCTGTTTGGCGCGCTCGTAAAAAGCGAAGCGCTCGACGGGCGCGAGCGGAACGGCGCGGCCTTCGGCGTCGTCGACTTCGCGTTGTACTTCACGCTGTACGGCAGGCAGCGCATCCGGGTCGCCGACCACTTCCATGCGCTCGGCGGGATGATCGACGAACGTATCCAGCGGCAGCACAGACAACACGGCCCGCACCGCACGCGGCGCGTTGATGCCGTCGAGACGCAGCAATTGTCCGCGCACGGTCTGACGCGCGACGGAATCGCCGGGAAAGTTGGCGTCGCAGATGACGACTTCATCGCCGTGGCCCATCGCGCAGAGTGCGTGAAGGATGTCGGCGTTGAGCAAGGGATCGAGATTCTTCAGCATGTTCCTGTCGTTCTCCGTGGACATTGCAACCGGGTTTGCCGACGTATGGTAACCGCGTGGGACGACTCGTCGGCAACTTCAAGGCACGAGCAGGTCGCCTTCGCGCCGGACTTCCGCGCCCGCGATGCGCGCCACCAGCATTCCCGCCGTCGCGAACCGCGTCCAGTGCCGCGCGTACAGCACGCCGTCACTCTGCGCGATGAGCGGCACGAGTTCGTCATGGAGCGGATCGAGCACTTCAGCGACGACATCGCCCGCGCGCACTTTCTCTCCAACTTCGCGCGCATGCAGAATCACGCCGGAGATCGGCGCGTGAAGGTAATCGCATCCGGCAAGCGGCGTCGGCGGATTGGTGAGCGCGGGCAGCGCGGGGGCAGCGCCCGAAATAAAACCCGCGTGCGTCAGATAATCGACGATTGCCTGTGCATCGGGCGCAGCGGTTTCGCGCGATACGTCGCGCACGCCGCGCAGTTCGAGAGTGACGGTTGCCGCGCCCCGAGGAATGGGGAAGCGTCCGGCGAATGCGTCACGCAGATAACGCCACGCCGATACGCACGCTTCGTCGAACGGCTCGCCGCCCGACACGTCCGCGAGCAATTGCGCCTCGCTGCCGAGATAGCGCGCAAGCGGTTCGATCCGAACCCAGGCCTCGGGCGTCGTGTAGAGATGCGCGGCGGCTTCCCAGTCGCAATGCATGTCGATGATGAGATCGGCATCGCAAGCCAGCGTCATCAGCGCGATGCGCTGCGATTCGAGTTCGGTCGCGGGCTCGAGCGCCGCGAACGCATCGCGCAAGGCGGCGCGGATGGCGCGGGCGTTGTGCGCTTCATCGCCAGTCAGGTGTTGCTTGAGTCTATCGACGAGCCTCGGCCCAAGCGCGGGAAAGCGCCGGTTGAAATCCTGTCCGGACTGCATGTCGAAGCGGCCCATTTGCGTGCCGAACCAGTGCTGATTGAGCCCGGCCGGATTCGCCACGGGCACGAGCACGATCCGCGCGTTCAGGCGCCCCGCCGCTTCCAACTCCGCGAAATGCCGCTTGAGATACCACGCGACCACCATGCCCGGCAGTTCGTCGGCGTGCAGCGACGCCTGGATATAGACCTTCGGCCCATGTTCCGCGCCGAAGGCGTAGCTCGTGATCGCGCGCCCCGTTCCAGGCGAAGCGGCGACGAGCGGATGGTGCGAGACCTGCATCGAATGAATTGCCTCGTAAAAAAAGAAAGGCACCGCAAGCGATGCCTTTTCGGTCGACACTCGGAACGCTAAACGCCAGCGCTTACCGAATCGAGATATCGGTGGCGAAATACTTCGCCATGATGCGCTTGAACGTGCCGTCCTTCTTGATCGCGTCGAACGCCTGGTCCAGGCCGTTCTTCAGATCGGCGTCGCCCTTGCGCAAGCCGATTGCCGTGCCCGGACCGATGATCGCCCGGTCTTCGACAATCGGCCCGACGAGCGCGAACGCCTTGCCTTGCGGCTTCTTCAGAAAGCCGATGGCGGCTTGCGCGGCATCGGTGAACATGGCGTCGATACGGCCCGCGACCAGATCGTTCTCGACCTGATCCTCATCGCCGTAAGGCACGACGGTCACACCCTGCGGTTCCCACTTCACGCGCGCGTAGTGTTCCTGCACCGTGCCCTGTTCGACGCCGACGCGTTTGCCCTTGAGCGCCTGCGGCGTCGGCAGAATGCCCGAGCCCGCGCGCGCGACGAGTTGCGCGTGGGTATCGTAGAGCGGCTGGGTGAAATCGATCTGCTTCAGGCGTTCTTCGGTAATGCCCATGTCGGACAACACGGCGTCGAACTTGCGCGCCTTGAGGCCGGGAATCATGCCGTCGAAACTGTTTTCGACCCACACGCATTTGACCTTCATCTGCGCGCAAAGCGCATTGCCGAGGTCGATGTCGAAACCGGCCAGCTTGCCATCCGCCTGCTTCGATTCGAACGGCGGGTAGCTGGGATCGACGGCGAAGCGGATCTGCGTGAGTTCCTTGGCGTGAACGGAAACCGAGGTGACGGCGAGTGCTGCGAGCATCGCGGAGAAAGCGAACGATGCGGACTTGCTGACTGACTTCTTGAACGACATTCCAATCCTTCGAGACTTGCGGTAAAAATTGACGCCGGAGCGATTACTGCCAAGCGCGTGACGGGTCGACGAAACCCGCGGCGCGCGCCGGAAAACCGTGAATGGTAGCAAAACCGCATGCGTCGATGCTCATGGCACGACGGTCAGGAACAGGAACGCCGCGAAGATCATCAGATGCACGACGCCTTGCAGCACGGTCGAGCGCCCGGTGCCGAGCGTGATCACGGAGACGAGCAGCGTCACCGCGAGCATGGTGATCTCCTTCGGCGCGAGCCCGAGGGAGATAGGCTGGCCGATGAGGATCGACACGATCGCAACCGTGGGAATGGTCAAACCGATGCTCGCGAGCGCCGAGCCGAGCGCAAGGTTCAAACTCGTTTGCAGCCGGTTCAGACGCGCGGCGCGCAATGCCGCGAGCCCTTCGGGCAACAAAACGAGCGCGGCGATCACCACGCCGACGACCGCCTCGGGTGCACCGGCTGCCGCGACGCCCGCCTCGACCGCAGGCGACAAGAGCTTCGCCAGCCCGACCACGGACAAAAGCGACAGCACGAGCAAGCCGAGCGCGGTCCATGCGGCGGCGTTGGTCGGCGGCGGCGCGTGGGGCACGTCGTCTTCCGTGGCGGTTAGCTTGACGACATCCGGCACGGCTTGCAAAAAGTAGTCGCGATGCCGGATGGTCTGCACGAACACGAACACCACATACAGCACGAGCGAGATCACCCCGACGAACACGAGTTGCGAAGTGGACAAGCCCGGTCCCGGCACGGTGCTCGTGAAGTTCGGCAGGACGAGCGTGAGCACGGACATGGCGCAGAGAATGGCGAGCGCGGCGCTTGCGCCCTGCAACTGAAAATCCTGCACGTGATGCCGCATGCCGCCGATCAGCAGACACAGCCCCATGATCGCGTTGCTGCAAATCATGATCGCGGCGAACACGGTGTCGCGCGGCAAGCCGGCTTTTTCGGGGCCGCCGGACAGCATGACGGAGACGATCAGCGCGACTTCGATCACCGTCACCGCAATGGCCAGCACCAGCGTGCCGAACGGCTCGCCGACGCGATGCGCAACTACTTCGGCATGATGCACGGCCGCGAACACCGCGAACGCCAGCGCGATGGCAGCCAGCGCCATGAGCGCGGTGTTGTGAATGAGCGCGGTGGCCACGAGCACGACGAGCGCGAGAATCGGGGTGATGACGGTCCAGTCGAACTTGAGTTTCAATGGGCGCTCCATGCGAATCAGGTAAAGGGGTCGTCGGTTCATGGCGAAGTGCCACCATGTCCGACCCGCCTGCGCGACGAAGGTGCGCTGCAAGGGCGATGAAAGCGCCGTGACAAAGGGCCGCGGTCCATCGGCATGATAGCGAAAACGCCGCGCGGCGCGAGACTGTCGAAGCGAGCGCTGCGCTCGGCTTCGTGCTGAAGAATTGGCGTATTTGTCGGAGAATAAGCACTGTTGCCGATTGTCCCGTCGTCAGCGGCCCTGCCGCCAAACCGTCTCAGGAAACGGAGATCCATGCTCGTCGCGCCCAAACCCTCGACCGAAGCCGCCCGGCTTGCCACGCTGCGCTCGCTGAATATCCTCGATACCCCGCCGGAAGAGCGCTTCGACCGTCTCACGCGCCTGGCGCGGCGTCTGTTCGGCGTGCCGATCGCGCTCGTGAGCCTGATCGATGAGAACCGGCAGTGGTTCAAGTCGTGCATCGGTCTCGATGTGCCGGAGACTTCGCGCGATGTGTCGTTCTGCGCGCACGCCATTCTGCATGACGACGTGTTGATGATTCCCGATGCGCGCATCGATACGCGCTTCCACGACAATCCGCTCGTGACTGGCGCGCCCGGCATTCGGTTCTACGCGGGGCATCCGCTGACGGTGCCCAATGGCAGCAAGTTGGGCACGCTTTGTCTCATCGATACCCGTCCCCGCGAATTCGACGGCGAAGAGCGCAGCCTCTTGCGCGATCTCGCGCATATCGCGGAACAGGAGATCGCGGCGATCGAACTTGCAACCGTCGATGACCTGACGCTCATTGCCAACCGTCGCGGTTTCGAAGCGCTAGCGCGGCATGCGCTCAATATCTGCAAACGGCTCGATCGGCGCGCGTCGCTGCTGTTTTTCGATCTCGACGATTTCAAGCGTATCAACGACACCTTCGGTCACGCGGAAGGCGACCGCGCGCTCGTCACTTTCGCCGATGCCTTGCGCGCTTCGCTGCGTGCAAGCGATGTCATCGGCAGGCTTGGCGGCGACGAATTCGTCGCGCTCCTGACCGACGCGAGCGACGAGGAAGCCGCCCACGCGCTCGAACGTCTGCGCGCAAAGCTGGCTGCGCACAATGCTTCGGCCACACGCGGTTACGAGATTCGCTTCAGCGTTGGACAGACGCAGTTCGATCCCGCGCAGCATGCGACTTTCTTCGACCTTCTGATTGAAAGCGACAGCAAAATGTACGCGCATAAGGCCGAGAGGAAGAACGCGGCGCGGCATTAAAAAACGCGGACGGTCGAGATAACCGGTCCGCGTCTTTTCACTCAAACCACGCCTCGAACGCTCAGGAAACCAGTTCGGCGTTCAGCGTAATTTTCGCGTTGCCCGCAAACAGCTTCGACACCGGGCAGCCTTCCTTCGCGGCTTGGGCGGCCTTGTCGAAGGCAGCCTTGTCCGCGCCGGGAATCTTCGCCTTCAGATCGAGTTGACACGCGGTGATGGTGAAGCCTTCGCCGTCTTTATCGAGCGTGACGGTCGATTTCGTTTCCAGGCTTTCGGCCTTCAGACCCGCGAGCTCGAGTTGCAGCGAAAGCGCCATCGTGAAGCAGCCAGCGTGCGCCGCGCCGATCAACTCTTCCGGGTTCGTGCCCGGACCTTCCTCGAAACGCGACTTGAAGCCATACGGCGCTTCGTTGAGCACGCCGGTTTGCGTCGAGATGAAACCCTTGCCGTCCTTGATGCCGCCGCTCCACTTCGCCGATGCTGTCTTTTGCATGAAAGTTCTCCAGAGATGGGGTGAAATTGCGTTGACTGGCGCCAATGGCGCGTGACGCATGCGGCGCTGAGTTCGCACGCGCCGTGCCTGACGCTCGATGACGGGTGCTGTCGGACGCGGCGCATCCGCTTGTGTTTGTTCCTGAACGCCGCGCCTGACCTATCGTAGCGGATCGCCGGCGCATGCGCAGATGGCGTGCAACATGCGCTGCATGCCCCGATGCAACATCGCGGCAATTTCATTCATATGGTCAAAAAGAGGCGCATCCCTTAGCATGACTGCCTCCCGGCTCAACCTGACCGACACATGAACGTAACGGCACGACTTGACGAGCGCGCGTCCTGACATGGGACCGCTGACAGAACGTATCGACGAAGACAGAACGCTGCCCGAACGTGTCGACGTGGTCGTCGTGGGCGGCGGCGTGATCGGCATCAGCACCGCGCGCTCGCTGGCGGCCAAGGGCTTGTCGGTGGCGGTGTGCGAGAAAGGGCACATCGCGGGCGAGCAGTCGAGCCGCAACTGGGGCTGGTGCCGCGCGACACATCGCGACCTGCGCGAGCTCGAACTTAGTCTCGAGAGTCTGAAGCTGTGGCGTCGTATCGATGAAGAACTCGGCATCGACACCGGCTTTCGCGAATGCGGCATCCTCTATGCCGCCGACGACGCCAAAGCACTCGCCGATCACGAAGCGTGGCTCGCGCGCGCGGTCGCAAAAGTCGGCCGCGACGCGCTCGACTCGCGCATCATCTCCGCCGATGAAACCGCCGCGCTGATGACCGGCGCGTCACGCCGCTTCGCGGGCGGCATCTACACGCCCGGCGATGGCCGCGCCGAACCGCAACGCGCCGTCCCGGCGATGGCCGCCGCGCTGCGCAAGCGAGGCGTCAAGATCCTCACGCCCTGCGCCGTGCGCGGCGTGGAAACGAGCGGCGGCAAGGTCAGCGGCGTGGTGACGGAATACGGACGGATCGCGTGCACGAGCGTGGTGGTCGCGGGCGGCGCGTGGACGCGGCTCTTCGCGGGCAACCTCGATGTCGATGTGCCACAGCTCATGGTGCGTTCGTCGGTCATGCGCACAGCGCCGCTCGAAGGCGGTCCCGACGTGAGCGCGTGCAATCACGCGATGGGTTATCGCAAGCGGCTCGACGGCGGCTATACCATCGCCAACGCATTCCGCAACTACAGCGACATCACGCCCGACAGTTTCCGGCTGTTCTTCAAGTTTTTGCCCGCGCTCAAAAGCCAGCTCGGCGCGCTCAAGCTCGGCTTCAACGCGCGCTTCTTCGAGGAACTGCGCCGTCCGCGCCACTGGCCGCTGAATCGGCCGACGGTATTCGAGTCCGTGCGCACGCTCGACCCCGCGCCTGTCGAGGCCTTCAACCAGCGCGCGCTCGACGAATTTCGCGCGGTTTTTTCGGCGCTTGGCGCGGTGAAGGTCGAGCAGTCGTGGGCCGGCTATATCGATGTAACGCCCGATGCGGTGCCGGTCATCTCGGGCATCGACGGAACGCCCGGGGTGTTCATCGCCACGGGATTTTCGGGGCACGGCTTCGGCATCGGTCCGGGTGCGGGTCGGTTGATGGCGGATATCGTCGCGAACGACACCCCGCTCGTCGACCCGCGCGCCTTCCGTCTGTCGCGCTTCTTCGACGGCAGCAAGATCGAGCTCGACGGCGGGTTCTAAGCCGGCGAATTTTGAACGCGCCGCGCCATGCCTACATCGACTCGCAGCACGCGCTAACATACCGGTTTTGCGGTTTTGTCCTTTCCGGGCGCGCGCATGCATCGCCCTGCATTCGAGGTTTTTTTTATGGCAACCACGCCTGTTTTGTATGTCGATGTCTGGTCGGACTTCACATGTCCTTTCTGCTATCTGGAAACACCGGTGCTCGATCAGTTCGCCAAGGCGTATGGCAACGCAGTCGAGCTTCGCTGGCACGCGTTCGAACTGCGTCCCGAACCCACGCCGCTGCCTGATCCGAATAGCGAACAAGCCCAGGACGCCTGGGAAAACTCGGTGGTTCCGCTTGCCGAGGAGCGCAACGTGTTGATGCGTCCGCCGCCCGTCGCGCCACGCAGCCGCAAGGCGTTCGAGACCGCGCTTTTTGCGCAGGAATCGGGGCGCTTCGATATCGTGCATCGCGCGATCTTCAAGGCTTACTTCGAGGAAGGTATCGATATCGGCGATCCGGACGCGCTCATCGATATTGCCGCGACATGCGGCATCGATCCCGAGTTGCTCGAAGAAGCGCTCGACGAAGGCACCTACACGGACCTCGTGATCGAAGACGAAGAGTTTGCCAAGCAACTGGGCGTGAGCGGCGTGCCGTTTGCCGTGCTGTCGCGCGAAGCCGCGCCGGGCAAGGAACCGCCGCCGCCCATCGCGTTGCGTGGCGCCGCGCCGATTCAGCACTTCGAGAATGCGGTCGAGCGGTTGTTTCCGGATGGCTTTCCGAGTTGATCTTCGAGGTAAGCGGGCGATGCGGGGCTGGCATGCGCTCGGCCACGACGCCGACGACGCGCAGCCTCGCGAATAGTCAGCTCGGCAAAGTGCACCGGCCGACGCCCCGTCTAACCGTGCTCCGCCATGAACGACTTCAGCGCAATACGCTGCGCCGGTTCGAGCGATTCGAATTCAAGCCCATAAGCGGCGCTTTGCGTCGATGCATCGAAGTCGCCGACGTGACGCACGATGGCGATGGTATCGACCTGAACATCGACGCCGTCGGTCGCGAATCGAAACGAGAGTGCGAGACGATCGCCCACGCGCGCGTTCGGCGCCGCGACAGTCAAAGACATGCCGTAGGGACTGATGTCGCTCACGCGACCCGGCTGTTTGAGCGCGCCCTCTTCGCCTTCGATGGCAAAGCATGCCGCCATGCGCGTCGGCATGCGGACGAACTTGCGCGTGCGCAGGCGGCGGATCGTACCTGGCGCCGATAACACCACATAACTGAACGGCTCGCGGCAGAGCGCATCCACCGTACACGCGAAGCGGAACACGCCCTTTCCCGTCAGCGCGACGAGATCGACCAGTTCGCCACGCGTGAGGTCCAGCGGATCGAAGCCCGTCATGAGCGGCTGAGTGACAAAAAGCGAACGCTCGCCATTGCGACGTGCATTCGAAAAACCGATAACGCGACTCGCATACATCGCCGAACCCGAACCGCCTGTGACACGCACGCCAATACGGCCGCCGATCGACAAACCCAAGTCGTCGAGAACGAGCGTTTCCTCACTCGGCTCTTCCGGTTTTCGTCGAGGCGCCGCGTCGCCGGCAGTCCGGTGCGGATCGAACTGCCTGAAAATGAAATCGCGCGTCGCTTTGTCGGGAATGAGGGTGCCTGCCGCGAAAAGCGGCGTCCCATCGGCGGAAACGATCGCCCATTCGAGCGGCGCGCCCGGCACGACGTCGGCAGATTGAAGACGCACGATGGCCTGTCGTGCGTCAACGGCGGAGTCTTCGATCATTTATCGGACGATTCTTAAGTGTTTTCGCAATCGTCTCCGGTCGCCGAATTGCCGTCAAGTGCTACGAAGCAAAATTTACGTTCGCGCACTAATAAATGACTTCCGCGCGCCCTCTTTTGCGAACATTCTGCAAAAAGTTTATGCGCATAAAACTTTTTAACGCGCTATTACGCCAGCATGCGCGTGGCGATTCGCTTCAGTGGGAGCCAAAACGCTTTGGATTGCCCCGAGCACTTGCGGTACGTCAGGCGGCGCTCCGCCATCACCGACAGAGACCGAACGGCCAGGTTCGTGGATACCGAAATGCTCGCGCGATGTCGCCGCGAACAGCATGACGGTGCGCCGCTGCAAAGCATGTGCGAGATGGACGAGCCCAGTATCGGTTCCGACGACCAGTTCCGACGCCTGAATCCAGTGTGCGCATTCCTCGACGCTCAGCTTCGGCAGCACGAGCGCCTGCGGCACGAGTGCGGCAATGGCCTGCGCTTCGCCGCGCTCGCGCTCCGTGCCCCACGGCAACGCAATCTGATAGCCGCGCTCGACGAGCCAGCGCCCGACTTCGGTCCAGTGATCCTTCGGCCACTTCTTCACATCGGCGGAGGTCGCGTGGAACAACATGGCGATGGGCGCGCCGCCGCGTGGAATGCCGAGGTCATGCTTAGGCTCGGGGAGTCGAAGATCGTAGTCGGGCGTTTCCTGAATCTCGTAGCCCAGCGCATCGGCGACGCTCACGCGCATGCCGCGCCAGGCGTCGGTGTGCGGACGCGGACCGAAGCGCGCGTTGTACGCGAACGCCGCGCCACGCTCGCCAAGGTCCTGATTCAGATAGCCGTAGCGCCGCCGCCCACGCGCTATGAACGCGATGATCGCGCTCTTGTACACGCCATGAATATCGACGATGACGTCGTATTTCTCGGCGCGCAACTCGCTGATGGATCCCGTGATTTCCTTGAGATCGTTCCAGTTGCGCGCCTTCTTGAACTTGCGCAAAGGCGCGCTCAGCACGCGGTCGACACCCTGACTCCAACGGATGATGTCAGCGAACGCGGCGTCGGCGGCCCAGTCGACCTTCGCGGATGGAAACGCCCGCCGCAAGTCGGAGACAACCGGCAGCGTTTCGACGATATCGCCGAGAGACGTGACTTTGACGATCAGAATTCGCTTCATCGACAGACCTGGATGCACCGGTGTATGCGGCTCGATGCCGCGCCGGAAAAACAGCGATTCTAAAGAATTTGTCGCGCCACGGCTGTCAGCGTTTGTAAGTCCGCCGTCGCGTCACGTCTTCGGCGCCTAGACGGCGTTACAGGGTCTTGGCCGAAAACGTATCGCATTGACGGATATCGCCGGACGACAAGCCCTTGCGCAACCATCGCTGCCGTTGCTCGCTCGATCCGTGCGTGAACGCTTCCGGCACCACGCGTCCTTGCGATTGCTGCTGCAACCGGTCGTCGCCAATTGCGCCCGCCGCATTCAAGCCCTGCTCGAAATCGCCCGGCTGAATGAGCTTTGCATTGTCCTGCTGCGCCACCGCCGCCCACACGCCCGCAAAACAATCCGCCTGCAACTCGACGCGCACCGAAAGCGCATTCGCCTGCGCGGGCGACATGCGCGCGCGTGCGCTATCGACCTTGTCCATGATGCCGAGCACGTTTTGCACGTGATGCCCGACTTCGTGCGCGATCACGTAGGCCTGTGCGAAGTCGCCGCCCGCGCCGAAGCGATCCTTCAACTCGCGATAGAACGACAAGTCGATATAAACGCGCCGGTCGTTCGGACAATAGAACGGCCCCATCGCCGCTTGTCCCGTGCCGCAGCCTGTTTGCGTGCCGCCCGAGAACAGCACGAGCTTGGGCGCCGGATAGTCCTGATTGAACTGCGTCTTGAAGATGTGTTGCCAGGTTCGCTCGGTATTGCCGAGCACGCGACGCACGAACACGGCGCCGGCGTCTTGCGCGGGCGGTGCATTCGACGGCGCGGCTTGCTGCTGCACGGGCGCGTTGCCATGAAGCATTTGCGCGCCGTTGATGATGGTCATCGGATTGATGCCGAAGAAGTACGATGCCGCGAGCGCGACGACGATCGTCCCTATGCCGATGGATCCGCCGCCGACTCTGAATCCGCCGCCTCCGCCGCTGCCTCGCCGGTCTTCGACATTGCTGCTTTCTGCTTCGTCATCGAGGCGCATTTGGGTCTCCTTGCATAGCCGCGCGTGGCGCGTGCTCAAAAGCCATTATGGTACTCGCGCGTCTCGCAAATGAAGTCTCGCGAGGACGTGAAAGTTCGTCGAACAAGCCTGCGTCAATGTGAATCGGACGAGTCTTGATGCAGTGCGGTCGATTGTCGCGTAAAGCAGCCCGCATTCCTGCTCTCGACGAGTCATCCTCCATACCAAAAACAGCGCGCTTTCAAGCCACTAGCTTCGCTAAACCCTTGAAACCGCGGCATTTGCGCGCAACGCGCATTTCCTGACGCAGCGCAACAGATACGCTTAAATGGCGCTACAGTCCGCTCCAGCATTACCGACGTTTCAACCCGCGCATGCCGCACGTTGCAATCCGGCACGCGTGAATTTCAAAGCAAAAGTCATCATGCATGCGACTCCCGAAGCAATCGACCTGGCGCGTATCCAGTTCGCGTTCACTGTCTCGTTTCATATCATCTTTCCCGCACTTTCCATCGGACTTGCAAGCTTCATCGCCGTGCTAGAAGGCGCGTGGCTCAAGACCGGCAAACCCGTCTACAAGGAACTGTGCCTTTTCTGGTCGAAGGTATTTGCCGTCGCGTTCGGCATGGGCGTGGTGTCGGGCGTCGTGATGGCTTACGAATTCGGCACCAACTGGGGTGGCTTTTCGAGCTTCGCCGGTCCGATCACGGGTCCCTTGCTCACCTACGAGGTGATGACCGCGTTCTTCCTCGAAGCTGGCTTCCTCGGCATCATGCTGTTCGGCTGGAACAAGGTCGGCCCGAAAGCGCACTTCGGCGCCACCTTGATGGTGGCCATCGGCACGCTCATCTCGACTTTCTGGATTCTTGCGTCCAATAGCTGGATGCAGACCCCGCAAGGTTTTCGCATCGAAGGCGATCACGTTGTGCCGGTGGACTGGTTCGCGATCATCTTCAACCCGTCGTTTCCGTACCGGCTCGCGCATATGGCGATTGCGGCGTTCATCGTCGCGGCGCTGGTCGTGGCCGCGACGGGCGCGTGGCATCTGCTGAAGGGCCGACGCGATCCGGCCATCAGGAAGACTTTTTCGATGGCGCTCTGGCTGCTGCTGGTCCTGACGCCGATCCAGGCTTTCGTCGGCGACGCGCACGGTCTCAACACGCGCAAGTATCAGCCGGCGAAGATCGCGGCTATCGAAGGTATCTGGGAAACGGAGAAAGGCGGCACCGCGCTCAATCTCTTCGGCATTCCGGACATGGAAGCGGAAACGACGAAGTACGCCGTGCAGCTTCCGCATCTCGGCAGCGTGATCCTCACGCATAGCTGGGACGGCGAGATTCGCGGCCTCAAGACGTTCCCGAAAGACGAGCGGCCGAATTCGACCATCGTGTTCTGGAGTTTTCGCGTGATGGCGGGACTCGGCGTCTTGATGATCCTCATGTCCATCGCCGGTTGGCTGCTGCATCGCAAGCGCAAATTATTCGATGCGCGCTGGTTCCATCGCTTCGTGCTGATCATGGGTCCGAGCGGTTTCATCACCTTGCTCGCGGGCTGGGTCACGACCGAAGCGGGCCGTCAACCGTGGGTGGTCTACGGCGTGATGCGCACGGCCGACGCCGTCTCGCCCGTCACCGCGCAGCAGGTCGGCGTTTCGCTGCTCGCGTTCGTGATCGTCTACACGATCGTCTTCGGCACCGGCATCTACTACTTGCTGAAGTTGTTGCGTCATGGGCCGGCGTTGCCGGGCGCGCCGTCTCATACGCCCGATTCGTCCGATGGCACCGCGCGCCGTCCGATGAGTCTTCCGCATCAGTCCATCGAAGGAGCTTGAACATATGGACCTCACTGTCGCATGGGCCGCGATCATCGCACTAGGCCTCTTCCTCTACGTCGTGCTCGATGGCTTCGATCTGGGCATCGGCATCCTGTTTCCCTTCTTTCCCGACCGGCACGACCGCGACGTGATGATGAACACCGTCGCGCCCGTGTGGGACGGCAACGAAACGTGGCTCGTGCTGGGCGGCGCGGGCCTCTTTGCCGCGTTCCCGATGGTCTATTCGACCGTGCTTTCCGCGCTCTATCTGCCGCTCGTGCTGATGCTCGTGTGCCTGATCTTTCGCGGCGTGTCGTTCGAGATTCGCGCCAAGGCGTCGCGCACGAAGTCCATGTGGGATCTTGCGTTCATCGGCGGATCGGCGGGCGCGACGTTCTTTCAAGGCGTGGCGCTCGGCGCGTTTCTCGATGGCATCCCCGTCGCCGATGGCCGCTTCGCCGGCGACGCCTTCGGCTGGTTCACGCCGTTTTCGCTGTTCACGGGCGGCGCGCTCGTCGTGACTTACGCCCTGCTCGGCGCATGCTGGCTGATCGCGAAGACCGAAGGCGATTTGCAGCGACGGCTGTATCGCGTCGTATGGCCGTTGACGCTGCTGCAGCTTGCAACGATTGTCGTGGTGAGCGTGTGGACGCCGCTGCAGGACGCGGGCATTGCATCGCGCTGGTTCGACTCGCCGTGGTTTTATCGGATGCTGCCGGTGCCGGCGCTAGTCGTGGCCTGTGCTTGGGCGATGCATCGCTCGATCCGTTCGCGGCACGAAACGCGGCCGTTCGCGGTGGCGCTCGGCTTCATGTTGCTGGGTTACGCGGGATTGGTTGCGAGCATTTCGCCTCAGGAGATTTTTCCGGGCGTGTCGCTTTGGGATGCCGCTTCGCCGCGTTCTTCGCAGCTCTTCACGATTGTCGGCGCGGCGATTATTTTGCCGGTGATCCTGGGTTACACCATGCTGAGTTATTGGGTATTCAGAGGAAAGGTGCGTCATGGCGAACATCACTATCACTGAACGCGGCGGCTCTATTGCGATGATGCGCGCGAAGAAGGTCTTCTGGTTCGTCGCGCTTTGGGTGACAGGTGTGGGCGGCGCGATGCTGCTGGCTTTGCCGTTCAAGTTGTTGATCAAGGCGGGAGCGGCTTTGCATTGATGCCGGTGGGCAAGGCGCTCACGACGGCGATCGTCGTTGAGCACCCGAGCCCGTCTGCTTAAAACCACCAGGCCGCCACCGCCCCACTCACTACCCCGAACACGACCACCGCCGCCGTGACGAACGCGAGCACCTTCGGCGGAAACGAGCGCGCGAGCATGGCGAGCGAGGGCACGCTGACGGGCGGCAAGGTCATCAGCAACGCGCCTGCGGGGCCGGCAGCCATGCCGAGCGAAAGCATCGCCTGAATGATCGGCACTTCGCCCGCCGTCGGAATGACGAACAACGTGCCCGCAATCGCGAATGCGACGATCCACAGCATGCTGTCGTCGATATTCGGTCCGATATGCGGAAACAGCCACGCGCGCGCCGCGCCCAGCAACAACACCAGCACGATGTACTCCGGCACGAGCCGCAACGTCATGCGCCCGAGGATGCGCAACCAGCGCGAAAACGCCGTGCCCGGCTCATCTTCCTTGACGAGGTTTGCAAGCGCCTCGCGCGATTGCGCCGCCTGCGCGGGCGTCACCATGCGATTGACCGCGTAACCCAACCCGAACACCATCAGCACACCGAGCACGAGGCGCAGCCCGGTCCACTGCCAGCCGAGCACGAAGCCCATGAACACCAGCGCCGCCGGATTGAGCACCGTGTTGCCGAGCCAGAACGCGACCGCCGCGCCCGGCGCCGCTTCCCGCGCACGCAAGCCCGCCACGACCGGCGCCGCGCAGCACGTGCACATCATGCCGGGCAAGGACATCAAGCCGCCATTCAACACGCTGCCGAAGTTTCGTTCGCCGAGCGCACGCGCGACCCAGCGCGGCGGAATCAACGCCTGCACCGCCGAACCGAGCAACAGGCCGAGCACCATCGCCTGCCAGATGGCCTTGCCGTAAGCCATGGCATAGTCGAGCGCCGCTTGCCACGACGGTGCCGGCGCACTCGCGGACGCGCCCATCAAAATGGACTTGCCGATGGAATGCTGACTCGCCGCCACGAACGCGCGGTTGTAGTATGGAAACCATTTGACATAGAAGAGACCGACGACCGCGATCAGCAGAAAAACGATCCAGCCGGGCGCGATGCGAGGGGGTCGGGGCGCGTGAGTATTCATGTTTGACTCGAATGATGAAGATTAATCTCAGTTCGCCGCGGGCGATGTCTGCGCCAATTGCGCGAGAAGCGCCTCGGCCTGCGCGACGCTGTCGGCATCGTTGGGCCGGAAGGTCATGTGGGACGCCTTTGCCAGATGCGTATAAAGCGCGCGGCTGCTGCGGCCATACGCGGGATCGTAATGACGGTCGATGAGTTCCGCGAAAAGCTCGGCGCGCGCGTTTTCATCGATCAGCCGATGCCAGCGCTCCACGCGCTCGCGGCTATGCAGCCCGATGAGTCGCGCCAGCTGCGACTTGAAGAACGCGGGATTGTCGAAAAGATGCGCGTAGTCCTGCAACAGAAACGCGATGCGATCTTCGCGGCGCGCCTCCACTTCCACGCACGCCGCGCCATGCAGACCGTCTAGCAATGCATCCGGCACCGAAAGCGCGCCGATGCGCCGCCCTTCCGCTTCGATATACACGGGTTTGGCCGCATCGAAACCACGCAACGCACTCACGAGCGCCGACTCGAACGCCTTCTGCGAAGGCTGCGTCTGTCCCGGCAACGCGCCGAGCAACGAACCGCGATGTGCCGCGAGCCCTTCCAGATCCAGCGTTTGCGCGCCGGCCTGATCGAGCGCGTGCAACAGACGCGTCTTGCCGCTGCCGGTGTGGCCCGTCAGCGCGACGTAACGAAAACGGCACGGCAGCGTGACGAGGGAATCGAGCACTTCGCGCCGATAAGTCTTGTAGCCGCCTTCCAGTTGACGCGCCTGCCAGCCGATCATGTTGAACCAGGTCGTCATCGAGCCGGAGCGCTTGCCGCCGCGCCAGCAATAAATGAGCGGGCGCCAGTTGCGCGGCCGGTCGGAAAAGAGCGTATCCAGATGTCGCGCGATATTGCGCGCGACCATGGCGGCGCCGACGCGCGTGGCTTCGAAAGGCGAAACCTGCTTGTACATGGTCCCGACGATCACGCGCTCCTCGTTCGTCAGCACCGGCGCGTTGAGGGCGCCGGGGATGTGATCGTCGGCGTATTCGAGCGGCGTGCGGACATCGACGATTTCGTCGAAAGCGCCGATACGGTCGAGATTCACGAGGAGATTTTTCACGGGCGATGACGCTGCACGGGCGCAACGCAAGAGGCGGGACAAGCGCGAAATTATCGCACGGGCGCGGATTTCGGCGCGGCGGGTTTTTTTGACGAGACGCGGGCGCTGCGCGAAGCGGTTAAAGTGAGTGGCGGCACGTACGGAAGACGTGGCGGCTTTCCCTTGAACGAAGGAGACGCGATGACATATCAGGAGACGATCGGCGCCCGGCGCTACCGTTTCGACGATCTGAAAACGCTGCTCGCGCGCGCGAGTCCGCGTCGTTCGGGCGACGAACTCGCGGGCCTCGCGGCGGCGACGGAAGAAGAGCGCATCGCCGCAAAACTCGCGCTTGCACAGGTGCCGCTGCGCGCGTTTCTCGACGAACCGCTCATTCCCTACGAGCACGATGAAGTCACGCGCCTGATCGTCAATACCCATGACGCGCATGCCTTCGCGCCCATCGCGCATCTCACCGTCGGCGAGTTCCGCGAATGGCTGCTCGCCGACACCACGGACACCGCCGCGCTCGAAGGCGTCACCGCGGGCCTCACGCCGGAAATGGTCGCAGCCGTTTCCAAGCTCATGCGCAATCAGGATCTGATCCTCGCCGCGCGCAAGCGTCCGGTGATCACGCGGTTTCGCACGACCATCGGCTTGCCGGGGCATCTTTCGGTGCGGCTGCAGCCGAACCATCCGACCGACGATCCGAAAGGCATTGCCGCGTCCATGCTCGACGGCCTTTTCTACGGCTGCGGCGACGCGGTGATCGGCATCAATCCGGCGTCGGATTCGCCTGCCGCCATCACGGCGCTGCTCACGATGATGGACGATTTCCGCCAGCGCTACGACGTGCCGATGCAATCGTGCGTGCTGACTCACGTCACCAACACGCTCGCGGCAATCGAGCAAGGCGCGCCCGTGGATCTCGTGTTCCAGTCGGTCGCGGGCACCGAGCGCGCCAACGCGAGTTTCGGTGTATCGCTCAAGCTGTTGGAGGAAGCGCACGATGCCGCGCTGTCGCTCGGTCGCGGTACGGTCGGCGACAACGTGATGTACTTCGAGACGGGCCAGGGCAGCGCGTTGTCGGCCAATGCGCATCATGGCGTCGATCAGCAGACCTGCGAGGCGCGCGCCTATGCGGTCGCGCGCCGTTTCAAGCCGCTTCTGACGAACACGGTGGTCGGTTTCATCGGTCCGGAATATTTATACGATGGCCGGCAGATCATCCGCGCCGGCCTCGAAGATCACTTTTGCGGGAAGCTGCTCGGCGTGCCGATGGGTTGCGACATCTGCTACACGAACCACGCCGAAGCCGATCAGGACGACATGGACACGCTTCTGACTCTGCTGGGCGTGGCCAACGTGAATTTCATCATGGGCGTGCCGGGCGCGGACGATGTCATGCTGAACTATCAGAGCACGTCGTTCCATGACGCGCTTTATATTCGCCGCGTGCTGAACCTGAAGCGCGCGCCGGAATTCGAAGCGTGGCTGCAGAAAATGCGCGTGACGGATGGACGTGGCGGCTTGCTGTCGGCATCCGGCAGCGCGCAGGGACAGCCGTTGCTCGACTGGATCGATGCGTGATGGATGAGATCGATAAGCGGAGCGTGGATGCATCGGCGCGCGAGGACCGCGTCGATGAGCGCGCGGACGCGTCGGTGCAAAGACGCGACATGGCGGGCTTGCACACTGGCGCGCCGAAGCACGAGGGCGACAGCGTTCGCGCGAGTGCATCTGCCAGTGGTTCGAGCTCCACCAACGGCATCGAAACCAATCCCTGGGATGCGCTCAAGCGCTTCACCAACGCGCGCATTGCTCTGGGACGCACCGGCGACAGTTTGCCAACCGCGCCGCTGCTCGCCTTTGGCCTGGCGCATGCGCAGGCGCGCGACGCCGTGCATCAGCCGCTCGATACCGCCGCGCTCGCCGCGGAACTCCATGCAGCCGGCTTCGACACGCTCGAAGCGGCGAGCGCCGCGCCGGATCGCGATCATTATTTGCGGCGTCCCGACCTGGGCCGCGCACTCGACGATGCCAGCCGCGCCCGCCTTGCCGAACATGCCGCACGAACAGAAGCGGCGCCCGATATTGTTTTCGTCGCCGCCGATGGCCTCTCGGCTTTCGCCGCGCAGCGACACGCCGCCGCGTTTCTCGCCCGCATGCGTCCGAAGCTCGATGGCTGGAAAGTCGCGCCGGTCGTCATCGCGACACAGGCGCGTGTCGCGCTCGGCGACCCGATCGGCGAGTTGCTGGGAGCGCGCATCGTCGTGGTAATGATTGGCGAGCGGCCGGGCCTCAGTTCGCCCGACAGCCTCGGGCTCTACGTGACTTTTGCGCCGAGGCCAGGCCGTCACGACGCCGAGCGCAACTGCATCTCGAACGTGCGGCCCGAGGGATTGAACTACGATGCGGCCGCGTTCAAGCTGCACTGGCTGCTGAACGAAGCGCGCCGCCTGAAGCTGACCGGCGTGGGCCTCAAGGATCATAGCGGCGCGCTGCCGTCTGCCGCGGGCGATGCAAGTTCGCTGGATAATCACGCGTAACGGCACGATCGCCACCGTCGTTTCGCGCGCACTTGCATTGCCTCGCGAGCGTTCGCAATTCGCGTGGCGGCGCGATGACCGTTCCGCTTATCGCACAGTACATGCGCACCGCGGCGACTCTGCAAATGGGCCGAGTCAGCGGCAGGCACTCTTCACCATGTCGTATCAGTGAAAAGAAGCGCTATCGCCGCAACTTCCGATAAACCGTCGTCCGCGACACACCCAGCGCCCGCGCCGTCGCCGACACATTGCCGCCATGCGACTCCAGCGCCGCCGCAACCACGCTTGCGGCGATATCCGCGAGCCGCGCATCGCCAGCGGGAGCAGCGCTCGGTTCGTCGCGAACGGGAGCCTCGAAATCATCGATGAAATCGCGCGGTAAATGCGTCACGCCAATGCGCGTTTCGTCATCATCGAGCATCGCCGATGCCGTGCGCAGCACGTTGCTCAACTGCCGGAAATTACCTGGCCAGCGATGCCGCGCAAACAGCGCCAGCACGTCTTCGTCGACGCTCAACACGCGATCCGCAAGACACTCGTGGCGCAAGATGCGCTCGACGGCCGCTCGCAAATCGGTGCGCTCGCGCAGCGGCGGCAAGGTCACAGCCAGGCCGTTCACGCGATAAAACAGGTCCTCGCGAAACTCGCCCTTCGCAACCTGCTCGCGCAACTTGCGGTTGCTCGCGCAGACCAGCGTGAAGTCGACCGGCACGGCGCGCGCCGCGCCGAGCGGCTCGACCACGCGCTCTTGCAGCACGCGCAAGAGCCGGCTTTGAAGCGCGAGCGGCATGTCGCCGATTTCATCGAGAAAGAGCGTGCCGCCGTTCGCCTGCACGATCTTGCCCGACGCACCGCGCTTGGCCGCGCCGGTGAACGCGCCCTGCGCATAGCCGAATAGCTCGGATTCGATCAGCGTCTCCGGCAACGACGCACAGTTCACCGCGACGAACGGTCCATCGCGCCGTGGCGAATCGCGATGAATGGCGCGCGCCAGCATCTCCTTGCCCGCGCCGGTTTCGCCGCCGATCAGGATAGGAATCTCCTTGCCGACCACTTTCCTGACTTGCTGGATGAGTTCGTACACGCGCGCATCGCCCGTACAGAGATCGGCGAGACGCGACGGCGTCTTGCTTTCAACGGGCGCATTCGTTCTGACTGGCACCGCGACCGGCGCGACCGTGCGCTCGCGATATTCGACGCCCGCGAACACGCCGACGCCGCTATGCAGCTGAAGGCGGCGCGGCGGCTTGCCGGCCCGCTCGATCAGTTCGTCGGGAGTCGCACCGAATAGCGATGCCAGCGTCTGCACGCGCAGATGCCCAAGCTCCATTCCGAGTTGAAACTGCGCGCTGCGATTGGCGCTTAGAAGCCGGCCATCGAGATCGAATACGGCGATGCCTTCCATCAACGTGCCGATGAATTCCGGGCGGCTATGGAAATGAATTCGCAGACCGTCGCCGAACGCGCTTGCGATCAGGCGGTTCTCGATCATCTGGCCGGACATTTTGACGAGCGCCATCGTGTGCTGGTGATAGCCGCGGCGGTCGCCGGTGACATCGAGTACGCCGCTCAGGCCGCCGCGCGGATCGAGAATCGGCACCGACGAACACGTCAGAAAATGGTTGGCGCGCAGATAGTGCTGATCGCCGTGGACGGTGACGGCCTGCCGTTCGGCGATGGTCGTGCCGATGGCATTCGTGCCCTGATGCGCCTCGCTCCACACCGCGCCCGCCTGCAGCGCGACCTTTTGCGCGCGGGCGAGGAAGTCGTCGTCGCCTAGGGAATGCAGAATCAGCCCGCTCGAATCCGTGAGTGCGATCATGCTGTGCGTGTTGGCGATCTGCGCGTAGAGCGTTTCCATCACCGGCAACGCGTGAGCGAAGAGCGCGCGGCTCTCGTCGCGCTTCAAGGCGAGTTGCGCGCCGGACAAGACTTCGTATTCGGGACGCATGGTCGCGGAGAGACCAAAAGTGGCCGAGCGCTCATGCGATTGATGAATTACGTCGTGATGCGCGGGCCGAAGCGCCGCGCCGATGGCATGCTGCATCGCCTCCTCCTTTCGAATTCAGCGCGGCGGGGTCGTCGGGCGCCCGTGCCGTCGCGTGAATGTCTCTTGACGCAGAGTAACACCGACCCGGCGACCGGGTCGATGCGAGGAAGCGCGCAGTCGTTACAAGACGAGCGAGCCCGCCGAAATGGCGACGATCAGGAAGATGACGAACAGAATCAGGAAGATGAAGAAGCAAATCTTCGCGATGCCGGCCGCACCGGACGACACGCGTCCGAAACCGAAGAAGCCGGCGATGACCGAGATGACCGCGAAAAGAATGGCAAGTTTTAACATGACGTCGATGGTTTATCGTTAAGGTTTCGCCTTGTCTGCAAGGGTTGTGCCCAATCTCTTTCAAGCTGCCGCTGAATTCGACCGTTAGTTGCTCGTACGCGCGTTAAAAAGGCGGCCTATTAGCCGCCCTTTCTTACTGCGCCCCGCCCTTCTCGGCCGCAGGAACCACGGCCGGAATCGTCCTTGGCCGCCCGCCCAGCCATCGCAAGACCGCTTGATGCACTTGAGGCACGGCAAGCAGCGTGGTTACGGCAATCGCATCCGCGGCCAGACCGGCGGGCACGTTGATGAGGCCATCGGTCAACGTGAAGAGAATGGAATCGACGACGAGCGATATCACGGTGCCGACGACAAAGCACACCATGCCGTCGCGCCCCACTGCCCCGACCCACGGCAGGCGCGATGCGATTTCCTTGATCAGACCGTAGCGCGCAAAATTGGTGGCGATCCACGCAATGGCGAGAAAGTTGACGACGCGCGCGCCGGCGAGGTCACGCTTGAACGCGCTATCCAAGACCGGCGGCAGTACGAGCAGCTTGTAATACGCCATGCCGATGATCAGCGCGAGCGCCCCCAGACTGACGACCCATCCCATGCGATGCGAAGTCACGCGCTGATAAACCGGCGTGCAGCGCGCCAGCACGCCGAGCACGAACATCAGTTGCCAGGCGGCGGGATTGAAGTCCCAAAGCGTATCGTTGGCGGATGGCAAGTATTCACCGAGTTGCGGCGCAAACGCCCACAGGCCGAGGCTCAGACCGAGCAGCAACCACGGCTTGCTGCGCGCGAGCGGCAGCGTAAGCGGCACGGACAGCGCGAAGAGCGCGTACATCGGCAGGACGGCGGCAAGATACGGCTGGCGCTCGAAGGTGAGAATCTGCGTCAGTGACGACACCGGCGCGGCTGTGAGACTGTCGAGGTCATGCAGCGCCAGATTCGGCGCGCTGCCGAAAAACGGCCGCAGCAGGAAGGTCGCGACGAGCATCAGCGCGGCAGTGACGAGAAACGCGCGGTAGATTTCGACCGAGCGCTTGAGAAAACGCACGCAGGCGGCGCTTTCCGAGCGCCGGCTGGCCATCGCGGTATAGGCCGTCGCCGTGGCGAAGCCGCCGAGGAACACGAAGACTTCGGCGGCGTCGTTGAGCGCAAAGGCGTGCAGCGTGAAGCGCGACAACATGCTGCCGCCGATGTGATCGACGACGATGACGAGCAGCACGAGTCCGCGAAAGAAGTCCAGCTCGACGAGGCGTTGAGATTTTCCTGACATGCTGCTCAAGGAGTTTTCCTGCGGCGCGCAGGAGGTTGGCAGGCGCCGCAAACGGCGGCAAACGAGACCGAGAGTTTACCCTTAATCGTCTGCGGTGAGCATCTTCGCATAAGGAAAAAACCGTTTCAAATCCGGCGCTTGTTGTGTTTTGAGCGCAAACGCTGACACTTCGCAACGCATCTCTGTGTCTCCTCCGCTTGGTGTCTCGAAAAGTTTTCAAGTTCCTTTCATTAATCCAAGTCTGCGTTAATATCACGCGCCCAATCCACTCGATGCGGCTTTCGCACAGCTCAAAGGCTTCCGACGCGCATGGACTACCTCGCCACACTGCTGACCGATCCCGCCGCCTGGGCCGCTCTCGCGACGCTCGTCGTCATGGAAGTGGTGCTTGGCATCGACAACCTGATCTTCATCTCGATCCTGACCAACAAGCTGCCCGAGGCGCATCGGGAGCGCACGCAACGCATCGGCATCGGGCTCGCGCTCGTGATGCGGCTCGGTTTGCTCGGCACGGTCGCACTGATCGTGCGCCTTACCGCGCCGATCTTCGAGGCGTTCGGGCACGGCTTCTCGTGGCGCGACCTGATCCTGATCGCGGGCGGCGTTTTTCTCGTGTGGAAGGCGACCACGGAAATCCGCCATCACGTCACGCACGACGCCGACGATCACGCTGGCGCGAATGCGGGCGCGCGCCTCACACCGTTGTCGGCGATCGGCCAGATTCTGCTGCTTGATCTGGTGTTTTCCATCGACAGTATCGTGACGGCGGTCGGCATGACGGAACACATTCCGATCATGTTCGTTGCCGTGATCGCGGCGGTCGCGGTCATGCTGTTCGCGGCGGGGCCGCTGTCGCGGTTCATCGAACGCAATCCGACTATCGTGATGCTGGCGCTCGGCTTCTTGCTCGTGATCGGGATGACGCTGATCGCGGAAGGATTCGGCTCGCACGTGCCGAAAGGCTATATCTATGCGGCGATGGCGTTCTCCGCGCTCGTCGAAGCGCTCAACATGCTGGCGCGGCGGGCGAAGCGGAAGTCCGATCCAGCTCGGAATTGACGCGTCGAGAACTGATGCATCAGCTCGTGTAGCCGTCGCGGATCAGGCGGCATAGAACCGGCGCCATCGCGGGCTCCTCGGGTTCGCCTCGGTCGACCCATGCGGCGAATGCCTTCACGTCGTCGGTGAATGGCGGTTCGCCGCGCGCCTTGCGGATGACGTTGTGCGCGCTCAGCAAAGCTTTCGCGGGCGCCACGATCGATGCGATGAGCGGCCCCTTCGCCGGGCCGAAGTCGAAATTGTCCATGCCGTGCTTATCGGCATTGGCGATGAAGACTTGAGGCTCAGCAGGTCCGGTGGCGTCGCGCTTGCACGGCGGGGGTGTTATAAGCCGCACCTCAAAACGGCAACTCGCCCTGCCGCTTTTCAACAACCGCGATCTCCGGCAACGGCTGCGCGCGCAGCCAGCGATCGATCGCGTCGACGACATGCCGACGTTCGGTTTCATCGAGTACCTTGCCCGCCGCGATGTCGTGCCATTTCGCCAGACAACCGCGGCAGCACGTCGCCGTCGCGTGCTGCGCGATGAACACCGGATGCCCGCGAAACGGCGTCTGCTTGCCATCGTTGAGCGGCGCTTGCGGCGCAAGGCGCTTCGCGATCAGCTCGTGCGCCTGCGCGACGACCGCTTCCACCCCGCGTTCGCGCAGATAGCGCCCTTCCCGCACACCCAACGCAAAACGCCTGCGAAACGCGGATTTCGCGAGCGAGGCGAAGACGGCGTCGAGATCGCGCATCGACCTTCATTCCTTGCCGTAGAGCGTGGAATCGGCGAAACCCTGGGCGTCGAGCACACGGCCCACGAGAATCAGCGCCGTGCGTTGCAAACGCACTGCCCGCACCTTCACCGCGATATCCGCAAGCGTGCCTTCCACGCGCGTTTCATCCGGCCAACTCGCGCGAAACACCACGGCGACAGGACAATCCGCGCCGTAATGCGGCAGCAGATCGTCGACGATACGCTCGATATGCCGCACGCCAAGATGAATGGCGAGCGTCGCACGATGACGCGCCAGATCCGCGAGCGATTCGCCTTCGGGCATCGACGTTTTCGCGGCATAGCGCGTGAGAATCACGGTCTGCGAGATGCCCGGCAAGGTGAGTTCGCGTTTGAGCGCCGCCGCCGATGCCGCCGTCGCCGTCACGCCCGGCACGATCTCATAAGGAATCGCGAGCGTATCGAGACGGCGCATCTGCTCGCCTGTTGCGCCGTAGAGCGAAGGGTCGCCGGAATGCACGCGCGCCACGTCTTCTCCCCGCGCGTGCGCGTTTTCGAGCAACGCGACGATCGCATCGAGATCGAGTTCCGCCGTGTTCACGACACGCGTCGCCCGATGCCCGCTCAACACTTCGTCGGGCACGAGCGAGCCCGCATAAAGAATCACCGGACACGAGCGGATGAGCCGCTGGCCCTTCACGGTGATGAGTTCCGGGTCGCCCGGTCCGGCGCCGATGAAATAGACGGTCATGGAAGAGGAAGTTCGGTTGTGAGTGCATCGAGCGCGCTTGCCGGATCGTCGAACGCGCGATCGGCTTCGGGAAGCGCGGGCCGCGCAAGCATCACGACGGGCAAGCCGCGTTCGCGCGCCACCGCGAGCTTCGCTTCGGTCGCGCGGCCGCCGCTGTTTTTGCTGACGACGACATCGATACGCGCCGCATCGAACAACGCGCGCTCGCCTTCGATACTGAACGGCCCGCGCGCATCGACGATCCGCGCACGCGCGTTGCCTTCGTGCGGGTCGAGACAACGGACAGTCCAGAATTGCGACGCGGGTATCTCGTCAAGATGCGCAAGCGGCTCGCGTCCGAGCGTGAATAACGGCTTTTCATAGGCCGCGATTGCATCGACGACGCCTGGCCAATCGCGCGCCTCGCGCCAGATGTCGCCTGCTCGCGGCTGCCATGCCGGACGACGCACGGCCCACAAGGGCACGCCAACGAGCGTACATGCTTCGCGTGCATGACGGCTCATCTGCGCGGCGTAGGGATGCGTGGCATCGAGCACGAGCGCGATGCCTTCTTCACGCAGATACGTTGCCAGACCCGCCACGCCGCCAAAACCGCCGACGCGAACCTCAAATGCGAGATCCGTCGGCACACGCCCAAGCCCCGCGAGACTGTAGACATGCGACGTGCCGAGCCTGCGCGCAATGACGAGCGCGTCGCCGGTGCCGCCGAGCAATAGCACGCGCTTCATTGCGCGCTCCCGACGATTTGCCCTTGCCTGTCGATGGCGAAAGTCTCCACGACGATGCCTTGCGGCACGACGTCGAGCGCCACTTCGCGGGCCCGCGCGCAGACGATATCGCCGAGCGCGATGCCTTCGCCGCGCGCCAGCTTAAGCGCCTCCTGACTCGTGTTGGCCGCGCGAATCGCGTGCTGCAACGCGATGCTCGCGCCAGCATCGGCGGCCCAGGTGGCGAGAAGCGGCAAGTCGATACTCGACGTGCGGCTGTGCAGATCCATATGTCCCGCCGCGAGCTTGCTGAGTTTGCCGAAGCCGCCGCAAACACTGAGTCTTTCGACCGGCGCGCGGCGCAAGTGCTTCAAAACCGCACCCGCGAAATCGCCCATTTCGATGAGCGCCATATCCGGCAAGCCGTAACGCGCGCGCATGGCGTCCTCGCTCTGATTGCCGGTGCACGCCGCGATATGTTGCACGCCATTGGCGCGCGCGACATCGATCCCCTGATGGATCGACGCGATATAAGCCGCACACGAAAACGGCCGGACGATGCCGGTGGTCCCGAGTATCGACAGTCCGCCGATAATGCCGAGCCGCGGATTCATCGTCTTGAGCGCAAGCGCCTCGCCATTCTCCACGCCGATGCTCACGTCGAAACCGCCCGCATAACCCGCTCGCGTGGCGAGTGCTTCGAGATGCTCGCTCATCATTTTGCGAGGAACGGGGTTGATGGCCGGCTCGCCGATCGGCAACGCAAGGCCCGCGCGCGTCACGGTGCCAACGCCCGGCCCCGCATGAAAGCGTACGCCATGCCGCGCCGCAAGCCGCACGCGAGCTATGACGAGCGCGCCATGCGTGACATCGGGATCGTCGCCGGCATCCTTGATGACGCCCGCTTCCGCTGCATCGCCGGCAAGACGGCAGAACGCGAGCGGCATGGTCACGGACTGGCCCTTCGGCAGCACGATCTCCGCGCGCTCGCTCGGCTCGCCGAGCAACAAAAGGCGCGCGGCCGCGAGACTCGTCACGGTCGCGCAGCTTCCCGTCGTGTAGCCGCTTCTGAGCGGCGCGGACTGTTCGGGCGTTTCGTCACGCATCGGGATGGTCATCCGCCGGCGAGCTCATGGCTTCTTCGCGTGCAGAAGCGTGATCGGCAGCGCTTGCCGCCACGTATCGAAACTGCCGAGCGGCTCGGCCTGTGCGATGCCGATCCGCGTCAGCTCGCCGCCATGCTCCGCGCGCCATGCAACGAGCGCCGCTTCGCTCTGCAAGGTCACGGCGTTGACGATCAGCCGACCGCCCTGCCGCACGCGCGCCCAGCACGCATCGAGGAGACCCGGCACGGTCACGCCGCCGCCGATGAACACGGCATCCGGCGCGCTCAAACCGTCGAGCGCGCCGGGCGCCTCGCCCTTGACGAGTTGCAGCGCAGGCACGCCGAGCGCATCGCGGTTATGTTCGATGAGACGCTGCCGCCCCTCGTTCGCTTCGATTGCAATCGCGCGGCAAGCGGGATGCGCGCGCATCCACTCGATACCGATGGACCCGCAACCCGCGCCGACATCCCACAGCAATTCGCCCGGTTGCGGCGCGAGACGTGCGAGCGTCACGGCGCGTACATCGCGCTTGGTGAGTTGGCCGTCGTGCCGATACGCGTCGTCGGCAAGACCCGGCGTGAGCGATGGCCCCGCGTGGCCCGCATGCGTGCGGCATTCGATCGCCATGAGATTGAGCGCCGCCACGCGCGGCTCGCGCCAGTCGTCCGCACGTTCGTCGAACCGGCGTTCGTTCGTGCCGCCCAGATGCTCGAACACCGTCACGCGGCTCGCGCCGAAACCATGCAGCGTGAGAAGCTGCGTGACGGCGGCGGGCGTCGCGCCATCGGCGCTCAGGACGAGCAGACGTCCGCCGCGAAACACATGCGCAAGCAGGGACGCCACCGGCCGCCCGACGAGCGACACGCATTGCGCGTCCTGCAACGGCCAGCCCAAGCGCGCCGCCGCCAGCGACAGCGACGAAGGCGCGGGCATGACGCGCATTTCTTCCGTGGATAATTCGCGCGCAAGCGTGGCGCCGACGCCGAAGAACATGGGGTCGCCGCTCGCAAGCACGCATGTTTGGACGCCGCGCTCGGCGAGCACGGCATCGACGGAAAACGGGCTTGGCCATGGCACGCGGCGCGCCGCGATACGCGCCGGCAGAAACGCGAGGTGACGTTCGCCGCCGTGGATCGACCGTGCTTCGAAGAGCGCGCGCCGCGCCTCGCGGCCAAGCCCATGCCAGCCGTCCTCGCCGATACCCACGACGGTCAGCCAGTTCGACATGTGCGGCCTCCTACGGGCGAATCCCGCGTTTGAAGCACCCGCGCAAGGCGGGAAGCGGTCTGATGGTCGATAAAAGCGGGCATAATAGCGCGTTCGTCGGTGCCTGAAGGGTTCGATCGGTATCGAGCCTCATGGCCTAACAGGGAACACAGCAAAACTGTGGCTGCCCCCGCAATTGTACGCAGCGAGTCCGCGCTCCACTGCCACTGGTTTTTACCGGGAAGGCTAGCGCGAATGTCGACCTGCCAGCCAAGAGACCTGCCGACGTAAGCATTCACTGCTATTCAACGCTATTCAACGCAATTGCGCGAAGCCTGCCGGGCGGGGTGTACCGGTTCGCAACTCAAGCGCTTGAGCATACGGTCGAGCTTTTGGAATCGTTCTTGCCGCCTCGGTCTTCGGCCTGTCCCGGCCTCATGCGTATCGTGCCCGCACGCGATGGCGCCCTTGCGCGCGTGCGTCTTGCCGGTGGCGAGTTGCGTCGCGAAGCCGCGCATGCCGTGGCGCACGCCGCCGAGCGCTGCGGTTCCGGCACGATCGAAGTGACCAATCGCGCCAATCTGCAACTGCGCGGCATTCGCGACGACGCCCACGCGGAACTCATCGACATCGTGCTCGCGGCGGGCCTCGGTCCGACCACGGCCGGCGCCGACGATATCCGAAACGTCATGCTGAGCCCGCTTGCGAGCACGGGAACGCGTGCGCTTGCAGCGGATATCGTCGAAAGCATGCAGGCCGATGCCGCGTTGCACGCGTTGTCGCCGAAGTTCGCGTTGCAGATCGACGATGGCGAAACGCTTGCGATGCTCGATCATCCGCACGATCTTTGGCTTTCGGCGCTGGACAATGGCGCGCGCTTCGCATTCGGTTTTGCAGGATCGATGCCGCATCGTGAGGAACATGCGCCTGCCTCGGGCGCGATCGCCCGTGACGACGCGAAGCGCTTCATCCTGGCCGTGTTGCAGGCGTTTCTGGCGCTGGCATCGGTGGAAGAACACCGCATGCGCGATGTGCTCGCACGCGTTGGAATAGCGGGCTTTCTCCATGCCCTCGACTTCGAAACACAGCACGACGCCGCACTTCAGTCATGGCGTCGCGCGCCTTCCGATGCAACGTTACGACTCGGCGCGCATGCGGACTATGTCGGCGCGCAAGCGCCGCTCGGCCGCCTCGATGCTAATACGCTTCACGCAATCGCCGATCTCGCCGAAGAACGCGTCGTGATGACGCCCTGGCAAAGCGTGTTGCTGCCGGACGTGCACGCGAATCGCATGACGCATGTCGTCGACGCCCTTCGCGCGCTTGGCCTCGCCACCGATCCACGCGATCCGTTCGCGCGTCTGATCGCATGCGCGGGTTCTTCGGGCTGCGCGAAAAGCCGTGCCGATACGAAAGCGGACGCGCATCGTTTAGCCGCCTTGCTGCCCGCGCATGCGCATGCGCACGCGCATCTGAGCGGCTGCGAGCGCTTTTGTGCGGCGGCGCATCCCGTCAAAAACACGCTCGTTGCCGTTGCGCCCGGCCGCTACGACGTGCTTCGAGGCACACACGTGATCGCCCATAACCTCCTCATCGAAGAGGCGGCCGCATGGCTCGCCCGGAGTCATGCCGATGTCTGACTATATCCGCGACGGTGCGGAGATTTACCGGCAATCGTTCGCGACGATTCGCGCCGAAGCCGACCTCGCCGCCATTCCCGCCAACCTCGAAAAGCTCGCCGTGCGGCTGATTCATGCGTGCGGCATGATCGATATCGTCGATGACCTGCGCTTCTCGTGCGATGCCGGTATCGCGGGCCGTGAAGCGCTCGTGAGCGGCGCGCCCATTCTCTGCGATGCGCGCATGGTCGCCGAAGGCATCACGCGCGCGCGCCTTCCCGCGAATAATCGCGTGATCTGCACGCTCGGCGATGCCTCCGTGCCGGAACGCGCCCGTGCGATGCACAACACGCGCTCCGCTGCCGCACTCGAACTCTGGCGGCCCGATCTTGCGGGTGCGATCGTCGCAATCGGCAATGCGCCCACCGCGCTCTTTCATCTACTCGACATGATCGACGACGGCGCACCGAAGCCCGCGCTCATCCTCGGCTTTCCAGTGGGCTTTATCGGCGCGGCGGAATCGAAAGCCATGCTTGCCGCCGACAGCCGTGGCATTCCTTTCGTCGCGTTGCTCGGACGACGCGGCGGCAGCGCGATGGCGGCGGCCGCCGTGAATGCGCTCGCATCGGAGGCCGAGTGATGAGCGGAAGACTCCATGGCCTGGGCGTCGGTCCGGGCGATCCCGATCTCATCACGGTGAAGGCGTTGAAGCTGCTCAAGGCGGCGCCCGTGGTCGCGTATTTCGTCGCGAAGGGGAAGAAGGGCAACGCGTTCGGCATCATCGAATCTCATCTCGAAGACACGCAGACGCGCTTGCCGCTCGTCTATCCCGTGACGACCGAAGCGCTCGAACCGCCGCTTTGCTACGAGACGATCATCAGCGCGTTCTACGATGAATGCGCGCTCGCCATTGCGGATCATCTCGAAGCCGGCCGCGACGTGGCGGTGATCTGCGAAGGCGATCCGTTCTTCTACGGCTCGTACATGTATCTGCATGATCGCCTTGCCGCGCGCTTCGAGGCAGAAGTCGTGCCCGGCGTCTGTTCGATGCTGGGCGGCGTCGCAGTGCTTGGCGTGCCACTGGTTTATCGTAATCAGAGCCTTGCGGTGCTTTCGGGCGTTCTTTCGGAAGCCGAACTAAAACGAAAGCTGGCGACGAGCGATGCCGCCGTCATCATGAAGCTCGGCCGCAACTTCGACAAAGTGCGTCGTGTGCTGGCGGAACTCGGGCTCGACAAACGCGCGTTGTATGTGGAACGCGCGACGATGGCGAATCAACGCATCGTGCCGCTGAACGAAGTCGATCCAATGGCATCGCCCTACTTCTCGCTGCTGGTCGTGCCGGGGACGAAATGGAGCGCATAGACTTAGCGAAGCCGCTTGCCATCGTCGTGCTCGGCAACGGTGCGCTGACTATCGCGCGCAAGATTCAGGCGTGTCGTCCGGGATCGCTCGTTCATGGACTCGCTAGTCGCGTGAACGTGGACGTCTCCTTCGACGACTTCGGCGCGCACGTGCGGGCACTCTATGCGGCAGGCTCGCCAATCGTCGCGCTGTGTTCAGCAGGCATCGTAATTCGCGCGCTGGCAGCGTCGCTTGCGGATAAGGGCGCGGAGCCGCCGGTGCTCGCTGTCGCGCAGGACGGCAGCGCGGTCGTGCCGCTGCTCGGCGGCATGAGCGGCGTGAACATGCTTGCGCGTGATATCGGCCAGATGCTCGGTATCGTACCGGCCATCACGACGAGCGGCGAATTACGCTTCGGTCAATGTCTGCTCGCGCCGCCCGAAGGCTACGTACTGGCGGATATCGAACGCGGCAAGCGCTTCGTGTCCGACTTGCTTGGCGGAGCAACGACGCGCGTGGAAGGCCACGCACCGTGGCTCGATCAGGCAGCCCTTCCTCGCGCCGACGATGCGTTGCGCGCCATCCGCATCACGCCCGAAAGCGCCCACGATGAACACAGTCTCGTGATTCATCCACGTTGTGTGATTGCATGGATCGAAGATGACGCGACGATCGGCGATGTAGCCGAATGCGTACGCAAGACACTTCAAGCACGAAGCCTCGCGCCGCTCGCACTCGCTGTGCTGGTCGCGCCCACGCACGCAATGACATCGCAACGTCTTGCCGATGCCGCGCACGCGCTCGACGTGCCACTGCGTTTCAGCAACGCCCCGCCTTTCGATGTTTCGCACAACGGCGACGTTGCATTGCACGTCGCCAACGCGCCCGTCGATGCGCAGGCGATAGGCCGTGCACGCGGCACGTTGACCGTGATCGGTCTCGGTCCCGGCAGCTCCGAGATGATGACGCCCGCCGCAAAAGCCGCGCTCCATGTCGCAGAAGACGTGCTCGGTTACGAAACCTACGTGCGCATGGCAGGCCCGTTTCGCGCCGATCAACGCGCGCATATGACGGACAATCGCGAAGAGTTGCAGCGCGCGCGACATGCGTTCGAACTGGCAAGCGCGGGACGCAGGGTCGTGGTCGTATCGTCGGGCGATCCGGGCGTGTTCGCCATGGCGGCAGCCGTGCTCGAAGCACTCGACAAGGAAGCGAACGCGTCATGGCATGCCGTGAAACTCGAGATCGTGCCGGGCGTATCGGCGTCGCTTGCCACGGCGGCGCGTGCGGGCGCACCGCTCGGCCATGACTTCTGCGTTTTGTCGCTATCGGATAATCTGAAGCCGTGGGGCGTCATCGAGAAACGCATAGCGCATGCGGGTCAGGCCGATTTCGTCATGGCGTTCTACAACCCGCTATCGAAGGCACGGCCCTGGCAATTCGATCGCGCGATCGAAATCGTGAAGCAGCATCGCGATGCCAAAACGCCGGTCGTGCTCGGGCGCGATGTGGGACGCGCGGGCGAGACGCTTCGCATCATGACGCTTGGCGAGTTGGACAGCACGATGGTGGACATGCGAACGATGGTGATCGTCGGATCATCGACCACGCGCATGATCGGCGATGGCGCATGGGTTTATACGCCGCGATGGTATGAATGACACGGGCAGGCTATCGCAAGTCCGCGCTCAGTTCGCTCGCATGAAAGTACTCCGCCGCCCAGCGTAGCGCCAACCTGCTCGCTTGCCCGACTCCGAATTGCCCTTCATCGAAGTCCACTAGCACGACGCGGTCCGCGCACTGCGGCGGCGCGGGCGTCTCGTTCGTGCGGCCATCGGTCAGCACCCATAGCCAGCGACGCTGCGCGGGTCTTCGACGCGCGGCTCGTGCAAGCACGGTCTGCGCACTCGAAAGACCCAACGCCAGCGGCGTGCCACCACCGCCACCGATAGGACTCACCCAGCGCTCGTTCCACCAATGCGCGGCGCCCGGCTGACGACGCACTTCCGCACGCCCGCCACCGAAACATACGAGCGCAATTTCCGAACGCTCGCGATAAGCCCGATCGAACAACGCAATCAACAAGCCCTTGGCACGCGCGAGCCGTTCACCCGTGAGCATCGATCCCGAGCAATCGAGAAGAAAGCAATGCAACGACGCCGCTTCGCCCTGCACACGTCGATAGCGAAGATGCCGTGCATCGAGACGCTCGGCAAGTTTCGCGCGTAGCGTCGATATCCAGTCGAGCGTGGTGCTTTCATCGCCTTCGCGACCGGTCATGCGACCGCGTGCCCGCGCTTCACGCCATCGAAGACGATGCTCTTGAGCATCCGCTTCGTGTCTCCGATGGCTCAGGCTTTTTTTGCGGCAAGCGGTCTGACTTGCTTGACCTTCGCCGTGCCTGCTGGCTCGGGCGGCATGTAGCCCCAATCGCTTTCATTCGTGCTGCCGGTATCGCGCGGGGCGGGCTGCTGCGGCGCTTCGCCTTGCGATGCATCGGCCTCGCGTCGTCGATGCTTCAGCACGGCGTCGGCCACGCGATCGACATGAAGCGTCTGCACGTTGCTCGCGCCTTCGAATGCCGCGAGCGCTCTCGCCGCACGCAGCATCACGAGATCGGCGCGCAAGCCATCCACGTGAGCGGCGATGCAAAGCGCGCTCACGCGCGCATGCACCGCGTCGTCCGGATCGAGCGCGAATAGCACGGCACGTGCTGCATGAATGCGTTCTGCTAGCGCGGACTGTGCATCGGCATGGCGTGCGCAGAATGCTTCAGCATCCATATCGAACGCGAGGCGTGCCTTGACGATCCGTTGCCGCACGCTCGCATCGAAGCAATTGTTCAATTCGACCGCGAGCCCGAAGCGATCGAGCAATTGCGGACGCAATTCGCCTTCTTCGGGATTCATCGTGCCGATCAATACGAAACGCGCTTCATGCCGATGCGAAATACCATCGCGCTCGATGACGTTCACGCCGCTTGCCGCGACATCCAGCAACTGATCGACGAGCGGGTTGGGCAGCAGATTCACTTCATCGACATAGAGCACGCCGAGATGCGCTTTTGCAAGCAAGCCCGGCGAAAAGGTCACGCCGCCGTCGCGCAAGGCGCTTTGAATATCGAGCGTGCCGATCAACTGCTCTTCGCTTGCGCCGAGCGGCAGCGTGACGAGCCGGCCTTCGGGCAATAGCTCGGCAAGGGCGCGTGCGGCAGTGGACTTCGCCGTTCCGCGTGGGCCGCTGACGAGCACGCCGCCAAGCGCCGGATCGATAGCCGCGAGCACGAGCGCCTGCTGCAAGGCCTCCTGCCCGACGAGCGCGGTAAAGGGAAACACCGGAAAATCAGCGTCGTTCGGGTTCAAGTCTGTCGGCCTTCGAGTTGCTGTTCGACATCGAGCAAATGGCGCGTCACGTCAGCGCGATAGCCGCCCGGCTCTTGCCATAAACCGCGCTCCATGGCTTCGAGCAGACGCTCGCATATCGATTGGAGCGCGTGAGGATTGTGCTGCGTGATGAACTCGCGCGTGTCTGCGTCGTTCACGTAAGCGTCGGTAACGAGCGCGTATTGATGATCCGATACGACACGCGCCGTGGCGTCGTATCCATAGAGATAATCCACCGTTGCAGCGAGTTCGGATGCGCCTTTGTAGCCGTGACGCTTGACGCCGTCGATCCATTTTGGATTGACCACGCGCGAGCGCACCACGCGTGCAATCTCTTCGTTCAAGGTCCGCACGCGCGGCGCGGCGGGATTGCTATGATCCGCGTTATACGCCTGCGGTTGCAGGCCCGAAAGATAACGCACGGCCGCGACCATGCCGCCCTGAAACTGATGGTAGTCGTTCGAGTCCAGCAGATCGTGCTCGCGGTTATCTTGATTCTGAAGCACGACATCGAGCGCGGAAAGCCGCGTGCCGAAGCTCGCTCGCGCATCCACGCCGTCTTGCGCCTGCGAATACGCATAGCCTCCCGTGCTTTGATACGCGGCCGAGAGATCGGCGTCGCTCTGCCATTGCTTCGCATCGATCAGCTCCTGCAAGCCCGCGCCATATGCGCCCGGCTTCGTGCTGAACACGCGCCAGCCTGCACGTTGCCGCGCTTCTTTCGCATTCATACCGCGACCGATCAGTTCATCGCGCTCACGCATGACGCGCGCGCGAATCGGATTGATATCCTCGGACTCGTCTTCGAGCTCGGCGACGGCTTGCACCGCCGCATCGAAAAGATGCATGAGATTGGCGAAGGCGTCGCGAAAGAACCCCGATACGCGCAAGGTAACGTCGATACGCGGCCGGTTGAAGATGGAGATTGGCAGTATCTCGAAGTCCGTCACGCGATTGCTTCCCGCCGCCCACTTCGGCCGTACGCCGATCAGTGCGAACGCCTGGGCCATATCGTCGCCGCCAGTGCGCATGGTCGCCGTGCCCCACACGGAAAGGCCGATGGCGCGCGGGAAATCGCCGTGGTCCTGCACGTGTCTTTCCACCAGCAGATTGGCCGACTTGAGGCCGATGGACCACGCGGCTTGCGTCGGCAACGCGCGTGTGTCGACCGAATAAAAATTGCGTCCGGTAGGCAACACGTCCGGTCTGCCGCGCGATGGAGAACCGCTCGGACCAGGCGGCACGAAGCGGCCCTCGAGCCCGCGCTTCAGTTGCTCGAGCTCTTGCGGACCACACGCGTCAAGACGCGCGAGCACATCGCCTTGCAAGCGTTCGAGCACCAGCGTCGTTTGCGGCCCCGGCGATTCGGCATCGCCTTGAAATAGTTGCAACGCTAACGATTCGAGGCGTTCGCGTGTATCGCCATGATGCCGCCAAGGCGCGTCGACCGCGTTTTGAAGCGCGTCGGGGCGAGGTCCATTCCATGGCGCCGCCCAGTCGGCATCGAGCGGATCGAACGCTTCACCGAGCGCGAGATCGCGCGCCATGGCCGTGATGAGACTTGCATTCGCGCCGCGTCCGTCGCCGGTCGGAAAACGGCCCAATGCGAGCAGCGTATCGCGCCTTTGCACGCCTTCGGGCGATACGCCGAACACATGCAAGCCATCGCGTATCTGCGCTTCCTTGAGTTCGCACAGATAGGCATCGGCACGCGTAAGCAGTGTGTCTTCACCCTGCAAGTCGCCCGGTGCGTCGAGCCCGAGTTCCTCATGCAATCTGTTCTCGACGATGTTCGCGAGGATGGACTTGCGCAGCAGCTTCGCGCGGCGCGTATCGACCATGAGCGCTTCGTAGTATTCGTCCACTTGTCGTTCGAGATCCTGCAGCGGCCCATAGTTTTCGGCACGCGTGAGCGGCGGCATCAGATGGTCGATGATGACCGCCTGCGCGCGACGCTTGGCCTGACTGCCCTCGCCCGGATCGTTCACGATGAACGGATAGAGATGCGGCATGGGACCGAGAATGAGATCGGGCCAGCACGATGCTGACAACGCAACGCTCTTGCCCGGCAGCCATTCGAGGTTGCCATGCTTGCCGACATGCACGAGCGCATCGGCCTGGAAACGCAAGCGCAACCAAAAATAAAACGCGAGATACGCATGCGGCGGCACGAGCTCGGCATCGTGATAGCTCGCATAATCGTTGCGCTCGCGCGAGCGCGAAGGCTGAATGCCGATGAACACTTCACCGCAACGCAAGCCTGCAATCATGAAGCGGCCGCGCCGTATCGTCGGATCGTCTTCAGGCGCGCCCCATGTTTTTTCCAGTGCTTGCCGTGCATCCAGCGGCAACGCGCGATAGGCATCGAGATAATCTTCGAGCGCAAGACTTTGCAGGGCCGGGCGAAGATCGCGCACGACAGGGTCGTTCGTCACGCCTCGTGTAAGCGCTTTGATGAGCGCATCGCCATGTTCGGGAATCTGGTCTAAGCGATAGCCTTGACGTTCGAGCAACTGCAAAATGTTGATGGCCGATGCCGGCGTGTCCAGTCCCACGCCGTTGCCAATGCGCCCTTCGCTCGCCGGATAATTCGCCAAGACGAGCGCGATGCGCTTGCGCTCGTTCGGCGTATGTCTGAGCTTGCACCAGCGCGCGCTGAGTTCGGCGACGAAGCGCATGCGCTCGGTATCGGCTTGATAACGCACCACGTCGACCTGCGTATGCGGGCATCGATAAGCAAGCCCCTTGAAGCTCACCGCTCGCGTGATGATACGGCCATCCACCTCGGGGAGCGCCACGTGCATGGCGACATCGCGCGAATTCAGGCCTTGATTGTCCTTCTGCCAGTCATCGCGATTGCCCCCGCTCAAGATCACTTGCATCACGGGCGCATCGCCGGCCACTTCGAATGCTTCGCTTTCTCCGATCACGCCCGCAGCGAACGCCGTGGTATTGAGCACGAGCGATGCACCATGCTGCGCGCACAAACGCTCCACTACTTCGCGGCTCAGACTTTCCTTGAGCGATGCAATCGCAATGGGCAGCGGATTCATGCCCTCGCGTTCGAGCGCTTCGATGAATGCATCGAACACAGCGGTGTTGCCTGATTGAAGGTGCGCGCGATAGAAAAGAATGGCAACCACCGGCGCGCCTTCGGTCCAGCGTTCGCGCCAATCGTCGCTAGAAGCGCTTTCGCGCTCGGGGTGATAGATCGCGACCGCGGGCAACGCGCTCGGCGCGTGCGCTTCGCGTCCCCAACCGAACGCGCGATGCGCAATGGCGCGTAGAAACTCTTCGGCATTGCGCGCGCCGCCTTCACGTAAATAGCGCGACAGGTCGCGGCAGAACGCGGCATCGGCCGTACTCTTGCCGATGAGATTCGGGTCTTCCGCAAGATCGCCCGAAAACATGGCGAGCATTTGCTTTTCGCGCTTTGCCAAAGCGACGAGACGCTCGATACCGTAGGGCCAATACGATTCGCCGCCGAGATGATCGACGATGACGACCTTTGCATGACGCAGAATGTCGTCGACATAAAAGTCGACCGAAGCGTTCTGGCGCAGGAACGATTGATTTGCGAGCCGCACTTCCGGAAAGCCGGGGCCGAGACGCGGAAAGACGCTTGCGAGCAGCGCGAGCGTGGTATCGGCCGAACTGAGCACGACAATGGGCGCGCGCGTCTGCTCGATCCGCATCACGCCTGCTGCGTCGTCGACGAAGCCTCCCGGAGTCGTGCGCAGCAGATGCATCGCTCAGGCCTGCACGGGTAAGGTCTGCAACGCGGAAACGAAAGCACGTTGCAGCGTTTCGCGGTCGAGGTCCTCGCCGATAAGCACGAAGCGACTCGATGCCTCGCCCTCGTTCCAGCGCCTGTCGAAGTAACTGTCGAAGCGTCGCCCCACGCCTTGCACGACGAGCCGCATGGCGGCACCCGGCAACGCCGCGAAGCCCTTCACACGGTAAATCGTGTGCCTTTCCACCAGCACGTGCAGTGCCGCAAGCAGCTGTTCGCGCGACTCGACATCCGCTGCGACCACCACGGAATCGAACTCGTCGTGATGATGATCCGCATGACCGTCTTCGTCGGGCGAGCCATGATGGTCGTGCCGCAGATGAATGGTCTCTTCCGATGCGGATTGCAAGCCGAGCAGCGCATGCACGTCGAGTTTGCCCATCTGCGCGGGAACGATCTTCACTTCGGGCGGAATCTCGGGGCGCACGAGCGCATCGACCTTGCTCAACGCGGCGGCATCCATGAGATCGGTCTTGTTGACGATGACGAGATCCGCCGACGACAGTTGGTCTTCAAACAACTCATGCAACGGCGATTCGTGATCGAGATTCGGATCGGCCTTGCGCTGCGCATCGACGGCGATGGGATTTGCCGCGAACTGACCGCTTGCCGCAGCCGGACCGTCGACCACGGTAACGACCGCGTCCACGGTGAAGGCGTTCTTGATGGACGGCCAGTTGAAGGCCTGCACGAGCGGCTTGGGCAAGGCAAGCCCGGACGTTTCGATCAACACGTGATCGATCCTGTCGCGCCGTTCAAGCAGTTGCTCCATCACCGGATAAAACTCTTCCTGCACGGTGCAACACAAGCAACCGTTCGCGAGTTCATAGAGATTGCGTTCGGCGGAGCCTGCTTCGTCGTCGCAACCGATGCCGCAGCCCTTGAGAATTTCTCCATCGATACCGAGCTCGCCGAATTCGTTGACGATGACCGCGATGCGCTTGCCCTGCGCGTTCGAAAGAATGTGCCGCATCAGCGTGGTTTTGCCGCTGCCGAGGAAGCCGGTCACGACCGTGACGGGGATCTTGCGCGTTTGCATCGTTGCTCCGTGCTTGATTGATGCGTGCGCCCTATGCGTGATGGTGTGCGCGATGCGGTCTATTCGACCTTTGCAGCGGCATGGACATGGAAAAGCGCACGACTCGGTGGATCTGGGGATACGCCGCAACCCCGCGGCTAAGGAAATCCCTTCGGTAATTCTGGCCGGTATCCGGGCTGACGAAAATAGCCGCTTCGCCTTCCCGCGCCGGACGCTTTGAACGCCTAGCACAGTGGCTTTGAAACCGGCTTGCCGCGCATGTCATGCGTGGCTTTCGCTTACCGTTGCGGGGGCAGCACAGGTTGGCTTGCGTTCGCCTGAACGCGCGCTTCCTGTTTCCCGTTCAACTGCGCGCTAAAGACTTGGCGCGCGAGCACCTGAACTATTGAAAGTCTAGGGCTAGCGGGGTTAGGCGTCAAGAAAGCATGGTGCCTGCCTAAGCGTCCGGTATGGTATCTTTCCTCCGCCTTAAGGCTTTTCAAGTCGACCTCCATGAATTGGCTTCGTTTAGCATGAGCGCCGCGCTCGTCATCGGCATCGGCTGCCGCCGCGGCGTAAGCGCCGAAGCAATAGAACGCGCTGTGCGTGGTGCGCTTGGCACGCTCGCATTTGCCGATATCGCCAGCGTGGCAAGCATCGACGCTAAGAAAGACGAAGCAGGATTGCTCGCATTTTGCGAGCGTCATCAATTGCGCGTGGATTTCTTTAGCGCCGATCAAATCGAGCGCGCGCCTGGGGAATTCTTATCGCAGGCAAGGCGGCATTTGAATGTCGACGGCGTATGCGAGCCTTGCGCGCTCATTGCCAGCGGCGGCCGGCTCGTCGTGCATAAGACTATCGCGGGCGGCGTGACGGTCGCTATTGCAGAGACACCATCGAAGAAACAAGCATGAAAACCGATACCGAATCGCATTTGCGCATGACCCAGCGGCGCAAGGAAGGCCATGAGAAAAAGCAGGCCGCCGCCGACCATGAAAAGGGCCTGTTGATCGTCAATACCGGCAACGGCAAAGGCAAGACCACCGCTGCATTCGGCATGGCCATGCGCGTGCTCGGGCACGGCATGAAACTCGGCGTGGTGCAATTCATCAAAGGCGCGCTGCATACGTCGGAACGCGATTTCCTTGGCGCAATCGCGCATTGCGATTTCGTGACGATGGGCGATGGCTATACGTGGAACACGCAAAATCGCGAGGCGGATATCGCCACGGCGCGCAAGGGATGGGACGAAGCACGACGCATGATCCAAAGCGGCGAGTATCAGATGGTCGTACTCGACGAGCTCAATGCCGTGCTCAAGTACGAATATTTGCCGCTTGAGGAAGTACTCGGCGTGCTCAAAGCACGGCCGGCCATGCTGCATGTCGTCGTGACGGGACGACACGCGGCCGATGAGCTCATAGAAATAGCCGATCTCGTCACCGAAATGCGCCTCGTAAAGCACCCTTATCGCGAGCAGGGCGTCAAGGCGCAACGCGGCGTCGAGTTCTGACGCAATGGCAGACTGTCCCGCACTCTTCATCGGCGCGAGCGCGTCGCATCAAGGCAAGACCACGGTGACGGCCGCGCTTGCACGTCATCACACGCGGCAAGGCAGGCGCGTGCGCGTCTTCAAGACCGGGCCGGATTTTCTCGATCCGATGATTCTCGAGCGGGCATGCGGGTCGCCCGTTTATTCGCTGCATCTTTGGATGGTCGGACTGGAAGCGTGCCGCGCGATGCTTTCCGCGGCCGCCAAGGAAGCCGACCTTATTTTGATCGAAGGCGTAATGGGCCTCTTCGATGGCACGCCGAGCAGCGCCGATCTCGCCGCTGCGTTCAATGTGCCAGTGCTTGCGGTAATCGGCGCGCATGGCATGGCGCAAACCTTCGGCGCGCTTGCGTTCGGACTTGCGCGTTATCGGCCCGATGTGCCGTTTCATGGCGTGCTTGCAAATCGCGTGGCGTCTGCGCGCCATGCACAGATGCTGGCCGAAGCCATCCCCGAAGGGCTGCGCTATTGCGGTCATTTTTCGAACGCGGACGATATCGCGCTACCCGAACGTCACCTCGGCCTTACTCAAGCGCGGGAAGTGGCGGACCTGGATGCGCGTCTCGACCGCGCCGCCGATGCCATTGCCGCGACCACGCTTGCCGATTTGCCGCCGCACGTTCGCTTCGACGACGACATCACGCTAAGTGCACTGCCGCGTCTTCTCGACGGATTGCACATTGCGATCGCGCGGGACGCCGCGTTTTCATTTATTTATCCCGCGAATGTCGATTTGCTAAAGGCATCGGGCGCAAGCGTCAGCTATTTTTCCCCGCTAGCGGATGAGCCCGTACCCGCTCATGTCGATGCGCTCTACTTGCCCGGCGGCTACCCCGAGCTTCACGCCGCGACGCTTGCTTCCAATGCGTGCACGCGCGCTTCGATAAGAGAACATATCGCGCGCAATTGCGCGGTAGTCGCGGAATGCGGCGGTATGCTCTACCTGCTCGACGCACTGACGGATGTCGAAGGCAATCGTCATTCAATGCTAAGCGCCCTTCCCGGCGACGCCACCATGCAACGCCGTCTTTCGCGGCTGGCGATGCAACGAGTCGACACCGCCCACGGTCCGCTCACCGGCCACACCTTTCACTATTCGACGCTCAAGACATCGATGCAGCCTTTCACGACAGCCACGCACGCAACGACCGGTGCGCAGGGCGAAGCGCTTTATCGTCATGGCGCGATAACGGCCACTTACATGCACGCTTACTGGCCCTCGAATCCTGCGGCAATGGCTGCGCTCTTTCGCGGCGAAGCGCTATGACGACACCGACCGAAATCGGGCCACGCGATCTCGCCGAGATGATCGGACGCGCCAGCGCGCAGGAACCAATCGGCTCGCCGTGCACCGGCGTGTGCAAGCTCGATGCATCGAGCGGCCTGTGCGCGGGATGCTTTAGAAGCCGCGAGGAAATTAAATTCTTTAGAACGATGGACGATCACGCGAAGCTCGCGTTGTTCGACCAGTTGCTTGAGCGGCGCGCGGCCTCGCAATGAACGAAGGCCCGCGCTCGTGCTCAAGCGACGCGGGCCTTTTGACATCCATCGAGCATTCGATTCAGGCAGCGGCCATGCGACGCGCGGCCGGACGCTCGAGTTCACGTGACGCAAGCGCGCCGAAGAGCAGTCCAAGCGTTGCCCAGATCAATGCCTGGATACCGACGGCAGTCAGCCTGAAATTCCACAACAACGACGCGGAAAAGTCGGCGGGTACTTCGTCGACAGAAGGCAGTGCCACTTGCGCGATAACCATCAGGACGACATAACCAGCCGCCGCAATAAGCGCCGCGTTCCAGTTGCCGCGACGCGCCTGCAAGCGTCGCTGCGCATAGACCGCGAACACCGCGCCGACGATTGATATCGCCACCATGCCGAAGAAAAGCGCCGTACGCGGACCGATGGTTTCGGCATTGCCCACGGCGGGCGGGTTTGGGGGATATTTGATGAACGGCACGAGCGCAACGCTAACGAAACCAATGAGCGCAAGCAAAACCGACGTTCCGCGCGCATGCAACGAGCCGAGCCGCCCATAAGCCAAGGCAAAGATCAGCGAGAAAATACCGCCTAAAGCCGTGCCGAACACCACCACGCCCGTTAGTAAGCCCAAACCCGCTTGCGTGTCCCGGCTAACGAGTTCTTCATCATCACCATGACTATGCGATTGCGCTGCCGCCGCTTCATCGTGATGATCGTGTGCGGGCGCTTGTGCATGCTCGTGCTGTTCTTCGAACGCGATAGCCCGAGCAACTGAAGGTTCGCCGAAGCCGCGCGCAAAGCCAAAGCCGATCAGGCCCGCGACGAGTCCCGCGACCATGCCGCGTATAAGCAAGTTGCGAATCATGCTCCGTCCTCAATGGCACGGAAAGCCGAGCAAGTGTCGGCCATCGTGAACGAATTCGTGGACGTACATGCCCGAGATAATGGACGTTGCACCTTGCTCGGCGCCGACGAAATAAATCGCGATCAGCAGAACGAGGCCGATAAAAACGGTCCAAGGAAGGACCTCACGCACCGGAATGGGGACCGGTGCATCGTTAGCGGGCGTTGCAATACCAGCGGAAAAAGCCGGCGCGTTGGACATATTCATTGAAATTTCTCCAGGGAAAAGCGCGTCCCGATAGACGAAGAGCATGCAGCGGGGTCTGACTCGCGGCATCGCGCTCTTAGCGCGAACCGCATACAGTGGCGCGACCGTGCCGGGCTTCCACCGGCTTCCTCGCACTGCAAGCTTGCCATTCTATGATGATTGCCGGCAAAGTAAAACGACCATGAGCTAAAGCCTATGCAATCGACATTGATTTTGCTGTGCCACGCCGCCACGCATGCCATGAAAAGCGGGCGTTTTCCGCAAGGCGACGAGCCTGTCGAACAGGCTAAATGCACGCTCGATGTCCCGGGCGAGCCAAGCCGCGTCACATCCAGCCCGGCCCGCGCTGCTTGCGAAACAGCGGCTTGGATCACGACAGCTTTTTCGATCGATGTCGCATTCGACGATATCGACTATGGAGAATGGCGCGGTCGTTCCATTCGCGAGATTAGTGAGCGCGAGCCTCAAGACGTTGCGGCATGGCTTTCCGATCCCCATGCAAGGCCGCATGGCGGCGAGAGCGTGGCAATGCTGTCAAAGCGCGTTGAGAAAGCGCTCGAGGGGCTTGCTTCGAATACGGAGCACGAATGCTGCATAGTCGTAACGCACGCCATCGTCATGAAGGCGGCGCTCTGTATCGTGCGCGACGAACCGTTGTCGTCGATACTCAAGATGGATCTCGCGCCGCTATCGTCCGTCTTGCTCAAGTTCGCGGAAGGCAAATGGACAAACGTGCCCTCCTGAACTTAGATGGCCGCTCGGTGCTCAAAGCAAGCAGCGACTGGTTCGCTCAAAGGAGACAGCAATGGCGCACTATGTGGATGGTTTCGTCGTACCAGTGCCGATCGACAAGGTCGACGCGTATCGCAGCATGGCCGATGCAGCGGGCAAAATATGGCTGGAATATGGCGCGCTGCAGTTTGTCGAATGTATTGCCGACGATGTTAAGCCAGGCGAGCTCACCTCGTTCCCTCGAAGCGTACAGCTCAAGGAAGGCGAAACGGTGGTCTTCTCGTGGATCGTCTATGAATCGCGCGAACAACGTGACGCCGTCAACGCCAAAGTAATGGAAGACTCGCGCCTTAAGAGCATGATGGAAAACGGCGAACCGCCGTTCGATCCCAAACGCATGTTCTTCGGCGGCTTCAGGACGCTGGTCGAACTGTCAAAGGCCTGATTATTTTTCGAATGCCTAAAACCAAGGAGCCATATCGACATGTACATTGCCATGAACCGCTTCAAGATCGTTCCAGGCGCGGAAGCCGATTTCGAACATCTCTGGACAAGCCGTGACACGCACCTCAAGGAAGTGCCGGGCTTCGTGGAGTTCCATCTGCTAAAGGGACCGACGCGGGATGACCATGTCCTCTATTCGAGTCACACGATCTGGACAAACCATGCTGCGTTCGAACAGTGGACTCAGTCGGATGCATTTCGCGCCGCGCATCGCAATGCGGGCGGAGAAACCAGGCAGCTTTACTTAGGCCACCCGGAATTCGAAGGCTTCGAAGTGATTCAGACGGTTAAATAAGAGCCGCCTGTCTTACAAGACCGTGAACGAATTGCGTCGCTCGCTAAGGCCTTCCTAAGCCTTAGCGCCACGCGCCATTCGCTGCAATGTCGATGAATCGATGGCTCCGGCACAAATGCGCACGGCCTCCTTAAGCGTACGTGGACGTCCCTCGCCAAACTGCGATTCAAGCATGGCGACGGCGCGTAAGCGTTCGTCATTGCCCAGCTTCTCGCCAGTCGCAAGCTCCAGCACGGAGATAAAGTAAGCAGCCGGCGGCGCCGCGTTAGGCTGTGCGGACGCACCGCCTGATCCATCATTCCCGTCGTTGCGCGCGGGAAAACCGGGCGTCCATCTGGTGTCGTATCGGCTATTCATGGGTCTGTTCATTTGGGTGCCAAGGCGCTTGCGCCAGCTTTCGATTGAACAGACATTCAGCAAGGACCGTTCCAAGCCAGCTCGCGCCTTAATTAGCGCTGTTATTTTTGTCTAACAATAAAGCTCTAGCAACTCGACATGCAGCGAGATCCCATGCCGCGCATCCGACGGACTTAAATACGATCGGGCGTTCGTTTTGCACGCTCGCCGTGATTGCTTGTGCAAGTGGATTGACGTTTTCCCATTTCACACCAGCAAGGATGAAATCCCCCGCTTCATGGCGCGCCCCCGCCGGGTCATCGACATACAAAGCGCTTGAATCGATAGTGCCCGGCGCTATTTCTGCCGCATCAGGCGTAAAGGCGCCAACACCGATGACCAACCGATCTGCTCGCGCCGGCAGCGTATAGACAGGCTGCTTGCTGGTGGTCGCGGTGATGACGACATCGACAGCTTCAGGAATGTTTGAGCTTTCAAGCGCCGCTAGCTTTGGCGAAGCCGCTGCGTGGGCCTTGCAAAAGGCATTCGCACGCTCGGTTCGCGACCCCTGGACGATGATCGATGCATCGGGATAAACGCTCGCGATCGCCTCCGCATGGTAGGCCGCCTGCTTGCCCGTACCTATCACCAGCACCTGTTTCGGCGGCTGCGCGCTTAGAGCGCGGATAGCGAGCATCGATACCGCCGCCGTTCTGCGCCCCGTTACAGTAGGGCCGTCGAGCATGAATTGCGGCACGCCGGTGACGGCATCGAATGCGGTGACCTGTCCGTGAATCGTGGGCAAACCAAGCGCACCGTTACCCGCGCACACGTTGACGAGCTTGTGCATGGCCAAGTCCGCCGCGCTTGCAGGCATCGACAACATGATCCCACCTCGCGCAAGCGGCACCACCATGCGCTCCGGACTGACGATGCGGCCCGCCGCGTAATCGAGCATGGTGGCGGCGAGCGTGTCGACCAGGCGGTCATAAGGAACGAGCTGCGCGGTGCGTTCGGCGTCGAAAATTGGAATCGCGCTTGAGGTTTGATTCATCGTGTCTTGGCCTCGGAAGGGAAAGTTGCCATCGCAATGCCACTGAAATATCGCAACATTCTAACGGCGTAAGCGACCTCGACAATTTGCCCTTGATGCACTAAACGCGCAAAGCGTTGCATACGCCGTCATATGATTGCCTTCTAATACAGTCATAATCAAGCAATCTGCGCCGCAAAAATTGCAGCGGCAAGCCGCCCACGGAGCCCCCAATGAACGAGATGGACAAGCAGCGCCGCTTCCATGCCGACCTGATCGACAGCTACGACGAAGAGTTCGAAATGGAGATCGACGACCGCTTCCTGGATGGCGAGGCAGCGTTCTCCGACGAGGAACGGCAGCTTCGTAAGACCTATTTCCGCGAGCTATTTCGCTTGCAGGGCGAACTGGTGAAGTTGCAGGATTGGGTCGTGCATACGGGCCATAGACTCGTGGTGATTTTTGAAGGCCGCGATGCGGCCGGTAAAGGCGGTGCGATCAAGCGCATCACGCAGCGGCTGAACCCGCGCGTGTGCCGCGTCGCTGCTCTGCCTGCGCCGAATAATCGTGAACGCACGCAATGGTATTTCCAGCGCTACGTATCGCATCTTCCGGCAGGCGGCGAAATCGTTCTGTTCGATCGAAGCTGGTATAACCGCGCGGGAGTAGAACGCGTGATGAACTTCTGTACTGACGCCGAATACGAAGAGTTCTTCCGTTCCGTGCCCGAGTTCGAAAAGATGCTCGTGCGTAGCGGCGTTCAGATCATCAAGTACTGGTTTTCTATTACCGATGACGAACAGGAAGTGCGCTTCGAGGCGCGTATTGAAGATCCGCTAAAGCAGTGGAAGCTGAGTCCGATGGACCTCGAAAGCCGACGCCGCTGGGAAGCCTATACAGCCGCTAAGGAAGTCATGCTGCAGCGTTCACACATTCCCGAAGCGCCGTGGTGGGTGGTTCAGGCCGTCGACAAGAAGCGTGCGCGGCTGAACTGCATGCATCATCTGTTGAGTCAGGTGCCGTATCACGAGATCGAGCACTCTGCGATTACGCTGCCCGAGCGCGTATTCAATCCGGATTATTTGCGGCAGCCCGTGCCGGAAACCATGTACGTCCCGGAGATTTACTAAAGCGCTTTAGCAGCAGTGACTGCACCCGATGTGTTCCTGACGGTGCAGCGTGCGGCGAATGGCAAACTGATACGCTTGCTGCGAACCCTTGAACACCATCACGAACATGACTTGCGCGAGGTTGAAGTCAAGGGTGACCATCAGGCGCATGAGTAGCAGCAGTGGCAGCACCACGGCTGGTTGATACAGTTGTCGGGCAATTAATGCTTTCATCTTTAGCTCCCATTTCCATATAAGAATTTTAGGGATTTGCAGGCCCGGGATAAATGGCCCGCGGATGAAGACATATGTTCCCCGATACGAACAATAAGGCCCTGCATGCTGCAGGGCCTTGAAGACACATTACTTCTGCGCGAGACTCGGCTCAGGCACCGGCGCGGGCATCGCATCGCCCCAGCCGCCGCCTAATGCACGTATCAAGTTGACTGTGGATACCGCCTGCGTTCCCGCAAGCTGCACCGAAGTACGCTGCGATTGCAGCACAGTGCGCTCCGCATCGATCACATCGAGATAATTGACCGCACCTTCCGTGTACTGCGTTCGCGAGAGTTGTGCCGCGCGCACTGAAGCCTTGACCGCATCCGATTGCGTAGCCGTCTGATCTTCGAGAATGCGCAAGTCGGACAAATTGTCTTCTACCTCACGAAATGCAACGAGCACTTGTTGCCGATAATTCGCAGCGTCCTCTTCATAGATTGCACGTGCATTCGCAAGATTGCCCTTGCGACGGCCGCCATCGAAGATTGGAATATTCAGCGCCGTTCCCGCGAAAGGGCCCAGCAGGAATGTTCTGCTCGACCATTTGAAGAGATCGCCAAGCGTTGCCGACTCGAAGCCGCCTGCGCCCGTCAACGTGAGCGAAGGGAAGAATGCAGCCTTTGCTACGCCTATGCGTGCATTTGCTGCGGCCATCGAACGTTCAGCAGCAGCAATGTCAGGACGACGCTCAAGCAAGGTTGAAGGCAAGCCCGGTGGCACGCGAACCGTCACTGGCTTGAGCGGATTCGCCGCCACGCTGAATTCAGCCGGCGTCTTGCCGAGCAGCACCGCAAGACTATGCTCGGACGATGCGCGCAGACGTTGCACGGTCATCGCATCCGAGCGCGCGGTCGCGAGCTCGGACTTGGCGCGCGCCACATCGAGCTCACTGATGTCGCCTTCATCGAAACGGCGCTGCACGAGTTTCAACGCTTGCTCGCGCAACGTAACCGTGCGCGTGAAGACATCGTTCTCCGCATCGAGCTCGCGCAGATTGAAGTAGTTCTGTGCGACGTCCGCTTGCAAGGCCAACTGCACCGAGCGGAAAAGCGCTTCGCCTTGTTGCGTGTCGGCGTTGGCGGCCTTGACGGAATCCGAAACGCGGCCGAACAAATCGACTTCATACAATGCGCTCGCCTGGGCACGCCACAACGTTTGTGCAGGCACATTGGCATCGGCCGGCAGGAACTGCGATGCCGGCGAGAACTTCTCACGCGTCGGACCGAAGCCTGCATCGAGCGTCGGGAACAGACCCGCACGCGCAGTCTGGTTGATTGCGCGCGCTTCCTTCACGCGTGCCGCTGCTGCCTTGAGGTTCTGGTTCGCTTCCTGCGCCTGACGTTCGAGATCGTTGAGCGCGGGATCATCGAACAAGGTCCACCACTCGCCGCGCATCATTTCTTCGGAGGGTTGAGCCGTTTTCCAGGTGCCCGTTTCCGAAGGAGCAAGCGCGCTCGTATCGCTGGTTCGTTGCGGCGTTTCCTTGTAAGCGGAAGGCGCATGCACATCCGGCTTTTCGTAAGTGGGCGCGAGCGAGCAGCCCGCGACCACCAGCAGCGCCGCCATCAAACCCGGAAGGCCCAGCCATCGTTTCATATGCAACTTGTTCATGTTTGACCTCATTGCGCCTCGTAAGAGCCGCCGATACCCCGCATCTGCGGATGCGAGCCGTGCTTGTCCGTCACATGCTCCGTGCGCGAGAGCTTGCGCAGGATCACGTAGAAGACCGGCGTCAGCATCAGACCGAAGAGCGTGACACCCAGCATGCCGAAGAACACCGCAACGCCCATTGCATGACGCATCTCCGAACCCGCACCCGAAGACAGTACGAGCGGCACCACGCCCATGATGAAGGCGATAGATGTCATGAGAATCGGGCGCAAGCGCAAGCGGCTTGCTTCGATCGCGGCCTGCACGATCGAGCGTCCCTGCATCTCCAGTTCGCGGGCGAACTCCACGATGAGAATCGCGTTCTTCGCCGACAAGCCCACCAGCACCATTAGACCAATCTGCGTGAAGATGTTGTTGTCGCCATCCGTAAGCCAAACACCGAGCAGCGCCGACAGAATGCTCATCGGTACGATCAGGATCACCGCGAGCGGCAGGGTCAGGCTTTCATACAACGCTGCAAGCACGAGGAACACGAGCAGCACGCTGATCGGGAACACCCACAAAGCCGCATTGCCCGCGAGAATCTGCTGATACGTGAGATCGGTCCATTCGAACTTGATCCCGCGCGGCAACACTTCCGCGGCGATTCGCTCCGCCGCTGCCTGCGCCTGACCCGATGAATAGCCAGGAGCCGGACCGCCGTTGATGTCAGCTGCCGTGTAGCCGTTGTAGCGCACCACCATTTCCGGACCATAGGTCGGCGTCACCCTGACGAGCGACGAGAGCGGCACCATGTCGCCATTCGCGTTGCGGGTCTTCAGCAAGCCGATATCTTCAGGGTTCGCGCGGAACGGGGCATCGGCCTGCACGCGCACTTGATACACGCGTCCGAAGCGGTTGAAGTCGTTCACGTAGAGCGAGCCGAGATACACCTGCATCGTGTCGAAAACATCTGTCACGGATACGCCAAGCTGCTTGGCCTTGACGCGATCCAGATCGACGTTCAGCTGCGGCACGTTGATCTGATAGCTCGAGAACGTCGGTCCGAGTTCAGGCGTCTGCGAGGCACGCTTGATGAACGCCTGCGTCGCATCCGCAAGCGCTGCGTAACCGAGCGCACCACGGTCCTCCAGTTGCATCTTGAAACCACCGAGTGTACCCAGCCCGAGAACCGGCGGAGGCGGGAACACGGCGATGAACGACCCCTTGATACCCGCATACTTCTGATTCAGCGCACCCGCAATCGCATTGGCGGAAAGTGCCTTGTCATGCACGCGGTTCTTGAAGGGCTTCAACGTCACGAACACGATCCCCGCGCTCGATGAGTTCGTAAAGCCGTTCACCGACAAGCCCGGAAATTCCACCGCGCTTTCCACGCCCGGTTGCTTGAGCGCGATGTCGCTCATCTGCCGGATCACGCCTTCGGTACGGTCGAGCGATGCGCCATTGGGCAATTGCGCGAAGCTGATCAGATATTCCTTGTCCTGCGCGGGCACGAAACCGCCCGGCACAATCTTGCCCATCAGAACCGCACCTGCAAGCAGCACGGCATACAGCACCATCATCACGGCCTTGCGGTTGATGACGCTCTTCACGCCCTTGCCGTAGGCATCCGAACCGCGATGAAAGACCTTGTTGAACTGACGGAAGAAGCCGCCGAACACGCGGTCCATGCCACGCGTGAGCCAGTCCTTCGGTTCATCGTGACCCTTGAGCAACATCGCAGCCAGCGCGGGCGACAAGGTCAACGAGTTGAATGCGGAGATCACCGTTGAGATAGCGATGGTCATCGCGAACTGCTTGTAGAACTGACCCGTGAGGCCCGACATGAACGCGAGCGGCACGAACACGGCCACGAGCGTCAAGGCAATTGCGATGATCGGCCCGCTCACTTCGCGCATGGCCTGATACGTCGCCTCTCGGGCAGATAACCCCGCTTCGATATTACGTTCGACGTTCTCCACGACGACGATTGCATCGTCCACCACGATGCCAATCGCGAGGACCATCCCGAACAATGACAACGCGTTGATCGAGAAGCCGAACGCAAGCAGCAGCGAGAACGTGCCGACAATCGACACCGGCACCGCCAGCAACGGAATGATCGAAGCACGCCAGGTTTGCAGGAACACGATCACCACGAGCACGACCAAAGCGATGGCTTCAGCGAGCGTATGAATTACCGCTTCGATACTGGAGCGCACGAACTGCGTCGGGTCATAGACGATCTGATACTCGAGACCCGCAGGCATATCCGCCTGCAGTTCCTTCATCGTCTTGCGCACTTCATCGGAGATTTGCAGCGAATTTGCACCCGGCTGCTGATTGATTGCGATTGCAACCGCCGACTTGTTGTCGAGCAAGGAACGCAAGCCATACTCCGATGCTGCGAGTTCGACGCGCGCCACATCGCTCAGATGCGTGACCGCACCATCGGGCGATGTCTTCAGCACGATGTCGCGGAACTCGGACTCGTTCTGCAAGCGGCCGCGTGCATTCACGTTCAGTTGCAAGGGCGTATTCGGCAGCGTGGGCGAACCACCGATCACGCCTGCCGCCACCTGCACGTTCTGTTCACGAATGGCGTTGACCACGTCGGTCGCCGTCATGCCGCGTTGCGCGACCTTTTGCGGATCGAGCCATACGCGCATCGAATAATCGCCCGAACCCCACAGTTGCACTTCACCCACACCCGAGATGCGTTCGAGCCGATCCTTCACGTTGATCAGCGCATAGTTGCGCAGATACGTCATGTCGTAACGGTTGTTAGGCGAGTTCAGGTGAACCACCATCGTCAGCGTCGGCGAGGACTTGATGGTGGTCACGCCAAGCCGCTGCACGTCTTGCGGCAAGCGCGGCAAAGCCTGATTTACACGGTTTTGAACGAGCTGCGTGTTTTTGTCCGGATCGGTGCCGAGCTTGAACGTGACCGTGGTCGTGAGGTTGCCGTCGCTATTCGCCTGCGACTGCATGTAGAGCATGTCCTCGACGCCGTTGATCTGCTCTTCGATTGGCGAGGCCACGGTCTCCGCGATCACCTTCGGATTCGCGCCCGGATACTGCGCGTGCACCACGACCGAAGGCGGTACGACTTCCGGGTACTCGGAGATCGGCAGCTTGAACATGGCGATGACGCCAGCCAGCAACACGATCACCGACAGCACGCCCGCAAAGATCGGACGGTCGATGAAAAATTTGGATATGTTCATGACGAGTTCTGTCTGTTCGAGATGCTTACGAAGCCGATGCCGTTTTCACGGGCGTCGCATTGGCGTTGCTGTCCATTGCGACGTTATTGGCCTTGATCACATCGTTGGGACGCACGCGCTGCAAGCCATTGACGACGATGCGTTCGCCCGGCTGCAATCCCTTCGTAATCACGCGCAGGCCTTCATGCGTGGCGCCTAACGTGACTTCGCGGTACTGCACGCGGTTGTCCTTGTCCACCACCATGACGTACTTCTTGTCCTGATCGGTGCCGACAGCCGCGTCATCCACGAGCACAGCCGGATGCGGCGTGCCACCGCCGACCTTGATGCGTGCATAGAGTCCCGGCAAGAGCGAGCCATCCGGATTGTTGAAGCGCGCACGCACGCGGATCGTGCCCGAGGTCGTATCGAGGCGGTTATCGACGGAATCGACCACGCCTTCGCGCGAGTAACCGTCTTCGTTTGCAAGACCCAGCGAAACAGGCACGCTGCTGCCCGTATCGCGGCCGAGATAGCGCAAGTACGTCTGTTCGTCGACATCGAACGAGGCATAGATCGGCGAGACCGAGACCAGCGTGGTCAGAAGCGGCGCATTCGCACCCGTCGAGACGATGTTGCCCACCGTGAGCTCTGCACGCGATACGCGCCCCGATACGGGCGCCACGATATGCGTGTAGGCGAGGTTGATCTTCGCCGTTTCGAGCGCAGCCTGCGCGGCCTTCAGGTTGGCGACGGCCTCGCGCGCGGCGTTCTGTTTCTCGTCGTAATCGCGCTTGGCGATGGCGTTATCGGTAAGCAAGCGCTCTGCACGCGCAGCGTCGGTAGACGTATAGCCGTTACGCGCTTGCGCCGATGCAACTTGCGCCGCGGCGCGTGCGACTTCCGCTTCATATGGACGCGGGTCGATGGTAAAGAGCGCGTCACCCTTCTTCACGAGCGCGCCGTCCTTGAAGTGCACCGCGACGATCGTGCCGGGCACGAGCGGGCGAATGTCGACATGGTCCACCGCTTCGAGACGGCCCGAATAGCTCTGCCAGTCCGTGATGGTCTTCGAGACCACCGCGGCCACGTCCACTTCGGTGGCGGTCGGGCTATGCGCGGCGGCTTGCGCCTGGTTGATGGCGTCGCCGTGACCGCGCCAGGCGGTATAGCCGCCCGCGCCAGCAATGACGATCACCGCGCCTAGCGCAGCGTAAATACGTTTGCGAGTGAAGAACATGGTGAAGCTCCGGTTGCGTTGAGATTGTTTTTTTATGGTGCGTGGCGCGCTTATTTGGGGCGCGCGAGGCGTTTCTTGAAGAACGCGACGACATCGGCAAGCGCGTCAGGATGCGCGGCCAGCGCTTGATGCGAGGCCTTGCAATGACGCGTCATTTCGGTCGGCACGCCTGCGTTGATCAATTCCGCCGCGTATTTTTCCGCCTCGATATGCAGGAGGTCATGCTCCGCGCTCGCGATCAGCGCCGGCGGCAAGCCATTGAGTCGCCGCGATTCGAGCGGCGCCGCATAAGGATGCAAACGTTGCGAAGGCACGGGCAGATACGCGCGATAGCAACGCGCGCAATCGCTCATTTCCAGATCGGGGCACAGCACTTTGCGTTCATCGGCGAGGCGCGTCATGCTCGGATCGAGCAATGGCGCAAGCAGCACTTGAGCGGACAGGCGCAAATCGCCGCGATCGCGCGCTATGGCTGCAACGCACGTCGCGAGGTTGCCGCCTGCGTCATGCCCCGCCACGCCGATGCGCAAAGGGTCTGCACGTTGCGCACGAGCATGCGCAACCGCCCACTGTGCCGCGCGATATCCGTCTTCAGGCGCGGCGGGAAATGGAAATTCAGGCGCAAGCGAATAGCCGACCGAGATGACCCAAGCGGGCGTATCTCGTGCGATGACGCTTGCAGCCACATCGGCTTCGTCCAGACTTCCACGCACGAAACCGCCGCCGTGGAAATAAAGAACGATAGGCAACACGTTGCCATCCGACGCGGGGCGGTAACTGCGCAGCGTGATCGGCTGTACGTGTCCGGCGATACGCACATCTTCGATGCACAATCTCGGACGCGCCTCCAGATCCAACAATGTTGCCATGGTTATTTTTCGTGCGCGGCCTGAAAAATAAGGCCGTCACGCATAAGTTGCGATGCTGCGAATTCTGGATGCCACGCCTTTTTTAATAAATGCCTATAATCCGGCAACACAATTCGGACGCACCGAACAATCATCGTTAATACGCACATGACTGTTCTTAGCCAGGCGCTTAATTCCGTGCGCCGCTATGCTGGTGCCCTAAGCATCGAAGGTGAGGAAACATGGATCGGCTACAAGCAATGCAGGTCTTCACACGGGTTGTCGACACCAACAGTTTTTCGCGCGCAGCGGATACGCTCAATTTGCCGCGCGCGTCGGTCACGACGATCATTCAAAACCTGGAAGCGTTTCTCAACGTGCGACTGCTTCAGCGCACGACACGCAGGCTCAATCTGACGCCCGATGGCGCGGCCTACTACGAGCGCTGCGTGCGCATCCTTGCCGACATCGAGGAAGCCGAGGGCACATTCTCGAACAACGGCAAGGGTCCGCACGGCAAATTGCGGGTAGACATGCCGGGGGCCATCGGCAGGCTCATCGTGATGCCGCAGCTTTGCGACTTTCACACACGCTATCCGGAAATCGAACTCATGCTCGGCTTCGGTGACAAGCCAGTCGACCTCATCCAGGAAGGCGTCGACTGCGTGATTCGCGTCGGAACGCTGCAGGATTCGAGTCTGGTCGCGCGACGCATTGGCGTGTTTCAGGGCGTGACGGTCGCAAGTCCCCAATATCTCGAACGTCATGGCAAGCCGCAAACGCTTGAAGACCTTCAGGACCATGTGGCCGTGAATTATTTTTCGAGCCGCACGGGGCGTGTGATGGATATGGACTTCGTCGTCAACGACGAATCCATCGAAGTGAAGATGCGCGGCATGATCGCGGTGAACGACGCCGAGGCCTATCTCAGTTGCGGTCTCAAGGGCGTGGGTCTGATTCAAGCGCCGCGCTTCATGGCGTTGCCGTACTTGCGTTCAGGCGAGCTCGTCGAAGTGCTGCCGCAATGGAGCCCTTTGCCGATGCCTATTTCCGCCGTCTATCCGCACAATCGCCATCTTTCGCCAAAGGTGCGCGTGTTCGTGGACTGGGTCGCGGAGCTGTTCGAGCGTTGCCCGTTGCTGCAAGGTCAGAAGGACGCGGAAGAGCGTTGCCTGCCCACCAGCACTGCCGCGCCCACGGTCGTGCGTCACGGTACACCGGAAGTTTCGGGTACTGAGGATGTCGTTGTTTAGCTAACTATTGGCTAGCTATTTCGCTGGCAAAGCAAAGGCGTGTCTCAGGCGACACGCCTTTTTTTCGTCCCTATCGATGCGATAGGGAAAAATGCCGGCACATGCAAGCGTCGCCAATTGTCCGGTGGCTAAGGCTCTTAGCGATTATTCGCCGAAATCGACAAATCTATTCGCGCATCCGGCATTTATCTGCCCCTAGCGTGGCGACTACATTTCGACCTGTCGCGAAGCGCATGCAATCCTCTTCTTAGCCGATTGCATCCGCGTCGCATCCGAAGCACAGGAAACGGATCGAAAGGAGTTGCACGCATGAAAAGCTATCTCATCACGGGTTTCTCACTCGCGGCTATCTCAGCCGTGGTTTCGAGCACGGCATTTGCCGACGGCGGTGAAGGCATTGGTCGCGCGGGAACGTATCAGACGCAAACGACTACGAGTGAAACGCCCAAGACGCGTGCGCAAGTGCGGGCTGAACTTGCCGCTGCCTATTCGAACGGTTCGTTGCCCGCGTTGAATCGCAATACGTATCCTGATCGCAGCATGTGGGGCGATGCGGTCGCTGCTCAAAGCGAAGCGCATGCTCGCGATGCCGCTCAAGCGGAAGCGCGCAATCGCCGTATCGTGGAATATGCGAACGGTTCGGTCACGCGCTAAAGAATTGCAGAGGTCATCATGTTCGAAAATACATCGCTTGAACAATATTCGGTTCTTGAAGAACTAGCCTCGGTGACGCCGGTGTGGCGCCCGTTTGTCGAATCTCGCTCGCAAGAGACCGAGCAGGACACGAGCGAGCACGGCGAGTAGCAAATCAATCAAACGCGTGTGCCTGCCGGGCACACGCGTTTGAGCTTCAGCCGCAAGCGCCTATTTCACCGCAAGCAGTGCAGAAGTCGCAACCGTCTTTCCGGATCACCGCATTCGCGCCACATGTCGGGCATTTGCGCCCATGCATCTGCGTGAGTGTATGCGGGTCGTTCGACAAGGCATCGTCGGACGAAAAATCTGTCACGTCCGCGTGTGCCACGGTCTCGTCTTCAGTCACTAGAGCGCGTGTATGGGTCACGTCGATATGCTTGCGGGCAAGTACGCGTGACGGCACCTGACTGCCTTCGGCATCGAGAAAACCGCGTCGATGAAGAATTTGCTGAATCGCAAAGGCAAGCGCGGCGACTTCCGAGTCATGCCAGCGTGGACTGCGGTGTCCATCTAAACGCTCGACATCGCCGAGACGCACCTGACCGCGATCCCACGATACCTTGCGCATGTCCTGCAGCGTACGTGCGGCAAAGCCTCCACGCGCCGCAAGCGACAATGAACGCATGGTCGCCGTGATCCATTGCTGCGATTCGTCGCTCTGCCCCGTCGGGATAAAGAATTCGATGGGTCGCTCGATGGTCACGTCATCGCCTGCAATACGCCCTGTCACTTCGATGAAGGACACCGCAAGATAGAGCGACTTCTTTCCCGCCTGCGTCAGATACTCGACCTTCTCGATAATCGCGGGCAGCTCTCCACGCGGACGGTGATCGATCGCAATACGCAAAGGATCGAGATCCAGTTCGGGATCGGGTGAGTCGCTCGGTGTCTTCTCTTCCTGTGGCGTGACCGACAACACCGCGCCCAAGGTGTCGTTAGGCCGATAGGTCGCGAGTCCCTTCAAGCCGCGTCGCCATGCCTCGAAGTAAAGGTCCTGAAACGCGTCGAACGGATAATCCGCAGGTACGTTGACGGTCTTCGATATCGATGTGTCGACGAAAGGCTGCACGGCCGTCATCATTTCCAGATGATCTTGCGCGGACATATCGAGCGCACTCACAAAGTAATCGGGTAGCGCCTTGACGTCTCCGCCCATCTCGCGATAAAGCCTGTACGCGTGGTCTTCGACAGCGAAGGTCTGGCTGGAGCCATCGGCCATGCGCTTGGTGCGCTGATAGGTCCACGAGAACGCGGGCTCGATACCATTCGATGCATTGTCCGCAAACGCGAGACTCACGGTGCCCGTGGGCGCGATGGAAAGCAGATGGCTATTGCGGATGCCATGCGCGCGAATCTCGCTCTTGAGATCATCAGGCAAGCGCGATGCGAAAGTGCCCTCTTCCAGATAACGTGCTGCATCGAAGAGCGGAAATGCGCCGCGTTCGCGTGCAAGTTCGACCGACGCGCGATACGCTTCATTGCGCATGGTGCGTGCGACGCGCATGGCAAATTCGCGCCCTTCGTTCGAGTTATAACGAAGACCAAGCATTACGAGCGTGTCGCCTAACCCCGTAAAGCCGACACCGATACGTCGCTTGGCAGCCGCTTCACGTGCTTGTTCTTCGAGCGGCCACAACGTGACATCGAGAACGTCATCGAGAAAGCGCACTTGCGTGCGCGTGGTACGCATGAGACCGTCCCAATCGAAACCAGGGACGCCGCCGCGCGCTTGCGCAAAAGGGTCGCGCACGAAGCGAGTCAGATTGAGCGGGCCCAGGTTGCAGCAACCGTATGCGGGCAAGGGTTGTTCACCGCAAGGGTTCGTCGCGCGAATCGTTTCGACGGCGCGCAGATTGTTATCGTCATTCATGCGCGACATGAAAACGACGCCTGGCTCGGCGACATCGTAGGTCGATCGCATGATCGTGTTCCATACGTCACGCGCACGCACTTCCCGATACACCCACAAGCCGTCGTCACGCTTCCGGATGTCCGCCGATGCCCGCTGTGCAGGCGAAGGCTCGGCCTTATGCACGAGTTGCCAGACGGCGTCGTCGGCAACGGCCTGCATGAATTCGTCCGTTACCGCGACGGACACGTTGAAGTTGTTCCAGCGTCCCTTCGTGTGTTTAGCCGCGATGAATTCGAGCAAATCGGGGTGCGTGCAGTCGAGTATGCCCATCTGTGCGCCACGGCGTGATCCTGCGCTCTCCACCGTGCGGCATGATGCATCGAACACATCCATATAACTGCATGGTCCGGATGCAGCTGAACCCGTGGAATGCACGCGCGCACCGCGAGGACGAATGGCGGAAAAGTTATAGCCCACGCCTCCGCCGCGCCGCATCGTCTCGGCCGCTTGCAGCAGCGCAACGTAAATGCCGGGCAAACCGTTATCGTCGACGCCTTGAATGGCATCGCCCACAGGCTGAACGAAGCAGTTGATGAGCGTGGCATCGATACCTGCGCCCGCCGCGCTCATGATGCGCCCGGCGCCCAATGCGCCGCGCCGGAAGTTATCGACGAACTCCGCTTCGATCTTCGCGCGTAACGCTTTGGGCTCGGACATTGCGACACCACGCGCCACGCGCAGATAAATATCTTCGACGCGCGTCTCGTCGCCCTTGGCATATTTTTCGAGCATTACGTCGATGGAAAATTGCTGCGGAGCGACGCCTGTGCTGGGATTGTCTTCTGCCATGTTTGATCCTGTTGAATGCTTTGTCCGCTAATGCTTGACGGGGCCATGACGCGAACCGTGGGGCGCCGCCAAACGCAATGCACGACGATAGCGCGAATTCTCCCTGGCTGCTAATGAACCGTTAAACTCCTTCGATCGATCCAGCACTTTTCCTTGAGACGATCTATCGCATGAATGCGCCGCTCTTCGGTATCTCGGGCCGCTCGGGTCAGGGCAAGACCACGCTGATCGAGGCGTTGTTGCCCTGGTTTCGGGAACGCGGTCTTGTAGTCAACGTCATCAAGCACAGTCATCATTCAATCGAACTCGAACCGCCGGGCAAAGACAGCGCGCGCTTCAGGCGTGCAGGCGCGGGCGAAGTGGTGATTGCATCGCCTTACCGCTATGCAATCGTGCGCGAGTTGCGCGAGGGGAACGAGCCTTCGCTTACGGAACTCGCTGCGCGGCTGACACATGCGGACCTCACGATTGTCGAAGGATTTGCACGCGAAGCCATTCCGCGACTGGAGGTGGTTCGGCCATCGGTTGGCCGGGAGCCGCTTTATAAGACCGACGTCGCAATTCTTGCCATTGCAACCGACGATGCCTCGGCAGTCGACAGCGCGCTGCCTCTGCTGCGGCTAGACGATATCGACCGCATTGGCGCCTTTATCTGCGAGACACTGCGCATTGCCGTTTAATCTGCTTTGACGCCGTTGCGTGCGACGGCCAATGCTTCTCCGATTACATCGTCATCGCCAATATGATTCGCGAGAAGCAGCACGAGCTGGGCGTTGAGCATGCGGCTTTCTTCGTCGCTTAGTCCGTCGTGTGTGCCGATGAGCCGTTCATAGAACGCATCCGGATCGGCAAGATTGGCTTCGAGCTTGAGCTTCATGCTGGCTTTATCCATTGCAGGTAGCGCGTTGTACGGCGTTAAATATCGCATCGGCGTTGAACCCACGCCAGCGCGCGCATACGTGCTGGTCGGGGCGCAACAAGTAGAACGTGCCGGGGCGAGCATCGAATCGATGCGCCACGATGCCATCGACGTCTTCGATATCTTCGGACGACGCGGCCATGCCCTTCGGCGCAACCAGCAATAGACGAAACGACGTTAGCCTCTGTAAAAGAGCCCTGCGCACTTCCTCCCCGTCATCGCTGCCGCAGAAGTAGATTCCAATGAAGCCTTTGCCATGCGTTTGTTGCAAGAGCCATGCAGCGCGGCCATTTACGCGTATGGGCGCATCCACGCATGCCGTCCCTGGCGTCATCGAACATGCGAAGCTGTCATCGGGCTGATCGGGCGTATTGAGCGGCGAGTCTTGCAGCACGGTCGGCACCGAGAGTCGCCCGCTATTGACGAGGCGTCGCGCAAAAGCACAGTCCTTCGATAGCTCCAACACCGCGTCCCGAAATAGACGCGAGGCCGCACTCTTCGGCGTGATGAAATCGGTCGATCGCGTGGAATGACGAATGTTTTCATCCGCGGCGTATTCCCGTTCGGATGCATACGTGTCGAGTAAAGCAGGCGGAGCGTCGCCATGAACGACGAGACTGAGCTTCCATGCGAGATTGTCTGCATCTTGCACACCGCTATTCGCGCCGCGCGCGCCGAAAGGTGAGACGCCGTGCGCCGCATCGCCTGCGAACAGAATTCGACCGTGCCTGAAATGCTCCATGCGCTGACATGCAGACGTATAGATGCTCACCCATTCGAGTTCGAATTCCGCGTCTTCGCCAAGCAATGCCTTGACGCGCGGAATGACACGTTCGGGTGCTTTTTCCGTGACAGGGTCAGCTTCCCAGCCGAGCTGAAAGTCGATGCGCCATACGTTGTCCGGCTGGCGATGCAGCAGCACAGACTGGTTGCGATGAAACGGTGGATCGAACCAGAACCAGCGTTCCGCCGGAAACGGCGCTTTCATCTTGACGTCCGCAATGAGAAAGCGGTCCTTGAATATCCGGCCGTGACTATCGAGATCGAGAGCCTGACGAATGAAGCTGCGTGAGCCGTCGGCCGCTACGACATAGCGTGTACGTAAGGCGTATCGTCCATCGGGCGTATCCACTTGCAGTTCGACATGATCCCGATGCTGCGTTACACCGACTACACGGCTCTTCCAGCGCATATGCAAGTTATCGACTTGTGCCGCGCGTTCGACGAGATAGCGCTCGACGTAATATTGCTGGAGATTGATGAACGCGGGATGCGCATGGCCTGCTTCGGGCAGCAAGTCGAATGCATAAATCAGATCGTCATGCAGGAACACCTTCCCGACATTCCAGCGCACACCTTTTTCGATCATCTCGTCGACGCAGCCGAGACGTTCGAAGATTTCAAGTGTGCGCTTCGCAAAACAGATGGCGCGCGAACCGGCCGATACGGTGTCGTCGCTATCGACGAGCACGGTATAAACGCCGTGTTGCGCGAGATCGATTGCAGTCGCAAGACCGACCGGCCCCGCGCCGGTCACGACCACCGGATAGACCGGGGACTCGGCGGTGTCGTGTTCCGGTGCTCGCTTGTAAGCAAAGCGGACCATGTCGTTTTTGGGTTGTCTCCTGCTTTTGCCTCTTTGGGCAGATCTCAAATCTCCGTTAAGGGCATTGTACAAACGGACTTTTCTGTGCGGCTACGTTTTTTCCTGTATTTCCCTTAAGCACAAAATAAAAACGTCCGTTCTAAATGAACGGACGTTTTTATTGCGTCTTTAATTGCTTTCTTTAGCAAGCCGCTAAGACCGCCATAAAGCCTTCTTCAGTGAAGGGCTTGAGGTAGTAGCCGTCGAATTGTTCCTGTTCGCTGTCACGGTGCCGATCGTCACCCGTTACCGCGACGACGCAAGCAAGCTGGCTCGGCCCGGCAGCGCGCAACCGTCTGCAAAGATCGCGACCATCGAAATCCGGCAGACCTATGTCGATAAATATCGTGTCGTAGCGATTTTCCGACGCGAGTTCAAGCGCCCGGTGTCCATCGTATGCGACATCTGCGATATGCCCGGAGGCGCGGGCAAGCGCGCTGAAAGCGTCGCAAAGACCAACGTCATCTTCAACGAAAAGCACGCGCATGATGGATTTTTCCCGAAGCGTAAATAGCACAAGCGTCGAAGATCGAGCGCAATAACCAATAGCGCAATAAGCGGGCCTGAGGTTCGAAGCTGATGCTTTTAATCGAGCGGGTTGTCGCTCCAGGCGCTGCGTTCTTGCCAGGTATCGATATCCGCGTTAAGCGCTGCAAGCTTGGCCCGCACGGCTTGAAGCCCAATGTTGCCAAGCACGAGATGCGCGGGCGGATTTTTAGCTTCCACGGCTTCGATGATGACCTGCACCGCGCGCACCGGATCGCCCGCTTGTCTGCCGCTAAGCTCGGCAATCCCCGCGCGACGGCGACCGGCGACCGAATCGTAGTCGTCGATCGAACGCTGGGTCTGCTTAAGCGAGCGGCCCGCCCAATCTGTGCGAAAAGGTCCTGGTTCGACGGCCGTGACCTTGATGCCAAGGCCCTCGGTCTCGCGCGCGAGCGCTTCGCCGAGGCCTTCGAGCGCAAACTTGGTCGCAGCGTAATACCCGCTGCCCGGATTACCAACCAGGCCGCCCACGGATGTGATGTTGACCACGTGCCCCGCGCGACGCTCCCGCATGCCTGGCAGTACCGCGCGAATCATTGCAGCCGCGCCGAAGAAATTGGTTTCGAACATCGCGCGCACCTCGTCGTCCTCGCCTTCCTCGACTGCGGCCAAATAGCCGAAGCCGGCATTATTGACCAATACGTCGATCTGACCGAACGCATCGTGCGCCGCTTTTACCGAAGCGGTGATGTCGTCCGGGCGCGTGACGTCGAGCCGAACCGCAATGGCTCTATCGCCTGCAGGCTCGACGATGTCGGCGACGCGGGCGGGATCGCGAGCGGCGACGACAGCACGCCAGCCGCGCGCAAGCACAGCGGATGCGAGTTCACGGCCAAAGCCGGTGGAACAGCCGGTGATGAACCAGACAGGCGTGTCTTGCTTCGATGCTGACATTGCGGGTCTCCGTGGTTAGCGTTGCGCTAACCATTTTGACCGCAAAGGCCGACGCTTGCTTAACGCAGACGCGGCATGCGTAACGCGCGATGTTCGCGCGGCTCGAACAAAACAGTCGTCTCCAATTTTGCGGCCATGCGCTTCCAGCCGCAAAGGTCTTGCTCCAATGCCGCGAGGGTAACGGGGCAGTAAGTTCGTTCGGGGGTGGCGTTGCCGCCAAGAACTGCGTAGTCGCGCATCGGTTGTAGGGTTGCTTCTCGCTCGGCGATTTGCCTTGCAATCTTCGCCCGCAGGCGGATAAGGGAATCGTCCATGGCGCTTTCGTTTGCTCGTTTGCTAAGTTGCTTTTCATTTCTTAGCCGTTTCACAGCAAACCGCGCGCCTGACTTTCATTTGGCTCACAGACGCTTAGGCTCCAGCCGCTCGATCAACTGGCGATGCCGTGGATAACGCGCCCCGAGCGCGCCGGGCGCGGCCAATTCGAACTCGCTGAACTCGAACCCTGGCGCCACCGTGCAGCCGACGAGCGCGGCACCGCCTGGTTCATGGCATTCGGCGGCAAACCAGTCACCCGCGTTGACGACCGCCTGAAACGCCGCCTGCGGATCTTCAAGCGCATTGCCGAGTCGATGCGTCGTCAGTTCTCCGTTCGAATGGAGCACATGGACATCGATCGAGTCACCCGCATAGAAATGCCAGACTTCATCCGACCGAATACGGTGCCAGGCGGAGTAAGCGCCATCGCAAAGGAGGAAATAGATGGCTGTCGATGCCGAACGGAGATCGTCCTCGCCCTTGCGCGTGACTCCTGAATTCGCGCGATAGGTCTCACGAAAGTAGCCGCCCTCGGGATGCGGTTCGAGCTTGAGGCGATCGATCAACTCGCGACTGTCTATGCGGGGTATCTGCATGCGTTCTCCTTTGCCAGATGGTTGGCGCATCGCGTATTCTGCATCGGATCGGTTTGCATGCAGAACGCAAGATGCCAACGTCTCTCATCGAAGGAAGACCATGACGCTAACCGCGACCACGAAAAACGCTCTTGCTCCAACCGGCACGCTTCGCGCGGCGCTCAACCTTGGAAACCCCGTGCTCGTGCATCGCGATTCGGCGAGCAGCGAACCCAGCGGCGTCTCCGTGGATATTGCCCGCGAACTGGCCGCGCGGCTCGGCGTCGAGATTGCATTCAATTCCTTTCCCAACGCCGCGCAATCGGTGGAGACGGTGACGGCGGAACAGGCCGATGTCGGCTTCTTCGCGATCGATCCGCTGCGTGGCGCGGGCATCGCGTTCACTGCACCGTATGTGCTGATCGAAGGGTGTTATCTGGTGCGCAACGACTCGCCGCTTTCAAGCATCGAGGATGTGGATCGCGAGGGCAATCGCATCATGGTGGGCAGAGGGAGCGCATACGACCTCTTCCTGACGCGCGAGTTGCAGCATGCTCAACTTGTGCGCACTGGACTGTCGGAGGCGGTGGTCGACACTTTTCTGCGCGACGGGATCGAGGTCGCCGCGGGCGTGAAGCAGCAACTCGAGGCCGACGCCGCTCGCACGCCCGGGGTACGGCTGATCGACGGGCGCTTCATGGTGATCAGGCAGGCAATGGGCTTGCCGAAGACTCGCGGCGATGCGGCCACGCAGTATCTTCGCGACTTCATCGAGGACATCAAACGGTCGGGCTTTATTCAGGATGCGTTCGCGCGACACGACATTACCGGCGTCTCGCTTGCGCCGCCGGAGCAGCTTTGATGCAGGGCGAGCGTATCCAAGTGACGGTATCCGTGACCGACTGGATCGACGCATCGTTCGAGGCTGATGTGGCAGGCGGTCTCGCCGCGTTCAATACCGGTCAACTCGGACCAAGCGATCATCGCGACTTGGCCGTTTCGCTTTATCAAGGCGACGACTTTGTAGGCGGCCTCGCGGGCTATACCGCGTGGGAATGGCTTTTCGTCAAATGGCTCTGGGTTCGCGAAGATGCGCGCGGTCGCGGACTTGGCGCTCGCGCGCTCGACGCCGCCGAAGTCGAGGCACGCAAGCGCGGCTGCCGCGCCGCGTGGCTCGATACGCTCAATCCGACAGCCCGCGATCTCTATGCTCGCCACGGTTTCGAAGTCTTCGGCGAACTGGCGGATTTCCATGCAGGACGTGCGCGGTACTTCATGCAAAAGCGGTTCTGAATACAGGCATTTGGCATTCAAAATGCGGCATGCCGGCATTTTGCATCAAGCATTCAATCCGAGCCGATGCACCGCGCGCTTCGTGATTTCCCTGCGCTTTGCGAGCGAAGCCGCCGAGCGCTCCCGCACGTCCGCCACTACGGCGGCAGGCGCGTGATTCGGATCCCCGGCATCGAACGGCGGCGCGGGCGCGTACTCCATTTGCAGTTGAATGGCCTGCGCCTCGTGCTCGCCGACGAGTTCAGCCGCGAGCGTCAGCGCGAAGTCGATGCCCGCCGTGATTCCACCGCCCGTGAACAAGGCGCCGTCGCGCACCACGCGGGCGTGCACGGGCGTCGCATCGAATTCGCCCAGCAGTTCGTGAAAAGCCCAATGCGTCGTCGCACGCTTGCCGCGCAGCAAACCGGCCGCGCCGAGAACGAGTGAACCGGTGCATACCGAAGTGATGAAGCGAGCGCCCTTCGCCTGCTGGCGGATGAACGCAAGCGTTTCCTCGTCTTCCATCAGAGCGCCGACGCCTTCGCCTCCGGGAACACAGAGCACGTCGAGCGTGGGGCATTCCGCGAACGATGTGTCGGGTGCGAGTTGCATCCCTGTACTGGAAGGAACAGGCGCAAGCGTTTTGCATACAAGATGCACATTAGCGTCCGGCAGATGCGCAAAGACTTCGTACGGACCGGTGAGGTCGAGTTGTTGAACGCGCGGGAAAAGCAGCAAGCCGATTTGAAGGGTCATCGCTTTATCTCTCGTGGCAGGTTGAAGAATGAAGGTGGACGAATGCATCCTACGCCGCTACGCTATGGCGAGATGGTCGATCGCCCCACCTTTTACGCCAAGCGCCCTAGCTATCATGTCATCGCCGAAGCCACGCATCATCGACATACTCGCCTTTCCCGACGTCCAGTTGCTCGATGTCGCCGGTCCCATGCAGGTGTTCGCGTCCGCGAACGAACTGGCGCGCGAGGCCGGCATGCCACGCCCTTATCGCCCGAGAGTCGTCGCGCCGGGCGGCACGGTGACAGCATCGGCGGGACTTGGGCTGATCGGCGAAGCGCTGCCCGATGCGCGCGAGCCGTGCGACACGCTCGTCATCGCGGGCGGCTGGGGCGTGCATGAAGCGCTGCGCGACCGCACGCTGGTCGACTGGGTGCGCGCGCGGTCCGCTCATGCACGCCGCACGGCATCGGTGTGTACCGGCGCCTTTCTGCTTGCGGCGACCGGCCTGCTGGACGAACGCCGCGCCGTCACGCACTGGACGCGCTGCGCCGAACTGGCGAGCCGCTTTCCGGCGGTGCGGGTCGAGTCCGATCCCATCTTCATCCGCGACGGCGATCTCTGGACTTCCGCAGGCGTGACAGCGGGAATCGACCTGGCGCTTGCGCTCGTCGAAGATGATCTCGGACGCGCGCTCGCGCTCGATGTCGCGCGTCATCTCGTCGTGTTTCTGAAGCGCCCCGGCGGGCAGGCTCAGTTCAGCGCCGCGCTTTCGCTGCAGAAGGACTCGGGCGAACGCTTCGGCGAATTGCATGCATGGATCGCGGAGAATCTTGCATGCAATCTATCCATCGGAACGCTGGCGGCGCGCGTCGGCATGAGCGAGCGCAGCTTCGTGCGTCATTACCGGGCGCAGACCGGCGCAACGCCTGCTCGCGCCATCGAACAAATGCGGCTGGAAGCCGCGCGCCGTATGCTGGGCGACACGGACCTGCCAGTCAAGCGCATTGCGGCACGCTGCGGCTTCGGTTCGGAAGAAACCATGCGACGCGGCTTCGTGCGCGCACTCGGGGTTGCGCCTCAGACTTACCGCGAGCGCTTCGCCCGCGCGGCGGTATCGGCATAAAGTGCATGCAAAAGCCAATCCTGCCGCTTTTTTTGTCATCCATGCTCAAGGCTGTATGCTCGCTGCCGATACCAGAGTAAGAGCGATTGCATGAGGCGCTTCGGGCAACCGTGCGCGAGCCGCTTTGCTTAACCAACCGTCCGACGAGGCGGCCTGAGGGCCTGGAGCGCCGATGAGTGTGTTTTCCGCGTATAACGCGCCACTGCAGGCGGCTCAGGCCGCACAGGAAGACGTGACCGACGCTGCCGCGGCCGATGCCGCGCTGGCGAACATCGCACCGTCCATCGACGCCTTGCTGCGGGACACTGCCGCGTCCGCTTGCCCCAACACATGGGCTTGGTATCGCGCGGGGGAGCAATTGCATCTTGAACGCCAGGGCAATGGATTTTGCATACCAGCGTGGCCAAGCGACATCGCTGAGGACCGCCTCGCGAAAGCCTGCGCCGCGCACGGCTGGCATGCCTGGCCGACCGGCCGCGGCGAAAGCGTGCTCGGCTGGCTGCTCGCGCCTGTGGCATACAGCGACAATGCACATCTCGCTGAACTCGCGCGCGCACTTGGTGAACGCGTGCAAGCCGATGTCCTCGCGCGGGCGCAACTCACGCAACGCGTGTTGTATGAGATCGCGTATCTCGCCAGTTCGGTGCCCGAGCGCGCGGACTTTCTGCGTTGCGTGCACGAGCGTCTCGGCACGCTCATCGACGCCGAGAACTTCTACCTCGCGCTCTACGACCGCAAGACCGGCAAGATCACCTATCCGTATTACGTCGATGTGATCGACACGGACGTGGTCGCCGCCGAGAACTACGACATTCTCGATCCCAAGCGTCTTTCGATGACAGGGCAAGTGCTCACGAGCGAGCAGCCGCTCTTCGTGACCGCAGCCGACATCTGCGCCGCCGAACGCGCGGAGCGTTTCTATTGCATCGGCGATCGCCCCGAGTTCTGGATGGGCGCGCCGCTCAAGAATGCGTCCGACGAAGTCTTCGGCATGCTGGCCATGCAGGTCTATGACGTCTCGCGCATGTACACCGCCGAGGACCGCGCGCTGTTTTTAGTCGTGGCGCGTCACGTCGCGATGGCGCTCGACCGTATCCTGCATCGCGCGGATCTGGAAGAACAGGTCGCCCGCCGCACCTCCGAATTGTCGAAGCTCAACGCTGCTTTGCGACATGGCATTGCCGAGCGCGAGCGTTCCGAACATCTGCAAGCAGCGCTATATCAAATCGCGGAATTGTCGAGCCGGCCCGGCGACATGATGGAGTTCTTTCGCAGTCTGCATGGCATCGTCGGCGAGCTGCTCTATGCGCGCAATTTTTATGTGGCGCTCTTCGAAACCGAAACATGCGAAGTCTCGTTTCCCTATTACGTCGATGAGATCGTGCAGGAGCGGCCCGAGCCACGTCGCGGCCAGCGTGGGCTCACCGAGTACGTGATTCGCGAACGCCGCGCGCGTCTCATCGATCATCAGGAAGCGCTGCGTCTCATCGCGGAAGGGGCGTTCGAAACCGATCACGACGACGTGCGCCTGCGCTCGTGGCTCGGCATTCCGCTATTCGATGGCGATGTCGTGCGCGGCGTGCTCGCGGTGCAAAGTTACTCGCCGCTCGTGCGCTATTCGCAGCGCGATCAGGAGTTGCTGACCTTCGTATCGCGCCATATCGATACCGCCCTCTCGCGCCGTCGCGATGCCGAAGCATTGCATGCAGCCAACCTCGAGCTCGAAGCCCGTGTGCAGGCCCGTACGCGTGAACTCGACGATGTCAACGCGCGTCTGCTGTACGAGAATTCGCACGATGCATTGACCGGCCTGCCCAACCGCAGTCATCTGATGCATCGGCTGCGTGGTGCATGGCACGACTACCAGACACGCGGCGATGAGCTCTCGGTGATGTTCATCGACCTCGATCGCTTCAAGGTGGTGAACGACAGCCTGGGTCATCATTTCGGAGACATGTTGCTGGTGCAGGCCGCCGCGCGCCTGCGCGATTGTCTGCGCTCCACCGATCTGCTCGCTCGCTTGGGCGGCGACGAATTCGCAGTGCTGTCGCCCAAGGCGCCGGTACGCGACGCGGTGGCGATTGCCAAGCGCATCCTCGCGGCTTTCGATCTGCCGTTTCATATCGAAGAACATGTGGTGTTTTCTTCGTGCAGCATTGGCATCGTGAGCGCGGACACGCAGTTTCATACCGAGCCCGCCGATCTTTTGCGCGATGCCGATACCGCGATGTATCGCGTCAAGAACGCGGGCCGCGACAGCTTCGTCGTGTTCAATCAGGAGCTTCGCCGACAGGTCTCCGATCAGGTCGAACGCGAGGGCGCATTGCGTAACGCGATCAAGCGCGACGACGAGTTGCTGCCGTATTTTCAGCCTATCGTCGATGTAGGGAGTGGCCAAGTGGTCGCGCTCGAAGCGTTGATTCGCTGGCGCCAACCCGATGGACGTATCGTGGCACCCGGCGAATTTCTGCCTGCAGTGGAAGGGCTGCGTCTCATCGGTCGGCTCGACTTATACATGCTGGAACGCGTCGCCGCGATACTTTCCAATGCCAGCTTTGCGCACTGGCCGCCCGTGCATGTCAATTGTTCGAGCTATAGCATGACGCGCCCCGAGTTCGCCGACGATGTCCTTGCGCTGCTCAGGCGTTATCGCGTGTCGCCATCGCGTGTATGTCTCGAACTGACGGAAGGCGCGCTCGTAGCCGAGCCGGATCTTGCGCGCCGCACCATGCAAAGACTCGCGGATAACGGCATGTCCGTCGTACTGGATGACTTCGGCGCGGGCTTTTCGTCCCTGAGCTATGTGCATCAGTATCAGTTCAGCGGCCTCAAGATCGACAAGTCGTTTATTCTCGAACTGACCGAAAGCCCTCGTAGTCGCGCGATCGTGCGAGCTATCGTGCGAATGGCCGAGTCGCTCGATCTCACGCTTGTCGCCGAAGGCGTCGAGGACGCGGCCACGCTTGCAGTGCTACGCGACATGGGTGCAGCGCAGGCGCAAGGCTACTTCTTCGACAAGCCTTTGCCACTAGAGTCGCTGACGCGCAGCGCGCTTGCGCCACGCACTACTTCAAGCGCCATTCTCTGATTCTTGAGCATTGGATCAGGGCATGCCGCCAAGCGAGGGCGAGATGATACTACCCGGTTCACCTTCCGGCACGCCGGTGTCGGTCGTCACAGCGCGCATCGATACAGGCGCATGATTAGTGGTGCACGTCTGCAACGAGTCGTTGCCAAGGCACTGCATGAACGCGTCAGCGCGATCCTTCGTGTCGAACATGTACAACGTGTCTTCGACTTTCACTTCGAGATCGGAAATACGGTCCGCTTCGATTGACATGCTTCGCTCCTTCGAGTGGATAGACATATCAATCGGCTAGCATCAAGTGCGCCTGGCGCACGCTGGCCTTAGGTACAACGGTTGCTAGTTTATCGGCCTGGTTCATCGAATGACAAGGCGACTTAAGGAAACCGTAATGATATCCGCGCAAGCAAATAACGACCTGCATGAAGAGCCGCGTACACCCGGCGGCAATCGACTGAACGAAATCGAGCCGTCCGAGGCAGACAGGGTAATCCCTCGTCCCGGAGAAGCGCTGGAACAGAATCCCGTCACGGACCCTGACAAAGTAGGTACATCCCCTGACGATTCGGGAAACTGGCCAAGACCGCTATAAATAAATTAAATGATCTTGCGGGCAATTTCCAATGATGCAGACGCCTAAGACGCGTTAGGATTAAAGCGCGTCGAATTTTGGGCGCGGATTCGCACGGCGCTAAATCAAGCTTAGAACCGCGCATCGGTCTTGCAACCGCTTGGCCGCTTTAGCAAAAGGAGGCTTTATGAAATGGGAAACCCCTAGCTTTACCGATATGCGCTTTGGCTTTGAAATTACGATGTACATCGCCACGCGTTAATCGCCAAGCAGAAAACGGCCGCACAAAGCGGCCGCTTTCTTTTCAAGGCTTGAGCGACTCGTGCTACGTTGCACCGTCACCTTCGCTTTTTTGTGGGCCAAGTCCACCCTTTCCTGCCGGTTCAGGTCGGCTGCCTGAACCCAAAGGCACTTCCGCCGTTTGATGCGGATCTTCGTCAAGCCGCCTATTTTCAGGCTCGATCTCTCCCGCATTAGGCTGACGCACTCCTTGCTTCGGATCGCCTCCTGTCGCTGAACCGGGACCCGGCAGATTGCCGATAGAACCGCCGCCGCTTGCTCCGCTGCCAGCATCGCCAAGCGGCTTATCCGTGCTCTTCTGTTCGCTGTCGTTAATCGTCATTGCTTGCTCCCGTTAAAGGCTGTCGGTGCCAACAACATGAGCAACGCGCATTCCACTCCGGACCTTCAACTCGCAACGGTCGATCCGATCACGTCATTAGCCACCGCGTCGACCGCCTGCTTGACGATGCCGACTATCTCATCCACTTCGGCACGCGTCGTGACGAGCGGTGGCGCAAAGCCGAGAATATCGCCGTGCGGCATGGCTCGCGCAATCACACCGCGCTCCAGAGCCGCTGCCGATACCTTCGGCCCGACCTTGAGCGCCGCATCGAAAGGTTTGCGCGCGTCTTTATCGGCCATGAATTCGAGCGCGGCAAGCATACCCGCGCCACGTACTTCGCCCACTAACGGATGCGAATCGAATGCCGCGTGAAGCTGCGCATGCAGATAAGCACCCGTTTCCGCCGCATTCTGCGTGAGGTTTTCACGTTCGAGAATGTCGAGGTTGGCCAGCGCAGCAGCCGCGCAAATGGGATGACCCGAATAGGTCCAGCCGTGTCCCATCGGACCATGCTCTCGCGAGCCCTTGTCGATCACATCCCATACACGTTCGCCCACGATCACGCCCGACAGCGGCGCATAAGCGCTCGTGAGGCCCTTAGCCACGGTGATGAGATCCGGCTTGATGCCGTAATGCTGCGCGCCCATCTTCGAGCCGAGACGTCCGAAGCCGCACACGACTTCATCGGAGATCAAGAGGATGTCGTGCTTCCTGAGCACTTGCTGGATAGCATCCCAGTAACCTTCCGGCGGCGCGATGATGCCGCCCGTGCCCATGACCGGTTCGGCGATGAACGCAGCGATGGTATCCGCGCCTTCCTTCGCGATCAGCTTCTCGAGTTCTTCCACGCAGTATGCGGTGAACTGCGCTTCACTCATACCAGCCGGTGCCTTTCGATACCAATGCGGACAAACCGTATGCCTCACACGATCGATCGGCAAGTCGAAGTGCTGATGAAAGCTCGGCAAGCCAGTGAGGCTGCCCGTGACGATGCCCGAGCCATGATAGCCCCGTTCGCGCGAGATGATCTTCTTCTTGTTCGGGCGACCCAGTACGTTGTTGTAGTACCAGACGATCTTGACCTGCGTTTCGTTGGCATCGGACCCGGACATGCCGTAGTACACCTTCTTCATGCCTTCCGGTGACCACGCGACGATGCGCGACGACAACTCGATGATCGCATCGGTCGAGTGGCCGACATAAGTGTGATAGTAAGCGAGCTTCTTTGCCTGCTCATAAATGGCTTCGGCCACTTCGGTTCGACCGTAGCCGATGTTCACGCAATACAGTCCTGCGAATGCATCGATATAAGTCCGGCCCTGATGATCTTCGATACGAATGCCCTTGGCGCCCGTCACGATCTTGCCCGGCAACGCGCCGCTTGCATGATCGTGAGCGTGCGTGGACGGATGCATGAAATGCGCGCGATCTTCCGCGAACAAGTGTTCAAGCGATTGCTGTTGCTGGCTCATGTGCTTCTCCTTGAAGCGCTATGCGTGTACTTAACGTGCGTTGAATCAGGCTGCGCTCGAAAGCGGCAGACCCAGATTCCCTAAGCAAAAATATTTCGTTTCGACGAACGGTTCGAAGCCCTCCGCGCCACCTTCGCGGCCGAGACCCGATGCCTTCATGCCGCCAAAGGGAATGGGCGCGCCCGTGAACTTGACGCCGTTCACCGAGACCATTGCGAAGTCGAGCCGTCGCACCAACTGGAAGATCGTGTCGATGCGCGTGGCGCAGATATAGGCGGCAAGGCCGTATTCCGTATCGTTGGCGCGTGTCACGGCTTCGTCGAGCGTATCGAACGGAGAGATCGCGGAGATGGGCGCGAAGTTCTCTTCATCGTAGATACGCATGCCAGCTCTAGCATCCGCGACAACGGTCGGCTCATAGAACCATCCACCGAGCTCATGCGCGTTGCCGCCGACAGTGATGCGCGCGCCTTGCGCCTTTGCGTCTTCGATACGCGCAACGGTCGCATCGAAAGCGGCCTGATGCATGAGCGGACCGACATCGACATTCGCTTCGAACGCGCTGCCTACCTTCAGTGCCTTGACCGCTTCGGTATAACGTTGCACGAACGCTTCGTACAAGGGTCGCGCCACGAAGATGCGATTCGCGGCGCAACAATCCTGACCCGATGTCTGAAACTTTGCCCCAATCGCAACGCGCACCGAATGTTCGAGATCTGCGTCCTCGGTCACGATGAACGGCGCATTGCCGCCAAGCTCGAGTGCAAGCTTCTTGATGCCTGCCTGCGCCACGGCCTTTGCCACGAGACCTCCAACGCGCGTCGAACCGGTGAAGCTCACCGCACGCACGCGAGTGTCGCTCACGAGCGCTTCCATGGTCATCTGCGGCTCGCCGATCACGACGTTGAACACGCCTGCGGGAAAGCCCGCCTCTTCCGCGAGTTGTGCAAGCGCCATCGCTGAAAAAGGCGTTTCATGCGCAGGCTTGATGACAACCGTGCAGCCCGACGCGATAGCGGCCGCGGCTTTGCGCGTGATCATCGCCACGGGAAAATTCCATGGCGTGATGAGCGCCGCAACGCCGACTGGCTCCATGACCGTGCCGAGATGCGCGCCATCGATATGCGTTGGAATGGTGCGTCCTGCAAGGCGTTTTGCTTCGTCGGCGAACCATTCGATAAAGCTCGCGGCATATGCGATCTCGCCCTTCGCTTCGGCGAGCGGCTTGCCTTGCTCCAGCGACAAAATGCCGGCGAGGTCAGACTGATGACGCAAGATCAGTTCATGCCAGCGCATGAGAAACTCGCTGCGCTTCTGCTGGGGTGTCCAGCGCCACGCTTGAAACGCGCGGTCGGCGGCTCCGACGGCGCTGACGATCTGTTCGCGTTCGAGCATCGGCACATGCCCGATGACCTGCTGATCGGCGGGATTGACCACCGGGATCGACGCGGCATTGTTGCTATGTACCCAACGGCCGTCCACATAGCACAGCGACTTGAAGAGAACCGGATGTCCTAACAGCATGATGTTCGCTCCTATCGATTGATTCGCTCTTGACTCGGATTCGATGAAGTCACTTTAAGCTCATGCCGCCGCGGAATTTTTCGTTATCGCTTGCCACGCCTGATGTTTTTTCTGTTTCGATGTTCGCGACTCAAACTTGCGCCCACTCGGGCGGACCACCGCAATCGTCCTTGATGACCTTGGTCACGATATACGTGAAGTACTTTTCGATGCCGAGTTCCTCCACCAGCAACGAGTCGATGAAGCGCTGGTAGTGGTCTATGTCCCGCGCGACTACATGCAGCACGTAATCGACACCACCACCTGTCGCCACGCACTGCACGATCTCGGACGCTTGTTGCACGCGGTCTTCGAAGCGTCTCATGTCTGACGCGGTATGCCGCGAGAGCGTAACCTCCACGACGATACGGCTTCCCTTGAACGCCGACGTCCAGTCGATATTCGCCCGATATCCCTTTACTATCCCGCTTTCTTCGAGCCTCTTCACGCGCTCCCATGCAGGTGAGATCGACAGGTTCACCTTCTCCGCCAGACGCGACTTCGTAATGCGTCCGTCGCCCGCGAGGATGCGCAAGATAGCCAGATCGTATCGGTCGAGTTTGGTCAAGTCAGATCGTCACCGGTATGTTGCGTTCGATGATGTCGGCCACGACAGCCACCGTGTCCCCTGTTTGTACGAGGCCAGGAAAGTGCCTTGCCGCAAGCAGTCCCGCACGCTTTGCGCGATATTCGACCGGCGTCGCGCCAGAGCGCGTGATGTCATGAACACGCGCGAGCACGTCGCCCTCGGCCACCATGTCGCCAAGATCGCGGCACATCTCCAGCAAGCCCGCATGTTCGCTCGTCGTATAGCACGCGTCATCGGGCATATCGAGCAGCGTGGTCGTGCGCGCTTCGCCAATCACGCTTTCTTTGTCGATGATGCCCGCATGGGCGAGGAAGCCATACACGCCGCGTTCCGCGATGGCGACGCTAGCAGCAGTGGATGAACCGCCGCCACCGAGTTCGGTGGAGACGAACACCTTGCCCGCCTCTTCGGCTGCGCTGTCGTATAAACCGACGCTATCGAGTTCGAGCATGCGCATTGAATAAGGTGCGCCGAACGCGCGCATGGCGGCTTCGCAGCGAGCCTGTTGCCGTGCATCCGCCAACACGTGAGTCGCCGCGAACGGAAGAAAATCGAGCGTACGCCCGCCTGCATGAATGTCGAGAACGTAGTCCGCCAAGGGCAGCAAATGACGCTGAAAGTAATCGGCTATCTTCTGCGTCACCGTGCCATCGGGATGGCCCGGAAAGCTGCGATTGAGATTACCCGCGTCGATGGGCGACGTGCGCGTACCCGCGCGAAACGCCGGGTAATTCATGAACGGCACCACGATCACGCGGCCATTGATATCGCCGGCCTTCAACGTCGATGCGAGCTTCGACAACGCGATCGGCCCTTCATACTCGTCACCGTGATTGCCGCCCGTGAGCAACACGGTCGGTCCGTCGCCGCGCTTGATGACCGTGACCGGAATCATTACCGCACCCCACGCCGAATCGTTGCGCGAATACGGCAGCTTCAGGAAGCCGTGTTGTTCGCCGTCGGCTTCGAAGTCGACGGTCGGACTGATCGGTGACGCGCGCATCGTACTACTCCTTCACGAACAATTTGCGAGGCGTATTGCAGAAAGTCTCGACGCCGGTATCGGTAATCAGGATGCTTTCCGTGATCTCGAGACCCCAGTCATCGAGCCATAGTCCCGGCATGAAATGAAACGTCATGCCGGGTTCGAGGACCGTCTTGTCCCCCGGCCGCAAGCTCATGGTGCGCTCGCCCCAGTCGGGCGGATAACTCGCACCGATGGGATAACCGCAGCGGCTATCCTTCTCGATACCCGACTTGCGCAGCACCGCGAAGAACGCATCGGCGATGTCCTCGGTCTTGTTGCCCGGCTTCGCAGCGGCGAGTCCTGCTTCAATGCCTTCGACTACCGCCTTCTCGGCATCGATGAAATGCTGCGGCGGTTTGCCGAGATAAACCGTGCGCGATTGCGGACAGTGATAGCGCTTGAAACATCCGGCGATTTCGAAAAACGTCCCTGCATTTGCAGTGAACGCGGAGTCGTCCCATGTGAGATGCGGCGCCGCTGCATCCGAGCCAGTAGGCAAGAGCGGCACGATAGCCGGATAGTCGCCGCCATAGCCTTCGACGCCCGTGATGCCAGCGTCATAGATTTGCGCGACGAGGTCGCACTTCCTCATGCCAGGCTCGACCTTGTCGAGGATGCGCGCGTGCATCTTCTCGACGATGCGCGCCGCCACACGCATGTATTCGATCTCGCGCGGCGATTTCACCGCACGCTGCCAGTTGACGAGCGCGGTCGCATCCTTGAACTTCGCGTTGGGCAAGTGCTGAACGAGCGACGCATACGCCTTCGCACTGAAGTAGTAATTGTCCATCTCCACACCGATATGCTTCTTGTCCCATCCGCGCGCGACGATGACTTCAATCGAGAGATAGTCCATCGGATGACGAACCTGAGACTGCACGTAGTGATCCGGATATCCGACGATATTCTCGTGCGCCATGAACACCGTGCGCTTCGCGCCGTTCGCATCTTGCCCGCGACCGAACCATACCGGCTCGCCTTCCATGGCAAGCAGCACGCATTGATGCACATAGAATGACCAGCCGTCGTAACCGGTGAGCCATGCCATGTTGGTCGGATCCGTCACGATCATCAGGTCGATACCTGCCTTCTCCATTGCGCGTCGCGTCTTCGCCATGCGCGCGTCGTACTCGCCGCGATCGAACGGCAAGCGCACGACCGGCGCTTCGCCTCGCTTCTCTTGCTTGATTTCGGACATCGTCCCCTCTGTCAAAGCGTCACGTCGTTGTGAAAGATGCTTCCTGCACGCGTCGCGCGTGCTCTTGCAAGCGCAAGTGCTGCAATGGCCGTGTCCTGCGCGCCGGTGCCGGTGAGATCGCATACGGTGATGTCGTCATCGCTCATGCGGCCTTGCACTTGCTGCGCGATGATCTGTCCCAATTCGGCGAACGATGCATCGGCGGCGATAACCCCTGCGCTTATCGCGTGGTGCAGTTCGCCAAGTACGCGCGTTTGCTGCAAGCGGTCGCACACGTAGCGCGCCGCCTTGAACACGTCTGGCGCAATCTCGTTCTTGTGCTCGGCATCCGAACCCATCGCGGTGATATGCAAGCCCGCATGAAGATCGCGGGCGTGAATCAACGGCTCGCGGCTGGGTGTCGTGGTGATGGCGATATCCGCATGCCTGAGCGCGTGGCTCACGCTATCGGCGACAGCGCATTCAAGGCCCGCCGCTTCACAATCGCGCGCGTAGTGCAACGCGCGCTCGCCTTCGCGTGCCCACACGGTCACGTGATCGATGTCGCGTACCAGTCGCAACGCTTTGAGTTGAAGGCGCGCCTGTTCGCCCGCACCGATGATCGCCACGCGTTTGGCGCCATGTCTTGCGAGCCAGCGCGCGGCGACAGCACCCGCTGCCGCCGTGCGTACCGCCGTGAGATATCCGTTGTCGAGCAGCACGGCTTGCGTCAGTCCCGTGCGCGCCGAAAGCACGAGCATGAGACCGTTCAAGCTCGGCAAACCCAGGGAGGGATTGTTGAAGAAGCCAGGACTGACCTTGATCGCAAAACTCAGAAGACCCGGCAAATAAGCGGTTTTTACGTCGACTTCGCCAGCGTGTTCGGGAATGTCGAGGCGAAGAATCGGCGGCATCGCCACCGCTTCTGTCGCAAGCGAACGGAAGGCAGCTTCAATCTGTGCGATCGCATCGAGGTCGAGCGGCACGAGTTCGCGCAGCTCCGCTTCGCCTAGCAAAATGGTGGAACGATCGATTGAAGACGTCATCAAAGCGCTCCAATCAGGCGGCGGTGCGTATCGATATCGATGTTGCAACCGCTCACGACGATAACCACTGGCCCACCTTCTCGCGGCCTGATGGCACCATCCAGCACAGCTGCGATGCCAACGGCCGCTGCGCCCTCCACTACGAGCCGCTCTTCGCTATACGCATGTGCAATGCCGCGAGCAATCGAACGCTCATCGAGGAGCACCATGCGATCGATCAATTCACGTGTCATCGCGAACGTATGCTGGTTGTCGAGACCAATGCCGCCGCCGAGCGAATCCGCCAGCGTTTCGAGTTCATCGACGAGAACGGGTTTGCCCGCCTCGAGGCTCGCATGCATGGCGGCGCCGCGTTGCATGGATACGCCGATCATTTCGATGCCTGGCCTCATGCCTTTTGCCGCGAATGCCACGCCGCTGAAAAGACCGCCGCCCGACAGGGGCACGACGATAGCGGATGCGTCGGGAAGCGCTTCGATAATCTCCAGACCGATGGTGCCCTGCCCTGCAATGACGCGCGCATCGTCGAAAGGCGGTACGAACGCATAGTCTTCTTCGCGCACCAGGCGTTGCGCTTCGACTTGTGCATCGTCCTGGCTCTTGCCTGCAATCACGACGCGCGCGCCGAGCGCCGCGACCGCATCCACCTTGTTCGCTGGCACAAGCGATGACATGCACACTGCGGCCTCGATTCCCAGCGCGCGCGCCGCATGCGCGACCGCACGGCCATGATTACCCGTCGATGCCGTCACGACACGCTTGCACCCTGCTTCCGCGAGTTGCGCCAATGCGTTGGTCGCGCCGCGCAACTTGAAGCTGCCGGTAGGCTGAAGCGTTTCGAGTTTGAGGTAGACAGGTGCGTCTACAACGCGCGAGAGTGTCGCCGACTGCACGAGCGGCGTGACGAGCACACGCCCTTCGATGCGTTGGCGTGCGCGATAAACATCGTCGAGCGTGAGTGCGGACATGGCGCGATTGCATTGAGCAAGTGTCGGTGCAACCGAGTCTAATGTCCTAAAAAATCGTTTTGAATGTCCTAGTTCATTTCCGCGCATGCGAGGTTAGTTGAAGTCGTGCACGTGCGGAAATTGCTCGAAGACTTCGCGAATGGTCTCTATGGCCGTGCGAAAGCTCGCCTCGCCCACTTCCGCGCCCACGCATAGACGCACCGCATTGGGCCGCTCAGCGCCGCGCACGAGAAACGGATCGGGCGATGTCACCGCGATATTGCGGTTGCGCAGTTCGCGCGTGATACGTTCCGCTTCCCATTCATCCGGCACGCGCAGCCACGCAGAGAGCGCGTTCGGATGGCTGCCGAGCACATATTCTCCGAGCACTTCACGCACGACACTCTGACGCATCGAAAGCCGCTCGCGTTGTATCTGCACGAGACGTTGCGCCGTGCCGTCCATGATCCAGCGCGCGGTGACTTCGGCTATCGGCGAGGTCGCCATCCAGCTCGATACGCGCAACACGCTTTCCGCGCGCAAGGCAAGACGCCGTGGCACGGTCATGAAGCCCGTGCGCAAGCCGCTTAACACTGACTTCGTCATGCTCGTGCAATAGAACGCCAGTTCGGGGATCAGGCTTGCTATCGGCGTCTGCGCCTTGGCGGGCAACGCGCCGTAGACATCGTCTTCGATGACATACACGCCGTATCGCTCTGCAATGCGCGCAATGGCGCGCCGGCGCGAGTCGGTCAAGATGGCGACCGTGGGATTATTGAGCGTCGGTGTGCAGACCAGTGCGCTTACGCGCTCGCTGTCGCACATTTCCTCGAAATGTTCGGGACGTATGCCATGTTCGTCGATTTCCAGTCCCTTGAGCGTGAAGCCGAGCACGTTCGCGGAGCCTATGACGCCGTGATCGGTGAGGCTCTCGCAGAGCACGGTATCGCCCGGTCCGACAATGGAAGCAAGCGCCAGAAAGATGCCGTGCGCAGCACCATTCGTGACTAGGAGCGTCTCAGCGGTCGCAGGCATGTTGAGCGATTCGAGCCAAGCAACACCCGCTTGCCGATGATGCTCGAAACCCGCAATCGGACGAAACGCGCGTATCCAGGGCTGATCCTCGATGGTTGCAAGCGTCGCGCAGACCTTGCGCCACATTGCATCGTGTTCGGGCGTATGGACGATACGCGCAATCGAAAAGTCGACCACGGAGCGCTCGGCCGTATCGAGCATGTAGTTGGACATGGTCTCCGTCACGCGCGCCGCGACGAAGCTGCCGCGCCCGACTTCACAGCGAATCAGCCCCTGGCGCTCGAGTTCTTTATAGGCATTGGTGACCGTCTGCACGCTGATTTCCAGGTCCGCCGCGACCTCGCGTTGCGGCGGCAAGCGTGCGCCTGAAGCCAGTGTGCCGTTCTCGATATCCAGCGCCATCGCCTTGACGAGCCGCTTGTATTTCGACTGTACGCCTTGCACGGTGCGTACGGCCTCGCGCCATCGCTGATTCAATTTCCACTCCTCGTGCGCTTGACTCATGCGCAATAGTGGCGCAAAAGCTCCTTGAAAAATAATTGTCCTAGAGCAATCGGAACAAATATATGGCTTTGTATTCTGCATCGGTGGCTGCGCGGTAAAGCCTGTGAAGACCGCTTCCTATAAGGGTTTTCTCCATGACCGATCTAGCCGCAGCCTTCAAGGAACGCGCGCAATCGACCATACGAACGCTACCAACGCTATAAACGGAAAACGCTATGAAGACCAAACGACTGTCTGGAATGCTGGTGGCCGCATGCGTCGCCGCGGCGAGCTTGAGTGCCTTCAGCGCGGGCGCTGCCGCGGAAACCACCTTGCAACGAATTCAACGCACCGGCGAGGTGCGCATCGGCTATGCGAACGAAACGCCCTTCGCCTATACGACGGCCGACGGCACCGTGACGGGCGAATCGCCGGAAATCGCCAAGAAAGTATTCGCCAAACTGGGCGTCAAGAAAGTCGATGCGGTGCTGACCGAATGGGGCGCGCTCATTCCGGGCCTCAAGGCAGGCCGTTTCGATGTGATTGCAGCGGGCATGTACATTACGCCCGAGCGCTGCAAGCAGGTTGCTTTCGCGGATCCGCAATATCAGATTCCCGACACGTTGCTGACGCTCAAGGGCAACCCCAAAAACCTTCACAGTTACGCCGATGTCGCCAAGCAAGGCGACACGAAACTCGCAGTAATGGCCGGCACGGCGGAACTCGGTTATGCACGCGAGGCGGGCATCAAGGACGATCAGATTCTTCAGGTGCCCGATACCACCGCGCAATTGCAGGCCGTGCGCGCACGCCGCGCCGATGCAGCCGTTGGCACCTCGCTCACCATGAAGGGGCTTGCGACGAAGGGCGGCCCGCTAGTCGAAGCAACGAGCCAGTTCAACGACGACCCGAAGCATACGGGCTATGGCGCACTCGCCTTTCGCCTCGAAGATACCGATCTGCGCGATGCGGTCAACAAGGAACTCCATGCCTGGCTCGGCACGGACGATCATCTGAAAACGGTGGGACCGTTCGGCTTTGACAAGACGAATCTGACCACGAAGAAAGCGCCTGAACTTTGCGGCGGTTGAGCAGAGATACATTCAGTACAGGCGCGCGTCGCGTCGTTCATTTAGCGAGGAACCATCATGAGTGATCTCAATGAGCTATTGCCGCTGATGTGGAAAGGCACGCTCGTCACGATCCAGATCGCCGTGCTCAGCATCATGCTTGCGATCGTCATGGCGGGCATCGCAACGACGCTGCGCGAAGCGCCTTATCGTGCCCTGCGCTGGCTTGGCAATGTCTATGTCGAAGTCTTTCGCGGCACGTCCTTGCTGGTGCAATTGTTCTGGCTGTTCTTCGTGCTGCCCTTGCCGCCCTTCAGTATTCAGTTGACGCCCTTTACCGTGGCCATCGTTGGTTTGGGTTTGCATTACGGCGCTTATGGCTCCGAGATTCTGCGCGGCGCATTGCACTCGGTGGGAGGCGGACAATACGAAGCAGCACTGGCACTCAACATGCCGGCATGGGTCAGGCTGCGCCGCGTCGTGTTGCCTCAAGCCATGATCAACGCACTGCCGCCAGCCACGAACCTCATGATCGAATTACTCAAAGGGACTTCGCTCGTGTCGCTGATCACGCTTTCGGACCTGACGTTCCGCGCGCGACAACTCGATGAAGCGACCTTCAAGACAGCGGAAATCTTCGGGCTGACGCTGCTGATCTACTTCGTACTGGCGCAGATCATCGTCACGGTAATGCGTCACTTCGAGCGCCGTGTAAGCAGTCACGTCGCCGTTCGTCGCGTCGTGCCGAGGGCCGCATCATGACGACATTCGGTCAACTCTTCGATGTGAAATACGCGCTACATATCCTGCCGGAACTGCTGCACGCCGCGATATACACCATCGGCATCACGCTCGTGGGGTTTGCCATCGCGCTGGTGCTGGGCCTCATGCTCGCAATACTGCGACGTAGCGAGATCGTTTTCGTCTCGAAGGCGACGGCTTTCTTCATCGAGTTCATTCGCAGCACGCCGCTTTTGATTCAGGTGTATGTGCTCTTCTACGTCGCGCCGCTTTATGGACTCACCATGTCGGCGTTGATGGCGGGCACCATCGGCATTGCCGTGCACTATGCGTGTTACGTGTCGGAGGTTTATCGCGCAGGACTCAACGGCGTCGCGCGTGGACAATGGGAAGCGGCCTGTGCGCTGTCGTTGTCGCCCTGGCGCACGTATGGCGGCGTGATTCTGCCACAGGCCATTCGTCCCGTGATTCCCGCGCTCGGCAATTACCTCGTCGCCATGTTCAAGGACACGCCCGTGTTGTCAGCCATTACCGTGGTCGAATTGATGCAGCAGGCGAAGAACATCGGCTCGGAAACCTTCCGCTATCTCGAACCGATAACCATGACGGGCGTCTTCTTTCTGATCATCAGCGTGACCTTCGCTTCGGGCGTGCGTCACCTCGAACGGCGGGTCAGGTTGCCATGATTTCGCGCGGAGACACGATGGCTAACCCGGCGGATGGCGCACGGTAATGGAAATCAAGGAGCAACCGATGAAACGAGACCTCGACCCGTCGTTAGGCGAAGCCGCCGACGCGCAAGCCAATACGCCGATGGTGCGCTTTCGCAACGTGACGAAGCGATACGGCGCGCTTACCGTACTCGATGGACTCGATCTGGATATCGCGCGTAACGAGAAGGTCGCGATCATCGGGCCGAGCGGCTCGGGGAAATCCACGCTGCTGCGGGTGTTGATGACGCTCGATCCCTTGACCGACGGCGTGATCGAAGTCGATGGCGAGTCTCTCACGCATGAGATGCGCGGCGGCAAGCTCGTACCCGCGTCGCAACGACATGTGCGGCAAGTGCGCAGCAAGATCGGCATGGTGTTTCAGAGCTTCAACCTGTTCCCGCACATGACCGCGCTCACGAACGTCATTGAAGCGCCTACGAGCGTGCTAGGTCTTTCGAAGAAGGAAGCAATCGAACGTGGACGCGAGTTGCTATCCATGGTCGGTTTGTCGGAAAAATGCGGTCACTATCCTTCGCAATTGTCGGGTGGACAGCAGCAGCGCGTAGCCATCGCGCGGGCGCTTGCCATGCGCCCTAAAATCATGCTCTTCGACGAAGTGACCTCCGCGCTCGATCCCGAACTCTGCGGTGAGGTCCTCAATGTCATTCGGCGCTTAGGCTCCGAACATAACCTCACCATGTTGATGGTCACACATCAGATGGGCTTTGCAAAAGACTTCGCGGATCGCGTCTGCTTCTTCTCAGAAGGAAAGATCATCGAGCAGGCCGCGCCGCAGCAGTTCTTCACCGCGCCGCAACATGAACGCACCAAGCAGTTTTTGCGCGCGGTCACGGAGGCGCTCTAATCCAAGCATTCAGCTGGCAAGCGGTCCGGGAATTGCTTCCTGCTCCGGGGATAGACACCGGAGAGTGCAATGTCCCCTTCCCAGCATAAGGCCGCTCGCGTGGACGACTTGCCCACCGGGCACGGCACGCGTGTGTGCATCAAGCACGATGCGAGCGAAACACCGATTCTTCTCGTGCGCGACGGTCAGGCCGTGCACGCCTTTTCACCCGACTGTCCGCATGCAGGCGCGCCGCTCGAAGAAGGCGCGATCTGCAACGGCCGCATCGTTTGCCCGTGGCACAAGGGCACGTTTGAAATCAGTGATGGCAGTCTCGTCGAGCCGCCGGCGCTCAAAGGTCTGACGCGTTATCCGGTCACCGTGTCGAATGGCGATGTATTTGTCTCGCTCGGTGCCGAAGCGCCGAAAACGCAAGACGAGCATGGCGCGAATAAAACCATGCTCATCGTCGGCGCGGGCGCCGCAGGCGCCGCAGCATGCGCGGCGCTTCGCGAAGCCGGTTTCAGCGGGCGTATCGTGCTCGCTGGCGACGATGCACGCGAGCCTTACGATCGCACTTCGCTAAGCAAGTTCGTGCTGTCCGGCGACATGCCGCCCGACGATGTTCCACCCCTTCTCGACGACGATTTCTTCGACGCTCATAAGATCGAACGCGAATTGACACGCGCCGTGCGACTCGACGCGAGCAACAAGCAAGCCGAATTCGCCAGCGGTCAGACAGTCGATTACGACGCCGCGCTCGTTTGCACGGGCGGCACGCCCAAGCCGCTCAAGGCGCCGGGCTCGAATCTGAAGCATATCCATCTGCTGCGCAATCGCGAACATGCAAAAGAGATTCTTGCATCGCTCGATGCAGTGCAATCACCTGTGCGCGTCGTGATCGTCGGGGCGAGTTTCATCGGTCTGGAAGTGGCTTCGTGTCTTCGTAAGCGCAAAATTGAAGTCACTGTCGTCGCGCCCGGCAAGGTGCCATTCGCAAAGCAGTTCGGTACGCGCATCGGCGAGATGTTCAAGCGCATGCATGAACAAAACGGCGTGACGTTCCATATGGATACGCATGTCAGCGCGTTCGAAGGCGACGACGCCGTGCGCGAAGTGCTGCTCGAATCCGGCGAACGGCTACAGGCCAATGTCGTGATTGCGGGAACGGGCGTGACGCCGGCTACGGACTTCATCACTGGCGTCACGATGGGCGACGACGAAGGCATGGAAGTCGATGCGTCGATGCTTGCCGCGCCGAGTCTCTACGCAGCGGGCGACATCGCGCGCTTTCCGTTGCCGCGTGCCGGTGCAATGGGTCGCATCGAACATTGGCGCGTCGCCCAGCAACATGCGCGCGTGGCGGCGTACAACATGGCGGGCATCGCACGCGAATACATCGGCGTGCCATTTTTCTGGACCTTTCATTACGACAAGAACTTCGAGTATCTCGGCCACGTCAGCGAACCCGAACACGTCGAAATAGATGGCGATCTCGATCAGCAGCAGTTCATCGCTTACCTGCTGAAAGACGGCGAGGTTCGCGCGGTGGTCGGATGCGGGCATGAAGCCGCCATAGGCCGGCTTGCCGAAGCCATGCGCGAGCCGATCACGCTCGAAGCCGCACAGCGGGTTGCGAGTAGCTAAACGGTCGAAGGCGCGCCGCCCCATTGCTCGACACAACGCAGAAATTATTTGGCTTAAGAGGAATAGGCTATGGCAACTCGAAAGACCACGACGAGAACGAGCAAGGCGAAGCCTCGCGGCAAATCGAACAGCACGCGTCAGCGACACGGCCTCGCTACCACCCGTAAAAAGTCGACAGCGAAACCCTCGCCCAAACGCTGGTCGCATCATGTGATGGAGACGAGCGACGCAATGGATATCGAGGGAAGTATCTTCAAGACCGGCAACGCGGACGAGATCGCGGATTCGTTGAAGCGCTCGTCCACCAGAAGCAAGCGTCGCAAGGGCTCGCCGTTTCAATCGGCCATGGCGATGCTAAATTTTTATATCAACCGCGCCGGGCGCAATTTGCCGAAGTCACGCCGCAGCACGCTGGAGCGCGCCAAGAAGCGGTTGCGCGAAGCATTCGGACGCAAGCCTTGAAACACGGTCTAGCGCAATGCGAGCCACTGCAACACGATCGATCAAGGCTGACTTTGTCCGCCGTTATATCAACGGCTGGTGCTGCGTATTCGTCTGAGCATCAGGGCACACCTGAGCGGGAGGCCGTCTTGTCGAGGGAACGACTCTTGCTCGCTCATGGATTACCTACGGAAGAAGACAGGAGACACCATGACTGAAGACCCACCGCTCAGCCCCGGCGACGAAGCCGAGCCCGGCGTACCCGGAACCGGCGAAGACCTGTGTCCGGCTTGCAACGGATCAGGCAAGCTCGACGGCGAGAAGTGCGACACATGCGGCGGCACGGGCAAGGTGACGCAAGGTATTGGCGGCGGCTGAGACGACTCTCAGCGTTGCAGTCCCTGCCAATCTCCTGGAGACCAGCTTGAACCTGCACCCTCTCACGCGTACCGCTGCGCTGCTCGTGGCGCTTGCGGCCACGAATACTGCTGCAATGGCCGACGACTACGCGCCTGGCTTCGGCCCGGACCCGTCCCTGCCCGCGCCGCATAAGTCGATGTTGCCAACCGTGAACATCGCGCCTGCCAAGCCCTGGCAGCAAGGACAAATGCCCATTGCGGCCGCAGGGTTCAACGTTACGCCTTATGCAACCGGTCTAGATCATCCGCGCTGGCTCGCCACGCTTCCCAACGGCGATGTGCTCGTCGCGGAAAGCAATGCGCCCGCGCAGCACGATACAAACGCGGGCATCAAAGGCCTCGTGATGAAGAAGGTGATGAAGCGCGCGGGCGCGGCGGTGCCGAGTCCCGACCGCATCGTCCTCTTGCGTGACTCGGACGGGGACGGCATAGCGGAAACGCGCACGGTGTTCATCGACAAGCTGCATTCTCCGTTCGGCATGGCGCTAGTCGGTGACGATCTCTACGTCGCCGACACGGACGCCGTCATGCGCTATAAGTACGAACCGGGCGCCACGCAGATCTCGACACCGGGAGAGAAGTTCATCGACTTGCCTGCTGGCCCAATCAACCATCACTGGACCAAGAACATCATCGCGAGTCAGGACGGCAAGCGGCTTTACGTGACGGTCGGCTCGAACAGCAACGCCGCGGAAAACGGTATCGATGCCGAAAGCGGCCGCGCGGCGATCATGGAAGTCGATATCGAATCGAAGCAGACCCGCCTCTTCGCCACGGGCTTGCGCAACCCGAACGGCATGTCGTGGCAACCGCAAAGCGGCGCGCTATGGACCGTGGTCAACGAGCGCGACGAACTCGGCGACGACCTCGTGCCCGACTATATGACCTCGGTCAAAGACGGCGCCTTCTACGGCTGGCCGTACAGCTATTACGGCCAGCATGTGGATGACCGCGTGAAGCCGCAGCGCGATGAGCTCGTGCTGTCGGCAGTCCCGCCGGACTATGCACTCGGTGCGCATACGGCATCGCTCGGACTCACGTTTTACGATGCCAAAGCGTTCCCGCAGCATTACTGGAGCGGCGCGTTCATCGGTCAGCATGGTTCGTGGAATCGCAAGCCGAGGAGCGGCTATAAGGTCGTGTTCGTTCCGTTCGATGACGGCAAGCCATCCGGTCCGCCCGAAGACATACTGACAGGCTTTCTCTCCACCGATGGCCACGCGCTCGGCCGTCCCGTCGGCGTCGCGGTGGACCACAGCGGCGCGTTGCTCGTCGCGGATGATGTCGGCAATAGCGTATGGCGCGTTGCGCCGGCTGCGAAGTAAATGGCCGCGCGCAAGCCCAAGGCGAAGGCCGTCACATCGAGCTTGTTCGCGCTCGCCGAACGGCAGATCGTCGGCCTTTACGACGCCGGCGTGCTTTCGCCTGCCGTGTTGCATCACGTGATCGCGGCTTACGCGAACAGCGCGATCGACTGGAGCGAAGCCGCTTCCCTGCGTACCGTCGACGATCGCTCGGTGCACGAAGCCGTGGTGCTCACCATGATGCCGGGCCGCCCGCTGCGATCGGCGCAAAAAGACTTCATGTCGGTGGTGGAACATCTCGCGGCGGGCGCCGGCGCGAGCGCCAAGGCTGCGGCGTCATCCGACGAAGCGCCCGAAGACGACGAAGCGCTGCTCGATCAGCTCGGTGGCAAAAGCAAAAGCTCGAGCGGGACGGCATCGCGTTCATCGAAGGCAAGCGATGAACCAAGCCAACGCAAGTCCGCAGGCTTCAATCCGCTCGTCGGCGCGCGCGGGTTCTCCACTCACGACAAGGGCTAAGATACCAGCCCGGCATCTTCAGTGCGGCACGCCCGGTGCGACCACATCGACGAGATCGTCCATGTCGAAAGGTTTCGCGAGAATCGGCACATTGAGATGCCTCGCACGGTCCAGTTCGTCCGCATAGCCTGTCATGAGAATGAGCTTCTGCGCGGGCAGTCGCTGCGTGATCTGCTCGGCCAGATCGACGCCGTTCATGCGACCGGGCATTTGCACATCGGAGAGAATCAGGTCGAAGCTGTAGCCTTCGCCGAGCAGCGCAAAAGCGGCATCCGCGCTCTCTTCGTGATGAACGACACAGCCCAGCACTTCGAGCACGGCCATCACGCCGGCGGCGACATCGACGTTGTCTTCGACAACGAGCACGGTCAAGCCACGCAGCGGATGCTCTTCGTCGTTGAACGATGGCGCCGGGCGCGGCGCTTCGGCCTTCGGCACGGGCGCCACGTTCACAGGCGGAACGTGAACCGGAACGGGCACCGCCACCGATGCCGCTGCATGATGACGCGGCAGATAAAGCCGCACGGTCGTGCCCGAGCCTGGCACGCTCGTGATACGCGCGGTGCCCCCCGCCTGCTCGCAAGCCGCGAGCACCTGTGTCAAGCCGAGGCCCGTGCCCGCGCCGCGCTCTTTCGTCGTGAAAAGCGGCTCGAAGGCGCGACGCAATACCTCTTCGTTCATTCCTTCGCCGTTATCGGTCACGGAAATGAGCACGTATTCGCCTTCGGGCAAGTCGCTTTCGCCGTTGCGCACGCGCGCGTTCTGGCAACGGATGACGAGACGCCCGCTATGCAACATGGCCTCGCTTGCATTGACGGCGATGTTGACCAGCGCCAGCTCCAGTTCGACCGGATCGGCCCTTACCCGCCACAAGTCCGGCGACAATTCCACCTTCACCGAAACGGACGGCGGCACCGCGCTCTTGACGAGATCGAGCGTGGTCTTGAGCCAGTTGGATGGATCGAGCAGCTCCTGCTTTTGCGGATGCTTGCGCGCCACGCTCATCAGGCGGCGCGCAAGCGATTCCGCGCCCGCCGTCGCACGCTCCACCGCAATGACTTCGCTTTCCACGCCGTTGAAGTGCTTGCGCCGCGCGAGTTCCATGTTCGAGCCGACGACCATCAGCAAGTTATTGAAGTCGTGCGCGACGTTGGCGACGAGATTGCCGAGCGCGCCCATGCGCTGCAATTGCCTGCTCGACGCCTCTATCGACAGCCGCGAAGCGACTTCCGACTGCCATTGCTCCCACGCCACCTGTTCGGCGTTCAGACGGCGAATGGAGAACGCAATCAAGAGCCATACGACGATGCAAGGCAGCGCCGCGATGGCGGCCACGAGCCCGAGGTGCTGACGCCAGCGCATTTGCAAGGCGGAAGCCGCGTAACCCGTCGCCACGTAGAGCGGAAAGTCGCCGACGCGCCGGTAGGCAATGAGCCGCTCGACGTTATCGACCGTCGAACTCATGCGCGCTTGTCCATAGACTTCGTTATTGCGAAAGGCGTTGGTGAAGGGCGTGTTGTTGGCGGGCTGCGCGTCGACGTCGCTCAAGGGATAACGCGCGAGAATGCCGCCATCGCGCCGGTACAAGCCGATGACGAGCGCGCTGTCGCTCGCCGCGAGTTCGCGATAGAAGTCGACGAAATAAGCGCGTTTCAGGGCGATCGACACGACGCCGAGAAAGCGTCCGTCGCGACTGATGCGGCCCATGGTCGTGGTGAAGACATCGGACTTCGCGACCTTGCCGCGCAGCGGCAGCGAGAAATACGCGACGGGCGCGACTTCGCGGGCGGACAGAAAGTCGTCACGATCTGCAATCGATACGGCGGGCGCGGGATAGAAGCGGCTGCTGACCAGCAGAACGCCATTCGCGCCGAACACGGAGATGGCGGCCACTTGGGCGAGCGTCCCGCTCATGCTGTCGAGCGTGCGATGCAGCGCTTCCTGACGGCCCTGGATATTGGCGTCGTCGCTGTCGCCCAGTAAATCGACGATGCGCGTTTCCAGTTGCTGGTTGAGATCGACCACCTTAATGGCATGTTCGTTCGCAACGCGCGAGAGGCGCTCGGTAAGTTCTTCGGCGTCCGAAAAGCGGCGCTCGTAGTCGTAGTAGCCATAAATACTGAGGCAGACTAACGGAATGACGACCGAGCCGGCCAGCACGAGCATCAGCACCCGGCGCGTCAGGGCGAAGTTACGCGTGGGTAGCGGCAGATCGAATGTCGCGGTCTCTGTTGAGTTCAAGCGTTTCGCCCTGCGATGAAATCGACGGGTATATCGTAACCGGTGCGCGCCCGCCGTCCAAGCGGACGCGGTTCAGGCGTGGCGAAGCGCGCCCTTGCGCCAGTCGTCCTGAGGTGTTATTGGCAGTACGCGTTTGTGATGCGTCGCGTCGTGAAAGCGATAGATGGTCTTGTAGACTTCGTCGGATACGCGCTTGCCTTCGAGGAAGTCGTCGATGTCTTCGTAAGAGATGCCGTAGCTGTCTTCGTCGGGCTTTTGCGGCGTGAGCGTTTCGAGATCGGCGGTCGGCACCTTCATGGCGATTTCATCGCTTGCGCTAAGCGATCTGGCAAGCGCGCGCACGCGGCGTTTATCGAGGCCGTAAAGCGGCAGGACATCCGCGCCGCCATCGCCGTATTTGGTAAAGAAGCCCATCACGGACTCCGCCGCGTGATCCGTGCCGATCACCACGCCCATGCGCGCGCTCGCAACCGCGTATTGCGCGATCATCCGCTGGCGCGCCTTGATGTTGCCGAGCACGAAGTCCTCGTGCTTCTCGTCCATGTAGCGCGCGCCCGAGAGGTTGAGCGAAGCGAGCATGGCGTCGGCTGCGGGCTTTACGTTGACCACGAGCGTCTCGTCGGGCCGGATGAACGCAAGTGCGCGCTGGGCGTCGGCTTCGTCGCGCTGCTCACCGTAAGGAAGGCGCATGGCGATGAAACGCGCATCGGCGCCGCGCGCGCGCAATCGTTCGACCGCGAGTTGCGCAAGACGCCCCGCCGTCGACGAATCCACGCCGCCGCTGATGCCGAGCACATAGGTCTTGAGCTTCTGCGCTTCCAGATAGTCGGCGAGAAACGCGATGCGGAATTCGGTTTCGGCGGCTTCATCGAACGACGGCGAAACCTTGAGTTCCTCGATGATCGATTGCTGTCGCGCGGCGTAATCGGAATCGTTGGTCATATTCGCGGCCCGGAAAGTTTGCTGTCCTGCTGTCCCTTTGGAACACGCGCTCATGCGCCCGGCTCCGCCTTGAGTTTTATCACATCGGCACGCGTTTGACGGGCTACGCAGGCGGTTTTAACGACTATGCTAGAACGACAAGTAAGCAGCCCGCAGCACCCATTGCCATGGATTCCGTCTTCAAAAGCCGTCGCGACGCAGGCCGTGTACTGGCCGCGTATCTTCGCGACTATGCCGACCGCGACGATGTCACCGTGCTCGCGCTGCCTCGCGGCGGCGTGCCGGTCGCCTTCGAAGTCGCGGATGCCTTGCGCGCCGCACTCGACGTGCTGGTCGTGCGCAAGCTCGGCGTGCCCGTGCAGCCCGAACTCGCGATGGGCGCCATCGCGTCCGGCAATGCCGTCTATCTGGACGAACGCATAGTCGCCGCCGCCGGCGTCACCGAAGACGCGCTCGACGGCGTGATCGCCCGGGAGCGCGCCGAACTCGAGCGGCGTGAGACGCTTTATCGCGGCGAACGGCCGCCGCTCGATATGAATGGACGCGTGGCGATCATCGTCGATGACGGCCTTGCCACCGGCGCGACCATGAAGGCGGCGGCGCTGTCGTTACGTCATGCGGGCGCCGCACGGCCCGCGCGCATCGTGGCGGCGTTGCCCGTCGCGCCACTGAGATCGGAAGCGCGTTTCGAGGAAGCCGTCGACGACTTCGTGTGTGTGCTGCGTCCGCCGCACTTTTTAGGCGTCGGCCAGTTCTACGCCGATTTCGATCAAACCAGCGACGACGAAGTGCGCGCCCTGCTCGCCGCCGCGCGCTCAACGTAACCAGGGCGCATCGCTCACTTCCGCACTGAGTTCGTACTTCGCACGCGCCTGTGCAAGCACGGAGCGGTCGACGGTTCCGTCATCGGCAAGCGCCTTGAGCGCCGCGACCACGATAGCCACGCGGTCCACTTCGAAAAACGCGCGCAACGCCTGGCGCGTATCGCTGCGGCCGAAGCCGTCCGTGCCGAGCGTCACGTAACGGCGCGGCACGTAAGCACGGATGAGTTCCGGCACGGCGCGCACGTAATCGGTGGCCGCGATCACGGGTCCATTGGATGCCGCGAGCGCGCGCGTGACGTAGGGCTCGAGCGCGTTGTCCTCGACATCGGAAAGGCGTGCAATACGTTCGGCCGACGCGCCATCGCGGTGCAACTCGGTATAGCTCGTCACGCTCCACACGGCGGCTTCTATGTTCCAGTCGTCCTTGAGCATGGTGCGCGCGGCGATGGCTTCGTTGAGGATCGCGCCGGAGCCCAGCAACTGGACCTGCGCCGCGCTTTCTTTACCGCCGATGCAATACATGCCGCGCAGGATGCCGGCTCGCGTCGCGTCGTCGAGCGCGTCGTTGGGCGCGGACGGTTGCGCGTAGTTTTCGTTCGTCACGGTGACGTAGTAGAAGACGTCGTTTTGCCGGCCCATCATTTCCTGCATGCCTTCATCGACGATCGCGGCGACTTCGTAGGCGAACGCGGGATCGTAGGCGCGGCAGTTCGGAATGGTCGATGCGCTCAGATGGCTCGTACCGTCCTGATGCTGCAAGCCTTCGCCGCCGAGCGTCGTGCGCCCCGCCGTCGCGCCGATGAGAAAGCCGCGCGAACGCTGATCCGCCGCGGCGAAGATGATGTCGCCAATGCGCTGAAAACCGAACATCGAGTAGTAGATGTAGAACGGCAGCATCGGCAGGTCGTGCACGCTGTAGGACGTCGCCGCCGCGATCCATGACGAGATCGCGCCCGCCTCCGAAATGCCTTCCTCGAGAATCTGCCCGCGCGTGTCTTCGCGGTAATAAAGCATCGAGCCCATGTCTTCCGGCTCGTACAACTGCCCGAGCGGCGAATAGATGCCAACCTGCCTAAAAAGGTTCGCCATGCCGAACGTGCGCGCTTCGTCGGCGACCACCGGAACCACGCGCGGGCCGATCGCGGCGTCTTTCATGAGGCTTCCGAGCATGCGCACGAAGGCCATTGTCGTGGACATTTCCTTGCCCTTGGCATCGACCGCGAACTGCGCCCAGGTGTTCAACGCGGGTGGCGTGAGCGCCTGCGTCGCGCGTGCGCGCCGGCGCGGCAAGTAACCGCCGAGCGCTTTACGGCGTTCGTGGAGATAGCGCATTTCCGGCGCATCGTCGGCGGGCTTGTAGAACTTGACGTGCTCGACGTCGGCATCGGACAAAGGCAGCCGAAAGCGGTCGCGAAACGCCTTCAACTCCTCGAGATCGAGCTTCTTCTGCTGATGCGTCGTCATGCGGCCCTGACCGACCGTTCCCATGCCAAAGCCCTTCATCGTCTTGGCGAGAATCACGGTCGGCTGACCTTTGTGCGCGAGCGCTTTGGCGTAGGCCGCGTGGAGCTTGCGGACATCGTGACCGCCGCGCCGCAAGCGGTCGATGTCCTCGTCCGACATATGCGCGACGAGTGACGCGAGTTCCGGGTTCTGCCCGAAGAAGCGTTCGCGGTTGTAACGGCCGTCGTTGGCGGAGAAAGTCTGGAACTGGCCGTCGACGGTATGGGCGAAGGCGCGCAGCAAGGCGTCGGTGCGGTCGCGTTCGAAGAGCGCGTCCCAGTCCGATCCCCACAGCACCTTGATGACGTTCCAGCCCGCGCCCGTGAACTGCGCTTCGAGTTCATCGACGATACGGCCGTTACTGCGGACCGGTCCATCGAGCCGCTGCAGATTGCAATTGATGACGAAGACGAGGTTGTCGAGCTGCTCGCGCGCCGCGAGCGACAGCGCGCCGATCGACTCGGGCTCGTCCATTTCGCCATCGCCGAAAAAGCCCCACACCTTGCGGCCTTCCGTTTGCAGCAGATTGCGGTTCTGCAGGTAGCGCATGAAACGCGCTTGGTAGATCGAGTTGATCGGACCGATGCCCATGGAGCCCGTGGGAAATTGCCAGAAGTCGGGCATCAGCCACGGATGCGGATACGAGCACAAGCCCGGCCCCGCGATCTCTTGCCGGTAATGGCGCAAATGGTCTTCGCTGAGAAAGCCTTCGAGATAGGCGCGCGCATAAACGCCCGGCGACGAATGCGGCTGAAAATAAACGAGATCGCCGCCGTTTTGCGCATCCGCCGCGCGGAAAAAATGATTGAAGCCGACTTCGAACAGATCCGCCGCCGACGCATAACTCGCGATATGCCCGCCAAGTTCGCCATAAGCGCGGTTGGCGCGAACCACCATGGCGAGCGCGTTCCAGCGCAGCACGGCGGCAAGGCGTTCCTCGACATCCAGGTTCCCGGGATACTGCGGCTGCTGCGCGAGCGCAATGGTATTGCGATACGGCGTGGCCCGCGCCCGCGCCGACTCCACGCCGACCGACCGCGCATGTTCGGCGAGCCGGTCGAAGAGATACTGCGCCCGCTCCTTTCCCACGTGCTTGACGACGGCATCGAGCGCGTCCAGCCATTCGGCGGTTTCGTCGGGGTCCGTGTCTTCACGGCCCTTGGCAAGAGAAAGAAGCTGGTTGGTTCCGCTCGATAAATCGGTCATGGCGCGACTCCAGGGTCGTTGCGTGCGCAAAGAGAGGTTTTACACAGCATATCCAGTGCTTCGCAAAATGTGCGTCTCATTTGGCTAGCTTCGCGCTTTCCTGTAGTGTAGATATTCTTCAAAAGCGCTCAATAACGGAATATTTCGACCATGAGTTCGCAGACACGGCAGCGGCTGGATCGTATCGATATCGGCATATTGAATCAGTTGCAGCAAAACGCGCGCATCACGAACGCGGAATTGGCGCGCGCGGTGAATCTTTCGGCCACGCCGTGCTTCAACCGCGTCCGCGCGCTGGAAAAGGCCGGGCTGTTTCGCCAGCACGTCACGTTGTTGAGCCCGGAAGCGCTCGGCCTCAGCATCAACGTGTTCATTCAGGTGAGTCTGGAAAAGCAGATAAAGGACGCGCTCGCGCGCTTCGAGCAAGCGATCAGCGAGCGGCCGGAGGTGATGGAGTGCTATCTGATGACGGGCGACGCCGACTATCTCTTGCGCGTCGTCTTGCCCGACGTGGCCGCGCTGGAACGCTTCATTCTCGAACGCCTGACGAAGATGCCGGGCGTGGCCAACATCCGTTCGAGCTTCGCGCTCAAGCAGGTGCGCTACAAGACGGCGTTGCCGTTGCCGGCATCGGGACTGACGCTGCCTCAATCCGGCGACGACGAAGCCGAGTGGACATGAGCCTACCCGCTTAACTCCGTATGCAACGCCAGATACTCCTGCGCGAGCTTGTGACGCGGTTCGAGATAGATCATGGGCCGCGCGTGCTGGTGGCTCTCGCGAATCTTCACCGACAGCGACAAGTGCGAATCCAGCACCGGCAGATTTTCGCCGCGCAATTCGTCCACGAGTTGTTGCGGCAGGCTGGCGCGCGGCTGAAACTGATTGATCACGATGCCTTCCACCATCAGTTCCGGATTGTGGTCGTGCTTGATCTCCTGCACGTTTTCGAGCACGGAATACAGCGCGCGGCGCGAGAAGTCGTCGCAATCGAAGGGAATGAGGCAGCGGTCCACGGCGATCAGCGCCGAGCGCGTGAAGAAGTTCAGCGCGGGTGGCGTGTCGATATAAACGGCGTCGTAGTTTTCGAGCCCTTTGAGCGCATCGCGCAACTTATAAATCTTGTAGCGCGACTCGAGCTTGCTCTGAAGCGCGTCCAGGTTCGGATGCGACGGCACGATGTCGAGATTTTCGAACGGCGTCGAGTGGACGAACGAGTCGAAGGTCGGCTCGCGAAAACTGTAACTGAGCGCGGATTCGAAGAACGTCGCCAGATTCGGGCTGGCATCCTTGGCGTCGGCGCCAAGCAAGTATTGGCTCGCGTTGCCTTGCGGATCGAGGTCGATCACGAGCGTGCGCAGACCGCGCGATGCGCTGATGGCTGCCAGATTGCAGACGATGGTGGACTTGCCTACGCCACCTTTCTGATTGAAGACGACACGGCGCAGCATCAGGGATTTTTCCTCGGGATTGTGAACGGTCGTTTGCTTTCGCCGGGCGGCGGAGTTTGCGGATGAAGCCTAGGCGTTGATCTTAGCGCATCGGGATTTTTGAACTCGCGCACGCGCCGCCCGAGACCGATTCGTCCTTTGCGGTAACGCGGCCTTCCGACGTCGCGCGCGATTTGCCTCTAACATGCTAGCGGACCGGGTGGCTTCGGCATACGCCTAGCTTCCCGCGCGAACGCTCCGTTGGCCGTCACAACCACTTTTGAGGAGACACGCATGACCACGATCAAGAATCTCACGGTACGAGACATTCGCTTTCCCACCTCGCGCTCGCTCGACGGCTCCGACGCGATGAACGCCGCGCCCGACTATTCGGCCGCCTATGTGATCCTCGAAACCGATACGCCGGACTTAGCCGGTCATGGCCTCACCTTCACCATCGGACGCGGCACGGAAATCGTCGTCGCGGCGGTGCATGCGCTGGCCCCGCTCGTCGTCGGCAAGCGGCTCGAAGACATTGCCGCGGACATGGGCGGCTTCTGGCGAACCTTCACGGGCGATAGCCAACTTCGCTGGATCGGTCCGGACAAGGGCGCTATTCATCTCGCGACCGCGGCGGTGGTCAATGCCGTCTGGGACTTGTGGGCCAAGTCGGAAAAGAAGCCGGTGTGGAAGCTGCTCGCGGACATGAGCCCGGAAGAACTCGTGCGATGCCTCGACTTCCGCTATGTCACCGACGCGATCACGCCTTCCGAAGCGCTCGCCTTGCTCAAGCGCAATCAAGAAACGCGAGGCCAACGCGAACAGGAAATGCTCGCGCAGGGATTTCCGGCGTACACCACGTCCGCAGGATGGCTCGGTTACGACGACGACAAGATTCGCCGTTTGGCACGCGAAGGCGTTGCCGAAGGTTGGACTCACTTCAAGCAGAAAGTGGGTGGCAGTATTGACGAAGACATTCGACGCGCGCGCATTCTCCGTGAGGAGATTGGTCCGCACCGCAAACTGATGATGGATGCCAATCAGGTCTGGGAAGTGGATGAAGCCATTGCGAACATGCGCCGGCTCGCGGAGTTCGACCCGTGGTGGATCGAAGAACCGACCAGCCCCGACGACGTGCTCGGTCACGCCGCCATTCGTCGCCGTGTCGCGCCGATTGGCGTTGCAACCGGCGAACATTGTCAGAACCGCGTGATCTTCAAGCAGTTGTTGCAAGCGCAGGCTATCGACTTCTGCCAGATCGACAGTTGCCGGCTAGGCGGCCTGAACGAAGTGCTCGTGGTGCTGCTGATGGCCGCGAAGGCCGGGGTGCCGGTTTGTCCGCATGCAGGTGGTGTCGGCCTCTGCGAATACGTGCAGCATATTTCGATCTTCGATTACATCTGCGTGTCGGCTTCGCTTTCTAACCGGGTGCTCGAATATGTCGATCATTTGCATGAGCATTTTCTTGATCCTGTCGTAATCAAAAACGGCCGATATATGCCGCCTCAAAAGCCGGGGTACAGCATTGAAATGCACGCGGCTACGCTTGAACGATTTGAATTCGGCAAGGGTGAGGCGTGGCGCGAGTAGTATCGCGCAGGTGGTAACCGTGAAGTTGAATCATTACAGCAAGGGCGCGCTCACAGCGCAGCCCTTGCTGCGTCACAATCAGAAGCAGTAAGCGTGAACGCTTATGCCGTGATCGTGATGTTGACCGTCGAGGTCGAGCTGGACGAAGTCGAACCCTTAGCGTCGCCGCCGGCGATGTTGGAGTACACGAGTGCTGCGCGATCGATCTTTTGCATAATAATTCCTTGATACAGGATGAATAAAACTGACTTACGAGATGATTGAAGCCGACTTGATCAATGTGCAGATTGTCCCGCTGTTGCTACAATTTGCGGCATTGGTCTCGCCAGACTCAGTACTTATTGGCCGGCGCTAATGTTGATAGTCACCGAGGTGCTCGACGACGAATCAGCCCCACCCTTAGCGGTACCGCCAGCGATGTTGGCCTGAACGAGCATGGCGCGATCGATCTTTTGCATTTTTATACCTCTTCAAAACACAAGATTTAAATTAATCACCCACTAGAAAATTACGGAGCACCAAAGTAATCCGATATCTTCTGAATAGATGAACCCCTACTTGCCCTCACATTCAACTTGAGTTGTGAAGTCAGTTCGAATGTCGGTGAACAAGGTAAGGAAATTTTATAGATTCAAACAGCAAAAATACACGCCGAATAATCCTAACAATTCGAGTTTTTTTATTTTAATTGCCTTCAAGAATGTTTAACTGCCTATTTGCATCAAGCGTTCCATTCAACTGCTAACAGGCAATTAGAAAATCATTGAAGCGAGTTCCAAGTGCCAATGAAAACTCTCTTTCCTTCGAATGCGCCTTCTTGGCAAACCGTCGTGGCGCGCACTACTCAAGCACTGTCATGCGGCGCGTTGCGTTCCTTCGATACCGTGCAGCACGTCATTGAAGACGGCGGCGTGCGTTTTCTCGTCCGGCAAGTCGCGAATCTCGCCCGGAAGGAAGAACACTCGAAGCTCGCCGCCAAATCCATCGCCGATGCCGCGAGCCCGTGGCGCGATCCCTTTTCGCCGTGCGAGGAAGCGCTCTTCGTCGGCGATATAGGCGAGCGGCACTTTCTCTTGCTCAATAAATTCAACGTGCTCGCGCATCATCTGCTCGTCGTGACGAGCGCGTTCGAACCTCAGGAAGCGCTGCTTTGCGCCGACGACTTCGCCGCGCTCTTTGCATGCCTTGCGCAGTTCGATGGCCTGGGTTTCTATAACGGCGGCTCGGTCGCGGGATCGAGTCAGCCGCATAAGCATCTGCAGATGGTGCCGCTGCCGCTCGATGGTCACGCGTTGCCAATCGAAGCACTCATCGAAGCGGCGCGCGGCGAAGGCGTCTTTCGTGCGCCCGGTCTTGGTTTCGCGCATGCCGCCGCGTGGCTCGACCTCGGTGTTCAAACCGGGCCGGCACGCATCCACGAAATCTATCTCGAACTACTCGATGCCATCGGCGTGAAAGCGCTCGATGTCGCCGGCAGCACGCATCAATCGGCGCCTTACAACCTGCTCGTCACGCGGCGCTGGATGCTCGTCGTGCCGCGCGGCGTGTCGCACGTCGAAGGCGTCGCGGTGAACGCGCTCGGCTTCGCGGGCTCGCTATTCGTGCGCGACGACGCACAGCGCCTGATCGTCGAATCGCTCGGCCCGATGGCCTTGCTTGCACGAGCCACGCGCGCGCCCTGAGCAACGCCATCTTGAAAAGCGCGGGCTTGCCCCGCATGTCCGCTTCCAGACGTTCATCTGGAGTCCAGCAATGGGAAGCCGACCTCAATTCATCGACGATCTTGCGCGCGGTGCGCAGGACGCCACACCTTCGCCGAACGCCCTGACGCTCGACGATACCGCTCTGCTCGATGCCTATTCGCGCACCGTGATCGGCGCGCTCGAACGCGTGCAACAGGCGGTGGTTTTCATCTCGGTCGAGCGCGATATCGACCATAACGGCGCGCGGCGCGTGGCCGGCGGCACCGGTTCGGGCTTCATCTTCACGCCGGATGGCTATTTACTGACCAATAGCCACGTCGTGCATGGCGCGACGCGGATCACCGTCACGCTCGCCGATGGCGGCCGCTTTCACGCCGATCTCGTCGGCGACGATCCGGGCAGCGATCTCGCAGTGCTGCGTATCGGTTCGCCGGAGCCGCTGCCGCACGTCGAACTCGGCGATTCGGGCAGCTTGCGCGTCGGGCAGATCGCCATCGCGGTCGGCAATCCGCTTGGGCTTGCGCAGACCGTCACCACGGGCGTGGTGTCCGCGCTCGGGCGTTCGTTGCGCTCCACGTCAGGCCGCATGATCTACGACGTCATTCAGACGGACGCGGCGCTCAATCCCGGCAATTCGGGCGGACCACTCATCAATTCGGCGGGACAGGTGATCGGCGTCAACACGGCGATCATTTCCGGCGCGCAAGCCATTTCCTTTGCCACGGCAATCGATACGGCCAAGTGGGCGATCATGCAGATTTTCGCGCATGGCCGCGTGCGGCGCGCTTATATTGGCGTGGCGGGCACGACGACGCCCATCTCGCGGCGCGTGCAACGCTTCTTCGCGCTGACGGTGACGAGCGGCGTGCATGTGATGGAGATCGTCAAGGGCAGCCCGGCTGCGCTCGGCGGTTTGCAGGTGGGCGACCGGATCGTCGCGGTGGACGATGTCGGCGTCGATAGCGTCGATGGACTTCAACGCACGCTCGATGCTTCGCGTATCGACAAAGCGGTCAAGGTATCGGTACTGCGCAACACGCAGAAACTCGAACTCGATGTGACGCCCGTCGAGCAACACGGCTAAACGAAGGTCCGCGGGCGGCGAACCGGCGCCGCTCGCCATGTTGCAGCTTACGGCAAGGCAAGTCTCTCTTCCCTTCAGCGCGCTTTCTCTGTGCGCAAACCCATCCAGCGTAACTGCTCGGGCCCACCGTTTGCGCTAGACACAACGACCATCGATGACTATGTGCGCCAACAGGCGGTGGTCCAGGCGGCGCTGCGGCTAAATACGCGTAGCGACCAAAGAGCAGGCGCACCCACGGTTAAACCGTCGGACGACCTGCCCCTGTCGGGGGAAGGTCCAGGTTCAAGAAACCAGGAAAGAGGATTGCCATGACCACGAACAATAAGACGTATTGCGCGCCGCGCCGCCAAGCATTTCGATGCACCGGCCAGCAACTCGATGCCATCGTGCGCTTCGCCGAAGAACGCAAGCTCGACAACCTGCCGTTGCAGTTCGTCGTCGCCGAATATTCGCGCTGCCTCGCAAAAGCCGCTTGAGGCGCTTCACTCGCCGTTGGTTATCACGCGTTCCTTCAGCACCCAGATGGCGGTCGGCACCGCATAATAGGCGCTCACATTGCCGGTGACGAGCTTGCCGGTTAGACGGATGCGTGCATTCTCAGTCGGTATGGCGTCGATGACCTGCACCGTCGATACATTCGACTGTTGTGGCGCGGCTTGTCCCGAAGCCTGGCTCAGCACGCATATGGGGCGCGCGAGCGTAAGCACCCATGCTGGCTTGGCGTCGGCTTCGGCTTGTCGTGGCGCCTGGCGTGCGGCCGTGCCTTCGAGTGTCACGACGTCGCCATCGCTATAACAAGACGCCGCGCAAACCGGGCCAGCAGCAATCGCGCACAGCAGAAGCATGCATACGCGGGCATTCGCCATCATCAAACCTCGTCAAGGGCGCGTCGCGTGACGCATGAGTACCGCTTTCCAAGCCCACACACTTTATGCGATGACGCTTAGGGTCGCAACCCGGACGGTCCCGAGTATGACCGCCCGTGAGGCTTTCGATTTGTCATGCGGGAACGCCCATTGCTGCCTTCATATGAAGAATAAGTCTCGTGCATGCCGCCAAATCGAATTCGAATCAAACGCGGCATTGCGTGTCCAACAATCAGTTGCTTGAGGCTTGCTCAATCGCATGCCTTTGGAGGAAGCGACGATGAATCAAGTCATAGTTGGTGTGTTCGCTTGTTATCGTGATGGGCACGAAGCACTGCGCGCCTTGCAACTTGCGGGGTTGAGCCGCGACGATACGCACTTATATCGTTCGGGCCACGACGACGTCGAAATCGGTGCCTTCCCGCTTCCTGCCCACAGTGAAGACGACGCGGAATACGTCGCGCACGGTGAACATCAGGGTGTAGTCGGCGCGCACAACCGCTTCGTGCCGAACGAGCCTGCGGCGAGAAAAATAGATGATGTGCCGCAATTGCCGGAAATGCGCGAGCGCACGTTACTCGTAATTCGCATCTCGGATGACATCAAACCTGCTTCGGTCAGCGAAGTTCTGCACGAACATGGGGCCGTCGCGGTGAAAGACCCGGCGGGCCATTGGCGCTTTTCGCCCTATCGAAACGCGGCGCGCGTCTGAATCAAATCAATGTATTCGCCGATGGAGTTTCGAGGAATCCGGCGCGACCGCATTGCGCTCTTTGTCTTCGGCCTCCTTGGCTTCTTTATCGGCTTCTTCCCGACCTTGAGCTTCGTGCGCGGCCGCCGCGCGTAACGCCCTGCAGTGCGCGGCATGCCGGAGCGTCGCCAGCAAGCGCACCATTTGCCTTGGTCCGGTTCTCATGCCCACCTCCCAGAGAGTTGAGAATCTACTTTAACTCTAGGCGGTAAATGCCCGCGTGCAAAGGTGCGAATTGAAATTAAGACGGGTTCGGGTTGGCAACTTCAAACGGCTCGGGCTTTCAGGCGCGCCGGATTCTCGGAGGCCCGGTCGCCGTTGCAAGCTCCTCCAACTTGCACGTTCACGTCAGAACGCATTTGCCGCCATCACCGTGCGCGGCAAGCAATGCGCTTCGATCGATGCATACCCCGCGTCCGCCTTGCCGCTCTTCGCAGGCAACGAATAATCGACGCTGCATTGTTCGCCCACGTGATCGCCCCACTTCACTACGAGCGTGCCTTTCTCGTCAATACCGCGCGCGAAAATGCGGCTGTCCTGCGCGACGACGCCCGCCACGCGGCCTTCGCCATCCACGACTTCCGCGCCGAATGGCAACGCTTCGCCATTCAGACGCGGCGCGCGAATCAGCGCTGCGCGTCCCGTCACCGTCTTGTATTTCAACATGACGATGGAACCGAGATGCGGCGCCGACTTCTCGGACGTCGATGCAAACTCGACATCGGTCGACGTGCCCTTCGGATCGATATCGACGCTGTTCATGTCGTATGGCGTGAGATACGGCACGACCGCGTAGCCATGCGAATCGACCTTCACGCCACTCGCGCTCGACACGCTCGCGCCTTCCGCGCCCTTTGCCTCGACGATTCCGAAAGTGTCGCCGACCGTCTGCGAGAACGTCACGCCGCCGGGGTGCGCGACGATCGAACCGCTCACGCCCGCCGACACCTGCGAAGAATTGGCTCCCGCACTCGCGGATGCCGTGACCTGTCCATGCGCGCCGTGATACGCGCCGCTCGCGCCAGCGTTCATGTTCGCCGATGAACTCGCGCTCTGACCGCCTGAGCCGTAGACGTTGTATGAATACTGATTCTCGGCGCCCGCGTTGCCGCTCAGACTCGTCTGCACGCTAGCCGAGCCGTTGCTCGCGCTCAGATTCGTCGTCAGTTGTGGCGAGTGTTGCGAATGACCGAGCGGGATCGTCGTGCTGACCATGATCTGGTTCGAAGGCGTGCCGTCCGCGTCGGTCGAGCGGCCCGCCGTAATGCTGTAAGTGCCGTACTTGAAACTGTTCGAGTAACCCGCCTGATAGAACACGTCGCGCCCCGGCCGATTCCAGTAGCTTTGCGCCGATGTCGTCAGAAACACCGAACCGTGATCCTTCAACGGCTGATTGATGCTCACCTGCAGGCGGCCGCGGTTCCGATCGGTGGGCGTGCCGCCGAACATGGCTTCGTCGCGAACGCGGGCGGCATCGCTCAGATTGAGATAGCCCGCGTCCGAGTAGCGATACGCGCCAAAAGTGAAGTTGGTGCCGGTCGGATCGATAAACTTGTTGTAGCCCACGTGCAGACTGCGCCCTTTCTGCATGGAAGCGCCCGGGACTTGCGTGCGCGCGGAGGTGATGTCGGTCGCGAAAGCGCCGAACTTCGTGTTGAGCGCGGCGCCGAAATTAGCCGCGACATAGCCTTCCGATGCAATCGCGCCGCCGTACAGCGTGACCTGATTGGTCAGCCCGCGTTGCAACGTGAATTGCGCAAAGCCCGGTTTCGTGTGCAACGACTCATCGCGCAACTGGCCGGCCGTGACGGCGAAGCGCGTCGTGCCCGCGCGCAGCGACTGTGCCACCGATGCGTACGGCACTTCGAAATGTTTCGCGCGGCCATCGGCTTCGGTAACGGTGACGTCCAGATTGCCGCCGTAACCGGTGGCGTACAGATCGCGAATCTCGAACGGTCCCGGCGACACGCTCGTCTCATAGATCACCTGGCCGTTCTGACGCACCGTCACGCGCGCATTCGATTCCGCCGTGCCGCGCACCACAGGCGCATAGCCGCGCAGCGATTCAGGCAACATGCGGTCGTCGGTGGCGATCTGCGCGCCGCGAAACGCAATGCTGTCGAACACCTCGCCGGTGGTCTGCGCGTCGCCGAGCGTCGCTTGCGCCTTGAACTTCGGCACGTCGTGCTGGACATAGGTCGCGATGTCGTCGAACTGGGTCGCCTGGCCTGTGCCGGACGTGATCGACGATTGATGCCGAAAGTGCCATCCGCCGATGTTCACGCCCGCGTTGAGGCCGAGGTATTCCTGCGTGGCGTGCATGCCGCCGCTGTCGCTGCGGTACGCATTGGCGTTGTAGCTGAGAAAGCCGGCGTTCACGCCGTTGTCCCACAATTCGGGCGACACATAGCCGCGAGCCGCATTGCGCAGATACTTTTGCGGGATCGACAACGTTAGCGTCTGCTCGGCGAAGTCGAAGCTGACGGAGGCATCGGGTACGAGCGAGGTCAGCTCGACGCATGCATTCGCATCGGCCGATGCAGTGTCGGCGGCATGATCGGCTGCGAGCTTCGTGAAGTCCAGACCATAGACTTCGAGCATCTTGCGCGTGAGGCAGGGCGTCGCGTTTTCTCCAACATGCGAGGCATTGAAGCGCACGTCCTCGCGCGCGACACGGTTGCCGTTGACCACGATGTCGACTGCATACGCGCCCGGAGATACCACGTTACCGCGCGAGAAACGCGCGACGTCGACGCCGCTTGTCGAATCCATTTGCAGGAACGTCGTATCGAATTCGGCTGCCTTCTTCGGTTCGTTCGCGAGCGCGCTTACCGGATGCATCCAGGCAGCCATGCCAAAGGCGCATAACACGATCGCCGCAACCGGTCGCAGCACGAACGAAGATGCTGTAAAGCCGTTGGAAATCCGCTGCTGACATGATTGCGACGATTGCATGGAGATAGCCTGGTGCATGAGGCGCGAGACATTTGCCGATCCACCGATGCTACGAATTAACGAGATGAAAGTAGCTAGGACGAGTTCTATTTTTGAGACGCGAAACACCATGTAAACAAAAGAAAAGCGCGCATCGAACAAGATGCGCGCTGTTAATTTCGAGACGTTGCGATAGGTCGCTGGAGGTCTGCCCGAATGGGCTTCCGATCAAGGCGCGAGTTCGGCATCGCCTTCGATGGCGCCGCCGTAATCGCTGATGGCGATGTAATGGATCTTGCCGCCATGCACGTCGCTCATCTTCGGCACGGGGATGACTGCATCGCCACGCGGCGGAACCATGCCGCCGGTTTCGTTCTTGAAGGTGCGCCCGTTCGATGTCACGCCGATCTCGCTGAACGAAACGTGATACGCGCTCGGATTCGTAATGGAGAGCGCGTCGCCACCGCCTTGCCGCGCGGGCACGACTTTCCACTTGAGCATGCGCGGTGAATCCTCGGGCTTGCCGGACAGCTTCGCCGGGCGCACGAACATCTTGATGCGCGTGCGATACGCCAGTTGCAGCGTGTTGACATCGGCTTTCACCTCCGCCTTGGGCGGCACGTCGAGCACGTTGAGCCAGAACACCGACTCGCGATCCTGCGGCAACGCTTCGCCGCCATACATGACGCGCAATGTCTGCGACTTGCCCGCATCCATCCGAAAGATGGGTGGCGTGATCACGAAGGGCGTCTTGCTGTCGGCGGGCTTGGTGTCGGCGTTGCCGCTATCCATCCAGACCTGCACGAGCGCCGGGTGCGAGCTGTCGTTGTTCAGCTTCACGGTGACTTCACGCTGATCCAGCGGATACACCACGCGCGTCGCGCCGATTGTCACACTGGCGTGCGCGGAGCCCGCGACCATCGCGGCAAGGAGACCTGCCATGGCGAGCGATCGTTTCATCGATTTCATTGCGGCCATCACTCGACGGTTGATGTCATTCACTGCAACCGGACGCTTGCCGAATCAAAACGTGGCGCGCCCGGACCCTGCATCGATGGCTTTACTGATACTGAATGGAGTACTGGACCATCGTGTTGACCGCGCCCGGCTGAGCCTGACCCGTCGCGTAGTACTGCGCGAAGTAGTTGAGATTGCCCGCGCCGGCCGAGATCGATGCGCCGTTGACCGCGACATCGTTATTGGCGTTGGTGAGGATATTGATCGGCTGCATTTGCGAGTTCAAGAGACGCACTTGCACGTTGGTCGCCGGCTGCGTCAGCGCCTGATTGATCAGATTGCCGCTGCTTTGGTCAACGGTGGAACCGTTCTCGAAGTGCGCCACTGCCTTGGTGGCCGAGCCCGTGCAGCCGGTCAATTGCAACTGGATGTCGCCGAGCTTGGAAACGCCCGCCGTGGCGCCAGCCGACGCAAGCGCGCTTGCGGAAACGGTCGGCAACGTAGCCGTCACGTTTGCCGACGAACCGGCAGCCGTGCCATTGATCGAGCAGGTCGTATCCGACACCGCGCCGTTGATGGTGATCGTGCCGTCGGCGGCGTTGGCGTTCATCGACGCAAGTGCGACCATCATCGAGAAGAGTGCGGCGCTGAGGGAAATAGCTTTCTGCATGAAGAAACTCCGGGAAACGAATAATGAATGTCTGACGCTTGACGCGGCCATCGACAAGTTGCTGCTTGCGTCGTTCAAGGTGCGTGGCGTTGAGAGAATAATAAGCAGGCAGAGCTAGGATTGATCTAATCTAATTCTCAAAAACGCCATCCATTTTTTTCGGAGCTAACTCAATAAAGCTTCACCCTCAGAATAAGAGACGCGGCGACCGGACAATTCGAGATTGCCGAAATTCAGCGGTTCGCTTTCTTGAACTCTGCTGGATGGGTTTATAGACGGACCAGATTCGATTTCGAGACATATCGGCGAGACTTTTGAGAAACGATGGCCACGCGCACCGAGCGCCTTCGCGTCCCGAAAAAGTGCGCGCGTGCTTTGTTCGAACCGTCTAGTTCATTTGTCGACGCGCCGTGACCTGAGCACAACACGACGGAAAAGAAGATTACTGTCGGCTTGCCACGAGCGGTCGACGTCCGCAAAATGGAAGCAACGGCTTAAAACGCCGTCATCCATAAGAGACCGCCCGACGGAGCGCAGCCTTTTTCGAGGCGCGCCTGCGATCAGGCGAACAACGGACACCCATGGCAACCATTGAGGGCAAAGCGCGTTTCCGCATTGATACCGATAACACGGTAGCCGGCATCGCGATCATGGTCTTGACGACCGCTACCTTCGCCGCGAGCGATTCCACCGTCAAGGTCATCGGCACGGCGGTTCCCATACTGGCGCTTCTTTGGGTGCGCTATCTATTCCAGATGATCGTGCTCGGCGTGTGGCAAGCGCGGCTCGGCACGCTCAAGCTCTTTCGCACCGACAGCCTGAAGCTGCAGATCGTTCGCGCTTTACTGCTGCTCACCAACTCGGCGTGTACTTTCGCTGGCTTGCGACATCTGCCGCTTCCCGTGACGACATCCCTTGCGATGCTCGCGCCGCTCATCTCCACCCTGCTCGCCGCACTCGTGCTCAAGGACCATGTCCCGCGCAGCAAATGGGCGATGGTCGTGCTCGGGTTCATCGGCATGTTGCTGGTGGTGCGGCCGGGTGGCAGCCAATTCACGTGGACGGTTGTCTTTCCGATCGGTGCGGCCACGACGTTTGCGTGCTTTCAGGTGGTATCGAGCCATCTGTCGCGCGTCGATGACGCCGTCACCACCAACTTTCTGACGGCGCTCGTCGCAACCATCGTGCTGTGCACGTTGATGTGGATGGATCAGTCGCAAATGCTGCCCGAACTGGCGCTCGTGGAATGGAAAAGCTGGCTGCTCGTCGCGCTCATGGCAACGATGGCGACCATCGGCCAGCTTTTGATGTTGCAGGCGCTCAGGCGCGCGGCACTGTCGGTGCTGACGCCCTTTTCCTATTCCCAACTTGCTTTCGCGGCCTTTTTCAGCTGGATATTATTCGGTCAGGTGCCTGACCGATGGATGGCTATCGGCATGTGCGTGATCGCCGCAAGCGGTATTGGAACCGTGCTCATGCATGGGCGCAAACCGGCAGTGTTGCCGGATTCGACGCCCTAAACGCTTAGCCCGCGACTTGCGCTTGCTGTATTTGCTGCGCCTGGCCTGTGCAAAGCCAGTGCACGTCGATGTCCAGTTGCCTGGCAATACGGTTGAACGCATGCAGCGGCGGCACCGTGATGCCGCGCCGCCAGAAATGCACGTCGTGCTCGGTTACGTCGAGCCAGTCCGCGGCCTTGGCGGAACTGACGTTGGCTTTCTGCATCGCCCGATCGAGCCGCGCGGCAATGGCGCGGCGCAGCGCGTTATCTTCGTGACTACGTTCAAGGTGTCCGATGGTTTGGGAATGTCGCCCCATTTTCTGTCCGTTCTCTCGATTTATAACTACTGCCGTTCAGCGCCGGCTCTTTAGCGCAAGTTCGCATGCTAGATAATCACGGTGACGCGACGGTGACAGGAAAAAGTCCTTTCGATGTTCACGCGCGGACGCCGTTTGTTGCAGTGCGAGATTTTTTCAAGATAGCCTCAGAGCGTCAAGTAGGGGAAACAACGTTATGCGCGGGTTGTTACTCGTGGTTTACCTTGAGCAGGCATACGGGAGATATCTTAAGCACGCCCGTTCGTTCTTGTTTTCCCGCGATTAAGTGGTCCGTTCGTATTATCCGCCTAGTTCAAAATCGGCGAGATAATCAGACGCGATTGAAACTTGACTTTCTTCGGATACGAATTTAAATCGCCATCGGTTAATAAAAAAAGTCAATTGACACGCCTCGCGCTATCCCTACAATAGAGCGTTCGCTGCACCGCACAAATCGATCGTCTTTCAAAACGCAATGTCCAATGGAGTCCAGCATGAGCAGTCTTGCGCCTGAAAACCTCATCGCGTCACAGAAAGCAGGGTTCGACGCTAGCTTCGGTCTCGCTACACGAGCCGTGGAAGGTTTCGAAAAACTAATCGACCTGAACACGCGCACGTTCAAGACGGCGCTGGATGAACATCAGAACTTCGTTGCTCGTGTGTTTTCCGTACGCGATCCGAAAGAGTTCTTTGCTTTGCAAAGCCAGCAATCGCAGGCCAGCGCTCAACGCGTCGCGGCTTACTGGCAGAGCTTCCACGAAATCGCGGCAGGCGTGCGCGGCGTTTATGTGGAAGCGGCACAGGGCCAGTTGGAGAAGTCGCAGCGCAACGCGCAGGCGCTTGTCAGCACGCTTGCGAGCAGCGCGCCAGCCGGCAGCGAAGCGGTGGTGAATGCGTGGAAGTCGGCTATCGACGCCGCAACGGAATCTGCAAATTCGGCTTACGAAGCGGCGAGAAAGTCCGCGCGTCAGGTGGTGGAAGCGGCAGAAACCGATGCGAGCGTCGCGACGCAGGGCGCAGTGCGGGTTGTGTCGTCGAAGGGAACGAGCGTCAAAAAAGCTTGAGCGTTTTCAAGCAACGAGAAAGGGCGGACCACTCCGCCCTTTTTTCATTTATTTCCAGCCTTCCAGCCGCAATTGATGCGATCGGCCAATCCACACCGCGGAATCGCGATGATCGCGCAATTCGTCCTCGGTATTCGGATGCATGAAAACATCGAGCGCGCCGTGATTCAAGGTGAGCCATTCGAAAATCGGCACGAGATCTTCGCGACCGAAGCCGAGTTGAAACGACCACATCGGGTGCGGTCCAACCGGACGTTCATGAAAGCGTCCCAACATAAGCTTGCCGGTTTCAAGTTCCGCCGCAAAGTGCGTCGAGATGACCTCCCGAATTGCCCAGGCCGCGTCGCGGCTCGCGGCATCGAAATAAATATGCGCGTGCCAGCCTTTGATTGCGGATGTGTCGATTGCATGCATTGTTTCGGTCGCGCGCGGCAATATTGAGATGTCGTTCATTCTAGCGAAACGCCAATCGCCACGACATTTCATGCCTTAAAGGCAGCAACGCATTTGTTGCGGCGAATGACGGAAATGCTAGACTACTGTACATGCATACAGCCTCTGACTCGGCCGCCAATCTGGCGTGCGGCGATCCTGCTTACACCGTCGCTGTGCGCGCGCTTTGCGAATTCACGTCGAAACAGGGCGATCTCGATTTGCGCTTCACGCCAGCGCCAAGCGCGCAGGAAGGCATTGCCGGACATGTGACGGTCGCAAGCCGGCGGCCAGCTGGTTATCTCAAGGAAATTTCCCTCGCCGAAGACTTCGGTCCGTTGCGCGTGCGCGGCCGCGTGGATGGTTTCGATCCGGTGCGCAATCGGCTGGAAGAAGTCAAAACGTATCGCGGCAAGCTGGAATCGATGCCGCAGAATCATCGACATCTGCATTGGGCACAGGCGCGCGTGTATGCGCATCTCATGTGCAAGAAGCTCGGTCTCGATGAGATCGAAGTCGCGCTCGTTTATTTCGATATCGTCGAACAGACTGAAAGCGTGCTCGTGGAGACGCAAACCGCGCTGGCGCTAAAGGCGCATTTCGAGGATCAATGCACGCGGTTCATCGCGTGGGCCGAACAGGAGATGCGGCACCGTGCGGCGCGCGATGCGGCGCTTACCGCGCTGGTGTTTCCGCACACGGAGTTTCGGCCTGGGCAGCGGGCCCTTGCCGAAGCGGTTTATCGCGCGGCCGCATCGAGCCGATGTTTGCTTGCACAGGCGCCGACGGGTATTGGCAAGACGGTCGGCACGTTGTTCCCGCTGCTCAAGGCTTGGCCGAAGCAGCAGTTGGACAAGATCTACTTTCTCACGGCGAAAAGCGCGGGGCGGCAGCTTGCGCTCGATGCGCTCGGAACGATTGTCGGGGCGGCGGGAAGAACAGCGGCGCCAGCGGACGCGGCAACGGCAAAAGCCAAAGCAATCGCCGCGCCCTTTCCCTTACGCGTAATCGAACTCGTCGCCCGCGACAAAGCCTGCGAATATCCCGACCGCGCGTGTCACGGCGATTCGTGCCCGCTCGCGCGCGGCTTCTACGACCGCCTTCCCGCCGCGCGCGCCGATGCCCTCGCGCGTGCACACCCGGACCGCGCGTCGACAGCCGAAGTCGCGCGACACCACGAAGTCTGTCCGTACTATCTGAGCCAGGAGCTCTCGCGCTGGGCCGATGTCATCGTCGGCGACTACAACTATTACTTCGACACCAGCGCAATGCTTTTCGCCCTAGCTGAAACGAACCGCTGGCGCGTGTCGGTACTCGTCGATGAAGCGCACAACCTGATTGATCGGGCGCGCGGCATGTATTCCGCATCGCTCGATCGCGCCTCGTTCGATGCAATGCGCCGCGCCGCGCCGCCGCTTCTAAAAAAAACGCTTGCGCGCGTCGCCCGAACCTTCGGCGACACGAGCCGCGAACAGGAAACCGCGGGCATCGACTACGCACCGCTCGCCGAACCGCCCGCCCAGTTGCTGACCGCGCTCGGCCAGGCGGTTTCGCTGATGACGGAAATGCTCGGCGAGCAAGCCGACCTCTTCTCGCCCGGCACCATGCGCTTTTATTTCGATGCCGTGCACTTAACGCGCATCGCGGAGCGCTTCGGTTCGCATTCGATCTTCGATATCTCCCTTGCTGGCCACGCGTCGGCGAAGAAGCGCAATGTCGTGCTGTGCCTGCGCAACGTGATTCCCGCGCCGCATCTCGCCGGGCGTTTCGCGAGCGCCCACAGCGTCGCGTTGTTTTCCGCGACGCTCACGCCCACGCACTTCTACGCCGATACGCTCGGCTTGCCGGAAACGAGCGCGTTCATCGACGTGGAGTCGCCGTTCTCAGCGGATCAACTCGATGTACGCGCCATCGCCGATGTCTCGACGCGCTATCGCGACCGCCTGCAATCCGTTGCGCGCATCGCCGACATGATCGCGGCGCAGTACGGTCGCGCGGAAGGCAACTATCTGAGCTTTTTCAGCAGCTTCGAATATCTGGCGCAAGTCGCGGCGGAATTCGCGGTACGTCATCCCGGAATTCCGAGTTGGCAGCAGTCACGCGCGATGAGCGAAGCCGCGCAGCACGACTTTCTCGCGCGCTTCATTCCGGATGGACGCGGCGTCGGTTTCGCGGTGCTGGGCGGCGCATTTGGCGAGGCGATCGATCTGCCGGGCACGCGGCTCATTGGCGCCTTCGTCGCGACGCTCGGCCTGCCGCAACTCAATCCTGTCAATGAGCAGATGAAAGTGCGGATGCAGGACGCTTTCGGCGCCGGCTATGACTACGCTTATCTTTTTCCGGGCTTGCAGAAGGTCGTGCAGGCGGCCGGACGCGTAATTCGCGGGCCGCAAGACCGTGGCGTGCTCTACCTTATCGACGACCGCTTTGCGCGCTCGGAAGTGCGGCGTCTGTTGCCGGCGTGGTGGCGGGTCAACGTCATGCTTGAGCGGGACCTGCCGGCGCTTTCGTCGTCGACATGATGCGGCGTTGAGGCGGACGTTCATTCATGTCGCTCCGTGCTCCGGTTTTGTTCGCGCAGCACGCGAGCCGGCATGACGCGCTCATATCCGCTTAAAGCCATGCCAATCTTATCTTTGCCTGCTCCGAGCGCGGGCACTGGGTTTGCTCCAGACAACCTGCCCAGAGGCAACTAAAAGCGACCCGAAGGCACCCCCAAGGCGCAACAGACGCCCCAAAGGTTTCGCCCCGTCCCCACAGGAGAAACGATATGACCGCCGCGCAAGCACAGCATCCGCAAGACGCACTTGCCATTCTCGAAGCCGACCATCGCGCTGTCGAGCAGCTATTCGACGCCTTCGAACGCGCCGAAAAAGACGATCTCGAACGCAAGACCACACTGGTTCAGCGCGCGTGCGAGTTGTTGTCGATCCATTCGATCGTCGAGGAAGAGTTGCTTTATCCCGCCGCCCGCACCGCACTCGGCACGGACGAGAAAATCGATGTCGACGAAGCCTACGTCGAACACTTTCTAGTCAAGACGCTGATCGAAAAGTTTTCGCAGATCAAGGCCGGCGACGAAGGTTTCGACGCGACCTTCAAGGTACTGTCGGAGAACGTCAAGCATCACGTGGAAGAAGAAGAAACCGAGCTGTTTCCGGAAATCCGCAAGACGAAGAGTGTCGATCTCATCGCGCTCGGCAAGAAGATCGAAGCGCGTAAGGAAGCCTTGCAGAACCGCATCACCGAAGTCGCGACCGCGCATTGAATTGCGCAGCAATTCCCGGAGTGCGTGAGCGCGGTTCAGGACGCACACTGTGCGGCAATCACGCCAATCCGGAGAACTGCAGATGAAAGTGCTTGAGAGAGACATCGGCGCGCGCGTCGATGCACTCGACTGGACGGATATCGAGAATCAACTCGATTCCCAAGGCTCGGCCATTGCGCCGGGCCTTTTTTCGCGTGAAGAGTGCGCGACGCTCGCCGCGCTGTACGACGACGACGCAATCTTTCGCAGCCGTATCGTAATGGAACGTTATTCGTTCGGGCGCGGCGAATACAAATACTTCGCGTATCCGTTGCCCGAGACGCTGCAAACGGTGCGCAGCACGGTGTATCCGCATCTCGCGCCCATTGCGAATAAATGGCACGAGGTAATGGGGATCGAAACGCGCTTTCCACCGGTGCATGGAGAATTCATCGAGCGTTGTCATTACGCCGGACAGACGCGGCCGACGCCGCTTCTCCTACGCTACGTTCCCGGCGACTACAACTGTCTGCATCAGGATCTGTACGGCGAACACGTTTTTCCGATCCAGATGGCAGTTCTACTTTCTGCGCCCGAACAAGACTTCACCGGCGGCGAATTCGTGATGACGGAACAGCGTCCGCGCATGCAATCGCGCGCCGAAGTCGTACCGCTCGCGCAAGGCGACGCGGCGTTCTTCGCTGTACACCAGCGGCCGGTGCAGGGATCGCGCGGGCCGTATCGCGTGAACATGCGGCATGGCGTGAGCCGCCTACGCTCCGGGCGGCGCCACATGCTAGGCGTGATCTTCCACGACGCAAGCTAGATCGCGGAAGACGCGCTTATTCGTTCTCGTCGAAGTAATGTCCGAAGCGCGCCTGCTTCGTCTTGATGTAGCGTTCGTTTTCTTCGCGCATGGGGATGGCGAGCGCGACGCGTTCCTTCACGGGGATGTCGTGCCTGAGCAGCGTGTCGAACTTCGACGGATTGTTGCTCATCAGGCGCACCGATTTGACGTCCATCGAGCGCAGGATGGCGGCGGCGGAATCGTACTCGCGGGCGTCGTCGGGCAGGCCGAGATGCAGGTTGGCATCGACCGTATCGAGACCCTGCTCCTGCAACGCGTAAGCGCGGATCTTGTTGGCGAGCCCAATGCCGCGTCCCTCGTGCCCGCGCAAGTACAGCAGAATTCCGCGATTCTCGGCGGCGATATAGCGCAGCGCGAGATCGAGCTGCTCGCCGCAATCGCACCGGTACGAGCCGAAGACGTCGCCCGTCACGCATTCGGAATGCAGCCGCGTGAGCACGGATTCGCCGTTGCTCACGTCGCCCATGACGAAAGCGATGTGCTCGACATCCGTTTCCTTCACGCGATACACATACGACGCGAACGTGCCGTAGCGTGTCGGAATGGTGGCCGTGGCGGCCAGTTCGACGTCGTCGCATTCGGGGCATTCGCCAAAGCCGGGGCGAGGTTTCAACTGGTCAAACGCGGGAGATGCGGTTTTCATAGGGCAATCTGCAAGTCTTGATGCGGGCGTTCGCGCTGTCGGAGTCGAGCGCGGGAGCCCGGCACGTCATGTTAAAGCGCATCGTGAAAGTTTGCAGATTGTCGCATGGCGCGCGTATTCGGCCGTTAGCGTGGATTGTCGAAGTCTCCCGGGCTTTCATCTGTCGCGCGCCACTCGGGTTTGCGCAGCGGGCTGGCCTCGTGCAGCGCGTGGCGAACGCCCGCCGCGTCGAGGTCCGCCGTGTAGACGGGCGTGGCGGGTTGCTGACGCCAGGAATCGTCGATTTCGCCGGCATCGACGGGATCGAAGCCGATTTCATCGACCAGTTGCATGACGACTTCCTTCGCCTTGTGGTCGTCGCCCGCCACGGGCAGCGCAATGCGCCCCGCCGTTCCCGCCGGCTTGCCGTGGTTGCGAAGATGCGCCGCGTAGATATTGTTGAACGCCTTGATGACCGGCCGGCCGATCTTCTCTTCCACCCAGCGGCTTTCCGGCAGACCGTTTTCGATTCCGTCGATTCGACCGTCGCGCTGCCGCGGATAGTAATTGCCGGTATCTATCACGATGAGACTCGCCGGTACTCCCGCGAACAAATCCTTCGGAAGAAGCGGCACCTTCGACTCTGGAATGGTCACGACGACGAGATCCGCGCCCTGCACGGCCTCGCGCGCCTCGACGGCTTGCGCGCCAGTCGCGCGTTCGACTTCGCCGAGCGTGTCCGGCCCGCGCGAATTGGCGATGCGCACCTCGTGGCCGCGTTCGCCGAAGCGCAACGCCAGAACTTGCCCGATATTTCCCGCCCCAATGATGCCGATTTTCATGGTGCCTCCTGGGTTCGTGATCGATCTTGGCGGCATCGCAAACCCCGCACCCGATGCGACGAATCGACGTCATAGTCCAGATCAATTACAATGATAAAATCAATCCACTTCCAAGGTTTGATAGTTTTAGTTCATACTTCGTTCACTTCTTCAACACACACTTAAAGGGAACCGATCAATGCCGATCATCAACACCCAAGTCAAGCCGTTCAAAGCAACCGCCTATCACAAGGGTGATTTCGTCACCGTTACCGAAGAAAGCCTGAAGGGCAAGTGGTCCGTGTTCGTGTTCTACCCGGCCGACTTCACCTTTGTGTGCCCGACGGAACTCGGCGATCTGGCTGACCGCTACGAAGAATTCAAGAAGCTGGGCGTTGAAATCTACAGCGTTTCGACCGACACGCACTTCACGCACAAGGCATGGCACGACACGTCGGACACGATCCAAAAGATCAAGTATCCGATGATTGCCGATCCGACGCTCGCCATCTCGCGCAACTTCGACGTGCTGATCGAAGAAGAAGGCCTGGCGCTGCGTGGCACGTTCGTGCTCAACCCGGAAGGCGAGATCAAGCTGTGCGAAGTGCACGACAACGGCATCGGCCGTGACGCGGGCGAACTGCTGCGCAAGGTGCAAGCCGCGCAATACGTCGCATCGCATCCGGGCGAAGTTTGCCCCGCCAAGTGGACGCCGGGCGCTGAAACGCTGAGCCCGTCGCTCGACCTCATCGGCAAGATCTGAGTCTCGGGTTCTCCAGAGACTGACGAGGCGCGCGGCAGGCCCGCTGCGCGCCTTGCACCCCCAGTTTGTACCCACGCATTCCGTTTCGGCGCCGCTTTATGGCGGCGCTTGGACGGAGTGCGTCCAAAGATTCCAAAAACTCTCGTCAGGGAACGACACACGCCATGCTGGACGCCAATCTCAAGACTCAGTTGAAAGCCTATCTGGAAAAAGTCACGCGGCCCATCGAGCTCGTCGCCTTTCTCGACGACAGCGACAAATCGCGTGAGCTGAAAGGCCTGCTCGACGAAATCGCTACGCTGTCCCCGCGGATCAGCGTCGTCGAGAAAGAGGACGTTGCGGCACGCCGTCCGTCGTTCACCATCGGCGAGCCGGGCAAGGCGGCGGGCATTCACTTCGCCGGCATCCCGATGGGTCACGAATTCACGTCGCTCGTGCTGGCGCTGCTGCAAACCGGCGGCCATCCGATCAAACTCGACGACGAAACCATCGAGCAGATTCGCGCGCTCGACGGTGATTACCGGTTTGAAACGTATTTCTCGCTGTCGTGCCAGAACTGCCCGGAAGTCGTGCAGGCGCTGAATGTAATGGCGATCATCAATCCGCGTATCAAGCACGTGGCGATCGACGGCGCGCTGTTCCAGAAGGAAGTCGAAGACCGCCAGATCATGGCCGTGCCGACGATGTTCCTGAACGGCGACAGCTTCGGCCAGGGCCGCAGCAGCGTGAAGGAAATTCTCGCCAAGCTGGATACGGGCTCAGCCGCGCGTGCCGCGAAGCAACTGGAAACGAAGCCGGTATTCGACGTGCTGATCGTCGGCGGCGGTCCTGCAGGCGCGGCAGCGGCGATCTACGCGGCGCGCAAGGGCATTGCGACCGGCGTCGTCGCCGAGCGCTTCGGCGGCCAGGTGCTGGACACGATGGCTATCGAAAACTTCATCTCCGTGCAGGAAACGGAAGGACCGAAGTTCGCGACGGCGCTCGAACAGCACGTCAAGAGCTACGAAGTCGACGTGATGGACGTGCAGCGCGCCGACAAGCTGATCCCGGGCCGCATCAACGAAGTGCATCTGGCAAGCGGCGCGGTCCTGAAGGCAAAGACCATCATTCTGGCGACGGGCGCGCGCTGGCGCGAAATCAACGTGCCGGGCGAGCGTGAATATCGCGGACGCGGCGTGGCCTACTGCCCGCACTGCGACGGCCCGCTCTTCAAGGGCAAGCGCGTGGCGGTCATCGGCGGCGGCAATTCCGGCGTCGAAGCGGCCATCGACCTCGCGGGTGTCGTTGCGGCGGTGACGCTGATCGAATTCGGCAACGAGTTGCGCGCCGATGCCGTGTTGCAAAAGAAGCTGCGCAGCCTGTCGAACGTGACCATCGTCACGAGCGCGCAGACCACGGAAATCACCGGCGACGGCAAGAAGGTCGACGGCCTGAACTACACGGACCGGGCGACGGGCGTCTCGCACCGCGTGGAACTCGAAGGCGTGTTCGTGCAGATCGGTCTCGTGCCGAACACCGAATGGCTGAAGGGCACGATCGAGCTGTCGAAGCATGGCGAGATCATCGTCGATGCGAAGGGCGCGACGTCGATCCCCGGCGTATTCGCTGCCGGCGACGTGACGACGGTGCCGTTCAAGCAGATCGTGATCGCGGTCGGCGAAGGCGCGAAGGCATCGCTTGGCGCGTTCGATCATCTGATTCGCGCGTCGGTCGAGGAAGAAGAGACGGTGGCCGCGTAAAGCTTGCCTTGCGGCGAAGGGGAAAGGCGAACGAGCGCTGCTCGTTCGCCTTTTTTTGTATTGCGCTTGCGGTGGAATTGGCGCTTGAAGCACGCGTCAATTCGGCTCGCTTTTCCAGCGCGCTGCCGAAATAGACGGCTGTGGCAATGAGTTGGCGAAGTTGGCAATGACGCTCATGAGCAAAAACCCGCTCATGCCGAAAACACCGCCCCACCGTCAGCTTGCCGACTTCGCTTTCGGCTCGAGCACCAGCGGGAAGATCACTTCGAACACGCTTCCATGTCCTTTCACCGACTGGAAACGCAACTCGCCCTCGAGCGCACGCGACAGTTCCTTCACGATGGCAAGCCCAAGCCCCGTTCCGGGAATATCGTCCTCGGCCGCGCGCTCGAATTCCTCGAACACGCGCTCCTGATCCGCCGTACCGATGCCCGTACCTGTGTCCGTCACGCGCAAGCGCCAGCGGTCGTCCGCCACGGCGTCGATCGTCAACACGATTTCGCCCGCCGACGTGTACTTGATCGCGTTCGAGAGCAAGTTGATCGCGACCTGCTTCACCTTTAGCCGGTTCGATGTCACCGTGCCGAGCGTCGGTTCCAGATGCCCGACGAGCTTCAGCCCCTTTGCTTCGGTGCCGACGCGGTTCAACTGCATTAGTTCGTCGAAGAGACCGACGAGGTCGAACGCTTCGACTGTCAACAGCGAATCGTCGCCGAGGACCTTCGAATATTCGACCATTTCATCGACTAGACTCGCCATGTCGGACACTTGCCGGTTGGCGAGCCCAAGCGCCGTCTCGCGTTTCGCGGGCGAGCGGCCGAGCAGTTGCAGCGCCGTCGAGAATACGTTGAGGAAATTGCGCAGATCGTGCGCGACGCGGCGCGTCACCTGCATGCGCGTTTCGTAAAGTTCGCTGATCAGCTCCTGACGCAGCGTGAGCTCGTAATTCGCGCGCTCCAGCATGCCGGTGTATTCGTCGATCTTGCGATCGCGCTCGCCCACCGCTTCACGAATCGAGGCCAGCGTGACGAAGCTCACCACTTCATCTGTCATGAGCCGTGCGTGTTCTTCGTCCGTGCGCGAGAGATCCGTGTGCGCGGCGGCGTAATCGCCAATCGCCTGAAGCAGAATTTGGCGGAACAGGTCGAGCTCACGCACCAGTTCGTCGATGCGATACCCCTGCTGCCAACGCCATTGCCCGTGCTGGCGCGCGTTTTGTTCGATGACGCCTTCCTGATCGCGCAAATTACGCGATTCGAGCACGACGCAGATTTCCTCGAAGACTTCCGGCAAGTGGTCCGCCAGTTGCCGGTACGTGAGCTGATCCGAGTGTTCGACTTCCTGATCCCCGAACACGAGCTTCATCCATTTTTCAGTCAGCGCGGTCCGCTGCTCGCGCAACGAAGCCACGAGACCGTCCAAGCCGTTGGCTGCCGTTTCGGCCATCTGCGATTCCTCGATTGCAACGCCCAGTTGCCGCTCGTGCGGCGCGTGGTGCTCGTATGGAAGTGCTGGTAAGGAAGTGCTGGGGTGAAACCGCCGTGGAGCGCGAAGCTCGAAGGCCGCGATGCCACGCCAGTATAGGCCCAGCTTCAGGCAAAAAGTTCGAGTACCCGACTATCGTAAACGGGCAAAATTGCTAACGCATTCGCTAATTGACAAGGTGGACGGGCGCGACGCACGCCTCAATGCGGGCGACCTTTTTCACGCAGCATCTGCACGAACTGGCGCGCGGCAGGCGACAGCGCGCCTCCCTTTCTCGTCACGATGCCATACGTCTGCGACTTCGATTTCATGCGGATCGGCAAGATGCGCAACATGCCGTAGCGCTCGAAAAGTTTCGCGACGCTCGCCGGCAATATCGCCACCATATCCGCGCTCTGCTGCAAAAGCGTGACCGTCACGAGCGGCGACGCGGTGGAGATGGGGTTCGCCGGCATCGGCAAGCCGGCGAGGTCGAGTTCGCGTTCGAGCAGCGCGCTCATCGGCAGATAACTCGGATACGTCACCCAGCGATGACCCGCCAGTTCCGCGAGCCCGACTTCGCGTCCCGCCGCGCGCGGATGGTCCTGTCCCACGACAATGGCAAGCGGTTCGTCGGCGAGCGGCTGATAGTGGTACTTTGTCGGCTGGTCCGACACGCTTGCGCGGCCGATCACGAGATCGACATGGCCGTCGTCCAGCATGCCGAGCATGCGCGCGCTGGTGTCCTCGACAATTTCGATGGCAAGGTCCGGATGCTTCGCGTGCATCTCGCCGACGATCGGCGCGACCACGCCCGGCACCGCGCCCATGATCGTGCCGACCGTCAGCCGCCCGCCCGTGCCCGCGCGAATGTGCGCGACTTCCTGGCAGAGCGCGCTCAGATCGGCGGCCAACAGACGCGCATAGCGCACCACGGCGCGGCCGAACGGGTTGGGAATCACCCCGCTCTTGGCGCGCTCGAACAAGGGCGCTTCCAGCATCGATTCGAGTTCGGCGAGCGCCTTGGAAGCGGCGGACTGAGTCATCGCCATGGCGCTCGATGCTTTATGCAGCGATTTATGGTCGTCGAGCGCGATCAGCAACTGCAATTGCTTCATGCGCAGCCGCGACATCAGGACATCCAGGGTGTTTTTCATGCGACAAACGATGCGGAAGAAAAAGGCGGGGTGATTCCATAAAGCGATCACTCGATGGAAAGGATTCACTATACAGCGGCGCCTCTCGCGCCGTATAGTCGGCGCAGCGCGACGCTCGCATCCGCCGCAGTCGCTACGACTCACTCAAGTCAAGGACGAGACACCATGCAACTCACAGGCAATCTGCTCATCGGCCAGCAATCCATTTTCGGCAGCAACGGCTCGATCAAGGCCGTCAACGCGTCGACGGGCGCGGCCATCGAACCGGCATTCGGGGGCGCCACGCTCGCCGATCTCGACCGCGCAGCCGCCCTCGCCTGGGCCGCGTTCGACGTATATCGCGAAACCGCGCCCGAAGCGCGCGCGAAATTCCTCGAAACCATCGCGCAAAATATCCTCGACATCGGCGACGATCTGGTCGAGCGCTGCATCATCGAAAGCGGATTGCCGCGCGGACGGATCGAGGGCGAACGCGGCCGCACGGTCGGTCAACTGCGTATGTTCGCGGAAGTGGTGCGTAACGGCGACTATCTCGGCGTGCGCATCGACCCGGCGCAACCCGAACGCAAGCCGCTGCCGCGCGTGGATCTGCGTCTGCGTCACATCGGCGTCGGCCCGGTCGCCGTGTTCGGCGCGAGCAACTTCCCGCTGGCGTTCTCGGTCGCGGGCGGCGATACAGCTTCCGCGCTCGCCGCCGGCTGCCCGGTGATCGTCAAGGCGCACTCGGCGCATCCAGGCACGGCGGAACTCGTCGGCCGCGCGGTGCAAAAGGCCGTGAAGGACTGCGGCATGCCCGAAGGCACGTTCTCGCTGCTGTTCGACAGCGGTCGTGACATCGGCCAGGGCCTCGTCAAGGACAACCGCATCAAGGCAGCAGGCTTCACGGGCTCGCGCGGAGGCGGTACGGCGCTGATGAAGCTCGCCGCCGAGCGTAAGGAACCCATTCCCGTCTATGCGGAAATGAGCAGCATCAACCCGGTCGTGTTGTTCCCGGCCGCGCTCAAGAACCGTGGCGAAGCCATCGCGAAGGCATTCGTGCAATCGCTCGTGCTCGGCGCGGGCCAGTTCTGCACGAACCCCGGCCTGATCCTCGCCGTCGATAGTCCTGACCTGGACAAGTTCATCGCGGCGGCATCGGCGGCGCTGACGGAGACGGCTGCGCAGACCATGCTCACGCCGGGCATCCACAAGGCGTACGAAGGCGCGATCGACAAGGCTTCGAGCCAGGCGGACGTGAAGACGCTCGCGCGCGGCGTCGAAGCGAAGAGCGACAATCAAGGCCAGTCGGCGCTGTTCTCGACCACGGCTGCGAACTTCCTCAAGAACCACGCGCTGCAGGAAGAGATTTTCGGCGCGTCGTCGCTGGTGGTGCGCTGCCCGGATCAGAAGACGATGCTGGAACTGATCGAATCGCTCGAAGGCCAGTTGACGTCGGCGCTGCATATCGACGAAGCCGATTACGCCGAAGCGCGCGATTTCCTCCCGGCGCTCGAACGCCGCACGGGCCGCATTCTGGTGAACGGTTTTGGCACGGGCGTCGAAGTGGGCCACGCGATGGTTCACGGCGGCCCGTATCCGTCCACGGCGGATGGCCGTTCGACCTCGGTCGGCAGCCTCGCGATCAACCGCTTCCTGCGTCCGGTGAGCTATCAGGACCTGCCGGATGCGCTTCTGCCCGACGCGCTGAAGACCGAGAATCCGCTGGGTCTGAATCGCCGCATCGACGGCAAGTTGCAACTGGCTGACTAAGCCGGTCGCATAAGCTGCAAATCGAGGCCGCGGCGCTGAACTTCCGGGTTCGCGTCGCGGCCTTCCGCTTATCGCGAATTGCTTCGGATGGCTAAATTGTCCGCACTTTCGCCACGCACGGCGCAAACGTTCGCGCCGGCGCGCGAGGCAGTTCGTATCCGCCATGCAACGTGCGAACGGGTTTCATTTCGGGCCCTAACCGCTTTTGCATCAGTGGGTTATCGCGCGGTCGTTCGCCCTTGTCGGTTATTGGCTAAGGATTGGCGTCACGAAACCGCCGCCGCGCGCCCAGAATGTCAAAAACATTGTGAGAGAGCGATGCGTGGCGCTTGGCCGCGAAGCCCTGAAACGGCGACGCGGGCGCACCAGTCCCGGCCGCGTTTTCGTATCGACACGAGGGCCAGCGCCATCAAAAGGCGCGGTTACGAGGCGCGCTGGGAGCACGGAGTTTCGCGTGCCGCCGGCGCGATGATGTAGTCGCTTAAATTCAGGCGGCCCGAGGTAGGTGCGAAACGCGATTGACGTCCGAACTCGCTTCAACGATATTCGGACTTTCGTTTTTCGGACGCACGCAGTCGATGTTCATTCGACATACATTCGCGCCCGACAAACGATACGAAGGATTGTTGCCGCAGGACTTCGCGCGCGCGATTGCGGGCGGTCCGAAGCCAGTATAGGCACTCAAGCGGCCACGTTATCGCACATGTCCTTCGAGGGCTTAAAAGCATGACCACGCGTCTGACGTTTCCTGCATCCATGTTCTCCGTCGTCTGCCAGCGTTGCGGCAGCACGATGCGCAAAAACGCCGACAGTTGTCCAAACTGCGGCGCGGATCGTAACGCCGCGTCCGCTCAACCGCGCCAGGCCGCCGCACCGCAAGAACGGCCGCGCGTCAATATGTTCGAGCAGACGCTTTCCAAACCGCTTCCGTCGATGTCGACCTCGGCAACGGCTTCCGCCGCCGCATCGGTTGGCGCCGGCGCCTCCGCTTCCGGCGCGCTGCCGGAGGAGCCCGCAACCGAACGCGGCTGGCCCGCGGGTTGGGACCCGAAACGCGCGAGCGAACGTATCGCGCAAAAGGCGGCGGAGCATCGGGCGAAGCGCCTGGAGGAATCCGCGCGCAGCGCTTATGCGAACACCGGCCGCGATCCCGACGCGCTGCCCGGCTCCGAATCCTGGTCGAAGCGCAAGACGGTCATCGCGGGCGTTTGTTCGGTCGTGCTCGCGCTCGGCGCAGCCGCTTATCTGCAATACGGCGATTCGAACGATGACGACGCCTCGCCGTCCGCCGATCACAGTGTCTCCGGCGCGATCGATTCCAGATTCAGCTCGCTCGTGCCGGGTACCGCGCCGAACGTGAACCCCAATGTGGCGACAGGCGCGGGCAATGCCTCGGCCGATGCCCGCGCGTCCGTTTCCGGCGATACGCTGCGCAGCGTGCGCCTTGCGCTGGATCAGCACGACCTGACGCTGGCGCGCGCGCGCCTCAAGACCGTTCCCGCGTCATTGCAGACGCGCCCCGACTACGATTCGATGAAAGAAGAACTCGCGAAGCGCGAGTTGCAACGCGACGCCGCGCTGCAATTGGCGCGGGCCTGCGAGCGGACTTCGGCATGGTCGTGTGTGCAGCAGAACGCGGGCGAAGCGCTCGCTATCGATGGCGGCAATGGCGAGTCGCAAGCGATGCTAGAACGCGTCATCTCGCACGCGGGCTGGATGGTCGCGACGCCTGCGGGCGCGAAGAAGCCGCTGCCATCGGCGGTGACGGCTGCTGCCCCGGCGCCCGCCGCGCCTGCCAGCGTGGTTGCCGCCAATGTCGGCAAGCCTGCGACCACTGCGAACGTCGAAGTTGCGACGCCGCCAGTCAAGACCGTGACCATCGCGCCGAAGAACGTGGTTGAGCGGCACGCCGCGCAGCGCGGAACGGCAGCGGCGGCACGGCGGGATGCCATCGACGAAGCGCGGGATGCATCGACTGATTCGCGCGCGGAGAAGATCGCGCGGGCTCAGGCGGCTACGAATGCCATTACCGCGGCGACGGTTGGGCCTGCTGCTACGGCTAATGTTGCCCCGGCCAATGCGCCTGCGACTTCGGCCGTTGAATTGCCTGCCGCGAAGATGTTCGCACCGTCCGCTGCGACGGCGACTGTGGCACCCGCGACTTCCGGCAATGCCTTGCCTGCCGCAAGGACTACGGCAGCGACGACAGCGCCTGCCGTGCCTTCTTCCACGACGCCCGCGCCTTCCGCTGTTGCAGGCACGGCCGCTCCTTCGGTTGCTGTGCAGACGCCCGCGCCCGTGACGACCACGGCGACGCGCACGGCGCCCGCCAACGCTGCGCCGCCTCCGGGGACGAGTCGCACCGCGCCCGCCGCCGTGGCAGCCAACACGCGGCCCGCGCCTCAAACCGGCGCGACGCGCAACACTGCGTCGACCGGCCTGTACGATGCCTCTTCCGCCAATCACGCCAACGCAAGCGATGAGATGTACGTCGCGCCGCAGAATCGCGGAGCGACCGCGACGGGCGGCGGCGCATCGAATAACGGCATGTACGATGCGACGTCCAATCGCGGCGGCACGTCCAACGGGATGTATGTTGCGCCGTCGGCGTCGGGTGCCGCACCGCATGCATCGACGTCATCGACGGCGACTGGCGCGACGCCTGTCGCCGTGCGCAATACCACGCCGCAAGCTCAACTCGCCGCCGCGCCCGCGATCAGCCCGCCCGCAGCAAGCCCGCGCGCTGCCGCGTCGTTTGGCGCATCGAACGTATCGGCGCATATGGACGCGGACAAGACCGAAGAACTGGAACGCGCCATCAAGCAATACGGTTGGACGAGCGGCGGCGGGGCTTCGAAGTCGGCGCCGTGAAGATGGGGAGATAGAAACATGGAAGAGCGCATTGACTGATAATTCGGCGCTCTGCGGGTGAAAGGCAACCACGCAAGCAAAGCGTCTTGCGAAATTGAAGCGGCTCCAAAGAGAGCGCTTCAGAAATAGAAAAGTCTCGGGTAACGACGCGAATCTGAAGAAGCCCGACTCGGGAAACGAAGCACCTTTGAAGGAGCGAGGTCTCGAATATCAAATCGCTTCCAAAGCGGCGATGTCTCGGGAGACGAGACTCGACGGAAGAGACGACGCACATCGGCGGGTGTGCGAGCAAGAAACAAGCATCCAAAGAACGAAGCAAATCAGGAAAAAAGCATTTACGGAGACAAAGCTTTTTTGGCACAGCAACGTGCCCGGAAAGAACCCGGCATCTCGCGAACGGAAAGAGTCGCCAGAACAAACTGCATCGGCTAAAACTAGCCCGCGCGCAGAAACGCATAACCGATTTCGCACGATGCGACGCTCTCGCATCGCGCGTGTTCCACAGCACCCGTCCAACTCAAGAATCGAGGGTCAATCATGTTCTCCACGAAAATCATGCGGAACGCCGCGCGAGGTGCGCTCGCCCTCCTTGCCGTAATCGGTCTCGCAAGCGTCACGGGGACGAGCTTCGCCGCCGACGCCGTGCCCTACAAAATCACTACCGGGCCGGATCGCGGCACGTATATTCAGATCGGTCAGGACCTGTCCAAGTACGTGGCCGACCCAGCTGGCATGGAGTTGGAAGTGCTTTCTTCCAAGGGATCGGCGGAAAACGTGCAGCGCATGCGCTATGAACCCGGCGTGAAATTCGCACTCGTTCAGTCGGACGTGTATCAGGCTTACGTCGATATGGCCGCGTCCGGTAACGCCGATGCCGGCAATATCATCAAGCCGCTGCGCCTCATCATGCCGCTTTACGACGAAGAGATTTACTTCGTCGTGCGTTCGGATTCGCCGCTCAAGTACATCCAGGAAATCAAGGACAAGAACATTAGCGTCGGGCTGCTCGGAAGCGGCACGGCGCAGTCGTCGGCGACGCTGTATCGGCTGATGTTCGGTGAACCTATCGCCGATCAGAACGCGCAGCACTATAGCAACGAGGACGCGCTCGCGAAGCTGATCGTGCGCAAGATCGACGTCGCGGTGATCGTCGCGGGACAGCCTGCCAAGCTCTTTCAGGACATGAACCCGGAACTGCTGCAGCAGATCAAGCTGTTGCGTCTGGACCCGGCCGCGCCTGAAACCGCGCGCGCCAAGCAAACGTATTTCCCGGCGACGATCCGCACATCGAGCTATCCGAACTGGATTCAGGAGGACACGCCAACGCTCACCGTCAAGGCGTTCCTCGTGACGTATGACTACGGTCTGCGCGGCACCGTCGGCGCGATGTCGAAATTCGCCGATTCGCTCTGCACGAACTTCGACACGCTGCAGGCGAGCGGGCATCCGAAGTGGAAACAGGTGCATCTCGAACTGCCGCCGCTGACGAAGGGCTGGAAATACTATCCGCCGGTTGAAAAGCATTTGCGGTCGTGCATCGCCAAGCGCGCGGCGCTCGCGCAGCAATCGCAAGGCGGCGCGCAGACGGTATCGGCGCGTTCGACGGATGGCGCCGCGCCAAAAATGAAGAAAGCAAGTTGCACCGCGCAGGAGAAGGTGTTGTTGCTGTGCGATCAATGACGTGAACGCACGCGCTGTTGTCTGCATGACGACAGCGCGTCGCGCGATACGCAAACAAGCGCCTACGCCCCCATCGCCGCCATAACCCCCGCCAGCCGCTTCAACCCACGCTCGATAGCCGGGACGCTCGTCCCGCCATATCCAAGCAACACGCCTTGCAAGAGCGGCTTGCCCGCATAAAACGGCGCGATGCCGTACAACCCCACTTGCGCCTCGCGCGCCGCCGCGACCACGCGCGCTTCCTGCCACGGCTCTAAAAGCCGCGCGACCAGATGGATGCCGGCCGTCGATGGCATCGGCTCGAACCAGTGCGCAAGAGCGCCCGTCAGATGCGCGATCAACGCGGCACGGCGTTGCGCATACGCCTTGTGCATGCGGCGCAAATGTTTCGCATATTCGCCATCCAGCATGAAGGCGCCGAGCGCTGTCTGCGTGAGCATGCAGCCGTGCAGATCGCAAACTTGCCGCGCGTTCCAGAGCGGCTCGGAAAGCGTCGCGGGCGGCACCACGTAGCCAATCCGCAAATCCGGAAAAAGCGTCTTCGAGAACGTGCCGACATACGCGACCAACCCTGCATGATCCAGGCTCTTCAGCGACTCGACCGGCCGCCCTTCGAAGCGAAACTCGCCGTCGTAGTCATCCTCGACGATCACCGCGCCGCGTTTGGCTGCCCATTCGAGCAGTTCGATCCGGCGCGCGAGACTCATCGGCATGCCGAGCGGAAACTGATGCGACGGCGTCACGTAGACGAGCCGTGTATTGCGCGGCAACTTGTCCACGACGATCCCGTGCTCATCGACGGGAACGTGCGCAATGCGCGCGTGCAGCGCCGAGAAGATGGCGCGCGCAGGCGGATAACCCGGCTCTTCCATCGCGACGACATCGCCCGGCTGGACCACCACGCGCGCGAGCAGATCGAGCGCCTGCTGGGCGCCTTGCGTCACGAGGACGTCCTGCCAGTTGCACACCACCGCGCGGCTGAACGCCAGATAGCGCGCAATGCCGAGCCGTAGCTCCTGCTCGCCGGCCGGATCGCGATACGACGCCACGCCGCCGCCCGTGCGCGCCTGCGTGCGCAGCGCCTGGTTGACGCAGCGGCGCCAGGCATCGAAGGGGAAAAGCGTCTTGTCGGTCACGCCGCCCTTGAAATCGCAGTCGAGCGTGATGTCGGCGGGCGGCATGGGCATCGACATGCGTTCGGGCATCTTGCGCCAGATGCCGGTGGCGCGGGCGCGCGCCGAGGTCGGCTCGGCGCGGGCGGCGGGCAGACGCGTGAGGCCATCGGCGACGAAGGTGCCATCGCCGGCGCGAGTGCGAAGAAAACCTTCGGCGATCAGGCGATCGAATACATCGAGCGTCGTCTTGCGAGACACGCCGAGCTGCGCGGCGAGACCGCGCGTGGACGGCAGGCGCGCATGAGCGGCAAGCCGCCCCTCGATGATGCCCGCGCGCAACTGGCCGTAGATCTGGCCCGTGAGGTCGTGACGGCCGTGCAGGGTGATGTGGATGTCCAAGGTGAAGCACCGATTGAGCGTGGCTACCTAGGATGAATGGATTTCGATGCTTTCACAAGACCAGCGCCGCGTTCGCCTCACCCTTCCGCCCCAAACACGGCCGCACACAACGTCACCCCTTCGGCGCTCAACCACGCACTTCCCGCGCCCTCTTCCGTGATCGACATCTCGATCAGCCCCGCATCCGCGAGCCCGGTAAGCTGCCGCCGCAACGCGCTCATCGGCAAATCGGACTGCTTCGCCAACTTCGCAAGCGACCACGGTTTCTCCGGGCTCTCCCGACGCGCGCGCCAGAGTTGCGCCAGAACGGCGACGAGTATGGGATCGATGTCATCGCTCATCTATGTCTCCTTTTCTATGTCGTCTCGTGCCGCGCGCCGATCGATTTCGCCGACGAGTTCGCCCAAACGCTGCAATGCCGCCTCGCTCTGCGCGGTCCACGGATAGCTGTAGTTCAAGCGAATGAAGTGGCTGAAGGCATTGCGCGTCGAGAACATATAGCCCGGCCCGACCGTGATACCGCATTCGAGCGCCGCGCGATAAAGCTGCATCGAATCGACGCGCTCCGGCAATTCGACCCAAAGCACATAACCGCCCTGTGGCGCGGACGTGCGCGTGCCCGCCGGAAAGAAGCGCTCGACCATCGCACGCATGATGCGCGCCTGTTGCTGATAGAGCTTGCGCACGCCGCGCAGATGCCGGTCGTAACCGTCCTGACGAAGATAATCGGCGACGGCGACTTGCGGCACCGAAGGCGTGGTCAGCGTGTTGAGGAACTTGAGCTTCTCGACTTGCGCGCGAAAACGTCCCGGCATCGCCCAGCCGATTCGATACGACGCCGTGAGACTCTTCGAAAACGACGCGCAGTGAAGCACGAGCCCCTTGGTATCGAAACTTTTGAGTGTCGTAGGCCGCGCATCGCCGAAATAGAGCTCGTGATACACGTCGTTTTCGATCACCGGTATCTCGTGCTCGCTCAGCAATTCGACGAGTTGCCGCTTGCGCGCATCCGGCATCAGAAAGCCGAGCGGGTTCTGGAAATTCGGCATCACCATGCAAGCAGCAATCTTTCTTTTGCCGATGATCTGCGCCAGCGCCTCGATGTCGATGCCATCGACGGCATGCGTCGGCATCTCGATTGCGCGCATGCCGAGCCGCTCGATGGCGTGCAGCATCGCGTAATACGTTGGCGACTCGACGGCCACGGTATCGCCCGGCTTCGCGACCGCCTGCAAACTCAGATTGATCGCTTCCGTTGCGCCGACCGTAATCACGATTTCGGCCGGGTCCACGCTCACGCCGTTCTCCGCGTAGCGCCGCGCGATCTGGCGGATGAGCTCGGGGTTGCCGGGCGGCAGATCGTCGATGAGATTCCAGCTCGTGTGCCGCCGCGCGATGGCGTTCGCGTACTGGTTGATGCGCCGCCAGGGGAACGGCTCGGGATCGGGATACGGCGAGCCGAACGGCACGGCGTCGTGCGCGCGGATGCTGCGCAGCGTGGCGAGCACGAGCCGGCTCACGTCCACTTCGGAAGCCACCGCCACGGGACGCGCGCGGCGCCTCGTCTCGTCACGCGGCGTTTTGGCCTTGGGTCTGGCACGCACGAAATAGCCGGATTGCGGACGCGTTTCCAGCACGCCGCGGCCTTCGAGCAACGCATAGGCATGCAGCACGGTCTTGATGCTCACGCCGTGCTGCTGGCTCGCCTGCCGCACCGACGCAATGCGCTCGCCCGGCGCGAACACGCCACGGCGCACGGCGGCTTCGATCTCATCGGCGAGCTTTTCGTAGAGGGTCACGGCGGCGGTCGTGTCGAAACAAGGAGGACGTTCAGTCTACCAACTGTATCCCTCCTATTTCACGTTTTCTGTGCGCCGCGCGCCATTTGGGAAACAGTAGGATCGACGTACCGAATCGTCCTGTGCGTCGACACGCCACACCATGAAGAAGCCCGAAGCTCGCATCGAACCGTACACGCACCCCGCCGCAGGCTGGGGCGCGCTCAAACAGGTGGCTATCAATCTCGTCAAGGAGAAGGTCGCGGGCGGCACTTACCGGACGCTCTTCAAGCAGAATCAGCCGGATGGCTTCGACTGCCCCGGGTGCGCGTGGCCGGACCGGGCGCATGCATCGACATTTGAATTCTGCGAAAACGGCGTCAAGGCGGTTGCCGCCGAAGCCACGGCGAAGCGCGTCACGCCCGCGTTCTTCGAGGAGCACACGGTGACTTCGCTGATGGCGCAGTCGGACTACGAACTCGAACAGCATGGCCGCCTGACCGACCCGCTTGTCTACGACGCCAAGCGCGACCGTTATGTGCCGATAGAATGGGACGCGGCGTTCGAGTTGATCGCATCGCACATCAACAAGCTGGACCATCCGGACAAGGCCGCGTTCTACACGTCCGGCCGTGCAAGCAACGAAGCCGCTTTCCTTTATCAGCTCTTCGTGCGGATGGTCGGCACGAACAATTTCCCCGACTGCTCGAACATGTGCCACGAGGCAACGAGCCGTGGCCTGCCGCATACCGTGGGCGTCGGCAAGGGCACGGTGACGCTCGACGACTTCGAACACGCCGACACGCTGCTGCTCTTCGGTCAGAATCCGGCGACCAACCATCCGCGCATGCTCGGCGAGTTGCGCGACTGCGCGAAACGTGGCGCGACCATCGTGTCGATCAATCCGCTGAAAGAACGCGGCCTCGAACGGTTCGCGAGCCCGCAGCACACACTCGACATGCTTTCGCCCAAGGGCGTGAAGATCAGCTCCGTGTTCATCCGCCCGAAAGTGGGTGGCGACTTCGCGCTCATCAAGGGCGTGGCAAAACGCGTGATCGAACTCGACGATGCCGCGCTCGCCAATGGCCAGGCCCGCGTGCTCGATGTCGATTTCATCGCGCAACACACGGTTGGCTTCGACAGCTTCGCCGCCGACTTGCGCGCCGAGAACTGGGAGATGATCGTCGCGGAATCGGGCGTGGCCATCGACGACATCTTGAAGCTCGCCGATATCTACGCGCAAGGCCGCGCCGTCATCTCGACGTGGGGCATGGGCCTCACGCAGCACAAGAATTCAGTGCCGATCGTGCAGTTGCTGTCCAACCTGATGATGATGCGCGGCAATATCGGCCGGCGCGGCGCGGGGCTTTGCCCGGTGCGCGGCCATTCGAACGTGCAGGGAGATCGCACGGTGGGTATCGAGGAAAAGCCGACGCAGGCGTTTCTCGACAAGCTCGGCGCGGCATACGACTTCGAGCCGCCGCGCGAGCACGGTTACGACGTGGTCGAATCCATTCACGCGATGCTCGAAGGCCGCGTGAAGGTGTTCATCGGCCTGGGTGGCAATTTTTCGATCGCCACGCCCGACACGCCGCGCACCTGGGAAGCAATGCGTTCGTGCGACCTCACCGTGCATATCACGACCAAGCTGAATCGCAGCCATCTCGTGCATGGCCGCGACGCGCTCATTCTGCCGACGCTCGGCCGTACCGAGATCGACATGCAGAACGGCGTGGCGCAAGGCGTGAGCGTGGAAGACTCGATGAGCATGGTCCACATCTCGTATGGCATGAACAAGCCCGCTTCGCCGAATCTGCTTTCCGAGGTGGCGATCATCGCGCGCATGGCGCATGCGACGCTCGGTTCGGGCAAGGTGGACTGGCTTGCGCACGCGAACGACTACGCGCTGATTCGCGACGGCATAGAAAAAGTGGTCGAGGGCTTCGAGCGCTATAACGAGCGGTTGAAGCAACCCGGCGGCTTTCATTTGGGCGTGGCTTCACGCGAGCGCGTCTGGAAGACGCCGAGCGGCAAGGCGCAGTTCATCGTGCACCCCATTGCCGTCGATACGCCGATTCACCGCGCCCGCGCCCTGCACGGCGAGCGCCTGATGACGCTCATGACCACGCGCTCGCACGATCAGTACAACACGACGATCTACGGACTCGACGACCGCTATCGTGGCGTGTACGGACAGCGGCGTGTGCTCTTTGCGAACCGCGAGGATATCGACATGCTCGGCTTCGAACCGGGCGACCTCGTGGATATCACGAGTGTCTGGGATGACGATGTCGTGCGCCAGGTGGACGGCTTCACCCTCGTTGCGTACGACATTCCTCGTGGATGCCTGGGCGCATACTATCCTGAGACCAACCCGCTAGTGCCGTTGTCGTCCACTGCTGATGGTGCCGGGACGCCGACTTCGAAGTCCATTCCCGTGTTGCTGAGTTCCGCGAACGAAATCCGCCAGAGCGCTGCTGCTTGAGATCGAAGTTGATGCCGCACCGGGCCACCGCGTTGTGACGCGCGCGGGCGCGTGCGTTCAGGCGGCGCTCCAGTGCATCGGGACCCGTGCACCAGCGGTGAATGACGGCGCCGAGCGCGCCCAGAATGCCGACGCCCGCCATCCAGCCGAGCGCGATGCTTTGCAGCGTGGCCGACACGTAAGCGCCGCCCAGCATGGCCGCCGCGAACACCACCACGACCATTTTGTAGGGCGGACTGTCCTGATTTTCGGTCCGTTGGCGGGTTGCGGCGCCCCATTCGGTCTGATAGCCGCTGACAGAATATCCTTGCGTAGTTTGTTTCATTTTTATCTCCAAACCGTCCTCAAGTTTGCGTTTTCGCAAACTTACGCAGATGGAGACGCAAGCGATATACGACTTTTCCTAACTATCGGCCGGATGGCAGAGGTTGACTTTTAGCGACGATGACGGACCGTTACTTGGCGCCAGCAAACTCCTGCACCTCGGCATCGGTTTCGCCGGCGAGCGGCACGACGCCTGACGGTCCCATCGCCAAGGGCTGCAACAGCAACGCGACGAGCCCGCTCCAGCCGGTCTGATGCGATGCGCCCACGCCGCGTCCGTTGTCGCCGTGAAAGTATTCGTGGAACAACACGAGATCGCGCGAACGCGAGTCCGCCTGGAGTTGCGGATACGCCGCCATCACCGGACGTTCGCCGTTCTTGTCGAGCAAGAAGAGCGTGGTCAGACGGCGCGCGAGTTCGTCGGCGATCTGTTTCAGCGAAAACTTTTGTCCCGAGCCGGTCGGATACTCCACGCGAAAATCATCGCCGTAATAGCGATGAAATTCGTGCAGCGACGCAATCAGCAGATAGTTCACCGGCATCCAGATCGGCCCGCGCCAGTTCGAATTGCCGCCGAACACGCGCGAGTTCGACTCGGCCGGCAGATACTGCACCGAGAAGCTGTCACCGTTGTGATAGAACACGAACGGATTGTCGCGATGCACCCGCGACAGCGCGCGCACGCCGTGGTCGGAGAGAAACTCGCTTTCGTCGAGCATGCGTCTGAGCAGCGCCTTCATGCGATGCCCGCGCAACAGCGACAGCAGCACGCTATTGCCCTGCCCCGCGATATTCCAGCGCGACACGAGCCGCGCGAGATCCGGCCGATGTTCGAGGAACCAGTGCAGCCGGTCGCGCAGTCCCGGCAGCGCCTTGTGCACGTTCGGTTCGAGCACGTGCACGGCGAACATGGGAATGAGCCCGACGATGGACCGCACGCGCATCGGTACATTCGAGCCGTCCGGCAGACGCAGCTTGTCGTAGAAGAACTCGTCCTCGCCGTCCCACAAACCCGTGTCGCAGTCGTCCTCGCAGCTCACGGCTTCCGCGATATACAGGAAGTGCTCGAAGAACTTCACCGCGATATCCACGAACACCTTGTTCGCGTAGGCCAGTTCGAGCGCGATACGCATGAGGTCGAGCGCGTACGCGGCCATCCATGCGGTGCCATCGGCCTGATCGATATGACCGCCTGTCGGCAGCGGCGACGAGCGATCGAAGATGCCGACGTTATCCAGCCCGAGGAAGCCGCCCTGGAAGATGTTGCGGTCGTCGGCGTCCTTGCGGTTGACCCACCACGAGAAGTTGAGCAGCAGCTTGTGGAACGCGAGTTCCAGGAAGTCGCGGTCGCCCTTGCCGGTGATCGCGCGGTCGATCTCGTAGACGCGCCACGTCGCCCACGCGTGCACGGGCGGATTGGCGTCGCCGAAAGCCCATTCGTAGGCGGGCAACTGGCCATTCGGATGCTGATAACGGTCCTTCACGAGCAACAGCATCTGGCGTTTGGCGAACTCCGGATCGATCAATGCGAAGGCGGCCGCATGGAACGCGAGATCCCACGACGCGTACCACGGATATTCCCACTTGTCCGGCATCGACACGATGTCCGCGTTGCACAGATGCCGCCACTCCGCATTGCGCCCGCGACGGCGCGATTGCGGCGGCGTAGGTTGCAGCGGATCGCCGTCGAGCCAGCGCGTAACGTCGAATTGGTAATACTGCTTCGACCACAGCATGCCAGCGAGCGCCTGACGTTGCACGAGCCGCTGATCGGCGTCGGTGATGTCGTGCTGCAACGCGCCGTAGAACTCGTCGGCTTCCGCGATACGGCGCGCGAAGAGCGCGTCGGCATCGAGCGGCACGGTGTCGGGCGCGGATTCGGGACGCCAGCGCATGAACACTGTCGCCGTCCCGAATGGCGCGATCTCGAGATGCGCGCGAGCCGTCGCGCGCGTGCCGGTGTCGCGGCGAATCGCGTGTTCGTCCTCGTGGACGATGTAGTCGTTCACGCCATCCTTGAACGGACCCGGACCCTCCATGTTGAAAAGACGCTTGACGTTGGTGTCGTTCTCGCAGAAGAGCCATTCGACATCGGGCGTATCCGGCGACCATGCCGTGAGTACCATCTGTTCGTGTGCGCCGTGTTCCGCCGCGACATAGGTCACGCCGTTCACCGTCTGAAGTTTCAGCGAGGGTTTATCGGACACCTTCTTCCACGACCACGTATTGCGCGCCCACATCTGCGGCATGACGTCGATGGTAGCGGCGCAGTCCGCGCGATTCTCCACTTTCACGCGCATGACGATGTCGTCCGCCGTGTGCTTCGCGTATTCCACCTGCACGTCGAAGTAGCGGCCATCGTCGAACACGCCGGTATCGAGCACTTCGTATTCGGGCTTGTCCGCGCCGCGCCGCGCGTTTTCCTCGATGAGATCGGAATAAGGAAACGCCGCATGCGGATACTTGTAGAGCATGCGCATGTACGAGTGCGTCGGCGTGCCGTCGATGTAAAAGTACAGCTCCTTCACATCCTCGCCATGATTGCCCTGCTCGTTGGTGAGCCCGAAAAGCCGTTCCTTGATGATCGGATCGGCGCCGTTCCACAAGGCGAGCGAGACGCACCAGTTGAGCTTGTCGTCGCCGAATCCGGCGATGCCGTCCTCGCCCCAGCGATACGCCCGGCTGCGCGCGTGATCGTGCGGAAAGTAATCCCACGCGGTGCCGTTATCGCTGTAATCCTCGCGCACCGTGCCCCATTGCCGTTCGCTCAGATACGGTCCCCAGCGTTGCCAGCGCGGGCAATCGCTCGAATGCAGACGCGAGCCTTCGACGGTGTCGATCTGATTGACGGCGCGCGATTTCGGCATGGATATTTCTCCTGATGAGCGGCGTTCGATGCCGCGGGTAAGACTCGTAATTTAGCGTGTTTCGGTCAGAAGCTTTTCTATGCGCAGCAATTCGCCGAGCGACCACGCCTGGAAAGGTGTGCCGCCAGGCGTATGGGGTGCATTGCCGTCGGCGACTTCGGACAGATGATCGAGACCGTACCTGTCCAGATGCGCTTCGAGCGGCGCAATGAAGCGCTCGCGCGCGCCCGCTGCGCCATGCACACGAATCCACGCCTCGATGAACGGCCCGATGAGCCAGGGCCACACGGTTCCCTGATGATAGGCGCCGTCGCGTTCCAACACGCCACCCGCATAACGCGGACGATACGCCGGGTCGGCCGGCGCGAGCGTGCGCAAGCCGAGTGGTGTCAGCAGTTGGGTTTCCACTTGCGCGAGCACGGCTTGAGCGATGTCGCCATCGACGAGCGCGAAAGGCAGACCGCCCAGCGCAAAGATCTGATTCGGACGGATCGAACGATCGAGCTTGCCGGCTTCGTGATCGGCATCGACGACATCGTACAGCGCGCGTGTGTCGGGATCGACGAAGCGCGCGAGGAAAGCCGCGCGCGCAGCGTCGCGCGGCGCGGTCCAGCGCGCATTCCACGCGCTTGCTATCGACAGCGCGTTGAACCACAGCGCCTCGACTTCCACCGGTTTGCCGATGCGCGGCGTCACCACCCAGTCGCCCGCCTTCGCGTCCATCCACGTGAGCTGAACGCCCGGGACGCCCGCGCGCAACAGACCGTCCGCGTCCGCCGCGATGCCAAAGCGCGTGCCGCGCGTATAGCCTTCGAGAATGGAGTCGACCGCGTGTTGCAGGCGGCTCGCGGTCGCGGCGCTGGCGTGGCCCGTCGCCAGGTAATCGTGCACCGCCACGGCGAACCACAGCGAGGCATCGACCGAGTTGTATTCGGGCATGCCGCCGCCGTCCGGGAAGCGGTTGGGCAGCATGCCGTCCGAGAGCGTATCGGCCCATTCGAGCAGAATCGATTCGGCATCGGCGAAACGGCCCGCCGCGAGCAGAAGACCGCGCATCGAGATGAAGGTGTCGCGGCCCCAGTCGGTGAACCACGGATAGCCCGCGATGACCGTCTTGCCAACGTTGCGATCCACGATATAGGCGTCGGCGGAACGCGCGAGCCGCGAGCCGAACGCGGCGCGCCTTTGGCTCTCTCGCGTGGCGAGTCGGGTGGCAAGCGCTACCGCATTGCCCTCGTGCGCCTGTTCGCGGCCGGTGTCGGCATGAAAGATCAGCACCGCATCGCCGCGTACGAGATCGAAGCTGAAGACGCCGGGTGCGGCGAGGTCTTCGGTGAAATCGAGCCCGCGGTCGCGCTCACGCGCATAGCTGAAGTTGCGATACCAGTCCGGCGCGTGCCGATAAGCCCCGTTCGACGTCGCGCCGATAGCCGGCAGATCGGCGTACGGACGCCAATGCACACGCTCCACGTCGACGGTTGCATCGATGGAAAACGCGCCGTTCTCGTGATGCAGCGCGTGATAGTCGCGGCCCGAAAGAAGCGGCCGCACTTCGAGCGTGGCTTTCGGCACGGGCGTTTCGAGCCGCCAGCGCAGCACCGTCTCGCCGCTGTCCTTCACGACGAACACTTCCGCGCTCGCCACCGTTTCGTCGCCAATGCGAAAGCGCCACGTGGGCCACGGCGAAGTATCGAAGGAGCGGAGGCTGGCGGAGATGTCCGGGTACAGCACGTCGGGCGCGTAGCGTTGCATCGTGAGCGCGTGGCGCTTTCCGTTTACATCGAGCCATGCCTCGACGCCATTCACCAGCACGACGCGCCCGGCGGGCGGCGCGGTGGCGGCGAGCAGCAACGCCTGATAGCGCCGCGTGCGTAACGTGCCGACGGTGCCCGACGCGAAGCCGCCGAAGGCATCCGGTTCGAGCCATTCGTCTTCCAGGCGCGCGGCGTCGAAAGGCGCGTCCCGATTCGCTTCGATACGCGTCATGTCGCCGCCTTGTTCCGATAATCGCTGAGCGCGCGCCGCGCCTTCTTCTGGATCGTCGCGCGCATTCGCGGTGTCCAGCCGAGCAGCAAACCGCTCGCGCCGAGCGCCTGACGGCTCCAGCGCCAGAGATCGAAGGTGTCGATGTGTTCGACGATGAAGCCATCGCGGATAGCAAAGCGCGACTCGATACGATTGACGACCGGCCGGCCCGTGGCCGAATAGGTATAACGCGCGATGGCGACGGCGCTCGCGGTCTGCCCGATCGAGCGGATTTCATCCACCGTCAGCGAGAAATCCGCCGCGCGGCCGAGCAACATGCGCCACATGTCGCCGACCTCACGGCCGTGCAGCAGGCCGAACGCGGGGTCCTGAAAGCGGATGTCGGGCGCGTAACACGCGGCCATCCCCTCGGCGTCGCGCTCCTGAAAGGCGCGGTAGAACCGCTCGATGAGTTCGGTGTTTGAATTGGGCATGAGCTTCCGGAAGGGCCGCTGGCGCGTGCAAGTTCGCATTCTCTCCCGGCTCGCGCAATGCTGCAGCGCTAATTCTTCGCGACTGCGTGCTTTGTTCGGCGTCTTTTAAACGCGATAGATGCGAAAAAGCAGGATTTCAGTCGAGTGATATTCAACTTGTCTTCAAATGCATCTGCAAATGACTACCCACCCATGCACACCCCCCGAAAAAAGGCGAAACCATAATTGACGCCGAAAAATTGTTTATCTAAATTCGTGTCACTTCCTACTCTCTTTAGAAACCTTCGTTCTAGCCGATACAGCATCGCAATGAAATTGCGGTGAAGCGTCTACACGCTTATTTGGTTTAGTTTCCCGTTTGCGCTTCCAAAAGCCGATCATTTCACAACCGCCCGCTCTCGAGGCAGTCATGCGATTCCGAACACCAAGAAATGCGCTGGTCAATGGGCAGGCCGAGTCCTTTCTCATGGATACCCGAAGCGGCTCGATTATCCGGTCGATCGATAATACGGATTCTGATTGCGTTACCTACGTGCTTAAAACCCGCGAGAACACACATTATTGCGCGTTATTGAATAAACTCGATCACCCCTACCGAAACGCATTACTGCAGCTTTCAATGGCGCTTGGCTTGCCGGTATCGATCAATGCTAATTGCCAACGATTTATTGACGTTGTTTCCGTAGGCTTGAAACACATGCGGTTATCCGAGACCTCGCTCTTCAAATGGAACCTGCTGAACGACGTCAGGACCGGACTCATCGTGCAGATAGACGATGCCGACAGCCTCGGAACCTTCGGCTATATTCTGCGCTGCCCCGACGGTTCGCATTATTGCGCGCAAATGACGCCGGATGATAACCGCAATCGCCATATGCTGATGCTCATGGCGTTCAGATCGGGCTTGCCGGTGACTATTCGCGCCAGCGCGGATTATTACGTCACGGGCGTTTCGATCGGCTCACGGCGCTTCGGTCCGAATATCGAGTGCACGGCCGAGCCGCTCGGCAATACGCCGCGTACAGGTTTCATCGAAGAGATAATCGATACCGAAACCTGCGACACGCTCGGGATCGTTCTAAAAAGCGTGGATGGCGCGCGTTATCACGCTCGTCTGGAACGGCGACCGGACGCTGAAAAACTTGGGTTAATGATAATGGCAGTGGGTGCCGGCCTGCCACTTACCGTATATGGCAATGAATACCATTATGTCACCGGCCTTTCAATCGGCACTTATCTCGCCGAAGAAACGCCGCCGCTGATCTGTTTCAGTCTCAGGCTGACCGAAACGCGTACCGGCTTTCTCACTCGCATAATCGATTACGACATGCTCGATCGAGTCAATTACCTTTTGCGCGCGTGGGACGGCCGCCAATATTGCGTGCAAATGAACGCGAAGATCTGCCCTCACCGCCACCACATGTTGGTCCGCGCGCTGGCGTGGGGGTTGCCGGTCAGTATCACCGCAGACGTCAATTCCGTCGTAACAGGCGTCGCGGTCGGCCTGCCGCGCGCGGGCAGTCCCAGTTTTCATTGTGGTGACGAACGTCATGCCGGCACGAAAACGGGCAATGTCACGCGCTTGATCGATGCCAACTGCGCCGGCGACCAGCCGAGCTACGTGCTCCAGACACCCGACGGCATGGAGTGGCGCGTGCGGACCGCCGCGAACGCCGACGCGAACCGCAACGCGTTGCTGGAAATAGCGCTCACTTCCGGCTTGTCCGTGACCATCGATGACGCCGGCGGCAGGCGCTCCGCCGGGCGTCTGAGCGTGGAGCGGCGATAAAGCGTCAGGCCGTAAGAACCGTTACCGCATGAATCAGCAGCCCGACCGCGCCGCCCACGAGCGTGCCGTTCACGCGAATGAACTGCAGATCGCGGCCGATATTCAGCTCGACATCGCGCACGAGCGTGGCGTCGTCCCATTGCTTGACGGTCGCGGCGATGTGTTTCGCGATCCCCTCGCGCAACTCCGGCGCAAGCGCTTTCAGCGCGTCGCGCATGTGTTCGTTGATCGAATCGCGCAAGGCCGGATCGCCGCCCAGCGCCTGCGCAAAGCTGCCGGCCACCGCCACGACGCGCGCGTGCAGCGTCGAGTCCGGGCGCTTGAGATCGGCGTCGAGCCAGCCGATGAACTCGTCCCAAAGACCGCTCACGTAGCCGCGCAACTCCGGCCGCGCGAGCCACTCGCGTTTGTGGTCGTCGATACGCGACTTGAACGCCGGATCGCTCCTAAGACGCTCGATGAAGCGCGCGACCGCTTCGTCAAAAGCCTTGCGACGCTCGTGTTCCGGGTCCTCGCTGACATCGTGCAGCCATTGATTCGCGCCGCGCACGAGACCTGCCGCGAACTTCGCGCCGAGTTCCTCCGCGTTCAGTCCGACGAAACCCAGCATGCCGATGAGCTTCGGATACTCCTCGCCCGCCACGCCGACGATGCGCGCCGCCAGCATCTCCTGCACTTCGGGCTTGTCGAGCCACGCGGCCATCTGCTTCAGGCCTTCGTCGAGCAGCAACTGATGACGGCGATCCTCCGTCAGCGTCGACAGTACTTCGCCCGCCGCGCCCGCGAGATCGAATTGCTCGGCGCGGCGGCGGATGGCTTCGTGAAGCATCGACTTGACACGCTCGTCGTCGATCAGGGACAGCAACTGACCGACCGCCGTCACTGCCTTGTTGCCGAGCAACGCGGCGTTCTTGGGCTCGGCGAGCCAGAGCGACAGGCGGCTTGCCGGGTCGAAGGCGTTGACGCGCGCGACGAGCGCATCGGTGCCGAGAAAGCGGTCGCGCACGAATGCGGCGAGGTTGTCCGCCACCCGCGCCTTGTTCGCGGGAAGGATGGCGGTATGCGGAATCGGTACGCCGAGCGGATGCCGGAACAGCGCGACGACCGCGAACCAGTCCGCGAGCGCGCCGACCATCGCGGCTTCCGCGAACGACGAGACCCACGCCCACGCGCCGGCATCGTGCTGACTTTTGGCGAGCGCGAAAAGCGCGCCCGCCGCGACGAGCAGCGCGGCTGCGAACCACTTCATGCGCTTGAGCGCGACGGTTTTATCCTGCGTATCCATGCTGTGCTATCGAGTTGGCGGGTTTGACGAGGGCGCAAGCTTATCAGCACTTCGCTGCAAGGCTAAGAGGGTGTCGATTGCGCGCCCGGCATGCTCCACCGGCACGAAGATGTGATCGTGATAAGCCGCCGCAAGCACATTGCAACTGATGCCCGCGTCGCCGAGCGCCCGCGCGAACGCAGCCGTCAGCCCGACTGCGGCGAGGTCCGAATGCACCGTGAGCGTGATCCACGCGGCGCGAAACAACGGCGCGATGTTCGCCGCTTGCGCCGCCGCTTCCTCCATCACGACGGTCATGCCTTCGCGTTCACGGAACGTGGCGACGATGCCCGCGCCGCTCACCACCGCATCGTGCGGCAGGGACGCGAACACATAGACGCCGGGCTGAAGCTCGGGACGCATCGAAGCGAGCAGCGTGTTCAGATCCGAAATGGCTTGAGACATGATTGCTCCACCCAATGCGACGGCGCGGGCTTGACTGCAAGCCCGCGCCAGATCGCGATTTTCAGGCCGCGTTTTCCGTCGCGCGCGTTCGACCGAGCACGGGCCGCAGCGCCGTTCCGGTGTGACTGCGCGGATGGCTCGCCAGCGTTTCCGGGTCCGCCGCCGCGACGATCGTGCCGCCGTTCACGCCGCCTTCGGGTCCAAGATCGAGCACCCAGTCCGCTTCGGCGATCACATCGAGATCGTGCTCGATGACGATCACGCTATGCCCGCCATCCACCAGCCGATGCAGCACGCGAATCAGCTTGGCGACATCGGCCATATGCAGACCGACCGTCGGTTCGTCGAGCACGTAGAGCGTGTGCGGCGGCTTCTGGCCACGCCGCGTGATGTCGTCGCGCACCTTCGACAACTCGGTGACGAGTTTGATGCGCTGCGCCTCGCCGCCCGAGAGCGTCGGCGACGGCTGGCCGAGCGTGAGATAACCGAGGCCCACGTCCTTCATCAACTGCAACGGATGCGCGATGCTGTTCATCGACGCGAAGAACTCCACGGCTTCGTCGATCTCCATGGTCAGCACTTCGCCGATATTCTTGCCGCGCCAAGTCACCGCAAGCGTCTCCGGATTGAAGCGCTGGCCGTGGCAAACATCGCACGGCACCTTTACGTCCGGCAAGAAGCTCATGGCGATAGTGCGCACGCCCTGGCCTTCGCACGCCGGGCAGCGTCCGTCGCCGGTGTTGAACGAGAAACGCGATGGCGTGTAGCCGCGCGCGCGGGCTTCGAGCGTATCGGCGAAAAGCTTGCGGATGGTGTCCCACATGCCGATATACGTAGCCGGACACGAACGCGGCGTCTTGCCGATGGGCGTCTGATCCACTTCCAGCACGCGATCGATCGACTCGAAGCCGGTCACGCCCGCGCAGCCTTGCCACGCGTGCACGACATCGAACTTGGGGCGCGGCGCTTCGCGTGCCAGCACGGAAGCGCGCGACTTCGCGGGCGCATCGGTCTGCACGGCGCGGCGCGCGCGCCGCACGGCGGGCGACGAAAGCACCGAGCGGCCGACGGCATCGAGCAGGTTGGTCATCAGCACGTCGCGCGCGAGCGTGGACTTGCCCGAACCGGAAACGCCCGTGATGGCGACCAGACGATTGAGCGGCACGCTCGCCGTCACGTTGCGCAGATTGTGTAGCGTCGCCTTTTCGACCGTGAGCCATTGCTCGGGCACGGCGGGCCGCTTGCCCGCGGCCGCGCGCACTTCCCGACGCGGCTGCAACGGATGCACGATCGGGTTCGCGAGCATCTGACCCGTGAGCGAGTCCTTGTGCGCGGCGAGGTCCGACACCGTGCCCTGCGCGACCACCGTGCCGCCGCGCTTGCCCGCGCCCGGCCCGATATCGATGACGTGATCCGCGCGGCGAATGGTGTCCTCGTCGTGCTCGACGACGACGAGCGTATTGCCCTTGTCGTTGAGCTTCTTGAGCGCGGACAGCAGGATCAGATTGTCACGCGGATGCAGTCCGATGGTCGGTTCATCGAGCACGTAACACACGCCTTGCAGGTTGCTGCCAAGCTGCGCCGCGAGCCGGATGCGCTGCGCTTCGCCGCCCGACAGCGTGGGCGCGGCGCGATCCAGACTCAGATAACCGAGGCCCACTTCCTCGAGAAATTGCAGACGCCCTTCGATCTCGCTGATGACATCGCGCGCGATGTCCGCATCGCGGCCTTGCAGCTTGAGCGCCGCGATCCATTCGCGCGTGTCGGTCACGGTCCAGCGACCGACCTCCGTGATCGGATAATTGCCGAACGTGACGGCGCGCGCCACGTCGTTCAGACGCGTGCCTTCGCACTCGGGACACGGTTGATCGACGATATCGTCCGGTTCCTGATCCACCGAACCGATGCTCTGTTCGCGGCCGCGATCGTCCTGCGCGAAGACCGTATCGTCGAATGCGGCGCGCTGTTCGCGCGTGAGTTTCACGCCCGTGCCCACGCATGTGTTGCACCAACCGTGCTTGCTGTTGTACGAAAACATACGCGGATCGAGTTCAGGGTAACTCGTGCCGCAACTGGGACATGCGCGCTTGGTCGAGAACACGATGGTCTCTTCCTTGCCGCGCTTCTTGCCATTGGACAACGCGCCGTGCAGATCGTCGAGCGGCGCGCACAAATGCATCACGCCCTTGCCGAGTTCGAGCGCATCGTCCAGCAGGCGGCGCAGTTCCGCTTCGTTATCCGCCGATACCACGAGGTCCGCCACGGGCAGTTCGATCGTATGTTCGCGGAAACGATCGAGCTTCGGCCACGGATCGACGGAGAGGAATTCGCCATCCACACGCAGATGCGAGTTGCCGCGCGCCTTTGCCCATTTCGCGAGATCGGTGTAGACGCCCTTGCGATTCACGACGAGCGGCGCGAGCAGGCCGACGTGCTGACCCTTGTAGTCGCGCAAAATCTGCGCGGCTATCGACTCCGAACTTTGCGCCTGCACCGGCGTGCCGTCGTTGACGCAGTGCTGTATGCCGAGCTTCACATAGAGCAGCCGAAGGAAGTGCCAGACTTCCGACGTGGTCGCGACCGTGCTCTTGCGGCCGCCGCGCGAGAGACGCTGTTCGATTGCCACGGTCGGCGGAATGCCATAGACCGCATCGACTTCCGGCCGGCCTGCGGGCTGCACGATGGAACGCGCATACGCATTGAGCGATTCGAGGTAACGGCGCTGACCTTCGTGGAAAAGAATGTCGAAGGCGAGCGTCGATTTGCCCGAGCCCGACACGCCCGTGACCACGTTGAACTTGTTATGCGGGATATCGACATCGAGCGACTTAAGGTTGTGTTCGCGCGCATTCACGATACGCACCACGTCCTCGCCCTGCAGAGCACGGCGCGCGCTCGCCACTTCCGCGGCTAGTTGCAGCGGCACGCCCGCGCGCTTGTCGGCGGCGCCGGGCGTCATCGCTTCTTCATAATCGACGAGCGCGCGGCCCGTGTGCGAATGCTCGCACGCGGCCACTTCATCCGGCGTGCCGACACATACCACCTGACCGCCGCCGTCGCCACCTTCCGGACCGAGATCGATGATCCAGTCGGCCGCGCGAATCACGTCGAGATTGTGTTCGATGACGATCAACGAATGCCCGCGTTCGAGCAGACGGCCCAGCGCACGCATGAGCTTGGCGATGTCGTCGAAATGCAGGCCCGTGGTGGGCTCGTCGAACATGAAGAGGCGGCCGTGCTTCGCTTCGCTCTTGCTCGCGGGCGACGCGGTTTCCGCCAGAAAACCCGCGAGTTTCAGGCGCTGCGCTTCGCCGCCCGAAAGCGTGGGCACCGGCTGACCGAGCTTCACGTATTCGAGGCCGACATCGACGATAGGCTGCAACACACGCAATACTTCCGCATCCTTCGCAAAGAGCTCGACGGCTTCGCTCACCGTGAGTTCGAGCACGTCCGCCACGCTCAGATGCCGGCCGCCGCGCTCGATCTTCACATCGAGGATTTCCGCGCGATAACGCCTGCCGTCGCAATCGGGACACCGCAGATAGACGTCGCTCAGAAACTGCATCTCGACGTGTTCGAAGCCCGAGCCGCCGCAAGTCGGGCAGCGGCCATCGCCGGAATTGAAGCTGAACATGCTTGCGCTATAGCCGCGCTGTGCGGCAAGCGGCGCTTTCGCAAAGAGCTTGCGCAACTCGTCGAACGCGCCGACGTAACTCGCCGGATTCGAGCGCGCCGTGCGGCCGATAGGCGATTGATCGACGAAGACCACATCGCTCAGTTGCTCCGCGCCCTTCAACGCGCGAAATGCGCCCGGCGTCTCGGTCGCCTTGCCGAAGTGACGCATGAGCGCGGGCGCGAGCACGTCCTGAATCAAGGTCGATTTGCCCGAACCCGATACGCCTGTCACGCAGACGAGGCGTTGCAACGGAATCTCGACCGTCACGTCTTGCAGGTTGTGATCGCTCGCGCCTTCGAGCACGAGACGCGGCGTCTTCGCGTCGGTCGCGCGACGATTCCAGTTCGACGCGTGCGCCACTTGCTTGCGGCCGCCGAGATAGGCGCCGGTGAGCGTGTCGCTCGACTCGATATCGCCCGGCGTGCCGTCATAGACGATCTGCCCGCCGCGTTCACCCGGCCCCGGACCCATGTCGATGAGACGATCCGCCGCAAGCATCACCGATGGATCGTGCTCCACGACGACGAGCGTATTGCCCGCATCGCGCAGACGATGCATGGCCTCGACGATGCGGTTCAAATCGCGCGGATGCAGCCCGATGCTCGGTTCATCCAGCACGAAAAGCGTATTGACGAGCGAAGTGCCGAGCGCGGTCGTCAGATTGATACGCTGCACTTCGCCGCCCGACAGCGTGCGGCTCTGCCGGTCCAGCGTGAGATAGCCGAGCCCGACATCGCAGAGATACTTCAGACGCGTGCGCACCTCGGCGTGCAAGAGCTTGAGTGCTTCATCGAGCAAGGTCGAGGGCAGCGTGAGCGAATCGAAGAAGCGGCGGATGCGCTCTATCGGCATCAGCATGAGATCGTGCACGGTGAGACCGGGCAGCGCTTCGAGCTGCTCGCGTGTCCAGTCGACGCCCTTCGGCATGAAGCGACTGGCCGGCGCGAGCACGGCATCGGCCTGCTCCTTCGTGCCGAGACGCCACAGCATGGATTCGGTCTTCAGACGCGCGCCGTCGCATGTCGGGCACGTCGTATAGCTGCGGTACTTCGAGAGCAGCACGCGGATATGCATCTTGTACGCCTTCGACTCCAGATAGTCGAAGAAGCGCTGCACGCCGTACCACTGGTTCTGCCACTTGCCGGTCCAGTCGGGCGATCCGTGGATGACCCAGTCGCGTTCCTTCTGCGTGAGTTCGTTCCATGGCACGCCGAGACGAATGCCCGCCTTCGCGCCGTAGCGCACGAGATCGTCCTGATTTTCTTTCCACGCGGGCGTTTGCAGCGTCTTGACCGCGCCCTCGCGCAGCGTCTTCTTTTCATCGGGAATGACGAGGCCGAAATCCACGCCGATCACGCGGCCGAAACCACGGCACGCTTCGCACGCGCCGTAGGCCGAATTGAACGAGAACAGCGCGGGCTGCGGGTCCGCGTAACGCAGATCGCTTTCGGGGCTATGCAGACCGGTCGAGAAGCGCCAGATTTCCGGCTCGCCTTCGTCCTTCAGCATGTACACATTCACGCGACCGGTGCCGCGCAAGAGCGCGCTTTCGATCGCTTCGAGCGCGCGCGAGCGTTCGGTGTTGTGCAGGCGAAAACGGTCCGCGACGACGTCGAGCAACTGGCGCTTGCCGCTTTCGGTTTCGATGTGACGTTTCGCCTGAACGCGCGTATAGCCGCTCGCGGAAAGCCATTGGGCAACTTCGTCATCGCTTGCGCTGTCCGGCAATTCGACCGGGAACGTGATCGCGAGACGCGGGTCGTCCGTGCGCGTGCGCTCGAGCAGTTCGGCGTAAATGGTTTCCGGCGTGTCATGACGCACGCGCAGCGCGGACTTCTTGTCGAACAGTTCGGCGGCGCGGGCGTAGAACAGCTTCAGGTGATCGTTCAGTTCGGTCATCGTGCCGACGGTCGAGCGCGAGCTGCGCACCGGGTTCGTCTGGTCGATGGCGATGGCGGGCGGCACTCCATCCACGCGATCCACCTGCGGCCGGTCCATGCGATCGAGAAACTGCCGGGCGTAGGCGCTGAAGGTTTCGACATAGCGCCGCTGGCCTTCGGCATAAAGCGTGTCGAACACGAGACTCGATTTACCCGAACCGGAAGGGCCGGTGACGACCGTCATCTGGCCGGTGTGCAGGTCGAGATCGAGATTCTTGAGATTGTGTTGCCGAGCGCCGCGGATGCGGATTGCGTTGTTCGATGCCAATTTTTCAACCGGTTCAATGAGTTGGACGGCTGTCACGAGCCGCTTGCAGCGGCGCGTCGATTGCCCGAAACGCGCCTCTTGCAGCGAACAGTACTGTACACGCATACAGTATTCGCTGCCAAACGTCGCGGAAGTGTCAGCCGGGGTGTTGGGTAGTGTCGCAAAGTTCTCGCCCGGCGATCGGCGAAGAGAGCGGCCGCTGTTCGGTTGCGTTCGGCCTGCGAGCAAACATCTTAGTGTCATTGGCGAACGTCGTCGGCGCCGGGGTGGGTTGCGCACTATGCGGGAAAGTCCCAACCCGACGCTGCCTGACTTTACTTGACCAATGCCTGACAACTTCGATATCGTAAATCAGGAAAACGATTTCCCGAAGCTTCGTCTTGATCCATTTGCTGCAGCGCAAGCATCCGGTTAACCGTTCTACGAAGACTTCACCGAATCTACAAAACCGGCCGCGACCGGATCCAGGAGACAACAAATGAAATCCCCAAAACCGTCAGCAGGTTCACTATCACGACGTTCTTTCGTCAAACTCGCGGGCGTCTCTGTAAGCGCCCCACTTTTCGGCGGAATCAGCGCAATGAGCCTTCTTAGCGCCTGCGGCGGTCATGACGATTCAGCGCCCCCCACCGTGCAAGACGCGATCTGGGGCCCGTCCGGCTCCGCCACGCAAATCGTCAATGCGCTCAAGGGTGTATCGACGTCGATGGTGCCGAGCCGCCAGTTCCTGGTCACCGATTACGGCGCGAAGCCATGCGCTGTCGTGGCGGCGGTGAATCCTTATACGGATGCCACGAAGTCGCCCCTGAGCAGCGGCGCCGATCAGACGCAAGCGCCCGGCTCGTTCGATTCGCGTCCCGCCTTTTTCGCGGCCATCGCGGCGTGCAGCGCGGCGGGCGGCGGACGCGTCGTCGTGCCAGCGGGCAACTGGTATTGCGCGGGGCCGATCGTGCTGCAATCGAACGTCGACTTTCATCTGAGCGCGAACTGCGAAATTTTCTTCAGCCCGAACCCGGCCGATTACGCGAAAGACGGCCCGATCGACTGCGGCCCGAACGGCAAGTTGTTTTACAGCCGCTGGCAGGCAAACGATTGCCTCAACTACGGCCCGCCCGTCTATGCGCGCAATCAGACCAACGTCGCGCTCACGGGCGAAGGCGATACGTCCGTGCTCAATGGCCAGGCAATGACGCCCTTTGCCGGCAGCGGCAATACCGCGACGAGCTGGTGGACGTGGAAGGGCAATAACGGCGTGTATGGCTGCGTCAATTCGTCGACGCCGTCACAAGCGTCGAGCAACTCGAAGAACGTCGATCTCAAAACGGCCGCGCCCGGTATCTCCGATGCGCTCTACGCCGAACTCACCAACCCCGCCACGCCGTGGCAGCAGGACCAGAACTATCTGCCCGCGCTGTCCGAGGCGGGTGTCGCCATCGAGAAGCGCATCTTCGGTCTCGGGCATTATCTGCGGCCTTGCATGGTGGAGTTCATCGGTTGCACGAACGTGTTGATGGAGAGCTACCGCACCATCAATACGCCGTTCTGGCAGCATCATCCGACCGACTGCAAGAACGTGGTGATGCGCAGCGTGACGGTGCACAGCATCGGTCCGAACAACGATGGCTTCGACCCCGACGCCTGCGACATGGTCCTGTGCGAAAGCGTCGTGTTCAACACGGGCGACGACTGCATCGCCATCAAGTCGGGCAAGGATCTCGACACGCAATACGGCCCGGCGCAAAACCACGTCATTCAAAACTGCACGATGAACAGCGGCCACGGCGGCATCACGCTAGGCAGCGAAATGGGCGGCGGCGTGCAGAAAATCTATGCGCGCAATCTGCAGATGCTCAACAAGTTCTGGGCGACCAACTCGCTGAACATTGGGATTCGCGTGAAGACGAACATGAATCGCGGCGGCTTCGTGAAGGACTTCTACGTCGATAACGTGACCTTGCCCAACGGCGTCAGCCTCACGCCGTCCGGTTACGGCAGCAGCCTGCTCGCGGGCAGTCCGATCAACGCGACCGTGCCGCTCGGCGTGGCGACGGCCAGCGCGGCGAATCCATCGGCGGCGCAGGGCGGCATCATCACCTTCGATTGCGATTATCAGCCGTCGAAAGACGCCATCCGCACGCGTCCCGCCCTCGTGCAGAACGTGAACATTTCCAACGTGAAGGCGAGCAACGTCACGGCGAACGGCGCGACGGGATCGTGTTTTCAGGCGATCGTCGCGCAAGGACCGGTCGCGTTCGATTACAACGGCCCCGCGCCGGTGCCGGCCATTCTGGCCATCACCGGGGTGACCATCACCGATTGCGATTTCGGCACGCCCGTTGCGGCCGGACCGGCGACGGCGGCAACGCCCGGGCCGATCTATGCGTACAACGTGCATGACATCGTGTTGAAGAACACGGTGATCGCGGGGCAGACGTTGAATCAGACGGTGAGTGACGCGCGGTAAGAAGCTTTGGGCTGCGGGCTTCGAGTCCGCAGCCGCTTGCCGTTATGTGCCCATTCGCGGCATGTTGAAATGCGCGCCCGCTTTCATCTGGTACGACGATGCTGTTCGACGGCATGAATAAGGCTGCGCCTTACTCGACATGCAAATGCTGCGCGAAACCGAGCGCCCTGTGTGGACTCACCGACTTCTCGCGCGGTGGCGCGGATCATCTGGATGGATATAAAGTCGATCCGTATTTCGGCACATCGATCTACTACTATCGTTGCGAGCAATGCGGATTTATCCACGCGCCCGCCTTCGACGACTGGACGCCGAACGACTTCAGCGAACACATCTATAACGCGGCTTACGAACGGCAAGATCTTGACTACACCTTCGCGCGGCCAAATGCCAACGCACGAACGATCGCCGAGTTTTTTCCCGGCCTCACGCAAGAAAAGCTTCTCGATACGGCGCCGGATCAGGGATTCTAGAACAGCAACTTGGCTTCGCGGGTTCGAACGAATACGCTCGTACGATCCCTTTGGCGAAGCGTCCGACCATACGTCACTGATCGACCGATACGGCGTCGTGCTTGCATTCGAAGTCTTCGAGCATCACGTCGAGCCGCTTAGACTCGTCGATACATCGGCAAGCCTTATCGACGGCAACGGCGCAATGCTCATCAGTACGCTGTTCGTTCCTCAAAGCAATTTGCGCGATGATCGGACAGTGGTGGTATTGCATGCCTCGCAACGGCCATGTGTCGTTTTATACGGCGTCTGCACTGCGCTACTGGCATTAGTGAACGGTCTCAAAGCCGCGACATTCAGCGAAGGCCTGCATCTTCTTTATCGCGGCGAATTTCCGGATTGGGCGAGGCACGTCCACCACACGCTCTTGCACTAACCCACCTCACGCCCCGATCAACACCCCCGTCCTGAACGCCGTCTGCCCCGTCACCCGCCCCATCGGTGCACCGGCCTGCGCGAAACGGATCGCACGCCGCATATAAAACACGCCATCGTTTTTCGTCGCGACCGTGGTCACGGCATCCGTCAGTGGATCGACGATATCGAACACCGCGTCGCCAGCCTTCAACCTCGCCCCGACCGACGCGCGATACACGACGATGCCGCTCACCGGCGCAATCAATTGCTCGCTGCCCGCAAGCGGCGTAGCGCCGAGTACGAGCGACGGCAACGCGCGCGCCTCGCCTTCGATCACGCCGCGCGCGATCAGAAAGTCAACGATGGCATCCGCATCGTGTTGCGCCGTCTCGTAGCTCACGTCGCGCTGCCCGCGATGCTCCACCGTCGCCGCGATGTTCGGCGCACCGAGCGGCACGTCGCCGCCGAGCAACGCACGGACTTCGTTCCACAAGAGCGCGTGGATTTCGTCGAACGACTGCCCGCCCGAATCCGTTGCGAGCAGCACGCCGTTCGCGCCGAGATAATGTGCAAGCGGTTCCAGCGCGGGCCAGCTTGCCGGGCTCGTGTAGAGATGCATCGTGGCTTCGAGCGAACAATGCAGATCGAGCACGATGTCGGCATCGGATGCGAGCGTCAGCAGCGTCAGCCGCAGCGACTCGAACTCGTTCTTCGCGCGCATTTCGCCGAGCATGTCCCGCACGGCGCGACGCAAGAGGCGCGCGTTGTATGCGGCGTCGCTGCTCGACCACGCCATGCCGATACGTTCGATCAACGCCTGCGCGGGCGGCATCGGAAAACCGCGGTTGAAGTTGTGGCCGCTATTCGCATCGAAGCGGCCAAGGAATTGCCCGAGCACATGCTGCGACAAGCCGACAGGATTCGCCACCGGCACGAGGACGATCTCGCCACGCAAGCGCCCTTCCCCTTCGAGTTGCAGCAGACGCTTCTTCAGCTGCCACGCCGTGAGCATCGCGGGGGTTTCGTCGGCATGCAGCGAGGCCTGGATGTAGACCTTCTCGCCGCTTCGTTCCGCACCGAAATGAAAGCTGACGAGTTCGCGCGCCGTACCGAGCGTCGTGGAAACGAGCGGCGTGTGTCGTGTTTGCATCAATGAAAAAGTCCGTGAAAGATGGGCTCAGTCGCCGTAGACGTCGAAGTCGAAGTACTTGTGCGCGATCTTCTGATACGTGCCGTCCGCGCGCATGTCGGTCACGGCCTTGTCGACCTTCGTCTTCAGCGCGGCATCGTCCTGGCGCATGCCCATGCCCACGCCGTGGTCGCCCATGGAAAGCGGCGCGCCGACGAACGCGAAGCCCGCGCCGCGCGCGGTCTTCAGGAAGCCGTGCTCTGCTTCGACGGAGCCGAGCAACGCGGCATCGAGCCGGCCCGCGACGAGATCGTTGAACACACCCTCCTGACTCTGATACGCAACGATTTCCACGCCGCCCGGCTGCCAGTTCTTCATGGCGTAGGTCTCGAACTGACTGCCGCTTTGCACGCCGACGCGCTTGCCGGCGAGACCCTGCGCGCTCGGCGCGAGCGACGCGCCGCTCCTTGCGATCAGACGTGAGCGGAACTGGAACAGCTTCGTCGAAAATGCGATCTGCTTCATGCGCTTGTCGGTGATCGCCATCGACGACATGATCCCGTCGATCTTGCGCGCTTGCAGCGCCGGAATCATCCCGGAGAATTCCAGCTCGACCCACTGGCAGCGCATCGCGATGCGGCGGCAGATTTCATCGCCGAGATCGACGTCGAAGCCCGCGACATGGCCGTCGGGCGTCTTCACATCCATCGGCGGATAACCAGGGTCGATGCCCAGGCGCAAGGTATCGGCGTCCTTTGCGCTTGCAACGAACGGAGACATGGCAAGCGTGGCGGCAAGAGCGCTGCTGAGCATGAACGTTTTGAACATGGGTCGGCGGGATATTTTCGGGGTTGGAGCGCTCATGCTAAGCGGACAAAGCGCCCTTAAAAAGAGGCATTTTAATTATCATGATCACTTTTCGAGATCGCCGATGGAATTGACGCTGACCCAATTGCGAATCTTCGTGGCCGTTGCAGAGGCGGGCAGCCTGCGCGCGGCCGCGCGGCGTCTGACAACTGCGCAGAGCGGCATCACTCAGCAGTTACGCAAGCTGGAAGCGCTAGCGGGCGGGCCGCTTTTCGAACGCGATGTACGTGGCGTGCGGCTGACGAGCGCCGGCGAACGCCTGCGTGTGCGCGCCGATCTAATACTCGGCGAATGTGCGAAGACCGAAGAAGAGATGCGTCAGATGCGCGGCGAATTAACCGGCAGCGTTGCGCTTGGTCTGGCAGCCGATGCGACCATGCGGCTGTTTCCCGCGCTGCTCGCGAGCTTTAGAGAGCGCTGTCCGCGTATCGATGTGCATTTGACGAGCGCGACGTCGCGCGTGCTGACGTCATGGGTGCGCGAGGGACGGCTCGATTTTGCCCTCGCACTCATTGCGCCCGACGCGGACATCCATGATATGGAGACGACACGGCTTTTCGATTCCAATGTCGCGGTGATCGCGCGGAAGGGGCATCCGCTTGCACGCGCGCGCAAGCTTTCGAGTCTCTGCAATGCCGAGTGGGTGAGCACGCGTCACGCGGGCAACAAGCTGTCCGCGCTATTCGATACGGCCCGGCTCACGCCGCCCAACGTCGCGGTAACCACCGAAGCGGTCTTCGACACGCTTCATTGCATTACCGCAAGCGACTACCTCGCGCTCGAACCGGCGAGCCTCGTGGCGCATCCGTTTTTTCGGGAACACATCACCGTGATCCCGATTGCCGAACGCGCCGCGCCGACGCCCGTCTGCCTGCTTCGAAGAGCGGGCGTGCCGCTCACGCCCGCGGCGCAAGAACTCGCGATGATGGCCGTATCGTTCGCGCGAATGCTCCCGCGCGCGGCGGATCAACGTGCCGAGTGACGCGCAGATGAACCCTTCGATGCAGCGCTGGCGTTCTTGCGCCGCGTTGCCCAGCCCTTCTTCGCGGCAGCCGAGCGATCCGCCGCCGAGCGCCGGCTTGCGCTTGCATGCGCCTGCCGCGACAGCGACTTGTGCGATGCCGCCTTCGTGCTTTCGCGCTTCAGCACGCGCGTGGACGTCGCGGAACGCTTTGCCTTCGACTCCGTGCTCGGACTCTTTCTCGTGCGATGCGCGGCTTTCGTGTCTTGTGCGGCTTTCTTGCGCGTGGCCTCGGACGTGGTGGCCTTCTTCGGCGTCTTGACCTTTACGCCGGAGCGGCGGGCTTCGGATAGACCGATGGCGATGGCCTGCTTCGCGGACTTCGCGCCATGCTTGCCCTCGCGGATGTGATCGATCCGTTCTTTCACGAAATTGCCCGCCTGGGTGCTGGCGGACTTGCCTGCGCGCTTCGCCTTGGTGGCGTTTTCGACGGTTTTCTTTTCGGGCATGTCGGTACTCCTTGGGAAGTTGACTTGCACCGGGGAAGGCGAGCAACGCACGTGCCCGCCAAGGTCCATTAGAAGACGCCCGCGATCAGCCTGTAACGCACGCGCTTCGCATATGCGAGATAGGTATCGTCTTTCGAAAGCAGCCGCTCTTCGTTGATGATCCGTCCCACTTGAAGACACCAGTGCACCGCTAGCACGATGACATTCTGCAAGCCGAAGTTCGGCAGCAAAAACCCGATGTCTTTCACGAGATAACCGAAGTACATGGGATGGCGCACGAGCCGGTAAGGTCCGTGCATGACCACGCCGCGATTGGCGGGCAGGATACCGAACGAGCGACGCAACGAAAGCTTCGCGCTGATCTGAATGCACATACCGGTCACTTGCAACCCCACCGCCAGCCATTCCGGAATGAGATGCACGCCCGGTTCGATGCGAAACGCGAGGAAGTAAAACGTCGCGCACGTGGCCATCAGAACGCTCACGATGTTCCAGTCACGCACGCGCGGCACGCGCGAGATCAGCGACATGGCGATCGTCACCACTTCCGAAAGCACGAGCAAGAGCAGCGTGACGCGCGACGGATCGCGCGAATACTGCACCAGTGCATTGACGAGAAACGTCCCGAGCAACGTCACGGTTGCTCCTCGAATGGCCACCTCGATTACTACCTGCCCGCGCGTGAGCGCGGGCTCTCGCGGTTCGCTCGCTTGCTTATCCGCGACGAGCGACGGCACCGTTACTGTGTCCATGGAAGTCATCTCCCGGCCTCGTTGGGTTGCGTGTGAATGACGCGACCGGCGCATGCGATCGCGTCCAACGTTCATTGCGTCAGGCGCAGCACGCCAAGATTTCCGGCGATCTGCTGGAAAATCTGGTTAAGCGTGGCGTTGTCCGGCGCATGGTAATAGTTGCCCGAGCTTGCGCAGTTCTGCATAGTCTGCTGCGCCGAAATGCTCGTCGAGTCGGTGCCATAGGTGCCGAAAGTGATTGCGTAGATAGTGATTCCGCTTTGCTTCATCGCCGAACACACGCCGAGTTGGAACGTATTGATGTCGTCGGGACTGGCCATCGAGCCGTTGAGGCCCAGCGCCGACGACTTGAGCGATGCGTTGCCCACCCCGGAAAGCTGGTTGAAATACGGCGGAGGCATGACGCCGGTCGTACCGCCCGGATCGTTCTCGCCGTCCGTCAAGATGATCGCCACGCGCTGCAGGCCTTGCGTCGTTTCAGGACGCGGCAGCGTGTTGTCCGAAGAGATCCAGCCGTTGCCATTGGCCTTGGAGTTAGACCAGTCTGACGACAACATGCGCCAGCCCCAGAGAATGCCGGTCGGAATCAGCGTCGAGCCGCTTGCCACCATGTTGTTGATTGCCGTGGTGAGCGCGTTCGTGTCCTTGGTGAGGAACACGGCGGGCTGGATCGAACACGGTCGGTTGCCGCTTGTATCGCTGCCGTTCTGATCCCACGAGATGGTAGTCGCCCGGCTGTAAGGCACTTGGCCCCAGTAGTTCGCCGGCTGTGGCGTCGTTGAGCTCGAGCAGTAGGACGTCGTGCCGTTGCTGGTATAGCTCATCGGCACACCTCTGTAGACCGTCGTACCGGTGACCTTGCATTGGCTGCTGCCGTCGTAGGTCGTCACCGTGAAGCCGCTCTTCGGCACGTTGTAGTAAAACGGTGTGAAGCCCGGCGAGCTTGCAGGCGCGTATGCTGCCGCCGTCACGTTGCCTGCCGCGTCATGTGGCTCGACTGCGCATCCGCCCCACGACTTCATGGACATGCCGGTCGTGTTGTAGGCAAACTGGGTATTGGTGGCTTGCGACATCCAGCTGCCGGTTCCGTTGAGCGCGGAGCCGACGTTGACCATCGTCGTAAACGGCACGAGGCCGATGTAGGAGTCGTTGCCGGTAACACCGAAGATGTTCGTGACGAAGGTCTGCGCCGCGCTTTTCAGGCCGTCCAGCTTCGTGCCTTGCGACTTGCTGGAACTGGCGTAATCGGCCATGGAACCGGTGTTGTCGAGGACCATCACGAGTTCGAGCGTGCTCTTCGGCACGCGTACCGCCGTATTGCTCGCGCTGACGACTTGCGTGGTCGCGGGACTCGAACTCGACCCGCCGCCCGAACCCGAGCCGCTGCCCGAACCAGACCCCGATCCGCTCGTTGTCTTGTTGGCCGAGAGAAAGACGGGCGCATAGAGCGACAACGTGCCCGACACCGAAATCTTGATGGTCTGCCCCGTTGCCGGGGTGCCCGACACGGTCGCCTGGAAATTGCTGTCCGGCATGACAAGGCCCATGTAACCGGCCGGCACGTTGGCGTTGTAAAACGCGCGTGCGTCGGCTTGCCATTGCGCGAGGTCGGCGCCGGTGGTCGTGGCGTAGTGCGACAGGCTCGCCGCTGCGGACAGTGCCGCCACGTCGGCACCCATCTGCATACGCGTCTGCGTCTGCGCCTCGTCGATCGTGTCCAGCGCCGTGCAGAGCGTGCCAATCATCATGCTGGCCGTCACCGCGAAAATCACCGCGACGGCGCCTTCGCCACCCGCCACGAGATTCATCACCGTACGCGACGCCGCAGGCCGGCCGAAGTTCCTAAAGAACGCCTTGTCCCTGCGCATTTTAAAGATGCGTGGCTTCATGACGCCGCCACCAGTTGCAGAGTTTGGCCCGAACGCGAGCGCACGTAAACGCGCTGATAAAGCGTCTGCGTGCCCGGCGCATTCCTCCAGAACGCGGCGGTCATCGAGAACGGGGTGTACTGATAAAACACTTCCACGACGATGGCCGAATCCCCCACCCGGAACGGCCACGTAGAAGGCAGCACGCTGGTCTTCGTCACCTGCGACGCGAAATTGGAAAGCGTCCACGGCGCACTCTTCTGCCAGAGGATCGAAGGCGTGCCCGCAGTCATCGATGCCGTCGAGGGTGGCGTGCCGCACGGCGAAGTCTTGCTGTCGCACACGGACGTGATGATCACGCCGCCCCTGCTCGACAGCGTGTTGGGTGCGGCGAGCAGCGTGGCCGCATTCCAGATCGAGCCGAGATTATTTGAACTGCTCGTCGTGTTGTCGTTGACCACTTGCTGCATCTGGCCGATGGAATCCGCCAGCGCGAACGCCGTATGCTCGAGCACGCTGACCGCGCGGACATACGCATAGATTTCGACGAAGCCGCTCAGCACGAAAAGCATGAGCGGCACGATGATGATGAACTCGACGGTGACGCTGCCGCGCTCCGAACGCAACACGCATGTCAGCAGTTTCCGCGTAAGACGCCGCGGTGCGAATCGGCGAATGTTCATTTTTCGTTCTGTACGATGTAGTTGCGCTGAAAGACCATCTGCTGAATGCCAAAGAGCTTCGGAAGTCCGGTGAAGCCTTTCGGCATCGTGACGGCGATGTTGTACGACACGACATCGCCGTATCCGCCCATGCCAGTCGTGACGTTCGTCGTACCTATGTTGGAGTAGGTGCCGTAGGTGAGCATGGTGATGCTGAGCGTGGTCCCGCTGATGTTGGTCCAGCCGCCCAGAATCGTATTGACGATCTGTTGTGCCTGGTCGGAGCGCGAGCCGCTCGACGGCGCGGATGTGGTAAGACCGACGCGCGAGGCCGCCTGCGCCGCGATCTGCACGGAGGCGTCCACCATCATGTCGAGCGCGAGTTCCACGGTCGCAAGAATCAGAACGAACACAATCGGCGTGAGCACGACAAATTCGATTGTCGATGCACCACGGTCGTCCAGAGCGAAGCGCGCGAAGCGGGCAAGGCGCGTCATCTGATGCTCGCTGCCGTCACGCGCGTCGCCGCGAGCGGCGTGACCTGCGCCGCGGAACTTGACAACCCGAGCTGCTGACGCTGGATCTCATAGAAGCGCAAATTGTCCTGCACCGATGCCTTCGGCAAATCGCGGCCCAGGATTTCCGCCGCCGCCTCGTCGTTACCGAGCAAGCCGTAGGCGAGCGCAAGATTCTGACGGGCTTGCGGCGGCGCGGCCGGGAACCGCGTGACGTCCAGCAGCACGTTGGCGCCGTCACGCGGATTGCCGGCCATGGTGAGCGAAAGCCCGAGGTTCACCGACAGCGCGGTATCGCCGGGATTCTTCCGGAGCGCATCACGCAAGACGGTCTGCGCCGCCGCGTGTTCGCCCTTCATGTCGAGCGCGGCGCCCAGCCCCGCCGATGCCAGAGGATCGTCCGGGCTGATGGCAAGCAAACGCCGATAGGTCGAAATAGCGTCGTCGAAGCGCCGCTGATGAATGGCCACGCGTGCGAGACCGATGAGCGGCGCGGGCGCGGCTGCGTCGACCTGCGTCGCCTTGCCGTAGTAAACACCCGCGCGCGTGTAGTCGCCGACCGCGTAGAGCGTATTGCCGAGGCCCGTCAAACCCTGCACCGAACGAGGGTCCGCCTGCACGATCTTCTCGAACAGCGAAGTCGCCATCTCGATGTTGCCGGACTCGAGCGCGGTATCCGCGATGCGAAGTTCGCTCATCGTGCTCGGCGCGCTGTTTCGCGTGACCGGCCGCACTTCCGAACTCGGGTGCACGGTGGTCGAGCAGCCGCTCGCCGCCATCGCCACTGCGACCGCACAGAAGAGCACACAGGCGCGGCGGGAAAAGATGTCGAAAGTCTTCATTTGGAATGGTCGATGAAAGCGAGTAGCTGGATAACGGCCGGCCCGGCGGCAATGGCGATGATCGCGGGAAGGATGAACATCATCATCGGCACGACCATCTTTGGCGCGAGCTTGGCGGCCTTTTCTTCGAGCGAGACGATGTGCGCCACGCGCTCCGTGCGCGAAAGCGTGCGCAGCGCTTGGGTAATCGGTGTGCCGTAGCGCATCGACTGCGTGAGCGTCGAGATGAGCGCGCGGATGGACGGCAAATCGATACGCTCGGCCAGTCCATACAGCGCGCGCGTGCTGTCGCCAGAAAGCTTCAGTTCGTCGGCGGTCAGCGCGAACTCATCGGAGAGCGGCGGGCAGATGGTCTTCAATTCGTCCGCCACGCGGCGAATACTCACGCCAAGGCTGTTGCCCGCGTTGGTGCAAATCACGAGCAGGTCGAGCGCGTCGGGCAGGCAGCCCGCCATCTCGCGACGGCGGCCGGCAGCCACGAAGCCGACGACGTACTCCGGCACGATCATTCCGACGATGAACACGAGCAGCATGGCCACGCCGCGCACGGCCGGATAAGTACCGATGAATGGAATGTGCGAGCCGAGCATCACCGTGAGCGTCGCGAAGATCAGGCCCATGCAGAATTTGGCGGCAAGCAGAATCGACACCGCGTGATTGCTCCGGTAGCCGCTGCGGATCATTTCCTTCTTGAGCTTGAGACGATACTTCGCGTCGAAGAGCGGCAGCTTGTCGCCGATGCGCGCGAGACGATGCATCAGGCGTTTGCGCAGGCTCACGTCTTCTTCTTCGATATCATCCGACACGTCCGTACGATGGCTGAGCGCCGCAAGTCGCGCGCGTTCCGCGATGCGTCCGCGCTGGCCGCCATGCTTGGTCATCCACCAGATGGCGAGACCCGCGAAGAGCGCGAACAGCATCAAGAGATTGATGATCGTCTGGAATAGTTCGGGCTTCATCGCGAGGTATCAAGACTAGAGATCTTGTTGATCACCATGAGCCCGATCCCGATTGAGATCACGCCGAAGGTCATCAGTTTCTGACCGGCTTCCGAGTCGAATAAGATCATCAGATAGTCGTGGTTGAGGAAGTACATGCTGAACAGAATGCACACCGGCACCGCGGCCAAAATCTTGGTCGTGATACGCGCTTCGCCCGTCAGTGCTTTCGTCTTGGAACGAATCTCGCGACGCGTACGCACGATCCCCGAGAGGTTCTCCAGCGTCTCGCCAAGCTGGCCGCCGGTTTCGCGCTGCAGCAACAGACACACGCAGAAGAACGAAAAATCCGCGATCTCGATGCGCTTGACCGCTACCGCCAGCACTTCTTCCAGGTCCTGACCCACTTGCAACGAGTCGCTCATCATCTGGAATTCGGTCCGCAGCGGTTCCGGGCATTCGTCGGCGGCCGTGCTGATGACGTGTGTCACCGGCACGCCGGCACGCACCGCGCGCACGATGAGATCGATGAGATCGGGAAAACCTTCGAGAAAGCGCCGGCGAAAGCGATCGACCAGAAAGCGATACGACTTAGCCAGCGTGAAGATCGGCAAACCGACGATCAGAAGCGGCTTCACGAAACTCGGCAAGGTAAGCAGATGCGTCATCGTCAACGCAAGCACCTCGCCGAAAATGGCCGAAACGATCACAATGCGCAGGCCGCCCGCCCCCGCCACCGTCTTGAGCCGCGAAATCTTCGGTCCGAAAAAGCGCGTGAGCAGGTTGTCGCGCTTGCTCACCTTGAACAGGTCCGAATCGATATCGCTGGCTTTCTTCATGTTCAGGCCGTGCGAAACGAACGATTCCGCCATGCGTGCACGAATGCGCGCGTGCGGCTGATTGTTGCGCATGTCCTGAATCGTGAGCAACATGACGCCGGACAAGATTACGACGACGAACGCGCAGACGGTGATGAGGTTGATCAGGTTCATGGCTTCATCGCTTCGAGCAACGCGTCTTCGAGACCGTAATATTGCGCGCGCGCCGAGAACGCCGGCCGCACCGCCGCCGATTCGTAGACACCCTTCACTTCCTCGCTATACGCGCTCGCGTCATAGCGGAACGTGAAGAGATCCTGCGTGATGATGACGTCGCCTTCCATGCCCACCAGTTCGGTGATGCGCGTGACGCGGCGCATGCCGTCGCGCATCCGCTCGATCTGCACGATCAGATGCACCGCACTCGCGATCTGGCGACGAATGGAAAGCAGCGGCAGGTTGCCGTTGGCCATCATCACCATGCTTTCCAGACGCGTGATGCCATCGCGCGGCGTGTTCGCGTGGATCGTGGTCATCGAGCCGTCGTGGCCCGTGTTCATTGCCTGAAGCACGTCGAAGGCTTCAGGACCGCGCGTTTCGCCGAGGATGATGCGGTCGGGCCGCATCCGCAGCGCGTTTCGCACGAGGTCGCGCTGATTCACCGCACCGAGCCCTTCCGCGTTTTCAGGCCGAGTTTCCAGACTCACGACATGCGGCTGTACGAGTTGCAGTTCGGCGGCGTCTTCGATCGTCACCGTGCGCTCGCCATGCCCGATGAAATGCGACAACGCATTGAGCAACGTCGTCTTGCCCGAGCCCGTGCCGCCGGAGACGATCACGTTGAGACGGCAGGTGCTCGCCAGCTTGAGCACGGTCGCCATGGCGCCCGACATGTTGCCCTGCTGGGCCATGCGGTGCAGCGTGATGTTGCGTTTCGAGAACTTACGAATGGAGATAGATGCGCCGTGAATCGCGAGCGGCGGCAGTACCACGTTCACCCGGCTGCCATCGGCAAGGCGCGCATCCACCATCGGACTGCTTTCGTCGACACGCCTTCCCACGCCCGCGGCGATGCGCTGCGCGACGTTGGTCACGTGTGCGTTGTCGCGGAACTTGCAGTTCGTGAGTTCGAGCCGGCCGTGACGCTCCACATAGACCTGATCGGGACCGTTCACGAGCACGTCGGTGATGCTTTCATCGGCAAGCAACGGCTCGATGGGACCGAGGCCGAACATGTCGTTGAGCAATTCGCCGACGATCTGCATCTGCTCGGAAATGGTGATGTTCAGCCGCTCGCGCTCCGCGATTTCCACCACCAGCAATTCGATGCCCGGCTTCATCTGTTCACGCGAACGGCCGACCACCGCCGACGCGTTCATCGCGCCGAATACGCCGGTGCGGATGACCTTGAACAGGTCCGAGCGCACGAGCGTGTCGTTGCCCTCGGCCGCCGATGCGCGCGCGGGCGCGTCCGGCACTGGCGCGGCAGGCTCCGCGACCGCAAGCGCGGCCTCGTCGGAAACGGCGGTCGGTCGGGCGACTTGCTTCTGGCCGAACATCAGCCTCTCCTCAGCTTGAACTTCTTGAACAACGCCCGTTCGACCACCGCGTGCTGCCCGGTCAGATCGCTCGCAATACGTGCGATGGCCTGGCTAAATCCGTTTTGGGCTTTTTCCTTGGGTGCTTCGCCGAGGTTTTCCGCGGTCGCGAGCGCCTTGGTCTCGAACTGGACTTCGTGCAGCACCGAGCGGCCCACGGCCGAGATGAAATCGGTAGACTGCACCTTGCCGGCCGTCGCGGCGTTAGGGTTGTTGAGCAGAAGCGAAGTCGGCGGATTGTTGTCTCGGTCTTCGATGTGACGCAAGAGACGGATGGTTTCACGCGTCGAATGCACCGACCGGTCCGTCACGAGATACACGCGCGATGCGTGATCGAACGCTTCCTGTGAGATCGGCTCGCTGGGATCGCCGATGTCGATGATCACGTAGTGGAAACTGTCGCAAAGCAGTTCGATGACGCGTTGCAGCGCGCCCTTCGCATAGGATCGCGGCGCGCCGTATTCGAGGTCGGCGGTCAGCATGAAGAGCCGGCTGCCATTACCGACGAGCGTGCGTTCGACATATTGCGGGTCGAGCCGGTGCTCGTTTTGCAGCACATCCGAAAGTCCGTTGTTGCTCTGCATGCCGAGCATGCTGTTAGCCGCGCCGCCCGTGAGGTTCAGGTCGACGTAGGCGACCCGCCGATGCGTGTCCTCCGCCAGATGGCGCGCGAGATTGAGCGCAAGCGTTGTCACGCCGACGCCGCCGCGCGAGCCCGCGAAAGCGATGGTCTTGCCTGCGCGCGCCAGCGTCACCGGACTCACACGACCTTCCGAAACGTTCACCGTGCGCTTGAGCAGTTCCACCGTCACCGGCTTCACAAGATAGTCGCGCACGCCGATCTTGAGCAGGCTGCGGAACAAGCCGACATCGTTTCGCTCGCCGAGCGCGACCACTTGAACCGACGGCTCGCAGACTTCGGCCAAACGGCCAAGATCGGACAGCGGCATCACCGAATTGTGCAGGTCGATCAGGAGAAACAGCGGCGAACGCTCGAGCTTGGCGAGGTAGGCGATCGCGTCCTCCACGCTGCCGACGGCGATATGCGCATGCGGCATTGCCTGCTCCAGCACGAAGCTCTTCAGAACCTGCTCGGTCGCCCGGTCGCCGACGAACGCGATGAAATCCGCGGCGCGGACGCCGGACTTTCCTTTGATCAGCGTGAATTCTGTGGTGCTCATGGTCTATGCGCTGCTATGTGATGTTATTTGCTGTTGCGGGACGTTGCTGTATCGAGCGGAATGACCTGCCCGGTTTCGTAGCGATGCACCGCGCTCGCGGCAACGGCGGCATCCGCCGGACCAAGCGTGCGCGGATGCACGAGGTCTTCCGGACGCGCGAGTTGCGCCGCGAGATTCGTATAGGTGGCGCAGCCCCATTGCATCGACGGGCGACGAATACCGGCGTCGGTCAAAAGCGACGGACGTGCGAGGCTGTCGCAATCGGGCGGCAGCGCATTCTTGCCGTCGAACTGGATGACGGTCTCGTCGGGCATGCCGCGCGGCGGCTTGAAGCAACCGGTGAGCGGCAGCGCAAGCGCGCACACCACGAGGAGCGGCGTGACGGATCGGCGTTTCGGAGAGTGGTTCATGGCGTGAGACTCAATAGACATAGCCGGCTGCGCCGACGAGACGCGGCTGACCCGATGCCGAGGCTGCGGGCGTGGATGCGCTTGCGTCGCTTCGCTTCGAGAAGCTGTATTCGACATCGCTGCTAGGCGACACCAGCGATTCGAGGGGCGTCCGCAACTTCGCCGGATCGGTCGGCTCGACGATATACGGCGTCACCATGATCACGAGTTCGGTCTTGTTATTGATGTAATTGGTCGAAGAAAAGAGCTTGCCCAGGATCGGCAGCGAGCCGAGGCCCGGCACCTGCGAAACAATGTCGCTCGTGTTGGTCTGCAACAGTCCACCGATGGCGAAGCTCTGACCGCTTCCGAGTTCCACGGTGGTATCGGCGCGGCGCACCGAGAGGCCCGGCACCGTGACGCCGCCGGTCGTGACGCTCGCGGATGTATCGATCTGACTCACTTCCGGACGCACCTTTAGGCTGATGCGGCGGTCGTTGAGCACGGTCGGCGTGAAGTCCAGCTTGACGCCGAACTGCTTGAATTCGATGCTGATTGCGCCGTTGATCTGCGAAACGGGAATCGGGAATTCACCACCCGCAAGGAAGCTCGCCGTCTGTCCCGACAAGGCGACGAGATTCGGCTCTGCGAGCACGGTAAGCAAGCCTTCCTGATTGAGCGCATCGACGAGCGCGCGAATATCCGTGCTGCCGGTCTTGAAAGCGCCAAAGATCGAGTAGGCATTGTTGGTCGGCAGATTCACGGGATACGATACTTGCCCCGTCGAACTCGTGAGCGGCTGGTTGTAGTTGTAGAGTTGCCGGCCGCTAAAGACGCCGCCATAGAAGTTGCCCACGGTGTTACCCAACGCCTGCCAGTTGATGCCGAGCTGCTGCGTGATATTGCGGTCCACCTCGGTGATACGCACGCGCAACTGCACTTGCAAAGGCCGGTCCACCGTCATGCGATTGATCAGGGCTTCCTTTTCGGCGAGCATCGGCAGGACGGCCTGCACCACGGCATCCGCATCGGCTGCGCTGTGCGCCTGGCCGGTCAGCACGAGCGAACCGGGCGCGCCGCTTACATCGACGTTCATATTTGGAAAGCGCGCCTGAAGCATTGCGCGCAACGCGATCGTGTCGCGTGTCACTATCACCGTGCGTTGCAACAGTGGACGATTGTTCGCGGCCATCGCGTAGAGCGTGGTCGAGCCGCCCTTCTTGCCGAGCACGTAGACCGTGCGAGGCGACGCCACTTGCACATCGGCTACCGCTGGATCGGCGACGAATACCGAGACCGCGTCCTCCGACAGATGAAGCATCGTGCCCTTGCCCGCATCGAGCGTGAGCATGCCTTGCGGCGCATCGGCTGGCGTAACGCCGGGCTTCTGCGCGGCATTGAGCGGACGCGCGGCGACATGGACCACGGCGGGTTCCGCGCCTTCCGCGAGCGACGTCAGCGCGAAACCCGCGAGACCGCCGGCCGCGACAAGCGCACGCCACGTTTTCGATCTCGGGCTGAACTGCGTTTTCATGAGATTCTTTTCCTTGGTCGCCGGGTCCGTCGGACGGCTCGGCATTAACGCTGAACGGGGACGGTCGGCAGCGGGGGAGCGTTTTCAGTGACGACGCCGCCGGCTTGCGCGACGCTCGTCTGGCCGTCGCTCTTTTCCGATCCGCGATAAACCGTGACCGTGCGCGGCAGCGGCGCGGCGCTGACGCCAGGCGCGCTTGGTTGCGGCGCGCGGGCATGCGGCAGAGCACGCACGGCGCGGGAGATATCGCCCGCCCAGATCGGCGGACGCTCGGCCGAGGGCGCGCTAGCCGCAGCAGCGTTCGCCGGATCGCGGCTCGCCGTGGCAAAGCTGCGCAGCGCGAGCGATAGGCTGCCAAGACGCGCGGCAACAGCCACGACTTCGCCCATGCGCGGCGTGACTTCGAGCGTGACGGTGCGGGCGCGCGTGACGTTATCGGGGGCGTCGCTATTCGCCTTCGGACGTTTGATTTCGGAGCCGACAGCCAGCACGCGGACATGCTCGACCACGGTTTCGCTCGACACGGCGAGGTCCGGCGAATCGGTGCGGCGGTCCATCTGCTGAGTGAGAAGCAGATCGACATAGTCACCCGGCTGTATCAGACCCGCGTTGCCTGAGACGTCGTCCACGGCAACCGACACGGCGCGCATTTCAGGTTTGAGCGTCGCGGCAAGAAAACCCGGCGCGCTGGGCAGGATCACATCGTCGGTGACGAGGATCGCGCCGCTATCAACCGGATGGCGCAACAGCGCCCCTTTCAGTTCCGGCGCGTTTGGCGCGCCGGAAACAATGGCGTTTGGCGGAATCTGGTTAGCGGGCGTCGCCTTCCAGGTGATGTCCTCGTCGCGCAGCAAAAGGCCTTGCGGCAGAGCGGCGGCGCTGACGAGAACCTTTTCGGTGGTGATCGCAGGCGTGGATGGCGCGGACGCGTTCGCCACGACCACACGCACGATCAGCGCGATAAGGAGGGCGCCGACGAGCAGCACCGCAAATTTGATGATGTTGGACATGGGAGCGTTGTCCTATCGCGTCGATAACAAGGGCAGCGCGGCCGGAAGCACGATCACGAGACCGCCGCCGAATGCGAGCGCTACACCGTAGGGCACACCACGCGTGCCGGAGAACATTGCTAGTGCGCGCATGGGCCGCGACGATTGTTCGGGATTCATGTTGCGAGTCACGAGACTGACCAGCGAGACCACCGTGCCGATCACCGAAATGAACGTGAGCGCGGGCAAGGAAAGGCTGAGTCCTGTCCACAGGAAGATGACCGCCGCAAGCTTCGCATCGCCTCCGCCGAGCATGTTTGCGGCGAAAAGCGCGGCGCAGACCGCGAACACGACACAGGCCAGCACGAGATGCGCGATAACATCGTCGATCGGGCGTTCGAGCAGTACAGCGTCGATGAAATAGAGCGCGCCGATCACCATGACGATCCGGGTTGGCAGGCGGCGAGCGCGAACGTCGACGACGGCGAGCCACAGGAGCGCACACAGCACGACGAGACGAATGGCGAGGGAGGCGAACTGCACGGTCGATGGCTTCTGAAAGAGGGAGGAACGAGAAGGAGATCCGCGCGACTCACGCGGATCTCGGCCGCTCGCTTAGCCAGCGTTGCCGGTCGCGGTCGTGACCTTCGCATTCAGGCCCGTGAACCAGGTCTGGATGTTGCCGCTAAAAGTTGCAGCCATCGCTCCGAGCGCGACTGCGACGATCCCAGCCAGAATCGCGTATTCCATCGCGCTGACGCCACGTTCGTCGCGGATGAATTTCTTGAGAAACTTGGTCATTTTGGTCATTCCTTGTTTTTGCATTGAGTAGGTAGGTGCGGCCCGGCATTAGGGGTACCGGGTACAGCAATCCTAGCTAGAGCCACAAGGAATTACTTCGCCATTTAGAGGCCGGAAATGGCCTTAATTCGACGTTTTAAAATGAATGAACTAGACCGCTGTCGGCAAACGACGCTAAAACTTTATAGAGAGAAATTTTTCTTTTAGCGTGTTTAAAGCGTGTCTTGAAAGCGAGCGCGCGACTCTCCGTGCCTTTGCATTTTTTTCAGAAAACGTTTGCGAGGCGTTCGGGCTCCGCCTTTGCATGCCGGGGCTTCGACGGCGTTCGAGGCCGTCGCTCCGACCGATGCCGCTTATTATTCAAGCATCGCTAAAACCGGATATCGCGCTGTAAGGTTAATGCTACAACCATTAATACCTGCTTGTCACGCGCTTTAGCACGTTCTGCAAACTTTTTGTTTAACCTTAAGCGCGACTGTCATCGGGCGCAATATCCAACTATTTCTTTTCCTTGCGTCGGGCATCGTTCGGGAAAATCGGCATGTCGATATCCTTGCTCGCCGAGCGCAAGTCGTCACGCGCTTCCTCCGCCAGTTTTGCATAGCGCTTACGAAAAATGGCCAGGTCTTTCTCGTCGAGTTCTTCGAGGTCGAGTAAAGCGTTATGCGCGTTGTCCACTGCACGGATCAATTCATCGAGCTTGATCTGCATAGCGGCGGTATCGCGGTTCTGGGTGTTCTGGATGAGGAACACCATGAGAAACGTGACGATGGTCGTCGACGTGTTGATGACAAGCTGCCATGTGTCGCTGAAGTGAAAGATCGGACCGGAGACGGCCCACACGATCACCAGCACGACCGCAATGATGAACGTCGACGCATGTCCCGCCACGCGCGAGAGACCATTCGAGAACTTGAGGAACCAGGAAGACTTCATGTGAGCATCTCTCCGTCGTTATCTTGTGCGCGGTTAGAATACCTTCTGTGAAAGCCAAGCCCACACTCCATTCTGCTATCGACTTCAATGCCGCGTCGGACATCGTGGCGCGGCAGCTGATCGGCGCCATCGTCACTTTCGATGGCGTCGGTGGACGTATCGTCGAAACCGAAGCATACGACCGCGAAGATCCCGCTTCGCATACTTTCTCGGGTCTCACGCCGCGCAACGCGGTCATGTTCGGACCGTCCGCTCATGCTTATGTCTATCGATCCTATGGCATCCACTGGTGTCTGAACTTCGTTTGCCGCGAAGAAGGTCATGGCGCCGGCGTGCTGATTCGCGCCATCGAGCCGCTCGTCGGACTCGATCTCATGCGCGAACGACGCGGGCTCGAACCCATCAAGCTGCTTTGTTCCGGCCCGGGCCGCCTTGCGCAAGCCCTGGGCATCACGCATAAGCAGAACGGCATGTCGCTGCTCGAAGCGCCGTTCTGCGTCGAAGCACCGGACGATGCAGTCGATATTGTGAGCGGGCCGCGCATCGGCATTTCCAAGGCAATGGACGTGCCCTGGCGCTTCGGCCTCGCCGGGTCGAGGTTCGTGAGCAAACCCTTTCCATCCTCTTCTTGAAACATCATCCACTCGATTGAGACGCGCGAGCATCTTTCCGAGCCTGGAGAGCATTCACGCGATTCCGGCAAAGACATACAGTGCATCCATGCCACGACACATGGCAATCAACCAAAAGGAGCACACCATGTCCCGCATTTCCAAAGTCGATGTGAACGAAGCCACGGGTGACACCGCCGAACTCTTCGCCAAGATCAAGAAGGCCGCAGGCCGCGTACCCAATGCGTATGCAACCGTCGGCACGCATAGTCCCGGCGCGCTCGCGGCATCGCTCGCCAATGACGCGACGCTCGCTAAAAGCAGTTTGAGCAAAGCCGATATCGAAGCCGTGAAGCTCGCCGTCAGCGGACAGGCAGGTTGTGACTATTGTGAAGCCGCGCACACGGTCGTCGGCAAGCTGGCCGGTCTCACGCAGGAAGAAACGAAGCAGATTCGCGCGAGTACCGCCACCGGCAACGATAAACGCGATGCGCTCGTGCGCTTCGTGCGCGAAGCCACCGGTTCACGCGGCACGGTGAAAGCCGAAGTGCTCGATGCCGTGCGCGCGGCAGGTTACAGCGACGCGCAAGTGATCGACGCGCTCTTCGCCGCGAGCGTCATCAACTTCACGAATCTCTTCAATCGCGTGAACGACACCACGCTGGACTTCCCCGCGCTGGTTTAACTCTCGCGGCCACCCTTGCCGATCTTGTCGAGCACCGCGCTCACGATATCGATCGGTATGGGGAAGACGATCGTGGTGCTCTTGTCGCTGGCGATCGTCGTCAACGTCTGCAAGTAGCGCAGTTGCATGGCTTGCGGCGCCTGCGCCAGCATCTGAGCCGCTTGCAGAAGTTTCTCGGATGCCTGCAACTCCCCTTCCGCATGAATGATCTTCGCGCGGCGCTCGCGCTCGGCTTCGGCCTGGCGCGCGATGGCGCGGATCATCGTCTCGGCGATATCCACGTCCTTGATCTCGACATTCGATACCTTGATGCCCCAGGCATCGGTCTGGGCATCGAGCACGCGCTGAATGTCGCTGTTCAGGCGCTCGCGTTCCGAAAGCAGATCGTCGAGTTCATGCTTGCCGAGTATCGCGCGCAAGGTGGTCTGCGCGAGCTGACTCGTGGCTTCCAGAAAACGCGCGACCTGAATCACCGCTTTCTCCGGGTCGACGACGCGAAAGTACACCACCGCATTCACCTTCACCGAGATGTTGTCGCGCGTGATGACATCCTGCGGCGGCACGTCGAAGACGACGGTGCGCAGGTCCATCCGCACTACTTGCTGCACCGCCGGAATGATCAGCACGAGCCCCGGCCCCTTCACTTTCCAGAAGCGGCCGAGCGTGAACACGACGCCGCGTTCGTACTCGCGAAAAATGCGCACCGACGAAAGCACGAGAATGATGACGAGCGCAATGACAATGCCGCCAAACCCAAAAGTAAGCCCCATTTTTAATGCCTCGTTAGTGTTGATGCGATTGCCGGTCGCGCTCCAGCGCTTCGACCATGAGCGTCAGTCCGTGCCGCGACAGCACACGCACGAGCGCGCCCTCGCCTGGAAGTTCTCGCGAAGAAGCCGTCTGCACGCGCCAGCGTTCACCGTGCACACGCGCCCAGCCACTTGCGGGCGCGGCGCCGGTTGCATCGAGCATCACGCCGATACTGCCTGGCATCGCTTCGCTGCCGCTCACCACGGGCCGCTTGCGCGCCTTCAAGGCGACGCTCGACACGCCGAACACGAAGAGCGCGGCTACGATAGCGAACCCCGTCAAGAGGCTCAAGGGCATGCCGAAGGCAGGCACTCCGTTATTGACGAGCATGAGCGCGCCGGTCGAAAACACAATGATTCCGCCGATGCCGAGCGCGCCGAAGGTCGGCAGGAACATTTCCGCGACGAGTAAGCCGAGCCCCAGCACGACGAGACCCAGACCGGCGGAGTCGAGTGGCAAGAACGTGGCCATCAGCGACATATGACTGAGCCACTCGCAAAGATGGGTTTTCATGGGCGACGACCGCCGGGGACGATGCTGCTTTCAGCTTACGCGCGAATTGCGCGCTCAGGGCTGCGTTGTCGTCCGGTCGATGATCTTTTCGACATCGGCGGTCTCGCCTAATTCCGATACGAAGCGCGCTTTGTCGAAATCGCGCGTGACGCAGCCGTCGAGATAGATGAAGCGGCGCTGGATCGTGAGCCACAGGCTGGTGTGCTCGCGCCACTGCAGCGACGCGTTGAGCGCGTTGAGGCGGCGCGTCGTGCTCTCGGCGATTTCCCGGTCGTACGCGTAGCTGTTCGAGAGGCGGCAGCGTCCCGCGATCCAGCAGCTATTGCCGCGCTCGATGCGGTAATGCGCTTCGTCGCGCCATTCCTGTTCGGTTTCGACGGGACCGCGCGGGGTCGGGCAATTCGCGATTGCTTTCGATACTTGCATGAACGGGTCGTCACCGCGATTGACGCGTGCGTCGTCGGCGAGTGCCGCAAGCGTGACGGGCAGCAGGCACGCCAACGCGGTCAGATAGCGCCATCCGGGCGGGACTTTCGATGTCATCGCTCTTTGCTCCCTTGCCAAAAGCATAGCCGGTAGACTGACAGAAGCATCTTCCCGCATCTTTCGCATCTTTTCGAACGGGACCGACATGAAACAGGCACTTCAACATCTGACGGTTGCAACCGGCTCGCGCGGTTTGCACGAAGTCACGCGCGCCATCGACCGCTGGGTCGATCATCAGGATATCCGCACCGGCTTGCTGACCATCTTCTGCAGACACACGTCCGCGTCGCTCTTGATTCAGGAGAACGCCGATCCCGACGTGCGCACGGACCTCGAACGCTATTTCGAAACCGTCGCGCCCGAAGCGCCGGGCCGCTATGTCCACGACGCCGAAGGTCCCGACGACATGCCCGCGCATCTGCGCACCGCGCTCACCACCGTCCAGCTCTCGATTCCGGTCGAAGCGGGCCGCATGGTGCTCGGCACGTGGCAAGGCATATACGTATTCGAGCACCGCACGGCATCGCATGATCGCGAACTGGTGTTGCATCTGATCGGCGAGTGACCTAATATACGCTCCGTGTACATTCAAGGAGCGACGACCGTGAGCCAGCAACAGACCGTGCTTCGCGACGCCATGCGGCGTCTGAACATGACCCGCGATGCCTTCGCGGCCCGCATCGGCGTGTCGCGGCGTGCGCTGGACACATGGCTTCTGCCGGACGAGTCGCCGGAATCGCGCGCCATGCCGGAGATCGCCGCGCGCTATGTCGGCGAGATTCTGGACGGCATGCCCGAGGGTGGAACATCTACGCAAAGCGTATATCCGTCGATTGCATACGAAAGCCGCCCGCAGCTCGTCTCCATCGATCAGTTCTCGCGTGAATCGGCCGAAGCGCTCTTTCGCACAGCGGACATGATGCAGCCCATCGCGCGGCGCCGAAAAATCACGCGCGTGCTGGAGGGCGCGGTGCTGGCGAACCTGTTCTTCGAGGCGAGCACACGTACCCGTGTGAGTTTCGGCTCGGCGTTCTGTCGGCTCGGTGGCTCGGTGGTCGACACGACCGGCTTCACGTTCTCGTCGATGGCGAAGGGCGAATCCATCTACGACACGAGCCGCGTGATCAGCGGCTATGCGGACGCTATCGTCGTGCGGCATCCCGAGCAAGGCTCCGTCGCGGAGTTCGCGCGTGCGACCAACATTCCCGTGATCAACGCTGGCGACGGCCCCGGCGAGCATCCGAGCCAGGCGCTGCTCGACCTCTACACGATCCAGCGCGAGTTTTCGCGGCTCGGGAAAATAGTTGATGGCGCGCATATCGCGATGGTCGGCGACCTCAAATATGGCCGCACCGTCCATTCGCTTGCCAAGCTGCTCTCGCTTTACAAGGGCCTCAAGTTCACGCTGATTTCGCCGGGTTCGCTGGAAATGCCGGCGCATATCATCGAGCGAATCGCGCGGGGCGATCATGTTATCGAACAGACGAGCGATCTGCGCGCGGGTCTTGCGGGCGCGGATGTCGTCTATGCCACGCGCATTCAGAAAGAGCGTTTCGCGGACGAGTCCATCGAAGGCTATACGCCGGACTTCCAGATCAACCAGGCGCTCGTGAACGAAGCCTGCGGACGCGACACGCTCATCATGCATCCGCTGCCGCGCGACAGCCGTCCCGGCGCGAACGATCTCGCCACCGACCTGAATCACGATCCGCGTCTTGCCATCTTCCGGCAAACCGACAACGGCATTGCAGTTCGAATGGCGATCTTTGCCGTTCTGCTGGGCGTTGAGCATCAGGTGCGGCATTCCATGCGCGACGCGACGTGGAAATCGCCGGCTTCCATCGGCCCGGACGACGCGGTTTTTCAGGGCTTCGATTGATGAGATTTTTACGCGCCGCATCTGTTTCCTGATACGGCGTTGACAAGGCCCCGCGTATGCTTATATCAAGAAAAGACGCGATGGAGCCCGATCATGGATATGACACTTGCGCAGTTTGCCGGCCATCACGGCGGCGCTTGTCAGCGGTTACGGATCATGGCGCGCGCCCGCATGGCGAACGACGATGCATCTTGCGAGCGCATCCGCCAGTTGTTTCACTCGCCTCTCGGCGTATATGTCAGTCAGGCGCAGCGCGAAGGATGCGCGCTAAGGCTCGAATTCGATGTAGCGAGCGAAGACCTTGCGTTCACATTACGCACTTTGCGACGGGTCATGCCGGAAGCGCGGGTCGAAGGCGTCGGTCCGCGAGTGTTCGCGCATCGAGTGATAAGCCGTGAAGCGCATTGACCCGTTGCCGCGCGACTGACTGGGGAAGTCAGTCGCACAAGCAGGACGTCAACGCGGCGGCGTAACTTGGTTTGCGGTTAATTCACCGGACTGGCTGTCTGCCCAGCGCATGGCGGCTTCGAACTCGGCGTCGGACATGACGTAGGTGTCAGGGTCCATCTGAATGCCCCGTTCGATCTCCGCCTCCTCTTCCGGCGTATTGCGGTAAAACCTGTACGATGCTTCGCTCATATCTCTCATTCTCCCGGTTATTGGCGCGACGCAAGCTGATGATTCGCAATGCGCCGCCTCGCTGCGTGAACACCACGCAATGTACTTTCCCTTCTATCGGCACGAAGCCGACCTCGCGTACCTCGCCGTAGTCGCGACGAGCGTCTGCGTGACACATCACCTCTCGCCACGCGATTTCCCGCGTACGTTCCAGCGACATGCCATGACGATTGACGTTCGCCGCGTCCTTCTGCGGATCGAACAAGATGTCGATGTGCATTATCGTGACTACATGAAAGAAGTTTGACAAGAGGCGTTCAAGCGGCGTCACAAAATTTTTCTTCGTGATCCGAATGAAACAGCCTGCCGTCATTCTTGCTCTTTCGTCACGGTTTCTCTATAGACCGATCGGCTAACGCGCACGTGTGATCCTGCAGTTCTTCCGACGAAGCCCAGTCGCCCGGTTGCACATGATCGTTGAGAAGAAAGAATCCGGGCTTGCCATCGGGCAACCATGCGCCGGCCAGCAACAGCGTCTGGTCGCCCATCGTTTGTCCGCGACGCGCCGCGTAAGGCGCGAGCAGCGCAAAAGGATCGGTATGCGTAAGATCCGCGTCGTCGATCCGCATGGCGTCGTACCGATGCCCGCGCAAGCGCACCGGCAACGGCGCCCATTCGCGGCCGATGCCCGGCCCGACTTCGCGCAACGTCTGCGCGACGTCGGACGCGAGGCAGTCGATATGAATATGCAACTGGTTCTGCGTGCGCCCGCTTGCCGAGTTGATTGCAAACGACACTTGATCGCGTGGCAAGGAGCGGCGAAGCTTGTCATCGACATAACGGCGCGCTCGCCATGCGTCGCGCCAATAATTCGGCGTCTGCGGCTCCAGTATCAAGGGACTTTCGATGCCGCTCACACGCGCCGTCGGAATCAACAGATATTGCGCGACGCCCACGATATCCTTCAGCACCGCGTAGCCGTCCGTGAGGTTTACGTCGGCGCATTTCTGCTTGACCGGCGCGCCCTCGGCGGCGGGCTCGCAATAGTCGTGGACGATTTCCCACAGCGCGTTCGGATTCGCCGCGCGCGCAGTGGAAAGCGTCGTGCAGAAGGCCGTCGTGACAGCGAGAAGGCAAAGCTTGTGGAGGTTTCGCATCGGCATGATTCGGGCAGCGCTGGATAAGAGGACAGCGTGCCGGATTATGCTTGCAAGCGTGTGAACATGCTTCGGATGTGACCAAGCCCGGTGCAGCGTCGAGCCACACGAGGCCGGTTCGAACCACTCAGGCGGCCTTCATTGCCTTATCCCCCGCGCGCTCCACCGGATGCTGCTCCTTCAGCTTGTTCTGCACGCGCGCCGCCTCGAAGTACGACGAATTTGGCGGACGCTTCAGGTATTGACCCGCGCCGCGTACCGCGCGCAAATCGCCATCGGTCCAGGCGAGTTCGCCGCGCGTGAGCGTATGCGTGGCCACGCCTTGCACCGTCATGCCCTCGAACACATTGAAGTCCACCTTCTGATGATGCGTCTTCACGGAGATGGTCCGCGTCGCCGCCGGGTCCCACACGACGAGGTCCGCATCCGAACCCACCTGCACCGCGCCCTTCCTCGGATACAGATTGAAGATCTGCGCCGCGTTGGTCGATGTCACGCGCACGAACTCGTTCGGCGTGAGACGCCCCATGTTCACGCCGTGATGCCACAACACCGACATCCGGTCTTCCACGCCGCCGCAGCCGTTTGGAATCTTCGTGAAGTCCTCTCGCCCCATGGCCTTTTGCGATGCACAGAACACGCAATGATCCGTCGCCGTCGTGTGAAGCTGCCCGGACTGCAGCCCGCGCCACAGCGCCTCGCGATGCTCGCTCGTGCGAAACGGCGGGCTCATCACGTGCGCGGCGGCACGCGTCCAGTCGGGATCGCGATACACCGATTCGTCGATCACGAGATGCCCCGGCAGCACTTCGCCGAACACACGCAGGCCGTCGTTGCGAGCACGCGCAATGACATCGACGGCATCTTTCGCCGATACATGCACGATATAGATAGGCACGCCGAGCACCTGCGCGATGCGAATGGCGCGATTGGCCGCCTCGCCCTCCACTTCAGGCGGGCGCGAAAGCGGATGCGCCTCCGGTCCCGTGAAGCCCTTCGCAAGCAGTTGCTTCTGCAACTGGAACACGAGCTCGCCGTTTTCCGCATGCACGGTCGGCAGCGCGCCGAGTTCGAGCGAGCGCGTGAAGCTGTTCACGAGCACTTCGTCATCGGCCATGATCGCGTTCTTGTAGGCCATGAAATGCTTGAAGCTGGAGACGCCGTGCTCATGCACGAGCAGGCCCATGTCGCGATGCACCGATTCGTCCCACCACGTCACCGCGACGTGAAAGCCATAATCCGCCGATGCCTTCTCGGCCCAGCCGCGCCACTCCTTGAACGCTGCCATGAGCGGTTGCTTCGGGCTCGGAATCACGAAATCGATGATGCTCGTCGTGCCGCCCGACAAGCCCGCCGCCGTGCCGGTATAGAAGTCGTCGCTGGCGGTCGTGCCCATGAAAGGCAGTTCCATGTGCGTGTGCGGATCGATCCCGCCGGGCATCACGTACTGTCCGCCCGCGTCGACGATCTTCGTGCCCGCCGGTACTTCGAGATCCGGCCCGATCGCCAGGATCGTGCCGCCGGACGCGGCGTCGGCGCACAAGACATCTGCGCGATAGCTGCGTTCCGGATCGATGATGGTGCCGCCGCGAATCAGGGTTGGCATTGTCTTCTCCTTGCGAATCTTGGGCTTCGAAAATTCCTTCGGACGCTCATGCGCTCAGAACCCCGGCCTGCGGGCTGCCGCGCAGCTTCATCCACGAACCATACACGAGCGCGGCCAGCACGAGCCCGACGAACCAGGCATACGTATAAAGCATGTTGAAGAACGCCGGCACGTTAGGGAACGACGCGGGGAACGCCGTATGCAGGAAGCCCGGCAGATTGGGCAGCACGCCGACGAGCAGCGCCACCACCGCCGCGATATTCCAGCCGCCGCTATACGAATATTCGCCGTGTTCATCGAAGAGTTCGTGGTGATCGAGCCGGGTGCCGCGAATCAGGAAGTAATCGACCATCAAAATGCCCGCGACGGGCCCGAGCAACGCCGAGTAACCGACGAGCCAGGTAAAGATATAACCCTGCGTGGTGGCGAGAATTTTCCACGGCATCATGACGATGGCGATCGTCGCCGTGATCATGCCGCCCGCGCGATACGAAATGCCCTTTGGCCAGAGACTCGAAAAATCGTAAGCCGGACCGACGAGATTGGCCGCGAGATTGCAGCACATGGTGTCGAGCGTGAGGATGACGAGCGCAACGCCCACGCCGATGCCCGTCATGCGGCTCGTCAGGTCGATCGGGTCCCAGATCGCCTTGCCGTAGATCACGACCGTCGCCGATGTCACCACCACCGAAATCACGGACAACAAGGCCATCGGCGCAGGCAGACCGATGGACTGCCCGATCACCTGATCGCGCTGCGAGCGGGCGAAGCGCGTGAAGTCGGGAATGTTCAGCGCGAGCGTCGCCCAGAAGCCGACCATCGCGGTAAGACCCGGCCAGAACGTCGCCCAGAAGAGTCCTTCCTTCTTGCCACCCGCGACGAACTGCGACGGCGCCGACAACATGTTGCCGATGCCGCCCGCCTTGCTCGTCGCCCACCAGACGAGCGCGATGCACATCAGCACCTTGATCGGCGCGGACCAGCTTTCGAGCCAGCGGATCGAATCGGTACCATGCACGATGAAGTAAATCTGCAGCGCCCAGAACACGAGGAAGCACGCAAGCTGTCCGGCAGAGATGTCGAGAAGCGGCAGCGCCTCGCCGTGCAGCGCGTTGCCCGTGAGAATGTTGAGCAGCGTGTAGATCGCGCTGCCGCCGAGCCACGTCTGAATGCCATACCAGCCGCATGCGACGACGGCCCGCAACAGCGCCGGTAACTTCGCGCCCTGCGTGCCGAACGACGAGCGCACCAGCACCGCGTAAGGAATGCCGTGCTTCGCCCCCGCGTGACCGATCAGGAGCATCGGCACGAGCACGATCAGGTTGCCGAGCAACACCGTCACCACCGCCTGCCACGGCGACATGCCCTGCTCGGTGAGCCCCGCCGCGAGCATGTAGGACGCGATGTTCATCACCATGCCGACCCACAGCGCCGCGAAGTGATACCACTTCCACGTGCGCTGCGCGAGACCCGTTGGCGCGAGGTCGTCGTTATACAGGCTGCTCGCCTGCAAGTTGGCCGCGAAATTCGGATCGACAGATTGCGCTGTCTGCTTCATCGGACGAACTCCTGTTGATCGTTGCAATGACTTCAGGCGGCTTTGGCGGCTTCTTCCGCATCGACACGCGCCGGATTGTTCGGATGCGTGGTCCAGTTCGCGTACTCGCCGGCATCGACGCGTTCCATCGTGATGCATTGCTCGACCGGGCATACGTGCATGCACAGATTGCAGCCGACGCACTCGGCATCGACGACTTCGAAGTGACGCTTGCCGTCCTTCTCCTTGAGAATGGCCTGATGCGACGTGTCCTCGCACGCAATATGGCACAGCCCGCACTTGATGCACTTGTCCTGATCGATGCGCGCCTTGATGTCGTACTTGAGATTGAGGTACTTCCAGTCCGTCACGTTCTGCACCGCGCGCCCGCGAATGTCGTCGAGCGTGGCGTAGCCTTTTTCGTCCATCCAGTTCGAGAGGCCGTCAGCAAGATCGGAGACGATGCGAAACCCGTAGTGCATCGCCGCCGTGCACACCTGCACGCTGCCCGCGCCGAGCACCATGAATTCGGCGGCGTCGCGCCAGGTGGAGATTCCGCCGATGCCCGAGATCGGCAAATCGGGCGTTTCGGGGTCGCGCGCGATCTCGGCGACCATGTTGAGCGCAATCGGCTTCACGGCCGGGCCGCAGTAGCCGCCGTGCGTGCCTTTGCCGTCGACGGTGGGCATCGGCGCCATCTGGTCGAGGTCGACGGAGACGATCGAATTGATGGTGTTGATGAGCGACACGCCATCCGCGCCGCCCTTGAACGCCGCGCGCGACCCCATGCGAATGTCGCTGATATTCGGCGTGAGCTTCACGAGACACGGCAACTGCGTGCCTTCCTTCACCCAGCGCGTGACCATCTCGACATACTCCGGCACTTGCCCGACCGCCGCGCCCATGCCGCGCTCGCTCATGCCATGCGGACAGCCGAAGTTGAGTTCGACCGCATCCGCGCCGGTGTCTTCCACCTGCGTGAGAATCCACTTCCAGTCTTTCTCGTTGCACGGCACCATCAACGAGACGATCAGCGCGCGGTCCGGCCAGTCGCGCTTCACTTGCGCGATCTCTTTCAGGTTGATGTCGAGCGGGCGGTCGGTGATCAGCTCGATGTTGTTCAGCCCCGCCATGCGTTGCCCGTTCCATTGCACGGCGCCATAACGCGAACTGACGTTGACCACATGCGGGTCGAGTCCGAGCGTCTTCCATACGACGCCGCCCCAGCCCGCTTCGAACGCGCGGTTGACGTTATACGCTTTGTCGGTCGGCGGCGCCGATGCAAGCCAGAACGGATTCGGCGATGTAATGCCAGCGATAGTGCAGCGAAGATCGGCCATGTTTTTAGCGGCTCCGTATCGAATGCGTTGCGGGGTTTTTACGCGGCCTTGATCGCCGTGAGTTCGAAAGACGCGCCAATGGACGCCGCCGCGAGCTTGCCGTCCTGCACGGCCTGCACGGTGAGATCGAGTCCTTCGTGCGTCGCGCAGTCGCCGCCGGCCCAGACTTTCGCGAGCGTCGTCTGACGGTTCTCGTCGGTGACGATGCGCCCGCCATCGAGACTCAACAATTCCCGGTCGATACCCACCGGCACGAGCGTCTGCCCGATGGCCTTCAGCACCATGTCCGCTTCGATGATCAAGCGCTCGCCCGCGCGGTCGAACTCCACGCCCGTGACGTGTCCGTCCGCGCCGATCAGACGCACGGGGTTCGCATGCGTCACGATGGTCACGTTGTTGTTCTGCGCGAACTCCTGTTCCGCCCAGGTCGCGCCCATGTTCTCGACGCCGCGCCGGTACGCCATGGTCACCGAGGTCGCGCCGAGCTTGCGGCTTTGCACGGCGGCATCGACAGCCGTATTGCCGCCGCCGATCACCACCACACGCCGCCCGACCGGCACGCTCGCGAGGTCATCGGCCTGACGCACTTGCTCGATGAAATCCACCGCGTTCATCACGCCTTCGAGCGACTCGCCTTCCAGCGCCAGCTCACGCACACCCGCCAGACCGAAGCCGATGAACACCGCGTCGTATTGCTTGCGCAGTTCGTCGAGCGTCACATCGCGGCCGAGCGCCACGCCCGTTTTGATTTCGATACCGCCGATCGAATGCAGCCATTCGATCTCGCGTTGCGCGAAGTCTTCCACCGTCTTGTACGCCGCGATGCCGTATTCGTTGAGACCGCCGGGTTTGGCGCGCGCATCGAAAATGATCGCCTGATGGCCGGCCAGCGCGAGGCGATACGCACACGCAAGTCCCGCCGGTCCCGCACCGACGATCGCGATTCGTCGTCCCGTTTCCGGCGCGCGCTTGAACAAGGGTTCGCCGCGCGCCATCGCCGAATCGGTTGCATGGCGCTGCAACGCGCCGATTCGCACCGGCTCGTCAACCGGATGATTGCGCACGCAACTACCTTCGCACAGTATCTCGGTCGGACACACCCGCGAGCACATGCCGCCGAGCGGATTGGCCGAGAGAATATCGACGGCCGCGCCTTTGAGATTACCGTGACTGATCTTGCGGATGAAGCTCGGAATATCGATCTGCGTGGGACAAGCCTGCACGCATGGCGCGTCATAACAGTAATGACAGCGGCTTGCCGCGGCGGCGGCGGCAGTCGCATCGAGCAAGGGCGCGACATCCGAAAACTCGCATGCGAGTTGTTCCTGCGTGAGCCTGTGGCCCGCAATCTTCATGGTCATACGCGTTCCTTCTTCGATATGAGGACGTAGCGATTCCCGCCGTTCGCGCGGGACGACGCGAACGGTGCTTTGGAAAAAATCGACGAATAGCCGTTAAGAGACGGGTTCCGACGCGCGCTCGAGCATGGCGTGCAAAAGCACGTTCGCGCCCGCTTCGATCCATTCCTGCGAGGCGTCTTCTACTTCGTTATGGCTGATGCCGTCGACACAAGGAACGAATACCATCGATGTCGGCGCGACTTGCGAGAGGTAGCACGCGTCGTGGCCCGCGCCCGACACCATGTCGCGATGCGAATAGCCGAAGCGTTTGGCTGCCGCGCGCACGGAGTCGACGCACGCGGCATCGAACTTGACGGGTTCGTAGTAGAAGATTTGCTCGAGTTCGGTTGTGAGGCCGATGCCGCCCGCAATGCGCTCGACGCCTTCGCGCAGCGCGGCGTCCATTTTCGCGAGCACGGCGTCGTCGGGATGACGGAAGTCCACGGTGAAGAACACGCGGCCCGGAATCACGTTGCGAGAGTTCGGATAGACCTGCATCATGCCGACCGTGGCGCAGGCGAACGGCGCGTGATCCAGTCCGATGCGGTTGACGAGATCCACCACGCGCGATGCGCCGAGCAACGCGTCTTTGCGGCGCGGCATGGGCGTCGGGCCCGCATGCGCTTCCTGACCTGTCAGTGTGATCTCGTACCAGCGCTGGCCTTGCGCATCGGTGACGACGCCGATTGTCTTGTCCTCGGCTTCGAGAATCGGGCCCTGCTCGATATGCAATTCGAACGCCGCGTGCAGCTTGCGGCCGCCGCACGGAACGTCGCCTGCATAACCAATACGTTCGAGTTCTTCGCCGATGGTCTTGCCATCGACGTCCTTGCGCGACAACCCGTAATCGAGCGAGAACACGCCTGCGAATACGCCCGATGCGACCATCGCCGGCGCGAAGCGGGAGCCTTCTTCGTTGGTCCAGATGACGACCTCGACGGGATGCTCCGTCTCGATCGCGTGATCGTTGAGCGTGCGGATGACTTCGAGGCCGCCGAGCACGCCGTAGATGCCGTCGAAGCGGCCGCCCGTCGGCTGCGAATCGGCGTGAGAGCCCGTCATGACGGGCAGCGCGTCGGGATGACGGCCCGCGCGGCGCATGAACACGTTGCCCATCTGGTCGACGCTCACCGTGCAGCCCGCTTCTTTCGCCCAACTCACGATGAGATCGCGCCCTTCCTTGTCCAGATCGGTCAGCGCGAGCCGGCAGACACCGCCTTTGGGCGTTGCGCCGATCTTCGCCATCGACATCAGGCTGTCCCACAGACGTTGACCGTTGACCTTGATGGACGTGTCGAGACCAGCCTCTCTCATTGCATCCGTAACCGCGTTCATGCGCCTCGCTCCTTACGATGAGCTTCGTATGTCGGGGACTGCTTTTCGTGCATCCGGCGCGCGGCGGGTGCAGACTTGCACGCGCGCGGTGCATGCTTTTACTTGTACGATCGATGCTGCATTCGAGCCATTCGGCTTCGCTTCAAATCCTGTCCGACTGGACAGGTTGTAGCCGATTAAAATAAGCAAATCAACGTCTTTCGTGTTGAAGCGAACAGAGCGAGAAGCGTGCCATTGCGCTGCAGCATCACTTGGTCGAACTTGCTGAGGCATGCAGAATTGAGAACAGCGCGGCATGCACGAACGCCGCAAATCAGGCACGATGCGGCACACGAGGCCTACGGAAGGAACAATGAGACACGACGAAGCGTCGCCCGGCATCGAAGAAAGCAGTAACGCCGTTCCGCCTTTGCGGCGGCGCAAGGCACAAATTCGCGAGACCAACGAGGCTCACCTTTTGGCTTGCGCCGAAGCCGTTTTCGCCGAGAAAGGACTCGAAGGCGCGAGCACCGCGATGATCGCCGAGCGCGCCGGCCTGCCGAAAGCCAATCTGCATTACTACTTCCCGACCAAGCTCGCGCTCTATCGACGCGTGCTCGAAGACCTCTTCGAAGACTGGCATCGCGCGGCGGATACGTTCGAATGCAGCGACGATCCTGCAGAAGCGATCGGCGGCTATGTGCGCGCAAAGATGGAGTTGTCGCGGCGCCGGCCGCTCGGATCGAAAGTCTGGGCAAGCGAGATCATTCACGGCGCGCATCACATGCAAGACGTGTTGAACGAACGCGTAAAACCGTGGCTCGATACGCGCGTCACGGTAATCGAAGGATGGATCGCGCGTGGACTGCTTGCGCCTGTCGAACCGCAGACCTTCATGTTTCTGATATGGGCGATCACTCAGCATTACGCCGATTTCGACGCGCAGATTCGCGCGCTGAAGGGCAAGCGCGCGCTGACTCGAAAGGCGTTCGACGAGGAGACCGAGGAAGTCGTGCGGCTGGTGCTTCGCGCGTGTGGCGCGCGTTCGCCGGGCAACGAAATCCGATAGCCGCCTAGGTGGCGGCCAGCGTTATTTCAAAAACAGTGCAGGCACGCCTTTTTTCACTTCGCGCGAGTTTAATTCGACGACCTTGCTCGTGTTGTTTTTAATGCAGATCGCAATTTCAGGCGCCTTCGCGGCAATTTGCTGCTTGACGTATGCGTCGATGGAATTTATCCGGAGTTTATTAACGTTGTCGAGATAGATAGCGCCAACGGACTGCGGCGTGCAGGCACTTCCGGTAGGTGGCTTGTTTTGATCGTCCCAATTGGTTGCGGCGGCGAATAGGTACAAGTAGACCGCCGTGGAGTCGGTGACGTCGCCGCCCTGAGTCTGTATGAACGCGGTTTGATAGGTATAGTCCGTGATTACAGGCGTTGGAAACTTCATGAAAATAATGTCGCCCGGACCTACGCGCAGTTTCTCGTCTGCATTGTGCGGAGTGCCGCCGGAGTCAAGCCACGTATCCGAACTGGACTTTACATAGTAGGTCGGAATATCGCTGCTGCACGCGGTGTTTCCATTATTGGAACAATTGTCGGTTGCGTATTGAAGGCTATCCGGCTTCCATGCATTGATAAAGTCGGCGTGAGCGGTATATAAACTTCCCCATTGCGGCGTCAGCACGCCGTTCACCATGATCGGGTCCATCGACAACTGCGCGCCGTTCAGATCGCCGTTATTGCCAAGCGTGTATTGCAAGTTTAATTGCAGTTGCTGAATCTTGATCGGATACGCTTCGGGACATGAACCATCTTTGTTATTGTGGTAAGCCATGTTCTGAACGCCCGAGGAGAAATCCGGTTTAATGTGCTCGCCGTCCCAACAGTCCGGAAAATAGATCACGATGTCAAACTGCGCGTTGCCGTTCACAACGGGACAACTCGTCGGCGGATTCGCCATGTAGCCTACATTCTGGCAAAAATATGCAATAGCCGGATTTGCCGCGGTTCCGTGGTGGTCGCCGGCGAGCATCTCCAGACCTTGTGGGATAGCGGTAACGACCGGGAGCTCGGTGTTCTTTTGGTAGTAGGTCTTCTGGAAGTCGGGGACCACTATTCCGGCGGCGCGCTTCAATTGCGGCACCCAATAAGCGGACGCATCGGCCGTAATGTTACACGTCGTGGCTTTATTCACATTCAGCTTTGCGAGGTCGCTAAAGGCATCGGTCGACCGGTTACCGAAAAAATCGTGCTGCATGGCGAGTCCGGGTAATCCGTAACGAACAATGGAATCGTCGGGCTTCGTGTGAGAATACGCGCACTGTACGCTGAACTGACCGGCATAAACGCCGGTTGTCGTAGCTGCTAGGAGGATTAGCAATAGAAGTCGCAGCAAGGACGTGGCTTTTTTCATGACTATTCTCAGCTCTCTCGATAAAGTGAAATGCTCGCCGCAAGCATTGATTCACGTTGAATATCGACCGTTGAATTTATTGGCCGTCGTTCTGCCACATGAATTCTAGGATACCGGGACATCGAGAGAGCCTCGTTTTATTATTTTATTGACGCTCCTTTGCAAGTACGCGCGATATTTAACTCGTGCACATAAGCCGACTCATTTCGAAAGTGAACAAAACTGATCTGCGTTTCTTTTTTCGCGCCGATTAAATCGAGCGATCGCCACATTAAACAACGCGTCGAAATAAAAACGCCGGCCGCAAAAATCGCGGTCGGCGTTCCTGGTGCTGCTTACTGCAGAACTGCTCTACTACACTTCTCGCAAGTTACTACGCTTTCTGCCATCTACCTCACCTTCAACTGCCACTGCTACTGCCACCACCACTGCAACTTGCCGTTATTCGATCTCTTAATGACCGAAGTAGACCGAGTTACGATCCGACATCGACGCTGACGGACGTGCGCCCGCTTGCGACGAACCCGCAGTCGATGCGCCGTACGACGACGTACCTTGCTGTGCATCCACGCGCGCTTCGGCTGCCTGGAAGTTTTGCGGGTAGAACGCGTGGTCCGTCGACGGGTTATAGCCAGCCTTTTCCAACTGGACCAGCTCGGCGCGAACTTCTGCGCGGGTCACAGGGCCGTTGCTTTGTGCAAAGGCGAAAGTCGGAGCGGCCAGAGCCGAAGCAATAACGAGAGCCGGAACGAAAGACTTGATCATGATGAACCTCCTGGAATCTTGTTTTGAAATCGAAGACGAAGCCGGAAGCTTTTAAACAGTTTCTGATTTCGTTTCGCTTGAAAACAGTGTAGGAGGGACGCGACTTAGGGGAAACCCCAATTTGCAGGAAACATATTTGTCGAAGTCGCAACAATCGGGGATGCACAACTGCATGCCTTCGGCAGTTCAACATACATTAAGCCATTGTTTATATTGATCTTTCCACGCTAAAGAGTGCAATACAACCAGTGCTGCCCAAAAACATCATTACAGCGGCGTCAGACAATGGTCATCCTGACGCCAGCTAAATTCAGGGCGCTTTCACATGCTCCAACGCCGCGGTGACCAACTCCCGCAACAAGGGCTGAACGTCGCTCGCGCGCGCCTCATCGTAGGAATAAGGCGGTGCCTCGTTCATGTAAGTGGCCTGCGTGAGCTCCAGTTGCACCGCGTGAATCCCGTTGGCCGGCTGACCGTAGCGACGCGTTATGTAACCGCCCTTGAAGCGCCCGTTAGCCACCGTTGTGTAACGTCCGTCCGACTCCACGACCTGCGCGAGCCGCTCGGCCAGTCCAGGCGCCGCCGATGCTCCATCCGCCGTGCCGAAGTTGAAATCCGTGAGCCGGCCATTGAAGAAGCGCGGCACGACTGAGCGAATGGAGTGCGCCTCCCACAGCAACGCGTGCCCATGTTCCTCGCGCAAGGCGGCAAGTTCGGAAGCGAGCGCATCGTGATAAGGCTGCCAGTAGAGCGCGCGGCGCGCCTCGATCTGTTCGCGTGAAGGCTCATGACCTTCGAGATAAAGCGGCTCTTTCTCGAACGTATCGACGGGACAGAGGCCAGTCGTATCGCGGCCCGGATAAAGATTGGCGTCATCGGGCGGACGATTCAAATCGATGACATAGCGCGCGAATTGCGGCAGCAGAATCGACGCGCCCATCTCGCGCGCAAAGTCATAAAGCCGTTCGAGATGCCAGTCGCAATCATCCACTTTCCGCGCGACTGGCGTCATTTCTTGCGCGAGCCCGTCGGGTATACGCGTGCCGCGGTGCGGGATCGAGATGAGCAACGGCGCCGTGCCGCGCTCGAGCGTGTAGATCGCACAATCGTCCATGTGATGCCTCGCGTTTTATTAGTCGATGAGTGAACGCAATGCGTCTTCGTCCGCCTGACAACTTGCGTCGAGGATCTTGCATCCGCCGACGAAGACGTCGCGTTTCGGCGATTCACCATGCTCGCAGAAAACCGTATCGGAAAGCCAGCTTTTGGAGCCGCGTTCCTCCGTTGAGCGCAGCATCGAAAAGACAGTTGGCGCGATGCCGCACGCGTTGGCCGTCTTCCATCCATTCGAGCGTCATGTTGCGTCGCCAGCCATCGGGCATCTGGCGCGATCCACGCGTTCACGGCGTATGGATGCCTATCTGCAACCACGACGCATCTTGCGATGCTTCGCACGCGACGCGTCCGTCCGCCCTTTCGATACGCAAGCTGTCGCTCGCTGCGAGCGCGATGCGTTCTCCATGGGCCAGCACGACGTTCACCATGCCGCGCGCGCAATGCAAAAACGTGACGTCGTGGTCCGGCGTCCATTCATGCGACTCGAAGCGGCTCGTCACCGAAGCATGCGCGCGACCGCGACGCGTCATCACGTTGAAGTCGCGCGTCGGACCTTGCACGAGCGCCGCGTGGATGGGCGTTTCGCCGGCAAAGCGCGCCATCGCGAGCGGCTCGTTCAACGTATGCACATAGTCGGGTTCGGCGAGCGTCATGCCCGCGCCATCGAGCAGGATCAGCACGCGATCCACGCCCGCGAAGCTCGAAAACGCGCCATCCGCCGACACATCCGCGATGGAAAGCCGCCACGCGAACGTATCGATCGACGCGCCTTCCGGTCCCGCCGCGAGTTCGCGCGTATAGCCGCCGCCGTTCTTCCACGGCACGGCTGCGAGCGATGATGCGCGCAGAACGGTTGCCATGATCAAAAGTGGCCGGTGAACTGATAGCGGTCGCCGGGATGCCACAGATTCGCGACCGACGCCACCGTGTCGCGCGACCATGTTCGCCGATGCAGCAGCAGACACGGCTCGTGATCTTTCATCGCGAGCGCATGGCGAATCTCCGGCGATGGCAACGACGCCTCGATCCGATATTCGACCCGCTGCAAGGGCGCGGCAACCATCAGATATTGATTCGGCGTGATCTTCGTGAAGTCCTGACGCGCGTACTCGGGCGCAATGGCCGGGTTCACGTAGCGCTCTTCGAGTTGCACGGGCTCGTCGTTTTCGAAGTGCAGCACGCGCGAATGAAACACGGGACTGCCGAGCGCAAGCTGCATTTCGGCGGCTAGCGCTTCATCGACGATAGAGGCACCCAGATGCAGCACCGCCGCGCGATACGCATGCCCGCGCGCGACGATTTCATCGGAGATACTGCGAATCTCGACCAGTGTCGAAGCGTGTTTCGGCTGCGCCACGAACGTGCCCGCGCCCTGCACACGCGTGAGCACCTGTTCGGCCGTCAGTTCACGCACCGCGCGATTCACCGTCATGCGCGCCACTTTGAACTCGCGCGCGAGCTCGTTCTCGGAGGGCACCTGATCGCCCTCCTTCCATTCGCCGCCGTGAATGCGCTCGAGGATGTAGTCCTTGATCTCCTGATACGCGGGCGTGCTCATGCGCTTCGATCCGCGCTCTGTTCCGAGGCAAAGGAAAACGGACTGTGCTTTGCAATCTCGCCCGCCTGCACGAGCGTCGCAATGGCGGCGATATCGGGCGCGAAGTAATGATCGAGGTCGTAATGCGCGACTTGCGCGCGGATGGTCTGCATCACGTCGATAAGTGGCGCGCTCGTGCGATGCGGCGCGCGCAGATCGACGCCTTGCGCTGCCGCAAGCAGTTCGATGGCGAGAATATTGGCCGTGTTGCTCGCGATATCGCCGAGCTTGCGCGCGGCAAAGGTCGCCATGGACACGTGATCTTCCTGATTCGCCGAGGTCGGCAAGGAATCGACGGAAGCAGGATGCGCGAGCGTCTTGTTCTCGGACGCGAGCGCCGCCGCCGTCACATGCGCGATCATGAAGCCGGAGTTCACGCCGCCATCGCGTACGAGAAACGGCGGCAAGCCGGAAAGCGTCGAGTCGATCAGAAGCGCGATGCGGCGCTCGGCCAGCGCGCCGATTTCGGCGGCGGCGAGCGCGAGGTTATCGGCGGCGAAGGCAACGGGTTCCGCGTGAAAGTTGCCGCCTGACAGCACTTCGCCGGTGTCCGGGAAAATCAGCGGATTGTCGGAAACCGCATTCGATTCGATCAAGAGCACGTCGGCCGCATGACGCATCTGATCGAGACACGCGCCCATCACTTGCGGCTGACAGCGCAGGCTGTACGGGTCCTGAACCTTCTCGCAATCGGCGTGCGACAGGTTGATGCCCGAGCCCGCCAGCAACGTGCGATACGCCGCCGCCGAATCGATCTGCCCGCGATGTCCGCGCAACTCATGGATACGTGCATCGAACGGCACGACGGAGCCCGCGGCGGCGTCGACGGACAGCGCGCCCGCAACGAGGCCGGTGCGGAACAGGTCCTCGATGGCAAAGAGGTTGTAAAGCGCGAGCGCCGCCGATGCCTGCGTGCCGTTCAACAGCGCGAGCCCTTCCTTCGCCTGCAGCGTGAGCGGTTCGAGCCCGGCGAGCTTGAGGCCATCGAGCGCGCTTGCGCGTTCGCCGCGCACCATGACTTCGCCGATACCGAGCAGCACCGTCGACATATGCGCGAGCGGCGCGAGATCGCCCGACGCGCCGACCGAGCCTTTCACGGGGATGACGGGCAATACATCGGCGTTGAAAAGCGTGACGAGGGCGTCGATCACTTCGCGGCGAATGCCCGAATGGCCGCGCCCGAGACTCGACAGCTTGAGGGCCATCAAAAGACGCACGACCGGTCGCGACATCGGTTCGCCGACGCCGACCGCATGCGACAGCACCAGGTTGCGCTGCAGAAGTTCGAGCTGATCGGCGGGAATGTGAGTGTTGGCGAGCCGCCCAAAGCCCGTATTGATGCCGTAGGCCGGATCACCCTTGGCGGCGATCGCGGCGACGGCGCGCGCGCTCGCGTCGATGGCGGCGAAGCTCGCGGGATCGAGACTCAGCGAATCCGATCCGCGCGCGATGCGGCGCAATTGCGGCAGCGTGAGCTTGCCAGGCGTGAGCGTAATCATGTTTCTTCCTGTCTATACAAGTTAGGCACAAGTCTAAACGGGCAGAAAGGACGAAACAAGGGGCTATCCGGGATTACACCGAGGCAATCCCGAACATAGCGCTTGACTTGTCTATACAGCTACAGCACTTTCTCCATCACGAGTTGCGCGAAGCGCTGCCCCCGCACCTCTACAGCCCGCGCAAGCAGCATGGTGAAGCCGCAATACTCGAAGAACGGCTGCGAGCCCAAGCTCGCATACGTGTGCAGCACGCGCATGCCGTTTTTCTCGGCATGCTCCTCGATGGACGCGAGCAGCGCGGTGGCCACGCCTTTGCGCTGATGCCTCGGCTCGACGAACATCATGTCGATGAGCCCGTTTTCGTGGACATCGGCGAAACCGGCGAGCTCGTCGTCCGTGAATGCCACCCAGGTTGGCCGGCTGAGGCGGGCGGCATGCCACTCCTCGCGGTCGGTTTGCGCCCAGGCATCGATTTGTGCCGGGCTGTAGTACTCGGACGCGCTTTCACGGACGGCGCGCACGAACAGATCGATCACGCCGTCGAGGTCACTCGCCTGGTACGGTCTGATGTCAACTCTCGGGAACTGGGACTCGAACTCGAACTCGACCATCTCATCACCTTCGTATTGCAGTCAAAAGAAACAAGCCGCGTGCGCGAAGCAGCGGCGAAAGAGCGTGAAGACACGCGGGAAAAAAGTAGGAGTTCATGCGGAACGCGGCGCTGCGGCAACGTGCGTGGATCAGCTGACCCAGGCCACCGTCGCAATACCGAGCGCGGTCATTGCGAGCGACGCGCCGACGTGCAGCGCGATCTCCGCGAGCGCCCAGCCGGGCCGCCCTTGCTGAAGATGCGCGACCACTTCGGCCGAGAACGTGGAGAAGGTGGACAAGCCGCCCATTAGACCGGTCGTTACGAAGAGACGCCATTCGACGGAGATGTCCGGCAAGCGCGCAAAGGTCGCGACCGCCACGCCGATGATGTATCCGGCAATCACATTCGATGCAAAGGTGCCGAGCGGCAGGTTTGGAAAGATTCCATTGAGGCGCAAACCGAGCGCCCAACGAAGCAGCGATCCCAGCCCGCCGCCTATTCCCACCGCGATGATCGACAAATACATAAATAAAATCGATTTGATTGAAAGGTTGTCCGCACTCGGGATGCGCTCAGGCGTCAGTGGCAAGCCGCTCGATCAGCGCCGCGCGGCTCGTCTCGACGATCCACTGCTCGGCGTGCCGCAGCCGCGCCGCCCATGTGCCATTGCGCCGCTCTTCCCAGCAACCGGCTTCGTGGCCGTCGATGAAAAGCGAGCCGCGCATGACGAGTTGCGGAGCGGCGGGATCGAGCGTCACATCGTCGTTGTGTTCGAGCTTCACGTCGTGCATGAAAGCGCCTGCAAAAAATCGTTGAAGAAAGTACCGTGCCGATGACCGATCAGCTAAGACCTCCATTCTAACGATAGTTCCTCCGTTCACCGTAACATGAAGGACATTGCCGAAAGGCAATTGAGTGTGCGTACGACCTGTTCGATGCCGGGCGCATCGAAGGCGAGCGTGACGGCATCGAGCCGTTCGAGCGTCGGCCACTGACAGAAGAGATCGGCATAAGCGGAGCTTTGCGTGCGCAGTTCGCAACGGCGTGAGTCCGGTGCATGGTGTGCGCGTGAACTTGAATGACGCGAGGCCTCGACAGTCTCCTTCGCCGCGCGCCTGATCGATGCGCACGCGGCTTCTGGCGTATCCGTAACGCCGCTCGAATAGCCGTGCGCCGTCTTCACGCAAACGAAGTTCGCGTCCGGGAACACGGGCAAGGTCTCCGCGCCGAACACGTCGTCGCCCGTGATGAGCGCGACGCGTGCGCCGCGCGCCTCGGCAAGCTGCCCATAGAGCGCGGCCTCGCCAACCTCTTCTCCGTCGAGCATCACGCGCGCAAATGCAGCGCTGTTGATGGTATGCGCGAGAATCCCGCGACTCTGCGCCCGCGCGTGATAGCCGACCATGAACACCAGTTCCGGCGATGCTTCCAGTCCCGCCATCATGCCGAGCGTGCGCGGCTTGCCGAGCACGAGACGCGCGCGCGGATCGAACGCGTTCGGCAATAGATTACGAAAGCCGCCGTGAGAATCGTTGACCCAGACTTCGGTCGCGCCGCCATCGAAGGCACCGAGCACGGCGGCGTTCGCTTCGTTCGTCATGAAGCGGCGCGCCTGTTCGTATTCGCCGTTGCCCGCGCGCGTTTGCTCCGGATGAAACACGCCCGCGACGCCTTCGATATCCACCGACATCAACACTGTCATTGGCTTTTCCACACTTCGTTGAGCGACGCGCGACGATGCCCGTCGCGGCCCGTGACGCTTTCGGCGCTGAAGAGCGCGTCGAGAATGGCCTGTTCGGTGGCGTCCGCGACGCATTGAAACAGCGAGTCGAGACGCGCGTCCGGCAGCAAGCGCGGCAAGTCGATGAACTCGGCGTCGTGAGGCACGGTGTACGCCGTCGAAAACGCCAGCGCAATGTCGCCGCTACCATGACCGAAGACCGAACCGGTGCGCGCGAGCCCGGCTGCGGCGCGCATGGCGAGACGGCGAAGCTGCCGCGCATCGAGCGGTGCATCGGTGGCGATCAGCATGATGATCGAACCTTGCTCGCGTTGTGGCGCCTGCGCTTGCAGCGTGCGTCCAATGGCATCGCCGGCAATTGTGAGTTGCGGCAAGCGTCCGAAGTTGGCGAGCACGAGCGCGCCCGTGGTGTAGCGTTCATCGCCGATATCGACGACACGCGAGGCCGTGCCAATCCCGCCCTTCAAGTCGAAGCACGACATGCCGCGTCCCGCGCCCACGGCGCCGCGCGCGAAGTCCGGCGAACACGAAGCGAGCGCATGCCGGTATTGCGCTTCTTCGACGGCGAACGCCTGCATGTCGTTCAGAAAGCCGTCGTTGCATTCGAGCACTAGCGGATTGACGCTCGGCCAGTCGCGGCCAATGCGCGGATTGCCTTCGAGCGCCGCGCGTATCTGCGCGTTCGCCACCGTGCCCGCCGCGAAGGTGTTGGTGAGCGCGACAGGCGTTTCGATCACGCCGAGTTCATCGATCTGCACGAGCCCGACGCTCTTGCCGAAGCCGTTGATGACGCATGCCGCCGCTGGCGTCTTGTTGCGATACGCATCGCCGTCATGCGCGCGCACCACCGTCACGCCGGTTTGAATCGCGCCATCGGCGAGGGTGTAATGGCCAACGCTCACGCCCGTCACGTCCGCGATACTGTTGCGCGCGCCCGCATCGAGCACGCCGATATGCGGCGGCTTCACGGCCGGTCGAGCTTGGGATCGAGCGCGTCGCGCAGACCGTCGCCGAGCAAATTGAACGCAAGCACCGTCAGAAAGATGGCGAGGCTCGGGAAGATGGCGACATGCGGTGCCATCGCCATGTCGGCGCGGGCTTCGTTGAGCATCGCACCCCACTCGGGCGTCGGCGGCTGCGCGCCGAGGCCGAGAAACGAGAGACTCGCCGCCGTGATGATCGACGTGCCGATACGCATGGTGAAATATACGACGACCGAGGAAATGGTCCCCGGCAGAATGTGCCGCATGATGATGGTCCAGTCCGACGCGCCTATGCTGCGCGCCGCCTCGATATACGTCAGGTGCTTGAGCGCGAGCGTGTTGCCGCGCACGAGCCGCGCGAACGCGGGAATGCTGAAGATAGCCACCGCGCAGATCACGTTGATCATGCCGTTACCGAGAATGGCCACCACGCCGATGGCGAGCAGAATGCCGGGGAACGCGAACAGCACGTCCGAAATACGCATGACGATGCGGTCCCACCAGCCTTCGTAGTAGCCCGCGAGCAGCCCGAAGAACGTGCCGATCACCGCGCCGATCACGACCGACAGCAAGCCCGCCGAGAGCGAAATGCGGCTGCCGACGAGAATGCGGCTCAAAATGTCGCGGCCGAGCGAGTCGACACCGAACCAGTGCGCTGCCGAAGGCCCCGCGTTGAGCGCGTCGTAATCGAAATAATTTTCCGCGTCGTAAGGCGCGATATACGGCGCGATCACCGCGATCAGGATCAGAAGCACGACGAACACGGCCGCCGCGAGCGCCACGGGCTGACGCTTGAGCTTGCGCCAGAACTCCGTCCACGGCGTGCGGATCTCCTGTTGCGGCGCGACCGCGACCTTCGCCTCTGTGGCTGTCACACTCATGCGGTCCTCACTTGAAACGAATGGTCGGGTTGATGACCGCGTAGAGGACATCGACCACCAGATTGATGACGATGAATTCCAGCGAAAACAGCAGCACTTCGGCCTGGATCACGGGATAGTCGCGCATCTCGACGGCATCGACGAGCAGGCGCCCGAGCCCCGGCCAGTTGAACACTTTCTCGACCACGATCGAGCCGCCCAGCAGGAAGCCGAACTGCAGGCCCATCATGGTGACGACGGGGATCATCGCGTTACGCAGGCAGTGTTTGACGATAACCATCGGCTCGTGCACGCCCTTCGCGCGCGCGGTGCGCACGAAGTCCTCGCCGAGCACTTCGACGAACGACGCGCGCGTGAAGCGCGCCATCACGGCGGCCACGGCCGCGCCGAGCGTGAGCGACGGCAGCACGTAGCTCTGCCACGAACCATCGCCGACGATAGGCAGCCAGCCGAGCTTCACCGAAAAGATTTCCATCAGCAACATGCCGAGCGCGAAGGCGGGAAACGAGATGCCCGATACCGCGATGGTCATGCCGAGCCGGTCCGGCCACTGGTTGCGCCAGACCGCCGAGACGATGCCTATCGCCATGCCGAACGCCACGGCCCACGCCATGCTCGCGAGCGTGAGCCAGAGCGTCGGCATGAAGCGCTCGCCGATCTCCGTGCTCACCGGCCGCTTGCTGCGCGTGGACATGCCGAAGTCGAAATGCACGATCTTGCCGAAGAAGCTCGCGAATTGCTGCGGCAAGGGCTTGTCGAGACCGAGATCGGCCCGCACGAGCGCAACCGTCGCCTGATCCGCTTCGGGCCCGGCGGCCAAACGCGCGGGATCGCCCGGCAACATGTGCACGAACAGAAACACCAGCACCGCGACGATGAAGAGCGTCGGCAAGAGCCCGAAGAGGCGTTTGGCGAGGAAGGTAAGCATCGTCGAGGCGCTTTACTTGATCGCGATGTCGTCGAAATTGAACGAGCCGTCGGGCATGACGTAAGCGCCCGTCAGACGCTTGCTGCGCGCATACACCACTTTCTCCGTGACGAGGAAAATCCACGGGGCGTCGTCCCAGATGCGCTTTTGCGCGTCGGCGTAAAGCTGCGTCTTCTCCTTGCGGTCGGTCGTGGTGAGCGCCTTTTGCAGATCGGAATCGACGGTATCGTTCTTGTAATAGGCCGTGTTGAAGAGCTTCGGCGGAAACGACGAACTCGCGAGCAAGGGCGAGATGGCCCAGTCCGCTTCGCCCGTCGACGACGACCAGCCGACGTAGTACATGCGCACCGGCGCGGTGGCCGGCTCCGGCGCGCTTTCCACGCGCTGCACGCGCTGGCCGGCTTCGAGCGCTTCGATCGTGGTCTTCACGCCCACTTGCGCCAGCTGCTGCTGCACGAACTGGATGATCTTCTGCGCCGTCGTGTGGTTATAGCCCGACCACAACACGGTCTCGAAACCGTTCGGATAACCCGCTTCCTTCAGCAGCTCGCGCGCCTTGGCCGGATCGTATTTCCACGGCCCGAGCTTGGTCGAGAAGTCCACGCCCGGCGGCGCCACGCCTTCGGACGGCACCGCGTAACCGGCAAACGCGACCTTCACGAGCGCGTCCTTGTTGATCGCATAGTTGAGCGCTTGACGCACCTTCGGATTATCGAAAGGCTTCTGCGACGTGTTCATGCTCACGTAGCGCTGAATGATGGAAGGCGCCGCGATCAGATCGACCTTCGGGCTCGCCTTGAGCGTCGCGGCCTGCTCGAACGGAATCGAAAAAGCGAAGTCCGCTTCGCCCGTTTGCATGAGCGCGGCGCGCGTGTTGTTATCGACCACCGGCTTCCAGTCGATCATGTCGATCTTCGGATAGCCCTTCTTCCAGTAGCCCGCGAACTTCTTCACCTTCAGGTCGTCGGTCTGCTTCCATTCGACGAACTCGAACGGTCCCGTGCCGACCGGATGAAACGCGATGTCCTTGCCGTATTGCTTCAACGCGGTGGGCGAAATCATCACGCCCGCCGGATGCGCGAGCACGTTGATGAACGCGGAAAACGGCATCTTGAGCGTGATCTTCACCGTGTACGGATCGATCACTTCGGTCTTCTCTATCTTGTTGAAAAGACCGTAGCGCTTGAGCTTGTTGTTCGGGTCCGTGACCCAGTCGAAGGTTGTCTTCACGGCTTCGGCGTTGAAGTCGGTGCCGTCCTGAAACTTCACGCCCTGCCGCAGCTTGACCGTGTAGACCTTCGCGTCCGGACTCGCTTCGTAGCTCGTCGCGAGCACGGGCTGAATCTTCATGTCCTTGTCGAAGCCGAAGAGCCCTTGATAGAACGACTTGGCGACCGCTTGCGAGAGCGTGTCGTTGGCATCGTAGGGGTTCATCGTCGTGAAGGTCGAGGCCACCGCCATCACGGCGGTGCTCTGGGCAAACGCGGGCGCGGCGGCAAGCGCGCTGAATACGCATGCGCTCGCGGCTAAAAGCGCGCGCATGGAGCTGGATTTCGTTGACGGCATCGTTAGACTCCTTTGACTTGACTGATCTTGACTAGCGCTTAATAAGCGCCGCCGACATGATGCTCGGCGACATAATGGTCCGGGCCGACCGCAACGAGTTTCGCCACCACCGGTTCGTCGCCGAGTTTGCGAATCGGGCTCGGTATTTCGTCGGCGGCGAGCATGCGTTTGGCGTGACGGCGCGCGGGATCGGCCACCGGCACCGCGCTCATCAGCTTTCTCGTGTACGGATGACGCGGCGCTTCGAACACCGCCGCGCGCGGCCCGATCTCGACGATCTGCCCGAGATACATCACCGCCACGCGATGACTCACGCGCTCGACCACCGCCATGTCGTGCGAGATGAAGAGATACGCGACGCCGAGTTCGCGCTGCAGATCGAGCATGAGATTGACGATCTGCGCGCGCACGGAGACATCGAGCGCGGAGACGGATTCATCGGCGATCACGACTTTCGGGTTCAATGCAAGCGCACGCGCAATGGCGATCCGTTGACGTTGCCCGCCCGAGAATTCATGCGGATAACGCTGCGCGGCTTCGGGCGGCAAGCCGACTTTTTCGAGCAGCCAATCCACGCGTTGTTGCGCTTCCCGTCCGCTTGCGACGTTGTGGACGAGGAGCGGTTCCATCACGGAAAAGCCCACGGTCAAACGTGGATTCAGCGAGGCGAACGGGTCCTGAAAGATGAACTGGATATTGCGGCGCAGCGCCTGAAGTTCGGGGCCTTTCAGCGCGCTGATGTCGCGTCCGTCGAATTCGATGGAACCGCTCTGGCTTTCGACGAGCCGCAAGAGCGAGCGCCCCGTGGTCGACTTGCCGCAGCCCGATTCGCCGACGAGCGCAAGCGTCTCGCCCGGACGCAGATCGAAACTCACGCGCTCGACCGCATGCACCGCCGCCGTCGTGCGTCCGAAGATGCCGGTCTTCACCGGAAAGCGCGTGACCAGATCGCGCACGCGCAAAATTGGCCGCGCGGTTTCGTCGATGGCGGGCTGCGTCTCTCTTTCGACCGCCGCGGATGGCCGCAGCGCGCTGGCATCGTCGGGGGCGAGTTCGGCAGGCTCCACTTCGAGAATCGGAAACTTGGCGGGGCGATCGGTGCCCTGCATCGCGCCGAGCGTCGGCACGGCGGCGAGCAGCGCCTTCGTGTACGGATGCCGCGGACGCGCGAACAGCGCGTCGGATTCGGCTTCCTCCACCTTCTCGCCGCGATACATCACCAGCACGCGATCCGCCACTTCCGCGACCACGCCCATGTCGTGCGTGATGAAGATCACGGCCATGTTCATCTCGTCCTGCAGGCCGCGCACGAGTTGCAGGATCTGCGCCTGAATGGTCACGTCGAGCGCGGTGGTCGGTTCGTCGGCAATGAGCAGCGCGGGCCGGCACGAAAGCGCCATGGCGATCATCACGCGCTGCCGCATACCGCCCGACAACTGATGCGGATAGCGCCCGAACACGCGGCGCGCCTCGGGAATGCGCACGAGATCGAGCAGACGCAGCACTTCGTTCTTCGCCTCCGCGCGGTTCTTGCCCTGATGCAGCGCGATGGCTTCCGCGATTTGATCGCCCACCGTGAACACCGGATTGAGCGAGGTCATCGGCTCCTGGAAGATCATCGCGATATCGGCGCCGCGCACGCCGCGCATCGTGGCGGACGAGGCTTGCGCCAGATCGAGCACTTGCCCGCTGCGTCGCCGGAACGCCATGCTGCCTGCCGTCACCGCGCCGCCGCCGTGTTCGACGAGACGCATGAGCGCAAGCGACGTCACCGACTTGCCCGATCCCGATTCGCCGACAATGGCGAGCGTCTCGCCACGATCGACGGCAAAAGACATGTTGCGCACCGCTTCGACCGTGCGCGAGCGCGAGCGAAAAGTGACGGAGAGATCGCGTACGTCGATGACGCGTGCGTCGGGTAACGTCGTCATGTGCGGTAGATCGCCGTGAAGGGTTGCTCGCCCACGCGCGCGAATCCGCGATACATCCCTTCGGTATTGAACGGCAGCGTGACATTGCCCTTTGCATCGACGGCGATGAGTCCGCCGCGTCCATCGATACGCGGCAGCTTGTTCATCACGACATCGCGCGCGGCGACTTCGAGCGGCAGCCCGCGATATTCCATCTGCGCCGCCACGTCGTAGGCAGCCAGCATGCGCATGAACATCTCGCCCGTGCCCGTGGTCGAGACCGCACAGGTCGCATCGTTCGCGTAGCAGCCCGCGCCGATCAACGGAGCATCGCCGACGCGGCCGATCTGCTTGTTGGTCATGCCGCCCGTCGATGTCGCGGCCGCGAGATGACCGTGCGCGTCGAGCGCCACCGCGCCGACCGTGCCGAACTTCTTCGCGGGATCGAGCGGATCGTCTTCGCCCGCGGCGAGCGTCGCGGCGTCGTGATCGAGCATCGTGCCGGATGCGCCACGCGCCTTCTGCCATTGCTCGTAGCGCGCATCGGTATGAAAGTACGACGGCTCGACGAATTCGAGGCCTTGCGCCGCCGCGAACGCTTCCGCGCCGGCCGCCGTAAACATCACGTGTTCGCTCACGTCGAGCACGCGGCGCGCGGCGAGCACCGGGTTCTTCAAGCGCGTCACGCACGAGACGGCGCCTGCTTCGAGCGTCGCGCCGTCCATGATGGATGCATCGAGTTCGTGCGTGCCCGCGGACGTGAAGACCGCGCCGTGACCTGCATTGAAAAGCGGACAATTTTCGAGCAGACGCACGGCTTCGGTGGCGGCGTCGAGTGCGCTGCCGCCATCGGCGAGCAGGCTTTCAACCGCGCGCAGAATCTCCGCGAGCGCCGCGTGATAGCGCGCTTCGGCGTCGCTCTTGAGCGCGGCGCGTACGATCGTGCCGGCGCCGCCGTGAATGGCAATGACCGGAATGGCGTTCATGATTCGCGCGGCTCCGTGTGGGGATGTCGAGTCTGCCGGCGGCGCGGTGTTTGCACGCCGGACGCACTCTTGAGGATAGAAGGTGCGACGAGCCACGGCAGCACGAATTCGGTCAATCCGGATGCCGCCTCGACCGAACGCTTCGCGCGATGCGCAACGGCGTCGCACAAGGCTTCGATGACGGCAAGCACGGCGGTGTCGCAATTCGCGGCGAGCCGCCGTTCCGCGCCGATGGTCAGCACGAGATCCGCGATACGCGCGAGCGGCGACGCGATGCTGTCGGTGAGCGCAACCACGCGCACGCCATGGTCGCGCGCTTGCCGCGCAAGCGTGATGGTGTCGTCGACATAGCGCGGGAAGGCGATGGCAACGAGCAAATCCTCGCGCGATGCCGTGAACAGACGCCGCGCCGCATGCGATGGCCCGCCCGTCAGCGCGAGCGACTGCACGTTCGCGCAATAAGGCGTGAGGCCATGCTCCATGAGACCGGCGAGGAACGCGCTCGCGCCGTAACCGAGCACGAAGACCTTGCGCGCCGCGAGAATGGCTTCGACGACGGCGACGGCCTTCGCGGCATCGACGGAAGTCTGGGCAAGACGCAGATTCGCCGAGGCCTGCGCGAGCGAGGCATCGAAGACATCCGCGCCGCTCGCGGGCGATTCCAGCGCGGAGCGCAATCGTTCGACCGGCGCGATGGTGGCTTCGAAGCCGCGCACCAGCGCCTCGCGAAACGCGGGATAGCCGGAAAAACCGAGCGCGCGCGCAAAGCGGTTCGCCGTGGCAACCGATGCCCCGACCGCTTCCGCCAGTTCGTCGATTCGCATGGTGGCCGAGCGAAACAGGTTGGCGAGCACGAACGCGCCCATGCGCTGATGGATCGGCGTCAGGCCCGGCATGGCCGCCGCGATGCGCGCGGAGATCAGATCGTCGGCATCCGTCGACGGATGGACCGCTGGTAAGCGTGACATGGGCGCTGGAACAACTCCCGCTGTAAGCAAATGCAATGAAAGTATATTTACCCAAAACAATCGCCGAAAAAAATTCATTTTCATCGAACGCGGGTTTTCGATAAGACGGTCATCGAGCAAACCGTGCGCGCGGAAATGGTGCGCGTTCATGCACAATACGGGGCGCCTTGCATTCGCCCTTTCGTGGAAGCCATGAATCTCGATTTTCTGCCCGACCAGTTGCAACAGCATTTGCCCACGCATCCGTGGGCGCAACTGGTCTTCGGCATCGTCATGCTGGCGCTCGTCGCGCTCTTCGTGCAGTGGGTGGTCGCGCGCATCGTGCTCGTGATCGCGCACCGGCTGCTCGTGCTGGCCGGACACACCGCGTGGGATCAGGCGTTCATCCGCCGGCGCGCCTATCACCGGTTGTGGTACGCGGTGCCGTTTGCGACCATTGCGCTCGGTATCGACGACGTGCCGCATATCGGCCGCTGGGCGACGGTCATCGAGCGTGTGGCGCACAGCGGCGCGTGGGTGTGCGTGTTCCTCGCGACGGGCAGCGCGTTATCGGCGTGGCAGGACGTTTATGCGTCGAGCAAGGAAGCGCAGACGCGCTCCATCAAGGGCTATGTCCAGATCGGCAAGCTCGCGCTCGCGCTGGTGTGCAGCGTGCTCGTGCTGTCCATTCTCATCGACCGTTCGCCGCTCTGGATGCTCTCGGGTCTCGGCGCGTTGTCCGCCGTGCTGCTGCTCGTGTTCAAGGACACGCTGCTGTCGCTCGTCGCGAGCACGCAGCTCACGTCGAACGACATGCTGCGCATAGGCGACTGGATCGAGATGCCGCAAGCATCCGCCGATGGCTTCGTGAAGGACATCGCGCTGCATACGGTCAAGGTGCAGAACTGGGACAACACGGTCACCACGGTGCCGACCTACAAGCTCTTTTCGGAGAGCTATCGCAATTATCGGCACATGTTCGAATCGGGCGGGCGGCGCATCAAGCGGACCATGCGTATCGACGCGCAATGCGTGCGCTTTTTAAGCGACGACGAAACCGACCGTCTCATGCGCTTTCGCCTGCTGCACGATTATCTGCAGCAAAAACAAACGGAAGTCGAACAGGCCAACCGCAATCTCGGCGAACTCGCCAACGAACCCGCGAACCGGCGCAGGCTCACGAACATCGGCACGTTTCGCGCCTACGCGCTGGCTTACTTGCAGCGGCACCCCGAGATCCGGCAGGACATGACGATCATGGTGCGCATGATGGAGCCCGAATCGCAGGGCATTCCGGTGGAGGTCTACTGCTTCACCGCGACGACCGCCTGGACGCAGTACGAGCGCATTCAGGGCGATGTCTTCGACCATCTGCTGTCCATTCTTCCGGAGATGGGATTGCGGCTCTACCAAGCGCCGTCGGGCGCGGATATGTCGGGACTCTCGGGCCGTCTGCGCGGCGAAATGCCGACGCTTTGATTACGCCTTCGCACGGCCGCGGGAAGAATCGGGCAAGAATCGTCCAGTTTTGTGTATTCACGCAAGGGTTTCGAATCCTTACGATGTGATCATCGCCGATGTGCCTTGTTTCCCGCCGCTTCGCCTGCCCGGTCAAGCGGCGGTGTGTAGTGGCGCGCATCGCCTTTCCATCGTCGGAATAAGGAAAACTCAACGTGATCGATCGCGTCCATGCCATGCGTGTCTTTACGCGTGTCGTCGATACGAACAGCTTCACGCGCGCTGCCGAATCGCTCGGCATGCCGCGTGCAAGCGTCTCGACGACTGTGCAACAACTCGAAGCATTGATCGGCGTGCAATTGCTCGCCCGCACCACGCGCCGCCTGAACCTCACGGTCGACGGCGCCGCTTATTACGAACGTTGCGCGCAGATTCTCGCGGATATCGACGAACTCGAATCCGGCTTCGGCGCGGGCGAGGAACGTCTGCGCGGACGGTTGCGCGTGGAGATGCCGGACACCGTCGCGACGTCCATCGTCGTGCCCGCGTTGCCGGAGTTTCATGCGCGTTATCCGCAGATCGAACTGTCGATCGGCATCGGCATGCGTAATGTCGATCTGGTCGGCGAAGGCGTCGATTGCAGCGTGCAGCTTGGCGAATTGCCTGACTCGGGGCTCATCGCGCGGCGGCTTGGCGTGCTCGAACAAGTGACTTGCGCGAGTCCCGCGTATCTGGAAAAGCACGGCATGCCCGCATCGGTCGATTCACTCGCGCAGCACGTCGCGGTGAACTGCGTGTCGAGCAAGAATGGCCGCCCCGCCGATTTCGATTTCGACGTGGACGGTGAAGCCGTCACCATGAAGATGCGCGGCTTCGTCCAGGTCGCCGATGAACACGCGTATCTCGCGTGCGGCATAGAAGGGCTCGGACTGATACAGCCGTTGCGGATCGCCGCGCAGCCGTATCTGCGCTCGGGGCAACTGGTGGAAGTGCTGCCGCGATGGAAGTCGCCGCCGCTGCGGGTCTCGGTGGCGTTCTTGAAGAGCCGGCAGGCGACGCCGCGCGTCTCGGTATTCGTCGACTGGCTCGCGGACCTCTTCGAGCGCACCCAGCAAATGGACGATACGCTCACGAGCCTTTATCGCGCCGCACGCCGCGACGCGCCCGCACGCCGCGACCGGCCTTCGGAAGAAACCGCCGACGTCTAACGAACGGGCGTGGCCGCGTCCTCGCCCACCACGGTGTTCCACTTGCGCACTTGCCAGCGTTCGACGAGACCGTTCACCACGTAAGGATCGTTACGTGCGAACGCCTCGGCGGCCGCGGGCGAGTCGCCCTGAAACAGCAATATGGCGCGATCGGCGGGCGCATCGAGCGCACCGGCCAGCACGATCTCGCCGCGCTCGGCTGCCTGCCAGGCGAGCTTCAGATGCGCATCGCGAAATTCCGCGCGCCGCTCGAGATAGTCGGCGCTGAGTTCGTAGATCATCAGGTAATGCATCGTCTGTCTCCTCGATGTGATTGCGAACGTGCGAAGTATCCTATTTTGCATGCTTTCGGAGTTATTTTAAGACTCCAATCAGAAGCGTCCGATCGCGTTCCCCGCAAGGATCAAACATCATCGACAGGTTAAGTCAAGGACCCGTCATGAAGCGCGATCAACCTCCCTGCAGTAGCTGCTCGAAGCACGAATGCCGTGCTTGCGTGTGGACCTCACCTCTCGATGCGTCGTATCGCGCGTTCGTCCATTCGAACCCAGTCTACGCCATCCTCGCATCGAACGTGCATCAGCACGAACCCATGCCATCCGAAGCATCATGGCTCGGAATCGCCGCCAAACGCGTGGCCCGCTTTTTCTCGGATTCTTCCCTTCGGGCACGCTGATTCGAGCTCATGCCCGCTCAACCGTGACACGAACGTAACGGTTTCTGTAAATAAGTTATCTCGAAAATATTTTAGGATAGCTGCGCATATAAAATGCGTCGCGTCAATGCGCCTTCATCTGGCGCTACAGCATATAGGATAGACCGTCGATGAGCATCAATCTGGTCCAGGCAGTCAGGTCCGCGATTACGGACCAAATCGCGGAACAGCTATCGCAGAAATTCGGTATCCCTGCGCAAATCGTTCAGCAGCTGGCCGCACGCGCAGTGCCTGGTCTCGTTGCATCTCTCATGGAACGTTCGGCTTTTGCTGATGGCGCGAACGCGCTGTACACGGTCGTCATGTCGCCGGACGCGAACGCTTTTATCGCGGATCAGTTGAGCAACGTGATAACCACGACGAGCGGCCTCAAACACCTCGAAGCAAGCGGACATTTGATGGCCGCGCGCGCGACGGGACAACGCATCGACGCTCTGACAGATGCGGCTTCCATTGAGACCGGCGTGCCGGCACAAGCGACATCGGCCCTCTCGGGCATGCTGTCCGCCGTGTTGTTCGGTGTGCTGAAGCATTACTTCCTGCTCTCGCAGGTTTCGGTACATGCGTTGCCCGCGCTGTTGCGCGATCAGGTAGCCGAAATCCGCGCAACGCTTTCGAACGGAATCGCGGCCGCCATTGGTCTTGGCAACACGGAAGGTTTTGCCAGCAATATCGCGGGCCGTCTGGATGCCGTCGGTGCGACGCTGGAACCGGCACTTGAGCCCGCTATTGCAACCATTCCAGCAACGGCGGCCATTGCGACGGCAACGCCACCGGCGCCGCGAGCCATTGCGCCTATCGCACCCGCACCCGCGCCCGCACCCACGCCCACGCCTGCGCCTGCTTCCACTCCCGCCCCCGCTTTCGCGGCCGCAACGACCCAAATGCGAGCACCCGTGCGCAAGCCCGCGCCGAAAAAGTCGCACAAATGGATTTGGCTCCTGTTTGCCATGCTCGCCGCGATTCTCGCGGCGGTGTACTACCGTGGCTTTACGAACGGCGACAAGTTCGACCTGAGAGCGTCGACCGCTGCATCACCCGTCACGCAGGTCACACCGGCTGCATCTTCGGTCGATACACAAGTCAATGGTTCAGACGCGCTGCGCACGGACACGGCATCCGCAACGACGATAGCTTCCTCGGTCGATGCCGCAAGCGGCATCGCGGCGGCTTCCGTACCCGATGCAGCACCGGCGAAGTCGAAAGACGCCAGCTTGCTGTTCCACGTGAGTTCTGCCGGCGTTCCTTCGATCGAGGCAACCGTTGCCACGGACGCCGAGAAGCAACGTCTGATCGATGCACTCGAACAGCACTTTGGCAAGAACTACAGCGCCAACGTTTCCGTCGATGCACAAGCGCGTCCCGCCACGTGGCTTTCGCACGTGACGGATCTCTTGCCGCTAATGGCCGTGCCGGGCGCGGAAGCGAAAATCGCGGGTTCGAAGGTTGAACTGAGCGGCACGGCCGCCGAAGCGAAGTTCGGCTGGATGGATCGCTTGAAAACCACCTTCGGCGACATGTTTCAGGTCAGCTCGTTCAACGTGGACAGCGCGGTCGCCAATGCCACGCAATCGTTCCGCAGCGCCATGAAGACACTGCTCGCCGCGGAAGATTCCTGTTCCGGCGACAAGCTCTCGAAGGTGCTCGATCTGCAGGTGGTCAACTTCGGACGCTCCAGCGCAACCGTGCCGCAAGACGCGTATGCCACGCTGGATCAGACTGCCGCGTTGCTGAAAGACTGCGCGGCCAAGGGTTCGATGGTCAAACTCGAAGTCGCGGGATACTCGGACGCAACAGGTGTTCCGTCAGCCAAACTGGAAATGTCGAGGGAACGCGCTCAAGCCGTGCGCGGCTATTTGATGAAAGCCGGCGTGCCTTCGAATTCCCTCACGTCGAACGGCTACGGCGACGCAAACCCTATCGCCGATAACGCCACCGCAAGCGGTCGTTTCGCCAACCGTCGTATCGAGTTCGTCGTGAAATAAGCTGCGGGTCGGTGACTCGCTGCTCGTTGTCTGCAAGCCGTCGCAAATGCGACGGCTTTTTTATTGCGCTGACGCTTTTCGAGCGCCGCTCAATGCGGCGCCGCGTAGTCGTTCTCGGCCCAGCGTTCGGCGCTTGTCTTGCTCAGCTTGAACGCAGGCGACACGCGCACGTGCGCGAGCTGCGTGCCAAATGCATCGAAGGCCTTCAGGTTGGCGTAGGGGTCGTCATCGTCGGGGACGATTTCAAGCGTGACGGTAACGTCTTCGCCACGTACGTCGATGGAAACGTTCTTGTGCAGCATGGCATGCCGCTGCTGCTCGTGACGGCGCAATACCTCCGACGCCGTCTTGACCAGCGTGCGAAAAGCGTTCGCGTCCAGCGGCTTCGGGTTCTTCTTGTCGCGGCCCATGGTCCACGGGCCGACGAGCGCGGGCTCGGCCTCGCCCGCCTGGATCATCGCGACGGCCCAGCCATCGTCGTCTTCGTTCTTCATGACGCGAGCGGTCCAGCCGTCGTCGCGCCAGAGGCGGTCTTCGTGAATCGGGTCGTCGGTTGCGGGGAAATCGGAATCGGTCATGGCGGCGCCGTGCAGGCAAAGTGATGCAGAACACGGATTTTACCGCGTGAGATGACGTGGCATCCCACGTGCTAAGGAGACTGGCCGAATGGCCAATCCCGGCCAAGTCGCGCGGCGTGTCATATCCAAACGCATTGTCGCGTGCTACTTTGGACGTGCCGGAATGCGTCCGGAGCAATCTCAGCCAACGAGCAGCAATTCAGAAGGAGCTACCGCATGTTTGCATTCATCGGGACTTTGATCGTCGGACTGGTTATCGGGCTCATTGCGCGCGCCGTCAAACCAGGCGATGACAGCATGGGCTGGATCATGACCATCGTGCTGGGGGTCGTCGGTTCGCTGGTGGCGGGCTATGTGGGACGCGCGCTCGGCTGGTATCAGCCCGGGCAGCCCGCCGGATGGATCGCCTCCGTGATCGGCGCAATCATCTTGCTCGTCGTGTGGGGCATGATCCGCAAGCGCAGCGTGTGATTCTTATCGGTTGTCGAAAAACGCCTCGTGCTTTTGGACGAGGCGTTTTTTTATTACCTTAACGCCGTAAGGCCGTATTGCCAGACAGAAGTCGTCACTACTTCGCCGTTTCGCACCACGCAATTGGGCAATGAACCGCCCAACCAATAAGCCAGCTCGGCCGGCCGACCGATTTTCCACGCGACGAAGTCCGCCGCCTTTCCCGCTTCCAGCGATCCATGCGAGCCGTGCAGGCCAAGTGCGCGCGCCGCATGAAGGGTCACGCCAGCGAGCGCTTCTTCCGGCGTCAGACGAAAGAGCGTGCAGCCGAGGTTGAGCATCATCCGCAACGAAAGCGCGGGCGATGTGCCGGGATTCAGATCGCTGGCGAGTGCAACTGGAACGCCGTGGCGCCGCAAGGCATCGACGGGCGGTAGCTGCGTTTCGCGCAGCATGTAGAACGCGCCAGGCAGCAACACGGCGACGGTGCCAGCGCTTGCCATCGCCGCGGCATCATCGTCCGTCATGTATTCGAGATGATCGGCGGAAAGCGCCTGATAGCGCGCCGCGAGGGTCGAACCATGCAGCGACGACAACTGTTCGGCGTGCAGCTTCACCGGCACGCCGTGTTTTTGCGCGGCGAGAAACACTCGCTCGACTTGTTGCGGCGAAAACGCGAGATGCTCGCAAAAGGCATCGACGGCATCGACCAGGCCTTCATCGATGAGCTCCGGCAACATTTCATCGCAGACGAATGCGATGTAATCGTCCGCGCGATTCGCATACTCGGGCGGCAATGCGTGAGCTGCGAGACAGGTCGCGCGCACGGTCAAGGGCAGCGTTTCGCCAAGGCGCCGCGCGACTCTCAGCATCTTGCGTTCGTTCGCGAGATCGAGCCCATAGCCGGATTTGACTTCAAGCACGGTCACGCCATCGCGCAGCAGGCCGACGGCGCGCGCGCGGGCGCTTTCGAACAGCGCGTCCTCGCTGGCTTCACGCGTCGCGCGTACCGTGCTTGCGATACCGCCGCCGCGCGCCGCGATCTCCGCGTAACTCGCGCCTTCCAGACGGGCCTCGAATTCGCCGCTGCGGTCGCCGCCGAAGACGAGATGCGTATGGCAATCGATTAGACCCGGCGTAACCCACGCGCCTTCGAGATCGATACGCTCGCAATCGCGCTCCGGCGCGGCGACGCGCGGCCCGATCCATTCGATACGCCCGCCATGCGTCAGGATCGCGGCATCTTCGATGATCGAATACTTGCCGCCCGTCATGGTTGCGACGTGGCAATGCTGCCAGAGCTTGTTCATCGCTTGCCGTTCGCTCCGTCGATCATCGGCAAGTCGAGGCCTTGCTCGCGCGCGCAGTCGACGGCGATGTCGTAGCCCGCATCGGCATGACGCATGACGCCGGTGGCCGGATCGTTATGCAGCACGCGGGCGATACGCGCGTCGGCTTCGACGCTGCCATCGCAGACGATCACGACGCCCGCGTGCTGCGAAAAGCCCATGCCGACGCCGCCGCCGTGATGGATCGATACCCACGTTGCGCCGCTCGCCGTGTTGAGCAGCGCGTTGAGAAGCGGCCAGTCGGACACGGCGTCCGAGCCGTCCCGCATCGACTCGGTCTCGCGGTTGGGGCTCGCGACCGAACCGGAATCGAGATGATCGCGGCCGATCACCACCGGCGCGGACAGCTCGCCGTTGCGCACCATCTCGTTGAACGCGAGGCCGAGCTTCGCGCGTTGCCCGAGGCCGACCCAGCAGATGCGCGCCGGCAAGCCCTGGAAGCTGATGCGTTCGCGCGCCATGTCGAGCCAGCGATGCAGATGCGCGTCGTCCGCGATCAGCTCCTTCACCTTCGCGTCGGTCTTGTAGATGTCCTGCGGATCGCCGGAAAGCGCGGCCCAACGGAACGGTCCGACGCCCCGGCAAAACAGCGGCCGGATATAAGCGGGCACGAAGCCGGGGAAATCGAACGCATTCGTGACGCCTTCGTCCTTGGCCATCTGGCGGATGTTGTTGCCGTAATCGAACACCGGCACGCCTTGTTCGCGGAAGGCGAGCATTGCCCGCACGTGTTCGGCCATCGATTGCTTCGCCGCCTTCACCGTGCCCTGCGGATCGCTTTGCGCGCGATCGCGATACTGCGTCCACGTCCAGCCGTTCGGCAGATAGCCGTTGAGCGGATCGTGCGCGCTCGTCTGATCGGTTACGAGGTCCGGGCGCACGCCACGGCGCACGAGTTCGGGCAGAACATCGGCGGCGTTCCCGCAGAGTGCGACTGACACCGCGCGTCCTTCGGACGTGTATTGCTGCATGCGGGCAAGGGCATCGTCGAGATCGGTGGCTTGTTCATCGACATAACGTGTCTTCAGACGGAAATCGATCCGGCTCTGCTGGCATTCGATATTGAGCGAACACGCGCCCGCGAGCGTCGCGGCGAGCGGCTGCGCGCCACCCATGCCGCCAAGTCCGGCGGTCAGCACCCAACGTCCCTTGAGATCGCCGCCGTAATGCTGCCGACCGGCTTCGACGAAGGTTTCATACGTGCCCTGCACGATTCCCTGGCTGCCAATGTAGATCCAGCTTCCCGCCGTCATCTGCCCGTACATGGCGAGACCCTTGGCGTCCAGTTCGTTGAAATGCTCCCAGTTCGCCCAGTGCGGCACGAGATTCGAATTGGCGATGAGCACGCGCGGCGCGTTCTCATGCGTCTTGAAGACGCCAACCGGCTTGCCCGATTGAATCAGCAGGGTTTCATCCGCTTCGAGCCGCTTGAGCGTTTCGACGATCTTGTCGAAGCTCGGCCAGTCACGCGCCGCGCGGCCAATTCCGCCATAGACCACCAGTTCGCGCGGATTCTCGGCGACTTCCGGGTCGAGATTGTTCATCAGCATGCGCAGCGGTGCCTCGGTCAGCCAGCTTTTGGCATTGAGTCGTGCGCCGCGCGGGGCGCGAATTTCAGTGTCGCGATAACGAGAAGATGAGGTCACGAGGCAGGCTCCTGCGCGTCGGAAGATTGAGCGAACGGACGCGGATTTCTCGCAGGCCCGAATTCGAGTTCATATTCTTGTATATACAACTTTCATTGTATTAGGGATTTCCCCACGCCAATTTCTCGTGTTTGGCAGCGCCTTGTATAGACAATACAACCCGCACGTCAAGTCCCCAGCGGCTTCAAGAACAATTCATGCTTCGGCGCGAAGTGTGCGTAAAGCGGCAGAATGGCGCCGCCCATCGCGCGTGCATCGGCGCCGATCTGTCCTTCCACCAGACGTGGACGCGTCATGCCTTGCCAGTCGAAATGGCCGAGCGCTTCATCCGTACGCCGGATGATCTCGCGCAGCAAGCCGCGATCGATTTCGCCGTCGATCACGACCGCCTCGAGATCCAGCAAAGCCGACGACGACGCGATGCTCAACGCAATCGCCGGGCACGCGTCGTCGAGCCACGCCTCGGACAGCGGCCGCAGCGAAGCCGACCATGCGCGTTCGTCGTGAGCGGCGGCGGCGGGCGCGCCGGCCGCCGCGAACGCCTTTTCGAGCACATAGACCGACGCGGTGTTGAGCAACTGCGCCGCACCGTCGCGCTTTTGCAGCGGCAGCGAGCCGATTGCTCCCGCGTTGCCGCCCGGCCCCGCGTGCAAGCGGCCGTCGATGACCAGCCCGCCGCCGATGAACGTCCCGATGAACACGTACAGGAAGTTGCGCAACCCGCGCCCCTGCCCCATCACGAGTTCGGCGGCGCAGGCGGCCGTGGTGTCCTTTGCAAACTCGACGGGCAAGGCCGTGAGCGCCTGAATGCGCCCGCGGATATCGATCTCGTTCCATGCGGCGAGCACGTCGGGCGGCGTATCGAAGAAATCGCGCCAGCCGCCGAGCCACAACGGCGCTGCCACGCCGATGCCCGCGATCTTGCGCGCGTCGTCGCCGAGCGCGTCGATGGCGCGCGTGAGCCGTGCGGCAAGTTCCGTGAAAAGCGTGGCGGGATCGGGATAGGGATAGTCGAGCGTGTCGCGCGTGCGAATGGCGCCGGTGAAGTCCATCGACAGCACGTCGAGGCTGCGTCGCCCCACTTTCACGCCGATGGAAAACGCGCCGTCCGCTCGCAGCGCAATCGGCACCGATGGCTGCCCGAGGCGCCCCGGCACACGCGTTCGCGCTTCCTTCACGAGCAGACCGTCGTCGATAAGGTGATCGACGATCATCGACGCCGTTTGCATGGAAAGGCGCGTGAGGCGCGCGATGTCCGCCTTCGGCAGCGCGCCATGCAGACGAATGGCCTGCAGCACGATGCGCTCGTTGAATTGGCGCATGCCGAGCTGATTCGAGCCGACCGAATGAATAGACGCTTGGCGCGAGGATCGATCAGGCATGCGCGCCCTCTTCGCAGCGCAAACACGCGCCAGGCGAAGCGCGCTCCAGGTCGTTCATAAGCGGCTCCCGCTTCAAGTCCGGCGCGTTGATCGATTTGAGGCATTCGCGCCGATTCTAGCAAGCTCCTGTAAGGAAACGGCCGCGTGGAAAGTTTCGCGCTGCAATATGTTTCGCGATTTTTATCGGGTTATGGTGACGCCGACGTTCCCTATTCACCGGCCAGGCCACGCAACATGAGCACACTCGAAGCCCTTCACGCGATTGTCAACGACGACAACGCCCCGCAGATCATTCGCGATCACATCGTCGATTCCCTGCAGTTCGCGCTGCGCAATCATCCCGGCTATTTCACGCAAAAGGAGATTCAATGGCTCGCGCAATGGGACGACACGCGCATTCCCATCGCGGCGAACAAGATTTTGAGTGAATCGAAACCCGCCTGAACGGGTTCGAAGATAGAAATTAATGGGTGCCCGCGGCGCGGGCGCGCCATTCATAGTCGAATGCGAGTGCCTGCGCCGGCGCGGACAGGCACTCGACAAAACTCACCACTTCCGGATCTTTTACGAAACTCGCAGCGGAAGTCGCCGAAAGAATGGCGACGCTGTCTTGCGGTTTCGCGACTAAAAAACCCTGCACATAATCGACGCCGATTTCCTGCAATGCGCGCAGGGTATCGATGTCTTCGACCCATTCCGCCACGCTGCGCATGCCGAGATTGCGCGCAAGCGCGACGATGGCTTCGACAATGGCGATATCCGCCGGATGCGCACACATGGAGCGCACGAATTCGCCGTCGATTTTCAGCGCATCGGCGGAAAGTGCCTTCAAATATTTGAACGAGGAATAACCCGCGCCAAAGTCGTCGAGCGCGATTTTGCCGCCCATGTCATGGACGCGCGCAATAAAGCGCTGCGTGTTCTCCAAATCGTGGAGCGCCACGCTTTCGGTGATTTCGAGGCAAAGGTAATGGACCACTGATTGATGCCGCGCGAACAACGCGAAGATATCCTCCATGAATTGCTCGTCGTTGAGCGAACCGCCCGAAAGGTTCACGCAAATGAATTGCGTGTTCTTCAATTCATGGCGATGCGCCTCGATCCATTCGAGCAACGTGGTAATGACCCAGCGGTCGATTGCAGCAATATTGCCGGACTCTTCCGCCGCGACGATCACCTTGCCCGCAGGCAGCGTCGTGCCGTCCGGCGCGCGCATGCGCAGAAGTACTTCGAAATTAAGCGATTCCGTCGGCGCCGATAACGACATGATCGGCTGCATCACGAGAAAAAGGCCCGGCGGCAGACGATTGCGGCCGAGCGTCTCGACGAGTTTCAATTCTTCCGCGCGCTCCTCGAACGCCGCCGCGCCCTTGCGGTACGTGACGAGGTGAGTATGCGCGACCTTCTTCGCTTCGCGGCACGCGCGATCCGCATGCGACAGCGCGTCCTGCACGCGCACGCCCTGCGAGCATTCGACGAGACCGATCGAAGCCTTCACCTGAAACGCGCGATTGCCGACCTGATAGGGCGCGTCCGAAAGAATGGAAATGAGTTCGCGGCATTGCGCGATGGCGTCTTCAATCGACGTGTCGTGCATGACGCAGACGAACTCGTCGCCACCGATTCGCCCCACTGCGTAATTGCGCGCGAAGTGCGCCCGCGTGCGTGCCGCGACCTGTCGCAAGACTTCGTCGCCACTGCGGTGGCCGAAGAGGTCGTTCACGAGCTTGAAGCGGTCGAGGTCGACATAGGCAAGCGCCCACGGCAACATTTCATCGCTTTGGGCGGAAATAGCTTTCTCGATACCGCGCCGGTTCAGCGAGCCCGTCAGCGGATCATGCTCCGCGAGAAAGCGCAGACGCTCGACAGCGCGCGAACGTTCGGTCGTGTCCTGCAGCGAGCCTTCGATCCAACCATTCGAGCGGATAGCCTTCAATAGATAGCGCCGCTCGCCCGTGCCGCGCGCGGCGGAACCGCCCATTTCGAGCTCACCGTCACTGCCTTTCGATGCCAGCGCCTGCAGCGCGCCCCACGCGCCGGGCTCGAAGTAATCGTTCCAGTGGCGGACTTTGTATTCCGCTTTCTGCAGGTCGAGCATCGAGCGCAGCGCCGGATTGGCGCGCACGAAGCGGCCGTCGGTATCGAGCGTGAAGAGACCGATTGGCGTGACTTCGTAAGTGTTGCGTAATTCCATCTGCGCCTGACGGCGGAAGTCGCGCTCGGCGCGCATCTGCTCGGCGATGGCAAACGCCGCCATCATGCTCGACGACAGCGCGGCCATTACCGTGTTCACGCCGCCGACCAGCACCTTGAGGCCGAACGCCGCGCCAAGTACTTCGGAGAACGTGGAAAACAGCACGATGGCGAGCGACGCCACATACCACATGACCGTGCGCGAACGGGCCATCCACACGAGCCGCACGAGGAAGAACAGCAGCACGCAGATACCGAAGCCGGCAATGACCCACAGCGTCGGAATGAACAGCGAATACGGCAACGCCACGGCTGCCCCAAGGAGCACGATGCCGACGTACTGAATGACGCGCAAAAGCCACCGGTAACCGACCACGCGCAATTCGCGGCGGAACAGCTGCTGGAATAGCGCGGCGGTCAGCAAGTAGTACGCGGCGAACGTGATTTGCCTGAGCGGCGTCATGAAGTCGGCTGGCAGTACGCGGCCGAGCCACTGCATGTCCCAGCCCATGGCGTTGGCGCACAAACGCAGATTGCCGACGAGCCACACCGCGAAAATCACGTACGTCCATTCGTGATTGATCAACGCGGTGACGAAAACGAATACCGCGAGCGTGAGCAAACCGCCCGCGATCAGCCCGGAGCTTTCCTGGAAGTCGAGCGCCGAGCTTCGGAGACCTTGCCATTCCCACGCAAACGCGTTGATCTGCGCCGGGCCCGAATAAACGCCGCGGCAAATGACGGACAACGGTGCCTTGATGCGCCCCACCTGCACGAAAAAACCGGCCTTGACCGGATGCATCTCGCCGCTCACGCTTTCGCGATCGGCGGTGCCGAGCGGCTGGAGGTTACTGGCGTTCCAGCATGAAAGCGACTGCGCGTGGCGCGAAGGCAGTTCAATTGCAGTCGACGACTCCGTGCTCATGACGGGCGCCGTGATGGAAAACCAGACGGGTTTTTCGGAGAGATGCGTGTTGTAGCGCGTGGTGGCCGGTGCGGCGCGCAGGGCTTCGCGCGCGGCTTCTGGACCGAGCGAGTCGCCATGATCGGCGAGAACGTGGAGCTCGAGCGGGACCGCGCCCCGCGTTTCGTACTGGCGGGGTAAAAAGAAGAGCGTCGCTAGCGTACCGAGTGCGATCAGAAACGGGACCGCGTAGACGGCGACCGCGTACAACGCGCCGTCGATCCACGAGCCCGAGCGTCTGAATCTCGATAAGGAAGCTGGAATAACCGACGCCATACCTGAATAAGCCCCCCGTTTGCGCCGATCTTGCCGGCGAGAGGCGCGGCGGAGCCGAGCTTGCCCCCGCCACCGCACTCTTTGGCCAACCGGACCACTTCGGGCCCGGCTTTTTTGCTCTTGCTTTCGTTACCGCAGCCCTTCTTCTACCGGCCGTAAGCCATCAGCGGAGCCTCAGGGCATCGTACCGGTTCCCAGTCAAAAGATAAATCTACAGATTGCAAATCGATGTCCGGATGATGCGTATTCACCATGTAGTTGAACAATGGGTGACGCGCCTCTTCCCAACGCTGCCGCGCGACAGCCACTTCCTTGGCCAGCACGCGATGCGGCATGCCGCCCACGTGCGCCATCGGCAGATACTCGTTTACGCCGAACACGTCCTTGAACAGCATGGCTTCGTATTCCCGGTCGAGCGGCGCACGCGCGGTAATCACCATCCAGTCGATCTCATGCAGTTCGCAGAACATCCACAACGCCTTGCACAACGCCACCTTCACGACTCTTCCCACCATGCCGCCCGCCACGCCAAGGCGCGTCGCTTCCGCGAGACGGCTTTCGGCGAGATGACCCGGCAGCTTGATCGATTGCTCGACCGCGAGCGGCGCATACGCATTGGTCTGAATGCGCATGGTGCCCAACGGCGCGCCATCGAGTTTCGATTCCGCGAGCAAAACCGCGGTGCCGCTATCGCGATCGGAATGCTCGAGCGTCATTTTCTCGGCGAATTCGGGCAAATGCCGACCATACGCAGAACGCCTGATGCTTACGGCTTTCTGGAGCCCGTCGTCGTCCTGGACGATACGGATAGTAAACGGCATGCGTTCCGTTTTCTGAAGTGCGGGCACTACCGTGAGTGTCGGACGAAGCGCCGTTTCAGATTGGTTAGCGGCGGCATTCGTGGCAAGGTTCAGACGTTCCATTTTGTAAACCCCATTTTTCTTGGCGATTAGGAAATTGCCGCGTGATATGGGCGTTTTAAGGTTGTGCCCTCACACGGCGAATCGAGCCTCTCACGAAGTCAAATAACGGGGTGCGCGCTTGCCACTGTTTCTCAGCAAAATTCAGGCTAAACAATTAGAACTTTTATTCTAATTGCCGAACTAATCGCCGGGCAACTGCTGCAAAATTAAATATGCATAGCCGGTATTCGAATATGCATGCACAAGAAGAGTGAAAAGAAACGAGGGCCAACAGCCACCAAATGCCGTGAGAGGTATTCAGGAGAATAGCCGTCTGTCAAGCAATACGAAATATCGAGTAATCACGTCAAAAGACTAAAAAAAGGGGACACGGTAACGTTTGCGCTTCACGCAACACTCGAAAACAGAAAACGGCAACAAATGGGATCGTTGGGGAAATGAGCTGACACAAAAACGCGGATGCCTCGACTTTTGGCATCCGCGAATCTCACAACATGTTGAACAAATCAAAGACGGGGTAATCAGTCTTCTTCGTCGAGCCAAGGAATGTCGACGTCGGTAATGAAGGCAACCATGGCAAGCGGGCGTCCCTCCTGACGGCCGAGATTGCCGTCGGCACGCTGCCATTCGCAGCGGAAGATGGTGGCCGGCGTGTCGGCGAGCAAGGTGATCGTGCGAATTTCGTCTGGATCGTTCTCCTCGACAGGGCCGTCGAGCGAAACGAGCAACTGCTGCGGCCACGCGCCGTCGGCGGGATCGTAGATCTTGTCGCCGTCGTGAACGACCACGTGCGCTTCGACGCCGATGGTCGCCGACGCCTCCACGATCATCTTGCCGAGTGCGCGCAACACCGCCGTAGCGCGAGCCGAATTGGCCTGACGGATGGCGAGATCGCCGCGCGTGAGCGCCTGCTCGAGTTTTGGATTGGTTTTCTGTTGCGCCATCGATGTCTCTCAAAGGTTTTGGTGCAAGCTTCGACGAGCCTTGCGCCGCTTAAGTTGCAGCGGGATCGTATCACCGCCTCTTCAAAGATAGGTCGCGGCGCGGGCGCGGGCAAACACGACGCCGCCACTCAAGTTTTCGCACGCTCGGCCGATACTGCCTTGTATCCCCATCTCGCCGCGTGCCATTGCCGTGCCGTTCATCGACTCGTATGTGCATTCTCCCCGACGCTGTGTCCGCATGCAGCCGTCAGGCCTCGGCCGGCGTGGTCCGACGTGTTGACGGCGCACACCGGAGTCGTCGACGGCATCACGCTTCGCACGCATCTGCAGCCGATCTACAGCCTTCCGCATCAGCGCGAAGTCGGTTACGAGGCGCTGTTGCGCGGCGATGCGGGCGATGGCGCGCTGATCGGCCCGTTCGATCTGTTTGGCCGCGCGATCGTCTCGGGCGAGCTCACCGCGCTCGACCGCATGAGTCATCTGGCGCACCTCCGTCATGCCGCGCCGGTGCTGCCGAGCGCGCATTGGCTGTTCGTCAACATGAACCCTGCGACTTTCACGGACCCTGGCTATGCGAAACAGTTCGCCGCGCTCACGCACGCGGCCGGGCTCGCGCCGGAGCGGATCGTGATCGAAGTGCTCGAATCGGGCGGTTCGGATGTCGCGGAAATCGCGCGCGCGACGCGCTCGTTTCGCGCGCAGGGCTTCCTCGTCGCCGTCGACGACTTCGGCGCCGGGCATTCCAATATCGATCGTCTGCTCACGATGCGGCCGGATATCGTCAAGCTCGACCGCAGCCTGGTGCGCGCGCAGAGCGGCAAGCGACGCACGCCGATGCGCGATGCGCTGATGCCGAAGCTCGTCGATCTGCTGCATGAATCCGGTATGTTCGTGGTGGCCGAGGGAATCGAAACCAGCGACGACCTGATGCTCGCGGCGCGCTCCAACGTGGACTTCGTGCAGGGTTATCTGTTCGGTCAACCCGCCGCGCAACTCGCCGAACGCGGCGCGGCCACGCCGCTCTTCGAAAACGTATTCGATTCGCTCGCGCAGACGCGCCGCACCGAGCGCCTCGCGAGCGACTTGCTGCTGATGCCGTATCGCTCGAATCTGGCGCAGGCCGCGACGCGCCTTGCGGGCGGCGCATCCGCCGAGCATGCTTGCGCCGCGTTGCTCGCGCTGCCTTGTACGATCAGTTGCTTCTTTCTCGACCACGCGGGTCGCGAATGCCTGCCGACGCTCGCCGGCGCGTGTGAGCGGCGCTCGGCCGACCGCTTCGCGCCCATTGCGGACGCCTCGACCGGCCGCTGGGACACGCGCCCCTACTTCGTCGATGCCCACACGCGGCCGCAGCAGGTCATCACGAGCGCGCCGTATCTGTCGGTAACAGGGACGTCGCTGTGCGTCACGCTCACCATCGCGACGCAGCGCAACGGACGGCTGATCGTCGCGGGCGCGGATCTCGACTGGCGACGCCTGACCGAAGCGGCGCCGTCGATCCTGTAAGCGTCAGCTTGCCGCGATGGCTTGAGCCAGGGCCACCGCGCCTTTGCGCAATGCCGTCACGTTGTTGGGCTCGAAGGTCCAGTGCCCGGCGACATCCACGATGGCGAGTTGCGCGCCCGGCCAAAGCGCGGCAAGGTCGAACGCCTGATCCGCGGGACACACCATGTCGAAACGTCCGTGGACGATACTGCACGGCAGATGCGCAATGCGCGCGACGCGCTGCAGCAGCGGTTCGGGCGGCAGTTCGTGCGCCATGTAGTGACGTTCGAGCAGCGCCATGGAAACGGCGGCGGAGTTGGCCTCGGCGCTCGGGCGCTTGTCGTCCTGCTTCGGGTCGCTCGAGTCCTTCGCTTCGCTCGATGCTTGCGCTTCACCCGATACTTTCGCCTCGTCCGCTTCCTTCGCCTCCTTCGGCGGCTTGTTGACCACCGACAAGGTGGTCTCATACAGCGTCCACGCGCGCGCGAGCCGCGTGCCGGCTTCATCGAAACGCGCGAGCGGCGCTTCCGTCAGTTGCAGGATCTCCTCGCCGCTTGTCGGACGCTTCCCGCTCGCGGCTTCGATGGCGTCCAGAAACGCGCGATGCGCCTCCGGAAACACGCGCCGCACGTCCCACAGGAACCAGTCGATGTCCGCGCGCCGCGCGAGAAACACGCCGCGCAGCAAGAAGCCCGTGCAGCGTTCGGGATGCGTGACGCCGTAAGCAAGCCCGAGCGTCGTGCCCCACGAGCCGCCGAACAGCGCCCAGCGCTCGATGTTCAACGCGACTCGCAGCTTCTCCATGTCGCCGACGAGCGCATCGATGCCGTTCGCCTCAAGCTTGCCGAAAGGCTTCGACTTGCCGCAGCCACGCTGGTCGAAGAACACGACGCGCCACTTGTCCGCTTCGAGCACCTCGGCCCATTTGAGATTCATGGCGCCGCCGGGGCCGCCGTGCACGACGAGCATGACGGGCGCCTCGCGCGGACCTTGCGCGCGCCAGTAGATGGAATGGCCGTCGCCCACGTCGAGCATGCCTTCGTCGAAACTCACCGGCTCCTGATCCATGTGTTCCCTTGCGATGTTGATATAAGCGGTCGATGACCTGCACGCGCCATTGTTGCATCGCGCGCCCGAAGACGCATGAGCGAAGCGGCGGTTTTTGCCTCGTGCGTTCACGGCTCGATACCGTTATGCTTCTGGGCTTTCCTCCGTCGATCGCACGATTTCAATGCGCAGCACCCTCGTCAAGTGGCTCTTCGCCACCTATCTGCTCGGCAGCGGCACGATCTGGTCGATCCTGATCCTGCCGCTTTTCCCGTTCGTCGGCAGAAACGGACGCTATTGGTTAGCCAGGCAATGGTGCCGCGCGATGGTCACGATGATGCGCGTCATCACCGGTGTGGGCGTCTCGGTCGAAGGACTCGAACACTTGCCGCACGGGCCATGCATCGTATTGAGCCGCCATGAATCGACCTGGGAGACGCTCGCGTTCATGGCGCTCTTTCCGCGCCGCATCAGCTTCGTGTTCAAGCACGAACTCATGCAGATTCCTTTCTTCGGCTGGGTGCTGCGCGGTCTGGACATGGTGAGCCTCGACCGCGGCTCGATCCGTCAGGCGCACCAGGCTGTCACGCGTGAATGCGCCGCGCGGCTGAAGAAAGGCGACGTCGTGGTGATCTTTCCGGAAGGCACGCGCGTGGCGCACGATGCGCCGCTCAAGCTCGCTTCGGGTGGCGTGCGGCTCGCGTGCGCGACCAAGGTTCCGGTCGTGCCCGTTGTCCACGACGCGGGCAAGGTCTGGCCAGCGAAGGGTTGGCCGGATCATGGTGGACATATCCGCGTGATCGTCACGCCCGCCTTGCCGCTCGAATGCGAAATCCCGCAGGAATTGAACCGGCTCGCTCAAGCGCAGATGGATGCGGCGCTGGCGGAGTTGCGCTGATTGGTTAAGCCGCAAGCCTTTGCCTCGTGGATGCCGACTTGAGGCCTTGGTCGTCGCGTTCCGAGATTCTCGTCGAAGCGCAAGCAGCAGCCGTTCAATAAAGCGGCCGCTTCTTTGCGGCACACAGACGGTTCACGGCCGCAACCAGCGTCTCCATCTCGACCGGCTTGCGCAGATACCCGTCGTAGCTCACGAAAGCTGGCGGATTCGGATGCCCTGAAATCATCAGGAAAGGGATGTGCGCGAGCGCGGCGTCGTTCTTCATCGTTTGACAGAGAAGCGCTCCGCCGAGTCCCGGCATCATCCAGTCGGACACGACGATGTCGACCGTCTGCGCGCCGAGTATCGACAGAGCGCCGTTGCCGTCGACGGCGTAGAGCACGCGGCAATCCTCCCCTTGCATGCAGAGGGTCCAGGCTTCGATGGTGGCGGGGTCGTCATCGACGAGCAGAACGGTCTTCATGGAGCGAACGAGTTGACAGCAATGCGGCACCAAGTGCGGGAAATGACGTCGATGCGCCGAAGCGGCACGCGTCGATAAGACCGGCGCCACGAGCGTTCGTTGCAACCGATTCGCTGTCCCGGCGGGCTTACGTCATAGTATTTGTTTCGCGCGAAATCTGCGCGGTAAATGCTGCTCTAGCAAGGTGCGCGCCGCGGCGCACGACCGGTCACTTGTTCCCGGCGCGCGCACGGCCCGCTTCGCGCAAGGCATCGACCAGACTTTCTTCCACGGGCGTGCGCGCGGAGTCGTTGCGACGTATCAAGCCGATCGGCTCATCGGTGCCGGCGAAGGGCATGGGCAAGGCAACGAGCAAGCCGAGCGCGATGTCCTGCGCGACCGCGCCCGCCGGAACGAACCACACGGCGTCATGGTGCAACGCGAGCGCGCGGCCAAGCGAAACCGACAGCGTTTCGATCAACGCGGTCAGCGCATGCGCGCCGAACGCTGTCAGAACGCTTTCAGCCGACTGACGAATCAACGTCCCGAATGGCGGCACGACGATCGCGAAACGCGCAAGCAACGCGGGCGTGAGCGGCGCCTCGAACGTCAGCGGATGCTCGCGCCGGACAATCACCGCTAGCGGTTCACGATAGATCTGCTCGAAGGAAAGCTCGTGCATGGCTTCCGGCTCGGAGAGCCGGCCAACGACCAGATCGACGTCGCCCGCCTTCAGCCGTTCGAGCAGTTGCGCGTTCGAATCCGTGCGAACGGCAAGCGAAATGGCCGGCCATTGCTGCCGGAAAGCAGCGAGCGCGGGCGGCAGCAAGGCCGTGGCGACAGTCGGCAATACGCCGATGGAAATGGTCCCCGGCACATCGCCACGCTCGCGCAGCAGCATGTCCACGCCTTCGCGCAGCGACGCCACGCACGCGCTCGCATGCGGCGCGAAGAGCCGGCCCTCGCGCGTGGGAACCGCGCCGCGCCTGCCACGCTCGAACAAGCGCACGCCTAGAATGGATTCGAGTTCCCCTATGGTCTTCGACACGGCCGGCTGCGTAATCGACAGGCTGTCTGCCGCGCGCTGCACGCTGCCGAGCTGCGTCACGGCAAGGAAACACTGAAGGTGGCGGAACTTGACGCGAGTGTTGGTGAAGTCGATATCCATGACGAGTCGTTATGCAAGCAGGCACGAAACATCATTTTCCATAACTCACTGCATTCGATAAAGTAGTTGCCAGAAATATCCGATTGAAAAACCCGGACACCCTACAAAACAGGAGACACGTCGTCATGACTTCGCCTATTCTCACGCCTCGCGACTGGGATTCCCACCCGCCGTATCTGTCGCCGGGCTACCGGTCATCCGTGCTGCGCAGCCCTTCGCTGCCGCTCATCCCGCTGAAGGAAAATCTGCGCAACCGCCGCGTTCCCGTCTATGGCGCGGACGACCTGGGCACGCTCGATAACGACCTCACGCGCAATGCCGCCAAGAACGGCGAGCCGCTCGGCGAGCGCATCATCGTGACGGGCCGCGTGCTGGACGACAACGGCCGCCCGGTGCGCAACACGCTCGTGGAAGTGTGGCAGGCCAATGCCGCCGGACGCTATGTCCACAAGGCCGATCAGCATGACGCGCCGCTCGACCCGAACTTCCTCGGCGCGGGCCGCTGCCTGACCGACGACGAAGGCCGCTACCGCTTCATGACGATCAAGCCGGGCGCGTATCCGTGGGGCAATCACACCAACGCGTGGCGCCCGAATCACATTCACTTCTCGCTCTTCGGCGACTACTTCGGCTCGCGTCTCGTCACGCAGATGTATTTCCCGGGCGACCCGCTGCTCGACCTCGATCCGATCTATCAAGGCATTCCCGAGCAGGCGAGAAAGCGCCTCGTGTCGCGCTTCTCGATCGACACGACTCAGGAAAACTACGCGCTCGGCTACGAATTCGATATCGTGCTGCGCGGCCCGGACCAGACGCCGACGGAGTGAACGACATGACCACGCTCAAACAAACCCCATCGCAGACCGTCGGACCGTACTTCGCCTACGGCCTCGTTCCCGAGCAATACAACTTCGATCTGAAGAGCCTGTTCACGGCATCGGCCGCGGATCGTGAAGTGCCGGGCGAGCATATCGCCGTGGTCGGCAACGTGTACGACGCGGAAGGCAAGCCCATTGGCGACGCGCTCATCGAAATCGCGCAGGCTGACGCGAACGGCCGTTACGTGGAAAGCGCCGAAGCCGCGCGCGAGTCGGGCTTTCGCGGATTCGCGCGCGTCGGCACGGGCACGGACCCGAAGCTGCGTTTTATCGTCGATACGGTGAAGCCCGGCAAGACCGCCGACGATGCCGCGCCGCATCTCGATGTCATCGTGCTGATGCGCGGCATGCTGCTGCACAGCTACACGCGCATCTATTTCGACGATGAAACCGAAGCCAACGCGAACGACGCCGTGCTCGCCGCCGTGCCGGCCGAGCGCCGCCATACGCTGATCGCCAAGCGCGAAGCGGGACCGACGGGCAAGCCGGGTGTGCCGGGCACGATCTATCGCTTCGACATTCATCTTCGCGGCCCGAACGAGACCGTGTTCTTCGACCTCTGAACGTCCGCTTCAAGGCGAAACGAAGGCGTCCGGCACTGCGCTATAGTGTCGGACGCCTTTTCGTTTCCATTGCTTCCTTTATGACCGACGCTTCCAACCAAAGCCCCAGCCCGCTCTACACCAAGCTGCTTGCCGAAACGGCGCAGATCGGCTGGTCCGAACTCGAACGCTTCTTCGCAAAGGGCGCGCTGATTTGGGTGAAGGGCGACCTGGATCTAGTGAGCGTCGCCGAGGCTGTCGCCAACGACGACACGCAGCAGGTCACGCAATGGCTCTCGGCCGGACTCATCGAGCGCTTGCAGGCGCAGACCGCCGTCGATATCGCCGCGCGCGATCCCGAGTTGTGGGCCGTGGTGGTATCGCCCTGGGTCTGCGTGCAGGAACGCGGCGCGGGCATTTGAATTACGTCACGCGCGGCGCTTCATCGACTTCGTCTTCAATCGCGCACCCAGTCCGTCCATAGCACGACGAGAATCGTCATCAATGCCGGGCCGATGAAAAGCCCGATCAGCCCGAACGTTTCCGCGCCGCCCAGAATGCCGAACAAGACGAGCAGAAACGGCAGGCGCGTGGAGCCGCCGATCAGCACTGGTCGCACGAAATGCTCGGAGATGAAGACCACGATCAGCCCGAAGATCGCCACGCTGGCAGCCGAAATCACGGAGCCTTGCGCGAGCAGCCATAGCGCCGAGCCGAGGAAGACGATCGGCGCGCAGAACGGCAGCATAGCGGCGACCGCGGTCAGCATGCCGAGCAAGGTGGCGTGCGGCACGCCCGTGATGCCATAGGCGATACCGAGCAAAGCGCCCTCGCCCAGGCCAACCACCACGAGACCGATCACCGTGCTGCGCACGGAGTCCGCCATGCGCCGGATGAGCGCCGCACCGTCCGCGCCAAACGCGCGCCGCGATCCCGCGATCAGTTGCTCGCCAAGCCGCGCGCCCGCCTGGAACATGAAGAACAGCGTCATCAGCATGAAGCCGAAAATGACGAGCCCATGCACTACGCGTCCGCCGAAATGGCGCGTCATCGCGACGACCGTCGCGCTATGCAGACGCTTCACGGCAGGGGAAGATTCGAGCGGTGTCGCCAGATTCTCCTGCCACCAGTGCGAAACCTGCTGCGAACCCATTGGTAGATGCTCGACGAAAGCGGGCATCGGAATACCGGTGCGCAAGACGTCGTGGAACCAGCGGAGCATGTCGCTCGCTTCGTTGGCGGTCTGCGCGGCAACGATGGCGAACGGCACAACGAAGAGCAGCCCGACCGCTGTGGCAAGAAACGCCGCGAGCAAGATATTGTGCCGCCTGAACAGCGGACGCTGCTCCAGCCAGTGCAGCGCCGGCCATAATGAAATGGCGATCACGATAGCCCACACCACCGCCGGTATGAACGTGCGCGCCGTGTAGAGCGCAATCAGCACGAGCACCGTGTAAAGCGCCGCCGACGCCGCCCGCTGTACCTTGTTGATGCGTGCGCCCGGGTCCGTATCATGCTCGTTGCTGCGCTCTGGATTACGCGGATATCGCGGTGTAGACATGACGGTGAAAGCTCGCAGGAAGAGAGACGGAAATTCGAATCGATAACCTGAATGGTCGCACGCATTGTAAGCGCGTCGAACGTTCGGACGAAGTTGGCGCCCTGTTGACGCCCAGTTGGGTCTAGGTTGGCGCTCGATTCGCACAAAGCGTTCCGCATAGTTGCGGGCAAGCAGCAAATGTTATTTACAACGGCAAGATTCGGGCTCCGTATAATCAAAGCCTCTCTAAAGAGAAGGGAAAGCACGGATGGCAGGTAGAGCATTACAGTCGGCCGTTGGAACATGCGCGTCGCTTGCGATGCTGGCGAGTTTATTCTCAGGCTGTTCGAGCGGCCTCAGCCGCACGAAGGAAGACAAGCTGAACGCGCAATACGGCATCACCATGCTGCAGGTCAAAGGCGGCGTGGAGATGCGCCTGCCCGACGCGCCGCTCTTCGATAGGGACGAAGCGCGCATCCGCGTGCAGAACATCGCCGTGCTGGACCGCGTCGCGGATGTGCTCAAACGCAGCATGCGGCCTGTTCTGATCGAAGGCCATACCGACGACGAAGGCTCGCTCGCCTACAACCGCGAACTGTCGCTGGCGCGCGCGAATGCCGTTGCGAATGCGTTGATCGCGCGCGGCGTGCCGGCCGAGCGCATTACGACCAAGGGCATGGCTTACCTGCGGCCCATCGCCAATAACGACACGCCGCAGGGCCGCGCGCTAAACCGGCGCGTCGAGATTCTGGTGCGCACCGAGAGCCAGGACACGTTACTCGGCAGGCCCAGGAAGTAACGCGCTTCCAGCTTCCTTCAACTCGTTTCGAGCACCAGCAACTGCGAACCGTCGGCGACCTGATCGCCGACATCGAAGAGAATCTCGCCGATTTTTCCCGCCGTGGGCGCGACGATCGTATGCTCCATCTTCATGGCTTCCATGACGATGAGCGGCGCGCCCCTCGCCACCATCGCGCCTGCCTCCACCAATACCGCGATGACCTTGCCGGGCATCGGCGCGGTGAGACGTCCTTCGTGTTCGGCATCGCCCGCATGAGCCATCAGGTTTTGCCATTCGAACTGGAATTCCGCGCCTTCGAGAAAGACGTGGAAGATGTCGCCTTCGGTGAAGACGGTGCCTTTTAGCAAGTTATCGTCCAATTGCACGGTGTAATCGGTCGCGCCGCCATGCGTCCAGTCGAAGCGCGCGCTCTTGCCATCGAGCGCGAGCCGCTTCTCGCCGTCTTTCGTGTAGACGACCTTGAGCATGTCGTCGTGATCGACCTCGCGCCAGTTCAGGTCCTGGCTATAACCGCCCGCCATGCGCCAGTGCGAGAGCGCGTCCCACGGCGAGTGACCGTGCGCCTCGCCGCCTTCGCGCGTAAGCAGCGCGGCGCAGGCAAGCGCGAGCGCCTTGTTGCGCGGTACGGTTGGCGGCGCGAACAAGGTGTCGCGATGACGCTCGATCAAACCGGTATCGAGCTCGCCTTGCGAAAACGGCTCGCTTTTCACGATACGTTGCAGGAATTCGACGTTCGTATGCAGCCCGACGATCTCGCATTCGGCCAGCGCCCGTGCCATGCGGGCGAGCGCATCGCGACGGTCGCGGCCATGCACGATCAGCTTCGCGATCATCGGGTCGTAAAACGGCGTGATGGCGTCGCCTTCGCGCACGCCGCTGTCGATACGCACGTCGCCGTCGATCGAAAAACTCACCGCCTGCGGCAATGCGAGATGCTTGAGCGTGCCCGTCGATGGCAAAAAGCCCCGCGCCGGGTTCTCCGCATAGATGCGCGCTTCGATGGCATGACCTTGCACCTTCAGCGCGTCTTGCAACAGGGGCAAAGGCTCGCCCGCCGCCACGCGCAGTTGCCATTCGACCAGATCGAGCCCGGTCACCATCTCGGTCACCGGATGCTCGACCTGCAAGCGCGTATTCATCTCCATGAAGTAGAACTGGCCGTCCTGCGTCATGATGAACTCGACCGTGCCCGCGCCGACGTAATTCACCGCGCGTGCCGCCGCCACGGCGGCTTCGCCCATTGCGCGTCGGGTGGCATCGGAAAGACCGGGCGCGGGCGCTTCTTCGAGCACTTTCTGATGCCGACGCTGCACCGAGCAATCGCGATCGAACAGATAGACCGCGTTGCCGTGCGTATCGGCGAAAACTTGCACTTCGACGTGACGCGGGCGCAGCAAATATTTTTCGATCAGCACGCGATCGTTGCCGAAGCTCGACGCCGCTTCGCGCTTGCATGAGGCGAGCGCGGCCGCGAAGTCCTCGCTCTTTTCGACGACTCGCATGCCCTTGCCGCCGCCGCCCGCGCTTGCCTTCAGCAGCACCGGATAGCCGATGCGATCCGCCTCGCGTTGCAGGAGCGCGGCGTCCTGATTGTCGCCGTGATAGCCGGGCACGAGCGGCACCGACGCGGATTGCATGAGCGCCTTGGCCGCGGCCTTGGAACCCATCGCGCGGATGGCTTCGACCGGCGGCCCGATGAAGACGATGCCCGCTTTCTCGCATGCATTGGCGAAGTCTTCGTTCTCGGAAAGAAAGCCGTAGCCCGGATGCACGGCTTGCGCGCCGCTCGAAAGCGCTGCCTCGACAATTCGCTCCATCCGCAGATAGCTTTCGGATGCCGCCGCGCCGCCCACGTGCACGGCTTGATCGCAGACATCGACGTGTTTCGCTTGGGCATCCGCGTCCGAATAAACGGCGACGCTGCCGATATTCATGCGCTTCGCCGTCGCCGCGACACGGCAGGCGATCTCGCCGCGATTTGCAATCAGAATCTTGTTGAACATGGCTTCACATCCGTGGATCAGCTTGAGGTGCGAGACGCGAGTCGGGCGCCTGGGTCCCGACGTCTGGCGTCACATGCGGAATACGCCGAAGCGCGTGTCTTCGATCGGCGCGTTCATCGTCGCGGCAAGGCCCAAGCCCAGCACGTCGCGCGTTTGCGCTGGATCGATCACGCCGTCATCCCAAAGACGCGCGCTTGCATAGTACGGATGACCCTGCGCCTCGTATTGATCGCGAATCGGCGCCTTGAACGCTTCCTCTTCGTCCTTCGACCACGCGCCGCCCTTCTTCTCGATGCCGTCGCGCTTGACGGTTGCGAGCACGGACGCGGCCTGTTCGCCGCCCATGACCGAGATGCGCGCGTTCGGCCACATCCACAGAAAACGCGGCGAGTAGGCGCGGCCGCACATGCCGTAATTGCCCGCGCCGAACGAACCGCCGATGATCACCGTGAACTTCGGCACCTTTGCCGTGGCCACGGCCGTCACCATCTTCGCGCCGTTACGCGCGATGCCTTCGTTTTCGTACTTGCGCCCGACCATGAAGCCCGTGATGTTCTGCAGGAACACGAGTGGAATCTTGCGCTGGCAGCATAGTTCGATGAAGTGGGCGCCCTTCAACGCCGACTCGGAAAACAGAATGCCGTTGTTCGCGACGATGCCGACCGGATGCCCCCAGATATGCGCGAAGCCGGTGACGAGCGTCGTGCCGTAGCGCGCCTTGAATTCGTCGAAAGCGGAATCGTCGACGATGCGCGCGATCACTTCGCGCACGTCGAAAGGCTTGCGGGTATCGACGGGAATCACGCCGTAAAGGCTCTGCGCTTCATGGCGCGGCGGCAGCGGTTCCTTGAGCGCGAGCGGCGGCGTCTTCACGCGATTGAGATTGCCGACGATACTGCGCGCGATGCCGAGCGCATGCGCGTCGTTCTGCGCGAGATGGTCGACGACGCCGGAAAGACGCGTGTGCACATCGCCGCCGCCGAGATCCTCGGCGCTGACTTCCTCGCCGGTCGCGGCCTTGACGAGCGGCGGGCCGCCCAGAAAAATCGTGCCCTGATCCTTCACGATGATCGACTCGTCGCTCATCGCCGGAACATAAGCGCCGCCCGCCGTGCACGAGCCCATGACCACCGCGATTTGCGCGATGCCCGCCGCCGACATGTTCGCCTGGTTGTAGAAGATGCGGCCGAAGTGATCGCGGTCGGGGAACACGTCGTCTTGATTCGGCAGGTTCGCGCCGCCCGAATCGACGAGATAGACGCACGGCAGGCGGTTCTGTTCGGCAATTTCCTGCGCGCGCAGATGCTTCTTCACCGTCACCGGATAATACGTGCCGCCTTTCACGGTCGCGTCGTTGCAGACGATCACGCACTCCTGTCCCGCAATGCGCCCGATGCCCGTGATGATGCCCGCGCCCGGCGCGTCGTCGTTGTACATGCCGTAGGCCGCGAGCTGCGAAAGTTCGAGAAACGGCGTGCCCGGATCGAGCAGTTGCGCAATGCGGTCGCGCGGCAAGAGCTTGTTGCGCGACACGTGCCGGTCACGCGCGGCTTGACCGCCGCCTTCCGCGAGCTTCGCGACTTTTGCCTTGAGATCCGCGACGAGCGCTTCGAGCGCGGCGGCGTTGGTCCGAAAATCTTCGCTGCGCGGGTTCAGTTTCGATTCGATGATCGCCATGACGCGCCTCAAGCCGTCTCGGCGAACAGTTCGCGACCGATCAGCATGCGGCGAATCTCGCTCGTGCCCGCACCGATTTCATAGAGCTTGGCATCGCGCCACAGGCGTCCCACCGGATACTCGTTGATGTAGCCGTTGCCGCCAAGAATCTGGATGGCTTCGCCGGCCATCCACGTGGCTTTTTCGGCCGTGTAGAGAATCACGCCCGCGCAGTCCTTGCGCACCTGGCGCACGTGGCCCGAGCCGAGCGTATCGAGCTGGCGGCCCACCGCGAAGAGATATGCGCGGCACGCTTGCAGCGTGGTATAGAGATCCGCGACCTTGCCTTGTATCAGCTGGAATTCGCCGATGGCTTGCCCGAACTGCTTGCGGTCATGGATATACGGCACGACCGCATCCATGCAGGCGAGCATGATGCCGGTCGGCCCGCCCGCGAGCACGGCGCGCTCGTAGTCGAGACCGCTCATCAGCACCTTCGTGCCGCCGTTCAATGCGCCGAGAATGTTTTCCTTCGACACTTCCACGTTCTCGAACACGAGTTCGCCCGTATGCGAGCCGCGCATGCCGAGCTTGTCCAGTTTCTGAGCGACCGAGAAGCCCTTCATGCCCTTCTCGACGATAAAAGCCGTGATGCCCCGCGCGCCCGCTTCGATATCCGTCTTCGCGTAGACGACGAGCGTGTCGCAATCCGGGCCGTTGGTGATCCACATCTTGGTGCCGTTGAGCACGTAATGGTCGCCCTTCTCGTCCGCGCGCAGCTTCATGCTGACGACATCCGATCCGGCGTTCGGCTCGCTCATGGCAAGCGCGCCGACGTGTTCGCCGGAAACGAGCTTCGGCAGATACTTGCGCTTCTGTTCTTCCGTGCCGTTGCGATGAATCTGGTTCACGCACAGGTTCGAATGCGCGCCGTACGACAGCCCGACCGATGCCGACGCCCGCGAGATTTCTTCCATCGCGACCATGTGCGCGGTGTAGCCGAGATTCGCGCCGCCGTATTCCTCGGATACCGTCATGCCGAGCACGCCCATGTCGCCGAATTTCTTCCAGAGGTCCATTGGGAACCGGTCGGTGCGGTCGATTTCGGCGGCGCGCGGCGCGATTTCCTTCGACGCGAAATGCTGAAGCGTGTCGCGCAACATATCGATGTCTTCGCCCAGCGCGAAGTTCAGGCCCGGCACGGTGCTCATGGGGTGTCTCCTCCAGATGCAATGTTTCGGCGCGTCGCGTTTGAGTTTCACTCACAGCAGATGGAGCGCCGCAGAATGGGCCAATTTCATCCTCTATTCGTCTTTCCGTCAATAGGTTTTTGAGCTACGCTCACATTTCTTGCGCACGCTCTTCCGCTACCGCCATGTCCACGCAAAGCACCGCTTCCAACCGCCGCACGCCGTCGGGCGTCAAATCGCAACAACGCGTGCGCGAAATCCTCCAGGCCGGCCGCGAGGTCTTCGCCGAGAAAGGTTACGACGGCGCCACCAGCGCGGAAATCGCGCAGCGCGCCGGCATTTCGGAAGCCACGGTATTCAGCTATTTCAGCGGCAAGCGGGAATTGTGCGCCCGCGTGATCGCGGACTGGTACGACGAAATCATCGATGCCTTCGAGACCGGCATGCCGCGCGACGGCTCGGTGCGCCAGCAGTTCGCGTTCATCGTGAGAACGCATTTGCGGTTGATGCTGATGAACGGCACCGGTCTGTGCGCGCTCGTGCTCTCGGAAGGCCGCACGCGCCAGCACGATCTGTCGGACACGCTCACCGAATTGCAGCGCCGCTACACCGCGCCGCTCATGGACGTGCTCGCGCGCGGACAGACGCTCGGCCACGTCCGCGGCGACGTTCCGCTGCGTCTTTTGCGCTCGCTCGTTTTCGGGCCGATGGAACACGTGTTGTGGGACGCCACGCTTGCAAAACGCCGCCTGAGTCAGACTCAGATCGAGACGACGGCGAATGAACTGGTGGAAGTGCTGTGGGCCGCGCTGCAACCCGCCGATGCGAAAACGGCGGCGCTAGCGCAGTTTCGACAGGATGTCGAAGACGCATCGCGCCGCTACGAAGCGGCATCGAGCGAAGAGAAGCCGCTTACTTGACGAAGCGGCGCGCGAGACGCGCGAGCATCGGCACGGTGGTTGGGCGCAAGAGCCGCGCGTCGTAACCGCTCATGCGACGCGCGTTTTCCGCGAGACACAGGTCGATCAAGGAAGCGACGGAAACATTGCCCGCCACGGAATCGCCGACGTTGGCCGGGAAGTTGGCATCTTGCGCCGCGCCGCTCGTGTCGAAACCGCGCGCGAGCGAAATGCGGTCGCGAATCAGCGAAATCCAGACGCTCGCGGTTTTGAGCAGGAAACCAGGCTTGCGATACCACGGCAGACTGCGCCGATACCACGCCACCCAGTTGGCAAAAAACAGAATGTGACGCGCTTCTTCCTGAATCACCGGCTCGAAGGTTTCGACGAGCACTTCGGGAAAATAGCCTGACTGGCGCGCCGCCTCGAACAAGCCGAACGCAAAGAAACTGTCGATGCACTCGCTGTAGCCCGTGAGCATCCACGCGCGCAATGCGTCGTCCGGTGCGGGATACGGCGGCTCGGGCGCGAGCTCGATGCCATAGGCTTCGACGAGTTTCGAGAGTACGAGCTTGTGGCGCGCTTCTTCCCCGCCGTTCATGCGCAAGGCTTCGCGCAAATGCGGGTCGTGAACCGCCGCCGCGTAAGTCGCCACGCGAATGGAGGCGCGCCCTTCCGTCTGCACCGCGATGTCCCAGATGGGCAGCGACGTCACGCGCTTGTGCGCCGCCGGGTCCAGCTTCGGCCACTCGATCACGGCCGGTTTGTACGGATTGTGCGTCGTCAGCAACATCTCGCAGAACATCCGCAGATGCTGATCCGAGCCAATCCGAATCTTTCCTGACGATCGATACGTCCAATTACGCATCGCATGATCTGCTTCTACCGGAGTGAGCGTGTCGGACATATTCGAAAATTGAGCGACGATTGGGTACGTTCTGCGGATTTTGGCATACCGGCCGACAATCCGCAGCAATCGCTGCTCAATTCACGTCAATGCGAGATTTTTTCGAGCGCCATGTCGCGCGTACGCGGTCCCATCAGGCCGATCGCCGCCATCACGACGAGCATGGCGCCCGCGATGAACACGAACACGCCGGTCGTCCCGAAACCCTTGAGCACGGCCGCGATGATGAATGACGTGAAAATCGCCGAAAACCGGCTCCACGAATAGACGAAGCCGACGGCGCGCGCGCGGATGCTGGTCGGGAACAACTCGGTCTGATACGCGTGGAAGCTGTACGACATGATGTTCGACGACAGCGTGAGCCCGACGCCCATCGCGATCAGGAACATGGCGTTCGACGACTGGCTGAACAGCAGCCCGCAGACGATATTCGCGCCCGCCATGGCGACGATGGCCGTCTTGCGCTCGATGCGGTCGGCAATCAAGAGCCCGATGATCGGCCCGATCGGCGCCGCGATCGCGATGATGCTCGAATACATCAGGCTCGACGTGACCGTGACGCCCTGCTTCACGAGCAAGGCCGGCACCCAGTTGGCGAAGCCGTAGAAACCGACCGTCTGGAACACGTTGAAGATGATCATCATCGTGGCGCGGCGGCCGTAGGGCGGCTTCCACATATCGGCGAACGAGCCTGCGCCCTGCGCGGCGTCGAGCACCGGCTCGGGCGCGGCGGGCGGCGGCAACGGCCGGCCGTATTCGCGTTCCACCTTGGCTTCGAGCGCCGACATTACGCGATCCGCTTCGGCGAGGCGGCCCTTTTGCGCGAGCCAGCGCGGACTTTCGGGCAGCGTGCGGCGAATCCACCAGACGAAGAGCGCGCCATGCGCACCGATCACGACGACCCAGCGCCATCCGTCGAAGCCGAACGGCGCGCGCGGCACCAGCAGATAAGCGAGGAACGCGACCACCGGCACCGCCATGAAACCGACTGCCTGCTCGCAGGCAAAAGCGCGTCCACGGATGTGCTTCGGCGCGAGTTCGGAGATATACGTGCCGATCGTCACCAGTTCCACGCCGATTCCCACGCCGGCGATGAAGCGCCAGAAGTTGAGGCCGGTCGCGGTGTCCTGAAACGCCATGATGAGATTCGCGACGGTGTACCAGAGCAGCGAATACGTGAAGATCGCGCGGCGGCCGAAACGGTCGGCGAGAAAACCGCACGCCACCGTGCCGATGAACAGCCCCGCGAACAGCGACGCAATAAAGCTCGCCACGCCTGTGAAACCGAAGAAACTCGCTGTTGTTGGCGTGAGGATGCCGCTCTTTACCAGCCCTGGCGCGACGTAACCGGAGTACAGCAAGTCGTAGAGCTCGAAGAAGAAGCCGAGACTCAGGAGCGCGATGAAAGTCCAGATGGTGCGCGTGGCCGGCAGCCGGTCGAGACGCGCGGAAATGAGCCCGGCGGTGATTTCGGGTGGCGCGGACGCGGACGCAGCGGCCGATGCGCGCTGTGCGCCCGCCGCGGGGGAAGTTGCCATTGATATGTCTCCTGTCGACCGGACGGTTCTTTTGCGGATGTGGCGTCCCGAGCGAAGGGGTGGTCTTCGGCGCGCGGGACGAGGGCCGCATTTTAGCTGCGAGGGGCGGATCAGTCAGCCCGAATCCCATCCATCAACAACGCCACAGCATGCCGCGCAATCTGCTCCTTGCTGATCGCGCCTGCGCCCTGGCCGCGCCAGCGTGATGTCGCAAGCGGAAACACCGCGAGTCCGAACAACGATACAAACACGAGCGATGGCTCCAGCGCCGGATTTACCTTGCCCGCTTTCTGCCATCCGGCGATGCGCTCGATCGCCAAATCCTTGCGCTCGTCGCCGAAGCGTTCTGCCATGCGCTGACGCAGCACGCCACCTTCGCTGATGACTTCGCGTACCCACAGCGCCGCGAACCACGGATGCTTGTCCACCGTCGCGACCAGCGCCTCCACGAAGGCGCGCAAGGTGTCGGCGGGCTCGGCCAAGGGATCGTTGAATACGCGCCCCAGTTCCGAGCGCAACGGCGCGAAGCGTTCGTCGATCAACACATCGAGTAGCTGCTCGCGCGTCTTGAAATAGTAATGGACCATTGCGGGCGTTACGCCGGCCTCGCGGGCAATCGCCCCGAGCGTCGTTTCGCCGATGCCCTGCCGCGCAAACAACATCAGCGCCGTATCCAGCAAGTGCGCCCGCGCCTCGGCGCTGTGACCGCCGCTCGGACGGCCCGGCCGCCGCCCCGCTTTCTTCAGTTGAACTTCGCCTGATTCGCCGGGCAACTCGGCTCCGATTACATCGTTTGACATAGAGATGGTTTGACGAGCCTTCGATGATCGTTTATATTAACTTTCATGTTAATTAAATTCAATCCGTTTTCGGCGGGCAGCGCTGAGAACCGGATTGAAGCGCTTTTCACGACGCCAAAGGCGTCCCTACGCAAGTACAGGTCGATATGACATCTTTACACCGAACCGCCCCTGCAGGCGTCGACGAAGCCGCAAAACCGCCGCTCGGCCTGCTCTTCACGGCGCTTTTGCTCGTCATGCTGCTCGGCGCGCTCGATCAAACCATCGTGTCGACAGCGCTCCCGACCATCGTCGGCGAACTCGGTGGACTCGAAAACTTATCGTGGGTCGTCACGTCCTATCTGCTCAGTTCGACCATCGTCGTGCCGCTTTACGGCAAATTCGGCGATCAGTTCGGACGCAAGGTCGTGCTTCAGGCATCCATCCTGATATTCCTTGCCGGGTCTATCCTCTGCGGCGTCGCGCAGAACATGACGCAATTGATCGCGCTGCGCGCGTTGCAGGGGCTCGGCGGCGGCGGGCTGATGGTGGTCACCATGGCCGCCATCGCCGATGTCATCCCACCCGCCGAACGCGGTCGCTTCCAGGGGCTTTTCGGCGGTGTGTATGGCCTTGCCACGGTCGTCGGGCCGCTGCTTGGCGGCTTTCTGGTCGAGCATCTGTCGTGGCGCTGGATTTTCTACATCAACGTGCCGCTCGGCGTGATCGCGCTCGCCGTCATCCAGACCGTATTCAAGCCGCATACGGCGCACGTGAACCATCGCGTGGACTATATGGGCGCGGGCTTTCTAGCCGCCGCGCTCACCTGCATCATCCTGTTCACCAGCGAAGGCGGCGCGCTCTTGCCGTGGAGTTCACCGCAACTGTGGTGCACGCTCGCGCTCGGGCTGATCTGCATCGGCGGATTCGTCTACGAGGAACGGCTCGCCGCCGAGCCCATCATGCCGCTCTCGCTCTTCAAGGAACCCACCTTCGTGCTGGCCGGGCTGATCGGTTTCATTGTCGGCTGCGCGCTGTTCGGCGCGGTCACGTTCCTGCCGCTCTATTTGCAAGTGGTAAAGGGCTCCACGCCGTCGCAGGCCGGTCTGCAGATCACGCCGATGATGGCCGGCGTGCTGCTTTCTTCCATCGTGAGCGGCCGGGTCATCAGCAAGATCGGGAAGTACCGGTTTTTCCCGATCGCGGGCACGGGGCTCGTCACGCTCGCCATGGTGCTGCTGTCCACGCTGCGCCTCGACACGCCGCTGCCGGTCATGTACGGCTACATGCTGCTGCTCGGCCTCGGGCTCGGCATGGTGATGCAGGTGCTCGTGCTGGCGGTGCAGAACGTGGTCGAATTCCGGATGATCGGCGTGGCGACCTCCAGCGCGACGCTCTTTCGCTCGATCGGCGGCTCGGTCGGCGTGGCGGCGTTCGGCGCGATTTTCTCGGGAAGCCTGCGCGGCCGGCTCGAAACGCTGATTCCGGCCGGCACGGAGATGCCGCGTTCGCTCGGGCCGCTCGCGGTGGCGAATCTGCCGGCCGCGTTGCATGACGATTATCTGAGCGCGTTCGCCGGCTCCATGCACACGGTTTATTTGGTCGCGGCTTGTATTGCGTGCTTCGCTTTTGCGCTGTCGTGGTTTCTCAAGGACCATCCGCTTCGCAAGCATTGAGAAAGAAATCGGCAAGGAAGTCGGTAGAATTCAGACAAAACCACTTGCGAAATCATGTGAAGGAAAGTTCTAAATCGCCGCTATCGGTGCTTTCACTAGATGCCTGACAATTTTGGCTTGGTACCCTTCTGCCGATTCTGCCCGGACACGATCCGCGGAAGACCCAAAGGTCCGGCGTCGCCAATTACGGCGCCGGATGCCCGGATACGAGACCTGCCGGGATGAACCGACCACCATCTGGAGTAATAACAGTGAAGAAACTGATCGCGGCCCTGACGATGTCCCTCCTTGCCGCCACGTCGCTCACCGCCGTCACCGCGCACGCCAAGGACTATTCGACGATTCGCTTTGGCGTCGACGCAAGCTATCCCCCGTTCGAATCCAAGGGTTCGGATGGCAAGCTGACCGGTTTCGATATCGATCTCGGCAACGAGATCTGCGCGCGCCTGAAGGCCAAGTGCGTATGGGTGGAGAACGATTTCGACGGCATGATCCCCGCCCTCAAGGCGAAGAAGTTCGACGGCGTGCTCTCGTCGATGTCCATGACGCCGCAACGCGCCGAGCAGATCGCCTTTTCGAGCAAGCTGTTCAACACGCCGACGCGTCTCGTCGCGAAGAAGGGCAGCAACATCCTGCCGACGGCCGAAAGCCTGAAGGGCAAGACCGTGGGTGTGGAACAAGGCACGATCCAGGAAACCTACGCCAAGACCTACTGGGCGCCGAAGGGCGTGACGGTGACGCCGTACCAGAACCAGGATCAGGTCTACGCCGATCTGACTTCGGGCCGTCTGGACGCCGCCCTGCAAGACGCCGTGCAGGCGGAAATCGGCTTCCTGAAGACGCCGCGCGGTGCTGGCTATGACTTCGCGGGCAAGGATATCGTCGACAAGAAGGTGCTGGGCGAAGGCGCGGGCATCGGCATGCGCAAGGAAGACACCGACCTCAAGACGCAAGTCGACAAGGCAATTGCCGACATCATCAAGGACGGCACGTACAAGAAGATCGAGAAGAAGTACTTCGACTTCGACGTGTACGGCAGCTAAGTCATGCCTTCGGGCGAAGCGCCGGTCACACCGGCCTTCGCTCGAGTGGGCTACGAAGCGGGCTCCGCGTTTTTTTGCGGAGCCCGCTTTGTTTTTGGCGCCTGGCAGGGGTCGCTTTTGCTGAGTCTGCTTTGTCGCAGCAACGGTGCGCTCTTCAGTGCCCGCCTTGGCCTTCCGCGCAACTCCGCAAACGTCCCGACGCGCCGCCGCGCGGATTTCGGCTAAGATCGAACGTCCGAGGCAAAGCCGACGGCAGCAATCTCGCATGGAACCGGAACCGGGCGCGGCAAGCACCATCAGCGCTCATTCCGGTCGACAGGAGACGCCATCGCCATGGCACGCGGCAATCTCGCCCGTGCACGCTGGCCCGCCATAAACATCATTCGAGACAAGACCGCGCACTCGCATGCGCGCGCACATCATGCAAACCAAGACTCATCAACTCATTTCGCCGACGCTCGGCACTTCCCGCACCATCACGAGTTATCACTACGGCTCGGGCGGCGGTCAGAAAATCTACATTCAGTCCTCGCTGCACGCGGACGAATTGCCCGGCATGCTCGCCGCGTGGAAATTGCGCCGCCTGCTCGCCGCTTTCGAAGCCGACGGCAAGCTCGAAGGCGAAGTGGTGATCGTGCCGGTGCCGAATCCCATCGGGCTGAATCAGATCTTGCACGGCCAACTGCTCGGCCGTTTCGAAGCCAATAGCGGCCACAACTTCAACCGCAATTTTCACGATCTGGCCGCGTTGATCGCGCCGCGCATCGAAGCGCGCCTTTCCGGCGACAGTCAGGCGAACCTGCTCGCCGTGCGCGCCGCGATGAAGGAAGCGCTCGACGAGCAAACGGCGCACACCGAACTCGAATCGCAACGTCTAGCGCTGCAAAAGCTCTCGTACGACGCCGATGTCGTGCTCGACCTGCACTGCGATCTCGACGCCGCGCTGCATCTCTACACGAACCCGGATATCTGGGCCGATGTCGAACCGCTCGCGCGCTATCTCGATGCAAAGGCGTCCCTGCTCGCGCTGAATTCGGTCGGCAACCCGTTCGACGAAATCCACAGCTTCTGCTGGTCCGACTTGCGTACGCGTTTCGGCGAGCGTTTCCCTATTCCGAACGGCGGCATCTCGGTGACGGTCGAGTTGCGCAGCCAGCACGACGTCTCACATGAACTCGGCGATAAGGACGCGCAGGGCATCGTTAATTATCTGATTCATCGCGGCGTGATCGATGCGCCGCAAGTGCCGCTGCCGCCGCTCGCGTATCCGGCCACGCCGCTCGCGGGCGCGGAGCCGATCGTCGCGCCTGCGAGCGGCATTCTCGTGTTCCGTGCGCAAGTGGGCGCGTTCATCGAGGCGGGCTCGGCCATCGCCGATGTGATCGACCCGCTCGCCGATACCATCACCACGCTCAAGTGCACGACCTCCGGCGTTTTGTACGCGCGGCATATCACGCGCTTTGCGACCGCCGGGCTGGAAGTGGCACGCATCGCGGGAGCGAAGGCTTATCGCACGGGGTCGCTGTTGTCCGCCTGAGTCTTGAACGTCAGAACGGAATGAGCCCGCACTGCGCCGCGACGATGCGCCAACCGTTCGCGGTCTCGCCCCACATTCGCGTGTAGCGCAAGCTGCCCGCGAACGGCGCGCCGCCGAATGTCCCGGCAAGCGCGACGCGCGTGACGGTCACGGCAAACGCGCCGTACACGCGCACGCTCTGCTCCACCACCTCCAGCTTGTCGATGCGCTGCATGCCATGCCGATGCCCGTTCAGGTCATCGGCCTTGCTCCATATCTTTCCGGTGGCATCGACGAAAGTCAGGTCGTCGGCCAGAAGCGCGTCAAGCGCAGTCACGTCCGACGCCATCATCGCCTGCTTCAGGCGTTCTTCCAGTTCGCGGATTCCGTGTTCGTCCATTTGTTTCTCGCTTGTCCGTCATGGGGCGGAGTCGTGAGGATACCGCGCGTCTCGCGCAAGCGGACGCACGCATGAAACGCCGTCGCCGCGCTAGCGCTGTTGCAGCCGCGACACACCGCAAGCCATCCGAAAGCGCTGTCATATTTCTTTAGTCAGCGGCCGCTACATTTGCGCCCGTTGCACCGAGCGTCAGCAGAACGCAGCGCGACATCGACGAACACGCACGATCACACACCACACCCGCGAACTCATCCCGGAGCACGTTTTGAAGAAGAACCTTCTGGCAACCGCCGCCCTCGCCGCCTTCGCCTTCGCCACTTCCGCTCATGCGCAGAGCAGCGTCACGCTGTACGGCATCATCGACGCAGGCGTCAGCTACGTGAACCACAGCGCCGTCACTGGCGGCAGCGATCACAACTTCAAGTACGACGACGGCGTGGCCCAGGGCAGCCGATGGGGCCTGAAAGGCGCCGAAGACCTCGGCGGCGGCCTGAAGGCCATCTTCACGTTGGAAAACGGCTTCAACAGCGGCACCGGCGCGCTCGGCCAGGGCGGCGCGGAATTCGGCCGCCAGGCGTATGTCGGTCTCGCGAAGAACGACATTGGCTCGGTCACGCTCGGCCGTCAGTACACGTTCTCGACCGATTACCTCGGCTCGGCCTACTCCATCGGCGGCCAGACCGTCGCGGGCAACTATGGCTATCACATCAACGACGTCGATCAACTCACGTCGAGCCGCATCAACAACTCGGTTAAGTTCAGCAGCGCGAGCTTTTATGGCGTGACGTTCGGCGCGATGTACGGCTTCTCGAATCAGGCAGGCGCCTTTGCGGGCACACCGACGACGACCGCGGGCGGCGTGACCACCGCCGGTTCGTCGCGTGCCTACAGCTTCGGTGTGAATTACAAGGCCGGTCCAGTCGGCGTGGGCGCGGCTTATACCGACATCCACTATCCGGGCGCGGCGACGCCCGCGTTCAGCACGGCGCTCGCGAACCTCGCGACTGGCGGCACGAAGGACCTGCGCACGTTCGGCATCGGCGCGAACTATGCATTCGGCGCCGCGACCGTGTTCGGCCTCTGGACCAACACGCGCTTCGAACCGATCACCGGCGCGAGTTCGAAGCTCAATGCGTTCGACTTCGGCGGCAAGTACGCCTTCACGTCCGCGATCACGGCGGCGCTCGGCTACACCTACATGGACGTGACCGATGGCGTGGAAGGTCACTGGCATCAGATCGATGCGAGCTTCGACTACGCGTTGAGCAAGCGCACGGACGTGTACGCGCTCGGCATCTATCAGCGTGCTTCGGGTTCGAATCGCGGCGTCGAGAATCAGGCGCAGATCGGTTCGTCGACGAGCTACTTCGGTACGTCGGGCACGGGTTCGAACAACCAGCTCGCGTTCCGCCTGGGCGTGCGTCACAAGTTCTAAGCGCTGCCCGTTACGGTAAAACAAGGCGCAAAAAAGGGCCGCTCGGTCGAACGAGCGGCCCTTGTCGCATCATGCGTGCGCCTACTTGCTCTTCTTGCCCGTCTCCTTGTTGAAGCGCTCGACATACGAGTCCATCAGCTTGCGGATGGCGCGGCCAATCTGCATGTAGTCGCTCTCGTTGAGATTCGCAAGCGACACGCGTCCCGAAGGATGCTGCGTGCCGAAGCCGCGTCCTGGCAGCAACACGACGCGCGCTTCCCTCGCCAGCTGGAAGAGCAAGTCCGAAGGCTTGGTGTTCTTGAGCACCCAATCGACGAACTCGCGGCCGTGCGACTTCTCGCCCATGTATTCGAGGTCGAGGATCGCGTAGTAATCGACCTGATTTTCGTCCTCGTCTTCGAGCGCGATGCCGATTTCCCGATACAACGCGCGTTTGCGATTGCGAATCAACCGTTTGAGCGCGCTCTTGTAGGCGTCGGGCGTGTCCATCAGCGAGAAGAGCGAGAACAGCACCATCTGCACTTGCTGCGGCGTGGATAGCCCCGCCGTGTGATTCAGCGCGACCGTGCGGCTGTCGGCCACCAGCCGGTCGATGAACTTCAGCTTGTCCGGCTCCGTCGTGATGGATTCGTAGCGTTCATGCAGGATGGCTCGCTGGTCTTTCGGCAGCGCGGCGAGCTGATCGTCGAAAATATTATGCCGATGCGTCGCGATGGTCCCGAGCCGCCAACCCGTCGCGCCAAAATATTTCGAATAGGAATATACGAGGATCGTGTTTTTCGGACACAGCGCAAAGAGGGAGACGAAGTCGTCCGCAAAGGTGCCGTAGACATCGTCGGTCAGGAGAATCAGGTCTGGCCGTTCCTTAACGATCTCCGCGATATATTCGAGACTCTCGGCATCCATCTTTACCGATGGCGGATTGCTCGGGTTGACGAGGAAGAACGCCTTCACCTTCGGGTCGCGCAGCTTGTCGAGTTCCTGCTTCGAGTATTGCCAGCCGTTTTCAACCGTGGCCTCGAGATTCACGACGTTGAGCTTGTAATCGTTCAGGCGCGGGATCTCGATGTACGGCGTGAAGATCGGCGTGCCGAGCGCGATCGTGTCGCCTTCCTTGATCAGGAAGTTCTCGCGCATCGTGTTGAAGATATAGGTCATCGCCGCCGTGCCGCCTTCGACCGCGAAGATGTCGAAGTCGCCGACGAACGGGTGCTTGCCGATCATCTCGCGCCGCAGATACTGCCCGACGATGACCTCCGACAGTTTCAGCATGCGGTCGGGCACGGGATAGTTCGAAGCGAGAATGCCTTCGCACATCTCGTAGAGAAAGTCGGCTGCGTTCAGTCCGAGCTGGTCGCGCACGTAAGACACCGCGCCCACCAGAAAGCTGATGCCGGGCGTTCCCTTGTGGTCGCGCGCGAAGATCTCGAAGCGTTCTTCAAGGCCTTCGTGCTTCGGAAAGCCACCCACGCCTTCGGGCATATAGGCGAACGAGCGCTCGGATTCGCGCATGGCGAAGAGGCCCAGTTGCCAGAAACCGTGACGCGGAATCGTCGCGAGAAAGTTCGGATTGCCGCGACCCGCGTTGAGCATCGACAAATTGGCGGGACGCTCGACCGCGCCGCCGCCGGCCGCCTTGATGAGTTCGTCCTTTAGTTCGAACGGACTGAGCGCCGCCATTGCGGCCTGATCGTCGGAACCCGACTTAGAGGATTTGGACATCCGACACCCCCACTGGCAAAAGATACGTAGAGTTGAACAACGGAAGCACGAAAGGCTCGGGCATCATGTCAGCAACATCACGATCACCATGCCCCAGATCGTGAGCAGCGTATTGCCGACGGCATAAGTCACCGTATAACCAAGACCCGGCACCTGGCTCTTCGCGGCATCGCAAAGCATGCCGAGCGCCGCCGTGGTCGTGCGCGCGCCCGCGCAGATGCCGAGCAACAGCGCCGGGTGAAACTTGAACACGTACTTGGCGATATACATGCCGATGATGAGCGGCACCGACGACGCGAAGATGCCCCACAGAAAGAGGCTCACGCCGAGCTTCTGCAGACCCGCGACGAAGCCCGGTCCCGCCGAGATGCCGACCACCGCGATGAACACATTCAGCCCGACCGAATTCATGAACCAGATGGTGGGCCCCGGAATGCGGCCGAAGGTCGGATGGATCGCGCGCAGCCAGCCGAACACGATGCCCGCGATCAGCGCGCCGCCCGCCGTGGACAACGTGATGGGAATCGCGCCGAAGCGGATCACGACTGCGCCGATCAGCGCGCCCAGCGTGATCGCGAGCCCGACGAAGGCCATGTCGGCGGCATCGGTCGGACGGTCGATCACGCCGACCGCTTTCGCCACGGCCGACGTATCCTGCGTGCGGCCGACGAGCGTGATGGTGTCGCCGCGATGCAGCTTGGTGCTCGGCAACACGGGGATGGCCGTTTCGGTCGCGCCGCGCTTGATCTTGCGCAGGAACACGCCGCGCGCGCCGGGCAGCTGCGAGAGTTCCTCCAGCGTCTTGCCGTCGACGGCCTTGCTCGTTACGTAGACATCGACGCCTTCCACCGGCACGGCGAGCAGTTCGGCATCGTCCACTTCGGTCGCCACGCCGCCCAGCAGATTCACGAGATGCTCGCGTCGTCCGACGACGGCGACGACATCGCCCGCTAGCAGGACGTCGTCGACCTTGGCTTCTTGAATCGTCCCGCCACGCCGGATTCGTTCGATGAAAAGCCGCACGCCTGCAGGTTCGAGCGCCTCCGCTTCGCCGACCTTCATGCCGACCACACGCCCCTCTTCGCCAATGCGATACGCGCGAAGCGCGAACTGATGCCAGCCGCTGCCCGCGCCGCCCAATTCGCCGCTGCCGCCCATCTCTTTCTCGTACTGCTGGCAGGCTGCCACGAGGTCGATGTTGAGCAGCTTCGGCCCGAGCAGCGCAAGGATCATCGCCGAACCGATCGTGCCGTAGATGTACGTGACGGCGTAGGCGGTCGGCATCGCGTCGAGCAACACCTTGGCGTCGTTCGGCGCCAAGCCGAGCCGGTTGATGGCGTCGGTAGCGAGGCCCATCGAAGCGGAGATGGTCTGCGATCCCGCGAAAAGTCCCGCCGCCGAACCGACGTCGTATCCGGCCAGTTTCGCCGCAAGATACGGAAAGGCGAGGCACAGCACGGACTGAATGACGGAGAAGATGGCCTGCGGCAAGCCGTCCTTGGCGATGCCGCGCACGAACTGCGGACCCACGCCGTAACCGACCGCGAACAGGAACATCAGGAAGAAGACGGATTTGACGTTCGGCGAAATGGTGATGCCGAGCTGCCCGATCGCGATGGCGGCCAGCAAGGTAGACGTTACCGCGCCGAGGCTGAAGCCCTTGAAGCTCTTGCCGCCGAACCAATAACCGATACCCAGCGAAAGAAAGATGGCTATCTCGGGATAGCTGTGCAGCGTTGCTGTGAACCAGGACATGTGCACTCCTCTCGGGGATCAGCCCCGCGACCGTTACATGCTTCTTGGGCAAGGAAGGAATGAAGGAAAACGAATGACCTGCAACGATGCGCTCCCCGTTGCCGCAATACGGGCGAGTGCTTGCGAGAGAAAATCGAGTTGCATCGAACGGTTCATGGGCACGAATCGCGATCTGCAAACGGATGACGCACAGAGAATTGGCGCATGCGTCACGGCGAAAAAAGAGGCTTCAACACGGCTGTCTGATGCCTAGCAATGCACTATTTTCGCCACGCAGTTGAACTAAAAAACGATAGTTTCGGAGGCCCCTCCTGCTCGTTGCGGCCGTTGCACGAGTCGATTCGAACCGTCCCCGGCCGATCGTGCGGACGAAAAAAAACAGCGGCCGAAGCCGCTGTTTTCATGGAACCGAAATGCTTGCTGCGTTCTGTCCGACGCGTTGCAACTTACTCGGTGGTTTCGAGCAACGGATAATCCGTATAGCCCGTCGCGCCTGCCGAATAGAACGTCGAGGTGTCCGGCGCGTTGAGCGGCGCGTCGAGTTCGAAGCGTCGCACGAGATCCGCATTCGCGATGAACGGCTTGCCCCACGCGACCGCATCGGCGTCGCCGCGCTCGATTGCCGCTTCCGCGCTTTGCTTGGTGAAGCCTTCGTTGGCGATATACACGCCGCCGAACGCCTTCTTCAGTTGCGGCCCGAGACTGTCGGCGCCTTCCGACTCGCGCGCGGCGATGAACGCCACGTTGCGCTTGCCGAGTTCGCGCGCGACGTAACCGAAAGTCGCGGCGCGGTCGCTGTCGCCCATGCTGTGCGAATCGGCGCGCGGCGCCAGATGCACGCCCACGCGATCCGCGCCCCATACGTCGATACATTGATCGACCACTTCGAGCATGAGACGCGCGCGGTTTTCGATTGCGCCGCCGTATTCGTCGGTACGCTTGTTGGTGCTGTCCTGCAGGAACTGGTCGAGCAGGTAGCCGTTCGCGCCATGCACTTCCACGCCGTCGAAGCCCGCGCGCTTCGCGTTTTCCGCGCCCTTGCGATAAGCCGCGACCACGCCTTCGATTTCATCGAGTTCCAGTGCGCGCGGCGTCACGAACGGACGCTGCGGGCGCACGAGGCTCACGTGTCCGCTTGCTGCAATCGCGCTCGGCGCAACCGGCAGTTCGCCGTTCAGGAAGATAGGGTCCGAAATACGGCCGACGTGCCACAGTTGCAGGAAGATCTTGCCGCCCGCTTCGTGCACGGCGTGCGTCACGAGCTTCCAGCCTTCGACTTGTTCGTCCGACCAGATGCCGGGGGTATCCGCGTAGCCCAAGCCTTGCGGCGTGACCGAGGTGGCTTCGCTCAAGATGAGACCAGCCGATGCGCGGTCGGCGTAATACTGCGCCATCAACGCGTTAGGCACGCGTTCCACGCCTGCACGTTGCCGCGTGAGCGGCGCCATGATGATGCGGTTCTTGAGCGTCAACGCGCCTACTTTGAGCGGATCGAAAAGAGTCGGCATAGATGTAAGGTATCCTGAATAAATGTAAAGAAGGTTCGCCGTGGAAAGGGCTGCCGCGCTCAGAGATTCCCGATGGAATCGCGAAACGCCTGTATGACCGTTTCGTCGCGCTTGAAGAACACCCATTGCCCCACGCGCTTCGTGGTGACGAGCCCGGCTTTTTGCAAGGTCGAGAGATGCGCCGAAACGGTGGACTGCGACATGCCGCAGCGCCCATCGATTTGCCCCGCGCACACGCCATGCAGGTGCGGCAATTCCTGTTCGGGAAAGTGCAGCTCCGGCGTCTTCAGCCACTCGAGAATCTCGCGGCGAAGCGGGTTGGCAAGGGCCTTGTGAATTGCGTCGATGTCCATTTCGTTGCTCGTTCGTCCGACGGCGGAAGCTTCGCCGCATCGTCTTAAAACGAATCATATATCGGAAATGTCCGATACGCAAGCGTCCACATGCGTTTCGTCAATGCGATGCGTGTCATCGCGGCGCGCGGTCTGGTAATCTGCCCGGTTTAGCTGCCGTCAATTTTCGATCTCAATTGCATATGGATACACCGTTCAACGAACGCGGCGTCACGCTCTCGCGCGTCGGCCTGTCGGCCTCGGGCCAGTTGATTCCGCTGCGCGATCTGCGCGCCGCGCGGGTCGTGAAGATATCGCGCAAGAAGCCGCTGCCGATCATCCTTGCGCTGATCGGGCTCGCGGGAATCGGCGTGGGCATCGCAACGGGTTCGGGGCCGGCGCTCGTACTCGGCATCATGGTGGCCGTGGTCGGCTATCTGTCGTGGATCACGCAGGACGTGATCTATCAATTGATGGTCGCAACGCCCGAAGGCGAGCGCGAAGTCATCATCACGAAAGACGAGGAATTTGCGGATCGCGTGGCCGCGCTGGTCGGCGACGCGGTCGCGAAACATGCGCAGACAGCGGCCGCAAAGCCGCAAGCCTGACGCCGCTACTAAAGAACACGCGCGGGACGTACCCGCGCGCGGCACTTACTTCAGTTCAAGCCATCGTCAAGTCAGATTCAGCGGCTCGACGTGCCAGATATCGCGGGCATATTCCGCGATGGTCCGGTCTGATGAAAATATCCCCATTCCGGCGACGTTCTCGATCGCGCTCTTCGTCCACGCTTCCTTGTCTCGGTACTTGAGATCGACCTCGGTTTGCGTCTTGTCGAAGCTGTCGAAGTCCGCGAGCACCATGTAGTGATCGCCCCAATCCACGAGCGTATGAAAGATGTCGTAGAAACGGTGCGGCTCTTCCGGCGAGAAGTGTCCGAGGCGAATCTGGTCCAGCGCCACCTTGAGCTCCGGATTGTCCTCGTAGATTTGCCGTGGCCTGTAGCCCGCCGCCCGCAGCGTTTCGATCTCGTCGGTCGTGTTGCCGAAGATGAAGATGTTTTCGCGGCCCACCGCGTCGCAAATTTCGATGTTCGCACCATCCAGCGTGCCGATGGTCAGCGCGCCGTTCAACGCAAGCTTCATGTTGCCGGTGCCCGATGCCTCGGTGCCAGCCATCGAAATCTGCTGCGATAAGTTCGCGGCGGGAATGATGAGCTCCGCCACGCTCACGCCGTAGTTCGGGACGAAGCCTACCTTGAGCCTGTCGCCGACGAGCGGGTCCGCGTTGATCTTCTTCGCGACATCGTTGATGAGCTTGATGATGCTCTTCGCCATCTTGTAGGCCGAAGCCGCCTTGCCCGCGAACATGACCACACGCGGCGTCCAGTCCTGCTCGGGATTCTCGCGAATACGGTTGTAGCGCACGATCGTATACAAGATGTTGAGCAACTGCCGCTTGTATTCGTGGATGCGCTTCACCTGCAAGTCGAACAGCGCTTCGGGATTGATGATCGCGTTGGCTTCGCGTTTGGCGCGCTCGACGAGGCGCAGCTTGTTGGCGAACTTCGCGTCCTGAAACGCCTTCTGGAACTCGGGGTCGTCGCGCCATTCGCGCAGCCGGCCGAGTTCGAACAAGTCGCTGCGCCAGCGCGGTCCAAGCCGCTTGTCGATGAGCGATGACAGCGACGGACTCGCTTGCGCGAGCCAGCGACGCGGCGTAATGCCGTTCGTCACATTGGTGAAGCGCTCCGGGTACATGCGCGCGAAGTCGGCGAAAATGTTCTGCGTCATCAGTTGCGAGTGCAGCTTCGAGACGCCATTCACCTTGTGACTCGCGACGATCGCCAGATGCGCCATCCGCACGCGCCGCTGGCCGTATTCATCGACGAGCGAAATGCGGCGGATCAGTTCCACGTCGCGGCCGAACTTCTCGGTCACTTGCTTCAGAAACTGCGCGTTGATCTCGAAGATGATCTCCAGATGCCGCGGCAACAGACGCGACAACATTTCGACATCCCACGTTTCGAGCGCTTCGGGCATCAACGTGTGATTCGTGTAGGAGAACATCTGCTGAATCAGCTTCCACGCCTTGTCCCACGGCACGCCGTGACGGTCCACGAGCAGGCGCATGAGTTCGGGGATGGCGAGCACGGGGTGCGTGTCGTTCAGATGCACCGCGACCTTTTCCGCGAGACGCCCGAAATGCGTATGCGTGCGCTGATAGCGGCGGATCAGATCCTGCATCGTCGCGGAGACGAAGAAATATTCCTGACGCAGACGCAATTCGCGGCCGGCTTGCGTCGAGTCATCCGGATACAGCAAGCGCGAGACGTGCTCCGACGTGTTCTTCGCTTCGACCGCGCGCCGATAGTCGCCCTGATTGAACGCGGAGAGATCGAACTCGTCGGTGGCGCGCGCCGACCACAGGCGCAGCGTATTCGTCGCGGTGGTGGCGTAGCCGGGAATGACCGTGTCGTAGGCCATCGCGTTGACGTGCTCGGTATCGATCCAGTCGGTACGATCGTCGTGCTGCACCGTGCGCCCGCCGAAGTGCACCGTGTACGTCACCTCGGGGCGCGGAAACTCCCACGGGTTGCCCGCGCGCAGCCAGTAATCGGGCATTTCGACCTGATTGCCATCGACGATGGTCTGCCGGAACATCCCGTACTCGTAGCGAATGCCGTAGCCGAAACCGGGCACGCCGACCGTCGCCATCGAATCGAGGAAACAGGCTGCGAGCCGGCCAAGGCCGCCGTTGCCAAGCGCGGCATCCGGTTCGAGGTCTTCGAGCGAGGCGAGATCGATGCCGAGGCCCGATAACGCTTCGCGGACTTCGTCATGAATGCCGAGGGCAAGCAGCGCGTTGGTGAAGGTTCTGCCGATGAGAAATTCCATCGACAAGTAATAGACGCGCTTCACGTCCTGTTCGTATTGTTGCCGTGTGGTGCGCATCCAGCGTGCGACGAGGCGGTCGCGCACGGCGAGCTCCACGGCATTGAGCCAGTCGCGCGGCTGCGCGGTAACCGCGTCCTTGCCGACGCCGTACATCAGGCGATTCGAGATGGAGCGCCGTAGCGCATCGACACTGCTGTTGAGCTGGTCGAATTCCAGATCGACGGATGTCATCGAAACCTCCGGTATTTGCAACATATGCAACGACAGCGAAAGCGTGGTGGGAGTTCAGTGCTTTTTGGCCTGCGGCTTGCCTGGCTCCCTGTTCGCGCGGGTTGCGGTCGTGGCCTGAAGGTGCAGGTTACGCCAGTTTTATTTTTTTTGGTATGACATGCGGTGGGTCGCTGACGCCTGATTTTCCGTGGGCGGTTGATCTTGCCGGTTCGGGGAATTTTGCTTTCTTGGCTTGCGGTTTCCATCAGTCGCCGCCGTCCCTGCGACGGGGAATTTGCTATCTCCTCTTGCAGTCTGGTTCAGTAGCCGCCTCCCCGGCGGGGGTGTAGCTTCCTCTATTGCTGCAATGAAAGTCACCGAGGAAAGCAGCCTTCATCCTGCCCGCTGATCGGGCGCGTGGTCAGGACTGAGTTCTACGCCGGCACGCGCCTAAGTGTCGGCCTTGCTCAATCGCCGTTCCTGGCGCTCATGGGACTCGCTGGTCTCGCAGATTGTCTGACTGGTGTAACGCTTGGTGCTTCCGGCTTAGTGCGACGCGCGGCCGTTGGATGCGCTCGGCAAGTTCTTCATTGGGCTTTGCTTCGGCTTCCGTAGCGTTTTCATTTATCAATTCGTCTTGGTGCGCGGACCGCTATCAACAACAGCGCCGCCAGCGACGCCGCCAGCAATATCAGCGATAGCGCCGATGCCGGCAAGTAATACCCTCGATTCACTTGCCCCACCACGACTATCGGCACGGTCGCGAAGCCCGGCGGATACACCGTCAATGTCGCGCCCAATTCGCCGAGCGATAGCGCGAATCCCAACGCCAGGCTCGCTCTTATCGCCGGGACGAGTTGCGGTAACACCACGCGCCACAACACCATGCGCGGCGGCGCGCCAAGGCTCGCGGCGGCCTCGCGCAAGGTCGTCAATTCCGGTCGCAATGCAGCCGCCGCGCAGCGGTAACAAAATGGCAAGACCAGCGCGAGTTGCACCATGACGACGATCGCCGCCGAGCCGGACAGGTCCAGCGGACGCTTGTGATACGCAATCAGTACCGCAAGGCCCAATACCACGCTCGGTACGCCGTTCGGCATCATTGCAATGGCATCGACGAATGCGCCCAGGCCGCGCCGGTCACGGCCCTCCAGCGCCAACGCAAGCCACAATCCCAGCGCGGTGCCGAGGATCGCGACGCCGAAGCCGACACAAAGGCTTGTCGTCAGCGCGTCGAAATCGCTGGAGCCGAGGCGCCCGAACCAGCGCGTGCTGAAGCCATCGGGGAAGATCGTGCCCGACCAGTGCGACGCGACGCTCGACAACGCCACCACGACCACCGGCAACACGAAGAGCCAGAAGCACACGAGCGCCGCCAGGAACGCAACGAGCGCGCGCATCAGCGAGACTGGCTTTCCAGGTTTGAACGAGGTCGAAAGTTGCATGTCAGCGTCTTTGCAAGCGTCGATAAAGCGCATAGAGCGAGAGCGACATCAGCAACATCACGACCGATCCCGCCGCTGCGGTCGGCAAGTCGAGATCGACGGTCGCCGCGCTGTAAATGGCAATTGGCAAGGTGATGAGATGTGCGCTGCCCAAAACGAGCAGAATGCCGAACTCGTTGAGCGTCAGGAGGAAGCACAAGATAGTGCCCGCCGCGATTCCCGGCCACGCAAGCGGCAACACGACCTTGGTCGCGACCATCCAGCCGCCCGCGCCGAGACTTTTCGCGGCCTCGACGAGACGCATGTCGAGCATGGCGTATGAAGCGAGCGTCGGGCGCACCACGAACGGCGCATAGAACACGACCTCCGCGAGAATTACGCCGCCGATGCCGAAGAGGAAATCGAGCGGCGGGGTATCGAGCGAAAAAAGCCGTTGCAAGCCGATGCTCACCGACCCCTGCGAGCCATAAAGAAAAATCAGCGTGAATGCCACGAGGAACGAAGGGAACGCCACGAACAACTCGAGGAAACGCGTGACGAGCTTCGCGCCGGGAAACGGCCGGAAGAACAGCATCGACGCGAGCGCGACGCCAAGCAATGACGCGAGACTTGCGCTTGCGAAGAGGATGCCGAGCGTCGTGCCGATCACGCCGCGCGTCTCCGGATTGCCGAAGAACGCGGTGTAGGCGTGTAGCGTGAAGCCGTGCGGCCCGGTCACGCTCAACATGGCAAGGCGCGAGAGCGGATAGACGACGAGCGGCCCCAGCACGAACACGAGGATGAACCACAACTGCCATTGCCCCTTCTTGCCGCGCCGCGCGGCGATTGTCGCCTGGCCGTCCTGCGCTCGCCCGGCGGCCTCTTCAGGGATGGACAAGGACGACATCGTCAGCCTCGAAGGTCAGGGAAACGCGCGCGCCCTTTTCCGGCATGCGCGTGTGGCCGCGCTGCGTCGAAACCAGTACGGGCTCGTTGGGCCACGCATCGAGCGCGACGGAAATCGAGAGCGACGCGCCATACCATTCGACCGATGCAATCGTGCCGTGCAACGGCCCATCGCCGAGCGGCACGATGGAGAAGCGCTCCGGCCGAATGCACGCAAGCCGCTCGCGTTCGTCGTGGCGCGCGTCGCCGACGGGATACACCACGCGCGGCGGCAGCAGATTCGCGGCACCGAGATAGCGCGCGACGAAGCCGTCGTTCGGCGCGTCGTACAACTCGCGCGGCGAACCGAGTTGCGCGATACGGCCATCGCGCATAAGAAGCGTGCGGTCGGACAGCACGAGCGCATCGTCCTGATCGTGCGTCACACAAACGATAGTCAGATTCGGCAAGCGCTCGTGCAACGCCTTCAGCTCGCTGCGCACGGACGCGCGGAGGTTGGCATCGAGCGCCGAAAGCGGTTCGTCGAGCAAGAGCACATCCGGCTCGATGACGAGCGCGCGGGCAAGCGCCACACGCTGCTGCATACCGCCCGAGAGTTGCGCGGGCATGACGTGGCCGGCATCGGCGAGTTGCACGAGTTTGAGCGCATCGGCGACGCGGCGCGCGATTTCGCCCGTCTTCAGCTTGCGCGCGCGCAGGCCGAAGGCGACGTTATCGAATACGGAAAGATGCGGAAAGAGCGCATAGCTCTGGAATAGCAAGCCGAGATTACGTTGATGCGGCGGCACGTGCGTGAGTTCGCGGCCCGCGATAAAAAGCGCGCCCGCGAAGGCATCGGGCTGAATGAATCCGGCGATGAAGCGCAACAGCGTGGTCTTGCCGCAGCCGCTTCTGCCGAGTACCGTCAGGAACTCGCCACGTTCGATGTGCAGCGATAGTTGATCGAGCACGGTGCGCGCGCCGAAGCGCACCGTGAGTCCTTCGATATGCACGCCGGATCGCGCTTCGTGTTCATGAGCGAGCGCATTTCCGGACGAGCTCAGAGCAAACGTATTCACGTCAGGACTTCGGCTTCACGACCTCGGTCTCCTTGCCCGACTGGCCGATCACTTCATTCTTCCAGCGCTCGGTCCAGCCAGCCTTCTTCTGCATGACTTCGTTCCAGTCCACCGGAATCAGCTTCACGCCGGCAATTGCCTGCTTCACCGCTTCGCCGTTCTTGCCGCCGAGCGCGACATCGGTGCGCGCCGGAATGCCGTAGATGTCCGGCACTTTCGACTGCACTTCCGCGGACATCAGATAGTCGATCAGCTTCTTGCCCGCTGCCTGATTCGGCCCGCTCTTGATGAGACCGATTGCGTAGGGCAACTGGAACGTGGTGGGCGCGTCGCCGTTCTGATGCGACAGGAAAAGCGGCTTGATGGACAGACCGCCGTTCGCGGCATCGTCGAGATCCATTTGCAGGTCGCCATTGGCGAAGGCGATCTCGTTACGCGAGAGCAGCACATCGAGATAACCCGTGCCCTTGGTATGGAACTTCGCGCTTCGTTCGAGCGACTTCAGATAATCGAACGCTTTGTCTTCGCCCATCAGGGCCGACGTCAGGATGATGACCGCCATGCCGTCGCCCGCCGTCGCCGGATTCGAATATGCGATCCTGCCCGAGTAGTTCGGATGCAAGAGATCGGCGAAGGTCTTCGGCGCGCTCTTCGTGACTTCCGGATTGATGGCGAAAGAAAAGTAGTTGTTGACGAAGGTGGCCCACGCGCCGTCGTTCGCCTTGGCGATAGCCGGCACGTTCTTGTAGTTCACACTCTGGTACGGCTGCAGCAGGCCGCTCTGCGATGCTTGCTGGATGAACGGCGGCAAGGTCACGAGCACGTCCGCCTTGGGCGAATCTTTCTCGACGCTCGCGCGGTTCACCACTTCGCCACTGCCCGCCGTGACGATATTGACCTTGACGCCTTCCTTCTTCTCGAAAGCCGGGAGCACGTCCTTGTAGAGATTTTCGAGGCCGTCCGCCGTGTAGAGGACGACGGCATCGGCTGCGTGTGCCGGCGAGGTTGCAAACGCCATCAAGGCGGCGATGGCCGGCAGCATCGTGCGTGCGAGGCGAAGGTCGCGAGTCATTTCGTGATTGATCCGGTGAGATAAGGTGACGCGGCTCGGGTGCTGCGCTGGTGTCGAAGCATTGCAGAGCCGTGTGACAGACACGTGAATGCCGTAAGCGGTGCAGGATTGGACAAGACGCGGTGCATGCACATCCGCATACTTCGGCCTTTCCGCCAAACGCCTGATTGACGATGCTCTCCTTGCTGGCCGCACCGGTCTTCGTCCTACTCTGGTCGACAGGCTTTATCGTCGCGCGCGCGATTACCCCTTACGTCGATCCGAACGTGTACCTGTTCGCGCGCTTCTGCGGCACGGCGTTGCTGTTTGTCGTCGTGGCGCTCGCAAGCCGGGCAAGCTGGCCGAAAGGCGCCGATGTTCTACGGCATCTGCTTGCAGGCGCGCTGCTGCAAGGCGTTTATCTGGGCGCGGGTTATTGGGCCGTCGCACAGGGGCTGACTGCGGGCATCATGGCGCTGCTCGGCGCGTTGCAACCGCTTCTGACCGCTGCGTTTGCCGCGCGCTTCTTCGGCGAACGTCTGTCGCCGCGTGCATGGAGCGGGCTCGTGCTGGGGCTCACTGGCGTGGCGCTCGTGCTTGCGCCGAAGGTGATGACGGGTCATGCGTCATCGACACACGGAGCCGCGCCTTCATGGCTCGTCGTCATGGCGGCGCTGCTCGCCGTCCTGGCGATTACCGCGGGCACGCTGTATCAGAAGAGCTCGCTGGCACGCGCCGATATCCGCAGCGCGAGCGCGCTGCAGAATGCGGGCGCCGCGCTCGTCGCGTTACTGCTGATTTTCGCGCTCGGGGAACATCGCTTCATTGCTTCGGCGACGACTTGGGTTTCGCTTGGATGGGGCATCGTGATGCTCTCGGGTGCCGCGACCACGCTTTTCGTGTGGATGGTCCGCCGTGGCGATGCCTCGCGTGCCACCGCGCTGCTGTTTCTCGCACCGCCGCTTGCCGCGATCGAAGGCTATCTGGCGTTTGGCGAAACGCTCGGGCCGGCGCAGATCGCGGGGTTCGGGGCGGCGCTCGTGGGCGTGTTGCTGGCGCGGGCGAAATAGCCGTCAATCGGCCGTATCGGCGCCCGCCGGGATATTCGCACGCACCGCCTTCCCCGGACCCGGCGACCATGCCGGACGCGCCTTTCTCGCCGTATCGACGACGACCAGAAAGTGACCCGCCCAGGACGTCGCGTTACGCGTGGACTTGAGTATCCACATCGACTGACCTTCGGCGGCACGGGCTTCATATTGCGCGTCGAGGATGCCGCGATGATCGAAGAAAGTATTGAGCGTCGACGGTATGCGCACGCAGCCTTTCGAATGGCGCATGCCGAGAAGCGGTTCGAGTTTCTGCGGATCGGTGGCGTGCATCTGGAAGCGCATCGGCGAGATGCCGCCCTTGCCCCAGCCGCGCTCGCCATCGGCCCAGCCGAAGTCGTAGATGCGCATGTCGCGCGCGCCGTATCCTCGAATCTTGAACTCGTTGAGCGTGCCTTCCGCGCGAAAATCCATGTTGCCCGGCACGTGCTGAAACACGCCGAGCGGCGTGACGAAGTGATCGTAAGTGCCCGGCCGTCCCGTCGATACCGGCGATGCGCCGATCAGCGACCAGGCATCGGCCGGCTTCGCGCGGAAGAAAAGCATGAGCGCCTGCACGTTCGCGCTGCGATCGACCAGCACGACGAACTCATTGGCGAGATCGCCATGTCCGCTTTCATCGAGCGCATGCTGCAACACGCGACCGTAGGCCTGCTGATCCGCTTGGGAAACGCTGAGACGCCGGTCCACCTCTTTCGCGAAAGTCTGTCGCATGGCGAAGGCTCCGGCGGGCGGCAGGCCATGGCGTTGCGCCAAGTTGGGCTCGGGCGGTTCGGCCGGCAGCGGGACTTCGGGCGCCTCGGCCTCCGATGCGGCACTCGCGGCCGATGCCGGTTCCACGGTCGATGCAGCCGATGCAGCAGAGGCCGTCGACGCCTCCGAAGCTCCCGAAGCAACTTGCGGCTTCATCGGCACCGGCATGCCGGGCAATGCGCGTTCGGGCGCGCTTGTACTCAATGGCACGCTTGCGCCTGGAATCAACGGCGGCGATGCGGGCGTCGACGTAACGTGCCCCTGGAGCACGTTCGCAGGCGATGTGCTTCGCTGCAAACCCGACGGCGCACTTCCATTCGAAGAAGATGCCGAAGCGGACTCTGGCGCAAGGCGCGCCTGCTGCGCACCGACCGCCCCCGCATACGCCACAAGCGCGGCAGCCACTCCAACGACGATTGCTCTCGCGCCAAATGCTGTTTCTCTTTTCCCTGCCAGATGCATTGATTAATCCGCCTTGCCTGACCAGACTCAAGCCTGGCGATCCATATCGATCGCCCAGCCCCGAACATTCAAGAACCGATGCACGCAAAGACGCGCACCGGCTTCGTTCGTTGCATCTGGCGCAGCAAAGTTCATTCCGTCGATGGGCCCGAGAACGCGCCGCACGTCATGCTGGACAAATTCGGATAGCGGTTCGGCCAGTCGCCGGACATGGTCGACTGCGCATCCTTCAGCGTCATGTCGCCGGTGCAGACACAGCGTTTGAGATAGACCGCGAGCCGCTCCTTGCGGCGCTGTCCGGCACGGCCTTCCCAGCGGCGCAGATCGAGATTCGCGGGCGCATTGGGCAAGCCGCCGAGCAATACGGGCATGCGATGATCCAGCGCATATTCGGATGCGAACGAAGCATCGATGCCACGTTGCTTGAGCAGTTTTTCTTTCTGGCGCATCTGCGTCTCGAACGACGGCAGCACGCGATCGACATAACCCGGCACGCAGATCGTCTCGACGATGGTCGACTGCGTGACATGCGGATCGAGCCAATCGGGACGCTGCGCCCGCGAGCCTGCAGGCCACACCATGAGCGCGCCATTGAGCGTGATCAGGAGCGCGCCAAACGCCGCGCGCGCGGGACGAGCGGCAGCGGTCGCATAAGCGTGACGCGCGAAGCGTCGCTTGAAGATGGGTATATCCCTTCGATCCATGCCTCGGAAGTGCAATTCATCATGCGGCCAATGCGACGCCGCTTATTTTTGAGATATTGAACAATCGCATTAGAACACACCAGAGGCGTGCATCGCGCTGTGGCTCAAAAGTCCGCGCGCCGATCCGTGGATGCGTGCGGCAAGGTCTGCGCCGCACTCGCCGCACTCGAAGACGCAAGCGCGGCGTCGAGCGCGCGGCCGAGCGCAAGCGCCTCGGCATGAAAGGAGCCGTAAGCGACCGCGATGCTGGCGTCGTCCTCGCCGTTGCGGTCTTCGTCGATGGCGCGATCGCATACGTGCTGCAAGGCGACGCATGCATCGGTGAAGCGCACGGCGCCGACCAGCGACGCCGCCCCTTTCATGCGATGCGCGATGTCGCGCAAGAACGCGTGGTCGCAAGCATCGAACGCGGTTTCTGCGTCGATGAGGTCTTGCGCATGCGCGGATTTGAGGGTGCCGGCGAGCGTCGCGGCCTGATCGCCGTAACTCGCGACAAGCGCGCTGTCGAAGACTTCTGCCGCTTTCTCCCGCACCGGCCCGCTTCGCCGCGCTACACCTTCGGTCGCCGCGACGAGCGCATCGCGCAGGCCGTCGAGCGAGATGGGCTTCACGAGGCACATCGTCATGCCTGCCGCGACCGCGCGTTGCGCCGCCTCCGGTTGCGCGTTCGCCGTGAGGCCGACGACAGGCAACGGCCGCGCCTTTTGCACGCGCGCGCCTTCGTCCCCGCGGATTGCCTGCGCGAGTTCCTCGCCGCTCATTTCGGGCATCGAGCAATCGGTGAGGATCACATCGAACGCGGATGGATCGCCGCGATAGCGGACGAGCGCGCTGCGGCCATCGACGGCCAATTGCGGCGCGCCGCCGAGCAGCCTGATCTGCCCTTCGAGCACGATCCGGTTCGCCGGATGATCGTCGACGACGAGTACCCGCAAGCCCGCGAGCGTCGCACCGGTCGGAGCCACCGATGCGTGCTCCGGCGCGCGTCCCGCTTCGGACGCCGACGCCTCCGGCAAGCTCACGCAGACCGTAAAGCGTGTGCCGCGTCCCGGCTCGCTTTCGAGCGTGATCTCGCCGCCCATCATCGTGACGAGCCGCTTGCAGATGGTGAGGCCAAGGCCCGTGCCCGAATAGCGGCGCGCGCCGCCATCGTGTGCCTGCACGAACGGCGTGAAAAGCGCGCCTTGCCGCTCGGGCGCGATGCCCACGCCCGTGTCCGCGACCGCGAATGTCAGCGCCCGCGTGCCGGCCTGTGGCGCGTCTACACGGTAGTCGAGCGTCACCGCCCCGATATCCGTGAACTTGATCGCGTTCGATAGCAGATTGCCGACGACTTGCCGCAAACGCTGCCCGTCGGCAAGCAACCAGACTTCGCCCGAATCCGCGCGGCGCACGATCAACGCGATGCCCTTGGCGCGCGCGGCGGGCTCGTATATCGCGGCCACGCTCGTCATCCACGTTTCGAGTTCGAGCGGCGCGGGCGTGAGGACCAGCCGCTCGGCTTCGATTTTCGCGACGTCGAGCAGATCGTCGATCATGCCGAGCAAATCCGCCGCCGCGCGATGCGCCGTGCCGAGCGCGCGTTCGGTCGCGGCGCGCTCGCCGGGCGCGCGCAGTTCCAGTTCGATGAGGCCGAGTACCGCGTTCATCGGCGTGCGGATTTCGTGGCTCATGGTGGCGAGGAACGTCGACTTGGCGCGGTTCGCCGTTTCGGCTTCCTCCTTCGCCGCGCGCATTGCCTGTTCGGCGGCAATCCGGCGCACGATCTGTGTGCGCAGTGACACCGCCCAGCCGATCAGCGCGAAAACAAGCGCACCGCCAAGCAGCGCGCCTACCTCGACTTGCGGACGGCGGCGCTCCCATAACGTCTCAGGATGATCGCCAAGCCGCCAGCGCCCGCGCAGCGCTTCGAGTTGATAAGCGCGAAGATGGCCAATCGCGTCGTTGATGATGCCGAGCAAGATCGGCTCATTGCGCAAGACGAAAAAGCCTTGCTCGAGCGGTTTGCCGGAAAGCACGCCGCTCACCACGAGCTTGCCGCGGTAAGGATTGGCGACCGCGTAATTGGCGAGCGTCAGATCGACCAAAGCCGCGTCGGCATCGCCGTTCACGACCGCGCTGAACTGCGCGTCGAATGACGGCATCTCGACGATGCGCAGATGCCGCACGAATTCACGCTTCAACGCCAGGGCCGAAATCCCGGCCGGGAGCGCCACCCGCTTGTTCGCGAGCGCGGTCTCATCGCGCAGGGGCGCCTGACCCGCACGCGTGACGATGCCGACCAGGCTCTCGCCGAACGGCACGGACGCCGTGAGCGGCACCGGTTGCCATGCGGGGGAAACGCCGTAGGGCGTGAACATGGACTTGCCGCTCGTCAGGTCCGCGGCAATCTGAGACAAAGAACCGCGCATACGCGCCTCGAAGCGCAAGCCCGTTCCCCGCGAGATTACATCGAGCAGGTCGGCGGCGAGACCCGCAGGTTCGCCGTGCGAATTGCGGAACATGAGCGGCGGAATTTGCGAAAGCATCGAGTAATGCACGACTGGATGCGCCTTGATCCACGCGCGCTGCTCGGGTGTCAAGTCGAGCGGACGATCCAGCGTCACCGCGGTCATCGAAACGTACCAGCGCGCGTTCATCGTCAGCAGGAAATTCGGCGGCAACTGCGCCAGCGCGGCATCGACACGCTCACGCAATGCGCGCGCGGCCGGCCGGTTGGCTGCGAAAGCAAAGCGATAGCCGTCTGCATCGAACGGAGTGAAACCGCGCGCGCCGATGTTCGGCAAGTCCAGATGACTGATGACATACACGGCGGTCGTCACGTCGCCGACGAAGCCGTCGGCACGGCCGAGCGAGACGGCCAGCGCGGCGGCGAGCACATCCGGATACGCCTCCGGCTGCAAGGACGGATACGCCGCATGCAACCGCGCGGGGTCCATCTGCGTGTCGACATAAGCGAGCCGATGCGTCGGCGTATGTGCCGCGAGCGGCGCGAAATACACCGGCTTCACGGGAAAATACGAATGGCTCAGTTCGAGCGGCGCACCGGCATCGAAGCCCGCCGAACTCGTCGCCATGTCGATCTCGCCGCGTTCGAGCGCGGCCAGCATCGCGGGACGATCCGGATACAGGCGCCATTGCGGCGTCATCCCGAGCGGCTCGGAAATGGCGTTCAGAACATCGACCGAAATGCCGCGCAACGCCGACGAATCGGATGGCGCGCCAGACACGGCCAGTTCGAGCGGCGGAACCATGCCCGGCACCGCGCCGACGATCAGTGGCGGCGCCGCGAAGGCATTGCCGAGCCAACAGCCGAGCAGCACACAAAGCGTCCACAGCAAACGGCGCGAACGCTGTCGCCGTGTTCCGTCAGCTCGACGAATCGCAGAATGAAACAAGCCGCACCCCCGAAATCGAGCGGTGCGGCCAGTGTCTCAAAAACGCGCCGGCGCGCCTATCGCCGGCGCGCCCACGCACGCGCCCTGCGTTGCACGGCGCGAAACGCGTGCTGCCGGGCGATTATGCGGGCACCGACTCCGCCTTCTGCGCGCGCGACCACACGCGATGCTTGCCCAGTGCTTCGATGAAGGTCTTGAGGACGGTCTTCGCGTCGCTGCCGACGACCACGCCTTCATCGCCGCCAGGCAGATGCGATGCGGCAAGCACATCCTCGCCGTCGCCAATCGCGCCGATCGCCTTCAGATGCTTGAACGATTCGAGCACGAAGTGACGCGCGTCGCCGGATTCGGACAGCGTCTTCGCGCTTGCCTTGCCGTCCGCGATGATCATTCCGTCGAACATGATGGACGGCATGCCGAGGATGGTGGCGTCCGCTTCGATACCTTCGGCAGGGAACCCGAGCGTCGGCGAGATCACGAGCGCTTGCGCGCCGCCCGCCGCAAGCGCTTCCTTGACGGCCTTGATGCTCGCGGCATCCGCGCCCTTCGCGGCAAGAATCGCGACCTTGCGCGTCTTGATCGACGGCACGGCCTTGGCGATGATCGACAGCGCCGGCGATTCCGTCACCGACGACTTGCCGAGTTGCTCCGGGCTCGCGTTTTTCTTGGGCGCGGGCATGCCGAGATTTTCCGCGACGCGCGCGGCCAATACCTCGTCGATGTTCGCAAGCAGAGCAAGTTCGCGTTCGCGAATGAACTTGCGCTCTACCTTGCTCAACTCGAATGAATACGCGCCGACGATGTGATCCTTCTCTGGCTGCGTCTGGCTGTTCCAGAAGAGCGTTGCTTGCGAGAAATGGTCGGCAAACGACGGGCTGCGCACGCGAATCTTCTCGCCGTCCACGCGTTCCGTGTAGGTTTCGAAGCCGCCGCCCGATGCTGCCGGCGCCGTTTCCTTCGGCCAGCCGCCATCGATGGAATTCGGCTCGTAGGAAGCCTGACCCTTGTCGATGGTCTGGCGATGCATCGCGTCGCGTTGACCGTTATGCAGCGGCGCGATCGGGCGGTTGATCGGCAACTCGTGGAAGTTCGGGCCGCCCAGACGGCTGATCTGCGTATCGGTGTAGGAGAAAAGACGTCCTTGCAGGAGCGGGTCGTTCGTGAAGTCGATGCCCGGCACGATATGTCCCGGACAGAACGCGACCTGCTCGGTTTCCGCGAAGAAGTTGTCGGGATTGCGGTTGAGCGTCATCTTGCCGATCATCTTGAGCGGCACGAGTTCCTCGGGAATGATCTTGGTCGGATCGAGCAGATCGAAGTCGAACTTGTGCTCGTCCTCTTCCTCGACAATCTGCACGCCCAGTTCCCACTCGGGATAGTTGCCCTTGTCGATGGCTTCCCACAAATCGCGGCGATGGTAATCGGCATCCTTACCCGCGATCTTCTGCGCCTCGTCCCACAGGAGCGAAGCCGAACCGATGGTCGGCCGCCAGTGGAACTTGACGAAGCGCCCCTTGCCTTCCGCGTTCACGAAACGGAACGTGTGAATGCCGAAGCCTTCCATGGTGCGCAGACTCTTGGGAATGGCGCGGTCGGACATCGCCCACATCACCATATGCGCCGACTCGGGCACGAGCGAGACGAAATCCCAGAAGGTGTCATGCGCCGACGCGCCTTGCGGAATCTCGTTATGCGGCTCCGGTTTGACGGCGTGCACGAAGTCGGGAAACTTGATCGCGTCCTGGATGAAGAACACGGGCATGTTGTTGCCGACCATATCGAAGTTGCCTTCGTCGGTGTAGAACTTGACCGCGAAGCCGCGCACGTCGCGCACGGTATCGGCGGAACCGCGCGAGCCTTGCACGGTGGAGAAGCGCACGTAGACCGGCGTCTCTTTCGACGGGTTTTGCAGGAAACCGGCCTTGGTCAATTCGGCTTGCGACTCGTAGACCTTGAACACGCCATGCGCCGCCGAACCGCGCGCATGAACAATGCGCTCCGGAATACGCTCGTGGTCGAAGTGCGTGATTTTTTCACGCATGATGAAGTCTTCGAGCAGCGACGGACCGCGCGCTCCAACGCGCAGCGTGTTCTGGTTATCGGAGACTTTTACACCCTGGTTCGTGGTCAGGGCTTGATTCGTTGCATCGCTGCGGAAGGCTTCGAGCGATTCGATCTTCTTGTTGGTCGCGGCGTTCGGGCTCTGCGAAGGCGGACGCGCGGTGCTATTCGTGGGTTGCTTCTTTGTTGCCATTTGAGGGGACTCCTTGGGGAAGATTGCTTTTAGCCTTTCGGGCCATTCGCAAGCCTTGTTCCCGAAGGAGATAGGGTTTCCGCTTGCATCGGGACGCCCGGCGGGCGAAGCCGCAGCCTCGCCCGCTCGTGACCATCAGACACCGGTATTCGCTGGCGACAATGCCTTCTCCGCCGTTACCTTCTGCAAGGAGATGATGCGCGTCATGGCCGCATGGTTCGACGTGGCCTCGTTGTACATCTTCGCGAGATCCGCCTTCAGTTGTGTGCGCGATGCTCCGTCGAGATAAACCATATGTCCCGATGGATAAAACGCCGCGGAAAGATTCTGCCTGACGACGCTGTTGATCAACGGCATCTGCTGAAGGTCGATGATGGTCTGATAAAACGGCGTCACGAAGTCATATAGGCCGTTCGCGGACAAGACCTTGAGATCCACGTTGAGCGCCATCACGGCGGCCAGATCGCCCGCTGTATAGAGCACGACGTTGCCTTTCGAATCCAGTCCCTTCTGTTCGCCGGTCGGGTCCGTATGCTTGAAGTCCCAGTTTAGGAAAGCCTGGTCGTTAAGGTCCGTGAATGACGAAGTGGACGTGAATTTCAACTGCTCGTTGAGATAGCTGTTCCACATGGTCGTGTAGACGCCGCTCACCGCTGTCATGGTCGGATCGTTGCCGCCCGAGTTCGGATCGATCTTGCCCGCGATGCCCGTCGAAATAGCCGTCACGCGCCCGTCGTACGAGCCGAGCGATTCGCCCTTCGACTTCAGGAGCGTCGTCAGAAAGAGCGAATTGCCACGGCTGTCGTAAGCCGCGATATCCAGACTCCACGCAAGCAGCGTCACCTTGTCGATGCCCGTGTATTCGGAGAGCTTCTCGACCACTTCATCGTCGGTCTGCGGAAACTTGCGCAACGCGTTGAGATAGTCCGAGCGCGAAAACTCCGCGACTTCCTCGGCAAAGTTCAAGAGGTTGGTCGGCGTGGGATGCACGCCGAGCTTCTTGTGATACCACGCATCCGCCGCGGCGGTAGGCAGCGCGCCGACGGGGTTGCCCGCCTGGCGATAATCGAGAATCGACGATTGCAGGGTGATGCCGTTCAGATCGACGCCATCTTCATGCAGCCGGTACGCCAGGACGCAGCTGCGCGCCGTGCCATACGATTCGCCAAACAAGAACTTGGGCGAGTTCCAGCGGTTGTTCTTCGTCAGATAGCGCTTGATGAACTGCTTGATCGAATCCGCATCCTGATCCACGCCCCAGAAGTCGCGGTTCTTGTTCGGCGAGATGGCGGCGGAATAGCCCGTTCCCACGGGATTGATGAAAATCAGATCGCTCTTGTCGATAAGACTGTCCGCGTTGTCCTCCATCTCGTAGGGCGCGGGCGGCGTGAAGCTCGGCATGGCGGTCTTGATGCGGCGCGGCGCGAACGAACCGAGCAGCACGAACACCGAAGACGAGCCCGGCCCGCCGTTATAAAAGAACGTGAGCGGCCGTTGTTCTTCCTTTGCGCCGTCCTTCGTGAAGGCGACATAGAACATCTTCGCATCCGGCTTGCTGCTGCTCGGGTCCACTGTCACGAGGTGGCCGACCGTAGCCGTGTAAGCGATCTTCTCGCCGCCCACGGTCACGCTATGGTGCGTGATCGCGGCGTTTTCGTCGGCTTCGGTCGCCTCGACGGAATCGTCGGGACCGTTGCCGTAGGCGACGGGATCGAAGTACGGCTGATCCTTGCTCTTCGGCGTTTTCTTCGCCGCTGCGTGCGCGTTGCCGTGCGCCGGTTCTTCGGGTTTGTCTGCGCCTGCTGCTGCCAGTGGATCGGAGTTCATCTTGAACGCTCCAGAATCGTCATCGTGGTTGTTGTTCACTGTCACTGCCCGTCTCAACTCGTGCTCTTCGCGGGTTTGAGCGCCGCCGCGATCTTCGCGCCGTCCGGGCTGCCAAGCCCCGTGCAGGCATCCCATCCCGCCGCTGCCGCGAAACTGCCGTTATCGCCTTGCGTGATGTCGTGGAACGCGCCCTTCGCCTTGTACAGCTTCGGATTGATGAAGCCCGCGGGGGAACCGTTGATCGCGTTGATGCGAGCGATCAGCGCGGCCCACAAAGGCGCGACCGCGCTCGTGCCGCCGACGACCGTCTGCTCGCCGTCGATCAGCACTTCGTAGCCGCTTTGCGGCGAGGCGTCGCCCGATACATCCGGCACGCCGCGCTTGGCGAGCGCCGTCGTCTTGCCGCCGGCATGCGCGACGCTCAGCCCTTTCTGCCACGAAGGCAGCGCGAACACGCCGCTCACACCGCCGCCACCCGATCCGCCCTGATCGCCGTCGTTCCACACGACTTCCTTCGTGATCTTCTGCGCGGATGCCGCGACGCTCGTGCCGCCGCAGCCGAGCACGTAGGGACTGGACGCCGGGAAATCGACGTGATCCGCGCCGTCGCCGACGCCGTCGGTCGAACCGCTGTCGCCCGATGCCACGCATACCGTGACGCCGAGCGCCGCCGCGCTTTGCAGCACGTCGTTGAACGCGCCGATGGATTGCGCCGACCAGTTGGATTCCGGTCCGCCCCAACTGATGGACACCACGGACGGCTGGTTGGTGTCGTCGTGAATGGCGCGATTGACGGCATCGACGAAGCCTGCGTCGCTATTCGGCGCGAAATACACCGCGATGCGCGCGCCCGGCGCGACCGCTCCGGCGATTTCGATGTCGAGCGTCACTTCGCCGTCCGGACCATTCGGATTGCCCGTGGGCGCGTTCTTCGCGTCGTCCACGCCGACGGACACCACTTTCGGCGGTTTCACGCCGAGCTTCGAGAAGTACGCCGTCAGGTCGCTGGTCTTGTAACCGCCGCCGAGCTCGATGATCGCGATGCATTGCCCCGCGCCGTCGCCTTCCGGGAAGTCATAGAGTTGCGCGAGATCGAGCGGCGAAAACGACGATGCCGTAAGGCCGCGCGCCGGTTTGAACGGCGGCCGGAAACGGAAATGCGGACGCGCTTGCGGCTTGCTGTCGAGGCCGAGCACGGCGGTGACGGCGTCGTGCACTTCGTCGGGAACATGAACGGGTCCCGCCTGGCCGCGATACTCGCCCATGTTGTGATGCTGGAAACGTTCGAGCTTCACGTCGAACGCCTTCTGAAACTGCTCGATGGTGCCCTTGAGCACGACGCTGCGCGTTTCCGCTTCGGCGCGCACCACCGTGAGGCCGTATTGCTCGGCGAACTTCTTGACCTTGTCGACGTCTTCCTGCGACGCGCCGAAGCGCTTTCCGAAGTCCGCGCGGGTCACGGACTGCGCCGGGGCGTCGCCGGCTTCGATGTGCTTCATCATCTGATCAAACGCTGCTTCGTCCTTGCGGCGCAGCATGACGATGACTTCTATCTGCTCGCCAGGATCGCACGCGCCGACGCACTTTGCGTCTTCGGGGTTGCTCTTGCCGCTGCCGCTTACCGGTTGCTTTGCCATGGTGTCGATGCTCCTCGTTGGCAATTCGTTTTAGGCCCGATCCTGCTGCTTGGCGCATCCGGCGCATGTCGTTTCTTTCGATGCTTTCGCTCTGAAAAACGTGCGCGCCGCATATCGTCTTATTTTCCGCAATCGATTGCAATTGCTCGGACCGTTGATTGAAGGATGCAGTTCCGGCAGGACAAAGCGTGTCTCGATATCGAAGTTAGTTATTTGCCTTCGGGCTGTTTTTTGTCTCGGTCGGCAACGATGATGCCGCGCGCGCCGACCCGCAAGAATGGGTCGCGGCAACGGCTAACCCGTTCGCTCTTGCGCGTACTCCTTGCGCACGCCTTGAGGCAGCCAGGGCTCGCGATGCTCGCACCAGAGTTCGTAGGCCGGCTCGAAAACGCCGGTCAGATCGAACGCGCCGAGCGGCACATCGACTTCGTCACGCGTCACGTACTCCATGTACGCCACGGAGCCGCATTCGGGACAGAAATGACGCCTGCCTTCGTCGGAGCTGCGCCACGTCGATGTGCGGCCGGAAAACTCCACGTTGCCGCGGTGATAGATGACGTAGGAGCCGAACGCCGAGCCGTGCACGCGCCGGCACGTCATGCAATGGCACATGCCGACGCGCAACGGCCGGCCCATCGCGCGGAACCGGAATGCGCCGCACGCGCAGCCGCCTTCGTGCGTCACGGTTTCATCGATTGCTTCAGTTTGCTGATTCATCGAGCGACTCCTTGAATGTTCCGTTTTGCCGCACTGCACCGCCGGCACCGATCCGCCCCCGTGTTTGTTACGATAGCCCTTCGCGACTGCGACCTGCGACCTGCGGCAATCGACAGCGACCGACAGCAACCCACAGCAACCATCAGGCACGGGCGGCACCCATGAGCACATCGAGCACGACTCCCACCTTGTCACTCCTTAAGCTACTGCCCGGCGTGGCATCCGAATCCGGCCCAGCCGCGTCCGATCTCGTCGCGCATGTGCTCTCGCACGATCGCTTCAACTCGGCAGCCAACGCGCCCGCCCTGCGCGAAACCTTTCGCGACGTGACGGTCGAGGAAGCGATGTCCGACGAGTACGTCTTCCCGCTCGGCCAGACCGGTCAGTCGATCGTGCTGACAGGCTATCGTATCGCGGCGGGTCATATCGCCGAACGCGCCGCCGACGAATGGCTCGAACTGGCGCATCGGGACCGCATCGCGCGCGGCTTGCCGGCCATGCCGCAGGCGCACGAACCGGCCCTCGCGCCCGATCCCGCCGAGGCCGATCAACTCCTCGACCGCGCGGTGGAATGCGCGCAACGCATTCTCGACCCGGTGGCGAGCGAACAGATTCTCTCTCTCTTCGAGACGCACTATCGCGGCAGCCGCGAATTTTTGCGGCTCAACTGGGAAGGCTTGCCAGAAGATCTCGTGCCGGAATCGCGCCGACCGCTCGCCGTGCTCGCCTCGGCGGAACGGCGTGAAAAGCGCGATTACGATCCCTACGGCCTCGAAGGCGCCGCCGATTACGACGTCGACCGGCCGCTCGCGTATCGCGAGAAGATCGGGCCGTTTCTCTTCACGATGACGTATCGCCACGAGTATCCGCAAGTCGACGACGAACGGCTTGGCACCGCCTTTGCCGTGTTCCACGAGGCGGGCAGCGATATCGTCGCGGCCGCGGTCAAGCTTCAACTCGTCAAGGTGCCGCCGCTTCACAGCAGCGCCGATCTCGTCTATACGCTCGACACCTATTCCGGCGAAATGCTGTCGCTCGCGCTCGCGGCCACCGAGGCGCTCGGTCCCGAACGGCTGTGCGAAGTGTTCAATGCGCATCGCGTGATCTATATCAGCCTGTGGGAAGTGCGCAAGCCGTGGCGCGGCGAGGGTCTCGGCGTCGCGCTGTTGCACGAGGCGCTGGAACGCCTGCCCGCCGATGTCGATGGCCGCCCGAACGCGTTATGCGTCGCGCCCGAGCCGTATCAGACCGACATGCGTCACTTCGACAAGCTGCCCGCCGTGCTGCGCGAGGAACTGAAGACGCCGGCGCGCAGGCTCGCGACTCATCTGAGCAACTGGCTGTCGCGCTCGAAGCTGCCTATCGCCACGCATTTCTTCGTGCCAATGGCGCGGCACGCGGGCATCGGTTCGGCGGGAGAGAACGCGCGGCTGATCGACCGGATCATGGAAAGCGAAGCCTGAGGAAGTTGCTCTACAAGCCAGCCATGCGCACGCGACATGGCTGGCATGCGCAGATTTCGATTGTGAGGGGATTTTGGCGTGCCTAGAGTGCGTCGATCCCCTCACCTTTCGATCCCCACCATGACGCTTCGCCTCTCGCGGTTTCTGCGCGGCCTGCTCGCCGCTTCGTTCGCCCTCGCCGTCTCGTTCGCCCATGCGGACACGCTCGACACCATCCAGAAAAACGGCGTGGTGCGCATCGGCGTATTCATGGACTATCCGCCGTTCGGCTCTATCGGCCCGGACATGAAGCCGCAAGGCTACGACATCGAGATGGGCGAATACCTGGCGCGCGCGCTCAAGGCGAAAGTCGAGTTCGTGCCGATCACCGGCGAAAACCGCATGGCTTATCTCGCCACGCACAAGGCCGACTTGCTGCTCTCGGTCGGTCAGACGCCCGAGCGCGAAAAGGTGATCGATTTCTCGCGGCCTTATGCACCGTACTATCTGGCGGTGTTCGGACCGAAGTCGCTGGCGGTGAAGACGACCGCCGATCTCGCGGGCAAGTCGGTAGCGGTGGCGCGCGGCACGCTCGAAGACTTGAGCGTGAGCAAGGTCGCACCTCCCACGGCCAATATCAAGCGTTTCGAAGACCCGAACGGCGCGATCTCCGCGTTTCTGGCCGGACAAGCGCAATTGCTGGTAGTCGGCAACGATGTTGGCGCAACGATCATCGCGCGTAATCCGCCCGTGCAGCCCGAGCAGAAGTTTCAGTTGTTCAGTTCGCCGGATCATGTCGGATTGAACAAGGACGAGCCCCGACTTTTGAAGGAAGTCGATGCGGCGATCGTTCAAGCGAAAAAAGACGGCACGCTCAACACGCTTTCGACGAAGTGGCTGAAGGCGCCGTATCCGGCGGATCTTTGAGCATTTGCCAACGGCATGGCTTGCAAGGGAAGCCGGCGCTGCCGGCTTTTTCTTTTGCGCCCTTGCAACGAAAAGCCCGTCTTGCAGGCGCTAGCACGAAAGACGGTTAGTTGCCGTCGCGCTTATTCATCCATATTCATCCGTTTGTCGCCGAAGCGCGTATAGATAGGCATTCGCTCACCGCTTCGCACCGCTCAGGAGAACGACGATGAAACCAGCGATCCGCTTGGCCGCCCTTGCAGCATTCGCCATGAGCGCTGCGGCATCGGCGCAAACAATGGATTCGGCCGCCGCACCGCAAGCCATGCCGATGCCTACGCCCATGACGATGGCCGCCAACACGCCGCTTTCGCGCGCCGAAGTCCGCGCGGACCTTGCACGCGCTCGCGCCGATGGCACCATCCCGCGCTACGGCAATCCCGATCCATACGGGCCGGCGCGTTCGGCGCGCGGCGCACCGGGCAGTTATCCGCGTAGCTGAGTGTCGCGTTGCCAGACGGTCAGCGCATCGGCGACACGCTCGATCACATCGTCCCAATCTCCGGGCGCTTGCTGTCTGAAAAGCCGCGCGGTCGGATACCACGGGGAGTCGTCGCGTCCGGCGAGCCAGCGCCAGCAAGCGTTCGAGCACAGCGGCATCCACAGCGGCTTGCCAAGCGCGCCCGCGAGATGCGCCACGGATGTATCCACGCTGATGACGAGATCCAGCGATTCGATGAGCGCGGCGGTATCGGCGAAATCGGCGACTTCGTTCATCGGGTCGGACAAACGCCAGGCGTCGGGCAGCGCGGCACATTCCGCGCGCGCCGTCGCGCCCTTCTGAAGACTGACGAAGTGCACGCCGGGCAAGGTCAGCAAGCGCTCGCATTGACGCGCGGCGAGCCAGCGCCGGCTAAAAGCGGCAAAGGCGTCGCGCAGTCCCGGACGCGGCTCGCCTGTCCAGGCAATGCCTGCTTTCAACGTGCCCGCGGGCAACCGAGCCCGCCAGAACTCGACCTTTTCGCGCGGTGCTCGCAGATAAGGAACGGTCGATGGAATAGTCGCGAGGGTCGTCCCCATGAGGAAAGGCAGGCTCATCAGGAAGCAACTGTAGTCGTGGGCCGGTAGCGCGTGCAGATCGGCCGGCGCGATGCATGCGTCCACGCAATCCATCGCGCCGATCAACGCGACCAAGGCCGGCGGGCAGACCACCGTCAGACGATCTAGCCCACGCACCTTGAGTTCAGGAAGGTAACGGCTGAACTGAATGGTGTCGCCGAAGCCTTGCTCGGCCATCACGATGAGTGTCTTGCCCGTCAACGCTTCGCCCTGCCAGCGCGGACCCGGCAACGCTGGCGGAAGCGCGCCGCGCTGCGCGAAGCGCTCGTCGCAGCGAGCCTCGAAGAGCGGCCATCCTTGTTCATAACGGCCCGTGCCGAGCAGCAAGGTGGCCAGATTCATCTGCGCATCGACGCACTCCGGATCGATCGACAGCACGTGCCGGAAGGTTGCTTCCGCTTCGGCGAGACGTGTTTCGTCCTCACGATACACGTTGCCCAGATGCAAATGCGCCGCGATGAAATCCGGCCGTATGGCCAAGGCTTTTTCATACGCGGCTTGCGCTTCGTGCAGGCGGTCGAAACGGCCGTGAGCGCTTATGTCGTAGATCGCATCGGCGAGATTGAAATGCGCATCGGCGTCTCGCGGCGCAAGGTGGACGACATGGCGATACGCGACTTCCGCCTCGGCGAGCCGCCCTTGTTCCCCAAGCACGATGCCCAAATTGGTGTACGCCGCCGCGTAGTCCGGCCGCAAGCCGACAGCCCGCCGATACGCATGCTCGGCATCGACAACGAACCCGGCATCTTTCAAGACGTTGCCGAAGTTCAGATGCGCGTCCGCCCAGTCGGGCCGTGCGGCAAGCACGTGCTCGAACTGCGCGCGCGCCTCGCCGAGCTTACCCAAGGTCCGAAGCACGTTGCCAAGGTTATTTCGTGCTTCGGCAAAGGCAGGCTGTGCATCGATCGCGTGGCGATACTCAGCCTCGGCCTCCGGCAACCGGTTCGTGCGCGCGAGCAACGCGGCAAGATTCGCATGAGCCTCGGCGAAATCGGGTTTGAGCGCGAGCGCGCGACGATAACCCTCCTCGGCTTCATCCGCGCGCCCTTGCCGATCAAGCACGTTCGCGAGGTTGTAATGCGCGACCGGATAGTCCGGAAGAAGTGCGAGCGCGTTCCGATAAAGCGTTTCCGCTTCACGATAACGCTGCAACTCGTTGAACAGATTCGCCAGGTTGTTGCGCATCCCGGCGTCGTCGGGACGCGCATCGATTGCGCGCAGCCAGTAGCGCTCCGCTTCGTCGTGACGTTCGAGTCGATAGGCGCAGACAGCGGCGAGATTGAGCGCGTCGGCGTCGAGGACCAAGGGCGCGAGCGTCTCCAGCGCTTCGGCGTAGCGTCCGTTCGAATAGAACGCAGCCGCTTCGTGATAGCGATTCGTATCGGATGGCATGGGTTGGATAGGTGTTTCAAACATGTCGAGCCACGGCGAATGGCGGCTGACGTCGAGCGAATATTTTGAGGCGCACTCGATGATCGAAGCGTCACAAAGTGCGCCATATGGCGCTCGCCGGGCGAAACGGCCATGTTCGCGTCATCTTTGCCGACACGTTTTCGCAGCTTATTTACGCAGCCATGCAGTATTTACTTGCATGGTCCGTGTTCAGACGAGCGAGTAGTCGGGCGCACCAGCGTCTGCCGGCGATGGCATTGGACTTGCTGTCACTCTTGGCTTGCGCGAATGGTCGAACGTTCGGTCGTCTTACAGCGATCGAACGAAGGCGGCTCGCGTATCACGCGCCATCCTCAAGACCTCAGGGACGTGGTTCATCGAGACCTGCACGGCGTGGCGCGCCCAACCGAACGAGCGAGGAGCATTCAATCGCCATGTCCCCAGTCAAAACGCCTTCACCCCTTTCACCCGATACACGCGATACCGACGACGCGGCCCAGAAGCCGTCGCGTCGGCGCTTCCTGCAATCGGCGGCAGCGAGCGCGGCCGTAGCCGCCGCGCCGCTTGCGTCGACCGCGCGCGCGCAACAGCAAGCTGCAACGCCCGCCGTCGCGCCACCCGTCACCTCCGCGCCGACGATGCCGGTCAAGCTGACCATCAACGGTCATCCGTACGAGCTTCAGGTCGAAGCGCGCACGACCTTGCTCGACGCCCTGCGCGAATACGCCGACCTCACCGGCACGAAAAAAGGCTGCGACCGTGGCCAGTGCGGCGCGTGCACGGTAATCGCGGGCGGGCGACGCATCAACTCGTGTTTGACGCTTGCCGTGATGCACGAAGGCGAGAGCATCACGACCGTCGAAGGCTTGGCTCCCGGCGGCGATGCGCTCAGTCCATTGCAACGCGCGTTCATAGAAAAGGATGCGTTTCAGTGCGGCTACTGTACGCCCGGGCAGTTATGCTCGGCGACCGCGCTCATCGACGAATACCGTGCAGGCGATGCCAGCGCCGCCACCGCCGACGTGCGCTTCCGACCCGCGCAACTCTCCGACGATGAAATCCGCGAGCGTATGAGCGGCAACATCTGTCGCTGCGGCGCGTATCCGAATATCGTGGCGGCGGTGAAGTTCGTCGCTTCGTCGCAAGGTTAAGGGAGAGCACATGGACGCGATCTCTTATCAGCGCGCCGCCGATATCGGTGCGGCGCTGCAGGCGGCCAGCCAGCCCGGCACGATGTTCATCGGCGGCGGCACGAATCTGCTCGATCTCATGAAAGGCGGCGTGGCGCGGCCCACTCGTCTCGTCGATATCACCCACATCGACGCCCTGAACGGCGTCACGACCTTGCCCGATGGCGGGCTGCGCATCGGCGCGCTGGTGCGTAATAGCGACGCCGCGAATCACGCGTGGGTGCGCGAGCGCTATCCGCTCTTGTCGCAGGCATTGCTTGCGGGCGCATCGGCGCAATTGCGCAACATGGCGACCGTCGGCGGCAACCTGATGCAGCGCACGCGCTGCTATTACTTCTACGACACGGGCTTTCCTCAATGCAACAAGCGCGCGCCCGGCAGCGGTTGCGCCGCGCTCGAAGGCAACAACCGCATTCACGCGATACTCGGCGCGAGCAGTCAATGTGTCGCGACCAATCCCTCCGATATGAGCGTCGCGCTCGCCGCACTCGACGCCGTCGTGCGCGTGACCGGCCCGCAAGGCGAGCGGACCATTCCGTTCGCGGAGTTCCATCGGCTGCCGGGTGACCGGCCCGATCTCGATACCACGCTCAAGCCCGGCGAACTCATCACGGCGGTCGATCTGCCGCCGCCGCTTTTCGCGGGACATTCGAAGTATCTGAAAGTGCGCGACCGCGCGAGCTATGCGTTCGCGCTCGTCTCCGTTGCCGCCGCCTTGCAGATGGACGGCAACACCGTGAAGGCCGCGCGCATCGCGTTGGGCGGCGTCGCGCACAAACCGTGGCGCGCGAATGCGACGGAAAGCGCGCTCATCGGCAAACCGCTCGATCGCGCGTCGCTGCAAAACGCGGCCGCGCTCGCCGTGCGCGATGCCAAGCCGCTGCGCGAGAACGGCTTCAAGGTGGCGCTCGCCCAGCGGGCGATCGTTCGGGCAGTGGAACAAGCGGGAGGCACGGCATGAGCATCATCGGCAAACCATTCGATCGCACCGACGGCGTGCTCAAGGTCACGGGCCAGGCGCGCTATTCGGCCGACAACACCGACGCCAAGCTCGCGCATGCGGTGCTGATCACGAGCACGATCGCCAAGGGCCGCATCGCCTCTATCGATACCAGCGGCGCCGACACGATGCCCGGCGTGCTGCTCGTCCTGACGCACAAGAACGCAATGCGTCTGCCCAACGGCGGCGTGCCCGACGCGCAACCGCCCGCCGTGCGCAAGCTCACGCTCCTGCAAACCGACGAAGTGCGCTACAGCAACGAGCCGGTGGCGGTGGTCGTCGCGGACACGCTGGAACATGCGCAAGGCGCGGCGCGCCATGTGATCGTCCGCTACGAGGGCGCCATGCCAAACGCGGAATACGTGCGTGCGCGCGGCACGGCGTATCAACCCGAAAAGATGATGGGCCGCCCGATCACCACGAGCCGCGGCGACGTCGATGCCGGTCTGCGCCAAGGTCAGACGCGCCTCGACGCCGTCTATACGACGCCCTACGAGCATCACAATCCGATGGAGCCGCACGCGACGCTCGCGCGCTGGGACGGCCCCAATCTCACGCTCTACGATGCGACGCAAGGTGTTTCCGGCGCGCGCGGCGCGGTGTCGAAATTTTTCGGCATTCCGGAAACGAATGTGCGTGTGATCTGCCCGTTTGTCGGCGGCGGCTTCGGGTGCAAGGGCTCGGTGTGGTCGCATGTCGTGCTGGCGGCAATGGCGTCGAAACAGACCGGACGTCCCGTGAAGCTCGTGCTCGAACGTCCGCAGATGTTCGGCATGGTCGGCAACCGGCCGTTCACCGAACAACGCATTCAGGTGAGCGCGCACGGCGACGGCACGATGACCGGCATGAAGCACGACGTCATCTCGACCACCTCGACCTTCGAGGACTGGACCGAGAGTTCGGCCATTCTCACGCGCATGTTGTACGCGGTGCCGAATCAATCGACCTCGCACAAGCTCGTGAAGCTCGACATCGGCACGCCGACATTCATGCGTGCGCCCGGCGAGACGAGCGGTTCGTTCGCGCTCGAAACCGCGATGGACGAACTCGCGTATCAGTTGCACATGGACCCACTCGCGCTGCGCATGAAAAACCACGCGAACATGGAGCCGCAAGAGAAAAAGCCGTGGTCCAGCAAGTCGCTGATGGAGTGCTATCAGCGCGGCGCGGAAAAGTTCGGCTGGGCGCGCCGCAACCCGGCGCCGCGTTCGATGCGCGACGGCAACACGCTGATCGGCTGGGGCATGGCGACGGCGACGTATCCGGCGAACCGCAGCGAGGCATCGGCGATCGCGCGCATTCTGCCCGACGGCACGGCGATGGTCGCTTCCGGCACGCAGGATCTCGGCACCGGCACCTACACCGTGATGACGCAGGTCGCCGCCGACGCGCTCGGTTTTCCGCCCGACTTCGTGCGCTTCGCGCTTGGCGATTCATCCTTGCCGAAGGCGCCGGTATCGGGCGGCTCGCAGTCGGCGGCGAGCGTGTCGCCAGCGGTGCGTGCGGCGGCTGCGCAGGCGCGCGATCAGTTGATCGCGATGGCGCTCGCGGATCGCGGATCGCCCGTCGCCGGTTTGTCGCGCGAGGACGTCACGGTGAGCAATGGCTGGGTCGTGAGCGTTTCGACGCCGGACAAGCGCGATCCCGCGGCGGCGATCATCGCGCGAAACGGCGGCAAGGCTATCGAAGCGACGGCCACGGTGCGCCCCGGCGACGAGAAAAAGCAGTACTCGTTTCACTCGTTCGGCGCGGTATTCGTGGAAGTGCATGTCGATGCGGACCTGGGCATCGTCCGCGTGCCGCGTGTCGTCGGGGTCTATGACGTCGGCACCTTGCTCAACGAGAAGACGGCGCACAGTCAGTTGATGGGCGGCATCGTTTGGGGCGTGGGCTCGGCGCTTTTCGAGAAGGGCGAACTCGACGGCCGCTACGGCCGCTACACCAACGCCAATCTCGCGGAGTATCACGTGCCGGTGAACGCGGATATCGGCTTGCTGGATATTTCCTTTGTCGGTCAGCCCGATCCGCATATCAATCCGGACGGCGCGCGCGGCATCGGGGAAATCGGCATTACGGGCGTGGCGGGCGCGCTCGGCAGCGCGGTGTATCACGCGACCGGCGTGCGCGTGCGCGACTTGCCGATCACGCTCGATAAAGTCATGCCGAAGACGATGGTGTAGTGCGGAAGGAACGGTACGCGCGGCGCTCAATGGCACGAATGCACATTGCGCCGCGCGGATTTTTTTGACGCTTGCGGCGACTATCGACGCGCTGCACAATCGATCCTCTTCCCCACGCGAGCCGCACCGATGACCTACTCGTCAAGCGCGACCGGCATCCTGCTGGCCGCAGGGCTCGGCACCCGCTTCGATCCTTCCGGCCTTCACAACAAGCTGCTGGCGCCTTTGCCGAACGGCACGCCGGTCGTGTTTCAGTCGGCGCGCAGGCTGCTTTCGGTTGCTTCGAGCGTGATCGCGGTGGTTCGGCCGGGCGCGGAAAAGTTGGCGGAAGTGCTGAACGAAGCCGGCTGCAAGGTCATTTTCAGCATCGATGCCGAGCGCGGCATGGGCGCGACGCTCGCCGTGGCCGTACGCGCCACCGCCGACGCGGAAGGCTGGCTTGTCGCGCTCGGCGATATGCCGTGGATCGAGCCCGCGACCATCGAAGCCGTCGCGCGTCCGCTCGACGCAGGCGCGCGGCTCGTCGCGCCGTTTTATCGCGGCACGCGGGGACATCCGGTGGGGTTTGGCATCGAGTACGGTGCGGCGCTCGCCACGCTCGATGGCGACGCAGGCGCGCGCGGCATCTTTGCCATGGAAAAGCCGACGGTCATCGAAGTGAATGACCGGAACGTGCTGCGTGACGTGGACTTGCCTGGCGATTTATCGGACGGTTGACGCAGTCGCTTTGTTACGTGGAGTCATGCACAACGAGCGCGGGCATGGACATGCCTCGGCCGTCGTCGATATTTCTGCGGCAATCGCCGTTATGCTCTCCAATGCACCGCATCCGAACGACGGCGCTTGCCCCGCGCCGTCGACCTCGCAATAACGCCTACGCGGCGATCGCCGTCACATCCGCCGGGCCTGCCACGTCCGCGTTGGCATTGACGTTCGCGCTCAGATAACGCCGGCTCACTTCCACCAGCGTCGCGCCGAAGCCCTTCTTCGCCTTGAAATCGGTACGCGCGCTCGTCACCACGCGCGGCGCCGCGCTCCACTCGATGTGCGCGCCCGTTTCGATCAACGCTTCGACGAGCGCGACATCCTCGCTGGATTCGAGCGGCGGAAAACCGCCTGCCTGCAAATAAGCCCGTGCCGAGACGCCGAGATTCGCGCCGTGGATATGGCGATGCCCGTCCGCATCCGTATAAGTGCGGCCGAAATGCTCCTGCACCGCGCCGAGATGCGGCGACCAGTCATGCACGCCGATCACGCCGCACACCGCATCCGCGCAGCAGTCGAGCTGGCGCGAGAGCCAGTCGTCGGCGACGGTCGTGTCGGCGTCGGTGAAGGCGAGCCAGCGCGCGCCGAGCGCAAGCGCCCGCTCCGCGCCATGCGCCCGCGCGATGCCGACGTTGCGCGCATCGATACTCGTGACGTGCGCGCCGAGTGCGGAGGCGATGTCGCCCGTCTCGTCGCTGCAACTGTCGAGCACGACGATCACGCGCACTTCTTCTCCCAGCAATTGATGATGGTCCGCCGCGCGCCGGGCGGCAGTCACGCACGCGCCGATATGCGCGGCTTCGTTATGAGCAGGGATGACTATGGCAAGCATGTCGACTCCGTTTTGATTTTGTGGTTCATCGGCAGTCAAAGCCGCGATTGTTTCGAGGTACAGCAATGGGTGTACCCATGCGCACGCGGCAAGGGTCGCAACCGCTCTTAAGGGCACGACCATCCCAAAAAAGTTGCCCCAAAAGCCGAAGCGCCGATAGAATTCACTGTATGGATATACAGTACTTTTCGTTCCTTCCGGCTTCCTCTCTGCGATGAAAAGCGTCGTCTTCGATCCGTCCTTCGCCGCCTGGCGCTCCGCCGCGCGCACGCTCCTCATGGAAGGCGCGCGGCCGGAAGACGTCGTATGGCTGGAATCGGATTCCTCGGCAACCGTGTTCGGCAGCATCGACGGACCGCCGCCCGGCCCCGAGAACCCCGACGCGCCCAAGCCCGTGAAGATCGCCCGCGAATTCCTCGCGATGCTGGCAACGGCCGCCTGCTATCGCACGCCGGCCCGCTGGATGTTTCTCTACAAGGTGTTGTGGCGCTGGACCCAGGGCGATCGCGCGGTCGTATCGCCGGACGATCCCGACGGGCAGCGCCTGCAACACATGATCGAAGCCGTGGAGGCCGAGGAAAACGAGATGCGTCGCGTGCTGCGCTTCAGGCATCGCGATTCGTCGCTCGGACCGCCCGAGTTCATCAGCTGGTGCGAGCCCGTGCACGACCTGTTGGAGCACGCCGCCATGCACTTCGCCACACGCATGGGCAGCGCCACGTGGATGATCGCGACGCCGCACGGCGCGGCCTTCTGGGACGGCGCGCTGCTGCGGGTGGACCGCACGAGCGACCCGGAAGAAAAGCCAATGGATTTCGGCGATACCGCGATGAGCGGCGAGGCCGTGAGCGGAGACGCCATCGAAGCGCTGTGGCTCGCTTATTACGAAAGCACCTTTACGTCGGCGGTGGAAAATGCCGCCGAAGTGGCATCGCACATGCCGGTGCGCTACTGGAAGAGTCCGGAAAACCAGCGCGCCGATCCCACGCTGATCTCGCGCGCCGATCCTTATTCGCGGCGCGACCGGCATCCGCGCAACGTTCCCGCGGACATGGAAGTGGCCCTCAACACGGATCTGGAGCCGCTTCAGGGCACGTCGCTGAAGGAGCCGCCCTCGCTCGACGCCTGCAAACGCTGTTCGCTCTGGCGCAACGCGACGCAGGCCGTGCCCGGAATCGGTCCGGCGAACGCGCGCGTCATGCTGGTCGGCGAGCAGCCTGGCGATAACGAAGACCGCGAAGGCAAGCCGTTCGTCGGTCCGGCGGGCAAGCTGCTGGACGAGGCCATCGGCGAGGCGCAACTCGCGCGCGAAACGCTTTATCTGACCAACGCGGTGAAGCACTTCAAATTCGACCCGCATGGCGATGAGCGGCAGCACGTTGCGCCCGGACAGCGCGAACGCGAGGCCTGCCGGTTCTGGCTGGAGGAGGAACTGACGCGGATCGCGCCGAAAGTGGTCGTGGCGCTTGGCGCCACCGCGCTCAAGGCGCTGACGGGGCATCGCACGGCGCTGTCCGAGTATCTCGGCAAGACCATCGAGCACAAGGGGCGCATCGTGGTGCCGACCTATCATCCGTCGTATTTGCTGCGGCTGACCGACGAAAAGATTCGCGGCGAAGTGTTCGGCACCATCGTCGAGGCGCTCGTGTTCGCGCGGCAGATCGCCGAAGGCACCGCGACCATCCGCACGCCGGTGAAGGATCGGACGCGCTAGCATCGGTGCAAGCCGCGTATCACAAACCCCAATTGCAACGAGAAGAAACAGGACGCAACAAGACGAAAGCGCCGTCAACCTTCCTGTAAGCCATGCGTTATACCCGTGTCGCGCCGCTCTTTGCCTGTTGGCGCTCACTCACGAATCGTTCCGACGACACATCCATGGCCGCTCTTCCCCTCGAAGCACTCCGCCAACAACAATCCATCACCGCGCTCGTGCCGAAATCGGCCGGGCAGTTGCAAACCGAGCGCGAGCGCGTCATTGCCCGCGCCGGCATGTTCCTGAACGCGACCATCGTGCTGGCGCTGCTGGGCTTGTTGGTCGTCGCGTGGCTGCCGTTTTCGTCGGTGCAGCAGGAATTCCGCTTTGGCGTGCAGGAAGTGATCGCGGTCGGCGTTTTTGCCTCGTGCCTCTTTCTGCTGCACGAGCGCGCCGAACTCATGCTCGGGCTTTACAGCTTCGAGCCGGTCGAACAAACCACGCAGGGCGAATTGCGCGCGCTTTTGCATCGCGTGCCGGAAGGCGCGCAGTATCAGCAAGCGCTCGCCGCCGACAACCGCACTTTCGTGACCGGCGAGGTGGACGACATTCGCCGCCGCGCCGAAGCCTTCATTCCGAAGACGCTACCGGCAGAAGACGGTAATCCGGAAACCTGACCGGAAGATAAGTCCGGCACCCGTGCCAGGACAAAAAGTGAACCGAAAAGCCGCCGCCTTGCCCATGCAGGGCGGCGGCTTTCTTTTCATTGAAAGCGCGCCGCTGTGCCTGTTTCTTGCTGAATGTGAAGCGAACGGACCATTCACGGGAGAGGCCAAGCATGAGCAAACTGCCGCATATCGAAAAGTACGATCACCCGGCGGGCGGCTGGGGATCGGTCAAGGCAGTTACCTCGGCACTCGTCAACGAACACGTCGCGCTCAACGGCGCGCGCATTCTTCTGCATCAGAACAAGCCGGACGGCTTTGCGTGCGTGAGCTGTTCGTGGGCGAAGCCGGCCGATCCGCATCTCTTTGAATTTTGCGAGAACGGCGCGCGGGCAACCGCGTGGGAATTGACGAAGAAGCGGATCGATCAGGATTTTTTTGCGCATCACACGCTCGCGGGATTGACGGCGTGGACCGATTTCGAACTCGAATCGCAAGGCCGCCTGACCGAGCCAATGCGTTACGACGCCGCCACCGACCGTTACGTGCCAGTTCCGTGGCAACAGGCTTTCGACGAAATCGGCGCGATGCTGCGCGACGCCAGGCCGAAGCGCAGCGTCTTCTACACGTCGGGGCGCGCATCGCTCGAAACGTCGTACATGTTCCAGTTGTTCGCGCGGCTTTACGGCACGAACAATCTGCCGGACAGCTCGAACATGTGCCACGAGAGCACGTCGGTGGCGCTGCCGGAGACCATCGGCGCGCCGGTCGGCACCGTGACGCTCGACGACTTCGAGCACACCGACTGCTTTTTCTTCTTCGGGCACAACACCGGCACGAATGCGCCGCGCATGCTGCATCCCTTGCAGGAAGCGAGAAAGCGCGGCGCGCGCATCATCACCTTCAACCCGATCAAGGAACGCGGGCTCGTGAGCTTCGCGAATCCGCAGTCGCCGGTGGAAATGCTGTCGCCGATCCAGACCGCCATCAGCACGCAATATCTGCAACTGAAGATCGGCGGCGACATTGCCGCGGTCACGGGCTTGTGCAAGGCGCTGATCGAAGCGGACGACCTGGCGCAAGAAAACCAGACGCCGCGCGTGCTGGACGCCGCCTTTATCGCCGAACACACGCACGGCTTCGATACCTTCGCCGACGCGATGCGCGCTGCCGACTGGAGCGACATCGAAACGCAATCGGGCCTGAAGCGCGCCGCGCTCGAAGCAGCCGCCACCGAATATGCGCGGGCCAAAGCCGTGATGATTCTCTACGGCATGGGCATCACGCAGCATCGCGAAGGCGTGCTCGCCGTGCAGATGCTGACGAATCTGATGCTGCTAGGCGGAAACATCGGCAAGCCGGGCGCGGGTATCTGCCCGATTCGCGGCCATTCCAACGTGCAGGGTCAGCGCACGGTCGGGATCACGGAGAAGCCGGCGCTCGTGCCGCTCGACAAGCTCGCGGAAATGTACGCGTTCGAGCCGCCGCGCGACGAAGGCATGTCCACCGTCGATGCCTGCGCGGCGCTGCGCGACGGCAAACTCGATGCGTTCATCAGCCTCGGCGGCAATTTCGCGCGCGCGACGCCCGATCATCACGTACTGGAACCGGCGTGGCAAAACGTGCCGCTGACGGTGCAAATTGCCACGCACCTGAACCGCAGCCATCTGCTGCACGGGCGTGCGGCATATCTGCTGCCTTGCATCGGGCGTATCGAGGTGGATCAGCAGGCGAGCGGCCCGCAGATCGTCACGGTCGAGGACAGCACCGCGTGCGTCCATGCGTCGAAGGGCTTCGCGGAACCCGCGAGCAAGACGTTGCTGTCGGAGCCCGCGATCGTCGCGGGACTGGCCAAGGCCACGCTGCAAGGACGTCGCGGCAAGGTCGACTGGGACGCCTGGACGGCCGATTATTCGCTGGTGCGCGAGGCGATCGAGAAGACTTACCCCGATCAGTTCAAGGAATTCAACGCGCGCATGTCGCAGCCGGGCGGGTTTCATCGGCCGATTCCGGCGGCCAAACGCGAGTGGAAGACGAAGAACGGCAAGGCGAATTTCATCACGCCGGAGGGCATGGGCGAAGATCCGGACATGTCTTTCGAAGGCGAGCGCACCTTGCGGCTCATGACCACGCGCGGCGACAGCCAGTTCAATACGACCGTGTACGGGCTTGACGATCGCTTTCGCGGCGTCTTCAATACCCGAGACGTGCTGTTGATGAACCGTGACGACATGGCGCGGCTGAACATCGCGGAAGATCAGACGATCACCGTGACGACGGTATCCAGCGATGACGTGACGCGCAGTATCGACGGATTGCGGGCCCATGCATTCGATATCCCGGCCGGCTGCGCGATGGGCTATTACCCGGAATGCAATCCGCTGATTCCGCTTGCGCACCACGCAAAACGCAGCAAGGTGCCTGCGGCGAAGGCAGTTCCGGTGCGCGTGCGCGCGACGTAAATCCCGGCGTGAGGCGCGGCCGGGCATGTCCCGTGCTCGCGCTTGGCCGACTTCACGATTTTTCCATCGAGGCCACGGCCTTGCAGGAGCGCAGATGCGAGCCAACCCGTTTTCTCCCCTGATCGACGACCTGGCGCCTTCGCTGATTGCGGACTCGCCTGCCGCTTCGCCGTTGTCCGACGCCCAATATGACGAACTCGTGGCGTTTCACGGCATCGAGCGCGAGCGTCTGGTGCTGATTCATCCAGGCAGCCACAAGGCGACGCCCGCGTGGTCCGCGCAACAATACGCCGACGTTGCCGATCAGTTGACCGCCGACGGCTGGCAGATCGCGATCATCGGCGACGCGCCCGATCCGGAGCGCACGGCCGGCGTCCTGGGCGCGATGCAAACCGCCGCGCTTTTTCTGGCCGGCGCCGTGGCGCCGCGCACGTTGCCGCGCCTGATCGCCGACGCCCGCCTGCTCCTTTCCGACGATGCCATCGCGCCTTCGCCCGCCGCCGCCGCACGTGCGCTCGGCACGCCGCATATCGTGCTCGACGAGCATCCGCGCGGCACGGACAGCGAGGCCATCATCGAACGGGCACGCGCCGAACTGTCGGATACGCGGCGCGCGCACCCCGGCACGCCCTTCACACTGCACATGCCGGTCGAACACGACGCGGCCTGACGCCATTCGGGAATTCCCATGAAATTCGATCTGCAAACCAGTCCCGTTCCCGATCCGATCGCCGATCCGAACCGCGATCCGGAAGCCGATCCGCTCACGCCGCCGTCGCCGGGGCATCGCCCGGACGAGCCGCAGCATCCCGATGCCCCGCCGGACAAGGACCCGATCCGGCGTTTCTGACACCGGGGAAACCCCCACCCTACATTTGCCGCGCCGTATGCCGTAAGAGGGGCATGCGGCGGCGCGCGCGTCGCCGCACCGTCTAGGACAACGTAAAAAGACTGCGGGGCGCACAAATGAATGGAATGACGTTGAACAAAAAGCTCGGCTCGATGATCGCCGTGCTGTGGATAGGTTTGATTGCGATCGGCATTATCGGAGCGTGGCAGAACCGCACGTCGATGATCGAGGATCGCAAGGAACAGTTGAAGACGCTGGTCGGCGAGGCACATGCCGTCGTCACGCACTTCGCGGCGCTCGCCGCCAACAAGACCCTTACCGAAGAAGAAGCCAAGAAGCGCGCGCTGGATGTCATCGGCGCGATCCGCTACGGCAAGGATGGCTATCTTTCCATCAACGATTCGAAGCCGAAAATGGTCATGCACCCGATCAAGCCCGCCATGAACGGGCAGGATCTTTCGGGGTACACCGACCCGGCGGGCAATCACTTGTTCGTCGATATCGTCAAGGCGGGCGATCAGCCGGACGGCGGTTTCATCAGCTATCTGTGGTCGAAGCCAGGCAGCGACAAGCCCGTGGCGAAGCTCTCGTATGCGCAGCGTTTCGGCCAGTGGGACTGGTATGTCGTCACCGGCATGTATATGGACGACGTGCAGAGCGCATTCTATGCAAGCGCACTGCGCTGGCTCGCCATCACGATGCTGCTCGGCGCCATCGCGACGGCCGCGATGCTCGTCGTTCTGCGCAGCATCAAGCGCAATCTGGGCGGCGAACTGGAACTCGCGGTGGATGCGGCGCATCGCATTGCGCGTGGCGATCTGACGGCCGCCGTGCCGGTGCGTGCCGGCGATACATCGAGCCTCCTGCACGCGCTTTCGGTGATGCAGCTCGGCCTTGTCGAGACGGTGTCGCGTGTGCGTAACGGCACGGAAAACATCAACGTGGGCGCGTCGGAAATCGCGGCGGGCAACACCGATCTGTCGCAGCGCACCGAGGAGCAAGCGGCCGCGCTGGTCGAGACCGCATCGAGCATGGACCAGATGACGGCCAACGTGAAGAACAACGCCGAGAGCGCCGCGCAGGCCGCGCGCCTTGCGGGTCAAGCCGCCGATGTCGCGACGCGCGGCAGCGGCGTGGTGGACGAAGTCATCAACACGATGACGCGTATCACGGCAAGCTCGCAACAGATTGGCGACATTATCGGCGTGATCGATGGCATTGCGTTCCAGACCAACATCCTGGCGTTGAACGCGGCGGTCGAAGCGGCGCGCGCGGGCGAACAAGGACGCGGCTTTGCGGTCGTGGCGGCGGAAGTGCGCAGCCTCGCGCAACGTTCGGCGACGGCGGCCAAGGAGATCAAGGCGCTGATCGAGACGTCGACGCATACGGTGCAGGAAGGCGCGTCGCTCGTGACGAACGCCGGTTCGACGATGGGCGAGATCGTGTCGTCGGTGCGTCGTGTGAACGAGATTCTCGATGAGATCAGCAATGCATCGCGCGAGCAAAGCGCGGGCATCGAGCAGGTGAATCGCGCAGTCGTCGAGATGGATCAGGTCACGCAGCAGAACGCGGCGCTAGTGGAAGAAGCAGCGGCTGCGGCGCATTCGTTGAAGGATCAGGTGGATGGGTTGCGGGAGGCAATCGGCAGTTTTCATTTGCCGGCTTGAGGAGTGGATCGGCGCAGATTGTCGAGGTATGGGTTGCGCTGCTTCTTGAATGGCTGAAGCAATCGCCGTCGCTTGCATAGTGACGGCGATCGCTCCAAGGCTGAATTATCGGCCGCTTACTCTTCTAAAACTGCTCCACGAACCGCGCCCGATAAGCCGTTCCGACCAGCAGATTCTCGTCACCGAAATCGTGGTGCGGTTCTGGATCGTCGGCTGCTCATTGCTCCAAAAACCGCTCCACCAATCGCGCCCAATAAGCCGCCCCGACCGGCAGATTCCTGTCGTTGAAATCGTAGTGCGGGTTGTGAACCATGCAACCGTCCTCGCCCGCGCCGTTGCCGATGCGCAAAAACGTCCCCGGCCGCGCCTGCAGCATGAACGCGAAGTCCTCGCTGCCCATCAGCAAATCCGTGTGGTCGACCACGTGCTCGGCACCCACCAACTCGCGCGCCACCTGCGCCGCGAATTCCGTTTCGGCATCCGAATTGACGACCACCGGATAGCCTTCCAGATATTTGATCGTCGCCTTTGCGCCGTAGCTCGCCGCCTGCGCATCCACGAGTTCGCAGATACGGCGCTTGAGCAACTCACGCACCGGCTTGCTGAACGAGCGCACCGACAGTTCGAGCGTCGCGCGATTCGGAATCACGTTGTTGACCGTGCCCGCGTGCATCGAGCCGACCGTGACGACGGCCGGTTGCGCGGGATCGACATTGCGCGCGACGATTGTCTGCAAAGCCATCACGATGCTCGCCGTCACCACCACCGGATCGACGCTCAAATGCGGACGCGCCGCATGCCCGCCCACGCCTTCGATCTCGATCGACACCTGATCGCACGCCGCCATGAACGGCCCCTTGCGAAACAGGAACGTGCCGGGCGCGACGCCCGGATGGTTGTGCACACCGAATACGGCATCGCAAGGAAAGCGCTCAAAGAGCCCCTCCGCGATCATGCGTTGCGCGCCGCTCGGCAAACCGTGCTCTTCCGCCGGCTGAAAATACAGATGCACCGTGCCATTGAAACGCCGCGTGCGCGCTAGATGCCGTGCCGCACCGAGCAGCATGGTCGTATGGCCGTCGTGGCCGCACGCGTGCATCTTGCCCGGCGACTCGCTCGCGTACGGCTTGCCGGTCTGCTCGTGAATCGGCAGCGCGTCCATGTCGGCGCGCAGGCCGATGCGCTTCGTGCCATCGCCCGCCGTCAGCGTGCCGACGACACCCGTTCCGGCGATGCCCCGGCTCACTTCCCAGCCCCACTCTTCGAGCTTCTGCGCGACGAGCGCCGAGGTGCGCGTCTCCTCGAACGAGAGTTCGGGATGGCGGTGGATGTCGTGACGGATCTCGCGCAACGCGGGCGCATCGTCGGAAAGATCGGCGAGTTCGGTGAAGAGTCGGGTCATTTGCAGGAACCTTGGCTGAATCGAAACGGAAAACGGAAACACGAACGGCGCACATGATCCTCCAGTCGCGCGTCGCGTGCCACTTCCGCGCGATTTTTTGCCAATTTCGATCGCTAGGATCGCGGCGAACCAAGTGGAATTGGCTCCATTGGATGCATCGGAATGGCTCTGACCAGGAGAGCCAAATTTAACTATAGTCGGCTCTGAATCCGACCGATGCAACCGCGCGCCGCGCCCCAAGGAGAACTTCGCCGTGTCCAAACTTCCTCAAACTTCGCCCGCCATCGTCACTCGGGCCACCAACGCCGACCTTCAGGCCCGCAAGAATGCCGCCACGCCGCGCGGCGTCGGCGTGATGTGCGACTTCTACGCGGCGCACGCCGAGAACGCGGAACTCTGGGACGTCGAAGGCCGCCGCTTCATCGACTTCGCGGCGGGCATCGCGGTGTGCAACACGGGGCATCGGCATCCTAAGATCGTCGAGGCCATGCGCGCGCAACTCGACTGCTTCACACATACGGCCTATCAGATCGTGCCTTATGAATCTTACGTTTCGCTCGCGGAAAAAATTAGCGCCCGTGCGCCCGGTCAAGCGCCGAAGAAGACCGCGTTCTTCACGACCGGCGCGGAGGCCGTCGAAAACGCCGTGAAAATCGCGCGCGCGGCAACCGGGCGGCCCGGCGTGATCGCCTTCACGGGCGGCTTTCACGGCCGCACGATGATGGGTATGGCGCTCACCGGCAAGGTCGCGCCGTACAAAATCGGTTTCGGGCCGTTCCCCGCCGACGTCTACCACGCGCCGTTTCCCAACGCGCTGCACGGCGTATCGGTGGCGGACTCGCTGCGCGCCATCGAGCATCTGTTCAAGGCGGATATCGAAGCCAAGCGCGTCGCGGCAATCATCTTCGAACCCGTGCAAGGCGAAGGCGGCTTCAATCCGGCGCCCGCGGACTTCGTGCGCGGCCTGCGCCGGATCTGCGACGAGCACGGCATTCTGCTGATCGCCGACGAAGTGCAGACGGGATTCGCGCGCACCGGCAAACTCTTCGCGATGGAGCATTACGACGTGGTTCCCGATCTCATGACGATCGCTAAGAGTCTTGCGGGCGGCATGCCGCTATCGGGCGTCGTGGGCCGCGCGGACATCATGGACAGCGCGGCGCCAGGCGGTCTCGGCGGCACTTACGCGGGCAATCCGCTCGCGGTGGCGGCGGCGCACGCGGTGCTCGATATCATCGACGAAGAGCAACTCTGCGAACGCGCCAACATGCTCGGCGACAAGCTGAAAGCCAAGCTCGAAGCGATTCGTCGGGACGTGCCGCAGATCGCCGATGTGCGCGGTCCGGGCGCCATGATCGCCGCCGAGTTCTGCAAGCCCGGCACGCACGAACCCGATGCCGATTTCGCCAGGCGCGTGCAGGCGCGCGCGCTGGAACGCGGTTTGTTACTGCTCGTGTGCGGCGTGTATGGCAACGTCGTGCGCTTCCTGTTTCCCCTCACTATCCAGGAGCCTGTATTCGACGAAGCCCTCGGCATTCTCGACGAAGTGTTGAGCGAAACCATCGCCGCCGCGGCTTGAGCACGGTTCGCCCCTTCGTCGTATGCTGAATGCAGAAATCTCAAGAAGGAATCGCAAGCAAATGAGCCTCAAAGACCAACTCAAGGACCCGGCACTGCTTCGTCACGCGTCGTATATCGCTGGTGAATGGCAGCAAGCCGATGACGGCGCCACCTTCGACGTACTCGATCCGTCAAACGGCGAATCGCTCGGCGCCGTTCCGCAAATGGGCGCGAGCGAAACACGCCGCGCCATCGCGGCCGCCAACGCCGCGTGGCCCGAATGGCGCAAGAAAACCGCGAAGGAACGCGCGGTCATCATGCGCCGCTGGTACGACCTGATGATCGCCAACGCCGACGACCTTGCGCTCATCCTCACGACCGAACAAGGCAAACCGCTCGCCGAAGCGAAGGGCGAGATCGTCTACGCGGCTTCGTTCATCGAATGGTTCGCCGAAGAAGGCAAGCGCGTGGCGGGCGACACGCTCGCCACGCCCGCCGCGGACAAGCGCATTGTCGTGACGAAGGAACCAATCGGCGTGTGCGCGGCGATCACGCCGTGGAACTTCCCGGCAGCGATGATCACGCGCAAGGTCGGTCCGGCGCTGGCGGCGGGCTGTCCTATCGTCGTGAAGCCGGCCGAAGCCACGCCCTTCTCCGCGTTCGCGCTGGCCGTGCTAGCGGAGCGCGCGGGCGTGCCGAAGGGCGTGTTGAGCGTGCTGACCGGCGACCCGAAAGCCATCGGCGGCGAAATGACGGGCAACCCGACCGTGCGCAAGCTCTCGTTCACAGGCTCGACGGCGGTAGGCCGTCTCCTGATGGCGCAAAGCGCGCCCACGGTCAAGAAAGTCACGCTGGAACTCGGTGGCAATGCGCCCTTCCTCGTGTTCGAAGACGCCGATATCGACGCGGCAGTGCAAGGCGCGATTGCATCGAAGTATCGCAATAGCGGTCAGACGTGCGTGTGCACGAATCGCTTCTATGTGCACGAGCGCGTCTACGACGAGTTCGCCGCGAAACTGGCGACGGCTGTAGGCGACCTGAAGGTTGGACGCGGCACGGATGACGGCGTGTTGCTTGGCCCGCTCATCAACGAAGCGGCGGTGAAGAAGGTGGAAGCGCATATCGAGGATGCGCTGGCCAAAGGCGCGACGCTGACGGCCGGCGGCAAGCGGCATGCACTCGGCCACGGTTTTTTCCAGCCGACCGTGCTTACCGGCGTCACGCCGGCCATGCAAGTGGCGAAAGAAGAGACGTTCGGCCCGCTCGCGCCGATTTTCAAATTCTCTTCCGACGACGAAGCCATTCGCCTGGCCAACGACACCGAATTCGGACTCGCCGCATACTTCTATAGCCGCGACATTGCACGCGTGTGGCGCGTGGCGGAAGCGCTCGAATACGGCATGGTCGGAATCAACACCGGCTTGATCTCGAACGAAGTCGCGCCGTTCGGCGGCGTCAAGCAATCGGGACTGGGCCGTGAAGGCTCGCACTATGGCATCGACGATTACGTCGTCATCAAGTATCTGTGCCTGCAGGTCTGATTTAGCCGATGCACCGAGCGAAGGCCCCGCGCGTGTTTAACGCCGGGGCCTTCGCTCATTTCGATGCCGCGACGGGCGTCACTTTCACCGCGGCCGCGGAAACGAACACCGCATGCACGGTGTCGCCCTTCTTGAGGTTGTCGGCTGCGACATCGGGCGGAAGGTCCATGGTCTCGGTGCGCCACGGTCCGCGCAGCGTGACGGTGTGATGCTTCTTGTCGACCCTCACGACCGTGGCGAGAATCTCGACCTGACGCGATGAATCGAAGCCGCTTGCGCCATTCGCGCCCGAAGCGGGCGAATAGGTTTGCGTGTCCACGCGCTTGCGCAGGCCCTGATCCTTGCCCGTTACCTTTTCCACGTTCGAAAGCAAAGCGTTCTTGTACTGGACATCGACCTTGTCGCCAACATGAAGCTGATCGAAACCCGTCACTTCCTTGTTGACGAGCACTGTCGAATCGCCACGCGGACCATGCACGATGAGCGTGCGCGTCGACGGGTCTATGCCCGTGATGACGGCTTGAACGTGGATAGGCTGCGCCGCGCCGATGACCTGCCGCGCCTGGTTCGTCAATGCGTCGTTGGTCTGAGCGAAAGCGGTGCCGGACGCCATGACGATTGCCGTCATTGGAAAGAGAGAAAGCGCGCGAAAGCCTGATTTCATTTGATCACTCCTCGTTGCACATCGGTAGTCCAAACAAATTCGCTCGACGATATCATGCAGACGACTACGCCCAGACGCACGCCCACGGCGGATATGGCCCCGAACCGGTAGAATCGATCGACAGGACCGGCTAAGGGCAACGACGCGTATATTCGACGCGCCGACGCGTCACGCGTATTCTTGCCCGCCGCATTTTTGACCTTTTAGGGGCGTTATGCGACGTTCGGCATTTTTTATCCGCTTCATTGGCATTGGTGTTCTCTTTCATATCTACGTTGGCGTGCGGCTCATTCCCGATGCGCCCGTCGGCCCGGCGCTCAAGGCGCTTGCCAGCGCACTGCTCGTCGCCTCGCTGATTTTGATTCCGCTCGGCATGTCCGCGCGATCGATCGAAAAGCAACCGCTTGCGGATCGGCTCGCCTGGTTCGGACTGACCGCGCTCGGCTTCTTCTCGTCGCTCCTGCTGCTGACCTTCGCGCGCGATCTCGTGCTGCTGTCCGTGCATGTGTTCGACTGGCTGCGCGGCACGCCCATAGGCTCGCCCCGCTTCGTTGCCGAGAGTGCGCTGGCCGTGCCGTTGCTCGCGTTGCTCTCGTCCGTCGCCGGCTTTTACAACGCGCGAAAGCGCGCGCCGGTAAAGAGCGTGGACGTGCCCATCGACAATTTGCCGGCGGCGCTCGAAGGCTTCACTATCGTGCAGATTAGCGATATCCACGTCGGCCCGACTATCAAGCGGCACTATGTCGAGCGAATCGTCGCGGCCGTCAATGCGTTGCAGCCGGATCTGATCGCGGTGACGGGCGACGTGGTCGATGGCAGTGTGCCGCACCTCGCTGCTCATACACGACCGCTCGCGGAATTGAGCGCGCGGCACGGCGCGTTCCTCGTCACGGGTAATCACGAGTATTACTCGGGCGCGGACAAGTGGATCGTCGAATTCCGGCGGCTCGGCATGAATGTGCTGCTCAATCAGCATGTGGTGCTGAACCACGACGGCGCGCAAGCCGTGATCGCCGGTGTCACCGATTACGGCGCGGGCAGCTTCGATCCCGCGCACCGGAGCGACCCGGCTAAAGCGATGGAAGGCGCTCCCGCCGATGCCACCGTGCGCGTGCTCCTTGCCCATCAGCCACGCAGCGCGACCGCCGCCGCCGATGCGGGTTTTACGCTGCAACTGTCGGGGCATACACATGGCGGACAGTTCTTTCCGTGGAACTTCTTCGTCAAGCTGCAGCAGCCGTTCGTGTCGGGTCTCGTGAAATTCAACGGACTGTGGGTGTACACGAGTCGAGGAACGGGCTATTGGGGACCGCCCAAGCGCCTCGGCGCGCCTTCCGAAATCACGCGCGTGAGGCTGGTCGCGGCGCCTGCAGCTTGAACCGAGCTTGGCCTGCATGGAGTCAACGCTTCGGAACGCTTTTCCAGACCACTTTCACGGTCGCGCCGGATGCGAGCGCGGCGGCGTCGCCGGGATGGGTTGTACGTATCTCGATTGGCAAGCTGTTGGCGTCCTTCAGCATGACGACGCCGGTTGCACTGTCGGCGCCCGTAACCTGCCCGACGAACTGCGTTTGCCCCGGCAGCATTTCCTGCAAAGGCTGCGCTTTGACGGGCGTGAGCGTAACCGCGCGAAGGGCCGTGCTATTCACTCGTGTGCCAATAGGCAACTTGTTCAGATCCTGCATCTCCTGCCCGACGTTCAACTGCGTCTCCTGCCCTTGCGCATTGACCACGGTGACGCGATGCGCGTCCGGATCGACAGCTTTTACCTCGCCGATGATCTGCACGAGCATCTTGCCTTCGATGGACAGCGCAGCAACCTTTGTGCTTGGTTGACGTTGAGCAAACGCATTGCCGCCATTCAATAGGCCAGTCAGCGAGCCGATCAGCAACGCTGTGCAGAAGTCAATTATTTTGATTTTCATGGCTCAGTCTCTCAATGTCAGCGAGGCCAGCCAGGCTTTCTCTCGCATACATCCTGACGAGGATGTTGTTTCGATTCTGCCCTGTCAACCCTCCGAGATGATTGAGACGGAGTGCGAAATTTTGTCACCGATCGTTTTGATACGCGAAAGGCTCGCCTTGCTTCAAGGCGAATTCAAAGCGTCTGGCGCGTGCGCCGGCGACCGTATCCGTTCTACGCGCTTTGGCCAGGTCAGCTTTCGGTCTGGCGAAAAAGCAGCGCAGCGCCGTTCAGGCAGTAACGCAGACCAGTGGGATTCGGGCCGTCGTCGAAGACATGCCCGAGATGGCCGCCGCAACGCCGGCAAAGCACTTCGTGACGAAGGGAGCCGGGCGTTGCATCGGCGCGGGTGGCGACGGCGCCGTCGATTGGCATGGAGAAACTCGGCCATCCGGTGCCGCTATCGAACTTCGCCGACGAGGCAAAGAGCGGCGATCCGCATCCCGCGCAAAAAAACGAGCCGTTGCGACGCTCGTTGATCAGCGGGCTGGCGTTCGGCGGCTCGGTCGCGCCGCGCCTGAGCACGCGATATTGTTCAGTGGAAAGGCGGCGGCGCCATCCGGCATCGCTCAGGTTCATCTCGTACGGGTCGGCAAGCGCCGTGTCCGCGCCGCGCAAGGCAATGGAGCCGCCCGTGAAAGTGGCCGTGACCGCGCCGAAGAAAGTGCGTTTAGTGCGTTTCATGATTTTCATTCGATGAACGCCTCTTAATGGTGACGACGCCCGCCGGCGCCAACCGCTACGATTTGATGCGATAGCCGGTCTTGAAGATCCACGCCGTGATAGCGATGAACACGCCCAGAAATACTAACGTCATCGCAAGGCTTACGCCTACGGAAACATCCGCGAGACCGTAAAAACTCCAGCGAAAGCCGCTGATGAGATACACGACCGGATTAAAAAGCGCGACCGTTTTCCAAAACGGCGGCAGGATGTTGATCGAATAAAAGCTGCCGCCGAGGAACGTGAGCGGCGTGACAATCAAAAGCGGAATGATCTGAAGTTTCTCGAAACCGTCTGCCCAAATGCCAATAATGAATCCGAGCAGGCTGAATGTCAGCGATGTCAGCAGCAAAAACACGATCATCCAAAATGGATGGTCGATCCGCAGCGGCACGAAGAGCCGCGCAGTCGCGAGAATGATCAACCCGAGAATGATCGACTTGGTCGCCGCCGCGCCGACGTAACTCAGAACGAGCTCGAAATACGACACGGGCGCGGACAAGAGCTCGTAGATGGTGCCCGTGAACTTCGGAAAGTAAATGCCGAACGAAGCGTTCGCGATGCTCTGCGTGAGCAGCGACAGCATGACGAGTCCCGGCACAATGAACGCGCCGTAGCTGATGCCGTCCACTTGCGGAATGCGCGAGCCGATGGCCGCGCCGAACACCACGAAATAGAGCGAAGTGGAAATGACGGGCGACACGATGCTCTGCATGAGCGTGCGTCCGGCGCGCGCCATTTCGAAGCGATAGATCGCGCGTACTGCGTGAAGATTCATGTGGTCTCCCTGTCGACCGGAATCGATGCTCCCGGTCCGATACGACTAGTTGCGCACGAGGCTCACGAAGATGTCTTCGAGCGAGCTCTGCGTCGTTTGCAGATCCTTGAAGCGCACGCCGGCTTCATCGACATGGCGCAATAGCGCGATGATTCGACCCGGCTCGTCATGGGCGTCGTAGGTGTAAGTCAGTTCGTTGCCGTCGGCGGACAATTGCAGGCCGTAGGGCGCGAGCGACGCGGGCACGGCAGCCAGCGCGTGATCCAATTGCAGCGCGAGCTTCTTCTGCCCGAGCTTGCGCATGAGTTCGGCCTTCTCTTCGACCAGCACGATCTCGCCGCGATTGATCACGCCTACGCGATCCGCCATCTCTTCCGCTTCCTCGATGTAATGCGTCGTGAGGATGATGGTCACGCCGTTCGCTTGCAGTTCGCGCACGAGGTTCCACATGTCGCGGCGCAGTTCGACATCGACGCCGGCCGTCGGCTCGTCCAGAAAGAGAATCTGCGGCTCGTGCGCGAGCGCCTTGGCGATCAGGACGCGCCGCTTCATGCCGCCCGAAAGCGTCATGATCTTGTTGTCCTTTTTGCTCCAGAGCGACAGCGACTTCAGCACCTTCTCGACATGCGCCGGGTTTTTCGGCCGGCCGAACAAGCCCCGGCTGAACGATACGGTCGCCCACACGGTTTCGAAGGCGTCGGTGGTGAGTTCCTGCGGCACGAGCCCGATCATCGCGCGCGCGGCGCGATAGTCCGTGACGATGTCGTGTCCGTTCACGGTGACCGTGCCCGAGCTGGGATTCACGATGCCGCAAACCGTGCTGATGAGCGTGGTCTTGCCCGCCCCGTTCGGACCGAGCAACGCGAAAATCTCGCCGCGCCGGATTTCCAGATTCACGTCCCGGAGCGCGCTGAACCCCGACTCGTAGGTCTTGGAGAGGTTTGAAATGGTAATGATGGTTGGCATGGCACGGACGATAGCAGATAAGGCGCGATCCGGCTGGATCGAACGGGGCTTTCAGGGGTCGTCCGTTTGGCCGATGCACGGCGCGTGCCGCGCTGCATACAATGGGCGTCTGATCAAGGGAGCCGACATGCTGTTCGAACAGATTCAAACCGCTTGCATCAACGACGCGGACGTGCCGTGGGTGCCCTTCACGCCATACAGCGAGCACGTGCTCGTCAAATACTTCAAGCTCGATCCGGTTCGCGGCGAAACCATCGCCCTTTTGAAGGCGCCGGCGCGCGGACAAATGCCGCGGCATCGGCATACGGGCACGGTAATCGTCTACACGGTCGAAGGGCGCTGGAAGTATCGCGAACATGCGTGGATCGCGGACAAAGGCAGCATCGTGTACGAGACCGCAGGTTCCAGTCACACGCCGGAAGCCGTTCCAGTGGTGGACGGCAGCGATCAGATCGTCACGCTCAACATCATTCAGGGCGAGCTGCTCTTCGTAAACGAAAACGGGCAAATACTTGCCGCCGAAGACTGGCGCAGCGGCTGGGAGCGCTACGCTGCCTATTGCCGCGCGCATGGATTAAAAACACGCGACTTGACGGCGTTCGGCTGAAGGCGTGGTTAGAATCGTGCATCGCACAAACATCCATTGGAGGAAGCGCGCATGAGCATACAGACGGTGGGTATCGTCGGAGCGGGAACCATGGGCAACGGCATCGCGCAGGTCGCGGCCGTGGCGGGATTCGACATCGTGCTGATCGACGTGACGGACGCCGCGCTCGCCAAGGGCGTGGCCACGCTGACGAACAGCCTGGAACGGCTGGTGTCGAAAGACAAGCTGCAAGCGTCGGTGCGCGATGCCGCGATTGCGCGCATCCAGACATCCACGGATTACGGGCGGCTCAAGGACGCGGATATCGTCATCGAGGCGGCCACGGAGAACGTCGAGCTCAAACACCGCATTCTGAAGCAGATCGAAGCAGCGGCGCGGCCCGAGGCGATCATCGCGTCGAACACATCGTCTATTTCGATCACCGCGCTTGGCGCAATGCTTGCGCGGCCCGAGCGGTTCATCGGCATGCACTTCTTCAATCCGGTGCCGCTGCTGCAACTCGTCGAAGTGATTCGCGGCGTGCAGACGAGCGACGACACCGCGAACGCCGTGCGCGCGCTCACCGAGAAGCTGGACAAGTCGCCCATCGGCGTGAAGAACTCGCCTGGCTTCGTGGTCAACCGCATTCTCGTGCCCATGATCAACGAAGCCTTCTTCGTGCTCTATGAAGGCGTGGCGAGCGCCGAGGAAATCGACGCGGGCATGAAGCTCGGCGCAAACCATCCTATCGGTCCGCTCGCGCTTGCGGATCTCATCGGCCTCGATGTCTGTCTCTCGGTCATGGACGTGTTCCTGAAGGATTTCGGCGATTCGAAATATCGAGCGTGCCCGCTGTTGCGCGAACTCGTGTCCGCGGGTTATCTCGGCCGCAAGACGAAGCGCGGCGTTTATCGGTACGACTGAGCTCAGGCTTACGCGCTTTTCGGCAGACGCTCTCGGTCGTGCGGCGCGGCGAAGTCAAGCACGGGACCGGCCGGCACGATCCCGGTCGGGTTGATCGAGCGATGACTCTCGTAGTAATGCCGCTTGATGTGCTCGAAGTTCACCGTGTCCGCGACTCCCGGCATCCGGTAAATCTCGCGCGTGTAGTTGGAGAGATTCGGATAATCCGCTATGCGCCGCAGATTGCATTTGAAGTGGCCGGCGTACACGGCGTCGAAGCGCACGAGCGTCGTGAACAGTCGGATGTCGGCTTCGGTGAAGCGCTCGCCCGCGAGATAACGGTGCGAGGCAAGGCGCGCATCGAGGAAGTCGAGGGTATCGAAGAGCGGCTGCACGGCTTCCTCGTACGCGGCCTGGGTGGTCGCGAAGCCCGCTTTGTAGACGCCGTTGTTCACGCTGTCGTAGATGCGCGCGTTGAGCGTGTCGATCTCCGCGCGCAACTCGGGCGGATAGTAATTGCCCGCTTTGGCGCCCAGGCCGTCGAACGCGGCATTCAGCATGCGAATAATTTCGGACGACTCGTTGCTGACTATCGTGCCGCGCGCCTTGTCCCAGAGAATCGGCACGGTCACGCGGCCGGTGTAGCTCGCGTCCGCCGCCGTGTAGACCTGATGCAGAAAGCGCGCGCCGTTGATGGCGTCGGGCACGACGCCCGGACCATCCGCGAAGGTCCAGCCGTTTTCGAGCATGAGCCAGTGAACGACCGAGATGCCGATCATTTCTTGCAGCCCCTTGAGCGCGCGCACGATAAGCGTGCGATGTGCCCACGGACACGCCAGGCTCACGTACAAGTGATAACGGCCCGCTTCCGCCTTGAAGCCGCCCTCGCCACTCGGACCGGGCGCGCCATCGGCCGTGACCCAGTTGCGAAACGCCGCGTCCTTGCGCACGAAGCGCCCGCCAGTCGATTTCGTGTCGTACCACTTGTCCTGCCATTGCCCGTCGACGAGAAGTCCCATCTGCATGCTCCCTGATCGTTGTTTGCGTCATCACAAGCACGTGGTGGACCGCGCCGCCGCTCTTGCCGTACCATCGCGCCGATGAACGTTCGATGGAGTCGAACATGTTATCCGAGGAAGAACTCGCCCTGCTCGATGCAATCCGCTCGACCGGCAGCCTTTCCCGCGCGGCGGCGCGACTAGGCCGCGCGCCCTCGACGATCTCGCATGCCGCGCGGCAACTGGAAACGCGCTTCGACGCGCTGCTGTTCGACCGCCGTCGCTACCGCCTGCAACTGACGCCAGCGGGCCATCTTCTCGCCGATGAAGCCGCGCGTCTGATGATCGACGTGTCGCGTCTGACGCAGCGCGTGAAGCAGATCGCGAGCGGCTGGGAAGACCGGTTGTGGATCGTCTGCGACGAGATACTCGAGTTCGAGACCTTACTGCCGGTCGTGCAGGCGTTCGACGCGCTCGCGTCCGGCGTGACCCTGCGCATGACGCATGAAGTGCTGGGCGGCACGTGGGAAGCACTGCGCGATGGCCGCGCCGACCTCATCGTCGGGGCGACGAACGAACCGCCCGCGATTCCCGGCCTGCGCTGGTTCGAACTCGGCGTGATGGAATGGGTGTTCGCCGTGGCGCCGCGCCATCCGCTGGCGAAGGCAGCAGAACCGCTCGGGCGCGAGCAGATCGCGGCGCATCGCGCGGTGGCGGTCGCGGATTCATCGCATGGATCGGCGGGACGCGCTTACGGCGTGCTCGGCGGACAAGCGGCGCTCGCCGTGCCGGGCATGCGCGCGAAGATTCTTGCTCAACGGCAAGGACTTGGCTGCGGTTGGGTGCCGAAGCATCGAGTGGCTTCATTGCTGGCGCGTGGCGAACTGATCGCAAAGCAAACCGGCGATCCGCGCGAGCCCAACGTTCTATACGTGGCATGGCGCGGCGATCGCGAAGGCCGCGCGTTGCAATGGTGGATTGAGCAGTTCCGTCAGGCGCGTCTGGCCAGGCGTCTGGTCGATGGCGTCGACGCGTTCGCCTGAAATTACGGCAGCTTGACTACCGAAGGCAACGAAAAGACCAGACAGCATAAAAGCCACAGTGAATATACGAAGAGGCCTCGCAGCCGCCTGCGCCGCCGGCCGTCGTCTTCACGTGCTTGCATGAGCATGATTGCCATCTCGTCGAGTGATCGTTTCGTCAAGCGTATGCGAAGCCACCGCACATTGCCAGCGCGCCCGAATACCGTGCGCCATCGGCAATTTTTAGTAGTATGGATTGGATGCCGCCGAACTTACCGCTATGATGCCGGCGCTAAAACGCCCCGTCTCACTGATCTCTTTTCATTCAAGGCACCATGTCCACCACTCCGAACGGGCCGCCGAATTTGAACCCGCGACAGCCAGTCGATATCGCGCGCATTCTGCTCGTCATTGCCATTCTGACTGCGCTGACTGTTGGCAGCCTTTATATCCTGCGGCCGTTTCTGCCGGGGCTGATCTGGGCCACGACGATCGTCGTCGCCACCTGGCCGTTGATGGTCGCGGTGCAACGCCGCTGCGGCAATCGCCGCTGGGCCGCGACGACTGTCATGCTGCTCGTGCTGCTGATCGTCATCGTGCTGCCGTTGTATCAGGCTATCTCCACGCTCGCATTGCACGGCGCCGAGATCATGTCGGCCATCAAGAGCCTGCCCACGTATGCACTTCCCCCGCCGCCGAGTTGGGTACACGACGTGCCGCTCGCCGGTCAGCGCGTCTCGGCCGAATGGCAGACGCTTTCCGACGCCGGCCCCGGCGGCCTGCTCGCCCGCATCGAACCGTATGTGACGATCGCAGCGCGCTGGATGCTGTCGCACGCAGCCGTCGTCGGGGTGTTCGTGATGCACATGGTGATCACGATCATCATCTCCGGCATCCTTTACATGCAGGGCGAGGCAGCGGGCCGCTTCATCGTGCGGTTCGCAACGCGGGTTGCCGCGCAGCGTGGCGCCGAAGCCATCAAACTCGCCGGCCTCGCCATTCGCGCGGTGGCGCTCGGCATTGTCGTGACGGCCGTGACGCAATCGGCGCTCGGAGGAATCGGCTTGTGGATCGCGGGCGTGCCGGCCGCGGGCATCATCACCGCCGTCATGCTGATGTTGTGCCTCGCGCAAATCGGGCCGCTCTTGCCACTGCTTGGGGGCGTCGCCTGGCTTTTCTGGCACGGGTCGCACGTCGCCGCGATTCTGTTGCTGATCTGGTCGATCATGATTGCCATGCTCGACAATTTTTTACGTCCCATACTCATCCGCCGCGGTATCAATTTGTCGATGCTGCTGATTCTTTCCGGCGTGCTTGGCGGCATGTTCGCATTCGGAATTGTCGGATTGTTTATTGGCCCGGTCATTCTCGCGGTCACCTCGGCAATATTGAACGCGTGGATCAACGAACAGCCTTCATTGCCGCAAGTAGACGCCATGAGTAAGGAAGAGCTGACCGGATCGACGGCCGCGCGAGGCATAAGCGACGTATGAGCGGACGGCGCAAAACATTACGCCTATATCTGCTGAACCGGCACTGGGCGCAAAATTAGGAAAACACCTAAAGCGTATCTAACGCGATACAAATCCAGCTTTATATTTTGAATCATCCCAAAATAAGAAATCGCTTAAGCAATGGCTTAGGACTCTGATTAATTTGAGAATACGCAAGCAAACACACAATGTTTCGCTGTGAATTAAAGAGACATATTCCGCTACAATGCACTTCTTTGATACTTGCCCTCTCAGGGCGTAGGGGAATGACCATGTCTCTGCGCGACGTGGACGTCATCGACTACATCGGAGTGAATTCCTTGCTCAAGCGCGTGTATGTCGGGATATTCGATGAATGCGACTGGCACGATGAAAAAATGCATGAGGATTTGCTGACGCGGAAAATAGACGGCTATAACCGTTATATTCGCTCGGGTCAGTTACTTATGAATTATCCGCACGTTCGCGGTTATCAGATCGTATTTGAATACGTGTCGATGCACAAAATGACGCCCAGCGCGCTGCAGTATTGGAAAACGCGTGAGCGCGTCATCCACGCGGCGGGTTTCGATGTACGTGTGCGCGCCGTGGATGTTCGGCGCTCGCTCGGCATCAAGGTCGACGACGTCGCCAAGGTCGAAGCCGAGCTGGTCGAACCCGCAGCTATCGAAGTGCTCGATGCGGACCCGCGCAGTCGCCTCGCCGACGTGACCGACATCTCTTATCTGCCGCCGTTGATGCCTTCCAGGGCGCAACAGGCGCAGACTCTCCCGGCGGTTCTTACCCGCCTGTCGTTGCGGCGCGCGGCAATGAACTGAATTTCGTTGTACTCGGAGCCGTTCGGTGCGCGACGAGCGCGCTTCGGAAACACGGGTGAGCTCTCACGGGATACACCGGTGAGCCAATTCGGGAAGCAAATAAAGCGGCGAGGCCTGAAAGCCTCGCCGCTTTTTCGTGGGCACTTCCGAAGTTACTGCACCAGACTCAACGCCGACGTCGCGATGGACGGCACGGCAATATTATTGGTCTTCGCGTACTGCACAGCCTGCGTAAGCGTCTGCATCAGCGATTGCAACTGCCCCGGCGCCGATTGCGCGATATACGTTGCCGCCTGCGCCGTGCCAGGATTCGAGCCGGCCTGCATGAGCGAGGACACGTTCATCGAATTCTTGACCGAACTCAGATTCGATTGCAGCCCCGCGTATTGCTTGACGCCCTGACCCAGCGAAGCTAGCCCATCCGTGAAAGTTTGCTTGCTCGCGGCCGTCGGCGGCGTGGTCGATCCACTGGAAAAAGCCTGAATCAGCGATTGCGACACGCTTTGCTGCGTACCGCCAAGCTGCGACAGCGCACTGCCGCTCGGCACGCCGCCGCTCCCCGACGCGCTCGACAGCAATCCCGCCGCCGACTGCGCCTGACTCGCGACGCCGGACATTCCCATGGCCGAAGCAAGATTCGATTGTCCGCTCAACACCTGTTGATTCGCGCCGAGATAGCTTTGCACTAGCGAACCCAATCCCGACGACTGCGTGCCCGCGCTGTCCGACACATCCGACTTGCCGCTGCCGAATCCGAACTGTTGCAGGTTGATTTGCGCGTTGGATGCGACCGGCGCGACAAGCGCTCCTGTCAGACCAGCCGCCAGTAGCGCAAACCTCAACGAGCGCTTCACCATGTTGCGTTCCTCCATTTGACTCGTCCGATGATCGAACAGGCTCGGTTCGACCTTCAGACAAATTGACGGTTCGCGCTGTTTACATTTGCTTGCGATTACGTCAGGAGAAATGTTCGGCGAAATCATTTTGTCTGGCGAAGCTCCGGAAAATCCTCTTCCCAAAATTCGAACTCGCCGCGCACCGCAGTGTTGGTGCGAGCGGCTTCCTGTCGACGAAGATCGACGCGCCGAATCTTGCCCGAGATGGTTTTCGGCAACTCGGCGAATTCGATTCTTCGAATGCGTTTATATGGCGAGAGCCGCTCGCGCGAAAACGCGAACACGCTTCGCGCCAGTTCCGGTCCGACTGCGAAGCCGTGTCGCAGGGTAACGAACGCCTTCGGCACGGAGAGCCGTAACGGGTCCGGACTCGGCACGACAGCAGCTTCCGCGATCGCCTCGTGTTCGATCAACACGCTCTCCAGCTCGAACGGACTCAGCCGATAGTCCGAAGATTTGAACACGTCGTCCGCGCGGCCGACGTAGACGAAGTAGCCATCCGCGCCGCGCGAGGCGACGTCCGAGGTGCGATAGAAGCCGCCGCGCATCGCGTTTTCGGTGGCGGTCGGGTTATCGGCGTAACCGGTCATCAGGCCGAGCGGCGGCGGATTCAGCACCAGCGCGATCTCGCCTTCGTCGGCGAGCGCGCCATCTGGATCGAGCAGCGCCACGCGGTAACCGGGCAGCGGACGTCCCATCGACCCCGGCGCAACCCGCTGACCCGGCGTATTGGCGATCTGCGCGGTGGTTTCAGTCTGGCCGTAGCCATCGCGGATAGGCACGCCCCACGCCGTGTGCACGCGCTCGACGACCTCGGGATTGAGCGGCTCGCCCGCCCCGACGATCTCCCGCAGCTTCACCGCGTAGGACGCCAGCGGCTCTTGCACCAGCATGCGCCACACGGTCGGCGGCGCGCATAACGTGGTGATGTCGTATTGCACGAGCGCATCGAGCGTGCGCGCCGCATCGAAGCGGCTGAAGTTGTAGATGAAGACGCAAGCCTGTGCATTCCACGGCGCGAAAAAGCAGCTCCACGCGTGCTTCGCCCAGCCCGGCGAGCTGATGTTCCAGTGCACGTCGCCGGGTTGCAGGCCGATCCAGTACATCGTCGAAAGATGCCCGACCGGATAGCTCTCGTGCGTATGCGCGACGAGCTTGGGCTTCGACGTCGTGCCCGAAGTGAAGTAGAGCAAATAGGGATCGCTGGCGTTCGTTTCGCCATCTGCGGCAAAGTCCGGCGACGCTTCGTAGGCCGCGTCGTAGGCAAGCCAGCCATCGCGCGGCTCGCCCACGGCGATACGCAGTCCCGTCACGTCGATGCCTTCGAACTTGTGCGTCTCGCCCGCATCGACGATCACGTGTTGCACGCGTCCAAGCGCGATGCGGTCGCGCAAGTCGGCAGGCGCGAGTTGCGTGGTCGCGGGCAGCACGATAGCGCCGAGCTTCATCGCGCCGAGCATGGTCTCCCACAACTCGACTCGGTTCGGCAGCATCAACAAGATACGCTCGCCGCGCGTGACGTTCAGCGCGCGCAAATGGTTGGCGACGCGCGCCGAACGCTCGCTCATCTGCGCGAATGAAAGACGCGTGTCGCCGCCACCTTCGTTGACGATATGCAACGCGGCCGCATGGTTGCCGCGCGCCATCGGATCGAAATAATCGAGCGCCCAGTTGAAACGACTAAGCGCCGGCCACTGAAACTCGCGATACGCGGTGTCGTAATCGGTGCGATGTCGCAGCAAAAAGTCGCGTGCTTCGATGAAAGGCTCTGCCGGGTTCATTTCGTCTCCGTGATTGTTTTGATTGCCCCGTGCGGCGCGCGCTTGAAAGCCGGTTTCAGAGCTGACGCGCGATCACCATGCGCTGCACTTCGCTGGTTCCTTCGTAAATCTGCGTGATGCGTGCATCGCGATAATGCCGTTCCACCGGATAGTCCTGCAGATAGCCATAGCCGCCGTGAATCTGGATGGCATGCGAACAGACGCGCTCCGCCATCTCGGACGCGTACAGCTTCGCCTGCGAAGCCTCCGACAAACACGCAATGCCCTCGGTGCGCATGCGCGCCGCGTGCAGCACCAGCAGGCGCGCGGCGTTTAGTTGCGTGTGCATGTCGGCGAGCATGTTCGCGACCGACTGATGCTCGAGAATCGGCTTGCCGAACTGGCTGCGATCGTGGGCGTAGGCGCGCGCCGCGTCGAAGGCCGCGCGCGCGATGCCGAGCGCTTGCGCCGCAATGCCAATGCGCCCGCCTTCCAGATTCGACAACGCGATCTTGAGTCCTTCGCCGCGCTTGCCGAGCAGGTTCGCAGCGGGAATCGCGCAATCGTCGAAGGTGATGGCGCAGGTATCCGATGCGCGAATGCCGAGCTTGTGCTCTGGCGGCCCGACATTGAAGCCAGGCGTGCCGGTCGGTACGATGAACGCCGATATGCCGCGCTTGCCGAGTTCGGGATCGGTCACGGCGAAGACGATAGCCACGCCCGCGCGCTTGCCATTGGTCACGAACTGCTTGTTGCCCGAAAGCACCCATTTGCCGTCGCGCTCGGTTGCGCGCACGCGCAGATTGTTCGCTTCCGAGCCCGCCTGCGGTTCGGTGAGGCAGAACGCGCCGATCACTTCGCCGCTCGCGAGCTTCGGCAGCCATTCGGTCTTCTGCGCGTCGGTGCCGAAAGCGAGGATCGGGCCGCAGCCGACCGAGTTGTGCACACTCATCAACGTGGCGCAGGACGCGCAGCCCGCCGCGATTTCTTCCATCGCGAGCGCATAGGCGGTGTAGTCGCTGAACGTGCCGCCGAGTTCCGCAGGCACGATCATGCCGAGCAAACCCAGTTCGCCGAGTTGCCGCACGACGGCGTCGGGCAACGCGCCGTCCCGGTCCCACTGACCCGCGTTCGGCGCAAGCACTTCGGTCGCGAACTGACGCGCGGCGTCGCGAATCATGCGCTGCTCTTCGGTAAGAAAACTGTCGATCATGGTTGGAGCCCGTAGAAGGTGCCTGAAGCGATCGGATAAACTTGCTCGCCGCGTCTTTCGGAAACGGCGCTGCGGCGCGTTGCAAGTCATGCCTCGACCATGCGCGGCGCGCGTGGCGTGTGCACGAGTCTAGGCAATCGCCGGACATTAGCCGATGCCTGAAACGATCACGCTAACTGAGCGCTTTGGCCACCTAGTGACAACCCCAACATCCACGAAGGACATCGAACGGGATTCGATCGCCGCGAGTCTCGTCGACGCAGCCTTGCGCTGCGCACAAGCACGCGGCGTCGATCGCGCGATGCTGCTCGACGCCGCGCAGATCGCGCCCGCGCTGCTCGACACGCCGCATGCGCGCGTCACGCCCGCGCAGTACGGCCGCCTGTGGCACGCCGTCGCCGACGCGCTCGACGACGAGTTCCTCGGCCAGGACGCACACCCGATGCGGCGCGGCAGCTTCGTGCTGATGTCGCACGCCGCGTTGAGCGCGCGCGACGGCGCACAGGCGCTCGGGCGCATCGCCGGATTCATGCGGCTCGTGCTGGACGACTTATCGTTTGAGCCGGATATCGGCGCGACGCGCGTGCGCCTCTGGCTGAACGACGGCCACGGCGAACGCGAGCCCAAGAGCATGTTCGCCTGCGCGACCGGCTTCATCCTCGTCTATGGATTGTTGTGCTGGCTCGTCGGGCGACGCATTCCGGTGCTTGCGGCCGATTTTCGTTGCGAGGAACCAGCGGATAGCGACGAATACCGGCTGATGTTCTGCGACACCCTTCGTTTCGACGCGCCGCGTTCATTCGTCGATTTATCGCCCGAATGCGCCGCGCTGCCCGTCGTGCAGACAACCGCCACGATCAGGCGCTTTCTGCGCGACGCGCCCGCGAACTTCATCGTCAAGTATCGGAATTCGGAATCGCTCGCGGCGCGCATTCGGCGGCGCTTGCGGCAGACCGCGTCGGCCGACTGGCCCGAGGCGGACCGCATGGCGGCGGAATTGAACATTGCGCAGGCCACCTTGCGTCGGCGTCTCGCACAGGAAGGGCTGACGTATCGAACCATCAGGGACGCGCTACGCCGCGATCTGGCGCTCTCGCGTCTTGCGGATACCGACGAGACCATCGCTCAGATTGCGAGCGCGCTCGGCTTTGCGGAACCGAGCGCTTTCAGGCGCGCTTTCAGAAAATGGACGGGCGTGCGGCCGGCGGATTATCGCCGCGCACGCTGAGAGCGCGCGGATATCGACGCTGCTATATTGAGACGTCGAAGAATTGCCCACGGAGCGCATCATGACGAAAGCACGGCCCGACGAACCCGCGACGCACACCCACGAAGAGGAGTTGCTCGACGAAGCGCTGGATGAGACCTTCCCGGCGAGCGATCCGATTGCCGTGGACGCCGAGCCGGAAGACAACGAGGAACGCAAGCGGGCTAAGTAAGATTCAGAGGGGATCGTTCGGACCCGGTTCATCCGGAGTCGAAAGGAGCGTCACCAGTTTGTCGACGTGCTGATGCAGCAACTTCACATGCTTGTCGATCTGTTCGAGACGGCCGGAAAGGTCCGCCTTCGCCGCTTCGCTCATGCGGTCGGAGGCGATGAGTTCATCGGCCTTGGGCAGCATTGGCTCGACTTGCAGCAAACCTAGCTGGCGTTCCAGCCGACGCAAATCCTGCGACAGCAGTTCGCGATTTTTGCGAAACAAAAGATCGCGACGATTGGCTTCCGCCTGCTGCTGCGCGAGATCGGCCACGCGGCGCGTTGCTTCCGTTTGCGACAACAGCGGATCGGGACCGCGCAACACGGAACGCTTGGGCGCGGGATGCGCCGTGCCGCGGAACACCGCGACGGGCGCTTCTTCGTCGAGCGCGCGTTGCACGCCGGAAGGCACTTCGGCGGGGTTGCGGCGCTCGTCCATCCAGTGCGGCGGCAAGCCCGTCACGAGCTCGATACCGCGCACGAATTCCTCGTTGAAGTCGCGCTGACCCGCGACGATGAGCTTCATCAGCGAAGGCGAGAAGCTCATCATCCGCGCGAGTCGCGCAGCGCCGCCCGGCGAACCCACCAGAACATTCAGGTTGGCTCGCCAGACGACGAATAGCGTTTCATCGAAATCTTCCATGAAAGGGCTCCCGGCTGACCGATGCACCCAAAGGCGCATGTCGACAATGCGCGCGTTCGAGTCGCGCGCCAGCGCTTCCGGCTTGCGCTTCTTGCGTCCGTGCGCCGTGGGGCGCGCTTCACCTGCAGATTCATACCGCATCAAACACCATACTACCTTGATCGGCAAGCCCGGCGGACATAAGGGTCCGCGCTAATGGCGCCGGTGATTACGACTGGAACACGACAGGCCACGCAAAGAGCGCTTGCCAACCCGTCGCGGCCACTATATTAAGGCTCGTTGCGCAAATAGCCCACCTTGCTCGGATCGAGCATGCGCCAAGTTACGACAAGCGAGACGGCGCACATGGCGGTGACATACCAATAGAACGCCGATTCGCTGCCCGCCGACTTCAGCCACAACGCCACATATTCCGCCGATCCGCCGAACACCGCATTAGCGACGGCGTACGACAGCCCGACGCCCAGCGCGCGCACTTCGGGCGGAAACATCTCCGCCTTGATGAGACCGCTGATCGACGTATAAAAGCTGACGATGGCAAGCGCGGCCACCACCAGAACGAACGCCATGAACGGGCTCGTCACGTCGCGCAACGCGTGCAGCAGCGGCACCGTGCAGAGCGTGGCGAGCGCGCCGAACCAAAGCATCGACTGACGACGCCCGATGCGGTCCGACAGCGCGCCGAAAAGCGGCTGCATGATCATGTAGACGAACAATGCGCCCGTCATCACGTTACTGGCCGTCTTGGCGTGCATGCCCGCCGTATTGACCAGATATTTCTGCATGTACGTGGTGAACGTATAAAAGATCAGCGATCCGCCCGCCGTGAAGCCGACCACGGTCATGAACGCGCCCTTGTGCTGCATCAGGCCGCGCAAAGTGCCCGCTTCCTTGCGTTGCCGCGATTCGGCGGTCGTGGTTTCTTCGAGCGAACGACGCAGAAAAAGCGAGATCAGCGCCGCGCAAGCGCCGACGAAAAACGGCACGCGCCAGCCCCACGCCTTGAGCTCTTCGGTCGAGAGAAACATCTGAAGGATGACCAGCACGAGCAGCGCGGCCAGCTGCCCGCCGATCAGCGTCACATATTGAAACGATGCGAAGAAACCGCGACGGCCGCGCAGCGCCACCTCGCTCATATAGGTTGCGCTCGTGCCGTACTCGCCGCCGACTGACAAGCCCTGGAAGAGCCGCGCGATCAGCAGAAAGAACGGCGCCCACGCGCCGATGCTCGAATACGTCGGCAGAAAGGTGATGACGAGCGAGCCGCCGCACATCATTAGCACGGAAATCATCATTGCGTTGCGGCGGCCGTGTTTGTCGGCGATACGGCCGAAGAGCCACCCGCCGATCGGGCGCATGAGAAAGCCCGCCGCGAACACGCCCGCGGTATTCAACAATTGCGTGGTCGGATTGCCGCTCGGGAAGAAGGCCGCCGAGAAATACAGCGCAAGGAACGAATAGATATAGAAGTCGAACCATTCGACGAGATTGCCCGACGATGCCCCGACGATCGCGAATACGCGGCGACGGGTATCTTCAGCGGTGTAGGCGGGAATGTCGTTCATGGGTAGTCTGTTCCTGGTCTCGGCGTTTGATCGGCCGGCTCGACACTGCCGGGGCGAATCGCTCTGCGGCGTTCGGGCGCAAGTTTATACGACGATTCGCGGAAAAGCGCGCAAAGATGATTGTGATTTCCCCAATGCGGCGCGCGACAAAGGCGGCATCCATCTTTATGCTTTCAGCCGACGCGGCTTGTCGCCAAAGCCTTCGCGCGGCTTACGCCATTTGCATGTTTCCCGGCGTGGCCACGGGTTAGGGAATTTCCCTTATCGAACACGGCGCCGCGGATTTATCGATAAAGTCTCGCTCGTCCATCATTGGAGTTTCGTATGAACATGCCGCGCCTTATCGTGCTGAACGACGCGTTGGCGTCGAAATTCGCGCAAGTCGCGCTGGGTCATCTCACGCGCGAGTATCCCAACAAGCTCGATCACGTCATGGCGAGCGCAGCGGACGTGCAAAGCCCGCGCGCGCTGCATCCCGTCTTCTATGGCAGCTTCGACTGGCATTCGTGCGTGCATGGCTATTGGCTGCTTGCGCGTCTCGTCGACCGCTTTCCCGCGCTACCCGAAGCCGCGCGCATTCGCTCGGTCATCGACGAACATTTCACCGATGCCAACGTCGCCGCCGAAGTCGCCTACCTCGAACGCCCGGCGGCGCGCGGTTTCGAACGGCCCTACGGCTGGGCGTGGCTGCTCGCGCTCGCGGGCCAATTGCGCTCGATGCACACCGAGGAAGGCGCGCGCTGGGCCCGTACGCTGCAACCGCTTGCGGATGCCTTCGTCGCGCGCTTCGTCGAATTCCTGCCGAAGTCGACGTATCCGCTGCGAGTCGGCACGCATTTCAACATGGCGTTCGCGCTGACGCTGGCGCTTGGTTATGCACGTGTGGTTCGTGATGGCGATTTCGAGCGCCTTCTCGTCGATACGGCCACGCGCTGGTTCGCCAATGACGAAGCCTGTCAGGCGTGGGAACCGGCCGGCGACGAATTCCTCTCGCCGTCGCTGATGGAAGCCGTGCTGATGCGCCACGTGTTGCCCGATGCATCGTTCAACGGCTGGCTCGAACGCTTCTTGCCGCGTCTTGCCGTGCGCGAACCCGCGACGCTCTTCGTGCCGGCCACCGTCACCGATCGCAGCGACGGCAAGCTCGCGCATCTCGACGGCCTGAACCTGAGCCGCGCGTGGTGTCAGCGGACCATCGCGCGGGCGCTGCCTGCGGGCGATGCGCGCATCGGCGTGCTCGACGCGAGCGCCGACGAGCATCTGGCGGCGGGCATCGCGCACGTGGCGGGCGACTACATGGGCGAACATTGGCTCGCCACGTTTGCGTTGCTGGCGCTGGAAGCGTGACGCGCCGAGCGCCACGCTGAATCAGACGCGCGGCTGGAACGCGATGACCGCCATTCCCGCGAGCGCAATGACCGCGCCCGTCACGTCCCACGTTGTCGGCCGGATGCGATCCACGGCCCACAGCCATGCGATCGCCACACCGATATACACGCCGCCATACGCCGCATAGACACGCCCTGCAGCCGCATCGTGCAGCGTGAGGAGCCACGCGAACAACGCAAGCGAAAGCGCGCCGGGCACGATTAGCCAGGGCGAGCCATCGAGCTTCAGCCATCGATACGGAAAGTAGCAACCGGCGATCTCCGCGATGGCCGTCACGACATAAAGCAGAAGAGTTTTCATGAACAGTCGGGCAGCGGGTTCGACGCGCATTATCGGCTGCTTCGGCAGCAAGCGTCGCCCTGACACGGCACAATGACGCCTCTTGCTCACCTCGCCCTGCAATTGAACGCTCCCAACAATATCGAGCATCCGGCCGCCGTGCCGGTGCACTGGCACAAGCGCGTGCTGACGCTCGCGTTTCCCATCGTCCTCGCAAATCTTACGCAACCGATTCTAGGCGCGGTCGATACCGCCGTCGCCGGTCATCTCGACGGACCGCAATATATTGGCGGCGTCGCGCTCGGCGGGCTCGTGTTCAGCTTCGTGTTCTGGAGCTTCGGCTTTTTGCGCATGGGCACGACGGGCCTCGTCGCGCAGGCGTTCGGTGCAGACGATGCGCTTGCCCTGCGCGCAAGCGTATTGCGGGCGATGCTGCTCGCGCTCTTCATCGGCATGGCGGTACTGGCGTTACAGGTGCCGATCATCCGTTATGCGCTCGCCGCGCTCGGCGGTAGCGCGGCTGTCCAGAGCACGGCCAGCGCCTACTGCCATGCGCGCATCTGGGCCGCGCCCTTCGCGCTTGGCAACTACGTCGTGCTCGGGATGTTGCTCGGCTGCCAGCGCGTGCGGCTCGCGCTCGTCACACAAGTGTTCATCAACGTGGTCAATGTCGTGGCGGTCCTGCTATTCGTGTATCGCTTCGGCTGGGGTATTTCGGGCATCGGTGCGGCCACGGCAGCTGCGGATTTTTTCGGCTTCGCGCTCGGTCTTGCGATTCTCTGGCGTTTGCGTCCACATGGACTTCCGGCGCTCGCGCTGCGCGCGCTGCTGGACGCGCGCGCGATGAAGCGCCTCGTCGCGCTCAATCGCGACATCTTCATTCGCACGCTGTGCCTGCTCGGATCGTATGGATGGTTCGCCCACATGGGCGCGCGTCAAGGCGATGCGATCCTCGCGGCCAACGCCGTCCTGCTCAACTTCCAGACCTTCATGGCCTTCGGACTCGATGGCTTCGCGCACGCCGCCGAAGCGCTGGTCGGCGCGGCCACGGGCGCGCGCGACCGCCACGCGTTTCGCCAGGCCGTGAAGGTGACGATGCTGTGGTCGGCGATCGGCGCGGCGGGCTTTTCGCTCGTTTATTGGCTCGCGGGCGAGTGGATCATCGGCCAGCTCACGGATCAGCGGGACGTGCGTGCCGCCGCGCTGCGCTTCTTGCCTTGGGCCGTGGTGATGCCGCTTGCATCGGTCATCAGCTTTCAGCTCGATGGCGTGTTTATCGGCGCGACGCGCACGCGGGAGTTGATGGTGTCGACGGCTGTATCGCTTGGCATCTTTCTATTTGCCGCGTGGTTGCTGAACGGCTGGTTCGGCAACCACGGATTGTGGCTCGCGCTCGCCATCTTGATGATCGCGCGCGCCATTACGTTGCTGGTGCAGTTGCCAGCAATCGAGCGGAGATCGTGCGTGGATTGACGTGGAGTGGATGGCCTGACTCAATCCGCCTTCGCCTTCAACGCCGCCATGCCCTCCAACAACGCCTTGTGAAACGCCACCGGGTCCTGCATCTGCGGCGCATGACCGAGCTCGGCAAACTCGACGAGCTTCGCGCCCTCGATCCGCTGCTGTGCAAGCTTCGCCAGCTCAGGATATCGGCCCAGCGTCGGGCGAATCTCCGGCGGCGCCAGATCCTTGCCGATGGCCGTCGTGTCCTTATCGCCGATCATCAGCAGCGTCGGGGTTCGTAACTGATCGAACTCATAGACGACAGGCTGCGTATAGATCATGTCGTACAGCAACGCCGAGTTCCACGCGACCGCATCTTTCCCCGGTCCGCGATACATTCCCGCAAGCATCTGCACCCACGGTTCGTAGTCCGCGCTCCAATGCCCCGCGTAATACGTGCTGGTCTCGTAGCTGCGGATGCCGTCGGCCGTGGTCTTGAGCTCGCGCGCATACCAGTCGTCGATGGAAATGGACGGCACGCCCTTCGCCTTCCAGTCTTCCAGACCAATGGGATTCACGAGCACGAGTTGCTCGGTCTCGCGCGGGTACATCAGCGCATAACGCACCGCGATCATGCCGCCCGTCGAATGCGCGATCAACGTGGGATGCGTAACGCCAAGCGCCGCAAGCAGCGCATGCGTATTGCGCGCGAGCTGCTGGAAGCTGTACTGATAACGCGTTGGTTTGGTGGACTTGCAAAAGCCGATCTGGTCCGGCGCGACCACGCGATACCCGGCTTCGCTCAAGGTATCGATGGTCTTTTTCCACGTCGCCGCGCAGAAGTTCTTGCCATGCAGAAGCACGGCCGTGCGGCCATTGGGATGCGCGGGATGCACATCCATATAGGCCATCTGGACGACCTGCCGTTGCGACGAAATGGAGAACCGCGCGACCGGATAAGGATAGTCGAAGCCTTGCAGTTCAGGTCCGTATGCTGGGCCATCGTTGGCGGGCGCGTCTTGCGCGTGAGCTTGGCTCGCGGTGAACATCGTGCAACACGAGACGAGCGACAGCAGCAGGTTTCGCGCGATATCGAGCTTGCGGCGCTTGGCGTTCATTGGCTTCCTTCCATTCGTTTCGATGCGGCCTTCGCCTACGGCGCGGCCCGAGCCGACGCATTCTAGCGTGGATGAATTTCTTCCGTTCCATGTGCACTGCACTGCCTTATACTCTGCGGCCTCGATTCGCCCGGCTTAAGCCGAACGGCTGACCATCAGGCGGCGAGTTCTCACGCATCAGCACGGATCTTCATACTCAGCATGCAAGTACGCATCAAGGCATTCGTCGTCGCGCTTCTAGGCGCCGCGTCGGTCGCGGCGGTCGCGAGCGACTGTCCGCAGTTCAGTCCGGGCGGCCGCGCGCCCGTCGTCGTCAATCAGAAGATGCGCGCGTCCACGCAGGAAATCTGCTATACCGATTTCGCACTGCTGCATTCCGGCGTCACGCACGGGCCGCTCTGGTCGGCGGAGCATTTGACCGCGCAGAGCGTCGATGACGCGAAAAACAACACGCGCACCAATCGCTTTTTCGTCGACAAGCGGCTGCCGGCCGGCGACAGCGCGCAACTCGACGACTACAAAAGGAGCGGCTACGATCGCGGCCACATGAGCCCGGCGGGCGATCGAGCCAGCAAGCAAGGCATGGCCGAATCGTTCTCGCTTGCGAACATCGTGCCGCAGGATCCGTCGAACAACCGGCGCATCTGGTCGCGCATCGAGCAAGCGGTACGCAGGCTGACCGAAGAATCCGGCGATGCCTATGTCGTGACCGGCCCGCTCTTTTCAGGGCGGCAGTTGCAGACCATCGGCGAGTCGCGCGTGTTCGTGCCGACGCAGTTGTACAAGGTGGTCTATTTGCCGAAGCGGCAAATCGCGTTCGTGGTCGTCGTCGATAATGTGCCGACCAATACCTATACGATGAAAACCGTGCGCGAACTGGAAGCCATGAGCGGTCTCGCGTTTCCCGGCATCCCCGACGCACTGAAAGACAAACGAATTGGAGGACTGAGCGGTGTTTAAACCATTTGCCAACGATACCGACGTGATGAACATCGCGGGCGACGCGATCAACATCCAGAACGGCACCATGCGTGTGTCGGTGAGCGGCGACCTCACCATCGCACGCGATCAGGCGGGGCTCGCCGCCGCGCAGGCGTTGTACAAGGCGCTCGGGGCTATCGTCGATGTTCTTCAAAAAGACAAGGCGCTGCCCGCGAAGCTTGCCGACGAGCCGACCGCGCCCGGCGGCACGGCGGATAATCCGTTCGTCTGAAACGGGACGCGAGAAGACGCGACGTGATCGAAAGCCACGTTAGCCCGAGCCCGCTCGGGCCCATTTTGTTTCGCGCGGAAGGCGATTGCCTGACCGGGCTTTTCTTTGTCGGGCAGAAGTATTGCCCGGACGGTTTATCGCACGAGCCACGCGCATCGGCGCGCGTGCCGCGCGTGATCGCCGAGGCGCGCGAGCAAGTCGACGAGTATTTCCGGGGCGCGCGCGAGGTGTTTTCGGTGGCGCTGCGGCTCGACGGCACCGCGTTCCAAAAACAAGTCTGGGACACGCTGCGTCAGATTCCTTTCGGCGAAGCCTGGACTTACGGCGATCTCGCACGCCGTCTTGGCTTGCCCGCAGGCGCATCGCGCGCGGTCGGCGGCGCGAATGGGCGCAATCCGGTGTCGATCATCGTGCCGTGTCATCGGGTGATCGGCGGCGATGGCGAACTCACAGGTTACGCGGGCGGCGTTGCGCGCAAGCGTCACCTGCTGACGCTGGAAGGCGGACGCGGGCGCGAGCAACTGCTGTTGTTCTGATCCTTTCGGCGCGTATCGACGAAAAAAAGCTCGCGGTCCTTTCGGCTCGCGAGCTTTTTCTTCGACAGCGTCTAGCTTACGGATTGAGCGTCACTTCCACACGGCGATTCTCGGCGCGACCCTGACTCGTCGCGTTCGATGCCACTGGAACAGACTTGCCGAAGCCCTTCATGGAGAACTCGTTCGCCTTCAGACCGTGGCTCTTGAGGTATTCGAGCACCGACTCCGCGCGACGCTGGGACAACGCCAGGTTATACGGCGCGGAGCCAACAGAGTCCGTATGTCCTTCGATGCTGACAGACGAGAACGTCGTGCCGCGTCCTTCCGAGATGATCTGATCGAGCGAGGCTTTGGCCTTCGGCGTCAAATGGGCGCTGTTGAAGTCGAAGTTCGTCTTTTCGTCGAGGGAAATCTTGCGTGCGGCCGGCGCGACCGGCGCGACGGTCGCCGTATCCACCACCGCTGGCGGCGCGGGTTCCGCAGCCGCCGGCTGCACGAGCTGTGCCGGTGCACCGCAGACAAAAATCAGCTCGGAGGCATTGTCCGGTGTCTTCGTTCCCGCGACGTTCTGGAGCGGGTTCACCGGCTGGTTGCCGCATGCCTTCTGCGCGGCGGCCATGCATTGGCTGCCGCCTTCGAACAAGCCGTAGCATTCGGCGCGGAAAGCCTTTTGGCCGTTCGACGTCTGAATTTCGCTGAGATTGAACGTGGGACTGGACGCAAGACTGGTCGCAGGACTGGACGTGGACGAGCAAGCGGCAAGAACGGCGACGCTCGCGAGAATAGTGGCAATGGTCTTGTTGAACATATTGAATGAGTAAGCAGAGCGCCTGTTGGCAATTGACGGGATTTCCGCTTATTTCAGCGCCTGAATTGCGAAAGCGCGAATAAGCCCGTTTTGAGAAATAGATGAAGTTCGGTATCGCGATCTTGAAACGACCGAAAGCCGCCGCGATTCTAGCAACGGCTTAAGAACTTACCGCAGGGACAATTCCCAAAAATCGACATCCCGCTTCGCATCTCATTAATCACCGAAGCGTGCGCCATCTGAACGACTGTTGCGACCATCGACGTCATGCAATTCGGCGACATTTCGCCGGCAAGTTGCTCAATTCGGATTACGCATCCAGCTTAATGCGTATCTGATTATGGTCAGAGAATCCGATTAATTCCAGAACAACCTGCGCGCTCTACTCTTCCAAATCAAATCATTTGCGCGTGATCGAATCGCGTTTGTGCCACTCGCGAATCGCCGTTGTAGCGTTCGGGCTTATTGGGCGAAAAGATGCGCGAATCCACGGGTTTTGCCGGTAGGCGCGAGAAGATTTCCTTGTCCGCGTGAAAATTGAACGGCGCCGCCGAAAGAATGCGCGAATCGGGCAGCCGTTCGCCGGCATTCGCGCATGAAACTGAAATCGGAAACGAAGAAACGAGACAAAGCGCGAGCGTGACGATGCTTGAAAGCGAGTTCGGACGGGACATGGCTGACCTGAAATGAAACGGCGCGTAACGCCTGGAACGGAAAAGGCCTCGATCCATCTTCGGCCCTCGTTAATGCATGGATGCCATTTCAACAGGGCCAAGCGTCATAGCCCATGAGAAGGTTCTCAATTTCGTCCTATTTTTGGGATGCACTCCCGAGAAGACGAGCGGGCGTGAAAAATGCGGACGAGTAGAGTTCAAACCTTTAGCGCCACCCTTTTTGCAGGAACGGGAATCCAACGCGCGCCTCTGCCCATCGATGGGTTGCCATCCAGCGCCAAGGCAGACGGGCTTTCACGACCGACGGAAGATCCCATTGTTGCTCGGAGTCAGCCATAATTCGCGTTCGCTCAAACGGATCGCCAAGTAAAACGCACACTCCATGACCCAAGACGACAAGCTCCCCACCGTTTCGCCCCGACAGACCATACCCAACGACGGCAACGTCACGACTGGCGTGGCAGGTCTGGACGAGATTCTGGGCGGCGGTCTCGCCGAAGGTGGTCTGTACATGATCGAAGGCATGGCGGGCGCGGGAAAGACGATCCTTTCATCGCAGATCGGTTTTCATCGCGTGGGCCAGGGCGACATGGTGCTATACATCACGCTGATCGCCGAATCGCACACGAAGCTGCTGTCGCACCTCCGGGCAATGTCGTTCTACGACGCCGACGCCATCTCCGAACGCATGCTGTTCGTGAGCGGTTACCACGAACTGATACGCGACGGCCTGTCCGGCTTTCTCTCGCTCATCGCGGCGACCATCCGCACGAGCCGCCCGCGTTTCATGGTCATCGACGGCTTTCGCAGCGCCCGCGAATTCAGTTCGACCGAACTCGAACTCTCGCAATTCATCCACGAGTTGTCGGCCTTCGTGAGCGCCGCGCGTTGCACGACGCTCATCCTCGCGCCGCTGTCCGGCAACGAGCCGCATCCCGAGCACACATTGGTCGATGGCTTGATCGAGCTGAACCGCTACAACACCGGAATGCGCCGCGCACGGGAGATCGAAGTGCATAAGCTGCGCGCGCGCGATCATCTGCTCGGTAAGCATTTCTTCAAGATCACGGCGGACGGACTCGTGACCTTCCCGCGACTCGAAGCATCGTCGGCGAATGCGCATGACGTGCCGGACTTCGAAAGCCGTCTTACCTTCGGTTTCCCCGATTTCGATCAGATGCTCGGCGGCGGCGTGGTGCGGGGTTCGACCACCACGTTTATCGGGCCCTCCGGCGTCGGCAAGACGCTGCTCGCGCTCAAGTTTTTGCAGGCGGGCGTGGCGCGCGGCGAGCAGTGCGTCTACTTCGGGCTTTACGAGTCGCCGGAGCGGCTGATCGCGAAGGCGGCGTCGGTCGGCATCGACCTGAAAGACGCTGTCGATAGCGGCCATTTGCTACTGGAATGGCATCCCGCCGTGGAACTCGCCATCGACGAACTTGCCTCGGAACTGATTGCGTCGATCCAGCGCTCGAAGGCGTCGCGGCTCGTGGTGGATGGCGTCGACGGCTTCTTTCAGTCGGCCAACCGCACCGAGCGCCTCGGGCTATTCTTGAACGCGCTCACGCACCGTCTGCGCGAAGCTGGCGTCACCACGCTCGTGACGGAAGAGTTGCCGCTCTACGGGGATTCGACGACGCCCACCACCTTGCGGGCGTCCGCGATGACCGAAAACATCGTGCTCCTGCGCTATGTCGAGGCAAACTCGTCGCTGTATCGCATGGTGTCGGTGGTCAAACAGCGCGAAGGTTCGCACGATACGGCGATCCGCCGTCTCACGATCGATTCGCGCGGATTGCATATCAGCGAAGGGTTCATCGGCTCGACGGGTCTGCTGTCCGGACATCCGTCGTTGGCGCCTGCGCTTTCTGTGTCGGACCCCGGCCAGCGAGCATGAAAAAAATCCTCGTCGTCGACGACGAATTCGACATCCTCACAACCTGGCGCCTCATTCTCGAAATGGAAGGCTACGAAGTGACGACCGCGTCGAACGGGCGCGTGGCGCTCGAATCCGCGCGCGCGAATCCGCCCGACCTCGTCATCACCGACTGGATGATGCCGCACATGGACGGCGTTGCCTTCATCCGCGAACTGGCGGCGAACGACTCGCTTGCACAGGTTCCCGTGATTCTCATGAGCGCGGCGGCGCATGCGCCCACGCTGGAACACGCCAACGCGCAGTTTCGCCGCAAACCGCTTTCCATCGACGATTTGCTCGATCTGGTTAAACATAAACTCGGCGAAGCCTGACCTTGGGCACGAAGCGTGCTCCTTGTTTCACTCGGACGTTGCCGGGATGCCGCAAGATCAGCCCGCTGCAACATTGACCATAACCGCTACAGACGAGAAGGGAGGCACCATGGTGCAGGATCAAGTGGAAGGCGCGGCGCAACAGGTCGTGGGCAAGGTGCAGGATGCGGTTGGCGCGCTTACGGGCGACTCGGAAACGCAAGTGGCCGGCAAGACGCGGCAGGCGCTCGGCTCGCTGCAGCAGAGCTACGGCGAGACCGTGGATCAATTGCGCGTGGCGGTGGCGAGTCAGCCGATCAACGGTTTGCTGATCGCGGCGACCGTGGGCTTCGTGCTCGGCGCGCTGTGGAATCGCGATCGTTGAGACATCGACGCGCGGCGCCATCTCGCATGGCGCCAGGCGTGAAAAAACGGCAAAGTCCGCAAGTCGGCTTTGCCGTTTTTTACTGCACGATGCTCACACCGCTCACACCGCTTCAAGCCGCGAGCGTGTTCGCCAGAGTACCGATTCCGCGAATCGTCACTTCCACGCGCGCGCCGTCCTTGATCGATCCCACGCCGATCGACGTACCGCACGCGATGACATCGCCGGGAACGAGCGTCATGTCGTGCGACAGCAGGCTGACCTGCTCGGCGGGCGAAAAGATCATGTCGTCGAGCGGATAATTTTGACGCTCGACGCCGTCCAGCGTCGTGACCACGTGGGCCGCGCGCCAGTCGAAGCCGTTGCCTGGCGTAACGATGGCGGGCCCGAGACACGTGAAGGTATCGAAGCCCTTCGAGCGGCACCATTGCGCGAAGTTGGGATCTTCCTGCAAGAGTTCAATGGCGGTGACATCGTTCACGCACGTATAGCCGAAAATGGCGGCCTCGGCCTCTTCCACCGACGCGCCCGAAACCGTCTTGCCGATCACGATTCCCAGTTCACCCTCGTACGCAATCTTGCCGTGATAACTTTCGGCCGCTTGATCAACTCGTTCGGCCCGATCACGGACATTGGCGGCTTGATCAGAAAGAGCGGATGCGCAGGAGGCGCCTTATCGAGCTTCTGCGACAACGCGTAGTAGTTGTTCCACAACGCGATGACCTTGCTCGGTTCGCAAGGCGCGAGCAGGGTGAGGTCGTCGGCGGCGAAGGAAATGTCGGTCGGACGTGCTTGCCCGAACAATGCGCCGTCGTGCTGCACGACGCGGCCGGAGTGCGGATCGAGCGTGCCGAAGCCAATACGGCCGTCGGCATCGCGAAAACGAATCCAGGTGGTCACTATGAAGGTCCGTGTGATTAGGAAGGGGCGCCGCAGGGCGCCTAAGCGCCCCGCTTTGCTCAGATCAATCCCGCGCCGCGCGCCCACTTATATTTCGCCCCAAGCACCGCCACTGGCAATTCGGTCGAATACGCATAGGCCGGCACGCCATGCGCGTATAGATACTCCGCCGCCTCCTCCACTTGCACGTCGCCCGCGAGCGACGCCACGATCGGCTTTTCGATACCGCGCGCCTTCATCTCCTCCTTCACTTCGATCACGAGCTTCGCGAAGACCATCGGCGGCGTGATGATGGTATGCCAGTAGCCGAGGATGATCGAATGGACGCGTTCGTCTTCTAGGCCCAGCTTGATCGTGTTCTTATAGGTCGTCGGCGGCTCGCCGCCCGTGATGTCGACCGGATTGCCCGCCGCGCCGAACGGCGGAATGAACTTGCGGAATGCGGCGTCGAGATCGTCGGGCATGGTCATAAGCGACAGGCCGTTGTCCACGCACGCGTCCGAGAGCAACACGCCCGAGCCGCCCGCGCCCGTGATGATGACCGTGTTCTCGCCCTTGGGCGTCGGCAATTTGGGAATGCCGCGCGCGAACTCCAGCAAATCGCGCAGCGACCGCGCACGGATCACGCCGCATTGCTGAAACACGTCTTCGTAGATCTTGTCGTTGCCCGCGAGCGCGCCGGTGTGCGAACTGGCCGCACGCGCGCCGAGACTCGTGCGTCCGGCCTTCAGCACCACGACCGGCTTTTTCTTCGATACGCGCTTCGCGGCTTCGGCAAACGCGCGGCCATCTTTCAAATCCTCGCAGTGTTGCGCGATGATCTCGGTGTTGTCGTCCTGCTCGAAGAACGTAAGCAGGTCGTCTTCATCGATGTCCGACTTGTTGCCGAGCCCGACGATTGCCGAGACGCCCATCTTCGCCGAACGCGAAAAGCCGATGATCGCCATGCCAATGCCGCCGGATTGCGACGACAGCGCCGCCTTGCCCTTCACGTCATACGGCGTGCAGAAGGTCGCGCAGAGATTCTTGGGCGTGTAGTAGAAACCGTAGATGTTCGGGCCCATCATGCGAATGTCGTATTGACGCGCAATCCGCACGAGTTCTTCCTGGCCTTCGTGATTGCCCGTCTCCGCGAAGCCCGAAGGAATCAGCACCGCGCCGGGAATCTGCTTCTCGCCGACTTCGACGAGCGCCTGCGCGACGAACTTCGCGGGAATGGCGAACACCGCGACATCGATCACGCCGGGCACGTCCTTCACGCTCTTGTACGCCTTGTGGCCCATGATCTCGTCGGCTTTCGGATGGATCGGATAGATCGCGCCCTGGTAGCCGCCGTTGATGAGGTTCTTCATCACCGAATTGCCGATCTTGCCGTCCTCGTTCGACGCGCCAATCACGGCGAGTGCGTCTGGCTTCATGATGCGGTTCATCTGCGCGACGATCTGCTCCTGCGTCGGCCGGTAACGCGGCGCGGCAGGCTCGAAGTCCATCACGATGCGCACGTCCGCCGCCACGGCGCCGCTCGGGCTCGCGAAAACCGGGTTCAGGTCCATCTCCGAGATTTGCGGGAAGTCGTCGATGAGGCGCGACACGCGCTCGATCAGCGTGACGAGACTCTCGCGATGCACCGGCTCCGCTCCCCGCACGCCGCGCAGCACTTCAGCCGCCTGAATGCCGTCGAGCATTGAGGCGGCTTCGTCTCGCGTGACGGGCGCGAGCCGGAAGGTCACGTCCTTCAGCACTTCGACGAGCACGCCGCCTAGCCCGAACGCGATCAGCTTGCCGAACGAAGGATCGGTCACCGCGCCGATGATCACCTCCTGTCCCGCGCCGACCATTTGCTGAACTTGCACGCCGAGGACCGTGGCGTTCGCGTCGTAGTTCTTCGCGTTCTCGATGATCGTCGCGAAGCCGGCTTTGACATCGGCTTCGTTCTTCACGCCGACGAGCACGCCGCCCGCTTCCGTTTTGTGCAGAATCTCCGGCGAGACGATTTTCAGCACCACCGGAAAGCCGATGAACGACGCGAGTTTCGCCGCATCGTCCGCGCTCGTCGCGACGCCTTCCCGCGGCACGGCGATGCCGTATGCATCGCAGACGAGCTTGCCTTCCGGCGCCGTGAGCGACGTGCGCCCTTCCGCCTTCACGCGATCGAACACTTCCGCCACGCGGCGTTTCGCATCGGCTGCATGCAGCGGAATAGCGTTCGCGACTTGCGTCGAAGAGTCATTGCGTTCCTGCACAACGGTGCTGTTCATCTGACTTGTCTCCGTTCGTATGGACGTGCCACTCCACGCCGCCTCACGAGGAGGCGGCGCGACAGGCATCGAATGAGGCGTTTAGATTGCGCCGAGGCTTCTCAGCGTCGCGATCTGATCGGGCGAGTAGCCGAGTTCGGCCATGACTTCGTCGGTGTGTTCGCCAAGCAGCGGCGAGCGCACGACTTCAGTCGGACTATCCGACAGTTTGATCGGATTGCCGACCGTCAGATACTTGCCGCGCACCGGATGATCCACTTCGACGACGGTGCCGGTTTTTCTGAGCGACGGCTCTTCGGCGATTTCCTTCATCGAGAGAATCGGGCCGCACGGAATGTCGTGTTTGTTGAGAATTTCCATGGCCTGGAACTTGGTCTTCGACATGGTCCAGCGCTCGATCTCCGCGAAGATGTCCTTCAGATGCGGCAGGCGCGCGTTGGCCGTCTTGTAATCAGGATGGTCGATCCACTCTTCCTTGCCGATCACCTTGCAGATTTCGCCCCAGACCGGCGCCTGCGTGATGAAGTAGATATACGCGTTCGGGTCCGTCTCCCAACCCTTGCACTTGAGAATCCAGCCCGGCTGACCGCCGCCCGAGGCGTTGCCCGCGCGCGGCACCGCCTCACCGAATGTGCCGTTCGGATACTGCGGATATTCCTTCATCGTGCCGGTACGTTCGAGCCGTTGTTGATCGCGCAGTTTCACGCGGCACAGGTTCAGCACGCCGTCCTGCATCGCCGCGAGCACGCGCTGGCCGCGCCCGGTTGCATTGCGCTGATACAGCGCCGTGACGATCCCGAGCGCGAGGTGCAAGCCCGTGCCCGAGTCGCCAATCTGCGCGCCGGTGACGACCGGCGGGCCATCGTCGAAACCCGTCGTCGATGCCGCGCCGCCCGCGCATTGCGCCACATTCTCGTACACCTTGCAGTCTTCGTACGGTCCGGGACCGAAGCCCTTGACCGACGCCACGATCATCTTCGGGTTCAGCTCCTGAATGCGCTCCCACGTAAAGCCCATGCGATCGAGCGCGCCCGGCGCGAAGTTCTCGACCAGCACGTCGCACTTCTTGACGAGCGTTTCGAGCACCTTCTTGCCTTCGGGATTCTTCGTATCGATGGTGATCGAACGCTTGTTGTGGTTGAGCATCGTGAAGTAGAGGCTGTCGGCGTCGGGGATATCGCGCAACTGCTCGCGCGTGATGTCTCCGGCGCCCGCGCGCTCCACCTTGATGACGTCCGCGCCGAACCACGCGAGCAACTGCGTGCAGGTCGGCCCCGACTGAACGTGCGTGAAATCTAGGATGCGCACGCCATCCAGTGCCTTGCCCGAATTATTCATGGCTGTCTCCCAATGTCTTCAGTGGCTTGTCAGTGGCTTTATTTGTACATCGTTTGAGCCATCGTGCCGGGGGCGTACACGGTCGGATCGACCCAGATGTTGACGACCGCGCTCTTGCCCGTCTTGGCGATCGATTCCCGCGCACGCTGCAACGCGCCCGCGATCTTCGAGGCCTCGTACACTTCCTCGCCATAGCCGCCGAGCATTTCGGCGAAGCGGCCATACGGCACGTCCGAGAGCAGATTGCCGACGTTGCCGCGCTCCTGACCGTACTTGGCGAGCTGGCCGTAGCGGATCTGGTTCATCGCCGAGTTATTGCCGATGACGGCGAGATACGGCACGCCGAAGCGATTCGCGGTTTCCATGTCGAACGAAGTCATGGAGAAAGCGCCGTCGCCGTAATAGCAGAGTACTTCCTTTTCGGGGTTCGCAAGACCCGCCGCGATGGCGAAGCCCGTGCCGACGCCGAGCGAACCGAGCGCGCCGGGGTCCATCCACTGACCCGGACGGCGCGGACGCACGGCCTGCGCGGAAATGGTCACGACGTCGCCGCCATCGCCGATATAGATCGTGTCGTCCGATAGAAACTGGTTGATCTCGTGCGCGACGCGGTACGGATGAATCGGGCTCGCGTCCGACGTGAAGAGCGGCATCAGCTTGGCCGTCGCGGTTTCTTCCGCCGCCGCGAGTTCGCGCATCCACGCCTGACGGCTCTGGCGCTTGTCGTTCTTGATGCGTCCGCTCGCCGCTTGCAGCACCGCACCGAGGATCGCGCCCGGGTCGCCTACGAGCCCGAGATCGATATCGCGGTTCTTGCCGACCGTGCGGTAATCCATGTCGATCTGCACGAGCTTCAGATCGCGGCTGATGCGCTTGCCGTAACCCATGCGGAAGTCGAAGGGCGTGCCGACGATCACGATCACATCGGCCTTCGCGAAGGCTTGCGAACGCGTGCGGTCGAAGTGATGCGGGTCGCCCGGCGGCAAGAGGCCGCGGCTCGCCCCGTTAAAGTAGCCGGGAACGTCGAGGCCGCGCAACAGCGCGATGGCTTCTTCGTGACCGCGCGCGGTCCACACTTGCTGGCCGTAGAGAATCGCGGGACGCTCGGCGTCGACCAGCAGATCGGCCAGCCTCTCGATATCGAGCGGATCGCCCACCGATTTCGTCGATGCGCGACACCGTCCCGGCTGCGGAATCACGGCCTTGGAGACATCGATTTCGCGGTCGAGCACATCGCGCGGAATCTCCAGGTACGCCGGGCCGGGCGCGCCGTTGAAGGCTTCACGCGCGGCCATCGAGATCATGTCGGCGACGCGTTCGGTGCTCGGCACGGTGGCGGCGAACTTGGTGATCGGCGCCATCATGTCGACGTGCGGCAGGTCTTGCAGCGAGCCCATCTTGTGCTGCGTCAACGCGCCCTGCCCGCCGATATGGATGATCGGGCTTTCCGAGCGAAACGCCGTGGCGACACCTGTCACCGCGTTGGTACAGCCGGGGCCGGCCGTGGTGACGACGCAACCGAGCTTGCCGGTCTGACGCGCGTAGCCATCGGCGGCGTGGGCGGCGACCTGTTCGTGACGGACATCGATGATGCGAATGCCTTCATCGACGCAGCCATCGTAGATATCGATGATATGACCGCCGCACAGCGTGAAGATGGTATCGACGCCTTCGTTCTTGAGCGCTCGGGCGACCAAATGGCCGCCCGAGACGACACCCGCGCCGCGTGTTTTTTGTTTGAGCGTGTCATCCGCGGTGGTGGTGGCGGGAGCGACTTCCGGACGGCTGCTGACGACTTCGGACATTGTTTGTCTCCTCCTCGAAGGGGGTTGTGTTCAAGGCTTCCGTGACGTCGCGCTGCCGTCCGGTTGCTGTGATATACAATATTCCACACACAGTATTAGTCAAGTGTCGAGCGATGGCGAAAACCCTGTGATGCAATGCGTCATCCCTTCTTAGTGCTTCCGTAGCTTCTTAAGCGCGCATTTCGTGCTGCAGAGCATCAACAAAACAGTGTGAAATCCTGTCGTGATATGTGATATATCATATTTCAGCGCACCGTCGCAGTCGCTGAAGCCCGGTTGCGCTCAGAGAACCGACGACTAGGGAGACACGATGAATATCCACGAATATCAGGCGAAGGCGCTGCTGCGGAAGTACGGCGTCGCCGTACCGCAAGGCCAGGTTGCCTTTTCCGCGATCGACGCCGCCAACGCGGCGCGCGCCCTCGGCGGCTCGGTCTGGGTCGTGAAATCGCAGATTCATGCGGGCGGACGCGGCGCGGGCCGCTTCGCCAACGATCCCGACGGCAAAGGCGGCGTGCGCGTCGTCAAATCTGTCGACGAGGTGCAAGAAAACGCGCAGCAGATGCTCGCGTCGGTGCTCGTAACCAAGCAAACCGGCGCTGCGGGTAAGGAAGTGAAACGGCTTTATATCGAGGAAGGCTGCGACATCGCACGCGAGCTCTACCTCGGCATGCTGGTGGATCGCGCCACGTCGCGCATCACGATCATGGCGTCGACCGAAGGCGGAATGGAGATCGAGGAAGTGGCGCATCGCACGCCGGAGAAAATTCTCAAGGTGTCGATCGATCCGGCGACGGGTCTCCAGCCGTTTCACACACGCGAAGTCGCGTTCGGGCTAGGCTTGAGCGGCAAGCAAGTGGCGGCGGCATCGAAGTTCATCGCGGCGCTTTATCAGGCGTTCGTCGATCTGGATGCCTCCATCGCGGAAGTGAATCCGCTCGTCGTCACCGGTTCCGGCGATGTCATCGCGCTCGATGCCAAGCTCAATTTCGACGACAACGCTTTGTATCGGCATCCCGATATCGAAGCATTGCGCGACGAAGACGAGGAAGATGCCGCCGAAATCGAAGCCGCGAAACACGGCCTCAATTACGTGAAGCTCGACGGCAACATCGGCTGCATGGTGAACGGCGCGGGCCTCGCCATGGCGACCATGGACATCATCAAGCTCTACGGCGGCGAGCCCGCCAACTTCCTCGACGTGGGCGGCGGCGCGACCCAGGAACGTGTCGCGACCGCGTTCAAGCTGATTCTGCGCGACCCCAAAGTGCAAGGCATTCTCGTCAACATCTTCGGCGGCATCATGCGCTGCGACGTGATCGCGGAAGGCGTGGTCGCGGCCGCGCGCGAGATCGACCTGCGCGTGCCGCTCGTCGTGCGCCTTGCCGGCACGAACGTCGACGCGGGCCGCGAGATTCTGCGCAACTCCGGCCTCACCATCATCCCCGCTGAAAATCTCGCCGATGCCGCCGACAAGATCGTCGGCGCCGTCGCCGCTGCCCATCACTGACGAGGAAGCCGACAATGAGCGTTCTGATCGATAGCAATACCAAGGTCATTTGCCAAGGCTTCACCGGCGCGCAGGGCACGTTCCATTCCGAGCAGGCGATTGCGTACGGCACGCGCATGGTTGGCGGCGTGACGCCGGGCAAGGGCGGCACGACGCATCTCGACCTGCCCGTGTTCGATACCGTCGCCGACGCGGTCGCGAAAACCGGCGCGGATGCATCCGTCATCTACGTACCGCCGCCCTTCGCCGCCGATGCCATCCTCGAAGCCATCGACGCGGAGATGCCGTTAATCGTCTGTATCACCGAAGGCATTCCGGTACTCGACATGCTGCGCGTGAAGCGCGCGCTCACCGGCTCGCGCAGCCGGCTCGTCGGGCCGAATTGTCCGGGCGTCATCACGCCGGGGCAATGCAAGATCGGCATCATGCCGGGGCATATCCATCGGCCGGGGAAAATAGGCGTGGTGTCGCGCTCGGGCACGCTTACTTATGAAGCCGTCGCGCAGACCACCGCTGCGGGGCTCGGGCAGACGACCTGCATCGGCATTGGCGGCGATCCGGTGAATGGAACGAATTTCATCGATTGCCTCGCGCTCTTTCTCGAAGACGACGCGACTGAAGGCATCATCATGATCGGCGAGATCGGTGGATCGGCGGAGGAAGAAGCCGCGCAGTTTCTGAAGGACGCGAACACGAAGAAGCCGGTGGTCGGGTTTATCGCCGGCACGAGCGCGCCGCCGGGACGCCGCATGGGGCACGCGGGCGCGATTATTTCGGGCGGTTCGGGCACGGCAAGCGCGAAGATCGACGCAATGAAGTCAGCGGGCATTCATGTCGCCGATTCCCCCGCCGCGCTCGGCGAAACGATGCTTCACGCGATGCGGTGAGCAAGGGCGCCATGAGGAATTGAGTGGCTCCCCCGGCGCGGCGAGATAGTCGGACAGCCGTCGTCAATCCTGTCAGCGTGCAGACGCGCGCGAGCCACCGGCAGCGGGTAACGCAGTCTCGGCTGTGCAGGATAAAAAAAGGCCGCGTGACGTTAATCGTCACGCGGCCTTTGTCAACCTGCCTGCCAGCTTTCAGTTCGGACTCAATCGAGAAAGTCGCAATTCGCCTCGACGAACGCGGCGAGATCCAGCGAATGCTGCTTCACCAGCCGCTCGACCAGTTCCGTGTCGCGCTTCTCGAGCGCCTCGATAATTCGCATGTGATCGACGATCGAGCGCGACGCGCGGTCGCTCTGCGAGATCGTCATCTTACGAATGGCGCGCACGTGCACGAAGATGTTCTTGATCGTGTCGAAGATGATCTGCGACTTCGACAGCCGCACGATAGCCTGATGAAACGCGATATTCGCTTCCGAATATTCGTCGATGTGCTCCGCCGGCGTGGCGTCGCGGAAGTTGTCGAACATGTGGCGCAACTGCGCGATTTCCTCGTCCGACGCGCGCTGCGTGGCAAGGCGCGCCGCCATGCTTTCCAGCGCCGCCCACATGTGGATCATCTCGACGATCTCGCGCTTGGTCTTGCGCAAGATATACACGCCGCGACGCGGCACGGTTCGCAGAAAACCTTCCTGCTCCAGCAGCGTCATCGCTTCGCGAATGGGCGTGCGGCTTACGCCCAGTGCTTCAGTCAGTTCTTTTTCGTCGAGACGGATCTCTTCCCGCGAACGGTAGATGTCCGCTTCCGCTATTGCCTGCCGCAGCTTCGCGTACGCCTGATCGCGCAGCGAAACCGTGGCATTGATCGGCTCGAGCGACAGCGTAAGGCCGCTTGGGCGAACGTCCGGCCGGTCTACGGATTGAGTATCAGATGGCATTGATGACTTGAGTTCCCATGTGCGGGCGGGAAGCATCGACACGCTTGCCCGAACCGCCGTTCTGGTCGTCCGCCGCGAGACCGGCAAACCGACCGTGATCCTGTGCGCGCTGCAGCATGTCCTGCGGCACCGCCGACGCAATCATAAAGGTAACGCCCACACCCACGGCAACCAGCGCGAATCCGATGACAACCAACAAGGCGATGCTCATTTCAGGCTCCGGTTAATCTTCAAGAGCCCTCAGTATATGTTGCGTTGCAATACATTTCAACATATTTTGCATCTTGTATATCAGAAACAACGCCGGCTTCCTGGATGCAGTTTAGGCGGCTTTCTGCGTTTGCGGGGGCGGTAAAGCCTTGGCCGTGCCTTGGTTTACGCCTTCGCGCAGCTTGATCAATGCGAGAACGGCATCGATCATCGGTGTCTCGACTTTCACGAGGCGCCCGATTTCCTGCACGACGGTGATGAGCGGATCGATCTCCATCGGGCGGCCGGCTTCACAGTCCATGAGCATCGATGTCTTGTGCGCGCCCACCGCGCCCGCGCCATTGATGCGCCGCTCCACATCGACGCGGAAGTTAACGCCGATCCTGTCGCCGATTGCTTTTGCTTCCAGCATCATCGCTTTGGAAAGCGCGCGCGTGCCGGGGTCGCTCGTCAGCACGTCGAGCGTCGCATGCGTGAGCGCGCTGATCGGGTTGAAACACAGGTTGCCCCAGAGCTTGAGCCAGATTTCATCGCGGATGTTGTCGCGCATCGGCGCTTCCATGTCGGCGGCGGCCATGATGTCGTGTAGCGCCTGCAGGCGCGGGGTGATCTCGCCGCTCGGTTCGCCGATGGGAAACTTCTTGCCGTACACATGCTTGATTACGCCCGGCTCCGCGATCTCCGCCGCCGGCAGCAGCACGCAGCCGATTGCGCGCTCAGGTCCGAACACGCTCCACTGCCGCCCGCCTGGGTCGATGCTTTGCAGCGTCGTTCCGGCGAGTTCGCCGCCATGCTCGTAGAAGTACCAGTAAGGCAGGCCATTGACGGCGGTGATGATCGCCGTATCGGGTCCAAGGAGCGGCGGAATGAGATCGACGACGCCCGGCACCGAATGCGCCTTCAGCGCGATGATCACGAAATCTTGCGGGCCGAGTTCGGCGGGATTGTTCGTGCTGCGGACTTTGACGACGTGTTCCTCGCCATCGATCTGAAGCTTCACGCCGTTCGCTTGCATCGCCGCGAGATGCGGCCCGCGCGCCACGAAGCTGACGTCCGCTCCAGCCCGCGCGAGTTGCGCGCCCATATATGCACCGATCGCACCGGCGCCATACACGCAGATTTTCATGATTTCGTCTCCTGAGGTTGTATGCGGATCACCTTCTGATATACAAGATACTACATTCCATGATGGGGAGCGACAAGGCGAATCGCGCGGTTTCGGGCGAGCGGAAACCCGCACAAGGAGCGCGTTTGTGTCGTGTCGTTTAGGGAGAGCCTGCTAAGGGAATTAAGCGCGCGCGCCGCGTGACCGTCAAACAGAAACAGTTCGATAGCGACGACTAAGGTTCTGCGCACCGCCGGGTGACGATGCATAGCACTCGACGTATGACTACGCCTGCGCGGCGTCCGCGCGGATTCACGCAGCCTGAAACGCCATCGAACTCCGCGACGAAGACGCCGCAACATGCGACCACACATGCGCTGCATTCGCCCGCAACGCATGCCCGCGCCGCCGCACGAGCATCACCGTTCGCACGGCCCGCGGCGCAAGCGGCACGAACCGCACGCCGATAGTCTCGCAAGCCATCCGCGCATGCATCGGCAAGACGCCGATGCCAAGTCCCGCCTGCGCCATTCGCGCGACGGCAACCGGCTGCGCGAGACGCTGACGCAAGGCGCCCGTCACCGCGTGACGCGCAAGCGCGTCTTCTATGGCATCGAGGCTGCCGGTGTCGTCATCAAGGAGGAGAAGTGGCGAAGCGCGCAGTTGCGTCCAGTCGATATAGTCCGCATCGCCAAGCGGGCTCGACACGTTGACGACGGCAACGAGGTCGTCGTCGAATAGCGGTTCCGCAACGAGTTCGTCGAGACTCCCGGGCGCGATCACGAGCCCCATGTCCGCTTCGCCCGAACGCACCAGTTGCAGCACGGCGTTCTGCGGCCGGTCCATCACCATGACCGCAATTCCCGGATGCCGCTCATGACACGAGCCGAGCAACGCAGGCAACACGCTCGCGGTCAGACTGCAACTGCTGGCAAGATTGACGACGCCCGGTTCGGCTTCGTTCGCGGTGCGCGGCCGCAGCGTCGCTTCGAGTTCCTCGACGAGCGGCGCGATGCGCCCGAGCAGCGTACGCCCGGTATCGGTGAGCGCGACCTGACGCGTCGTGCGGTCGAAAAGCCGCAGCGCGAGTTCATCCTCGAGTTCGCGGATGCTGCGGCTGACCGCCGACTGCGTGATACCGAATTCATCGCCCGCGCGGGTGAAACTGCGATGCCGCGCGAGCGTGACGAACAACCGCAACTGATGCAGCGATACGCAAAGCGGCGGCGCGATTTCACCTCGACGATCGCGCATGCCGCTCGCTCACTGCACCGACGGTTTGCGCGGCGCGTCGCTCCAGCCCGCCTGAAACGACGCGTTGATCGACGAATCCGCGGCCGTTTCGGCGACCGTGTTTTCGATCCAGCGTTTGCGCATCGGCGCGAGCACGAACTTAGCGCACAGGCCCGCTGCAATCGACGTAATCGCCGCCGTGATGAAGACCGCGTTCCACGAACCGATCGACGCGAGCACCGAGGCAAGCGGCACCAGCATCGACGCCGTGCCTTTTGCCGTGTAAAGCGTGCCCGCGTTGGCCGCCGCGTACTTGCTGCCGAAAGTATCCGCGCAAGTGGCAGGGAAAATCGAGAATATCTCGCCCCAGCACAGGAACGTAAGCGCGGCGAACAGCATGAACATGTACGGGTTGTGGCCGAACTGCATCAACCCGAGCAGCGCTACGCCTTCGCCCAGAAAGATGATGAACATGGTGTTCTCGCGGCCGATCTTGTCCGAAATGAAGCCGCACAAAGGCCGTGTGAAACCGTTGCACAGGTTGTCGATGGACAGCGTCATCGCAAGCAGCGGCAAGGTCACGCCGAGGATATTCACGGGCATCTTCGCGAAGCCGTATTCCTTGGCGATGGGGCCGAACTGCGCCGTGGCGATCACGCCGCCCGCCGCGACGAACACGAACATCAGGTACAGCACCCAGAAGAGCGGCGCACGCACCATCTGCCCGGTGGTGTAGTCGATTTTCGTGGACACCACGCGCTTGGCCGGAACCACGTTCAAGGGCGGCTTCGGACGAATCAGCATGAGCGCGAGCAGGAAGATGCACACGCCCTGGAAGATGCCGAAGAACATGAACGCGTGCTCGTAGCCCGCACTCTGAATCATGTTGGAGATGGGGATGACCGTGACCGCCGCGCCCGCGCCGAAACCAGCGGCCGTCAAACCCGCCGCAAGGCCGCGCTTGTCCGGGAACCACTTGAGCGCCGTGCCCACGCACGTGCCGTACACGCAGCCCGCGCCCACGCCCGCCACCACGGCCGCGATGTAGAGATGCATGAGGCTGGTCGCATGCGCATCGATGCACCAGCCGATGGCCGCGCAGATCGAGCCGCCTATGACGACGGGCCGGGGCCCGAACTTATCGACGAGCCAGCCTTCGACGGGCACGAGCCAGGTTTCGGTGACGATGAAGATGGTGAAGGCGGTCTGGATCGCCGCTTGGCCCCAATGGTGCTTGGCATCCATCGGTACGACGAACAGCGTCCATGCATATTGAAGGTTGGCGACGAGTCCCATGCACAGGATACCGATCGTCAACTGAACCCATCTGTTGTGATGACGCCCGTGCGGTTGCCCGGACACAACCGTGTCTGCGCTTGCCATGTCTGTCTCCGTTATTCATTCGCGCTCGTGCGGCGCTTGATTTACAGCGAGATGCCGGCGCGAGTGCATCGATATGCGCGTCGGCGGCGTGGCGGTCGGTCAGGGAAAGTGCTCGGGTAATGCGACGCGGGCGTGGGCGTGGCAACGCGTATCGAACAAGGCGATGGATGAGAACATCCGGCAAGCATCCGCGTCAGGCGATCGAAGAATCATTTCGAGCGATTCCCAATAGAGCTGGATGGTTGATGCGGCCTTTGCAGGCTTCGTTTTTTGGCTGGGTACTAAAGATGCCGCGCCGTGGGGCCGTGCGCTTCGCCCTTGAAAGTCTTACAGACTGGCAGGACGTGAAAGCATCGTGGGGGATATAAACGATTAAGGAAAGTTAGAAAAAATTATTGTATAAATTCAGTATCGTGAATGGATGAGGGCCCGCCGTGCTGCGTAATGCTACCCTGCGTCAACTCAAAATCTTCGAAACGGTTGCACGCCGGTTGAGCTTTTCCCGCGCGGCCGAAGAGCTTTATCTCACTCAGCCGGCTGTTTCCACTCAGGTCAAACAGCTCGAAGAACATGCGGGCATGCCGCTTTTCGAGCAACTCGGCAAAAGGATTTATCTGACGACCGCGGGCAACGAGATGCTTCATCACAGCCGCGCGATCCTCGAACAATTCCGCGAAGCCGATGACGCCATGGCGCGGCTCAAAGGGGTTTCGGGCGGTACGCTCAACGTGGCGGTCATTAGCGCGGGCGACTACTTCTTTCCGCGCTTGCTTGCGGCATTCACCAAACGTAATACGGATGTCCGCCTCAATCTTGCGGTTCATAATCGCGAGGAACTGCTGCATCAACTGACTGATAATCTCACCGACTTGGCCGTCATGGTTCGGCCGCCGCGCGATATGGACACGGTGAATATCTCTTTCGCGCCGCACCCGTATGTGATCGTTGCGCCGCCGGATCATCCACTGGTCGGGCTCAAGGACGTGCCGCTAGAAGCGCTTGCGGATGAACCGTTTATCGTTCGTGAGCGCGGTTCCGACACGTGGAATTCGATGGAAGAAGGCTTTGCCGGCCGTCTCGCCAATCTGAATGTGGCAATGGAGATAACCAGCACGGAAACCATCAAGCAGGCTGTCATTGCGGGCATGGGCGTGAGCTTTTTGTCTGCTCACACCATCAGCATGGAATTGCAAGTTGGCAAACTCGCGGTGTTGGATATCAAGGGTTTTCCCGTCATGCTCAACTGGTTCGTCGTTCATCGCAACAACAAGCGTTTGCCTCCGGTTGCCTTGGCATTCAAGCAATTTCTCGTCGATGAAGGCGCGGCTCAAATCGAAGCGATTACGCATATTGTCGCGAGTACCGGTAAACCCGATGTATAAGTCATCCAAAATATAAACGCGAAGAAAGTTTAATTTTCGTAAATGGATCGAGTTCCCTATCCTGCATGGAAGCCCCACGGCCATACAGGAGACGAAAATGAGTCATGCGACCTTAAGCGACGACCGCGAAGTTCAGGCGCAAGTGTGCGCTTTCAATACTGCATTCGAAGAGCTCGACCTGATGTTCCGTTGGGATGCCGATACCTACCGCGCGCTCGCTTCGACCGAAAGCGATTACGGAAAGATCGCCCAATATATCGCGACGCATTCGCCGCATCTTTTGAAGGCTTATAGCGCGGAGTTTCTTTGCGGCGCAATTGTCGAGCGGAAGAATTCGACACTCGAAGCGTGCCGCCAAAACACCGTGCAGTATGAAGACAGCACGCAGCGCGCGCGGCTTTGGCGTGCGCGGGATGACGAAGGAAAAGAGGTGCGAGCTTGATTCTCGGCTTCGGTATTCGTATGGAACGTTGAACGCGCTTTCATGATTTTCGAAAGGCGGACCGGCATTAGTGCGGGCCGCCTTCCGGCATTGGGTTGTGCAGGTGCCGCAATCCGAACGCCGACGAACGCGCTTTCTACAGAAACAAGCAGCAGCCTTTATTCAAAGTTCAAAGCTGCCGCTGTTTGCAAAGCCCCTATCAAGGCGTCAAAGAAACCCAAACCGCCTTGGGCTCCGTAAAGTTTTCGATGGCGACATCGCCGTGTTCACGGCCGAAGCCGGAATCGCCGGAGCCGCCCCAGGGCAAGCGCACATCCGTATAGCCGTAAGTGTTGATCCAAACCGTGCCCGCCTTGAGCCCCGCCGCCATGCGATGCACGCGTCCGATATCCGCGCTCCACACGCCCGCCGCGAGGCTATACAGCGTGCCGTTCGCGATGCGTAGCGCGTCGGCTTCGTCATCGAACGGAATCACGCTTGCGACCGGTCCGAAGATTTCTTCCTGCGAGATGCGCATCTCGTGTTCGACGTTCGCGAATACGGTCGGCTCGACGAAGTAACCACGCTCGCCGACGCGCCGTCCGCCCGTCACGAGCGACGCGCCCTCCTCCTTGCCAATGTCCACGTAATTCAGCACGCTCTGCATTTGTTTGGCGGAGATGACGGGGCCCATGTTGGTTTCCCGCTTCGACGGATCGCCGAGCTTGATGGTGCGCGCGCGCTCGGCGAGGCGCTCGACCACTTCGTCGTAGACCGTGCGTTGCGCCAGGATGCGCGAGCCCGCCGAACACACCTGCCCTGCGTTGAAGAAGATGCCCGAGGCGGCCGCGCGCACGGCGCCGTCGATGTTGGCATCCCCGAAAATCACGTTGGCGGATTTGCCGCCCAGCTCTAGCGTGACGCGTTTGAAGTTGCCTGCCGCGCCTTGCAGGATGCCGCGTCCGACCGATGGTGATCCCGTGAACGTCACTTTGTCGATGCCTGGATGCGCGACGAGCGCATCGCCGACGACCGAACCCTTGCCCGTCACGATATTGAGCACGCCGGGCGGCACGCCGGCTTCGAGCGCGAGCCGCCCGATCATCAGCGCGGAGAGCGGCGTGATTTCGGCGGGCTTGACGATCAGCGTGCAGCCGCAGGCGAGCGCGGGCGCGATCTTCCACATGCCGATCATCAGCGGAAAATTCCATGGCACGATGGCCGCGACGACGCCGACCGGCTCGCGCACGGTGTAGGTGAGCGCGTCGGGTCGCGCGGGGACGACCTGGCCGTTGATTTTGTCGCACCAGCCGGCGTAGTAGGTCAGCGTGTCGATGGCGGCGGGCACGTCTTGCCGATGCACGGCCGCGATCGGTTTGCCGCCGTCTAGACTTTCGAGCGCGGCGAGTTCGTCCTGATTTTGGCGCAGGAGGTCGGCGAGCTTCATCAGAATGCGCCCGCGATCCGCCGCGCGAATGGCGTTCCATGGCTTGAGCGCTGCGCGGGCGGCGATCACGGCGCGATCGACATCGGCGGCGGTGCCTTGCGCGACGTAGGCGATCGGCGCTTCAGTGGCGGGATCGAGATTCGTCGAGTATTCCGCGCCGCCGGGCCGGACGAACTCGCCGCCGATCAGCAGTTCGTAGCGCTTCAAATCCGTGGTGCTTGCCATGATCGTCTCCGCTTTTATCGAATCGTGTCATGGTGGGGCACTTACGGCGTTGTCGATAGAAAAACATTCTTATCGTTTGTATAGGGTGGGGTGTATGGGTGGGTGGTTTCGGGTTTCTTTGGCGGCTTGGGCGAGCGGGCGGAGGGGTTTGGGTGATGGCTTTTCAGTCGTGGTTTTGGCGGTTGGTTACGCGGCGGCAGACTGTCCCAAGGGGCAGCGCCTGAATCAGTAACATTTCTCAGTTGCCTAGGCGACAGCAAACTTGAATGGTGATTCAGCGGACGTGCACGTTGATTTCTCAGCTGCCTGCACGGCAGCAAACCCGCTCTTCGCTCAAGAGATCGAGACTACGCCTTTCTCAGCTGCCTACGCGGCAGCAAACCTGTCAGACGCGCGAAAATCTCCCGGCCATGTTTTCTCAGCTGCCTACGCGGCAGCAAACAATATCTGTGATTGTCGGCGTATTTTATTGGTTTTCTCAGCTGCCTACGCGGCAGCAAACACCCTGTCGCACCAGTCGCGGGCTATCTGCGCTTTCTCAGCTGCCTACGCGGCAGCAAACGTCTTTACCCATCGTGCGATTCCAAGTTCGCATTTCTCAGCTGCCTACGCGGCAGCAAACAGGGACGATTTAGCCGGTTTTCCGATCTTCCGTTTCTCAGCTGCCTACGCGGCGGCAAACAGTACGTCTACACAGCTGCGAACGTCGTCGAGTTTCTCAGCTGCCTACGCGGCAGCAAACCCGCTCTTGCGTGCGACATCGATCCACTCGTCTTTCTCAGCTGCCTACGCGGCAGCAAACCCGCCGTCGCTACCGACGCTGAGACGATTTCCTTTCTCAGCTGCCTACGCGGCAACAAACGGGATGGACGCGGGCTTGTCCACGCTCGAAATTTTCTCAGCTGCCTACGCGGCAGCAAACTACCGCTATCGCTATTTCAACGCTCGCCGGTTTTTCTCAGCTGCCTACGCGGCAGCAAACATGGGAAAAGCTCAAGCGCTTGGGATCGGACTTTTCTCAGCTGCCTACGCGGCAGCAAACACCGGGACGTCTGGGTCGGCGAACCCATCATCTTTCTCAGCTGCCTACGCGGCAGCAAATCCCATTATCGAAAATCTGCGCAGCGTCGCGCATTTCTCAGCTGCCTACGCGGCAGCAAACAGATCAACCGGGCTGGCCCCGTTCGATCGACTTTTCTCAGCTTCCTACGCGGCAGCAAACCTGGAAGACGTTGCAAGACGGCAGTTCGATCTTTTCTCAGCTGCCTACGCGGCAGCAAACGCCTTGATCACGCCGACGGAATTCAACGTGAACTTTCTCAGCTGCCTACGCGGCAGCAAACAAATCATTCAGGAAGAGTTCAAGTTTTGCGTCTTTTCTCAGCTGCCTACGCGGCAGCAAACATCTTGATCTGACACGCCGCGCGGAATGCGGTTTTCTCAGCTGCCTACGCGGCAGCAAACTTGACGGCGGCGCTTATGCACAGGTGTTGAGTTTTCTCAGCTGCCTACGCGGCAGCAAACAATGCCACTTGCGCGCTGATCACCTTTAGGTCTTTCTCAGCTGCCTACGCGGCAGCAAACATGGGCGCTGGTCGTGGCAACAAATGCTGTATTTTCTCAGCTGCCTACACGGCAGCAAACGCGAGAGCCGCGTACTGCTGCGTCGTCACGACTTTCTCAGCTGCCTACACGGCAGCAAACTGTGACCGCGCGCTGCAATCGCGCATCCTCGCGTTTCTCAGCTGCCTACACGGCAGCAAACTCGGTTTGATGGCTGAGCCACCTTTGCAAAGTTTTCTCAGCTGCCTACACGGCAGCAAACGTCAAGTCGTTCTATGCGCAGCGCGGTGCGGATTTTCTCAGCTGCCTACACGGCAGCAAACGAGGTCACCGGCCTCGTAATGCGCAGCGTGACTTTCTCAGCTGCCTACACGGCAGCAAACGAGGCGCGCGCCCTGGACGAAAGTCTTGTGCCTTTCTCAGCTGCCTACACGGCAGCAAACATCGATGTGATCATTTGATCGCCGCGCGCGATTTTTCTCAGCTGCCTACACGGCAGCAAACCGTGAGCTCAAGTCGCTCGGCTACATCATCGACTTTCTCAGCTGCCTACACGGCAGCAAACTCCGATGACGTCCAACATCGCCGCTGCGACTGCTTTCTCAGCTGCCTACACGGCAGCAAACCGACTCGCCAATGCTGCCGTCTGCGCGGTGCTTTTCTCTGCTGCCTACACGGCAGCAAACTATCACACCGCTGGCGAAGCGCGCGCCGCGACCTTTCTCAGCTGCCTACACGGCAGCAAACTTCCAGTTCGCCGGATACCGACTGCGGTTCTCATTTCTCAGCTGCCTACACGGCAGCAAACATTCGCACCGGGAAAAACGGAGTGCACATTTGGTTTCTCAGCTGCCTACACGGCAGCAAACAGCCGGATAGCATCGAAAGACAGATCGCCGTGTTTCTCAGCTGCCTACACGGCAGCAAACTAGTTCGGCGAGCACCTGATCGACGAGCATCATTTCTCAGCTGCCTACACGGCAGCAAACTTGTTCTCCTCGAAATAGGTGTTTCGGCAATATTTCTCAGCTGCCTACACGGCAGCAAACATAACTGCGGCGTAACCACTGTCGCGCTTACGTTTCTCAGCTGCCTACACGGCAGCAAACTGGTACTACATGCGCTACAGCGAGAGCGGCTTCGTTTCTCAGCTGCCTACACGGCAGCAAACACCCTAGCGGCAGCGGCATAGCTACCGGTGGTTTTCTCAGCTGCCTACACGGCAGCAAACGTCTCTGTGCCGGCATCGATCGGCACGGCTTCTTTCTCAGCTGCCTACGCGGCAGCAAACATCGCGGGCCGTCAGCCGCGGGTTTGCCGCGCATTTCTCAGCTGCCTACGCGGCAGCAAACGTGATACGCCGCAAGCATTCGGGGCTTCGCTAATTTCTCAGCTGCCTACGCGGCAGCAAACGCATGGCTAAAGCTTTCGAAGTCGCCAATCCGTTTCTCAGCTGCCTACGCGGCAGCAAACGGGCAACTGTTCCGAAGTGGATCTATCCGGCTTTTCTCAGCTGCCTACGCGGCAGCAAACATACGTATCGACTTGTCGCTGATGATGCGTCCTTTCTCAGCTGCCTACGCGGCAGCAAACTTTCTGCGCGGCAAACAGGTCGTGATCTGCCTTTTCTCAGCTGCCTACGCGGCAGCAAACATTGCAACATGCCTTTGCTTAGATCGCGCCGCTTTTCTCAGCTGCCTACGCGGCAGCAAACAGATCGAGCGCCTCGCACGCGTGCGAAGGTATTTTCTCAGCTGCCTACGCGGCAGCAAACCGAGCGACGCATTAATGGGAATTGCGAAATCTGTTTCTCAGCTGCCTACGCGGCAGCAAACCAACAGCAGGAGGTATTTCCAAAGCGACGTACTTTCTCAGCTGCCTACGCGGCAGCAAACGAAATACTGACCCTCTGTGCAGTAATACTGATTTTCTCAGCTGCCTACGCGGCAGCAAACCTCGACGCGGGCGATGGCGGCGTGCGAGATACTTTCTCAGCTGCCTACGCGGCAGCAAACTCGCCTGCTCCAGCTTCGCACCGTCGCGACCGTTTCTCAGCTGCCTACGCGGCAGCAAACACAAAGAGCGACAAGCAAGAGGCGGTGTATCAGTTTCTCAGCTGCCTACGCGGCAGCAAACAGCGAACTCGGTCGGATCCATGCCAATAACGACTTTCTCAGCTGCCTACGCGGCAGCAAACGCATGGAGTCAGTACTTGATGATGAAGTTCACTTTCTCAGCTGCCTACGCGGCAGCAAACAATGGGGGGTGCCCGAGTCATCCCTTGGGTGCTTTCTCAGCTGCCTACGCGGCAGCAAACCTGACCCCGGACACTCTCACGGGGCGGGCAACTTTCTCAGCTGCCTACGCGGCAGCAAACTAGCCGACTCAAACGCCATCCCCTTGATTACTCAACAAAAGACGCCGTTCTCGCCAAATCAACCCAAATTCTCCCTCCGTCGCTAACTCATTGATTTCCCAATCAACAAACCAGCGCTCCAAAAAAAGGGTTTAGAACCACGGCACAGTTGCTCCGCAACTCAACCCATAACTATTAAACGTCCCCGGCACGCTCGCAGCCACCTCGCCCTTTTGATCGACAAACAAACAAAACGGCTGCCCTGTACTCGCGCTACGTAAATGCACGTAAGGCAAATCAGGCCGACGCTCGACCGTATCCGGAATCGCCGCAGCGGCCTGCGCTTCGGTCTCGCCCTTACGTCGCATTCGACGCCGACGCATCCGCTCGACATTGGTTTTAAATTGACGCCGCTGTATGACGCGATGCATCGCCCCCGACGGAACGCGCATAACGTCAGTAAGCTTCACATGATCCCGCATACCCTGCATCCAACCGCGTGCCATCAGCTCCTGCAATCGCGATTCGTCGCCATGCAGGCGCAACACATCGCCCAGAAAACGCGGGCTCAAACTGTATTGCGGAAAGCTAATCCCGATGTCGTCCGCACGAAACTCCACCAACGCGCGGTGCAGTTTCGCCACCAAAGCGCCAAGCAGATGCACACGGCTAAACTCCGGATCGGGCCGTAACGTGATGTCGATATAGTGAGTCGTCATGGCCGTCAGTTCGCATCGCCAAAAACACCGCCGCGAATCAGAACGGCCATGACGAAGTGCTGCTGCTCGACCGCCGGCATCTTGTCCTTGAGCAACCAGTCATCGAGGAGGTTGTAGAAGTCTTGCGTCGGCTTCAGCTTCGGATGGCGATACGCCGTGCCCTGAGTCGTGACCGACCCATAAGGCTCGACCGCAATCGGGCCAGATTCCAGCGCGTTCTCATGCCAAGTATCGATCGTTCGCAAGGCATTGCCGATTTTTTGCGAGTGAATAGCCGCGACGTTCTCCACGTGATAAAGCGTCTTGCTCTTTTCCGTCTTCTCCAGAATCAGCTCTTGAGACGGAAATACTTCCTGACCAAAGCCAAGACGCACATACGCGGTCACGCGCAGAAGCACATAGGTTCTACCCGCAAGCCCGTCGGCAATAAGTCCGCCTAGCGCCGTCACATTCGAATCGAATTGATCCATCGTGCGCAAGCCAAGCGACAACGCATCGAACGTGAGTTTCTGTACGCACTCGCCGTTCTTTTGACGCGATACTTCGACCGCCACGCTTTCCGCACCTATGCGGTTACGCCAAAGGAAGCGTCCGTTTGCCAGATTCGCGGCGTAGCGATTAGCCAGCTCAGTAAAGTCATGCTTGGCGACATAATCATTCACCACGTTTTGAAGCCGCACTCTATACGCTGCGTTATTACAAGCCGAAGGCATGCCCGTGCCCGACAGAACGCGCAACGAGAAAGTGACTCGGAGCGTGTCGGCATCGGCCGGCAGCGTGGCAACGTCCACGGTCTGCAGATTTGCATGATTGACGGCTGCATCCAATTTGGCTGCATCACCGCCCTTTGCCTTGAGCCGATTCGAAATCGTCCCACGAACCGATTTCACGCGGATACGAACCGGCGCCCATTTCGATCCGTTGTCGCGTTCATCCCAACGGCCAGAGTGGAAGACCGCATCGGACGGATCCAGCTTACGTTCAAAAGCGAGGACAGAAGCAGTAGCAATTTTCTCAGACATCTTTTTATATATTCCTAATCAAGATAAAAACAAAAGACACCACGACGAACGCGAAAGGTCGCTGCGGTCAATCAAACTCGTATTCCTCGTCATCGTCCAACTCGGTATCGGAGCGATCGTGTACGTAACCGCTACGACAGCGATACAAGCCGATCTCCGTATTGGCTTCCGCTCGCCATAGCAAATCATCCAGACTATTCAGCCGATGCGGGCTGATCCACTGACCGATTGAATACACCGTCTCTACGAATACGCAGGGAATGGACGGATCGCGCACGTTTTCGACGCTGCCCGCCGGATACGGTTTAGTGAGCGCGGCGTAGCCCACGGGTATTGGCACGGTCCAGCCTTCGCCCTTTTGTCTGTCGGGATCGGCCCAACGCACGCGCTTGGGTGCGGTGGACGATGCAGCGTCATCGGCCGCTTCTTTTTCCGGCATGGGCTGATAATTGAATCGAGCAGCGTGCAGCCAGGCATCGATCAAGCTGGCGTCAGGGTCCTTTTCGCGCAACGCGTCGTGGCGGTTCTTCAGAATATCGTCGCGGCCGATAAGCGCGTAGCCCGGAAGCCACTGACGGCGCCATCGGGCGAAATCGCGCGACCGTTTGTCGTGGCTATCCGCGAGCTCGGCCATCCAGGGTTTGGTACGCGGTCCGGGCATGAGACCGACCGGCAGCAAGGTTCCGCCAGCGACCCGCATGCGCGACACGATCTCTCCAACTTTATCGGCCCATTCGGCATATTGCTTTTCATGGTCCAGTATCGATGAAGCGATAGCGTCGTCGATTGAAACCTGAAACACCAATGTGATGTCCAGGTGCATTCGTCCTTCCTCGACGATCCCACGCGGCTGGCCATTACTGCCTACGGGATTCCGCGTTAGACGGAACTTCTTGATGTAGTCATCCGTCACCTGCTCGTCGTATCGATGACAGATCACGCCAACTTGTTGCAGTCGTAGTGGAATGCCGTCGGCGGTTAGCTTGCGTTGCAAAGCCCACATCAGCCCGGTGAATGCAGTGATGGACGGAAAGCCGTGCGTGAATGCGCCAGAAATGGCGTTGGCATTTTGTACCTGCAGATGAGGTAACACGAGCAACGCCCTGGCGGCGTCAGACATAGTAATGTGCTTCATGCTCGATCATGCCCCTGTCTCAGTTCGCCATGCGCTTTTCGAAGGAATGTCTTGTTCAGCACATTGAGCCGATCGCGCAATTCGGGCACGTGTTCTTCCCATATCGTTGCCTCGTCTTGCAATCTTCCGCGCCACTCGCGAGCCTCGTCAGACCCAACGTCGAGCAACTTTTCCTGCAACTCGCTATTGATCCAGTTTGCGAAGCGACTGCCAATCTTTTCCGACCAGTTCGTGTTCAGCCAGCGGTCACGAAAGTCTGCCTCCTCCGGAATCTCCGCGCGTAGCGGATCTAGCCAAAGCTGTTCCTCTTCGACGAGCTTTTCGAACGCTGTGTCCCTCGTCCAGCCTGCTGGCTGGAGCAAAAGTTCTCCAGCGTAGACGACGAGTTCATCGACGATTCTGTCCCACAGCCGATCTGTACGATCCCGGAACCGCATGTTGCCAGGACGGCCGCTCGACAAGTGCTCTTGAAATCGGCGAACGGCGGCACGCACCGAGCGACGCGCGGCGAGGGTTCGTTCAAAGACCGATGTTGTGTGCGCAGGGAGGTAGTTTCCTTTGCCTTTCCAAATTGGCGGTAATGAAGACAACAGATAGTTTTTGCCTCCGCGTTCGCTAGTGCATATCGAGATGTTTTGCGGCTTGGTGCCGCCTAATTCCTGCACGGCCAGATCGTGATATTCACGATCGACACCATCGTGCGGTAAGCCCTCGCGACGCGCCCGACGCGCCAACTTGTTGGCTTCGCCGAAACGAGCGTCTTGCACATCCTCGTACACGCGTTGAGCCAGCGAGGTTGGATACAGCGGCGCGATCAGATGATATTGAGCATCGTCGTTGGCGTCGTCGCCTATAAGCCAATACAAATGCTTGGCGCAAACGTGAGAACTCGCTCCGCCTTCGCGCTCGGCTGTGAGACCTATAAAAGCGTCGCGCAAAATGCTGGCTTTGACCAGATCGTCATTGAGAGCGTCCAAGGCTTGCCTATCGTTGGCGATAAGCGCCTCAAGCAGACTTATCCCGCCGACCTCCAGCTTCAGAAGCTTGTACACATCAAGCGCGGCCGCGTTGCCCGTCACGTCCATGTCGAAGCGATTGCCCAGTGCGTGGCTGCCGAATACATCGAGCGTAGACAAACTGGACGGCTTCACAAAAAAGCTAGTGCCTCGCGCTTCAGAGTGGATGGGCTTCAGTGAGTGAGTGACGGCCTGTATTTGCACGACGCGCTTCGCCGCGCTCTCGATCCAAGGACCGCGTTGATGCTCGGCGATCAGTTCTGCTCGCTTCGCATCGTCGAGGGGAAGCTTGTCGAGTTTGGCTTGGAGACGGTCATGCAAGAAGGCGTCGATTGCTGCGCGGTAGCAGCTAAATACTTCCGGCGTGCTAGTTTCCGACATACGCATTCCTATTTTAAATCTCCTTTCGAGTGAGAAGAATACGGAGAAATATGAGATGGATAATTTTGGACCGCACATCGGCGGCCACTAAAATTATCTGTTAAGTATCATTCTAGGTCCGCTTACTTTCGTAACTTTTCTTTTCATTACAATGGGGTAGGTATGTTGCGATTTGACTTTTCGGCGCGCTCTGCATCGTATTCAACGATCCAACGCCGCAAGGTCGGCTTATCCAAGCCCGTCATGCGACACACCTCACCGGCGGAGAAACCCTTCTCATAAATCATTTTGACCATCTGTACCTTGTAGCTGGTGTCAAATTGTCTACGCTTTCTTGTTGCCATACATTTGCTCCTTCAGGATGGGGGTTACGTAAAAGGGCTTGTCCGAGACGTGCAAGTATTTCGACTCGTTACCTTGACCTTTAACAATCAAATTGCTTTATTCAAGCGTCCAAGCAGATATCAGTCTTTAAATATGCATGCCTTAACAATATGATTGCCTTGAGTCAGTGGATACGCTTACCTTTTACGCTTACCGGATAGGCGCTCGATATGTCGACCGCCTCTTTACAGAGTATTTGATCGAGAGCGAACCAGTCAATCCTCAGACAAGAAATCCTTCCCCCTTATCCGCAAGATTCAGTTATTTCTGAGTACCGGACGGACCACCTTTCTAGCGTGTTAATATTCGCCATCCTATCTACCGAGTAGGTAGCTGAGAAAAGTCAGTCCTCCGTATTGTATTTCCTGCCGAACAGGCAGCAAAGCCTCACTCCTCCCTAAACCCCAGCACCGAGTGAAACCACCACCCATTCTGCGATTCATGCAAGCTAACCGTAGCAACCCTCTCCGCGCTAGCCAACGCGCTCTGTCCATGCGCGTCCGCCCATTGCCGTAATAGGTCCATCAATTCGACATGACACCACGAACCAATCCCCGGGCCGACTAACTCGGAATCACCTATCTGCTTGAACTTGTGGTGAATATCGACATACGGCGCATTGCCTCGCTCCCGCCGACCGATAACCCGATGCAACCGCAACTCATCCTCGTCCTCCGAAGGCAGCAACGCGATATCTTCGCGTCGCAGTGGATCGTGACGAAAGCGCTGCATCTGCGGCAGCACACCCGTCAACCAGATTCGAACGCGCTCGTCGTCCGTGGCGTGCCAATGCCGCGTGGCATCGTGCGATATGCGCGTACGTGACATGCTGCTCGCATCGCGCGGCCGCATCGTGTCACGCATTCGGCCATGCTCCAGGTCGATCAGGCTCTTGGAAGGCTTCAACTTGTCGGCGCGACAAATGCGCGGCCGAGCATCGATCGGCCACGAATGACTGCCTTTAGGCAGCGGCAACAACTCGCTCAAGAAGTGCGTTTGCAAATGGAAGAAATAGGCCGATTCGCCCGACTCCCGAGATACGCCGCCTGACATCTCGAACCCCGGCTTGCTGAACACCGCGTCCAGCTTCGGATTACGTCGCTCGAAGTACCGAAGATTCGTATCGAGCACAGCGATATTCGCCCGCGCCACCGCCCCCGCCCGATGCCGCCGCACGCGCCCCGCAAGCTGGATCAGCGAACGGATCGACGACGGTTCGGCAATTGCCCAGTCAGCGTCCCAATCGCGCCCAACCTCGCACACCGGCGACGCCAGCACGATAAACAGATGATCTTCCTCAGGATGCGCATCGAGCAGCGCGCGCACCGATGGATGCCGCAACGCAGGATTCCCGCCGCCTCCCTGCGCCCGACGATCGAACACCGAATCCAGTTGCTGTTCGATGTGCGATCGCGCCAGCAACGCAAACTGCGAGTGATACACGCACAAGTGAACACGCACACCGGATGCTGGCGTGCCTTGCCGATACATCGCCCGGGCAACATCGAACAACGGCTTGATATTGGCCATTCGGATAAGGCCAAAACTCACGCGCTTGCCGGTCGTTGCATCGACATCGTGATTTTGCTCATCCTGATGCAAGCTCCACGCAGACTGCAAAACGAGTGCCGCAAACGCATCGCGACGATCCCGCTCCTGCATGGTTCGCCATGTTTGCAGCGGAAGCGCGATCAACTGCGCGCGTCGTCGCACTTCGGCTTTGGCGAGTTGCGCCGAGCGTTTGCGCACGAAGGCATCGTGCGCTTGAGCGAACGTCTCGCCATCGGCACAATCGGCATGAGATTGCGCGAACTCATCGACCCAAAGACACGCCACGCGCGGCAACTCGGCCGGCCTCTCTCCGCGATTGCGCTGGTGATGACTTCGACCGTCCAAATAAGCCAGAAATAATCCATGAACGAGATCGGGCGGCAACGTCGCCGAAGACAGCAAGACCCGAGCGCCAAGCATTCCGGCCCAATGCACGAGCCGGGTCAGCGCCGGAAGATCGGCCATGTCGAAATCGTCGGGTTCGTCGAGCACCAGATCGCTCGTCATCAGGCGCAGCATCGGTGCAATCTGGCGTCCGCCTCGCAAGCTTTCGGTCGCGGGCGTCAGATGATCGACGGTGCAAACGAGCATTGGCGCGGCGATCAGGGAACGCACCTTCGGGTCGTCGGTAAGTCGCTGCAGCAGCGGATGATGATCGTTGCCCTCGAAAAGCACCTGCCCGTCTTCATTGAGCAGTGCCTGGGACGATGCAGATCCAGTGGCCTCTGCCCGAGCTTCCCAGTAATCGAACAAGGCTCGACTGGCGATGCCACCCACCTTAATCGCCAGGTGCTCGTCGTTCAAACCGAGGTCGCGCTGATAACTTCGGCCCGTCTGAAGCGTAAGCGTTCGCAGACCAATTGCAAACGCACAGCGCATGCCGAGTTTCGGGTCCGCCAGCGCATTCATGATCCGCGCGTTGCCCAAGGTCTTGCCGCAGCCCGTCGATGCCATATCGACCACGAACGCACCATGCGCGGCCGCGCGCGTCCGAATACCGGCCGCAAGATCCGCCGCTTTGTCCTGCCATTGAAACCGCGCGTCCGTATTACGCTTCTTGAGGCCGCGATGATTTTGCAGCGCGGGAAGACTGCGCGCGAGCGTCGGCAAGGAACGCGTCACCAGCGATGCATGGGCCTGTACGCCCAGCAAATGTTCGTCGAGCGTCTGATTGAAGCGCGCCTCTTGCGACGGTCCATCGCCCGGCTGTCGACGCGTGTTCGCATACAGCGGATAACCTGGATTGCGATAGCGCTTGCGACGATCATCGTCCTCTATGCTGGAATAGTGATGATCGGCGAGCATCAGACACAGCCGCGAGACATGCATGACGAATGGATCGTCGAGCGTGGCCGCAGCGAGCGTCAGACGGTGCAACTCCAAAAGTTTGCCCGCGTACCGCGCGGCCTGTTTGCGCCAGTGCGAAGTTGCCACCGGCAAGCCGTGTTTGAAACGCCAATGCGCATCGAGCGTGGCGCGGCCGACCACCTCGCGAGGCTGGTTCCAGTCGGCATCGACTTGACGGAGCAAGTCGACTAGACGAGACCGGTTGATATCGTCCGGGTATGCGCCAAAGTGCCGCCACTTGCGACACTGGTCATCGACATCGTCGGCGACGCTGCCATGTGTCATCTCCACAGGCCAGCATGGCAATCTGTGATGCGTCAGTATCAGCCAGGCAACGGTTTGCGCCAGCGGCGGCAGCGTCGCAAAAGGCTTGCAATCCTGGGCACTCAGTCCATCCAGTTCGTCGCGCAGCAAGCCGTCGAGCCATTGCGCTTGAAATGTCTTCGGATCGATGTCTTCGTCGGCGCAGCATGAGAGGCGGCTTAGCCAGTCGGCATCGTTGCGCGTATCGCCGACAAAGGCCTGAAACAAGCGTACCGATACCCATTCGTGACGATAATGGGTAGTCTCGTGCACGCCGGGCTTACGCAACTTGTCTTGGAATGCTTGTGTGGCCTTGCCGAGATCATGCAGCAGCGCGGCCAACGCGCTCAGCGCCGAGATCAGGGGAAGCCGGTGCCACGTTGTTTCATCGTCGGCGCAGAGGATGTCGCTTGTGGTCGTGTTGGTCGGCACGGCGCCTTCCGTATTGAACTGCCGCGCGTCGCCGACTATCCACATCAGTTCACTGTGATCGCGCCCGCGTATCCAGTGACACGCGATGGCCGTGTTTTTTCTGGCGCTTTGCCGCAGCAGCTTGCGTACCGTATCGAGACCCGCCTGGGTGATGGGCGTCTGCCAGGTGCGGTCGCCGCGGCGTTCGGCGAATTGATCGAGAATGCGCCGGGTTTCGGTAAGCGCGCGCTTCGAGCATTGCGAGACGAACAGGACGTTCATGAGCGTGCATCCGATGTCTGCATGCCATGTGGTGTTTCGAGCGCAATGGCCTTGAGCGTGTCGATGATGAAGTCCAGCGACTCGTCGCGCGTCAGCGCCTCGATGCAGTTGCGGCGAAACGCTTGCTCGTCATCGCCGCGCATGGCAGACAGGAACGCTTGCGGGAGGATGACGGCGTCTTTCACGAGATCGGCTGCATCGAACACCAGACCGCCGCGCCGTGTCTTGCCATGGAGGATGGCCAGACCGTGAGGCAGGCCCAGCACCCAGGTGGCTGTCGCGCCGAGACCATAGGCCAGATAGTTACCGTGATCGAGGAACCGGTTAGCGGGATCGGTGCCGCTGCCGCGTTCACCGCGCGTGAACTGGCCGTAGCCGACTGCATCGACCGCGAGCTTGAACAGGGCTTTCGTGAGACGTGCTTCGATGAGCAGTAACGCGGCGGAATCGGCGGCATCGGCAATCTGTTTGCCGAACTGCTGCACCAGCGCTTCAAAACGCTCGATGTCGACTGCGAATCCGGCCTCGCGTAACGCGCGCGCGGTCCACGCGTGCCGAAGTCGCGCGAGACGGCTCGTTTGCAAGTGTCGGGCGGCGTGAGAGCGGGCGGCGTCGTCGAACCAGAAGCGCACCCATGCTTGCAGATATTCCGTCGGCCGATATTCGCTTTGCGGCGACATCCAGGCGATTTCGATATCGATCTCGCTGGCGCTGAAGAGCGGTGTGCCACCACCGCCGCAGAAGCCCACGAGCACGCCTGCTTTGGCGAGTTCGCGCATCGCGGCTTGCGTGATGGACGTGCCGGTGCCGAGCAGGATGCTGGTCGTGTTCGCGATAGGGATGTTCCAGTAGAGGTTTCTTTTGCCGGCATCGGTGACGTACTCGACGCGGCCGCCGTTTACCAGGACGCGGCAGTGTTCGAGGTAGTAGAGGTTGGCGCGTTTGGAATGGAGGATGGTTTTTAAATCGGTGGGTTTTATGTGATCCATTTCTTTGATTTTTTTATTCGCTTCTTTGCTTCTGGGGAGGCTTGAGGTCGAATGCTTTTTGTGAACGTGGTGTCGGTGTGTTTATTTTAAGGTTTGCGTCATCTCGGAAACCTGGCGATCAACGCTGGCAGAGTGCTTTGCGCTGGGAGGGGGTGGGTGTTGGGGATCGGAGTTGTCGAGCGACGGGAGCTGTTGTTTCTTGGCTGTCTATGCGGCAGCAAATAGCAGGGCTCAATGTACGTGACCGGCCGTAAGTTTTCTCAGCTGAGCGCCGCCCGATTTCGTGATCAGATTGCCGCGCTCGTCGTAGTCGTAGCTCGTCGAGTCCAATTCCCTCAGTACGTTGCCGATGCACTTGGGCAGC
>NZ_JARUXJ010000004.1:197972-238124 GCF_031451465.1 Caballeronia sp. LZ003 | reverse complement strand
AGACTTGATAACTTTCGCTAAACGTCCCAACCCCGAAAGGTCAGAACCGCTCGCGCCATCAAGTGCCCACACTTATCGGCTGTTAGTTTTTAAAGAGCATTGCGCTTTGATCGCTTCGCTTGTCTGCTTGCTTTCTTGCGCGCCGTCATTCAACGGGAGGCGAATTATGACTGGCGAAAGACAGCATGGCAACCCCCTTTTCGAAAATAATTTTCGGGCAGCCGCTAAGCGATGTTTGCAGCCTTTAGCAAGTTATTCGAAAGACGAAAGCAAAGTGCATGGCTGGTCGGCTTAGAAAGTTAACTTCCAAAGAACGGAACGCAAAAGTCCGCAGGGCCGACACAAGCATTCGACGATGACGATGACGAAGGCGACCCAGCCCCACGATGCACAGTCCCTGACGCCGCGCCACTCTCATGCATGCCGCCGTATGCCTCATTCGTTTCATTGGTGTTCTGCTGCGCGGCGACCTTTGCTTCCGCAGCCTGAATGTCGGCCGGATAGTTCGTACTGTCGCCCGACCCGACTGAATAACCCGCTTGCTCGATCTGCACGAGCTCGGCTTTCACCTGCGCGCGCGTGAGCGGTTCGCTCGACCCTTGAGCAAAGGAAAGCGCAGGCGCAGCGATGACGACGAGCGACACGACAACCTTGGCGATGATGTTCATGATGCAAGACTCCGGCAAGAAAGGGTTTGGCTGGATCGATGACGACCCAGGAACCTCATCGAACACGCTCGACTCTCTTGAATCTTCGAGCGCTGAGGCTTCAATTCGTAAACCCGCCCATGCCGGAATCTATTCCCATCGTCCTGCTAAAAACTCAAGCGCGATCAACGCGTCTCTGGAACAAGGTGCACGCGCTTCTCGGTCGCGGCCTCGACGGCCTTACGCGAATAGAGCAGCGGGAAGTACTCGCCATCGAGCCACATCTGCGCGAGATCGCGGTAATGCGGGCTATCCGGATCGCCCGATTCGCCCGGCAGATTCACCGCGCGCGATGCATCCCAATTGCCGACATCGACGATCACGCGAAACGATGGTCCATTGGTCTCGCGGAAATCGCTTGCGCGATACGTCGATTGATTCGGCGTATAAGCACTGCCGCCCTTGCCCATGGGCCCGACGTTGAGCTTTGCGCGCGTGTCGGCATCGACGGCATCGGCCAGTGGATGCGCGTTGAGATTGGTTTGAAGCCCGCCCCACTGCCAGCGCGTGGCGTCGTTGCCTTGCAAGCGCGACATCTCCGCATAAGCGTCGCGCAGGCTCGACAGCAACACGGCATCGCGTTTCGCCTCAGCGTTGTCACCGAAACGCGCGGCCGGATGTTCGAGCGAGTCGAGCATCACGGCCGTGTCCGGCGCACCGAATGAAGCCGCCGCGTCCTTCGGCAAGACAGCTTGCTTGAATGCGCGGCCGAGATGTCGCGAGAGCCAGACCTCTTCGAGCGCGGCCTGTGCCGAATCGGCGCGCATATGCGCATCCCAGCCCTTGAGCATGCCGAGTGCCGCGCGCGTGTCGGCATCGTCGCTGGAAAGAGGCTGCAACAACGCGACGAGACGACGTGCGGGTATCGACACATCATCGTTTTGCAAGCGCTCGGAATCTTCGATCGTTACCTTGTCCAGCGACTTCAACACTTCGTCGATACGCTGATGCCGCGAGCCGTTGGTCCATTCGAATCCGAGCTTGCGTTCGGCATAGGGATAGCCCGCCGGCAGATTCATTTCATTCGACGTGGTGAAGTACCCTTGCGACGGGTTATAGACCGAAGGCATTGCGTCGCGCGGCCAGAACCCGGACCATTCATAGCGGCCATCGCCGGGAACGGGCATGAGGCCATCCCAGTTCGGACGAACAGGCGCAAGGCCGCTCGGCACCCAAGCAATGTTGCCTTGCGTGTCCGCATAGACCTGATTCACCGTGGGCGCGCCCCAGGTCGCAAGCGACGACTTGAACTGCGCATAGTTCTTCGCGCGCATGTAGCGCATGGAATCGAAGTAAGGCGACATACCCGGCGAGAGCCATGCGGTACGCACGGCGAATGCGCGATGCTTGCTGTCTTCCGTGTAGATGACGGGACCATGACGCGTGAACAGTAGGTCCGCTTTGACGGGCGCCGCGCCGCGTACGTTGATCGTCTCGTGCACGACATGCATCGGCTCCCATGCAGCTTTGTAGCGGTACTGCCGCGCATCGGCGGGGTTCAACTCGTAGACATAGAGATCTTCCTGATCGATGTTGAAGATCGTGAGACCGTACGCAATGGACCCGTTATGACCAATGGATATGCCCGGCGAGGAAGGCTCGCCGCCACCGATGATATCGAGCGTCGGCGTGCTGATCTGCTGGATATAGCGCAGGCTCGGCGCGGCATAAGCGCGATGCGGATCGTTCGCCATGATCGCGCGGCCCGTCGCCGATTTGCCCGGCGCGACCACCCAGTTGTTGCTGCCCTCGGTGACTTCCTCGGGATTGTCGGCAGCGGCAATCATCGAAGTCTAGGCATCCGCGCTCTTGAGCGATTCCTTCGTCACGCGCACGCCTTGCGTCGCCAGCGTGAAGACCTTGAGAACATCGTCGGGCAGGCATGGATCGAGACCCGCAGGCATCTGCGGCTTCCACTGTGGCTGCAAACCGAAGCGCACGGAATCGGCATCGAGCGAACTCTTGCATGCGACGCGCGCACGCGCCACTTCGCTCGTCAAATTACGCGTCAGGCCATGACTGCGGATACGCACGACATCGTCCGCGCCCCACTTCGCGGGCCAGTAACCGACTTTGCGAAACTCATAAGGCATGCGGTCCAGATGCGCGGCAAGCCAGTCGATATACGCGTTGACGCCTGCTGCAAAGCGCGTCGCGGCCGGCTTGGCATCGGGTCCATAGCGCTTCCATTCGGTCTCCATGTCGCCGCGATAGAGAAAGAGCCGCGTGGCCTTGTCCTGCTCGACATACGCGGGCCCGAAGACTTCGGCGAGTTCGCCAAGCCCGCGACGACGCCATAGATCGATCTGGAACAGACGATCGCGCGCGGCGTTGAAGCCTTGCACGAAGAACGCGTCGCTGTCGTTGGCCGCGTAGATATGCGGCACGCCCCAGCGATCCACCAGGATGTCCGAAGGCTCGGAAAGTCCTGCCACGGTGATCGTTTCGGTGGGGGTATCGTCCGCGAGGGCTGATTGAATGGGAAATGAGGCGAGCGATGCAGCGCTGAGCAGCGCGGAAATAAGGCGTCTTGCTGGCATGTAACCGTCTCCTGTCGACAAGAGCCGGAACACACGCCTCCGACTCAAGTCTCATGCAAACCTATTGTTGGATTTTGCGCACGACGCGTGACTATACGTCGATTCCGCGATCGCTCGAACGTCGTATGAGACGTGACGATGAATCGCGCACGCAACCCGAAGCCTATCGCAAAGGAGGAACTCATGCCCGACGCAACTCTCGACCCGGTTGAAGTCGCGCGACGTGTCTATGAAGCGTATGTGACGAAGGATCGTGCCGCTATTGAAGCGCTCATCGCGAAAGACTTCCATTTCACGAGTCCTCGCGATAACCGTCTCGACCGCGCGACTTACTTCGCGCGTTGCTGGCCGAACGCGAACGCAATCGCCACCTTCGACTTCGTTCACATGAGGCAGGACGGCGAACATGTGTTCGTCACGTACGATGCGCGCATGCTCGACGGCAAGGCCTTTCGCAATTCGGAGATTCTCTCGATACGAGCCGGCAAGCTGCACGACGCGCAGGTATTCTTCGGCTGGACGCTGCCGCACGAAGCGCCCGAAGGCGATTCAATTACGGCATGATTCCTCGTTCATTGCCGCATCTCGCCGAGCGCGGCCGCGATCTGCCGGCTCATCTGCGCGAGCGCGCGGCTATGCGCCGCGGCGATGGCGGCGAAACCATCGCCTTTCGTGTTTTCGTGCACGAGCGTGTGCCCGTCGAAATGCGATACACCATCGGGGGCGCGAAGGCTCCAGAGTGCATCGAGCGTGACGGAATCGTCGATGACGGATTCGAAATGCATCACATCGACGCGTAGCTGATAGGTCTTGATATCCGCACTCGGCGGATAAATCGACACATTATCCACGCCAAGCACGCGCGACAAATCCGCCGCCAACGTACGCGCGATATTCTCTTTCAACGGCTCGCCCCAGCGCGCGTACTCGTTCACAGTCACTTCGTTCGGCATGGTTCGCGTGATCATTTGCGGCTTGTCGACAAGGTCGGGAACCGTCACGGACCCCACGGTCACGCGAACGGGCCTGACATTCGCGGCGGGTTGCAGTGTGGCTTCGGGACTTAACGTATAGAACGCGGCCTTGGGCGACGCACCACACGCACCGATTATGACGATGAGCGCTGGAACGAAGAAACGGTATATCACCTTTTATCCTCCGGCTTGCCGCGCAGAATCGCTTCCGGATGCTGTTCGAGATACTCCGCGAGATTGCGGAATGCAGCGGCCGTGCGCGACAACTCACGCATGGTTTCGGCGGTGCTGGTCTGCAACGGCGAGTCGCTCTGCAACGCGCGGCTCGTCGCGCCGAGCGCATCGCGTGCAGCCGCGAGCGTTGCCTTCGCTTGTGGCGCGACGTCGGTGTCGAGCGTTTTGATAAGCACCTGCGCCTGTTTGAGCGTATCGCGCAGGTCATTGCTGATCCCTTCGATCGGAATCTTGTTGAACTTCGCCACGAGTGCCTGCACGGAGTCCTGCAATGACTGCAAGCCGCCCGGCACGGTCGGAATTTCCGGCGGATCGCCGCTTGTGTCCATCTTTTCTTTCGGCGTGTTCGGGAAGAAATCGACCGCGATATAGCGCTGCCCCGTCAGGATGCTACCGGTACGCAATTGCCCGCGAAAGCCGTGCTCGACCATGTATTGCAAGAGCTGATGCCGGTCGGGCACGAGACGTCCCGTCTTGTCGCCTGCCCGTATGCGCATGGTGAAGCGTTCCGGATAGAAGTTCACGCGTACCGGGATGCTGAATGCCCGCCGCACCGGATCGTATTGCGTATTGATCGCCGTCACTTCGCCGAGCACGATACCGCGAAAATCCACTTCCGCGCCGACCGACAGACCGCGCACCGATTCCTTGAAATTGAACACGTAGGTATCGACGATACGATCATGCCGCTTCATCGCTTCGGGGCGTGCTCCGAAGAGCTGGAACACGCTGCTCGCAGGCGCTTCCGCCAAATCCTGATGATCCGAGCTATCGGCGAGCTCTTTCAAGGGCGCCGGCGTTTCGAATGCGAGCCCGCCCACGAGTATCGCGACGAGCGATTCCGTGTCCATCTTCACACCGGTCGAATCGAGCTTGACGTCCACGCCGCTCGCTTGCCAGAAGCGCGTATCGAGCTTGACGTACTTGTCGTAAGGGGCGTTGACGAAGATGTGGATGGTCACGCCCATGCCGTCCGCATCGAGCTCATAGGCGGTCACCTGTCCCACCTGGAGACGCCTGAAGTAGATCGGTGCACCGGCATCGAGCGAACCCATGGTCGGGCTCTTCAACACGAACTCGCGCCCCGGCACGTCCGCCGTGATGACAGGCGGCGATTCGAGCCCGGTATAGTCGTGACGCTTCGCGCTCTTCACGCCCACATCCACGCCGATGAACGCGCCTCCGATCAACGTGCCGAGGCCCGACACCGTGCCGCCTGAAATGCGCGGGCGCACGACCCAGAAGCGTGTGTCGTCGACGAGCATGTGTTCCGCATCCTTCGCCATTTCCGCCGATGCGATCACGCGCTTGTAATCCGGCGCGAGCACCACGCTCTTGACCGTGCCGATATCCACGTTCTTGTACTTGAGCTTGGTCTTGCCCGCTTCGAGCCCCTCGCCCGTGTTGAAAGTAATGGAGATCGTCGGACCTTTCTCGAGGATGGCCTGCACCGCGAGCCATCCGCCGATCAGCACCGCGATGAACGGCACGAGCCAGATCAGCGAAATGCCGAAGCGCGGGCGGCGGGCGGGCAAGGCTTCGGGAAATTCATCCGGAGGCGCTCGCTTGATATCGGGAGGTTCAGCCATGTCCTTGGTCCGCGGCGTCCCAGATGAGACGCGGGTCGAATGCCATTGCCGCGAACATCGTCAACACGACGACTCCACCGAAAGCAATGGCGGCGGCGCCCGCGCGTATCGTCGCCAGCGCATTGAACTGCACGAGCGCGACGAGCACGGTGATCACGTAAATATCGAGCATCGACCAGCGACCGACGAACTCGATGATGCGATAGATCTTCGTGCGCCGCGCGGGCAGCCAGCGCGAGCGCATCTGCGTGCTGACGACGAGCATGAGCAGCGCGAGTATCTTGAGCATGGGCACGGCAATGCTCGCGATGAACACCAGCACCGCGAGCGGCCATGAACCCGAAGTCCACAGATACGCGACACCGCTCATGATGGTGTCCTTCTGCGCGCCGAAGAGCGAACTCGTATCCATCACGGGCAGCACGTTGGCGGGCACGTAGAGCACCATCGCGGCGATCAGCAGCGCCCACGTTCGCTCGATGCTGCCGGGCTTGCGAAAGTGCAGCCGTGCGTGACAACGCGGACAGTTTCCGTCGTGCGCATGCGGCGGCGCCTTGGAGACGAGCGCGCAATCGCGACAGACGAAGAAGCCCGCTTGTTTCGCGGTGCGCGCGTGGCCGCGATAAGCGGGGGCATCGGCGAGGCTGCTTTTGTAGATCAATGCCCATGCCTCGCGCGGATCGAACGATGCCGAAGCGCCCGAGATCAGCAGCATGACGCCGCCGAATGCAAAGAGCGCAAGGCCAGGCACGACACTCGCGATATGCGCAAGTTTCACGAGCGCCACGAGAAAGCCGAGGATCAGCACCTCGGTCATGCCCCACGGCCGCACCGTATGCAACGCGCGAAAGGCGGCACGTCCGGCACGCGGCGCGTAGCCCCTGCTCAGTGGAACGAGCAGCCACGCCATAGCGCACATCTCGGCAAACGGCATGATGAACGTGGTCGCGAGCACGAGCCCCGCGATGGGCCACATGCCATCGGCGTAAAGCACACGCACCGCGCCGAGCAGGGTGGTTTGAACCACCGTGCCGCTCACTTCGAGTCCCACGATAGGAAACGCATTGGCGATGCAGAACATCGTGAGGGCGGCGAGCGTGCAGGCAAGCGCGCGATTCAGTCCATCGGGACGATTGCGATACAGCGGCGCGCCGCAACGTGCACAGCGCGCGACGCCGCCTCTTTGCAGCACGGTTTCATGTTGCAGGAGATCGCATTCGTGACAGGCGATCAAACGCATGTTGGCGCGCGCGTTCATGGCGATGGCTCGTCCTTCGCATCGCGTTTGACCACCGCGCCGCGCGTGTCGTAGACCACTGCCGTGCGTTGCTCGGCTTCCGCGACCCAGCCGCCGCCCATCGCCTTGTAGAGCGAAACCATGGCATTGAGCGCGGCGGCCTGCGTCTGCGTATAGCTCAACTGCGACTGGAAGAGGCTGCGTTCCGCATCAAGCACTTCGATATAGCTCGTGTAGCCACCCTCGTAACGCAGCCGCGCGAGATTGGCATAGGTACGCAAGGCATCGACCTGACGGCCCTGCACATCGCGTGCTTCGCGGCTCTTGGTTAGCGTGATGAGACTGTCGTCGACATCCTGGAAGGCCACTTGAATCGCTTTTTCATAGGAGAAAAGCGCTTGTTGCTGCTGCGCCTCCGCCGCCTTTACTTGTCCGCTAATCGCTCCGCCCGTGAAGATGGGCTGCGTCACGGCACCCGCGAACGACCACACGCGCGCCGCTCCCGTGAAGAGTTGCGAGAATTGCGTGCTTGCAGTGCCGAAGAGGCCCGTGAGCGATATCGACGGAAAATACAGCGCCCGCGCCGCGCCAATCTGCGCATTCGCCGCGATCAGGTTCTGCTCCGCCTGACGCAGATCCGGCCGCCGCGTGAGCAACTCCGAGGGCAGACCTTCTGGGACTTGCGGCGTGGCCAGATCGTCGAGTTCGCGGTCGCGTGCGATGCCTTGCGGATTACGGCCCAGCAGAATGGACAACGCGTTTTCTTGCGTGGCGATCTGCTGTTCGAGTTGCGGAATCGTCGCGAGCGCGGCCTGATACTCCGACTGCGACTGCGCCAGTTCCATCTGCGAGACTTCGCCGTATTGAAAGCGCAGGCCGAACACGATCACGGACTCCTGCCGGCTCTCGACCGTGGCTCGCGCAATATCGAGTTGCCGGTCGAGCGAAACGAGCGTGATGTAGGTCGATGCCACCGAAGCCACCAACGACAAAATAGTCGCGCGGCGGCCTTCCTCGCTTGCAAGCAGACTAGCGCGTGCGCTTTCCGTCTGACGCCGCAAGCGCCCGAACACGTCTATTTCCCAAGAAGCATTCAACGCGAGCTGATACTGATTGATGACCGTGCCTACGCCCGGCGGCAATTGCGCGGACCCGATGGGTAAGCGCTCGCGCTCGGCATTCGCGCCCAATCCCACTTGCGGAAACAGCTGCGAACGCGTGACTTGAAATTGCCCGAGGAATTCATCGACGCGCGCCGCCGCGATCTTCACATCCTTGTTCTCCTGCAACGCAATGGCGATCAACTGATTCAACGCGGGGTCCTGAAATTGCTCCCACCATGCCGTGTTGGCGATCTCGTTCGATTGCTGTGCGGCGAAGCGAAAGCTATCGGGCGTTTCGATGGCGGGACGCTCGTAATTCGGCCCGAGCAGACAACCGCCGAGCATCGACGACACGATCAGCACGATCACACGCGATGACGGTTTCATGGCTATGTTTGAGCGCATGTCATTCGCCTCCATGCGTCGCGGGCCCGTCATGGTCCGCCGCGGGCGATGAACCCGCTTCGCCCTTGCCTTCGCCTTTCTTCTTCGACCCGAACCTGGCGCTCATGGTCTCGATGACGTAATAGAACATCGGGATGAAGAATACGGCGATGAGCGTGGCGCCCAGCATCCCGCCGATCACACCCGTGCCGATGGAATGCCTGCTATTCGCCGATGCCCCCGTCGCAATCGCGAGCGGCACGCAGCCGAGAATGAACGCGAGCGATGTCATCACGATCGGGCGCAGGCGCTCGGATGCGGCGGTCATCGCGGACTCGTAGATGGACTTGCCCGCTTCGCGGTTGAGCACCGCGAACTCGAAGATCAGAATGGCGTTCTTCGCCGCGAGCGCAACGAGCATGGTGAGGCCGATCTGAAAGTACACGTTGTTGTCGAGCCCGCGCAGCAAAATGGCGAGCAGTGCGCCAAACAAGGCGAAGGGCACGGCGAGCAAGACGCCCATCGGCAACGACCACTTCTCGTATTGCGCGGCGAGAATCAGGAACACCATGACGAGGCCGAAGACGAACACCATCGCCGATGAACTGCCTGAGCTCTGTTCCTCGTATGCCTGACCGCTCCACGCAATGCCGTAGTCCTGCGGCAACGTGCTCGTCGCAATGTCCTGCAGCGCGGCCATGGCCTGCCCCGTGCTGTAACCGGGCGCGGCGTTGGCCGTGATCTTCACTGCGGGAAAATTGTTGAAGCGCGTGATCAGATCGGGACCGGTCACGTACTTGTACGTGACCACGGATTTCAACGGCACCATTTCGCCTGAACTGCCGCGCACGAAGATGCGATTCAAGTCCTCGGGCGTGCGACGCTCCGACGATTCCGCCTGCAGGATCACTTGCCACAGACGGCTGTCCTTGTTGAACTGCGAGACGTAGAGCGAACCGAACATGGTCTGCATCGCGCTGTAGACGTCCTGCACCGGAACGCCGAGCGTTTCGGACTTGGCACGATCCACTTCGACTTGAAGCTGTTGCGCGTTGGCGTTGAACGTGGACGTCACGCCCTGCAATTCGGGCCGTTGCTTCGCTTTCGCCAGATAATCCTGCACCCTGGCCGATATCTGCGCGCTGCCCGCATCGCCCTTGCTTTGTATCCACATCTCCAAACCGCCCGTCGTGCCAAGGCCCGGAATGGAAGGCGGATTGACGGGCAGCACGATACCCTGACTCACCGTGGACAAATTCTTGTACGCGCCGAGCAGCACGGCGCGCGCATTTTGCGTGCGAATGTTCGCGGACGAGTAGCGCTCATCGAAACTCTTGAAGCCGACGAAGAACGTACCCGCGTTGTTCTTCGTCTGACTGTCGAGCAGGCTGAAGCCATCCACCGTGGTGATACTGTCCACGCCTGGCTGCTTCATGAAGTAATCGGTTACGCGTTCCGAGACTTCTCCGGTGCGGTCGAGGCTCGCGGCATCGGGCATGATCACCGCGCCGAGCAGATACCCCTGGTCCTCGGGCGGCAAGAAGCTCGTGGGTATCGACTTCACCATCCAGATCGAAAGGCCGATCATGCCCGCGAAGATCAGCAACATGAGGATCGAGCGCTTGATGACGAACGCCACCGAGCGCGAATAACCGCGCGTCATCTTCGCGAAGCCGTTGTCGAACCACACGAAAAAGCGCGCCTTTTTGCCATGCTCGGGCTTGAGCAACAGCGCCGCGAGCGCGGGCGACAAGGTCAACGCAACGATCCCGGAGAACACCACGGATATGGCGATCGTGATGGCGAACTGCTTGTACAACTGCCCGGTGATGCCACCGAGAAACGCCACGGGCACGAACACCGCGCACAGCACGAGCACGATAGCGACGACCGGTCCAGAGACTTCGTCCATTGCGCGCTTCGCGGCTTCTTTCGGCGGCAGCTTGAAGACCGTCATGTTGCGCTCGACGTTCTCGATCACGACGATGGCATCGTCCACCACGATCCCTATCGCCAGCACCATCCCGAACAACGTGAGCATGTTGATGGAAAAGCCGAGCAGCGACATGCCCACGAACGTGCCGACGATCGACACCGGCACCGCCAGCACCGGAATGAGCGTCGCGCGTATGCTCTGCAGGAACAGATACACGACGATAACCACGAGCACGAGTGCTTCGAAGAAGGTGTGGATCACATCGGCGATCGAAGCGCGCGTGAACTCGGTGGTATCCATCGAAACGCGATAGTCGATCCCTTCCGGAAATGACTTCTTCATCTGTTCGAGCGTGGCGCGCACTTGCTTCGATACATCGAGCGCGTTCGCGCCCGGCTGCTGATACACGGCGATCACCGTTGCGGGCTTGCCCTGAAAGCGGCTGCGGATCGAATAATCCTTCTGTCCGAGTTCGACGCGCGCCACGTCTTTCAAGCGCACGATAGCGGCGCCTCCGTTCTGCGCGCGAATGATGATGTTCTCGAACTCGGCAGGCGTGGCGAGCCGTCCCGTGGTGGTGACGGCGAACGACTGCTGAACGGGCGTGCCCGTCGGCGATTGTCCGATACTGCCCACCGCGAACTGCTGGTTCTGATTGGACACCGCACTCTGCACTTGAGAAGGCGTCACGCCGAGCTGTGCCATGCGTTCGGGCTTGAGCCAGATGCGCATGGCGTAATCCGGAAAGCCGAAGATGCTCGCCTGATTCGCGCCGGGAATGCGCTTCAGTGCATCGAGCACGTAGATGTTCGCGTAGTTGGCGATATATGTCGCGTCGTAGCGGTTGCTCGGCGAATAGATGGCGATCACCATCATGAACGCCGACGACTTCTTCTGTACCTGCACCCCTTGCGCCTGCACCGATTGCGGCAACTGCGGCAGTGCAAGGTTCACGCGATTCTGCACGTCCACTTGCGCGAGTTGCGGGTTGGTGCCGATATCGAAGAACACGTTGAGCGTCATTTGTCCCGTCGATGAGCTCGACGAGTTCATGTAGATCATGTTGTCCGCGCCGTTCACCTGCTGCTCGATCGGCGCGGCCACGTTGTTGGTGACGACATCCGCGCTTGCGCCGGGATACTGAGCCGTCACCGTGACCTGCGCGGGCGTGATGTCCGGATACTGCGCGATCGGCAACGCGAGCATGGCAATGACGCCCGCAAGCGTGATGACGATCGACACGACCATCGCGAAGATCGGCCGGTCGATGAAGAAGTGAGAGAATTTCATGGCGGCCTTCGCTCACTTCGCCTGTTGGGCTGGCTCGACCTTGATGGTCGCTTCGCCTGGCGGCGCAACGGGCGCGGCATCGCCCTTCACGTTGACGGGCGCGCCCGCGGACACGCGTATCGCGCCATCGACGATCACGCGGTCGCCTGCGCGCAGACCATCCGATATGAACCAGTTGTCGCCGAGCCAGTCGCCCACCTCCACCACTTGCTCGCGCGGCGTCTTGCCGTCCTTGTCGAGCAACCATACGTAGTGGCTTTTCGCGCCCTGCAACACGGCGCGTTGCGGCACGAGAATGGCGTTCGGCCGCGTGAGGCCATGCACCAGCGCCCGCACGAACTGGCCGGGGCGCAACTGCCCGGCCTTGTTCGGCAGCACCGCGCGCACGAGGAACGTGCCCGTGTCCTTGTTATACGAAGGCGCGAAGAAATCCACCGGGCCGGTATCCGGATAGCGCGAGCCATCGGCGAGAATGACTTCGACGATATAACGCTTGTCAGCGGGCGCGGTCAGGCGTCCTTTCGCGATCTGATCGCGATAGCTCAAGACCTCGTTTTCCGAGAGACTGAAGTTGATCCACATGGGATCGAGTTGCGCGACCGAAGTCAGCAGGCTCGAATTGCCTGCCGAGAGATAGCTGCCTTCCTGCATGCGCGCATAGCTCGACAATCCGGTGAGCGGACTCTTGATGGTGGTATAGCCCAGATTGAGTTCGGCGTTCTGTACTTCGCCTTGCGCGGCGATCACCGAAGCCTGTGCGGATTTCTCGTTGCCGATGGCGTCGTCGAGATCCTTCTTGCTGACGGCGTTCAGCGCTTCGAGCGGACGCACCCGCGCGAGAGTCGCCTTGGTCACGGTGAGCCGCGCCTGCTGTTGCGCGAGCTGGCCGCGCGCGGTTTGCAGCGAAGCCTCGAACGGCTTGCGATCCATCTGAAACATCACCTGCCCTGCTTTCACGAGCGCGCCTTCGGTGTAGAGGCGCTTTTCGAGGAAGCCTTCCACGCGTGCGCGGATCTCCACTTCGCGCGAGCTCTGCGTCTGCGCGACGAATTCGAACGTGACGGGCGTGTCGTGGCCTTCGACGGTCATCACGGTAACTTCGGGCGCGGCGGGCTTGGGCGCGCTCGCTTGCTTCTCGCATGCCGCGATGGCGAACATCAACGAGACGCCGACGAAGCGCATGCCCGCGCGCCGCCAGCGCACGAACGCCGACGAAGCCGGAGCGGGGGCGTTGAAGATCCGCAAAGGTGAAGTCGGCATAAGTGTCTCCGCTCGCGTGGCTCGCGTCTATTGCACGGTGTAGCCGCGTCCCGTCATGCAGGCGGACACGGCCCGGTTGAAGGTCGTCATCTCCTGCGAGACCTGTTGCTGATTGGCCTGCTGCTGCGACGCGGCCGCACGCCGCCGCTGCCGTTGATGCACCCCGCCCATTACTGCACCGCCCGCCGCACCCGCTGCCGCGCCCTTGCCCGCGTCACCGGCTATCGCACCCATCGCGGCGCCCGCTGCCGCCCCGCCCGCCGCGCCACGCACGCGTCCGCCCTGTTGCTGCGTTGGCGGTGGCTGGTTAGCCTGCTGCGCGAGTGCCATCGGATCGATACCGGTGTTCTGCTTCGCCCATTGCTGGCATTGCGATACGTCATTGCCCTGCTGGCTCTGGCTTTGACCGCGCGCCGGGTAATAGATCGCCTGCTGCGCGGCTGCTTCGAGCGTTACCGCGGTCGCAAGCATGAGCGCCAAGCTCGATGACAGGCGCACGCGCCGGCTCCGCGCGGTTTGAAACGTGCTGTTCATTTCGGTACTCCCTCTCAGTGTTTTCGTCGATGCCTGACCGTCTGCGTCACGCAACCGGCCCTCGTTCCATGTGTCGTCGTTTTATGCGGTGCCGGGAAGGACGTCATGGCGCCTCGCGCACGCGTGCAATGGCCGCGCGCACCGCGCCGATGAACACTTCGTCGTCGAATGGTTTATGCAGATAGGCCGCGGCTCCCGCGGCGAGCGCCGTATCGCGCACGGCGGGATCGTCGTGAGCCGTGACGAAGACGATCGGCATGTCGGTGCCCGCCAGACGCCGTTGCACTTCCAGCCCGTTGATGCCTGGCATCTGCACGTCGAGCACGATGCAGTCGGGCCGCCATGCGGCGTCGTTTTCGTCGAGTGCGGCGAGCAACGCGTCGCCCGTGCCGAAGCTCGCCGACGCCATGTCGGCCGCACGCAGCAGCCGCTTGAGTGCCCGGCAGACCGATTCGTCGTCATCGACCACGGCCACGGTTGGCGTCGCATCGCTCATTGGATCAGGCGTGAAGTTCGGCAGCACCACGAGGCGCTGTGTCCACGCCCCGGCTCTTGATTTCTCGCTGGAGAATAGGCGCGCGGCTCTAGAACCGGTATTGGACTTTAGTCCCATGAGCGCGGTGAGGAATAAAGCGGGGACCCGGTCCGGGAAGAAAACCGGGACCGACCGCTAAATTCGAGATACGAATTCCGCTATAGTCTGCGGCTTCACGCGCCGGAGGGGTCGGCGATGTGTCGTTGAAGGTATGTCGTTGAAGAGGAGAATCCGATGAAAACCATCCATCACCTATGTCAGGGCGGCTCGGCCGCGGCCATGTTGCGCACGGCGTTGCGCGATCCCGTCATCGATATCCTCGACGATGGCTCGATCGGCCCGCTCGTCGATGTCGACACCGGCTCGCCCGATGCGCGCGTCGGCTTCATGAAGGCGCTCTACGCGTGCGGCGGCTTCGATCCGCAAGACGAAGCGTCGATGGACTGGTATGGCGAGTTACGCGACATGAACCGGCGCCTCGCCAACCTGACGACTCAGGCGTCCGAGGTGGTGATCTGGGCCGAGGCAGGCGATGTGGAGCAAGCGCTGCGTCGACGCGCGCACTGGTGGCTGCGCGACGCGGACGTGCCCGTGAGCGAAATCGATGCGAGCCTGCGCGCTGTGGCTCGCGCGATTCCCAAGGGACAAGCGCTGGCGCTGGATGTGGGCGCAGCCGCCGCGCTCGTCGCGGCACGCAAGCCCGCAAGCGCCGGCCTGCGCGCGCAACTCGCGAACGAATGGGCCGCGCTCAAGGAAGATGGCGAAGCCGTGCGTGTGTGGGAAGACGGCAAGCTCGCTTCGCATCCCATCGATCATTACGACGCGGACTTCATCGCGCTCGCGTCGGGCGCCCCGGCCAAGCTCGCAAGCAGCGAGATGCTTGGCGCGGCTATGCATCGTTCGGGACGCAGCGATCTCTTTTGCAAGTGGCGCTTTGCCCGCCTCATCGAGGCAGGCAAGTTGACGGTAACGGAAGGCGACGCCCACGATCTCGACTCGGTGTGGATCGTAAAGAGTTAAGCGTCGGGCGTTCGAATCTCACCCCGCAAAACGCGGCTCTGGAAGGCCTGTCACGCCGAGTCCCGTCACCGCGAAAAGACCACCCTTGTCGCGCTCTTTCTGCGGAATGCCCCACATCGGGCGGCCCATCGTCGTGACGTAAAGAATGTCGAGATTCGGGCCGCCGAACATCACGCTCGTCAGATTGCGAACCGGAAACGGCACGACACGGTCGAGCGAGCCATCGGGCGCGAAGCGCAGGATGCGCCCGCCGAACACCAGCGCGGACCATACGTAGCCTTCGGAATCGACCGTCGCGCCATCGAATGTGCCGGCCATGTCGCGCGCGGAAGCAAACAGCCGCTTGTTCGATATGGCGCCCGTTTCGATGTCGTAGTCGTACGCGTACATCTCCTTGCTATACGTGTCGGTGAAGTAGAAAGTGCGGTTGTCCGGGCTCCAGCATGGACCGTTCGAACAACTGATGCCGCTGTCCAGATGCGCGATCTTGCCGTCCGTATCGAGCCGATAAAGTCCGCCGCTTTTGGTGGAACGCTGGCCGCGATCCGCAAAGTAGCGATCGAAGTCGTAAGACATGGTGCCCGCAATGAACCGCCCTTGCCGATCCACCTTGCCGTCGTTGAAGCGCGTTTCGGGATCGTCGCTTTCCGGGTCGCCGATAAACTGCACCGTCTGCGCGTCGAAATCGTAGAAATGCAGCCCGTTCGCGAGCGCGACCACCGCGCCGCCTTGTTCACGCAGCGCCATGGAACCGATATGACGCGGCACGAAGTAGCGTTCGACCTCGCTGCCATCGGCGCGGCAGCTATAGATTTCGGCGGCGGTACTGTCGATCCAGTAGAGCTTCTCCTCCTTCACGTCCCAAAGCGGTCCTTCACCCAGATGATTGTTGGCATCGACCAGCAAGCGGGTTTCGGGCATCGTCGTCTCCTTCCTGGTTGTGGCGTGGCTACGCCTTGTCCTTGTCCGCGAGGCGGTGAGCGATCAACGCCATCAGCCTGCGATCGCGCCAGCTACTGCGGTTTTCGATCTGATCGCGCGGCAGAACGGCGCGGCGTTCGGCGTCGAGCTTAGTCAGTATCTCTTCGGGCCAGTCGAAAGGCACGCGCGTCGCCGTGATGTTGCGATACGTGCCGCCATAGCGCGCCGCGTAATCCGCGACGCCGCCTGGCGCGTTCAGATCGATCGTTTCGAACGGACCCATGAACGACCAGCGCATGGCGAGACCATCGCGCATGACCGTATCGAGGTCGGCCGCCGTGGCGTAACCCTGCGCATAGAGACTGAGCGCTTCGTCGAGCACCGCGCCTTGCAGGCGGTTGAGCAGGAAGCCCGAAATTTCACGATTCACGGTCACGGGCTTCTGTCCCGCCGCTTCGTAGATGGCGCGCGCTCGTTCGATCGCTTCGGGCGCGGTCCACGGCGCGCCGCATAGCTCGACGAGCGGCACGAGCGAAGGCGGATTCACCGGATGCGCGACGAGGCAGCGCGCGCCGCCCTTCAAGCCTTGCGTAAAGGTCGATGCAGGCAGGCCCGAGGTCGAACTGGCAAGCAGCGCATCGGGATGAGTCAGGCGGTCGAGTTGCGCGAATAGTTCGCGCTTGGGTTCGACCATCTCCGCGATGTTCTCCTGCACGAGAGCCGCGTCGGACACGGCTTCTTCGAGCGACTCGCAAGTCTTGATGCGCGCGACGATGGCATCGGTCGACTCGTCGGTCAGCTTGAACGACGCGAGGTCGTCCACGCTTTCCCGTATCGAAGCGATCGCGCCGTTCAGCATGTCCTTCGACGCATCATGCAGATTCACGCTGAAGCCCGCGCGCGCAAACACGATGGCCCACGCCCTGCCGATGCGTCCGGTACCGATGATCGCTATTTGCCTTGGGTTCATTTCTTGTGTCTCCTCCGGTTTTTATGAGCGGCTCGTCAACCTCGCTTGTCGCGCAACGTAATCACCGCGGCGAGAACGACGAGGCCATTGATGATGTCGCGGACCGCTGGCGGCACGGTCGTGCCCGCGAGCAAAGTGCCGAGCGCGGTAAGCAGAAGCGCTCCGCCGAACACGCCGAGATAGTGACCGCGTCCGCCCGTGATGAGCGCGCCGCCGACCACGACCACGGCAATGGAAGGCAAGAGATAAGGATCGCCCATGCCGAGAAACGCCTGCGAACTGAAGCCCGCGAGCAGCAAGCCGACGAGCGCGGAACACAGACCCGAAAGACAATACACCGCGATCAACGTGGAGCCGACGCGCACGCCGGAAAGACGCGCGGCAATCGGCGAATTGCCGACCGCATAGACGCGCCTGCCGAACGGCGTCCGATGCAACAACAACAAGGCAATCGCGAGAAACAGGGGCACGCTCCAGGCGGCTAGCGACAGCGGACCGAGACGAGCATTGACGAACTCGCTGATCACGGACGGCGTCCAGCCTTGCGGTGAGCCATTGCAATAGATGAGCGTGAGACCTTGCAGCAGGCCGTTCGCCGCCAGCGTCACGACAATCGGCGGCAAGCCGAGCATGACGACGCCCACGCCGTTGAAGATGCCCACGAGCAGGCCCACGCCGAGCACGACCGGCACCGCCCAGACCGCGGCGCCGTTCAAGCCATGCGTGAGTCCCGTCAACAGTACGCCCGATAGCGTGATGAGCCACGGCATCGACAGATCGAGACCGCCGGTGAGAATGACCGCGCCTTGACCGAGACCGAGGACCGCGAGAAACAAGGTCAGCGTGAGCAGGCTGCTATAGAAGTTCGCGCTGATCAGCACGCCCGGACCATAGACGAAGCCCGTGATGACGACCACGCCGAAGAACAGCAGGTACGCGGGAATCACGTACTTGACCCATTCGCGATTGCGCTCGATCCAGTCCGGGATCGCGCGGCCCTTCAACTCCTTGTTCTCGATGGGACGATAATCGCCGACTTCGAACGCCACGTGCCGCGCATGGCCGTCATCGCGTGCACGCGTGCCCGTTCGCACGGCCTTGAGCCATTGCGAAGCCTGCCGCGCGCACTCGTGCGCCGCCGACTGCTTGCCGATGGAAGAACCGAGCACCGCGAGAATCAGGATCACGGCTTCGGCAATCGTCGTGAAGAACGCCGATACGTTCAAGACGAGCAGAATGTTCACCGTGATCATCAGCGTCATTGCGGCGAACACGCTTCCAACGCAACCGCCACGACCGCCACCAAGCAACGTGCCGCCGAGCACGACCGCCGTGAACATGGAAAGCAGGAGCGGGCGGCCGACGAGCGGATCGGCCGAGCCCGTCTGCGCCGACACGTATAGGCCCGCTGCCGCGTAGAACATGCCTGCGAGCGCATAGGTCGCGATGCGATAACGCGTGACCGGCATGCCGTTGGCATACGCGCCATCGGGGTCGCTGCCAAGCGCATAGAGACCGACGCCAAAGCGCGTGCGCTTGATGAACGACCACACGAGCAAAGCCACGACGAGCAGGACAGCCGACATCGGTATCTTGTCGGGAATCAGGTCGGCCGTGAGAAAGCCGCCGAATTGTTCGCCGATGCTGCCGCCCGGCTTGTTCTGGATGAGCAGCGTGACGCCTTGCACCATGAACATCGTCGCGAGCGTAACGACAATGGATTGCAAGCGGAACCACGCGATCAGCGCGCCGTTGACGAGGCCGATGCCGCCGCCTATGGCGATGATGAGCGCGACGCCCGCCCACTGCTCGACGGGCGAGCCTTGCACGAAGCGCACCGCGAGCACGTTGGCCAGCGACACGACCGCCGACGCCGACAAATCGAACCCGCCCGACAGCACGACGATGGTCTGCCCGATGGCCGCGAGCGCGAGCGTCGTGCTGCTCGATATGACCGAACCGATGTCGTACATGCCGACCGGCGTGGCGGATAGCGCGACCCACGCAATGAGCATGGCGAGCAACGCACCGATCGCGATGATGAGCCCGCGATGATGGTCGATGCGTGCGCCGATTCCCACGCGCGCGCCGGGCCTCACGATCTCGCTTTCTGGCGACGCTATGGCTATTTTCATATGCAACTCCTCAACTGGATAGCATCTTGCGCATCACGTTCTCTTCGGTAAGCGCCTCGCCTTCGAGCTCGCCCGCATTGCGGCCGCGATACATCACCGACACGCAGTCGCACACGTTGACGAGTTCGGGCACGTCCGTCGAATAGAACAGCACGGAGCCGCCCGCCGCCGCGAACGCACGCATCAAAACGAATATCTGATGCTTGGTGCCTACGTCGATACCGCGCGTCGGGTCGAACATGAGCCACACGCGGCTTTGCGTGAGCAGCCATTTGGCCATCGCGATCTTTTGCTGATTGCCGCCCGAGAAAGAAAGACACGGCTTGTAGAGCGCACGCGGATTCACTTCCATCTGCGCAAGCGAGCGGCGTATGGCCGCCTGTTCGCGTTTGCGGTCGATCAAGCCGAAACGCGAGTAGCGTCCGATCACCGGCAGCGATACGTTCTCGCCGCCCGGCAAGCGCAGGAACAAGCCTTCGGTCTTGCGGTCTTCAGGCAGGAAGCTCGTCGCGACGCCGGCCTTGAGCGAATCCGCCGTGGACGTCAACGTAACCGGCTTGCCGTCGATACGAATCTCGCCATCGTCGATGAAGCTCGCGCCGAAGAGCGCCTCGAACATCTCGCGCTGGCCCATGCCCTGCAACGCCGCGATGCCATGCACTTCGCCCACTTTCAGCTTGAGATCGAAGTCGCTCACGACGCCATCGACACGTATGCCGCGTGCTTCAATTGCAGGCGCGCCGTGGTTCTCCGTCAGCACAGGCGGCGTGACCTTCGGCGGATACTTCGCTTCCATCGAGCGGCCGATCACGAGACGAATGACTTCGTCATCGGAGATATCGGCGGTATCGAAAGCACCGACGTCCTTGCCATTCCGATACACCGTGAGGCTGTCGCAGAACTCGCGCACTTCCTGCATCCGGTGCGAGATGAACACGAAGGTCACGCCCTGCGCCTTCATCTCGTCGATACGGCGCGATAGCCACGCCACGTCGCGGCCCGATAAAGCGGACGTCGGTTCATCGAGCAGCAACACTTGCGGCGCGCGCACGATGGCCTTGGCGATCTCGATCTTCTGCCGCACCGGCAAGGAAAGGTCGCGTATATAAGCGCCAGGACGCACGTCCGACAGTTCCAGCTTGTCGAGCCATTCGGCCGCCTGGCGTTGCGCCTCGCGCTTCCTGATGCGCCCGAGAAAGCCGGTCGGCTCGTACGACATCAACAGATTCTGCGCGACGGTGAGATCGCGCACGAGGGTCATCTCCTGAAACGCGGTCTGCACGCCCGCCCGATGCGCGTCCTTCGGGCCTTTCATCGCCACGTCCCGACCCATCACGCGAATGCTGCCGGCGTCGGGCTGCATGAGACCCGACAGCAGCTTCACCGTGGTGGACTTGCCCGCGCCGTTCTCGCCGAGCAGCGCATGCACCGCGCCGCGTTTGACGGAGAACGACGCCCCGTCGAGCGCGACAGTGGCGCCGAAGCGCTTCGTCACGTTCGACAGGTCGATCGCAAGGGATGTCATCGCTTGCCTCCCTTAACCTTTAGATGTCGCTCAGTCCTGATTGCCGGTGAGCGCCGCGTTGAAGCCCACTTCCTTCGTGTCTTCCGAATAGATGTCGGCGAACCAGCCCGGCGGCACCTTGTCCGGCATGAAGGCCGTGCAGCCCGCTTTCAGTTCCTCGATACTGCCCGTCTTGCACAGCTTCGAATCCTGCGTGAGCACGAGCGGCAGCTTGAGCGTCACGCGCGGCGGAAAGTCCTTGCCGTCGAGCTTCTGCACGGCCATCTTGAGCGCCATGGCGCCCGAGTACGGCGGCGCGCCATACGAGATCGAGCGATACCCGATCGAGCGATACGTGCCCTCGCCCTTGACCGTTCCCGGCGGCAGCATCTGCACACGATGCCCGTTCGACGATTCGCCCGCGCACGGCTTGATCTTGTCATCGGCGATACCGGCTTCGAGCTGCATCGACGCCGCCGTGAAGCAGCCGACCTGCATCCACAGGCCGTCGATCTTGTCCCAGCTATTCGTCGCGAGAATCTTCGAGAGTTCGGTGCGCGCCGTCGCCTGGCTCCACATGCCGGTGCCTTCGGCGACTATCTTGATGCCGGGGAACTTCGCGAACACGGCCTTTGCCGCTTCGGTGCGCGCGCGGTCCACCGACGTGCCCGGCACGCCGTTGACGACCACGATATTGCCTTTGCCGTTGATGGTCTTCGCGAGCCATTCCGCGGTGACGGTGCCTGCCTGATGCTGATCGATGGTCACGTTATGCGCGCACGGCTCGGTCACTTCGCCGTCGTACGCCGCGACCACCACGCCCTTGGAACACGCGTTCTTGATCGCGCGATTGAGCGCCGTCGGCGAGATCGGGTAGATCACGATGGCTTTCGCGCCTGCCTGCACCATCGAGTTGATCTGCTGAATCTGCTTCTGTGCGTCGGTGCCCGCGACCTGCACTTCGAGATCGACTTTGTCCTTGAGCGCTGGCGTGTTGGCCATTGCCTTCACCATGTTCGCAGCTTCGGTCTGCCAGTCGTTGCCGACATAGCTCATCGACAGAAACACCTTGTACTTGTCCGCCGCTGCGGCCTGCCCTGTCATCGCGATACCGAGCGTCGTCGCGAGCGCCAAACCGAACGTCGTGCGTTTCGCACGACGAATTGTCTGCGTCAATGCTTTCATGTCTTCCTCCGGGTCTTCGTATGGTTTTTACCGCTTCTGCTATTGCGCGCTTTTACTTCGGAACATGCGGCAAGCGAGCGCTCGCCGGCAGTGCAATACCCGCGCTGCCGGGCACGACGTTGGGATCGTGTCCGGGTATGACGAAATCCGCGATCTGGCGAATCCGCGAAAGCGAGCTGAACTCCGCCAGCGTTTCATGCACGATGCCAACGGGCACCAGATCCACGATGTTCTCCATGCAGTTCGCACAGTCGCCCGCGATCAGCACGACGCCGTCTTCGGTGTCCACCGCGACGGACTGATGCCCCGGCGTATGTCCCGGCGTCGGCACCACGCGCACGCCCGGCACGATGTCGGCCACGCCATGCACGAACTGCCACCGAAAATACGCCAGCGGCTCGCGGCCGATCAGAAACTCCTGGTAATACGTGGCCTGCGTCGGCAATGGATGCCCCGCGTATTCCCATTCGCTTGCCTGCACGATGAAGCGTGCGTTGCGAAAGAGCGTGTTGCCGCCCGAGTGGTCGTAATGCAGATGCGTGTTGATGACGATATCGACGTCATCCGCGCTCCATCCCACGTACTCCTTGAGCGCGCGTTCGAGCTTCTCTTCGGGCGCCTGCTCGCACGGACACACGAAGTTCGAAACCCAGCCCGGATCATGAATGCCGGTATCGACGACGATCTTCTTGCCGGCCCCGACGATTGCCGTGGACCACACCGGCACCTTGATCTGCTGGCCGAAATAGCGGCCATACACTTGCGACGAGCGATCGACGGTCAGCCAGCCCGTCGGCATCGCGACTACTTTCAGCTTTGCCCTGTCGTTCACGATGCCCTCTGGCTCAGAAGTTGGTTTCGCTTGCGCCCTTCAGCTTCAGCATCTCACGCGCTTCGTCAGGCGTGGCGATGTCGAGCGACAGTCCTTCGATAACCTGGCGAATTTTGCGCACTTGCGCCGCGCTCGATTCGGCGAGCTTGCCCGGTTCTATCCACAACGAATCTTCCAGGCCCACGCGCACGTTCGAACCTTGCGAGAGACCAATGGAGCCGAGCGTGATCTGGTTACGGCCCGCGCCGAGAATCGACCAGACATAGTCCTTGCCGAAGAGACGGTCGGCGGTACGGCGCATGTGCGCGAGGTCTTCCGGATGCGGCCCGATACCGCCGAGCAGACCGAACACGCTTTGCACGAAGAAAGGCGGCTTGGCGAGCCCGCGATCGACGAAATGCGCGAGGTTATAGAGATGCGAGATGTCGTAGCATTCGTATTCGAAGCGCGTGCCGTTCGCACCGCACGACGTGAGGATGTATTCGATATCCGCGAACGTGTTCTTGAACACGAGATCGCGGCTGTTCTCCAGATGCTTGCGCTCCCACTCGTGCTTCAGATCCTTGAAGCGGTCCAGCATCGGGTAGAGACCGAAGTTCATCGAACCCATGTTGAGCGACGCCACTTCGGGCTTGAAGTGATGCGCGGGCTTCAGACGCTCGGCCACCGTCATGTGCGGACTGCCGCCCGTCGTCAGATTGATGACGGCGTTCGTTTCGGCCTTGATGCGCGGCAGAAATTCCTGGAACACGGCGGGGTCTTGCGTGGGATGACCATCGTTCGGATCGCGTGCGTGCAGATGCAGAATCGCGGCGCCTTCCTTGGCGGCGGCGAGCGCCGCATCGCCGATCTCTTGCGGCGTGACCGGAAGATACGGCGACATCGACGGCGTATGAATTGCGCCCGTGGGCGCGCACGTGATGATGACCTTGCGTCTCGTTGCCATGTCGTCTCCTTGGTTTAGAGCACTTCGACGTTGCCGCACACCGAAATGGCCTGCCCCGAGATGCCGCTGCCGCCCGGCGAACACAAGAACAAGGCGGTGGCTGCGACTTCCTCGGGCGTCGTCATGCGGCGTAGCGAAATCTTCGCGAGATATTGCTTCTCCATCTCTTCGTAAGGCAGATTCAGTTGCTTCGCACGCGCCGCGATCACGCGCTCGATACGCGGCCCTTTCACGATGCCCGGCTGAATTGCATTGACGCGAATGTTCGACGGTCCGAGTTCAATGGCAAGACTCTTGGTCATGCCGACCACCGCCCACTTGGTTGCGGCATACGGCGTGCGAAAGGCGTAGCCGAGCCTGCCCGCAACCGACGACAGCGCGATGATCGCGCCGCCATCGCGCGCCTGCTTCAGAAGCGGCACCGCGCGACGCGCGAAATAGAACTGCGCGTTGAGGTTGATATCGACCGTGTCTTCCCAATCCTTCTCGTCGAGCTCGTCGATACCGCCTGTCGGTCCCGCGATTCCCGCGTTATTCAGAAGCACGTCGAGACCCCCGAGCTCGCGTTCGACATCGGCGAAGACGCGCTCCACGGCTGCTTTATCCGACACATCCGCGAGCGTCGAAGTGATCGCGTTGAGTTCCGTGCTGGCTTCGGCTTCGGCGAGTGCGTCGATGGCTTCCTGACTCGCATCGCACACGTGCACGCGCGCGCCGGCATCGACGAAGGCCCGCGCAATCACGAGCCCGATGCCCGATGCGCCGCCTGTCACGAGCACGCGCAAACCCGCGTGCGGTTTCAGCATCTGAAGAACCGTCATCATGTCTCCGTCATTGTTATCGTTAAATACAAACTCAGGCGCTTGCCTTTTGCTCGCCGTTGCCGCTTTCCGAATGAGCGGCCGGAAGCCGTTCCTGTAGATCGGCCGCCGCATCGCCGATATCTTCCTCGATGCCCGCGCGCGCGCCTTCGCCATCCCCGCGCCAAAGCGCATCGACGATATGCCGATGCGCGGCCATCGACTTGCGCATGTGCGGAATGTCCGGCGCGACGAGGTTCAGAAACGGGCCGATGCGCATCCACAAGTTTTGAATGGTCGCGAGCGTGAGATCGCTTGCGCCGTGCGTGTAGATCGCGATATGGAATTCGAAGTTGCTGCGCAGATAAGCGGATGCATCGCCGGCTTCGACGTAGGCATCCATCTCGTCGAACACTTCCTGCAATTGCGTGAGATGCGCGCGGCTCATGCGCGATGCCGCGCGTTTCGCGACCGCGCCTTCCAGCGCGATGCGCACGTCGCGCAATTCCTCGAGCAATTCGAGCGTCATGGGCGGGACCATCAGCGCGCGTCCGGCGCCGTCGATCAGCGCGCCTTCCGCTTGCAGGCGCGTGAGCGCGGCGCGTACCGGCATGGTGGATGACCCGACCGCTTCCGCGACGCTGCGCAGACTCAGCAACTGGCCAGGCGCGAAGCGGCCGGTCATGATTGCCTCGCGCAACTGCGCATAGACGCGCCCGGCCATGGTTTCGCGCGCCACGACTTCGAGCGCGGGAAGGTCTGTCGTCGTGCGAGTCGCCAACACAGCCTCCGGTTTGGTTTCGTATGGTTTGTGTGACCTGTGATCACACTTGCTTGGAGTGAAGTGTGGGACGTGATGGGCGTGGAGTCAACGAGGGATTGATAGGTGAAAACGCGCATCACACGTTAAAGCAAGGTGCATATGTTGCTGGTAATCAGGCAATTAATGCGCGTCTAACTTCATGTATCTAAATCGTTTTTATCGTTTTATAATGACTACCTTGTCGACGAACCGAGGTGCTTCATGAACCTGGATAGCAAGCTGTCGATCTCATTGAAGAAACGCGCAGGCAATGTCGTGCTTCGCCGTGACTTGAGTGGTCTTGCGAGTGCCTCCCACCTCAGTACGGCAATACAGCATCAAATCGACGATGGCCGGCTGGTTAGACTAGGAGCCGGAATTTTTGCAAAGGCGGTTCCAGATTCGGCGGGCAAAGCGCGACTTGCAGTGCGGCTGGAAATATTGCTTCTCGAAGTGTTCGACAAACTAGGCGTGCATGTCATCGGCTTGACCATTCGGCGCGAACGCGATCGCGCTGTTTGCCTGGTCGATATCGGAACAAACCGGACTCAGCGCAAGCTCGGGTGGGACGGCATTCAGGTGCAATACGTGGTCCGTCCGCGCGCCGAGACAGACGTTACCAAAACGCCCGGGCTGCCCGCGAATATCGACGAGCTGCCCACTCAAGGCGTTGCGAGTTTCGTAGAGCGCCTTGCGAAGTCGCATGGCATCGAATACCGGCGCTCCGGGCTCGATGACTTCGCGGAAGCTGTGACACGCGCCGCTGGAGACGACGTCGACTTCGACTTGACAGGGAAGTTGCTCGTGTTGCTGAAGAAGAACGACATTGTCAACGCGCGTCAGTTCGCACGCTTGATGACCAATCATTTGAAAGAGGTGAGGCGTGTTCGACCCGTTCGGGGACTACGAGACGGCAGGCTATCTGCGTAACGTTGAACGCATCAAGGATCTCGACGAGCTGAAGTATCAGGAGCACGGCTTCTTCGAAGCAAACCTCGAAAAGGCACTGACATTTTTGCGCTCGGTGCGAGGCAACATTGCTTATGAGCATTTCCTCGAGGTCCACGGAATTCTGTTCGACGAGTTCTATCCCTGGGCGGGAAAAGATCGTTACTCGCTAGGCGTGGCAAGACTCGTCGGCAAGGGGCAACGCATTCAGTTCGAAGCGTCGGAACAATGTCAACGCGCGGTTGAATGGGGTCTTGCCATCGGCAACCATCCGCTGAAGATGCGAGAAGCGCCTGGAACCGTGATGGGCGCATTCGCCTGGGCGCATCCGTTTCTCGACGGAAACGGCCGCACCATGCTGATCGTTCATGCCGAGCTTTGTTACCGGGCCAATTTCGCGATCAACTGGAGCGCATCGCGTAAAGAAGCCTATCTGGAAGCGCTCACAAAGGAAATCGAGAGCCCGGCGGACAAGCATCTCGATAGCTATTTCGCGCCGTTGATTGTCGATGCCGTCTCTCACACCGGTCTGCTTGCGCATCTCACCGCGTTACCCGGTCTCGATGGCCAAATGGAAAGCAGCGGCGAAGACGTTGCATACATGGCGAACGATCCAGTGGCGAATCGGTTATACCTCGAGATGAAACGCGCACGCCGCGAACGCTAGCCGGCAGGCGTTCAAGCCCCAAACCGCCCCGCCACCGCCTTCTGAATTTCCTCGAACGCCACCGGCTTCACGAGATGATGATCGAACCCGGCTTCCTTCGACCGTTGCCGGTCATGCGCCTGTCCATAACCCGTCACCGCGATCAAGAGCGCATCCGCGGTCGCCGGACGCTTGCGCATCTCGCAGGCGAGGCGGAATCCATCCATCCCCGGTAAGCCGATATCCAGCAGCACGATCTGCGGCGCGAATGTCTCGCTGATCTCGAGCGCAGCCGTCGCATCGTGGACGACGCGCACATCGTAGCCATCGGCTTCGAGCAGAAGACCCATGGCGGTTGCCGCGTCCACGCTGTCATCCACGAGCAGCACGCGTCTGCCGCCGCTCGATCCCGGCGCGATCTCGACACGCGGAACCGGCACCGCCTGCGGCCCACACGCAAGCGGCAACCACACGACGAACTCGCTGCCCTGTTGCAGTCCCGCCGAATACGCTTCAATACGTCCGCCCTGCAACTCGACGAGCGTCCTCGCAAGCGGCAAGCCGATGCCGAGCCCGCCTTCCGAACGCTCCAGCGATGTCTCCGACTGCACGAACAAATCGAAGATATGCGGCAGCATGTCGGCGGCAATTCCGATGCCCTTGTCGCGCACGCTGATGCGCGCCTGGTCGCCGACCCGCGCCGTCTCGATCTCGATCTCGCCTTCCTCGACGCTGTACTTCGATGCATTCGACAACAGGTTGCCGAACACCTGCGCAATCCGCACGCTATCGCCCACGATAAATAACGGCAAATCGCCGAGCTTGGTCGTGAGCGTATGGCGTTTTCTCTGCAGCGCGGGCTGCGCGGTTTCGATGGCCGCTTCGATTGCCATTGCCACATCCACCGCTTCCTGACGCAGCGTGATCTTGCCTTGCGTGATGCGCGCGACATCGAGCAGATCGTCGACAAGACGGCTCAAATGCCGTACCTGACGGTCGATGATCGTACGCACCGTTTCAAAGTGCTGCGGCGAAGGCTTGCGCTTCGGATCGAGCAAATCGACGGCGTTTTGTATTGGCGCGAGCGGATTGCGCAACTCGTGCGCGAGCATCGCAAGGAATTCGTCCTTGCGGCGATCGGCGTCGCGCAGCAGCATTTCCGCAGCCTTGCGCTCGGAAATATCGTTGACAATGCCCGCGATGCGATCTGGCCGTCCGCCCACGCCGCGTATCGGGAACGCGCGCTCGGCCATCCAGCGCGGACCGCCCTCGGCACCCGTGACGCGAAACTCTTCCTGATAAGGCGTGCCGTGCGCCGCCAGTTCCCGGTACGCCGCGCCCACATGTTCGCGGTCGAGCGGATGCACTTCGTTGGACCAGTGATCCACGCCCGGCGTCGGCAGCGGCGCACCCTCGCGCGTATCCCACAGGCGCGCGTAAGCGGGGCTCACGTAGAGCAACTGATTGGTCGCGGGATCGAGCATCCAGAAAATATCGTCGATATTCTCGGCAAGCTGACGAAACCGCTCCTCGCTTTCCCGCAACGCGCTTTCCGCAAGCCGCACGCGCAACAACGCACGCACATGCGCGATCAATTCGGCGGGCTCGACGGGTTCGGTGAGGTAACTGTCCGCGCCGCCTTCCAGACCGCGAATGCGATCGAGGCTATGCACGGCCGCCGCCGATGTCTGCAGCACGAGCGTGCCCGCCGTCTCCGGCGAAGCCTTGATGAGCCGGCACACTTCGAGCCCGTGGATATCGGGCAGTTTCACGTCGAGCAAAACGAGGTCGGGCGATTCGGCGCGCACGCGTTCGAGCGCCGTCGTGCCGGTAGCGGCTTCGATGACATTGAACCCCGCGCGCGACAGAATTCGCGTTTTCGCATAGCGCGCGCCGTCGTTGTCGTCGACGTTGAGGATCAGCACCTCGCTCCAGTCGCTCGTCATGACTCTGTTCCGTAAGCGCGGTGCGCGTCCGTCACCGCCGCGAGCACACTCGCGAGTTCACTGCCCGCCACCGGTTTGCCGATGAACGCCGCCGCGCCCAACGCTTCCGCCTCGCCACGGTCCTCGGCCTCGCCGAGCACGACGATCGGCAGGTTGCGCATGGCCGCCTGCGCGCGCAACGCGGCGAGCCACGTCCACGCTTCGACCGGCGCGGGCCGCACGGTCAACAAAAGCGCGGCGGGCGGTGTGCGAGTAAGCGCGCGGGTCGCTTCGTCGAGCGTCGCGGCCGTCATCGCGCGATACGGCGACTGCCGCAAGGCCGCTTCGCAATCGAGTCGCTCGATCGGATTGCTCGCGACGACGAGCACCATCGGACGAGGGTCGTCGGCGGCGGAATGTTCGGTATGCGCGATGTCGTGTTCGTCGCCGTAATAAGCGGGCATGGTCGCGCTGAAGGTCGAGCCGCGCCCCGGTTCGCTCGTGAGCGACACATCGCCGCCAAGCAGCTTGCAGAGCTTGCGGCACAGCGGCAAACCGAGCCCCGTGCCTTTGACGTATTGCTGCAGCCGGTTCTCGACCTGGCCGAATTCCTCGAACACCACGTGCTGATGTTCGGCCGCGATGCCGATGCCCGTGTCGGCGACCGCGAACGTGATCAGCCGCCGCGCTTCGTCGTAACTCGCGCTTACGCGCACTTCGCCGCGCTCCGTGAACTTGAGCGCGTTCGACACGAAGTTTCGCAGCACTTGCGCGACCTTCGCTTCGTCGGTGCGAATGGGCGGCAGGCCCACGCACGAATCGAAAATCAAGTCGACCGCGCCACCCGGTGAAAGCGGCCGCAGCATGCCGCGCAGCGCGGAAAAAAGCGTATCGACTTCGAATTCGACGGGGCGCACGTCGATCTTGCCCGCTTCGATCTTGGCGAGGTCGAGCAGGTCATCGACCGTTTCGGACAAGTCTTCCGCCGCCCGGCGAATGAAGCGCACCTGCTTTTCCTGCTCCTCGGTCAGCTCGCCGTCGATACGTTCGAGCAAGAGCTTGGACAACGCACGGATCGACGAAAGCGGCGTGCGGAACTCGTGACTCATGTTCGACAAAAAGCGCGACTTGGACTCGTCCGCGCGACGCAGATGATCGGCGCGTGCATCCAGTTCGGCATAAAGCGCCACCACGCCGCGATTCGTATCTTCGAGTTCGCGCGTGAGATGCGTGAGTTCTTCCTGACGCTCGCGCAAGTCGGCCAGCGCGCCGATCAATTCGCGGTTCTGACGCTGCAATTCAGCGGTGGAATCGACGTCCGTGGAAGCGGAGAGCGTGTCGGCGACCGAGCGGGCCGACGTTGCATCGAAGGGCGCGTTGTCCGGCAGCGCCTTCGCGAGCGAGATAGACGTGCCGCCGTCGGCTTCCTCGGCGATGGCGCATTCGTCCATCAATCGCTGTGCCGCGAGCAGGCCGAGCGCGGCTTGCGAATCGTCGGTTCTGACCGCGCGCAGACGCTCGCCCGCACCGGCGCTTGCAAAAAAGCGCACGACGAAGCGGGCCGGCCGCGTGTCCGTATCGACGAGAAAATCGGCGCGTGCGGACGTGCCTGCAAGCAGCACCGTGCGAGCCGCTTCCAGCACCGAAGTCGCGATGCGCGTCTGATCCTGCGACGAGAAACCGAGTCCCGCGCTCGCATCGCGCGACTTGCGCCGCGCCGCGACGATATCGTGCTCGCTTTCGAGCCGCATCGAATAGAGGCGCGTCGTCATGGCGCACGCACGCCCATGCGCGCGACAAAAACCGTGACGTCGTCGCGGCCGCGCGTGAAATCGCGATACAAAAGCGCCGCAACTAGCGAAGGATGGCGCAGATTCAAACCCGGATAACGCGCGAGATCCCAGCGCGACGTAAGCCCGTCCGAATGCAGCACGATGAGCGCGTGCGCGGGATAAGGCGTCGCGAATTGCTGCGCACGCCGCGCCGCGTGCCCGACAATGCCGCTGTGCGAGACCAGATGCTTGTGCGTGTCGAGCGACCACACACTCGCCGAAATATTGCCGATGCCCGCAAACGCGACCGCCGCCGAGTCACTGGCAAACGGCACGCGCGCGATGCCCACTGCCGCGCCGCGAGTGGTGCGCAGCGCGCCGTTTGCCAGTTCCATGATGCGTTCGAGCGATGCGTCGCCGTCCGTGCCCAGAATTTTCGCCGCTTCGATTGCCGCGAGATTGGCAAGCGGACCGTGCCCCAGGCCATCGGCGACGAGCACGGTGAAGTCGTTCTCGCCCATGTGGCAGGACCAGGCATCGCCGGAAACGGTTTCGGTTTCGAGCGGCAGATTGACTACGCCATACGTCACGCGCGCCGGTGCCGCATGGTTGGCTTCGCCGCTCCAGAACACCGTGCGCAGCACCGTGCCTTGTCCCGGCTGGCTCCAGATGTCGAGTTCGTCGGACAGACGTTTGATCGCGCCCATGCCGTTGCCCGGGCTGCCAGCGGTCGTGTAACCGTCCTCGAAGCACCGGTAAAGATCCGCGATTCCCGGTCCGCTGTCGATGCACAGTACTTCGATGCCGTAACGCCCGCTATCTTCGAGCGGCCGCACCAGCAACTCGCCGCGCTCGGCATGCTTCAGCAGATTGGTGCTGCATTCGGTCACGACGATCGCCAGTTTTCCCGCGACCGTCTCGTTGAAACCGAGGCCGCGCGCGAGTTCGCCGATAGCGCGCCGGGCGAAGGCGATCTGACTCGCCTCCGCGATTTCGAAGCGCTGCTGCGCGGCCATCGATTCCTTCAAAACGGTTTCCATTTGGTAATCGAAACGTAAGTGCCCTCGCCCGGCGCCGAGCGAATCTCAAACTCGTCGCACAGGCGCTTTGCGCCGCCCAGACCAAGCCCGAGACCATGACCCGAGGTGAAGCCGTCGGACAACGCGCGGGCGATATCCGGAATACCGGGCCCCTGATCGACGAATTCGAGTTTGAGGCCGCGGCGCCCATTGCGCTCGACGAGTAAGCAATGCACGTCGCCGCCGCCACCGTAGATGAGCGTGTTGCGTGCCAGCTCGCTTGCGGCCGTCACGAACTTGGTCTGATCGATGAGCGACAAGCCCTGCGCGACGGCTTTTTCGCGCACGAGCTGACGCAAGCGCACGATCTGCTCGTCGGAGCGGATCGGCAGCGTGATGGGCGACGTCGAGGCGGCTTGCGCGGCTGATGAAGTGAAGGTCGTCATGGAAGGCGTCACATGCGGCCGTCAGTAGATGCTCTGATTGAGCAGCGCCATGCCCTTCTCGACGTTCAGCGCGGTGCGCACGCCCGGCAGCGCGAGCCCGAGTTCCACGAGCGTGATCGCAACCGATGGCTGCATGCCGACGACCACCGTCTGCGCATCGAGCACGCGCGCCATGGCCGCCGTGTTGCCGATCATGCGGCCGATGAACGAATCGACCACGTCGAGTGAAGAAATGTCGATCAGCACGCCGCGCGCGCCATCTTTCACGATACGGCTCGTCAGATCGTCCTGCAGCGTGAGCGCAAGACGGTCGTGCATGTCCACTTGAATGGTGACGAGCAGCAGCTTGCCCATCGTGAGAATCGGAATGCGTTCCATCGCTGGCCCCGTTCGGTCTTTCTAATCGCGTTGTGCGTGGCGGTTGTCGACGCGCGCCGTCATTCGGCTTGCAGCGCGTCGTACGAACCCGCCGGGCCTGCTGTGCCGGATGCGCCGCTCTTGCCCCCGCGCTGCGTGTTTTCGACGGAGAGCGACTTGCCGGTGCGCTGCAGCGCGACGACGAACGCCGCCGCGAGCGTCGCCTTCGTCGTGACGTTGGACAGGTTCACGCCCAGATGCACGATGGTCTGCGCAATCTGCGGCCGAATCCCGCTGATGATGCAGTCCGCGCCCATCAAACGCGCCGCCGCCACGGTCTTCAGCAGATGCTGCGCGACGAGCGTATCGACGGTCGGCACGCCCGTGATGTCGATGATCGAGATGGCGGCGCCCGTCTCGACGATCTTCTGCAGCAGGTTTTCCATGACCACCTGCGTGCGCGCCGAATCCAGCGTGCCGATGAGCGGCAACGCGAGGATGCCGTCCCACAGTTGCACGACAGGCGTGGACAGTTCGAGCAACTCTTGTTGCTGACGTACGATCACTTGCTCACGGCTCGCCTGGAACACTTCGGTGGTGTAGAGCCCGAGTGCGTCGAAGAGTGTGCTGATGGTCCAGGTGAGATCGGCAAGCGTGGCGGGCTCGCCTTCGAGCGATGCGCGTAGGCGCGCGAACAGAGGCTGCTTCAGCGAGAACACGAACATCGCGGTCTCGACCGGCGAGAAACCCTGACGCGCGCGTTGGCCGGACATATCGGCGAGAAATGCGCGCACTTCCTGCCACGCGCTCGATTCGAAGTCGACCGTGTCGCTCGCGCCGAGCGCGGCCACCATGAGTTCGACGAACTGTCCGAACTGATTGCGCAACTCCGCTTCGCCGACCAGTCCGCGCCGCGATGCGATTGCATGCTGCTGCGTGATCCACTCGGCGAGCAGTCCCGCCTGGTTGCTGTTGAACAATTGGGCTAGCCGAGTTCCGCCGACCATATCCATGCCGAGATTCCTGTGCGAATGTTTTTATGCGCGCGTCCGTAGGATGACTGGCGAGCCGCGCCGGGCGATAGCGCTTTTGCGCTGCAACGATCGGCCGCGCAGAACTGCGAATGACCGAAAGCAACGCAAAGGCGCTCGGAATGTAGCACGTCGTCTCAAAAATCGACAGTCTGCGAAGCCTTTTGGCGCGTGCCTTCCGCGCATTTTCGCTAGCTCGATAAAGCGATTCGCAAGCGATCGGCAATTGCTTCCGGTCGTTCGATCCGGGATGGACAGAAGTCGGTCAAAACTATCCCATGCAATCAAACCAAGTCAGCGCGTCAGCAGGAACAGTTCCAGCGCCTGGAGGCTGATGGGCTTGAGGAGATAACCGTCGAATCCCGTTTCGCCGCTGCCATCGACGAAATCGGAGTGACCCGTCATTGCGATGATGCGGGCGTCGCGCGAAAGACCGGCGGCGCGAATCCGGCTGCAGATGTCGCGGCCGTCGGCGTCGGGCAGGGAAATGTCGAGAAAGATGCGGTCGAAACGTGTGTGACTCGTGAGCGCCAGACAACCGGCGCCGTCGTACGCAATGGCAGCGGTGTGCCCGAGACTCGTCGCGATATCGGCGAGAGTCTCGATGCAGGCTTCATTATCGTCGACGAGCAACAGGTTCATCGTGACTGGCTCCGGTACGACCGAAACGATGCGCCAGCGGCAAGCAAAAAAACTCCAAGCAACCCATGACGCCGCGCGCGAGAAAGAGTGTAGTCCATCCACTCTGGCGCCAGCACATTCGTACCGAAAGCGGCGAAGGTTTGGCCGTTCGCCGCTTGAGTCGGCGCGTCGATGCGCCATTGCATGCCATCTATAGCGGCGCGAATATTTTTCCAGGAGCGTGCCGGTGCAATACTCGCCCGGAGCAGGACAACCATGAAACTTGCGGAGCGCACATGGCCCACATGACCCATCCCGTCGATGAAGTGCTGCCCTTGCCCGCCATGCTTGCAGTGGGCATACAGCACGTGCTCGTGATGTATGCGGGCGCGATTGCGGTGCCGCTCATCATTGGCGCGGCGCTCAAGCTGCCGAAGGATCAGGTCGCGTTTCTCATCAGCTCGGACCTCTTCGCGTGCGGGATCGTGACGTTGGTGCAGTGCATCGGCGTATGGAAATTCGGCATTCGCTTGCCGGTCATCATGGGCGTGAGTTTCGCGCCGGTCGGGCCGATGGTCGCCATGGCTTCGTCGGGCGCGGGGCTCACCGCCATCTTCGGCGCGACCATCGCGGCGGGCGTGTTCGCCATACTCATCGCGCCATTTTTCGGGCGGCTGATGCGCTTCTTTCCGCCTATCGTCACGGGCACGATCATCCTGACCATAGGCATGACGCTCTTTCCGGTGGCGATCAACTGGGCGGGCGGCGGGCGCGGCGCGCCTAATTTCGGCGATCCGAAGAACTTGATGATCGCGGGCATCGTGCTGCTGGCGATTCTCGTCATCAACAAGTATCTGCGCGGCTTTCTCGCGAATATCTCCGTGCTGCTCGGCATGGCGATTGGCTTCGCGGTCGCGTTGGCGCTCGGACTCGTCGATGTCTCGGGCACCGCTCAAGCGGCATGGTTTTCTCCGGTACGGCCGTTCGCTTTCGGCTGGCCGACTTTCGATATCGCGGCGATTGCGTCGCTGTGTCTCGTGATGGTCGTCATCATGGTGGAATCGCTCGGCATGTTTCTCGCGCTGGGCGATCTCGCGGGGCGGCCGGTATCGCGCGGCGACGCGACGCGTGGCTTACGCACCGATGGCCTCGGCACGGTGATCGGCGGCATCTTCAATACGTTTCCGCATAGCTCGTTTTCGCAGAACATCGGACTCGTCGGGATTACGGGCGTGAAGAGCCGCTGGGTGGTCGCGGTATCGGGCGTGATCCTGATATTGCTCGGGCTCTTGCCGAAGCTGTCGAATTTGATCGCATCGATTCCCGTGGTCGTGTTGGGCGGCGCGGGAATCGCGATGTTCGGCATGGTCGCGGCCACGGGCGTGAAGATACTCGGCAAGGTCGATTACGAGAGCAAGAACAACTTGCTGATCATCGCGATCAGTCTGGGCGTGGGCGTGATTCCGCTCGTCGCGCCGACGTTCTTTGCGCACATGCCGCCGTGGGCCGGGCCGCTGACGCACAGCGGCATCACGCTTGCTGCCGTGTTTGCGATTCTGCTCAATGCGTTCTTCAATCGCGGCAGAGCGGCGGCGGATGTCGAGCGCGAGATTGCGGGGGAAATGCCGTTGAGTTTGAGGCAGGGGGAGGAGTGACGGTTCAGCGACACTTCTTCGCGTTGTCGCATAAGCACGAGTGTCAGCAAAATTTCGCGCGGGATCGAGGGAACCGGCGCTACACCGTCACGTCTCATTGATCGCATGCGGCACGAGCGCCGCGAACATAACCAATCCTGCAAGGAGCGCCAAATGTTCCAATACCCCGGTCAATTCGCCTACCAGATGCCATCGCTTGCTCGCGCCAATCTACAGGCGTTTCTCACTATCAGCGGCCGATTCGCGAGCACCATGCAGGCGCTCGCCGAACTCAACGTGCAGACCGTCAATAAAATGGTCGAGGAAAGCAACGCGCTTCTGAAAGCGGGCGATGAAGCCAGCGCCGGCGATGTCTTCGGCTGGCAGTCGATCATGCTCGCGCAGTTCCCGCAGAAAGCGGCATCGTACGGACAGCATGTGTTGTCGATCATCACGTCGACGGAAGCTGACGTCGTCGGCGAAGTGCGCAGTCAGTATGAGCAAAATGGCATCAAACTGAAGGGTCTCTTCGATACCGCCACGACCGACGCCACCGAAGCCGCGCAGTCCACGGGCGCCGTCATCACCGATCTCGCCGACACCGCGACTACAACCGCGGAGCAAACCAGCGGCGTCATTCTCGATGCGAGCGGCGAGATCACACAGAGCGCGCAGACCGCTGTCACGAAGGCAACACGCGCGGCATCGAAAAGATCGAGCTGACGCGCCTCAAGCGTCCGCCGCCTTCTTCTTCGGGCGCGCGCCGCCGCGCCCTTCCTTCAGCACGATCCACGTTGGCGCATGATCGCTTGCATGCGGCTCGCCACGCACCCACGTGTCGACGCCCGCATCTTTCAGCTTCGGCGCGAGGTCCTTGCTCAGCAAGAGATGATCGATGCGCAAACCCGAGTTCGTCTGCCAATGCTGCCGAAAATAATCCCAGAACGTATAGATACGCTCATTCGGAAAATGCTTGCGCAATGCATCGGTCCAGCCTTGCGCCAACAGCTTCTCGTAAGCCGCGCGACTCTCGGGCTGCAATAGCGCGTCCTTTTTCCATGAGCGGGTGTTGTAGATATCCTCGTCGGTGGGAATGACGTTGTAATCGCCCGCGAGCACGACAGGATGGCCACTCTTCAACAAAGCGGCCGCGTGCGCGTTGAGGCGCTCGAACCACGCGAGCTTGTAGTCGAACTTCGGGCCGGGCTGCGGGTTGCCGTTCGGAAGATAAAGACATCCGATCAGCAAACCATTGACCGCGGCCTCGATGTAGCGGCTATGTGTGTCGTCTTCGCCACCTGGCAATCCGCGCCGGCTGAGGATCGGTTCCGCGCCCTTGGCGAGAATGGCGACGCCGTTCCACGATGCCTGACCGTGCCACAGCGCGCCGTAGCCCGCTTTCTCGATATCGGCGGCGGGAAACTGCGCATCGGTTGCTTTCAGCTCCTGCAGACAGACGATATCCGGCTCCTCGCGTTCGAGCCACCCGAGCAGGGCGGACAGGCGCGGGCGGATGCCGTTGATGTTGAAACTCGCGATCTTCACTCGGCGTTCTCCATCGGTCGTGGACTCGTGGCGCGTTCATCGTAACGCGCCCAGGGCCGTTGCACGATGCATGCCGCGTCGTCGTGGCCAAGCGCATCGCCATGAAATCTGCGACATTCACGGGAACTCGACTTCACTCTCCTGTCCGCATCCACATGTCCGCTACTTTTCCGCCGCACGCCGATGGCTCGCTGCACTGGCAACGCAATCTCTATGTCTGCGTGTTCGGTTCGTTCACCACCATCATGGCGATGACGCTCCTCCTGCCCTTTTTGCCGCTTTACGTGCAGCAGTTAGGCGCGGCTTCCGTGGAGAGCGCGGTGCAATGGTCGGGCGTCGCGTTCGGCGCGACCTTTCTGGCGGCGGGTCTCGTCGCGCCTTTGTGGGGGCGTCTTGCCGACCGATATGGCCGCAAGCCGATTTTGATCCGCGCGAGTCTCGGCATGGCGATCACCATGTCGCTGCTCGGTGTCGTGCAGACGGTCTGGCAACTGGTGGCGATCCGCTTTCTCGCGGGACTCGTCGGCGGCTATGCGAGCGGCGCCATCGTGATGATCGCGACGCAGACGCCACGGCACCGCACCGCGTGGGCGCTCGGCACGCACGCGTCGGGAATGATGGCGGGCAATCTCGTCGGCCCGCTCGTGGGCGGGCTGCTGCCTGGGCTGATCGGCATCCGTTCGACCTTCTTTCTTGCAGGCGGCCTTATTTTCTGCTCGTTCATCATGACGACGCTCTTCGTGAAGGAAGAGCGCCGTATGCCCGATGGCGCGAAGGGTTCGCCGGCCCGCGCGCGCAGCAGCGGCTGGCGCGACGTGCCGAAGCTTACGCCCGTCATCGCGATGCTCGCGAGCGCCATGCTGCTGATGTTCGCCAACATGTCGATCGAACCGATCATCACCGTGTATGTGTCGCAACTGGTGCAGGACCAGAAAAACGTGACGCTGGTCGCGGGCCTCGTGATGTCCGCCGCCGCGCTGGGTAGCGTGCTCGCCGCGCCTCGCGTCGGGCGGCTGGCGGACCGCATCGGCGCGACGAAGGTGATCGTCGCGTGTCTCGGGTTATGCGGCGTGCTGCTGATTCCGCAGATCTTCGTCACGACCGGCACGCAGCTCGTCGTGCTGCGCTTTCTAATGGGGCTTGCGCTCGGCGGTCTTTTGCCCGCCATCACTAGCGTGGTGCGTCATAGCGTGCCGGACAGCGCGGCGGGTTATATCCTCGGCTATGCGACTTCGGCCCAATACATCGGACAGGTGACGGGGCCGCTCGCGGGCGGCTTCATCGCGGCGCACGTGGGCATGCATTCGGTGTTCGCGATGACGAGCGTGTTGATGTTCATGGGGGCGGGGTTTAATGCGTGGGTGTTTTTGCGCAGGAACGGCAGCACGAGCTCTGATGCCGCGCCGTGATAGTCATGCGGCACCTCCTTTTACACCGCCTCTGACAAACGCTCCCATAACCCTTACCATGCAAGCCACGCCGCGCGTGTGCGCGAACCACTCTCCCCACATCATGGCCGATTCCAAACCCCACGACAGCATGCATATCTGGCTGATCCGGCATGGCGAAACCGAATGGAGCAAGTCGGGCCAGCACACCGGTTCGACCGATATCCCCTTGACCGACGAAGGCCGCAAGCAGGCATCGGCGCTCGCACCCGTGCTCGCCGCCCAGTCGTTCGATCTCGTGCTCACGAGTCCGATGAGCCGCGCGCGGGAGACCTGCAAGCTCGCGGGTCTCGGCGATCAAGCCGAGGTCGAGCCGTCGCTGCACGAATGGGACTACGGCATCTACGAAGGCAGGAAGACCGTGGATATCCGCCAGGAAATTCCCGACTGGTCGGTCTGGACTTCCCCCATGCCCCAAGGCGAGATTGCCGCCGATATCGGACGCCGCGCGCAATCCGTGATCGACCGGCTGACTGGCTCCGGCAAGACGCATATCGCCATCTTTTCGCACGCGCACTTTCTGCGCGTGCTCGCGGCGCAGTGGGTCACCGGCACGGCCACGTTCGGCGCGCATCTCGTGCTCGATACCGCGTCGATGAGCGTGCTCGGCTTCGAGCGCGACACCCGCGCGATCATCAAGTGGAATCTGCGCGCCTGAACCGTCCGCTCAAGCGTCGAGCCAGCTGCTCGCCGTCTCCCGCGCAAAGTCGCGATACGACCGCGGCGGCCTCTGCAACAGCGCGCTCAGGCGCTCGATCTGCGTGGCCGTTGCCACCGCGCCTTCCCGCTGGTAGCGACGCATCATGAGTTGCATGTCGTATGCGAGCCATTCGGGCGCCGCCTTGAGGCTTGCCTGCAAAGGAGCGAGGTCGTCGCCCGCGTAACGGATGGGGCGCTGCAAGGCTTCGGTCCAGATAGCCGCGACGCTCGTCCCAGTGATCGCCTCCGGTCCGACGAGGTCGTACGTTTCGGCGGGCAGCGCGTCGGTTGCGTGTTCGCGTCGGAGCAATTCGCGCGCGGCCGCCTCGCCGATATCGCGCACATCGACCATCGAAATCCCTTTATCGCCGATAGGCATGCCGAAGATTCCCGCGTTCAGCAGCGGCTCTTTCTGGCGCACGTCGTTCTGCATGAAATACGCCGGACGCAGCACGGTGACGGGCAGCGCCTCACGCTCGATCATGCGCTCCACAGTGTGCTTGCTCGTGAAGTGCGGAACATCCGCATATTCGTCGCCCTTGAATACCGACAAATAGACGATGCCCTTCACGCCCGCCTCGCGTGCAAGGCTCAAAGCCTGCAGGGCCTGCGTGAGTTCGTCG
>NZ_JARUXJ010000004.1:0-197962 GCF_031451465.1 Caballeronia sp. LZ003 | reverse complement strand
GCAGCGTTCGGCGCGAGCAGGAACAGCGTGTCGATATCGGCGAGCGCCGCTGCAAACGAAGAGAGGCCGCTCAGATCGCCCTGCACCGGCTTGACGTGCGCTGGAAACTTCGCGTCCGCGGGCTTGCGCGTCAGCGCCCTCACCTCGACGCCGCCATCCAGCCGCGCGAGTTGTTCGATGACCTGCGTGCCGATCACGCCCGTGCTTCCTGTAACGAGAATAGTCATGTTGATTCTCCAGTTTTCGAGTTGATCGGGCCGTCAAAAGGCCCGGTGTTGATACGATAGGCGTTCCGCTTTCGAGTCGGAAGCCCTGAAAACAAGACGCCCCGTCTCACGGATGGAACGCCATGAACCTGATCGCTCTCGCCGATTTCAACGCCGTCGCCCAACATGGCGGTTTCGCGGCCGCCGCGCGCAAGCTCGACCGGCCAAAAGCCACGCTCTCGCGGCGTGTCGCCGAACTCGAACAGGAGCTCGGCGTGCGGCTGATCGAGCGTGGCTCGGGCACGCTGCGGCTCACGGAGGACGGTCAGGCGCTGCATCAGGGAACGCACGGACTGCTCGCGGATATCGCCGATCTCGGCGAATCGATCGCCTCGCGCGCGCCCGTGCCACGCGGCAAGCTGCGCGTAAGCGGGCCTGTCGTGTTCACACATGCGGTGGTAGCGCGTGTGGCTGCCCGGTTCGTGCTTGCTTATCCCGAAGTCGAACTGGAGCTCGTCGCCGAGGACCGTCTGGTCGATCCCGTGCAAGACGCTTATGACCTCGTGATACGCGTGAATCCGGCGGCCGACGTACTACTCATGGGCCGTCAGATTGAGACCGACCGGCGCGTGCTGGTTGCTGCGCCTTCGCTTATCGACAGCGATGAACTTCCCGCGTCGCTGCCTGCGATCACGCTTTCCACCGCAAACGACACGCCTTGGCAAATTCGTACCGCCAATGGCAAGTCACGCACCATCGAAGCACGGACGGTGCTGCGTATGTCGTCGCTCTTATTGATACGCGAAGCCGTGCTGGATGGTGCGGGCGCCGCGCTTCTGCCTGGGTTGCTCGTTGCGCCGGATGTGACTGCGGGCAGGCTGGTCGCGTTGGGGGAGGATGCGGGTCCGGCCGTCGCGATCTGGGCGCTATATAGCTCACGTCATTTGTTGAGTGCGAAGGTACGGGCTTTTCTGGATGTGCTCGGAAAGCCGGAGTGATGAACGTCGGCTGTTTGAGCGTCATGTCCGTCGCGTCGACAGCTGCGAGTGGGCGGGGCGATCGAGATTGGCATCGACAACAACCTTCGAGCCTATCTGTCCGATGATTCGCTCACCATGACGTACGAGTCTGTCAGAAGCAGGCTTGCTTTATGCGTCCTCGTCCGACGGCCGGTGAAGAAATAACAGGCTTCATCGCAAAACACCAATGAAACCAACGGAGGAACCATGAGCATTTTTTCAAGCATCCTGAACAAGATTTTCCCGCACGATCATCCGGCCGCGAGCGCATCCGGCGCCGCTACTCCGCCCGCTTCACCGGGCGCAGCGCCGGCGACACCGACGGCATCGGGCACGCCGACGAGCACGCCCGCAGGCACGGCAAGCGCCGAACCCGCGCGCCCGCCGGTCACGCCGATGCCCGAAGTGGATGTCGAAGCGATCCTCACGCAGAAACAGCAGCAAAGCGGTGCGACCCTGAACTGGCGCACTTCGATTGTCGACTTGCTTAAGTTGCTCGATCTCGACAGCAGCCTGGATGCGCGCAAGTCGCTTGCCGCCGAGTTGCACTACACCGGCAGCACCGACGATTCCGCGTCCATGAACATCTGGCTTCACAAGCAAGTCATGAAGAAGCTGGCGGAAAACGGAGGCAAGGTGCCGGCAGATTTGCAAGACTGACCATGCTGTAATCGTCGCGGCGTTGCCCTGGCGTCGCGACTCATTTGGTATGACGCATCACGGACCGCACCTCACATCCTTTAGCGCGATCGCCCCATGCGCGCCAACGCCACCATGGCAAACCCCGCACCCAGTGCCACGTAAGTCGATGCCAAGGCACGCTTGCTCAAACGCGCCTCGTATCCCGGCGTGAAGCGTTTAGGGACGACATGGTAATCCACGACATAAGCAGTGACTGACGTTGCAATCGCGGCAGCAACGACATCACGCGGACGCGCACGCGAAGTGCACAGCGTTTCGAATAGCACGCCCCAAAAAACCGCGCTGCCCAGATGGATGCCAGAACCGACGGCGGTAAATCGAACGCTGGGCGCCTCCTCCTTTGGCGCCTGTTCGGGCCAGATGCAATGCGCGACAGCGTTCATCGCCGAATAAGGACGATGCCCGGATTTCGACGCGCCCGCCGCTGCGACAAGCGCCGACGCCACACCCGCGCTTGCGCCGGAGAACATCGCGCGCGACAAGGTTTCGATTAATCTGGAATGCATACTTTCCCTTGAGCTTTGAGAGTCGTTAGCCAAGAGCAAAGGCTATTCCGCGTGCCGTAAGTTCCGGTTACAACCGGGTCGCGGCACACCGATTGCGAACGTCTAGATACTTCTCGAACGATCGGTGCTTCTCACTGAACGCTGAAGGAAAAAGCTGCATGACGGATCCAATGGCACGGCGGTTGCTGAACTACTCACAAGCCGAGGCCATGCCAGTCAACGCGGCTGCATGAACTTGGTTCCCCATTCAACGACTTAACTCGGCCCTGTCCCCGGCCGTTCAGCCAGCGCGAACCATGCGCTGAGGCTCGCAGCAAGATGACCGCAAGTGACGCAACAACGTCCTCTCGGTCGCCGCGAGATCAACAACTCATCTAAAACCGAATGCGTGCGCTCGTCCGCTGCAGGACGGCGCTCGCTGTTACAAAGGAGTGGCTGATATGTTCGTTCACAATAAGCGTCTGCAATACACCGTTCGCGTAGCTGCGCCGAATCCTGGTCTTGCCAATCTGCTGCTAGAGCAGTTCGGCGGGCCGCAAGGCGAACTGGCGGCGGCATGCCGTTACTTCACGCAAGCTGTATCGGAAGACGATCCGGGCCGCAAGGACCTGCTGTTCGATATCGCCACCGAAGAACTGAGTCATCTGGAAATCATCGGCTCGATCGTGGCCATGCTCAACAAGGGCGCAAAGGGCCAACTCGCCGAAGCCGTGCAGACCGAAGCCGAGCTGTATCGCTCGATGACCGGTCACGGTAACGACTCGCACACGACCGCTCTGCTCTATGGCGGCGGACCGGCGCTTACGAACTCGGCTGGTGTGCCTTGGACCGCGGCTTATATCGACACCATCGGCGAACCGACTGCCGACCTGCGCTCGAATATCGCGGCTGAAGCACGTGCGAAGATCGTCTATGAACGCCTTATCAACGTGACCGACGATCCGGGCATCAAGGAAGCGCTCGGCTTTTTGATGACGCGTGAAATCGCGCATCAGAAGTCCTTCGAAAAGGCGCTGCATTCCATTCAGCCGAATTTCCCGCAAGGCAAGCTGCCCGGTCAGCCGGAATTCACGAGCGTGTACTTCAATATGTCGAAGGGCGATGACGCACGCGGTTCGTGGAATGAAGGCGGCGACTGGAAGTTCGTCGAAGATCCGCAACCCGCAGTCGATGGCGGCGATGGCACGGCCACCGTCGGCGTATCGAAGGAAGAAGTGGATGCGTTGCAGGCAATGGCTACGCGTACCGCATCGGACCCATCGAGCGACCCGACCACCGGCGCCGATCTCGGCTCCGGCATGGCAACGGCCGCAACCTCGAACTAAGCTGCATTAAGTAGTAACCGCCGGTTCTGCGGCTAATGCGGTGCGGAACCGGAACGAAAAGAGCCGCTCGATTGCGGCTCTTTTTTCCCTCGCAATTCATTAGGATCACCAAAAATGTCTACTGTTTCATCGAAAGGAACCGTTCGCGTTCACCGTAGCCCGATCGATTGGGTCGCTGGCGCGCTTGTCATCATCGGTGCGTTGAATTGGGGGCTGGTTGGACTGCTGCAGCTCGATCTCGTGGCGGCGATCTTCGGCGTGGCCTCGCCGCTATCGCGGATCGTCTATGTGCTGGTTGGCATCGCCGGAATTTATATGCTGGTGCGCGCCTTCATGCCGGCACGCGAGCATGGATTGGCCAAGCTTTAAAGACAAATCGGCCCCGCTGGCTGCGCCATGCGGGGCCGACATTCAAATGCACGAATCCGATTAATTCTGCACGCCCCAGCGGCGCACGGTGACACGCTCGACAGTATCGAACACGAGATGCTCGACAGCAAGACCGATCACGATCACCGCTGCAAGTCCCGCGAAAACGCGATCCGTGTAAAGCTCGTTGCGATTCTGAAAGATGTACCAGCCAAGCCCGCCCTTTCCTGAACTCGCGCCGAAGACAAGCTCCGCTGCAATCAAGGTTCGCCACGCGAATGCCCAGCCCACTCGCAAGCCGGCAAGAATCGACGGCAACGCGGCAGGCACGAGAATCAGCACCACATGACGCAAGCCCGTCAGCCCGTAATTGCGGCCTGTCATGCGCAAGGTCGAAGGCACCGCCTGAAAACCCGAATAGGTGTTGAGCGCGAGCGGCCACAAGACCGAATGCACCAGCACGAACAACAAGCTGCCCGTGCCAAGGCCGAACCACAACAACGCCAGCGGTAACAGCGCGATGGACGGCAACGGATTGAACATTGCCGTGAGCATCGACAAGATATCCCGGCCAATGCGCGTCGAGACCGCAAGCGACGTCAAGACGAACGCGAGCGCCGCGCCGAGCAAATACCCGCGCAACAGCACCGACATGGAGATGGCGACCTTGTCGATGAGCTCGCCCGAGATGATCCCCTGCACGAACGCAACGGCCGTTGCGCTGAACGTCGGCAGTAACAGATCGTTATCGACGAAGCGCGCGGCGATTTCCCAAATGCCGATGAGCACCAGCGCAATCAGCGTCTTGCGCAGCCACGACGTGTCCGCGATCCGCCGCGCAAGCGGCAGTTTGACTTCGCTTTGATACTGAATGTCCGCGGGCGCGGCAGGCTCCACTTCATATTCCGGGCGTACCGGCGGTGCGGCGAGATGCGGCGTGCTCATTGCGCGGCCTCCTCTTCGAACAGCAAGCGATGAATGCGCGCGACGCTCTGCTGAAACTCCCCGCGACCCAGACTCTCCTGCGTATATTGATGGCTATTCAGTTCGGCGCGCACGCGTCCCGGATGCGGCGTCAGTAACAAGATGCGATTGCCGACGATCAACGCCTCTTCGATCGAATGCGTGACGAACATGAGTGTGAAGCGCTCATCGCTCCACAGACGCAACAACTCTTCCTGCATGCGGCGGCGCGTGAGTGCATCGAGTGCGGCGAAGGGCTCGTCCATCAGCAGAATGCGCGGCTGCATGGCAAGCGCGCGTGCAATCGCCACACGTTGCTTCATGCCGCCCGAGAGCGTATGAGGATAGGCATCCGCGAAACGCGCCAAACCTACCTTGTCGAGATAATGGAGCGCGCGTTCCCGCGCCTCGGCGCGACTGAGCTTGCGCGCAACACGCAGCGGAAACGCGACGTTTTGCAGCACCGTCTTCCACGGCGGCAACTGATCGAATTCCTGGAACACGACGATACGATCCGCGCCCGGCCCCTTCACGCGCTCACCGGCTATTTCGATACTGCCCGACACCGGTTCGATAAAGCCCGCGACGGCCTTCAGCAAGGTGGATTTGCCGCAGCCCGAAGGGCCGAGCAGCACGAAGCGGTCGGCGCCGTAGACGTCGAAGCTGACATCGTGCGTGGCCCGCACGAGCCTTTCGGGCGTGCGGTATTCGAGAGAAACGTTTCTGGCCGACAGCAGCTTGTCGCTCGTCCCGGCTTCGGGCTGGGGTTCGCGCGGATAAATGGCTTGGGGATTCGCCGCCATGATCTTATGCCTGAATGCAATCCTCAAGCATAGTCAGGGCGGCACGTTCGCCTAACCAATCTTTGCGAATATGGAAAGCAGTCAGCGCGATATCAACTCGATATCAACTGCCGCCGCGCGTCACGGGATCGTCGAAAAAGTAGTCTTGCCACGATTTGGGATCGTTCTTGATCGCGCCCACGCGATGCATGAACTGCGCAAGCGGAAAGGTGTTCTGCGGCTGGACCTTGAACTGCACAGCAGGGTCCTTGATGACCTTGAGGAGCAGATCACGGTCGAGCTTCGCGTTGTTCACGCGCAAATAGATGTCGGCCGCCTTCTCGGGATTAGCGGTGACGAAGCGCGCCGCATCGTTGAGGCCATCGACGAAAGCGCGATACGTCTTCGGGTTCTCATTGCGGAACTTCTCCGTTGCATAAAGCACGGTGGCCGAACTCGGCCCACCCAGCACGTCATACGAGTTGAGCACGATATGCGCTTTCGGATTGCCCGCGAGTTCCTGCTGCTGGAACGGCGGATTGCCAAAGTGCGCGTTGATTTCCGTGCCGCCCGCGATGATGGCCGCCGCCGCGTCCGGATGCGGCACCGCTTGCGTGAGCTTATCGAGGCGATCGTACTGCTTGTCGCCCCATTGCTTGGCCGACGCGAATTGCAGAATGCGCGACTGCACCGAGACGCCCACGGCCGGCACCGCTATTCGATCTTTATCGCTGAAATCGGCGATGGTCTTCACGCGCGGATCGTTCGATACGAGGTAATACGGCAGATTGCCAAGCGACGCCACGCCCTTCACGTTCTGCTTGCCGTGCGTGCGATCCCAGATCGTGAGCAACGGACCGACGCCTGCCGCCGCGATATCCACGGAGCCGGACAACAACGCGTCGTTGATGCTCGCGCCACCCGAGAGCTTGGCCCAATCGACCTTGATATCGACGCCTTGCTTCTTGCCTTCCTGCTCGATGAACTTCTGATCGCGCGCCACGTTGAGCAGCAGATAAACCACGCCGAATTGCTCGGCCACGCGCAACGTGCCTTCCGCCTGCGCGGTCGCCGAACAGGCCAACGAGACGACGAGCGCGGCGGCGAGCGCGCGCAACGAACGCTTCCCGAAACGAGAATGCATGTGAGAAAACCCCGTGAAATAAGCGCTCAGAACGGCGCGTCGCCTTCAATGGTCGTGCGATACAGCTTGCGGCGTTCGTCGTCGGGCGTGCCGGCGGCCAAGTGCATGACCGAGCGGTTGTCCCAGAACACCATGTCGTGATCGCGCCACTCGTGGCGGTAAAGAAACTCCGGCTTCACGCTATGCGCGAAGATTTCGTCGAGGAGCGCGCGGCTCTCGTCTTCCGGCATGTCGATGATGCGCGTGGTGAAGTGCTCGCTCACGAAAAGCGCGCGACGCCCGTTCTCCGGATGCGTCCGCACAATGGGATGCACCACCGGTTTGACCTGCGCGATTTGCTCGGGCGTCAGGTTCGGGCGCCACGGACTGCGTTTCTGCAACTCGGCGTATTTGGCAACATAGGTATGCTCCGCGCGGCGTCCTTCGACTGCGCGACGCAGATGCTCGGGCAACGTATCCCACGCGAGATGCTGATTCGAAAATAGCGTATCGCCGCCGACTTTCGGCAACTCCTGCGCATGCAGCAGTGAGCCGAGACTCGGCGTTTCCTTGTACGAGAGGTCCGAGTGCCAGAAGTGCCCGGCATCGCCGAGACCGATCGGCTTGCCGTTTTCGAGCACGTTGGAAACGATCAGCACTTCCGGATGCCCGGCGAGCGCGAACTGCTTGAGCACGTGAATTTGCAGCGGCCCGAAGCGCTTGCTGAACGTGACCTGCTGTTCCGGCGTGATGCGCTGGTCGCGAAACACGAGCACGTGATGATCGAGATGCGCGCGATGAATGCGCGCGAAATCGGCTTGCGAGAGCGGCTTGCTCAGATCGAGCCCGATGACCTCGGCGCCGAGCGGCGCGTCGAAGGCGCGAATTTGAATGGATTCGTCGATGGATCGATCGGCGGCTTGGGTCGAACTTTCGAGGGTCGGTGCGAGGATCGTCACGATGTTCTTGAACGGCGCAAAGACAGCCAATCTACTTCGTCGCAGCCGTGCCGCCAACGAACGATCCGCGATTTGCTTATTCCCTTTGGCGCTTAACGCCTCAGTCGAACGGCAGTTCCACTTGAATCGGTTCGATGAAGCCGCCGTCCTCTCCGCGCACGCTCAACGCGCTCACGCGCACGCCGAGCAACCGCAGCCGTCGATCCAGCGTAATGCGCTTCACGCATTCGGTAGCGGCGCGGCGAATCTCGACAGGGTCGTCGGTGGAAACGGGAATGGTCAGATCACGCGTGAGCGTGCGGAAGTCGTCGAAACGCAGCTTGATGCCGACCGTGCGGCCTACGTAACCTTTGCGCTGTAGGTCGTCGGCGACTTTCTTGCACAGCCCCGTGAACGCCTCGGAGAGCTTCGCGCGGTCGTTCTTCGGATGCAGATCGCGCTCGAACGTGGTCTCACGGCTCATCGACTTCGGCTGCGAACTCACGACCACGGGCCGATCGTCCTGTCCCTGCGCGATACGCGCGAGCCATGCGGCGTAAGTGCCGCCAAAATGCGTCTGCAGAAATCCCAGGTCGGCGGCGGCAATGTCACCCACCGTCTCGATACCGAGCGCCGCCAGCCTTTCGCTCGCCTTGGGCCCGATGCCATTCACCTTGCGCGCCGCGAGCGGCCAGATGCGTGTGGGGAGATCGTCCATCGTCAGGATGGTCAGGCCGTCGGGCTTGTCGAGCTCCGAGCCGATCTTCGCCAGCAGCTTGTTCGGCGCGATGCAGATCGAGCACGTAAGCCCGGTGGCTTCGTGCACCGCGTCCTTCATGCGCCGGCCGATGCTCGCGGAATCGCCCGTCATGTCCGTCACGTCGATATAAATCTCGTCGATGCCGCGATTCTCTATCTGCGACGTGAACGCCGCGACGGCTGTCTTGAAGAGCCGCGAGTAATGGCGATACGACTCGAAATCCGTGGGCAGAAGAATGGCGTCGGGCGCGAGTTGCGCGGCCTTCATCATGCCCATGGCCGAGAACACGCCGAACTTGCGCGCTTCGTAAGTGGAGGTGGTGACGACACCGCGCCCCGCGTAATCACGCAGTTTTCTGAAGCGGCGTGTGCCATCGGCCAGCGTCTCGGGAATGGCATTGCGTCCGCCGCCGACCACCACCGGCTGACCGCGCAGTTCGGGATAGCGCAGCAATTCGACGGAGGCGAAGAACGCATCCATGTCCAGATGCGCGATACGGCGAGGCGTGGGCGTGGCGGGCGTGTCCATTGCCTAGAACGGACGCGTGCCGACAAGGCCGGAAGACGACGACGTGCGAAGGGCGTGGCTAAACATGCGCGGGCGCGAAGAACGCGGAAAATGCGCATACTGTACATTCATACAGTGATTCGCGCTAGTCTGCCTTATGTCCCTAGCGGCGCTCGGCGCAAATCCGCAGCCCGGTCAGCCAAGAATGCTTAAATTGCGAATCAGGTAGTCATTGAACATCGGCACGGTGAACGCGATATCACCATGGGACGGACTGTAGATCATGCCTTTGTTAATGATCTGCGCGCGGCGAGGACCGAGACTCTGCGGGGTTTCGCCGAGCGCGTCCGCAACGTCGGACGAACGATAAGGGCCACTGCCTAATTTCGCCATGGCAATGACGTATTCGCGTTCCTTGGGCGTCAGGCGATCGAAGCGAACTTTGAAGAACCCTTCGTCCAGACGCTTGAGCGTTGTCGACTCGGCGCGCCTTGCGTCGCGTACGGTAATCGTGTCGCCGACGGCGAGATTCCAGGACTGATGGCCCCACTCCTGCAGAAAGTAGGGATAGCCTCTCGTCTTGAGGAAAATCTCTTTCAGAGCAGCATCGTCGATACCGGCGCCTTCGTCGTTCACTGGTTGACGGATCGCTGCCTTGGCATCGTCCTCAGGCAGAGCACCGACCTCCGGGTAGTGAAACAGCCGCTCCGCATACGATTTGGCTTGTCCCGACAGGGCCGCGACCTGTGGCAAGCCGGCGCCGAAAAACAGCACGGGCAAGCGCGCCTGGTTGATCTTGTGCAATGACACGATGAGAGCGGCTAAGTCTTTTTCGCTTAGGTACTGGACTTCATCGATCAGGAGCGTCCAGGCTTTACCGGCAGCTTTAGCGGCCTCGCCGATACGCACGAACAGTTCTGGAAGATCATTCTCGAGGTCGCCGCTGTCCGCGACTCCTACTTCGGGATCCACCGCGATCGAGACATCGCCATATTCCAACTTGAATGCGGAGGCAAACGACCTCAACGCTCGCAGCGCGTCGTAAGTCTTCGCCTTGGCATTCGCGGCGACGGACAGTTTTCGAAGCACTTGATGCATGCGTGGCAGCAGTTGCTCACCCAACGATTTGTTCTCGGGCGCCTCGATCATGGAAGTGACGTGGCCACGCTGATTAGCGAGCGCTTCGACTGCGTTGAGCAGCACGGTCTTGCCTACGCCGCGTAAGCCCAGGAACATTTGCGAACGGCTGGGCTTACAGAGCACCGCGCGTTCAATGGCGATACGTGCGTCCTCGATGATTGCTTCGCGCCCAGCGAGTTCGGGCGGCTGGCTACCGGCACCGGGCGCAAATGGGTTCCGAACCGGATCCATGACTATGACTCTATAACAATATATAGCGTAGTATATCTCGACTACCTTATACTTTCCTATAATTCGCTAGATAGAGCACGTGGCGCTAGCGGCCTGCGGTTGGCGGCGCGACCGCCCTCACGACTCGCGTACGTTAATCGTCTACTCCGGAACCCGCTTCTCCGCCAACGCCCGGCGGCAATCCTCCAGAATGGGCCGCACCACGCCCGAATTGAAGTTGAGGTCTTCGCTGTCCAAAATCTCTTCGACCGCTTCGCGCGCCCAGTCGGATTCGAGGATGGCGCAATGTCGCGCGGCAAGATCGCGTGCAATGGCAGAGAGTTTGGCGATAGCAAGCCAGTCGGCTTCGCGCTGATGCCGGTCGAGCCACTTGCGCGCGGCTTCGACATGAAATGACGGCGCGGGCCAGTCGCCGTTGAGATAGTACGCACCGAGGCTGCCGCACGTCAGCCAGCAAAGCAGTTCGACACGGTCGCGGGCACTGAGAGTACGAGGCACTTCGTTCATGGCGGCGTTCACGAGAGACGTTCGACGGAAAGGGCAAACGCGCTGCTGTACATCCATCCTTGTGTGAAACCTGTGTGAAAGAAGATACCACGCGATGGTGCGACGCGGCAGCCCATTCGCGTGCGTTGGCGTACATGTTTCGCAGGCTCAACTCTGTGCTGGCGACTGCATGTGCGAGCCATCATTCAACGCTAATTCGGGCGCCTTATTCTGGTTTCCATCGACGAGCCATACTAAATTCCGAGCGCAGGCCGTCGCCAACCGTCCGCCTAAGGAGCGCATCATGTTCGAACGTCTTTCCAGATTCTTTTCCGCCACCGACGACCATTCGCACGACGACTACTTTGCCTCGTCGGGCGATCACGCCGAACTCGAGCGCCGCATGCGTCAGGTCGAGGAAAGCGACCACGCGTACAGCATGACCTTCTGCGGATCGATCCCCCGTCGCCCCGACGACCCTTACGCGTGACACGCCCTCACTTCGCTTCGTCGCGTCCCGCCTGCCCCAGCATCACGGTCCAGCCGAGGCCGCGCACGTTGCGGATCACCGCTGCGCCGAACTTTTTGCGCACCGAATGGATGATCACGTCGACAGCGTTGCTTTCGACTTCCTTGCCCCAGCCGTAAAGCCGGTCTTCGAGTTGATCGCGCGAAAAGATGGTGCCGGGCCGCTCCATGAGTGCGTGCATCAGCGCGAACTCCTTCGCCGACAGCACGCCGGATGTCTCGCCGCACGTAAGCGTGCGCTGGTCGAGGTTGAGATTGATCGATTCGTCGCCGAGACGCGAGGTGGCATAACCCGCCTTTCTGCGCAGCACCGCGCGGATGCGGGCCAGCAGTTCGGGCGTGTCGAAGGGCTTGAGGAGGTAGTCGTCCGCGCCGAGGTCGAGCCCTTGCACGCGCGTGTCGAGGTCGTCGCGAGCCGTGAGGATCAGCACCGGCGTCGCGTTGCCCGCCGTGCGCGCACCACGCAACACTTCGAGGCCGGACATGCCGGGCAAGCCGAGATCGAGCAGTACTACCGTGTATTCAGCGGCGTCCATGGCCTCGCGGCCCGCCTGGCCGTCGCGCACCCAGTCCACGGCGTAATCGACGTCCTTGAGGGCGCGCATCAGGCTGGTGCCGATCTGTACGTCGTCTTCGATCAGTAGGATTCGCATGTTGAGTCCGCACACCGCATTGACGCGACCAAGCTGACGCGGTCATCACCCACGCGCAGCACGCGATCCCATTGTAATAGGCACAAAACAGCGCGGCCATTCCTTTTAAGCGGTGGCTGTCGCGGCGTTTGCCTCGGTAGCCACGCCGCTTTCCTCGACCGGAAAGCCAATCGAAGCGACGATGCCCGACCGCCCGTCATCGCGATTCCGAAGTGACACATCGCCACCGTAGCGCTGCGCGATCGCCTTCACGATAGACAAGCCGAGCCCGCTACCCTCGATATCAGGGTTAGCCCTGAAGAAGCGGTCGAATACGCGCGGCAATAGTGTTTCCGCAATGCCCGGCCCCGTATCGACGACATCGACCCATACCATGTCGCGCTCGCACCGCATACGCAAGTCGATGGTGCCGCCATCCGGCGTATAGCGCACCGCGTTCGAAACGAGATTCTTCACCGCCATGCCGATATCCGTTTCCACCGCGCGCACGTGGGCCTCGACCATCTCTTCGGCGCCGATATCGAGGCCGCGTTGCAGCGCAATCGGCAGGACATCGGCCACGGCGCTCGTTACGACCGTGGCGATATTCACCCGCGTGAGCGGCGTCGCGCCCATCGGGGCATCGGCGCGCGCCATGCGCAGAAGTTGCGTGATGAGGCTGCCCGCGCGTCCAATGCCGCGTCGCAACTCGCGAAAACGCTCCTGATTGCCCGGCGCGATGTGCGGCGCGAGATTATCGGCCTGCAATTGCAGGGCCGTGAGCGGCGTGCGCAGTTCATGCGCGGCATCGGCGATGAACTTGCGTTCCGACTCGATGGATTGCGCGAGGCGCTCGATCATCGTGTTGATCGAATGGATGAAGGGCGCGATTTCGGCGGGCACGCCGGAGGTGGGCAACGGTTCGAGATTGGCGGTATCGATGCCCTGCACTTTCGCGCCAAGGCGTTTGAGCCTGCGCAGCGAGCGGCTCACGACGAGCGCGACCGCGATCCACACGAGCGGCAACAGTACGACGATGGGCCAGAGCGTCTGCGTCGCGGCCTCCCGCGTGAGTTCGCGGCGCACGGCGTTGCGCTGCGCCACTTGAATGGTCATGGTCGGATCCTGACGCGTGAAGACGCGCCACGATTCGTCGTTGACTTGATAGCTGCCGAAGCCCGCGGTTGCATCGCGCGGAAAGCGCAGAGAAGGATCGGTCGTGCGAAACGGCGTGGCTTCGTCCGGCTTCCACACGACGACCACGACATCGCGATCGTCCTGCGTGCCGCGCGCGGGATTCTGCGGAATGCCTTCGGCGAAACCGTCGCGCATGCGGGTCGCCACTTGTTCGAGGCGCATGTCGAGCAGTGCGTCCATGCCGGTCCGGCAAAGATGATACGAGCTGATGCCCTGCAGCAAGCCTACCGCGCTGACGAGCAGCCCGAGCGCGACGACCAGTTGATTTCTCAGCGATTTGATCATGTGAAGACGCATCGAGATGAAAAGACGCGGACCGGCTGGCGTCTCGATTCTACTAGCGGCTTTCGGTGGCTTCGGACTTTTCGATCTTTCGGCGCAGGGTTCTGGCATCGACGTGCTAAAAAAGAAGCGCCGGTCCGGGTCGGAGCCGACGCTCAAAGCTGAGGAGAACGAGGATGTGAACCAACCTTCTGTCCACGAACCCAGCGTATACCCCGATAGTTAGAGAAAAATGAGGACGAAGAGTCGGGCGAAGCGAGCAGGCTTTTTCAGCAGGCGCTACCATTGCAGTCGACCGCTTCATAATCGAGTTCATAGGCGATGCCGCCCCGCCGCACAACGGCTGATGCAGCTTCGCCTTGGCCGTATCGCCTTCTTCGTGTAAGCCCGCCTGTTGCCGCGCGCCGTATCCGCCTCGCGTGGCGGCGCCATTCCTTTCATGGAAACGCATGCCACAAGCCAGACAAACCGTTCGTCCGCTCGTCATTGCCGCCGTGATGGCGTCGATGGCAATGGTCGCGATCGAGGCCACCATCGTCTCCACCGCGATGCCGCAAATCGCCACGCAACTCGGCGGTCTCGATCTCTATAGCTGGGTTTTCTCGTCGTTTCTGCTCACGCAGACCGCGCTCACCGTGGTGTTCGGCAAGCTCGCCGACCTTTATGGACGCAAGCCCGCGGTGCTCGTGGGCATCGCCATCTTCTTGATCGGCTCGGTGCTCGCGGGCTTTGCCTGGTCGATGCCCGCAATGATCGTGTTCCGTTTGCTGCAAGGCGTGGGCGCGGGCGCCATTTTGCCGGTGGTGCTGACTATCGTCGGCGACCTTTACCCGGCGCATGAACGCGGCAAGGTGCAGGGCTATTTGGCAAGCGTGTGGGCGGTATCGGCCGTGCTCGGACCCATGGTCGGCGGTCTGCTCATCCGGCAGTTCTCGTGGGCGTGGATCTTCTGGATCAACGTGCCGATCGGCTTTCTCGCCGCGCTGCTGTTCGTCATGTTCCTGCACGAAGAGAAACGCCACGGCCGCCCGTCGATCGACTTCGCTGGCGCGTTCTTTTTCACCGCCGCCGTCGCCGCGCTGATGATGGCTCTGACCGATGCCGGCCACGCCAGCAACACGCGGGTAGCCGTGGAAGTGGCGGTGCTGATTGCGAGCGCGTGCCTCTTCGTTTGGCAGGAACGCCGCGCCGCCGACCCGATGATCAACTTCGGCCTCTGGGCACATCGCCCGATTGCAGCGGGCAACGCGGCGACCCTGCTCGCCGGCATGGCGATGATGGGCCTTACCACTTTCCTGCCGATGTACGTGCAGGGCGTGATGCATCGCTCACCGGTCGAAGCCGGCTTCACGCTCACCATGATGATGGTCGGCTGGCCAAGCGGCGCCACGTTCACCTCGCGGACGTTCGCGCGCATCGGCCTGAGGCGGCTTTTGATCGGCGGCGCGTTCTTCATTCCGCTTGGCTCGCTGCCGTTCGTGTTCCTCAACCCGGACATGAGCCCGGTGTGGGCGGGAATCGGCTCGGCGGTCGTCGGCTTCGGCATGGGCGTGACGAGCGTCTCGTGCCTCATCCTGATTCAGGAGATCGTGAAGCCGCACGAACGCGGCAGCGCGACGGCATCCAATCTCTTTGCGCGCAATCTCGGCAACACGCTCGGCGCGGCGGTGTTCGGCGCGGTGCAGAACTACGGTCTAACGCATGTGACCGGCATGCCCGCCGTCCACGCGGATCAGTTGAAGCGTTTGTTGACGAGCGTGCCGGGCGACTTCGCAAGCAATAACGAGATCCGTCTTGCACTGCACCATGCGCTGCATCTGACTTTCACCGCGATGTTCTTCGTCGCGCTCGGCGCGGTCGCCTCCATGCTCTTCATGCCCGCCGTGAAGATCAGCCCACGGCGCGAAACCGTGCTCAGTCCTGTGCACGAGTGAGCGGACTGTCCTCCTTGTCCTTGGGCGATGTACCCGCGTTATCGCCGTTGTCCGCGGGTGCGTCGTCCGATGCGATCATCTGCACGGTGACGCATTGCCGCGAAGCCGTGCCGAATCCCCTGGCGAGCGCATAAGAAGCGGCAAGCGACGCCGCGATGAGAAAGATCATGCCGAGTTTGCGAGTCATGTGAGTGCTCCATGAAGGGTTATCGAAATCACTTCACGGGCTTTCTCTCACTGCCTGACGGTCGCGCGGCCTCCTGAAATGTGCCTGCAGTCTAAGCGCGCACGCCCGTGCTGAAATCCCCTCTAAAGCGCGGATAATATTGGGTGGACGAAATCCCGACAAGAAGCGGAAGCAGCACACGAAGGGTTAAACTGCTGGCGCGCACGCGGCGTTTTCATGTGTCGAAAACACCGCTGCATGACGAACGCGGATTTTTGAAAGCATCGCGGTCGTTGCGTTTGCAACTTCTCAACCTGAGCGCCGCCCATCAGAACCATGACTACCTTGCGCACTGCCAGGCCAGCGGAACCGGCGTCCGACAAGCCGAATGACTCGACTATCGAAGACGAGCGCTATCACACGCTTGTCGATGCCATCGAAGATTGCGCGATCTTCATGCTCGACCTCAATGGCTGCATCACGACCTGGAACACGGGCGCGCGCAAGATCAAGGGCTACGAGGCGCACGAGATCATCGGTCAGCATCTGTCGCGTTTCTATACGGCGGATTCCGTGGCGCGGGGCTGGCCCGAATACGAGCTGAAGGAGGCGTATGCCACTGGCCGTTTCGAGGACGAAGGCTGGCGTGTTCGCAAGGACGGCACGCGTTTCTGGGCCAATGTCGTCATCACGGCGGCGCGCGACACGCGTGGCGAGATCATCGGCTATGCCAAGTACACGCGCGATCTCACCGCGAAGCGCGCCGAGGAAACCAAGCTGCGGCTTTCCGAAGAACGCTTCCGCCTGCTCGTCGAAAGCGTGAGCGACTACGCCATTTGCATGTTGAGCCCGGAAGGCGAGATCGAAAGCTGGAACATGGGCGCGGTGCGTATCAAGGGATATCTGCCGGCGGAGATTCTCGGCAAGCACTTCTCCCTCTTCTATTCGCCCGAGGACATCGCCGCGAACGTGCCCGCATTGCAATTGCAGACCACCATTCGCATGGGGCGCATCGAGACCGAGGGCTGGCGCGTGCGCAAGGACGGGTCGCTGTTTTGGGCGAACGTGGTGATCACGGCGGTGTATGACGAGCACCGGACGCTGCGTGGCTTCTCCCAGGTCACGCGCGACATGAGCGAAAGAAAGCGACTGGAGCAACTCGAAGTATCGTCGCGACGCATCAGCGAGTTTCTCGCCACGCTCGCGCACGAATTGCGCAATCCGCTCGCGCCCGTGCGCAATGCCGTCGGCGTCATGCAGATGGAAGCGGATATCTCGCCGAGACTCGCTTCGTGCCGCGACATCATCGACAGACAGACTTCGCATCTCGGCCGACTGGTCGACGATCTGCTGGACATGGGCCGTATCACCACCGGCAAAATCGAACTGCGCATGGCGCGCGTGGGCGTGACCGAAATCGTCGAACGCAGCATCGAACTCGTGCGCCCTTTCACCGACGACCGCGCGCAGAGCATCACCACCGAATTGCCGCACGAGCCTATCTTCGTCTTGGGCGATGGCACGCGGCTCGTTCAGGTCGTGCAGAATCTGCTCAACAACGCATCGAAGTTTTCGCCGCACGGCAGCAGCATCCACATCTGCGTGGAGCGCGAGCGCAACGCCTTGCTGCTGAAAGTGTCCGACCGTGGCCGCGGCATTTCGCAGAAGGGTTTGACGGCTATCTTCGATCTCTTCGTACAGGAAGATCATTACCTGAACCCAGGCGAAGCCGGGCTTGGCATTGGTCTCACGTTGTGCCGTTCGATCGTCGAAATGCACGGCGGCACCATCTCCGCCGCGAGCGACGGCACCGGTCGCGGCAGCACGTTCACCGTGCGATTGCCCTACGCGCCCGCCGACGATGTGCCCATTGCCGGTTTGCTGGCAGCGCCGGCCGCATCGGGGACATTGCGTATCGTCGTGATCGATGACAACGTCGATTCCGCCGACAGCCTCGCCATGCTGCTGCAGATGAAGGGGCACGAGGTGCGCATTGCTTATCACGGCACGGAAGGTATCGACGTCATCCGGCATTTTCCGCCCGCGCTGATCCTGCTCGATCTGGCTTTGCCGGATATCGACGGCTTCGCGGTGCTGCGCTCGCTACGCTCGCAACGGCTCGTCGGACGCGCGATGATCGTCGCGATGACGGGCTTCGGTCAGGAAGGCGACAAGGAACGTTCGGCGCAGGCGGGCTTCGACGGGCATCTGGTGAAGCCCGTGGACCTGCAATTGCTCGACGAGGTGGTGGCGAAGGCGAGTAAGCGCTGACGGGTTCATGCTTTGCCGTGCTTGCCGCTTTGCGGTGCTTTACCGCTTTGCGTGCGAGGCCCGTGCCATGCCGCTTCGTCGCTGCGTTCTGCCACCGCGCGTGGTTAGCCGACCTCGCGCAACGGGAAGATCAACTTCGCCGCAATGAGCCCAAGAGCGCCGCCCAGCAACGTCTCCCACGCGCGCGCGGCGAGCAGCGGTATCGAGTGAATGCCGCTCGCGGCCATCGTCACGATGAGCGTAAAGGCGAAAGCGCCGCACGCAATGTCATAGCGCTCGGGCAGCGCCATGGCGTAGACGATCATCGCGAGGGCGGCCATCGCCCAGATGAAGAGCGGCGCGTGTTCCGCAAGCGGCAGGCAAATGAGGCCGACAGGCACGCCCACGAGCGTGCCGTAGATGCGCCGCCGCACGCGGTGTGCCGTGCCGACAGCCGAAGTCGCGACCACGTAGACGCAGGCCGTGATCGCCCACGCCGATTCCGCCATGCCGAACGCCGCGTTCAACAACGCCACCACGAGCGCGCCGCTCGCCGCCTGCAGACCCATGGCAAGCGCGGGAGAAACCTGCTGCCGCCAGTAAGCCGGCTCGGACGCGAGCGCGGGCAACACCACCGGATGCTCCGCCGGCCCGCTCAGCACACGCGGCACGATTGCCGCGATCATGCCGATGACGAGCGCGAGCGTAATCGCCCATGAATCGCCCGGTGTCAGGTTCATCGAGTAAGCGACCAGTTGACCGATGTAGAACTGTGAGCCGACGCCCGCGCCGAGCAGGCCGAAACGCTTGAGATAGCCCGCGAGGAACGCGCCCGTGACGAGCACGAACTCCGCGCCGCCGCGCCCCATTTCGTGCAGCCACGGCCCGAAGAGCGCAAAGCTGAGGGCGCCAAGCGCGGCCGCGATGCACAACACGGCGAGATCGCGGCTCGAATCGGCGCGCGCGCTGCGCGCTTCTGACACGCTTGCCCAAAGCGCGAAGGCGGCGGCCAGCATGCCAACGGAGACGCTGGCAGGCACGTCGCGCGTCACGTCGTGCAAGCCGCCGAGCGCGGCCGCGAGCCCATACGCGGTCACGAGCCGCAATCCCTTGATACGCCGATGCGTGCCCGGGTCCACGCGATCCAGCCAGGCAAGCCCCGCGCGCAAGAAGCCGAGCGGCGGTGCGGCGTCAGTGGTGTCAGTGTGTTGCTCGTCGCTCATGGACATCCGCCACGAAAGGACAAAGGAAAAGCGTGCGCGGACAACGAAGGAGACGACTCGAGGGCCGCGCCTGCAACGCATTCTAGGCGCTGTTTTTTACACGCGCGCGCTTGCGCGCCGGAAGCGGCGTTTCCGGCTTGCGACTGGCCGCATCGGCGATGCAATCCGCGAGTTGTGCCGCCGCGTCTTGCCGTCCCTTGCGCGAACGCTCGACCAGCCCGATCTCGCGATGGAACGTGTCGTCGCCCAGACCGAGCGCGACGACGCCGGCAGGCCACGGGCCGATGCCATCGGATACGGGCAAGAGCGCAACGCCCAAGCCGCGCGCGACCATTTGCGCGATGCCTTGCAACTCGTCCACTTCGATGGCGTCGCGCACCGCTATGCGTTGCTTGCGCAAGAACGTTTCCACTTGCCGTCCGCCGAACGAACGCCGGTCGTAGCGGATGAACGGCGCCGTCTCTATTACTTCGCGCCAGGCGGCGCGCTTCATGGCGGCGGGCGCAAGCAACACGAACGGTTCGGCGACGAGCGTGCGCCAGCGCAATTCGGAAGGTATCGCGAACGGCGGACGAATGATGACGGCCATGTCCGTTTCGCCTGCATCGACCTGTGCGAGCAGCGACAGCGACACGCCCGGCACGAGCCGGATGCGCCACGCGGGCAGCACGCGTCTGAACGCGCCGATGGCATCGGGCAACAGCGCCGCATGCGCCGATGCAATCGCGCCGACCGACAACGCGCCGCCACGCCCGTCGACGCCCTCGGGTTCGGCGAGGCGCGTATAGAGCGCCATGAGTTCATCCGCGAGTTCCAGCGTGCGGCGGCCCGCCTTGTTGAGTGTGGCGGAGCGTCCGGTGCGGTCGAACAAGGCGAAGCCCAAATGCGCTTCGAGACGCTGCATCTGCGCGCTCACCGCCGACTGCGTGAGCCCGATGTGCGCGCCCGCGCCGGCAAAGGTGCCGTGGCGCGCGACCGCAATGAAAGTAGTGAGTTCGCGCAGCATATTGATTCATCGATAAATTTGGGGCTGACTCCCGCAATATATCGTTTTTCAGCACTTTTATTTGTGAATAGAATCTGGGTCAAACGCTGTCGAACCCCACAAAAAGGAGTTGCACCATGAGCACGACTCAGGCCGCCATGCCGCCTTTCCATCTTGCTTTCCCCGTTCACAGCCTTGCGTCCGCGCGCGAGTTTTATGGTGATCTACTCGGTTGCCCCGAAGGCCGCAGTTCACCGGACTGGGTCGATTTCGACTTTTACGGACATCAGATCGTCGCGCATTTGGCGCCCGAGGAAGTGGGGCATCGCACGACGAGCGCTGTAGATGGCGATGCCGTGCCGGTGCGTCACTTCGGCGTCGTGCTGTCGATCCCGCAGTGGGAAGCGTTGGCCGAGAAGCTGCGTACGGCGAACACGCGTTTTATCATCGAACCGCATGTCCGTTTCAAGGGCGAAGTGGGCGAGCAGGCGACCATGTTTTTCCTCGACCCGTCGGGCAATGCGGTCGAGATCAAGGCGTTTGCCAATATGGCGTCGTTGTTTGCAAAGTAAGGTACGGCTTTGATTTGCGTGAGCTGAAGCGCGCAACATGATGGCCAGTTTTGCATTGTCATAGCGCGTTCATACGCGCGCTTCTCGATGGCGGATTCTTTTTCGAATTGAATCGCCATGTAAAACGGGACGCCCTTGAGCGTCCCGTTCATGTTTCCAGCGGCTGTTCCGCCGATTATTTCAGACCTCAGTTACCCGAGCCGCTCGCGCTGACCGGTGCGCCTGCGGTGCCGGGCGTGGCCGTGCCGCCAGGCGTGGTCGACGGACCGGGCTTCATCGACGACTGGCTGCTGTGCGTGGCCTTCGAATGAGTCTTGTGTGCGTGCGTCGTGGTCGTTTGGGCGTTGTCGCCTGCTTGCAGGCCCGTATTCGAGCTGGGAGGATTGTCCTGTGCGAATGCGGATGCGCAAACCAGGGCGAGTGCGCCAGCGGCGCATGAAATGGCGATACGCTTCATATCGAAAAACTCCTTTTTGCGGTTGCAAGATGCGATGTCGTGCGGCTTGTGGTGCCTCCTTGCTGCTGCGGTGTTGACACGCAGCGGCAGGTCGCATGTTCTTCATCAGCACACGACATGCCACGGTCTGACGATTGGCAAACAGGAGTGCGATGAGTGAAAGACTGGTGGCCATGGCCTCTCGGCAAAGCCCCACATCCAAAACAATTCGCCTGCGCGACCAACGTCCACGCAGGGCGATTCGACATCATCCAGACACAACCCATCCTCAATGCCCGACCGGCTCCGTAGCCTTCAAATCGCTCGGCAACGCGGCCTGCGGATGCGCGGCCTGCTTGATGAGCAACGCCACCGCCGAGATCAATCCCGCGACGCCGATCACCGCGAAGATGCCGCCGAAGCTGAAGTGCAATCGCGTCAGTTCAGCCACGAGAAACGATCCCGCGATACCGCCGAAGCGCCCGATGCCCAGCATCCACGCCACGCCGGTGCCGCGTCCCTGAGTCGGATAAAACGATGCCGCGAGCGCCGGCATCGACGATTGCGCCGTGTTCATCAACACGCCAGCAAGGAACACGATCAGCACGAGCAATCCCACGTTGCCCACCGCCTGCCCGATGAAGTACACGCTCACCGCGGTCAACGCATAGCACGCGGCAATGATGCGGTTCGGATTGAAGCGATCCATCAACACGCCGCACAAGACAGCGCCCACGCCGCCGAGCGGGAACAACGCGGAGATCAGCGTCGCGCGTTGCGGACTCAGGCCAGATTCCTTGAGGAGAATCGGCATCCAGTTGATCGATGCATAGAAGATCACGAGGCCCATGAAGTATGCGAGCCACAACATGATCGAACCGACGATATACGAGCGCGACAACACCACGCTCACGCCGCCCTGCCCCTGCACCGCGGGCGCCGTCTCCGTCATGAAGAACGATCCTGCGTTGGCCGCCGCCGATGAAATGCGTGCAAGCGTCGCGCGAATCTTCTCGGCCGGCTTGTTCTTCGCGACCATGTAGCGCACCGATTCCGGCAGGCTGATGAAGAGCAGCACGACGAGCACGAGCGGCGCCACGCCACCGAGCAGCAGCACGCTGCGCCAGCCGAAATGCGGAATCATCCATGCCGCGAGAAAGCCGCCGAATGCCGCGCCCAGCGGAAAGCCGCAGAACATCAGGTTGATGAGCGTCGCGCGGCGCTTGTCCGGGCAGAACTCGCTCATCATGGTGACGGCATTGGGCATGGCGGCGCCGAGGCCGAGGCCCGTAACAAAGCGCAACGCCGTGAGTTGCGTGAGGCTTGCCGAATACGCCGATGCAAAGCACGCCACGCCGAACAGCAGTACCGAGGACAACAGCATCAGCCGTCGTCCGAGCCGGTCCGACAACGGCCCGGAAAGCAGCGCGCCCGCCGCGAGCCCGAACAACGCAGCGCTCAGAACAGGCGCGAGCGCGGGCCGGCTGATCTGCCATTCGGATACGAGCGATGGCGCGATGAATCCGATGGCCGCCGTATCGAAACCATCCAGCAGCACGATGACGAAGCACATCACGAAGATCAGCCACTGGAAGGGCGAAAACGGGTGCTCGTTGATGAACGTCTGCACGTTCACAGCAGGACTTCGGCTCACTTCATTCCCTCGTCGATGATTGGCAATCGTCGTTCGACTAATGTTCGTCAGGCGAACAGCGATTCACATAGCGAACTAATTCATGCGCGAGAGTACTGAAGTCTGCATGCCTTCGCAACGCGGGCTTACCCGTGTATGTCGGTTGCCTTGCGCGGGGCTGTCGGCGTTTCAAGAAACGCGCTGCCCGTTGCGATAAGTCTCGCGCGGCACAGGCAGACCGTCCGCCAGCGCGACGCGCACGAAGTCGGCGCGCAAGCCCGTCACGATGGCCCCACGGTCGGCGAGTCCGGCCGCGTGCGCGGGTGCCCAAGAAACCGTGGCCACCGCGCGCGGCAAGGTCCATCCCGCCTTCTCGACGAGATCGAACACCGCGATGAGCAGGCTCGAAGGCACGTAATCGGACGAGAGGATGTCGAGCAACCCTTCGCGAGCGAGTTCGAGCGCCGACACGTTGCCCGAGTGCGAGCCGCCACGCACGACGTTCGGCGCGCCCATGATCGTGGCGATGCCATGTTCGCGCGCGGCACGGGCTGCATCGAGCGTGGTCGGGAATTCCGCGAGCGCAATGCCGTCGCGCGCGGCTTCTTCCACATGCTCGATGAGCGTGTCGTCGTGGCTTGCAAGCGAGATGCCCAAGCGCCGACAACGCGCGACGATGTCCGCACGATGCGCCGCCGCGTAACGCGCCTGATGCTCGGCCAGTTGCGCGAGCACGTCATTCGCGTGTTCGTCGCTCCACTTGCCGTGACGTTCCTGATACTTGCGCCACTTTTCATGGTCCTGCCACTGGCGCTGACCCGGCGTATGGTCCATCACCGATGCGAGCCTGAAGAGCGGATGCGCGCTCAGTGAATCGAATACCTCGACCACGTCCGTCGTGCCGACTTCGCAACGCAAGTGCAGGAAGTGATCGGCGCGCAAGAGTCCGCGTTCGACGAACTTGCCGATGGACTGCGCGCACCGCACTTGAAGTTCGCGGCCACGCACGCCGTCTTCGGGACGCGAGCCCACACCGAGCGCATCGAACACGGTCGTGATGCCGGCCGAAGCCACTTGCGCGTCATGCACGATGATCGCCGCTTCGTGATTCCACAGCACGCCGGGACGCGGCGCGAGATGCTTTTCGATGTTGTCCGTATGCAGTTCGACGAAGCCCGGCAGCAGATAGTCGCCGTCCCAGTTCAACGCATCGCGCGTCGCCGTATTTCCCGGCGATACATCCGCGATACAGCCCTCCTCGATGCGCACCGTGCCCGTGAATTCCTCGTTGCGCGTGACGATGCGCGCATTCGTAATCAGCATGTCTGCAATGCTCCGTCTTCGGATGAGTGGACCACTACCGGTGTTGCAAGGCGCACGATGCGGGTTGCCACGCGCTCACGCGTATCTTCGTCGTGAAAGATACCGACGATGGCCGCGCCCCGCTCGCGCGCTTCGACGATGAGATCGGCTACGACGTCCCGGTTCTGTGCATCGAGCGACGCCGTGGGCTCATCGAGCAATAAGACAGGATGCGCCGCGATCAGCCCGCGCGCAATGTTCACACGCTGTTGCTCGCCGCCGGAAAACGTCGCGGGCGCGAGCGACCATAAGCGTCGCGGTACGTTCAGCCTTGCGAGCAGGACGCTCGCGCGCTCACGTGCTTCGTCTTCATCGACACCGCGCGAGACCAGCGGTTCCGCGACGAGATCGAGCGAAGAGACACGCGGGATGGCGCGGAGAAACTGGCTCACGTAACCGAGCGTGCTTTTGCGCAAGCGGATGATGTCGTGCGGCTCGGCTTCGGTCAGCACGAGATGTCGCGAAGCGCGGCTGTCGTCGCGAATGGCGATACTGCCGCGCGTCGCGAGATAATTGCCGTACATGCAACGCAGAAACGTACTTTTGCCGGCGCCTGAAGCGCCCGCGAGCACCACGCATTCGCCGCGTTCCACATCGAGCGATACACCCGCGAGCGCCACGATGCGCACACCGCCCTGCTGATGCAGCGTGAAGGTCTTTTCTATGTCGCGTGCGCGCAGCATTAGCTCCGTGCGCGCGGCGAACGCTTCTTCGTCTGTCGTAGTCATCTGTTGCACCTCAAACCGGCAGCACGGACGCCACCAGCGTCTGCGTATAAGGATGTTGCGGATCATCCAATACCTGATCCGTGAGACCGCTCTCCACCACGCGCCCGTCCTTCATCACCATCAACCGATGCGCGAGCAAGCGTGCCACGCCGATATCGTGCGTGACGATTACAGCGGCGAGATGCAGCTGGTTCGTCAAGGTACGCAGCAAGTCGAGCAGACGCGCCTGCACGGATACGTCGAGACCGGCGGTAGGTTCGTCCATGAAGACGAGTCGCGGCCCGGTCACGAGATTGCGCGCGATCTGCAAGCGCTGCTGCATCCCGCCCGAAAAAGCCGAAGGCAATTCGTCGATGCGCATCGCATCGAGCTCGACACGGCCCATCCAGTCCGAAGCCGTCTCGCGCAAACGGCCATAGTGGCGCGCGCCGATGGCCATCAACGGCTCACCGATGTTCGCACCCGCCGACACGTTGCGCCGCAATCCATCGCGTGCATTCTGATGCACGAAGCCCCATTCCGTGCGCGACAAAAGTCGCTTGCGTGGCTCGCCGAGCGTGAGCAGATCCAGCGTTTCGCCTTCACGCGTGGTGTAGTCGAGCGCACCTTCGTCGATGCTGCTTCTGAGCGCAAGCGCGTTCAATAGAGTCGACTTGCCCGAACCCGACTCGCCCACGATGCACAGCACCTCGCCCGGATAGACCGCAAGGTCCACATCGACGCAACCGCCGCGTCCGTCGTAGCGTTTGGTGAGTCCGCGCGCATTCAAGAGCGTCTTCATTGCGCCGCCTCCTTTGCCTCTTGCTCGTCGCGGCGGCTGTGACAATAGTCGCTATCGGAGCATACGAACATGCGCGCGCCTTCGTCGTCGACGATCATTTCATCGAGAAAGCTCTCACGCGACCCGCACAGCGCGCACGCATGGTCCCACTTCTGCACGCTGAATGGATGATCTTCGAAATCCAAACTCTTCACCTTCGTATAAGGCGGAATGGCGTAGATGCGCCGCTCGCGTCCCGCGCCGAAGAGTTGCAGCGCCGCGTTCATGTGCATCTTCGGATTGTCGAACTTCGGAATAGGCGAAGGCGCCGCGAGGTAGCGATCGTTCACCAGCACTGGATAATCGTAGGTCGTCGCAATGCTGCCGTGCCGCACGATATCCTCGTAATATTTCACGTTGATGAGACCGTAGTCCGCGAGCGCATGCAGTTTCCTGCACTCCGTCACGCGCGGCTCCAGCCTGTAGAGCGGTTCGGGCATCGGCACCTGGTACACGAGAATCTGCGCTTCCGTGAGCGGCGTTTCAGGAATGCGGTGACGTGTTTGCACGATGGTGGCGTCCGCGGTGCGCGTGGTCGTTGCCACGCCCGCCGTGCGCGCGAAGAAGCGGCGAATGTTGACCGCGTTGGTGGTTTCGTCGGAGCCCTGATCGATCACCTTGAGCGTATCGTCCGCGCCGATGATCGCCGACGTCACCTGCAAACCGCCCGTGCCCCAACCATACGGCAGCGGCATTTCACGCGAGGCGAACGGCACCTGATGCCCCGGCACCGCAACGGCCTTGAGCAAGGCGCGACGAATCATGCGCTTGGTCTGCTCGTCCAGATAAGCGAAGTTCAAGCCTTCGGTCAGCGCGTTATTCAGGCCGTCTTCTCCTTGCCGTGCGATGCACGAAGTCGCCGCAGCAATTCCAGTTCCGACTGAAAGTCCACGTAATGCGGCAGTTTCAAGTGCTGCACGAAGCCCGATGCCTCGACGTTGTCGCTATGCGAGAGCACGAACTCGACATCCTGCGTGGGTGAGCCGATGGTCTCGCCCAACTCTTCCGCTCGCAAGGAACGATCGACGAGCGCCATGGCCATGGCCTTGCGCTCCGAATGCCCGAACGCGAGACCATAGCCTTGCGTGAACTTTGGCGGCACTTCGCCGCTGCCCGCGAACTGGTTGATCATCTGGCATTCGGAGATGTCGATATCGCCGATCTCCACCGCAAAACCGAGCTCATCGATATGCATTTCCACGGCCACTTCACCGTGACGAATCTCGCCTGCGAATGGATGGCTGTGCGCGTAGCCGCGCTGCGTGGCGTATCCCATTGCCAGCAGAAAGCCTTCGTCGCCGCGTGCAAGGTTTTGCAGACGCGTTGCACGATCAGCGGGAAACGCAAGCGGTTCGCGCGAGAGGTCGCCCGGCTCCGGTGAATCTTCCTGCGCGCGTTCCTGCTCGATTAGCCCTTCCTTGTTGAGCATCGACAACACGCGCGGCATATCGTTCGTGGCTTCGGCGTGGTCGCTGGAAGTCGTTGCATCGCTAATCACTTCCCCTTCGGCCAGCAAGCTGAAGTCGATCAGACGCTGGGTGTAATCGTAGGTGCCGCCCAGCATCTGCCCGCCCGGAATATCCTTGAACGCAGCGGAGATGCGCCGTTCCACGCACATCGCTGCCGTGTCCACGGGCAAGGTGTAGCCGAAGCGCGGCAACGTCGTGCGATACGCACGCAGCAGAAAAATCGCCTCGACCAGATCGCCTGCCGCCTGTTTGATGGCGAGCGCCGCGAGTTCTTCGTCGTAGACCGAGCCTTCGGTCATCACGCGCGCCACCGCGAGACGCAACTGCTCGCGAATCTGCGCGACGCGCAGCTCGGGCACCTGCAAGTCGCCGCGCCGATGCTTGGCGAGCACATCCCATGAACGTTCGATGGCTCTTTCGCCACCCTTCACCGCGACGTACATCAGTTCACCTCCACTTGCGTCGTGCGCGGCAAGCCGACGAGCGCGCCACCCGCCACGAAATAGCAATCCATGCCGCATGGAAACTGCGCGGTTAGCGCCGCGCGCTGTTGCCAGAAATCGCGCGTGAGTCCCGCAATGGCGACACTGCGCTTGTCTTCGATCCCCGGACCGCGCCACACGAGCGGCTCGCCTTCGGTCAACGAAGGCACGCGAATGAAAAGCGTCGCCGCATCTTCCGGCGTTTCCGGTTCGCCAGACGAGAAGGCATCGAGCGCGGGCAACGCGGCTGCATCGCCGAGATAGGCGAACGCGGCTTCGCTGTGATTCGGCGTGAGCGGCGCGCTTGCATGAAAGCGCAAGGCATCGCCGAATGCGGCGTTCCCGCCTTCGATGAATACAGGCGTCGAATAATCGGCGAGCGCGAGCAGCGACGCGAAAGCTGCAAGCGGCACGCGGTGTGCAAGCGCATCGCGCATGGCGTGATTGTTCGGCAACGCGGCATCAATCGCGACGATGCTGCCCGGACGCGACAACGCTTCCAGCAAAGCGCGAAAGACGCGTTGGGCATCGTGCACCGGGTCGTTGAAGCCGGGCACGAGAGCGGCCATGTCTATCTGCATCATTCCCCTCTCACCATCGTAAAGAATTCGACCTTGGTCGTAGCCGCTTCCGCTTCCTTGCGGCGCCGTTCGTCGGCGAGACGCGCGGCCAACGGTGCGATCACTTCCGTCTGCAAGCGCTGCGCATGCGCGGGCGTCTGCAGCAGCGCGTCGATCAGCGCTGCAAGCTTCGCGCGCTCCTTATCGCGGCCCATATGCACCGCGACACCGACCGGCGCGCTGCCGTCGTCCATATGCAAACGCAGCGTGGCGCGCGTGACGGTAGTCTCGCCGAGATTGAAGGCATCTCCCGAGCCGCCGATGCGCGCCCGCACCATTGCCAGGCCGATATCCGGCGCGCGCAACCAGTCGAAGCGCGGCACACTCATGCCTTCGAGCGCCGCCTGCAAACTCTCGCGCGGCGTGCGCGCCAGCACCGCCATCCATTCGCGGCGGTCGAACGAACGAGCCTCGTCGCGCGGCTCCTCTCTCTGACTCATGACTTTCCCTGATGATTTGTACGTTGCGGGCATCTTAAGCTACGCGGCTTTCGTCTGGTCGTCTAGACGTCTGGATAAGTGGGCTTTCATATTTCCATCACCATTTGCGCACTACAATGCCCAACAGCGATATTCAAACCGACGGGAATGACACCTACATGACATCGAACGAAAACGCGGCGCCGGGACACGCCGTCGAACGCGGCGCGGGGGTCGCGGTCTGGCGGCAGATCGAGCAAATACTCTCGGCGGAGATCGCCTCGAAGAGCTTCGGCGAGGAAGGCCGCCTGCCGAGCGAAGCGGAACTGGCGCGGCGCTTCGACGTGAATCGTCATACCGTGCGCCGCGCCATGCTGCGTCTCGCCGCAACGGGTCTCGTGAGCGTCGAACAGGGACGCGGCACGTTCGTGCAGCCTGGAGCGATCGACTATCAAATCGGCAGGCGCACGCGCTTCACGGAAAACATTCGCCGTCAGAAGCAGACGTCCACGGGCGTCGTGCTCGCTTCCGAACGCGTGAAGGCCGACCCTACCGTCGCGAAGGCGCTCGCTCTGCGTGCGGGCACGCTCGTCTATCAGCTCGAAACGCGTCATGACTCCGACGCCGTGCCGCTGACCTACGCACGCAACTGGTATCCCGCCGCGCGTTTTCCCGAGCTTCCCACGGTGATCGAAGCGACAGGCGGCATCACTGCGGCGCTCGCGGAGTTCGGCGTCAAGGACTATATGCGCAAGTGGAGCCGTATCGGCAGCGTGTTGCCTTCGTCGGATGTCGCCCGGCGCTTGCAGATCAACCGGCAGCAGCCGGTGCTGTGGGTCGAGAATGTGGACGTCGATGAACGCGGCGTGCCCGTCAAGTACGGCGTGACTCACTTCGCGGCAGACCGCGTGCAGTTGATGGTCGAGCACGATCTATGAGCGCTGCATGGAGTGACGAAGCGCGCATCGCACTGTATTACGCGCCGCCCGCCGCATCCGCATGGTGGCGTGCTGGTTGCGAATGGCTCGGGCGCGACGCGGAAAGCGGCCTCTCGATGGAAACGGCAGCGCACGACATCACACGCGCGCCGCGCCGCTATGGTTGGCATGCGACCATCGTGCCGCCGTTCCATTGCGCGAGCGGCGTGCAACCTGCCGATGTGCTTGCGGCCGCGCGTGCCTGGGCGTCGTCGGTCACGCGCTTCGAGATGCCGGTGCGCGTAGCGGAAATGGGCCGCTTCTTGGCGTTGCGCGCATCGGAGGAAAGCGACGACGAACGCTTGCGCGCGATGGCCGCAAGCGCGCTGCAAGCGCTCGCAGCAGTTCGCGCGATGCCATCGGCAGGGGACATCGAGCGGCGCATTGTCGATGGCATGAGCGAGCGGCAAATCGCACTCGTGCGTGAATGGGGCTATCCCTATGTCTTCGATGAATACCGCTTCCACATGACCCTCTGCGATTCGCTCGATGACACCCACGCGCGCGGTTCGGTCGTATCGGCATGGACGCGCAAGATCGACACGCTCGGCTCGCTGCCTGTGCATGGCGCGGCGCTTTTCGTGGAAAGCGCACCGGGCGCGCCGTTCACCTTGTGGCAGCGGCTGCCGTTCAACAACGTACGGGAAGGGGCATGAGCCAGAACGACACACTCGATAGCGCACGACTCATCTATGTCATGGGCCCGTCGGGCGCGGGCAAGGACTCGCTGCTCGGCTTTGCGCGCGAACGCGTCGGCGAACGCGTGATGTTCGCGCATCGGTACATCACGCGTGCGGTCGGCGACGGCGAGAACCACATTGCGTTGACGCATGAAGAATTCAAGGCGCGTCTTTCGTATGGACTTTTCTCGATGCATTGGGAAAGTCACGGCCTGTGCTATGGCATTGGCATCGAAGTGGATGCATGGCTCGAACGCGGCAGACCGGTGGTCGTGAACGGTTCGCGTCAACACGCGGATGCCGCCCTCGCCCGCTATCCGCATGCATGCTTCGTTTATATCGATGCCGCGCCCGCGGTACTGGCCGCGCGGCTAGCAAGGCGCGGACGTGAAGACGCGCGGCAGATCGAAGCGCGTCTTGCGCGCCGTCCTTCCCTCGAACTGCCCAGGCATGCGCGCGTGGTGAACATCGACAACTCCGGGCTTCTGGCCGACGCGGGCACGCAATTTCTCCGCGCCATAGACGAGACCGGCTCATAATCGCCGGAACGTTTCTTGCGAACGCCCACGACATTCCTTCGATAAAAGATTACCTATGAAATCCGGACGATCGAACGACACGTTGTCAGGCGTCACCGCCGAATCGCAGTTTCGCACTTATGCTTCACCGCTCGTTGAAGAAGCGCTGCAGCACGCGCATGAACTGGAACAGAGCGATGATGCCGAAACACTGCACAAGCTCAGGATAGCGCTACGGCGTCTGCGCAGTCTCTTTTGGGCGTATCGCCCAATCCTCGACGATGCCTTCGACGACAAGCAGCGCGCCCTCTTGCGTTATCTCGCGCAGGCAGCCGGCAGCACGCGCGATTGGGACATCCTGATCGAATTGATGAGCGAGCATGAAGACACGGATCTCGCGCAGGCATTGCGCGGCCATCGCGATGCAGCATTGAGGACCAGCAAAGCGACACTCAATAACGCGGATATCAAGGGCGTCTTGCGCGAAGCCGTGGCGGAAGCCAACCGCGAACTCAACACTGCAAAAAAGCGCGTGGCTATCGAGCAATTCGCTTCTGACAGAGTTCGAAACGCGCGAAGACAATTGAAGAAACGCATCAAGCGCGCGCGGCAAGTGAAGCGCCCGGAATATGCCGCGCTGCACGAAGTGCGCAAAGCGGGTAAGAAAGTGCGCTATCTGATCGAGTTCTTCATGCCCCTGCTTGCCGAGAAGGAACGCGGTGGATTAAAACAGCTGAAGCGTCTGCAAAAGCATCTGGGCGCATTGAACGATGTCGTTGCAAGCCGCGATCTCCTCGACAAGAGCGACGCCTTGCCCAATGCCGCCGCCGCGAAGCCAGCCTTGCGTACTTTGAAGAAGCAACAAAAGCGCCGCATGAAGCAGGCGCTCAAGTCGCTTCGATAACGCCTTCTAGATCACGCGCTCGCGCACCCATCCCGACGCCAGGTCGATCAGCGATACGATCACCACGACGATCAACATGACCGCTGCGGTCTGCGCGTAGTTGAACGAGCGGATGGCCTCGTAAAGCACTACGCCGATGCCACCCGCGCCAACCATGCCGACGACCATCGCCGAGCGCACGTTCGACTCGAATCGATACAGCGCGAACGAAATCCACAGCGGCAGCACTTGAGGCAACACGCCATACACGATCTCGTCGAGACTGCTCGCTCCCGTGGCGCGCACGCCCTCGGCGGGACGCGCATCCACCGCTTCGACCGCTTCCGCGAAGAGCTTCGCCAGCACGCCCGTGGTATGCACCCACAGCGCGAGCACGCCTGCAAACGGCCCCAGCCCGACCGCGACGATGAACAGCATGGCGAAGACCATCTCGTTGATCGCGCGGCACGCGTCCATGAGCCGCCGCACTGGTTGCGCGATCCACACCGGCGCGATGTTCTGCGCCGACAGCAAGCCGCACGGCACCGCGCAAATGAGCGCGAGCGCCGTGCCCCAGACCGCGACGGCGAGCGTCACGATCATCTCGTGCGCGTACGTGCGCCATTCCGTGAAGTCGGGCGGAAAGAAGTCGCGCGCGAACTGACTCATGTTGCCGGATGCGCCGAGCAGATCGAGCGGACGCATGTCCGCGCTTTGCCACGACGCGCCGAGTACGGCGATAAGCACGATCCAGCCGAGCATCGACACCCAGCTACGCTTGCCGCGCGGCGCTTGCATAGGCGCTTCCTCGGGCCTGCTCACGCCCGCGGCAAAGGTCGAGATATCGAGCGGCTTCATCACTTCGCCGCCGAGCCATCGAGCGCGGACAACTGCTGATCGAGCGATGCGATTTGCGCTTTCTTGTCGGCGTCATCCAGATGAGCGTTGTTCTGCACCTGTTCCTTCTTGTGAAAGAGCGCCATCTGACGAATGGGCACGAGCTGCGCATTGGACGATGCCGCGAAGCCCGAATAGCCGGAGATAGCCGTCATCACGGACTGTTCGCGCGGGTCCTTTTCGCCGTAGTGAACGAAGAAGTTCAGCAGCTTGTCCTTCGTTGTCTGCGGCAGATCGCGACGCCACACGAGCGGGTCTGACGCGATGAGCGGCGACTTCCACAGCACACGCACCTTCGGATATAGCTCGGGATGCTGCGTCTTGATGGTGTCGAGCATGTCGGTGTTGTTGGTCGCGACATCGATCTTGTCGTTGACGACCGCGAGCATGTTGGCTTCATGGCTCGAAGGCAACACGCTCTTGAACGATGTCTTCGCCGAAAGCCCGTTCTTCGCGAAGAGATAATACGAAGGCACCAGCGTGCCAGAAGTGGAGTTCGGATCGCCGAAGCCCAAATTGATATCGTGGCTGTTCTTCAGCACCTGATCGACGCTCTTCCACTTGCTGTTGGCGTTCGTGATAAGCACGGAATAGTAGCCCGCCTCGCCGCTCTTGTACTTGACCTTCGCAAAGACTTCGCCGTTGGAGCGGTCCACCGCTTCGATGGCGGACGCATTGCCGAAGAAGCCGATCTGCACCTTGTTGAAGCGCATTGCTTCGATAATGCCCGCATAGTCCGTGGCGAAATACGCCTTCACATCGAGACCGGTCTGTTTGTTCAGATCGTCGATGAGCGGTTGCCAGCGTTGCTTGAGCGCCGACGAAGAATCCGTCGAGATGATGCCGAAGCTGAGCGTATCGGCAAAGGCCACTGAGCTCATGAAGCATGACGCGAGTGCGGCGCCGGCCAGGAAGGTACGGGCTGATTTCATGGAGATGCGGTCCGTAGTTTGATTGCGATTCAGGATGTGGCGACAGAGGCAAAAGTCGCGGGGGGATGTTCACGCTCGTCGTGATCGGCCAGCAATTCGGCGGCGGCCGCGACGTACAGTTCGCGCAACAGCATGGGCGTGAGCTTCGCGGATGCGCCGTCGTAGACCACGCGGCCATCGCGCAAGGCAACCGTGCGCGTGCAGTACTTCATCGCTATGTCGATCTGATGCAGCGACACGATCACCGTGAGTTTGTGATCGCGATTTAGCGACTGCATGAGCTCCATCACGCGCCGCGCAGATTCGGGATCTAGCGAGGCAATTGGTTCATCCGCGAGCACGATGCGCGCACGCTGCACGAGTGCACGCGCGAGCGCCGCACGTTGCTGCTGTCCGCCCGACAGGTTGCTCGCGCGTTCGAGCGCATGTTCGCCAATACCCATCGCGGTAAGCGAGTCCATCGCCAGCGCGCGTTCGTCGCGCGGAAAACGCCCTGAGAGACGCCGCCATAGCGACACACGCGTAAGCGCGCCGATGAGCACGTTGGTGATTACCGAAAGACGTCCCACCAGATTGAACTGTTGAAACACGAAGGCGACATCGCGACGAATGGCGCGCACTTCACGCACGATCTTGCCGTTCTGCTGAATCGGCCTGCCGAGCAGCGTCACATGCGAGGGCGCCGCATCCGATGCGATAAAGCCCGCGATATGGCGCAAGAGCGTCGATTTGCCCGAGCCCGACGCACCGATGAGCGCGACCATTTCGCCCTCTTCCACGCGCAGATCGACGGCATCAAGCGCCTTGCGGCCATTGCGAAACGTCTTGGTGAGACGCTCGATACGAATTGCGTCCATGGCTTTCCTCGTCTGCCGCTGTAACGTTGGGCAAATTCTAGAAAGGCAACATGACGAGAAAGTGACGCTGATGAGACGTCTAGATGAATACATCACCTGGCGCGTGCGGCCGGGAGTTTATTCTTCGAGAAACCACGTGCCTTGGCACTCGGTGCGAATGAAATCCGCAAGCAGTTTGACGCGTGCGACATCGCGCGTTTCGGCAAGCGTCACGAGCCAGTAAGAACGACTCAGCGCAATTTGATCCGCAAAAAGCCGCACCAGGTTCGGTTCCCTGCGCGCCATGAAACACGGCAGCACGCCGAGACCCACGCCGCCCGCGACGGCGGCCGTCTGACTGATCACGTTGGAGATGCGAATGGTCGGCGTGAGCGTGCTCGATACCTGCGGCAGATAGTTCAGTTCAGCGGACCACATCTGATCCTCGACATAGCCGACCCACGGATGCGTGAGCAGATCGCGACGCGTGACGATTGCCGCATGTGTCGCGAGATATTCGCGCGCGGCATAGACGCCCAACGCATAGTCCGTGAGCTTGTGCGCATAGACGCGCCCTTGCGCCGGCCGCGTCATGCTGACAGCGAGATCGGCTTCGCGCTTCGAAAGACTGAACATGCGCGGATTCGCGATCAATTCGATCTCGAGTTGCGGATGCATGGCAGAGAGCTTGGAAATACGCGGCGCGAGAAAGTAAGTACCGAAGCCTTCCGGCGTGCCGATGCGTACGCTTCCCGTCAGACCAATGGACGCATCTTCGAGCCGATGCCGCATGTGCAATGCAAGGCTCTCCATGCCTTCCGCATCGCTTAGTACGCGTTCGCCTTCGGGGGTCAGCACAAACCCTAGGGAACTGCGGTCGAACAGTCGCACACCGAGTGCGGTTTCAAGCGCGGCCACACGCCGGCTCAGGGTCGAATGATCCACGCCCATTTGCTGCGCGGCCACGGTGAGCCTGCCCGCGCGCGAAATGGCGAGAAATGCCTGAATGTCGTCCCAGTCGAAACCACGCATGAGGATTTCTGCACAGAGCGATTGCCGATTTGCCCATTCTATTGCAAGAAACACGCTGCTATCTTTTCTTCAACTCTGCGAATGCGGAGCAGACGATGCGGCTCGATCGTCACGACACGAAAGCCTGAATGGAGACAAACAGCATGTCGCTCATTGCGAAACTCAAGGCGCGCGCGCAGGAAGGCAAGCCGGTCAAGGTCGGCCTGATCGGTGCGGGCAAATTCGGTTCGATGTATCTCTCGCAAGCGCCGCGCACGCCCGGCATTCATCTCACCGGCGTGGCCGATCTCTCGCCCGAGCGCGCGCGTGCCGCGCTCAAACGTGTGGGCTGGGAAGAGGCGCGTTATTCGGCGGCATCGTGGAACGAAGCCATCGGCAACGGCTCGACCTATATCACCGACGACGCCGATGCCATGATCGCAAGCGATCATGTCGATATCGTGATCGATGCAACGGGCAGCCCTGCCGCGGGCATTCATCACGCGCTGCTGTGCTGCAAGCATCGCAAGCACATCGTCATGGTGAACGTGGAAGCCGATGTGCTCGCAGGCCCGCTGCTCGCACGCCGCGCACGAGAGGCGGGCATCATCTATTCGATGGCTTCGGGCGATCAACCCGCGCTCATCGCGGAACTCGTGGACTGGGCACGCACCATCGGCTTCGATGTGATCTGCGCGGGCAAGGGCACGAAGTATCTGCCGATCTACCATCAGTCGACGCCCGATACCGTGTGGGGCCATTACGGCTTCACCGAGGAACAGGTCGGCTCCGGCGACTTCAACGCGCAGATGTTCAACTCGTTTCTCGACGGCACCAAGTCCGCGCTCGAGATGGCCGCTGTTTCCAACGGATGCGATCTGCGTCCGCCCGCCGACGGCCTCGCGTTCCCCGCATGCGGCGTGGACGATCTGCCAAGCGTGCTGCGTCCCGCATCGGAAGGCGGGATCCTGCCGCATCGCGGTAGCGTGGAAGTAGTGTCGTCGCTGGAACGCGATGGGCGCCCCGTGTTCCGCGATCTGCGCTGGGGCGTCTACGTCGTCATCGAAGCCCCCACGGACTACGTGCGCGACTGCTTCTCGCAGTACGGTCTCAAGACCGACAGCACGGGTCGCTTCGCCGCCATGTACAAGCCGTATCACCTGATCGGCCTGGAACTGGGCCAGTCGATCGCGAGCATCGCCGTGCGTGGCGAAGCAACCGGCGCGACAACTGGCTTTCATGGCGATGTCGCCGCCACCGCGAAGCGCGATCTGCGCGCGGGCGAGCGGCTCGACGGCGAAGGCGGCCACACCGTGTACGGCAAACTGATGCCCGCTGCGGACTCGTTGCTGCTAGGTGCGTTGCCTATCGGCCTTGCGCACAACATGGTGCTGCAACGCGCCGTGCCTGCGGGACAACCCGTGCGCTGGAGCGATGTGGCATTCGACGCAAGCAAGGAAGCCGTGCGGGTACGACGCGAGATGGAAGAATTCTTTCGCGCCGAGATGAAGCTTGAACTACCGGCGCAAAAGCTCGCGAGCTAGTTCATCGATGAAGACATTTTGATCCGCGGCACGCCCGGTCCATCTCATGGTCCGGGCGTTCGCCATCTCTAAACGCCCGGCAAAGGGCGACGGAGGAGACATGAGCCAAATCAGCGAAACTCTCGGCGTTACGCAAGCAGGCAGTGCGGACGTCTACCGCAAGATCACGTGGCGCATCATGCCGTTCATCGTGCTCTGCTATCTCTGCAACTATCTGGACCGCGTCAACGTGGGCTTCGCGAAGCTGCAGATGCTTTCCGATCTCGGCTTTTCGGATGCGGTGTATGGCCTCGGTGCCGGTATCTTCTTTATCGGCTACTTCATCTTCGAGGTGCCCAGCAATCTCATCCTGCATCGCGTGGGCGCGCGGCGCTGGATTGCGCGCATCATGATCACGTGGGCGATCGTTTCGGCGCTCACGCTCGTGGTCAAGACGCCGTTTCAGTTCTATCTCGTGCGCTTCTTTCTCGGCATCGCGGAAGCGGGTTTCTCACCGGGCATCATGCTGTATCTGACGTACTGGTTCCCGGCGAGAAAACGCGGCTTCGCCTATGGTGTGTACTACATCGCCATTCCGCTTGCCGGCATCGTGGGGGGTCCGTTGTCGGGCTGGATACTGACCGCGTTCAAGCATTCGGCCGTGATGTCGGCGTGGCAATGGCTGTTCCTCATCGAAGCAATTCCAGCGTTTATCGTGGGTTTCGCCGTGCTCTTCATGATGGTCGACAAGCCAAGCAAGGCACGCTGGCTCACCGACGACGAGAAGCGTCTCGTGACGCAAGCAGTCGAGCGCGAGGAAGGCGACAAGACCGCGCACCACGACGCCCGCGCGTTCCTTTCCGACCGCAACATCTGGAAGCTTGCCGGCGTGTACTTCTGCCAGATCATCGGCCTCTATGGCATCAGCTTCTGGCTGCCGTCGATCATCAAGGACACGGGGCTCAAGAACGTCGAAGTGATCGGCTGGCTCTCAGCGATTCCGTATATCGTCGCGATTCCCGCGATCATTCTCACGGGCATCAGCGCCGACAAGTTCCGCTCCCGGCGCATGCACTTCTCCATTGCGCTCGTGATCGGTGCAATAGGCTTTGCGGCAAGCGGATACGTGGGACAGCAACCCGTGCTTGCGGTCATTGCGTTGAGTGTGGCGGCCGCTGGAATCTTGTCCGCGCTGTCGCTGTTCTGGGGCATTCCGGCTGCGTTTCTTGCGGGAACCTCGGCGGCGGCGGGCATCGCGGGAATCAATTGCGTAGGCAATCTCGCGGGTTTCGTTTCGCCGTATATGGTCGGGTGGCTCAATGTCACGACGCATAACAACAGCATCGGACTTTATGCGGTTGCAGTGTTCATGGTGATCGGCGCATTCGCGGTGCGTTCGATTTCCGGGAAGCTAGCGGATCATTGAAATCGAGCGACGAACGAGCCGCCTGCCGTTTTCAACGAACATGGCAGGCGGCCGTGCTTTTTGCAACGCTGCAAGGGCCGACGCGCGTCGATAAAATGGGTGCATGACCGACTCGTCTTCACAATCCTCGAGCACGCCGTCGCGCGCACCCGAACACGACCTGCCGCTGCACACGCCCAGCACCGCATCGCTCGGCGTGGCGGCGGCCATCGCCATGATTGCGTGGCTCGCGCTCGCGGCGCAGACGGATATCACCATCGCGCGCATGGTCGGACGCGGCTTTACCGTGATCGACGGCATTGCGCGTACCACCAGTTATCTCACCAACCTCACGGTGTTCTTGACGGCGTTATGCTTCACCTGCGTGGCCATACGCGCGAACGCGCCCATTGCGCGCTTCTTTCGTCAACCGACGGTGGTAACGGCGGTGGTCGTGTATATCGTGTTCGTGGGCATTGCCTATAACGCGTTGTTGCGATGGCTATGGACGCCATCGGGGTATCGTGCGCTCGTCAATGAATCGCTGCATACGGTCGTGCCCGCGCTCGCCGCGCTTTACTGGGTGCTCTTCGTGCCGCGCTTTCATCTGTCATTGCGGCGCTGCGCCTTATGGCTCGTCTATCCGCTCTGCTATCTCTTCATTACGTTATGGCGCGGCAGTGCATCCGACTTCTATCCCTACTGGTTCATCAACGTGGCGGAACTCGGTTACGAGCGCGTGTTCTTCAACTCGGCCATGCTAGTCGCGAGCTTTCTGATTCTGATGAGCGTATTCATCGTCATCAATCACAGACGCCAGGACTTGCGCATTTCCGACCCCGACATGGAATCGGACGACACGGGCCCATCGCGTTAGTCACGATTCACGAACAGATCGGCGACGAATGCGGCAGTCAACGCCAGCGCGCCGCATGCGAAGATCAGCGCGTAGTTGTTATGCGTATGCGAGAAAAGAAATGAGTAGCCATAGCCGCCGACCGCCTGAAAGAGCGCGAACGCCGAAGTCGCGCGACTCCATGAGGCGCGCTGCTCCGCGTGATCGTGCGGCAGCAATTCATGCACGCGGCCCAGTGCAAGCGGCACGATACCGGGCGTGAAGAGCCCGAGAATCACGGTCGCAAGGCCGATCACATAGGCATGGCCCGACATCGCGAGCAGCGCGGCTGCAGCCGCCTGCACGATCAACGCGTAGCGGTACGCGCGGCCAAAGCCGATCCGGTCGCCCAAATTTCCGCAGATGAGCGGCCCGAAGATAGCCGCCACGCCATACAGCACCCAATAGCTCGCACCGACGCCGGCGCCGCGTCCGATCCCTCGCGCGATGTAGTCGACGAGCAGAATCATCGCGGGCACGAGACCCAGTGCGTTCGCCGCGTATTGCGCGTAAAGCAGGCGCAGACGCGTGCCGTCATGACGCGCGCCATGCGCCTCCTTGGTCACGGCAGGCACGGGAGGATTCGTCGATGGCCAGCCGAACCAAGCGACAGCCGTCAACACAAGCGAGAACACGCCGAGTCCGATCCACGTCGCCTGCAAGCCGTAATGCAGCAGCCGCGGAATGAGCGTGCCCGATGCCGCGATGCCGAAGCCCAGCCCGAAGAAGATCATGCCGCTTGCAAAGCCGCGCCGTGCGGGCGCGATATGCGGAAGGATCGTGGTTGCGACGAGCACCATGATCGCGCCGCCCGAAAGTCCCGAAAGAAAGCGCCAGCCGAAGAACCAGGCAATCGACAACGGAAACGCGCATGCGAAAAACGCGGCCGTGGCAATGGCCATCAAGAGGCGCAACGCGAGCCGGTTGCCGAGCGTCGATGCCATGGCCCTGCCGAACAACGCGCCCGCGAGATAGCCCGCGAAATTGGCTGCACCCAACGTCACGGCTTGCGACGACGTGAACCAATGCGCTTCGATAAGCGGTGGAATGAGCGGCGTATAAGCGAAGCGCGCGAGACCTATCGCGACGAGACTCGCGCAGAAGCCCGCGAGCATGGCGTAGATGGAACGCATGTCGAGTGAATCCGATTGACCGGCGCGTAAGGCCGACGCTTGATCCTGCATGATGTTGACTCCCGGAGCGAATGGCGTGACGTGTGTTTTACCGCGTGGCGAACTTCGCACGCATTGGCGGAAGTTTCAGCAGCATGAGCGTGGGAGCGACAGCCGCCACGAGCAGCTTCGGCTGAGGATCGATACGCGCCAGCACGCGCACGCCGAGAAGCACGGCGAGCAGACTCGTGGCGGCATCTGTTGCGGATATCATGCGTTCGATCTCGCCGCTTTTGAACGCGGCGGAAAGACAGCGCTCGAAGAAGCCGCGTAACAACTCGACTTCCTTCGCGATGAGTTCGTGAAACGCCTCGTCCTCGAGCGGCGCCGCGAGCGCGGCATTGACCAGCATGCAGCCGCGCCGGTGTTCATCCGATACCGAGCGCTCGACGATCTCGCGAAAGAAGCCCGCAACGGCGTGCGCAGGCGTGCAAGTGGCTTCGAGACGCTCGATACGCTCGCGCAACGTATGTTCGAGATAGTGATCGAGCGCGCGCAAAAAGAGCGCGCGCTTGTCGCCGAACGCGTTGTAAAGGCTCGGTTGCGTGAGACCCGTCAGTTGCACGAGGTCACGTGTGGACGTGCCCTCATAGCCGTGCGTCCAGAATGCTTCGGCTATGGTGTTCAGCACATCGTCTTCGTCGAAATTGCGCGGTCGCGCCATGATGCAGGCTCCATTCCATGGTTGCGTCACGTTTTATATCGGACGCCACAGAACGAATTATATATCGATGGATACAAAACCTGCTTGAACCGTCGTCCAACAAAAAAAGCCGGCGAAGCGTCGGCTTTTTCGTATGCGGAAAAACAACCGTGCTGTCAGGCGTCTTTCGTGTCGAACATCAGCAGCTCGACGCCCGCCTGCGCGAAGTTCGCCAAGTCGCCGGCGGTCTTCTGGCCTTCAGGCGACCCGAGCGCGGACTCGATCGCTTCGAGCGATTCGAATTCGAGCAGCGCGACGAGGTAATACGGCGACTCGCCTTGCGCGGTAGCAACCGGCCCCGTGCTGATCTGGTAACTCTTTAGCCCCGGCAACGTCTTCGCCAGCGGCGCGTGCGTGGAGGCGTAGTAGTCGTCGAATGCCTTCGTATCGGACGGATTCTTGTAAAGCGCAACGAGCTGGGCCATCGTCTTGTCTCCTGAGTGTTTGTCTTGAACAACAATGCGTTACTGCTTCTCCAACTGTAGATAGATACGTTGCACGTTCTGCGGCTGCGCTATGCCATAGAGCTTGTAGCCGTGAAAGGCGGGCAAGTCGACGGTATGCATGGCCTCGGTCAGTCCCATGCCGCTCCGATATGCGCGTCTGACCGCGCTGTCGAGTTCGCGCAGATAAAGGCCTGTCTGCATGATGTCGTCGTTGCTCAACGGCGGTCCGAACGCCGGAACGATCGTCTTCGATTCGAGTCCGCGCAGATTCTCCAGCGCCGCGAGCCAGCCATGAATATCCTCGTTGCGCAGTTCGGGGATGCGCCCGTTCGAGATCAGACTACCCGCGAACAACACGCCGCTTTGCGTATCGAGCACGGCCAGATCGCCTGGCGTGCTTGCCGGTCCGAAGTGCAGCAATTGCAGCTTGCGATCGCCATTCACGACTTCCGTGGTGCCTTCCACCGTTCGGTCGGGAACCGTGACGCGCGAGCCTGCCATCTCGTCTTCACCGAGGGTTTTGCGCAGGTTCGCGAGACAGATTGGGCAACGTTCCCGGATCAACTGAGCCGTGCGGTAATGCGCGAGAATCGGCACACCCTGATCCCGGAACGCCGCCGCGCCAAAAACGAACTCCGGTCCTTGATGCGTGATGATCACGAGCGTGACGGGTAGCGGCGTGACTTTGCGAATGGCTTCGATCATCGCGCGTCCGTAGCGGTACGAAGCTCCCGTATCGATTACCGTCACGCCGCGCGGTCCCACGATAAAGCCGTTGTTCGCGACCATGCCGTGATTCGCGGGCGCGACAGCATCGCCGTCACCGATAAACGCATACACGCCCGGCGCCACTGCGACGGGCGCGGGCATGCCGCTCATCGCCGCATGAACGACGGCGCAAAATGCGAGGAACAACGCACCGATGAGCGCACGCAAGCCGCGCCCCATCATTTCATGGCCGAGGTTTGCGTGCCCGATTGCGTCGTGATCGCAACCTCGCCGTCGAACCGCTTGTTCTTCGTGTCTTCAATAGCGACCTTCAATTCACCGTTTTCCGTCGGCAGAAAATAGAAGCGGAAGTTGGGGTTCTCGCTGATCGAGAAATTCACATTGGCGGTCATCACGGGCTTGCCGCCATAAGTCACCGCAACCTTGCGCACGAAGTACGCGGTCGCATAGTTGCGCGTGACCTGATCCATCGCCATGCCGGTGCGATTAGGGTGGCGCACCATCAATTGCGCGAGTTCGGGCTTGCCCGCAATAGGGGCGCCTTCCGCCTGCAAACGTACCTGACCCGCCGCGCGTTCGGCCGCGTCTTCGTCCTTGCCCGCAGGCGCGGAGCAACCACCCGATGCCTTGATGAAACGCACCGCGCTATACAGATGTCCGTCGTTCGTTTCGGCGATGGCACGCATGAACGTGTAATCCTCTACCCGCACCCGTGTCTCGATGCTGGCAAGTCCGGAGTCTGGCGTGAACTCGAAAGAACCGGCGTAGGGCTCGGGATTTTCGTCGATGAAGAGATAAATCTTCTTGATGTAATGCGTGCTCGTCTGCGGAAACTGCGCGCTGATCGCAATGGGTACGACGGCGGCATCGGCGGCGCGTTTGGGTGCATCGAACTTGATGACGGCATCGCCTTTCGTGTCGATCGGCCGCCCCTTGAACGCGCCTTCCTTGAAGTCGAGCCAGCGCGCCACCTTGTCTGGATCGTCGTCGGGTTGCGCCGCATGCGAAGCGTAAGGCGCAAACATGGTGAGCGCCGCGACAAACCCTAAGCCTGCGCGTGCGCCAAGCCTGATCGTCTTCATGGTGTCCTCCTTTGCTGCAACGCGGCGTGCGCCGCTACTGCTCCCACTCCAGTTCAGCATAGACAGCGGTGACGTTGCGCGCGTGATAGGCATCGTAGAGCCGCCACTTGTCGCGCTCGCCGAGACCGATGGTATCCACGGCCTGCTGAATCGTTTCGCCGCGCTTGATGGCCGCACGCACATCGCGCGCCAGATTCGCGAGGTACTGTTGCTCGTCGTCGAGCGACCGCGGATACGGCGCGTCCAGGTCGCCATGACCGGGTACGACATGCCGCGGATTCATCTGCTTAATGCGGGCGATATTGTCAAGCCAACCGGTCACGCTGCCATCCACCACGGGAATGCAATGCACGAAAAGCAGGTCGCCTAGCCACAGCGTGCCGCTCTTCTCATCGTATACCGTCATGTCGTTGTTGGTGTGCGCTGTTTTCCAAGTTTGCAGCGTGAGCGTGCGCCCGCCGAGATCGAGCGTGGACGTGCCGTCTATCGTCATCGTCGGTGCAATGATTTCGCTGCCGCTCGCTTCATCGCCCAGTTCGCGTTTCAGCGCACGCAGGTAGTTCTCCGCGCGCAATGCCTCCGCCTGCGCAAGCTTGGCGCTGCCCACGTATTGCGGATGGTCGTCCTTGAAAGCCGCATTCCCGAAGATATGATCCGGGTGCATGTGCGTATTGATCACGTAGCAGACGGGCAAGGGCGTCACCCTGCGCACCGCCGCGCGCAATGCGCGCCCTTCCGCGAGCGTGCCGCCGGTATCGACCACAGCGACACAGCGCTCGCCGACGATGAAGCCGACGTTCGCAATATCGCCGCCGTTCGCAGGCGTGGCAAGCTCGTCGTGTCCGCGATGCACGTAGTTCCCCGGCGCGAGTTCCTTCACCGTAAACGAGGCCTCTGCAAACGCATGTGCCGATGCCGCGCACAGCACCAGGAACGCGGCGAAGCGTAAAGCAGCGCTCATCGGACCTTGTCCGCATCGGCGAGACGTTTTGTTCGGCGCAGGCCGAACTGTTCGTACTCGCGCTCGAGGAAAGGCTCGGCGTGTTCGAGAAGAAAGCGCCGAAACGCAAGGCACGTCGGCGAGAGTTGCTTCGAGCGCGAATGCACGAGTTGCCATGTACGTTCGACGGGCGTGCCATTCACGTCGAGCACGGCGATCTCACCCGTGCGCAATTCGAGCCCCAAGGTATGCAACGAAATGAGGCTCACTCCCATGCCCGCCATCACGGCCTGCTTAATGGTCTCGTTGCTGCCGAGCGTGACGCTGCGCGATGGCGTGAAGAGGTTTTGCCTAAACACGTGCTCGGCGACGGCACGTGTGCCGGAACCAGGTTCGCGCAAGAGGAAAGTATCGTTGGCAAGCTCCTGCAGATCGAAGCGTCGCGCAGTTTTCAGCGGATGCGAAAGCGGCGCGATGATCACATGCGGATGGTAAGCGAGCGGCTCTGCAGTCGTGCCAAGTTCGGGCGGCGGGCGGCCCATGATGGCAAGGTCGGTCGCGTTGTCCTGCAGGAGCCTCAACAAGGTCTCGCGATTACCGACCGAAAAACGCACATCGACCTTGGGAAACTGCTGCGAATACAGCGCGAGCAACTTGGGCGCGAAGTAAGTCGCGGAACTCACGATACTCACCGCAATCGATCCACTGTCGGCTTGCGTAAGCGACATCATCGCGTCTTCGGCGTCCTTGATCTCACCGAGAATTCTGCTTGCATGATGCGAGAGGCGTTCGCCCGCTTCCGTCAGCGAAAGACGCCGCGCCACGCGTTCGAAGAGCGGCAAGCCGACCGCCTCTTCCAGTTGCCTGATCTGCATGGATACCGCGGGCTGCGTCAGATGCAGTTCCTCCGCCGCACGTGCGAAGCTCGGACAGCGCGTCGCTATCACGAAGATCTGCAACTGGCGCAAGGTGAGAGAGCGGATAAAGTTCACAGCGGCGTATCCGTGAGGCGTTCCTGAACGATTTAGCGGCTTGCCTCGGCGCTCGTGCAATCCACCTCAACGACTGGCCCGTGGCGCGTTGCCGACCTTTCCTCCCGGCGTGGCCATGTTCTTGAGCGCGCCCGAATAAGCGACCGTTTCCTTCTGCAGCGGATGCGCGAAGTCGTTCCCCGCGCCCGGCACTTCGGTGCGAATCAAGACGACATGTCCGGGAACATCATCCGCAACGACGAAGGTGTAGCGCTTGTTCGTGTATTGCTGCAGACGTTCTGCATTGGGATCGTTGAGGAAGGGCTGAATGACGATCTGCTTCGCTTTCACGTTCCTGGCCAGCCCGAGCGCCTCGCCGGAAACAGGCGTAATTGCCGGGTTTGCCGCAAGCGCCAGTCTCACGCGCTGCTGAAAGTAGCGACGCTGCCCGCCCGTCAACTCCTGCATCTCCGTGATGTCATGCTCCAGAAAATAGATGATCACCGGATTGCACGGCAGCCCCCCTGGCACGTCCACATTGCCGGTGCGATCGGACACGCGCGCATCGTTCTTCGTGTTGCCCTTGCTCACCACGAGCACGCGGACCGTGTCCTTGACCTTCGCCGGCGGCCCGGAAAAATCCACCGCATAGTCGAGCTCGGTTTGCTGATCCACGCCATCCAGATGCGGCTCCATGAACAGCAAGCGTTCGGCTGGCGCAATCTCGGTGGCAGGCGCGGAAGCAGGCGGTGTATCCGTCGCGAACGAGGCCGGCGGCATCAGAGAGATGAAGCCGCCAAGCGCGCAGGCGAGGGCAATACCTCGAATGTCGAACCTCATTGCGTGGAGGCCGGCTGCAGCGGCTGCAGCGGCAGCAACGGAACCTGATAGCTCGTCAGTATCTGATCGATCTTCGGCTGGTTCGACGCAATCCAGTTATCCACCTTGTCGCGCCATGCTTTTTCGCCGTAACGCACGCCCATCGAAATTTCATAATCGAAGCGAATGCCGGGTTGCGGTGCGAACGGCACGAGGCGCGCCTTGTTATCCGAGAGCTTCACGAAATAGCCTGCAATCGGGCCCCAGACGAAAGCGGCATCGACATTGCCTTGCGACAGATCATGCTCGATCATCTCGCCGGGAAAGGCATCGGGATCACCGCTTTGCCCCTGATACGACACCGCCTGTTCGATCAGATTGTGTTGCAACAGCCAGTCAGTCGCGGGACTCTTCACGAAGATGCCGAGCTTCATCTTCTTCAACTGATCCGGCGGCAGATTCATGAGATCGGCCGGCGACTTGATGCTTGCGTACTCCGGCCGGTTCGGGAACACCATGGCGTAGGTCGAGTGCAGATAAGGGCGCGTGGTCGCGGTGAGTTCATAACCTTTGGGCACACCGATAATCAGATCGCACTTGAACTGATCCGTGCTCGGTGCCTTGTCGCGCAGCGTATTGCGCACGAATCCCATGCGTTGCGGATAAAACGTGTATTCGAGCTTGTAGCCGAAGTCGCTTGCCATCTGGCTTGCGATCTTGTTCTCGAAGCCTTCGCCCTTCTGATTCGACAAAGGCATGTTGTTCGGATCCGCGCACACGCGCAGCACGCCGTCCGCGCCGTCGTTGTTAGGCAAGTTCGGCGGCGGTGTACCCGCGCCCTGCGCGAAGACCGTTTGCGCCGTGAACGCGAGCAACGCCGCGCATACCGTGTTCGATACGGCCGGGAATCGGAACGAAGCGGCGCGGCTTCCATTACGATCTGACATCGATACCTCCGGGTTCAAATGCAACTTCATGCAACATCGGACAAGCAACGAACGCAATCACTTCGCATCGAGCGCTTGTAAATCGCCCGGATTGATCTTGCCGTCTGAGCGTCCCTTCAGATACGCAAAGAGATTCTCCCAGTTTTTCTGCATCATCTGGCTCGCGCTGAAATCGGGCATACCCTTATCCACGCGTCCGCCAAACACGGTGCGATGAAACTCGTTCTTGTCCAGCGTCTTGAAAGCATCGACGAGCGACGGGCCGACGAGACCCTCCTGCTTCGCCCCGTGACAACGTTCGCACGCGAGCGCGCGCCAGGTACGCCATCCTTGCAGCGTATCGGCATCGACCTTGTTGCCATCGACGACCTTGTACGCCACGGGCTTCATTTGTCCCGGACTCGTCTGGGCAAACGAAGCGCTGGACGCCGCGAGCGCAATCGACAGCAGCAAGAGTGATCGGCCTTTCATTCGCTTGTCTCCTTGAATATCTCGTATGTGGGGTATTCACGCGCGGCGGACTCCCTGACCGCCGCGCGTCATTACGCTTCGAATCGAACTAGTTGCAGGCTAGCGAAACGGCTGATACGTAATCAGCCCGCGCTGCCCGGAATGGCAAACACGAAGAGCGTGCCGCCGAGTGCCGTGTACTTTGCAAGCTCACGATAGCCGCCCACCGCGCCCAGGCCTTCCGCCGACTTTTCGAGTCCCGCTGCCATGCCGATGCCGGCCCAGCCGCCGATGCCCGAATACACGCCGATGAACTGCTTGCCTTGGTACTGATAGGTGAACACGTTGCCGATGATCCCGGACGGCGTCTTGAACTTCCACAGTTCCTTGCCGTCCTTGATACGCACGGCCTTGATGTAGCCTTCGAGCGTGCCGTAGAACGCCACGCCGCCTGCGGTTGCGAGCGCGCCGGACCACACCGAGAACTTCTCCGTCTTGGACCATGCGATCTTGCCCTTCGACGCATCCCACGCGATGAAGTTACCCATCGCGCCGTTCTCGTTCGGACCGGGGAACATCGAGAGCGTGGCGCCGACGAACGGCTGACCCGACACGTAGTCGACTTGGAACGGCTCGTAGTCCATGCAGACGTGGTTCGTCGGCACGAGGAACAGGCTCGAATTCGGATCGAATGCAGCGGGTTGCTGGTCTTTCGAGCCCAACGCCGCCGGGCAGATGCCCTTGACGTTGTGATCGGGACCGGCTGCCTGCGTGGAGTAGCTGGCGTTACGAATCGGCAGGCCGCTCTTCAGATCGACGCTATTGGCCCAGTTCACCGCCGGGTCGTACTTCTGCGCCACGAGCAGTTCGCCGCTTTCTCGATTGAGCGTATAGCCGAAACCGTTACGGTCGAAGTGAACGATCGCCGGCGTCTTCTTGCCGTTGATGTTCAGGTCCGACAGGATCATTTCGTTGACGCCGTCATAGTCCCACTCGTCGTGAGGCGTCATCTGATAGACCCACTTCGCCTTGCCGGTATTCAGGTCGCGCGCGAAGATCGACATCGACCATTTGTTGTCGCCGGGTCGTTGCGTCGGGTTCCACGTGCCGGGGTTGCCTGTACCGTAGTAGACAAGGTTGAGCTTCGGGTCCCATGCATACCAGCCCCATGTGGTCCCGCCGCCATACTTCCACTGATCGCCCTGCCAGCTCTTGAGCGACGAGTCCGCACCGATGGGCGCCATCTTGCCGTCGGTCCAGGTCATCGTTTGCTGCGGGTCCATCAGCATCTCATTGTCGGGCCCGGTGCTGTAGGCCTTCCAGACTTCCTTGCCGTCCTTGATGTTGTAGGCAATGAGCCGGCCGCGAACACCGAACTCGCCGCCGGAGATGCCCGTCAACACCTTGTCGCCGAAGACGTGCGGCGCGTTGGTGTTGGTTTCGCCTTTCTTCGCATCGCCGTTTTGCGCGGTCCATACGACGTCGCCGGTCTTGGCGTCGAGCGCGACGAGCTTCGTGTCGGCTTGCTGCAGGAAGATCTTGCCGTCGCCATATGCGAGACCACGGTTGACCGTATCGCAGCACATCACCGAGATGACCTGATTGTCTTGCTTCGGCTGGTATTGCCAGATGAACGTCTGGTCCTTCAGACTGATGGCGATAACCTTGTTGGGAAACGGCGAATGGATATACATCGTGTCGCCGATGACGAGCGGCGAGCCTTCATGGCCTCGCAGCACACCGGTGGACATGGTCCAGGCAACCTGTAGCTTGCCGACGTTGTTCTCGTTGATTTGCTTGAGCGTGCTATAGCGGTGATTAGAATAATCGCCCGCTTGCGCCGCCCAGTTCGAAGGATTCTTGATTGCGGTGTCGAGTTGCGAATCAGCCTGCGCCACGTACGAATTGAGGCCTGCCGTTGCGACCACCGCCAGTCCAAGAACCAGGGTGCGTAAGTTCATGTCTCCTCCAGAATGATGATGCCTCCGACCCGGGAATGACCACGCTACCGTTTGCATCGTGCGCGCCTTCTGAATGCAGGTAACGAGATTCGCTTGTGCCCCGGTACATTGCCGGGATCTTGCGTGACCGGGCTTTTGCATATTCCATGCCGGTTTGCGAACGCTTGTTTTGTGGCGTGCGAATGGCGGCGTGCGACACATACTGTGTCAAATACGCGAAAGGCTTCATGTGATGGAACAGCAACGCTTGCTCAGGTGTCACATGACGCGTCGCAGCATTGCGCAGCGCCGCTTCACGATCAACGCACGCGGCGCATACTCGGTGTTTTCCATAAGGAGGCAACGTCATGGCTCAAGCAGAGAAGGTCTACTCGGATGAAGAGGTGCGGGAACGGCTTACGGGTCCGCTCGCGCATTGGTATCTCGAGGACGGATGGCTCAGGCGCAAGTTCAAGACCGAGAGCTGGAAGGGCACGCTCATGGTCGTCAATACGGTCGGGCATCTTGCCGAAGCGGCCTGGCATCATCCCGACCTGACCGTCTCTTATGCGTTCGTCGTGGTCAAGCTCAAGACGCATTCGGCCAAGGGCATTACCGACAAGGACTTCGCGCTCGCCACGCGTATCGAAGACGTGGTGCAGTGGCAGCCAGGCAAGGAAGACGGTCCGCTCGACGGCACGCCATCCGACGATCAACGCTTCCGCTATATCAAGTACGACTAGCCCAGCCACGCGGCGCGTGCAGTCTTGGTATAACTTTTGCCTAACAGGGAAGCCCGAAACCCCCTGAAGGAACACGAGCCGCGATGCCAACCTCACCCCGACGCTTATCGCCTTCACCGGCGATCACGGTCGAAGCACCCGCGCGCCTGCATCTCGGCTTCCTCGATCCGAACGGCTCCTCAGGCCGCGCCTTCGGCAGCCTCGGGCTCGCGATAGAAGGACACGGCACGCGTCTCACCGCGTGCATCGCTCATGGCACGCGGCAGCAGACGGCGCATATAGAAGGCCATGTCACGGAAGCGCAGAAAGAGCGTATCGCTCATTACCTTCAGCAATTGCAGGCGGCGTTCAATGAACCGCGTGCCGTCGATATAGACGTACACGAAGCACCGCGCGCGCATACGGGCCTCGGCTCTGGCACGCAGCTCGCCCTCACGCTCGGCACCGCCTTCGCACGAGCAACCGGTCACAACGGCATAGACACTGCGGACATCGCGCGCATACTCAAACGGGGCGCGCGCTCCGGCATCGGCATTCATGGCTTCGATCACGGCGGCCTCATTCTCGACGGCGGCCGCGACGTGCGCCACGCATCCGCGAATACGTTGCCGCCGCTGATCTCGCGCCAGGCCTTCCCCGATGACTGGCGCGTGCTTCTTATCGACGACACCTCGCGCGAAGGTCTGCACGGCGACGAAGAAAGGCGCGGACTCGCCGCACTCGATCCCTTCCCTGAAACACTCGCCGCGCATCTCAGTCATCTCGCGCTGATGCGTATCCTGCCCGCCGCCGCCGAAAGCGACTTCGATACCTTCGCCGACGCCATCAGCGACTTGCAGCAGACCATCGGCGAATACTTCGCGCCCGTGCAAGGCGGCGTGTTCGCAAGCCCCGCCGTGGCGCGCGCGCTCGAAGCCGTCGCCGCCGAGCAGAAGGCCGGCATCGGGCAGACGTCATGGGGACCGGTCGGCTTCGCGTTCGTCGCAAGCGCGCAGGACGCCGAACGCGCACTCGCGACCGCGCAACGCGTGACGCCTCGCGCACCCCTCACCTTTTCCATCGCTACCGGCCGCAATCGCGGCGCGACATGGCGTGCCGCCAACCGCCGAGAGCAAGGCGCGGATGCTGCCTGAACCTGCGTTCATCAATTCCAAATCGACCACGAGTCCATCGACATGTCCGAAGCTTTCGAAAGACCTTATGTGCTCCACATGTTCACGAGCACGCCGCAGATGAGTCCGTTCGATGTCAACATGGCGGCCGATGCCGGCTATCAGATCGTCGTGCCTTACTGCAATGTCGATGAAGATATCGTCGTGCAACTCACGCAGGATGCGATCTTTTCACGCGGACCGAAGGGCGTATCGCGCACGGGCATCTTCATAGGCGGACGCGATGTCATGCTCGCCGCCGACATGCTCGAAAAGGCGCGTCAGGCGATGGTCCCGCCCTTCGAGGTCTCTGTCTTCACCGACCCATCGGGCGCCTACACCACGGCCGCCGCGCTCGTCGCGCTCGCGGAAAAACATCTGAAGGCCGTGCATGGCGTCGATCTCGGCGGCAAGCGCGTCTTGATACTCGGCGGCACGGGCGCGGTGGGACGCGTCGCGGCCGCGATGGCCGCATCGCTCGGCGCGGATGTCGTCGTCGCGAGCCATTCGAGCCAGTCACGCGCGACCCAGGTGAGCGACGAGATCAACCGGCGCTTCGACATTGCCACTTGCGGTGTTGCGACCGGCACGCCCGAGCAATTGCATCGCGAACTGGCGCGTGCGGAAGTCGTCTTCGCCACCGCAGTTGCAGGCGTGCAGGTGATGAGTGCCGCCGATCTCGCGCATGCCAAGAACCTGCTGATCGCGGCGGACGTCAACGCGGTGCCGCCCGAAGGCATCGCGGGCGTCAACGTGATGGACAACGGCAAGCCGCTCGCGGGCGCGGCACGCGCGGACGCCATCGGCATCGGCGCGCTCGCCATTGGCAATGTGAAGTATCAGGCGGAGCATCGGCTCTTCTTGCGCATGCGTACCGGCGGCAAGCCCGTGTATCTCGGCTATCCCGAAGCATTCGACGAAGCGCGCGCGGTCGTCGCGGGGCTCGGCTCATGATCCATTCCGTTGCAGCGCGTGCGCCACGCGTCGCCGTGGCGGGGCTTTCAGCCCGGCTGCTCGCGCAATCCGCCGCGCGTGCCGGGCTCAACGTCGTGGCGCTCGATATCTTCGGCGACCGCGACACGCGCGAGAACTCGGGCATGTGGTTCGATATCGGAGGGGATGGCTTGTCGATAGACCGCACCCGTCTTTTCGATGCGCTCGAATGCGCCGCGCGTCTGCCGCGCATGCTGGGGCTCATCGTGACGAGCGGGCTCGAACCGCTCGCGAGTGAACTGAGCCGCATGCCGCATATGCCGCGCTTCATCGGCAATGGCGTGGAAGCCGCCGCGGTGCGCGACCCGCGCCGCTTCTTCGCGCTGCTCGACGACGCGCAGATCGCGCATCCGGCAGTGCGCTTCGGCAGGCCCGCCGATGCGCGCGGCTGGCTCATGAAGCGTTCGGACGGCTGCGGCGGCACGCATATCGAATGGGCGGAACACGCTGACAACGCTCCCGCCGATGCCTATTTTCAGCGTCTCGCGCAAGGCCGTTCGATGTCCGCGCTCTTCGTCGCGGCGCGTCGCGAAGCGGCGATCATTGGCTTCGCGGAACAGTTGAGTATCGAAACGGGGCGTCTGCCTTTCGTGCACGCGGGTTCGCTCGGGCCGATCGCATTGCCGCCAGGGATAACCGAGCGCATCGTTGCCGCCATCGAAACCATCGTGTGGAAGACCGGCTTGACGGGCCTCAACAGCATTGACTTTCTGCTCGATGACGACACGTTTCAAGTCCTCGAAGTGAACACACGCCCCTCCTCGACGATGGCGCTCTACGAAGCCGCATGGCCCGATGAATGGCCGCGCGGATTGATCGGCGCGCATCTCGACGCATGCCTGCACGGCGCGTTGCCGCGTTCGACGCTTGCATCGTCGCGAACGCCGGCGTCGATAGCGGGCCAGCGCGTGGTCTTTGCGCCCGCGTCGTTCACCGTGTCGCGCCTCTTCAGCGATGCGTGTTTCGAAGACCCCGCGTGTCACGACGTGCCGCTCACCGGCGCGCGCATCGAAGCGGGCATGCCGGTCTGCACGGTCACCGCGGCCGCGCCCACGCTCGACGCCTTGCGCAATGCACTGACAAATGAAAGCGCGCGGCTTCTGCAACGCATCGACTCATACTGCCCATGACTTCATCGAATCAACTCAGCGTCAACGCATCGAGCGCGAGGCTCGTGGATCGCCTGATCGACGACGCCGCGCGCTTGCGGGTGGAAGTCACGCGCACGCCGGCTGGCACCGTTATCGTCGATGCTGGCGTGAACGCCGCAGGCAGCGCCGAAGCGGGCCTCTTGATCGCGCGTATCTGCATGGGCGGGCTCGGGCGTGTCGAGTTGCGCAGCGCTTTCGATGCCGCGCCTTCCTGGCCGAGCTATATCGAAGTGCAGACCTCGAACCCCGTGCTCGCGTGTCTCGGCAGTCAGTACGCGGGCTGGAGTCTTTCGGCGACGAAGGAACAAACGGGCGGCAAGAAATTCTTCTCGCTCGGCTCGGGGCCAGCGCGCGCGCTTGCAGGCAAGGAGCCGCTCTTCGACGAACTCGCGTATCGCGACCATCACGAACGCGGCGCGCTCGTCATGGAAGTGGACCGCTTGCCACCGCAGATCGTCATCGACAAAGTACTCGCGGATTGCGGGCTCGCGGCGGACAAGCTCGTCATCGCGGTCACGCCGACGCAGTCTGTGGCGGGCACGGTGCAAGTCGTTGCACGCGTGGTGGAAGTGGCGCTCCATAAGACGCATGTGCTGGGCGTGGACCTGAGCGAGATCGTGGAAGGCAGCGGCACCGCGCCCTTGCCGCCGCCCTCGCCCGACGCCATTCAGGCGATGGGCCGCACCAACGACGCCATTCTCTACGGAGGCCGCGTGCATCTCACCGTCAGGAGCGATGCCGTGGCGAAGCGCCTTGCCGCCGAGTTGCCTTCGGCGAATGCGCGCGATTACGGGCGTCCCTTCGCGGAAATCTTCACGTCGTTCAACTACGACTTTTATCAGATCGATGGCGCGCTCTTCGCGCCCGCCGAAGCGTGGGTATCAAGCCTAGAAAGCGGCGCGACCTATCGCGGCGGCAAGCTCGATCAGGCGCTGCTCGATGCGCAATGGCGCGGCAAGAAGGACGCGGCATGACGATGGTATCGCGCGTCGCCATCATGACCGACGAAACCGGCTGGCACACGGGCCGGCTGAAGAAGGCGTTCCGCGCGCGCGGCGTGGAGGCGCGTTGCGTCGATCTCGCGGATTGCCGTATCGACACCACCTGGCCACCGTTCGGCCTCGCGATTCCCGGCTTCGGCCACGCCCTGCCCGATGCGGTATTCGTGCGCGGCATCGCGGGCGGAACCTTCGAGCAGGTCACGTTGCGGCTCGGCATTCTGCATGCGCTGCGCGAATGCGGCGTGCCGGTCTATAACGACGCCCGCGCGATCGAGCGCAGCGTGGATAAGTCGATGACGAGCTTTCTGCTCAACCGCTACGGCGTGCCGACCCCGGCCACATGGGCCGGCGAATCCACGGCGCATGCGCAACGCGTGTTGATGCGCGAGGCGGCTGCGGGCAGGCAGGTCGTCATCAAGCCGCTGTTCGGCTCGCAAGGCAAGGGCTTGAAGCGGCTCGGCGCGCGCTCGCGCGGGCAGGCGTGCGCGCCGTTGCCATCGCTCAAGCCTTTTAGTCAGGTCGCATATCTTCAGCGTTATGTCGATAGCGGCGAGCCCGGTTTCGACTGGCGCGTGTTCGTGATCGGCACGCGGGCCGTGGCCGCGATGAAGCGCGTGGGCGGCGAGAACTGGATTCATAACTTCGCGCGCGGTGCACGCTGCGAGCCCGCCGAACTCACGCCCGCGCTCGCGGAAACGGCGGTGGGCGCAACCGCTGCGCTCGGCCTGGATTACGCGGGCGTCGATCTCATCGCGCCGGAAGGCGGCCGGCCGCTCGTGCTCGAAGTGAACGGCGTGGCGGCGTGGCGCGGGCTGCAATCGGTGACATCGCTCGATATCGCCGCGCTGCTCGTCGACGATCTGCTCGACCACAAGCTCGCGGCTTCGAAAGGAAACCTCGCACGGGCGAGCGGCGATGCCTGAGCTTCATCACATCAAAGCGGCTTTTCTGCGCGCATGCCGGCTCGATGTGGAAACGCGCAAACCGGGCAACGTGAGCACGGCGAGCGCCGGACACGGAATGATCGCGAGCCAGTTCGTCGAAAGCGCTCAAGCGGCTGCAATCGGCTTGTTCGAGCCGAATGCAAGCGTCGGCACGCGCATTCTCGAAGCGGTGCGCCGCAGTTTCGACGTTGCAGGCTGCAATACGAACCTCGGCATCGTGCTCTTGTGCGCGCCGCTGTGCGTGGCTTTCGAAGAAACCGCTCCACGCGATATCGCCGCTTGGCGCACTGCAACGCAAAGGGTGCTGCATGCGCTCGACCTGGAAGACGCGCGCCTCGCTTACCGCGCGATTGCGCTGGCCAATCCGGGCGGCCTCGGCGACGCGCCGGAACAAACCGTCCACGCCGCGCCAGCTATCGACCTGCGCGCGGCGATGACGCTTGCCGCCGACCGCGACAGCATCGCGCGGCAATACGCCAATGGCTTCGCCGATATCTTCGATACCGTCCGACTGATCGATGCATCGACGGCACAGGAAGCCATGCTCGACGCATTCCTCATCTTCCTGCGTTCATGGCCCGATTCGCACATAGTGCGCAAGCTCGGCGCGGCGATGGCGCAAAGTGTCACGCGCGATGCAGCTTTACATCACGACCGATGGCGCGCCGAAGGAAGTTTTCACGACTGCCCCGCATTCGACTCGTGGGACGCCGAACTGAAGGCGCGCGGCATCAACCCCGGCACGAGCGCGGACCTCGCGGTTGCAACCTTGTTCGTGGCGCTCGCGATGGGCGCGTTTGCCGATTGATTTGCACGAAGCGCGCCGGGTGCGGACAAAAATTGGCACGGAACATGTTAGGAACTTCGCGTTTATGCAGTCCGCTTTGCGCGGTGCGAACGCCTTGAGACGGGTTTGAGGATCGTGCTTCGGGAGCGAGTCAGACGTCCCTAGAAACAAATCCATTGGAGGAAGAGCATGGCCAAGATCAACCGCGTTCTGGTAGGAGAGTCGCTCGTCGGCGATGGCAACGAAGTCGCTCACATCGACTTGATCATCGGACCGCGAGGTTCCGCTGCCGAGACCGCGTTCTGCAACGCGCTGACCAACAACAAGGACGGCTTCACATCGCTACTCGCCGTGGTCGCACCGAATTTGCTGACCAAGCCGAACACCATTCTCTTCAACAAGGTCACGATCAAGGGCGCGAAGCAAGCCGTGCAGATGTTCGGCCCGGCGCAGCATGCGGTGGCGCTCGCGGTCGCCGACAGCGTGGAGGACGGCACCATTCCCGCCGACGAAGCCGACGACCTTTTCATCTGCGTCGGGGTTTTCATCCACTGGGAAGCGGATGACGACAAGAAGATTCAGGAGTACAACTACAAGGCAACCAAGGAAGCTCTCCAGCGTGCGGTGGCGGGCGAGCCCAAGGCTTCGGAAGTCGTTTCGAAGAAGGGATCGGCGGCGCATCCGTTCGCAGCGAACTGATCGTCTGTCGTGGCCGGCGCGGGGCTTGCATCCGCGCCGGCTGCTTTCGAATCAAACATGAATCACGGATGAATACGAGGCTTATCGCATGACCCCACGTTGCTGCGCGTTGACGGTGCTCACTTGCCTCTCGCTCGCTTCGCCGCTTTCGTTCGGCGCGACGGCTGCGGCCAAGGACGGCGCTTCCGCTTCGCGACATGATTATCCGACCGAGGGACGCGTCGAATACGTGCTCGGCTGCATGGACGACAACGGCCACGACTTCGCCAACGTCTACAAGTGCTCCTGCGCCATCGACAAGATCTCCCAGAGCCTCACCTACGACGATTTCGTCGAGCAGATGACGTTCTCCAAGTACGCCTCGCTCGGTGGCGAAGGCGGCGGCGAGTTTCGCGTGGATCGCGCCAAGGCACAGACGAAGAAGTACCGCGAGCTTCAGAAGGACGCATTCAAGGCTTGCGGAATCGTGCAGAAGGCGGCGGCTCGATAAGCCGGTTCAGCCGTTTCATGCAGATGCTGCCGGTGTCGTCAATGACGCACCGGCAAGATTCGACGCTCATTCCGGCATATAGCCGCGTCCGATCCACGCGAGACTCACGCCGCCACGCGGCGATGCCGTCGCCGTGCTCCGCCGCCTTTCGATGACGACGCCCACCGCTTCGACATCCTCGAACTTGGCCGGCTTTTCGAGCGATACCTTCACCCAATGCGCGCCGAAGTCCGCGATCACGCGCTGCGCGATCTGTTCGGCGAGCGCTTCGAGCAACTGCACATGGTGCGCTGCCAGGAGCCCGAGAATCGCCTCCCGCACCGCAGCATAATTGACGGTATCTTCGATACGATCCGTGACGCACGCGCGCAGCGAGGGCACGCCGATCGCGAGATTCATGCGCACCGGCTGCGGGTCGTGCAGCTCGCTCTTGTCGATGCCGATCACCGTCTGGCCCGTGAGTCCCTCGATATAGACGATATCCATGTGAGCCCCACGGGATGCATCGGCGTCCGCCTGACTGGCGTCGCGAATCGGTTCGAATTTGCCCATATCGTCGTCTCCGGAACGGCATCGAAAAATCCGTAAGCTCCAAGCAAGAAGCGGGCAAGAACGCTTAAACCAATGCGACTACTTATTGAACCAATGCGTCAGAGCATGTAAAGTTTTTGAGAACCGTGCTGGCCGACTGAGGGTGATCGGGCACTACGGCCACGAGGCGCGCGCATGCGGTTATCGGCAAATACAAGTACCAATAGAGTAGCGAGACCCGCAGCGCCAGCGGAAAACACAACAGATTCGACTTTCGACGGCTGTGCCGTACGCGTAAACACGTACGAGCGCAGCCGGAACGGACGTCACGGAGACACGGCCCCATGTCGTTGCTAGCAGACGTAGATACGCATGTCAGGGAAGTGCTGAATATCGTGAACAATCCGCTGGCGTCACGCCGCACCAGCGCTTCGGTCGCGCAATCGTGGACGCGCTGCCTGACGGAGTTCAGGCTCGACCCCGGCCATTTCGTCATGCCACCCGTGCTCACGCAGCGCGAACTCACCGAGCGCCGCGAGGCCGCGAGCGATCTCATCGCGTGCTCGAAGCTGGAGATGACGACGCTTTATCAGCAACTGGCCGATCCCGAACTCGCTGTCGTACTCGTCGATGCGGACGGCGTGATCGTTCATCAGGTGTCCTCGGTGCCGTTCGGCGAGGCCGTCGCCGCCGATGGCCTGCGCGTGGGCGCCGTGTGGAGCGAGCGCGAAGCGGGCACCAACGGCATGGGTACGTGCCTGATCGAACGCGACTGCATTGCCGTGTGCCAGCACGAGCATTTCTATCCGCGCTATACGTCGCTCACGTGTTCGGCCGCGCCGATCTTCGACGATCGCGGCACGGTGGTCGGCGTGCTCGATGTCACGAGCCGCTCGAAGCTCTTGCAACAGCATTCGCTGGTGCTCGTCGGCATGTCGCGGCAGATGATCGAAAATCGTTTGATCGATGCGCGCTACCGTCACGCGAACATGATTCATTTTCATAGCCGGCCGGAATTCGTCGGCACGCTGCACGCGGGCAAGCTCGCTGTCAGCGACGACGGCGTGGTGCTCGCCGCGAGCCGCAGCGCGCTCTTTCAGCTCGATCTGCGTTCGCCCGCGGAGTTGTACGGCAAGCGCATCGAGGAAGCGTTCAACGCATCGCTCGAAGACATGATCGCGCGCAGCATTCGCGGCTCGTTTCATCCGGTGACCGTGTATAGCGCGAAGGCCAACACGCGCTTTTTCCTGACCGCGCAGACGCCGCGCGAAGGCATGCGCGACACGAGCCGCATTCTCCTGAACGATCCCGTCACGCGCGATTCTTCCGCGCCGGGATCGCGCGTAAGAGCGCCCAAACGCGATGCCCAGGACGTCCGCGACGTTCGTGATGGCGCGAGCACCGGCGCGGGCCGCCTCGACAAACTCTCGCATCTGGAATTCGGCGATCCGCGCATGGCTTCGCAGATTCAGCTTGCGGCGCGCGTGATCCAGCGCAAGATCCCGATCATCTTGCGCGGCCAGACCGGCACCGGCAAGGAAGTGTTCGCCAATGCGCTGCACAGCATCAGCCCGAACGGGTCGGGTGCGTTCGTCGCGGTGAACTGTGCATCGTTGCCGGAGAATCTCATCGAGAGCGAGTTGTTCGGGTATCGCGCGGGCGCTTTCACCGGCGCGCAGCGCGAAGGCCGGCGCGGCAAGATCGTGCAGGCCAATGGCGGCACGCTGTTTCTGGATGAAATCGGCGACATGCCGCTCGCTCTGCAAGCGCGTCTCTTACGCGTACTGGAAGAGCACGAGGTGACGCCGCTCGGTGCTGAAACCACCGTGAAGGTGGACTTTCAGCTCATCAGCGCGAGCCATAGAAACCTGATCGAACTCGTGCAGACCGGCCTCTTTCGCGAGGACTTGTACTATCGGCTGAACGGGATCGAGATCAATCTGCCGCCGTTGCGCGAACGGGCCGATGCGCTCGCGCTCATCTGCCATATCCTCGAAACGGAAACGTCCGAGCCGCCTTCATTGAGCGTCGAAGCGCGGCAGGCGCTGCTGAGTTATGCGTGGCCCGGCAACATCCGGCAGTTGCGGCATGTGCTGCAAATGGCGATTGCGTTGTGCGACGGTCCCGAGATTCGCTGCGCGCATCTGCCGCCGGAAATCGTCAACGGTGTGTCGGCGCAGACCGCGACGCAAAGCGCGCCGCGCACGCCGAATGTCGCCGCTACGTTCGCGCATCTCACCGAAGACGCCGATACGTCCACGCTCAACGCCATTCAGTTGCGTGAGCGCGAGACCGTGCTGCAATTGCTCGACGAACATCGCTGGAACGTGAGCAACGTGGCGAAGGTGCTCGGCATCAGCCGCAACACGTTGTACCGGAAGATGCATCGTCTGCATATCAGGTTGTCGCACGACTCGCCCAACGCAACGGATCAAGCCGACGCATGACGGAACGGTCCAGCGAACCCACGCCCGCGCGCCGGCTCGACGAATTCAAAGCCGACGCGCGCTTTGCGTGGTGCGTCACGGGCTCCGGCCATATGCTCGAGGAATCCATCGAGCTTGCGCTGCGCTTGCCGGGCGTCGACATGTTCTTGTCGTCCGCGGGCGAGGAAGTGCTGCCGCTCTACGGCTGGACCCTCGCGAAACTGCGCGAACGCTTTCGCGTGTTTCGCGATAACAGCGCGAGCAGCGTGCCCGTCGGCATGCTATATCAGGGCGACTATCACACCGTCGTGATCGCGCCCGCAACGAGCAACACCGTCGCCAAGTGCGCGTTCGGCATCTCCGATACGCTCCCGACCAATCTCTTCGCGCAGGCCGGTAAGCAGTGTGTGCCGGGCATCGTGTATGCATGCGATACGGAACCGAGCGTCATCACGCATGCGCCGCGTCAATGGGTCGAACTGCGGCCGCGCGCCATCGAATTCGACAACGTCGAACGGCTTGCGCGCTTCGAACTCACGACGGTCGCGCGCACGCTCGACGACTTGCGCCACGCTCTCGATCAACGGCTATCCGAACTGAAGCTCGCATGGAACACATCGTCTTCCTGACCGGGCGGCTCGCCGAACGCAGTCTTCAACAAGTGCTGGAAGGCATCGCACCGACTTCGAATCAGGACTCGCCATTTTCGTGGGAAGTGCGCGAAATCGGCTTGCAGGTCGCGGGGCTGATGACGGCCGACATGATCCGCCGGCGCGTGGTGCCGCCGCTCACCGAAGGCACGCACCGCGTGATCGTGCCCGGCCGATGCCGTGGCGACCTCGACATGCTCTCCGCGCATTTCGGCGTGAAGGTCGAGCGCGGTCCCGAAGAAGTCAAGGACTTGCCGCAGTTCTTCGGCCGCGAGGCGCGAAAGGTGGATCTCTCGCGTTACGAGACGGAAATTTTCGCGGAGATCGTCGATGCGCCGCGTCTCGATCTCGATGGCATCGCGGCACGCGCGCTTGACTATCAGGCTCAGGGCGCGAATGTAATCGATATCGGTTGCCTGCCCGCTACGCCGTTTCCGCATCTGGAAGATGCGGTGACGATGCTCAAGGAACGCGGTTTTCGCGTAAGTGTCGATTCCATGCTTACCGATGAACTCGTGCGCGGCGGACACGCGGGCGCCGATTACGTGATGAGCCTGAATGTGGATACGTTGTGGGTCGCCGACGAAGTGGCATCGACGCCGATACTCGTGCCGCGCGAACCGCTCGACGTGACATCGCTCGATGCGGCCATCGACATCATGCAGCAACGCGGTCGTCCGTTTCTCGCCGATCCGATTCTCGATCCGATCCCGTTCGGGCTCGCGGCATCCATTGCGCGCTATGTAGGCCTGCGAGAACGCTACGCCGATGTGCCGATCATGATGGGCGTCGGCAACGTGACCGAGTTGACCGAGGCGGACACGAGCGGCATCAACGCCGTGCTGTTCGGCATGGCGGCGGAGTTGCGCGTCGCGGCCGTGCTGACCACTTCCGTGAGTCTGCATGCCCGCCGCGCCGTGCGTGAAGCCGATGTCGCGCGGCGCGTGATGCATGCGGCGCGTGAGACACAGACCTTGCCGAAGGGCATATCGAGCGACTTGTCGGCGCTGCATTCGAAGCGGCCGTTTCCTTATAACGCCGAGGAGATCGGCGCGCTCGCGGCGGCGGTGCGCGACCCCAACTTTCGCGTGCAGGTTTCCGCCGATGGCATTCACGTCTACAACCGCGACGGGCATCGCCTTGCAATCGATCCGTTCGCGCTTTATCCCGATCTCAAACTCGAAGCCGATGGCGGACACGCGTTCTACATGGGCGTGCAACTCGCGCGGGCCGAGATCGCGTGGCAACTCGGCAAGCGCTTCGATCAGGATCAGCCGCTCGATTGGGGATGCGAGGTGGATCGGCCCGAAGAGGACTTGAGCGCGTGGCATGCGCCCGGGCCCACCAGAAAACGCTGAGTCACGACGCTTTCCATTTGATCGAGCAGCCGAGCGCGGGGAGTTGCAGAGCCTGTGTGGTGCCATGGACCGCGATGTCGCGCATGGCTTCGTAGAGATCGCGGCGCGCATCGGGCAACGGTTCCTTGCGCGATGCATCGATTCTGCCGCGATAGCGCAGCTTCAGCTCATGGTCGAAACCGAAGCATTCCGGCGTGCAGACGGCGCCGTATGCATGCGCGACTTGCTGCGTTTCATCGAAGAGATACGGGAACGGCAGGCGTTGATTTTCGGCGAGGCGCACCATGGCGTCGAAATCGTCGTCGGTGTAGACGCTTGCATCGTTCGAGTTGATGCCGACGACGTTCACGCCTGTTTCACGTAGCTGGATGGCGTCGCGGATGAGGCCTGGCAACGCAGCTTTCACATACGGGCAGTGATTGCACATGAACACGATGACGAGGCCGCGCTCGCCCTTGAGACTGTCGAGCGTGCGGGTCGTGCCGTCGGTGGCGATGAGCGCGAAAGTCGCGGCATCCGCGCCCGGTTCGCCCGGCGGAGATTCGGTCGGCATGAGGTTGCTCCCAATTGGCTGTTCGGCATATCGACGAGGCGTTTCAAACCGTCTAGCATGTTGAAACGCTAACTTAGTTATCCGGAGCACAACATGATGCACACTGTCAGCATTGAATATGCTAAAGCTAACTTTTCGCAACTTATTGAGCTGGCGCTAAAGGGGGAAAGGGTTGAAATACAAGACGACTCGGGCCCGTCCTTTACGCTCAGCTGCATTCGTCGAGTCAAGGGCAGGAGGATTGGCATCGCGAAGGGACTCATCTCGCAAGAAGAGGTCGATGCGATAACCGAAGCGTTGCTTGCGCCGCTGCCCGACGACATACTCGCCGCGTTCGAGGGCCGGTAATGCGACTGTTGCTCGATACGCACATCTATGTCTGGTCCGTGACCGAAGACCGACGGCTTCCAAAGAAGGCACGCAGTCTGATCGAAGATGCAACTGAAATCTACGTCAGTTCCGCAAGCATCTGGGAACTGGCTATCAAAGCCGCTCGCGGCAAGCTTGAACCGCGTGTGCAGCAAATCCTCAACGGAGTGGATGACCTTGCTTATGCCGAACTTACCGTGAGTCATATGCATGCGCTTGCAGTACGTGACCTACCGCTTTTTCACTACGATCCCTTTGATCGTCTGCTGGTCGCGCAAGCTGCGAGCGAGCTTCTGCGATTGATTACCTCCGATCGACTTCTCTCGCCGTACCACGACTGCGTCACCGTCGTTTGATCGGTCTCTGCTTTGGTTGAGAGCCAAAGCAGAGACTATTCACGCAACTGACCAGTCCCTCAGTGATACCGCCTCGCCATAGCCTCCAACGCCATCGGCTTGATCCTCGCCGCTTGCCCCGCGCACCCGAACGCCTCGAACCGTTCGATACATAAGTCCCTCGCCGCCGCCGTCGCCGCCTTCAAAGCGTGACGCGGATCGAACTCCGAGCGCGCCGATGCCATCGCGCGACGCATCGCGCCCGTCATCGCAAGGCGAATGTCCGTGTCGATATTGACCTTGCGCACGCCATTCGCAATCCCGCGCCGTATCTCCTCGACCGGCACGCCGAACGTCGAACCAATCTCGCCGCCGTGCTCGCGTATCACCGTCAGCCACTCCTGCGGCACCGAAGACGAGCCATGCATCACGAGATGCGTATCCGGAATGCGCGCGTGTATCTCGGCGATGCGGTCTATCGCGAGAATATCGCCCGTCGGCTGACGGCTGAACTTGTAAGCGCCGTGCGACGTGCCAATGGCAATCGCCAGCGCATCGATGCCCGTCGCTTCGACGAAGGCGCGCGCTTCATCGGGATCGGTGAGCAAGCGGTCGTGACTGAGCGCGCCCTTTACGCCCACGCCGTCCTCTTCGCCCGCAAGGCCGGTTTCGAGCGAACCCAGGCAGCCCAGTTCCCCTTCCACCGATACGCCGACCGAATGCGCCGCATCCACCACGCGCCGGCTGACCTCGACGTTGTAGTCGTAGTCCGCAGGCGTCTTCTGGTCCGGCATGAGCGAGCCGTCCATCATCACGGACGTGAAGCCGGAACGGATCGCCTGCTGACACACCGAAGGGCTCGCGCCGTGATCCTGGTGCAGCACCACCGGAAGCTCCGGATGCGCCTCGATGGCCGCCAGCACCAGATGCCGCAGATACGTCTCGCCCGCATACTTGCGCGCGCCCGCCGACGCCTGCAGGATCACCGGGCTTTGCGTCGCCTCGGCGGCCTGCATGATCGCGTGCACCTGCTCCATGTTGTTGACGTTGAACGCAGGCACGCCGTAATCGTGCTCGGCCGCGTGGTCGAGCAATTGTCTCAATGCGATAAAAGCCATCGTCATGTCTCCGTTGGCGGGAATAGAAATCAGGCAGCGACGCGCTTCGCTTCATCGACTAGCGCTTCCGTCGTCACACCGAAATGCGCGAACAGTTCGCTCGCAGGTGCGGACTCGCCGAACCGGTCGATGCCGATCACACCGCCCTGCAAACCGACGTACTGCCGCCAGAATCCGGTCACGCCCGCTTCTATTGCCACGCGCGGCACGCCCTCGGGCAGCACGCGCTCGCGCCACACCTGACACTGCCGGTCGAACACGGTGGTGGACGGCATCGACACCACACGCGCCAAGATGCCTTGCGCCTTCAGCGGCTCGACCGCCGCGAGCGCCAGCGACACCTCCGAACCGGTCGCCATCAACACGACGCGGCGCGCATCGCGTTCGCTCGTCGGTGGCCAGTCAACGAGCACATAACCGCCGCGCTCTATACCATCGATCTGCGCTTCATCGCGCGGCACGAAAGGCAGGTTCTGCCGCGACAGCAAGAGACACGAAGGCCGGTCGCGCTCGACCGCGCTGATCCACGCTTGCGCCGTCTCGACCGTATCGCACGGGCGCCAGACATCGAGACCGGGAATCATGCGCAACGTGGCGGCGTGCTCGATAGGCTGATGCGTCGGGCCGTCCTCGCCAAGGCCGATCGAATCGTGCGTAAAGACGAACACCGCGCGCGTCTTCATCAACGCGGCCATGCGCAAGGCGTTACGCGAGTAGTCGGAGAACGTGAGGAACGTGCCGCCAAACGGCAGATAGCCTTTATGCAACGCCACGCCGTTCAGCACCGCGCTCATGCCGAATTCGCGCACGCCGAAATGGATATAGTTGCCCGCAATGCCATCTTCACCGTTCGATACGACGTCTTTCGCGTCCTTCCATCGCGTGAGATTGGAGCCCGTCAGATCCGCCGATCCGCCGAGCAGTTCAGGCAGCGCGCGCGCGAGTCCTTCGATGGCCATCTGCGATGCCTTGCGTGTCGCGACCGTCTGACCGGCGCGGTCGGCATCGCGCACGAGTGCATGCGCCGAATCGCGCCAATTCGCGGGCAACGCGCCGCGCGCACGGCGTTCGAACTCCGCCGCTTCATCCGGATACACGCGGCGATACGCCTGCAGACGCGCGTTCCAATTCTCTTGCGCCGCCGCGCCCGCTTCGCGCGCATTCCAGCGTTCGCGTATCGAAGCGGGAATTTCGAATGGCGCATGCGGCCAGTCGAGCGCGCGCCGCGTCGCTTCGACTTCTTGCGTGCCGAGCGGCGCCCCGTGGACATCGTGCGTGCCGGACATCGCCGGGGAGCCCTTGCCGATCACGGTCTTGCAACAGATGAGCGTCGGCTTCGTCGATACGCGCGCCTGCTGCAGCGCATGCGAGACCGCATCGGCGTCGTGGCCATCGACTGCGCGCAGCACATTCCATCCGTAAGCGGCGAAGCGTTGCGGGGTGTCGTCGGTGAACCAGCCCAGCACGTGACCGTCGATGGAGATGCCGTTGTCGTCGTACAGCACGACGAGCTTGTTCAGACCCAACGTGCCCGCAAGCGATGCCGCTTCGTGCGAAATGCCTTCCATGAGACAGCCATCGCCCGCGAAAACATACGTGCGATGATCGACGATCTCATGCCCCGGCCGATTGAACTCGCGCGCAAGCAAAGCCTCGGCGAGCGCCATGCCGACCGCATTCGCGAGTCCTTGCCCGAGTGGTCCCGTCGTGGTTTCGACACCGGGCGTCACGCCCACCTCCGGATGTCCCGGCGTCTTGCTGCCCATCTGCCGGAAGCGTTTCAGTTCTTCTATCGGCAAGTCGTAGCCGGTGAGATGCAGGAGCGCATAAAGCAGCATGGAACCATGACCGTTCGATAAAACGAAGCGGTCGCGATCCGGCCAGTCGGGGTCCGCGGGATTGTGCTTCAGATGACGGCCCCACAGCGCGACGGCAATCTCCGCCATGCCCATCGGCATGCCGGGATGCCCCGAATTCGCTTGCTGGACCGCATCGACCGCGAGCATGCGCAGCGCGTTGGCCATCTGTCGAATGTCGGGTGTGTGACGCGCTTTGGGCAAAGCTTCAGCGACGGCGCTCATGAGAGGCCTCCTTCGATGCAATGGTGGGAAATCTTTTAAGCGCGCGCGCGTCGGTCGCGCAGCTGCAAAATCATCGGCGTGAAGATGAGTTGCATAGCGAGTCCCATCTTGCCTCCCGGCACGACGATCACGTTGGGCCGCGACATGAAAGAGTCGTGCAGCATGGTCAGCAGATAAGGGAAGTCGATGCCCTTGGGCCGCGCGAAGCGAATCACGACGAAGCTTTCGTCGGCCTGCGGAATCTCGCGTGCCGTGAACGGATTCGATGTATCCACGGTCGGCACGCGCTGGAAGTTCACGTGCGTATGCGAAAACTGCGGACAAATGTAGTTCACGTAATCGGGCATGCGGCGCAGGATCGTGTCGACCACGGCTTCGTGCGAATAGCCACGCAGGTTCTGATCGCGATGCAGCTTCTGAATCCATTCGAGATTGATGATGGGCACCACGCCCACGAGAAGATCGGCGTGACGCGCGACATCCACCTTGTCGGTCACCACGCCGCCATGCAGCCCTTCGTAGAACATCAGATCGGTATCCGCCGTGACGTCTTCCCAGGGCGTGAAGGTGCCCGCGTCCTGTTTGAAACGCGCGGCTTCGGCGTCGTCGTGGATGTAGCGGCGAAACTTGCCGCCGCCCGTTTCACCATAGGTCGCGAACAACTGCTGCAGTTCTTCGAGCAGGTTGGCTTCGGGTCCGAAATGACTGAAGTTCTGCAGACCGTCGCGCTCGCTTTGCTTCAAGGCTTCGCGCATGCCGAGGCGATCGTAACGATGAAACGCATCGCCCTCGACGATCTGCGCGTTGATGCGCTCGCGTCTGAAGATATGCGTGAAGCTCTTCATGACGGTGGTCGTGCCGGCGCCGCTCGAACCGGTCACGGCGACGATCGGATGTTTGGTTGACATGCGCTTGCCTCCCTGTTGACCGAAGCGCACATCGAAGCGCCTGCTCCGGTCTTATGTATAGCCGAGCCATCCATGTGTTCTGTGCGCTTGCAACCGTTTTTAAGCGGGCGTCTCCGGCAGGAACAGCGAGCGCTCGTTGAAAAGTGGTGACGAAAACGGCTTGTCTTCGCCCCGGTCGTGCTCGCCGTGGTAGCGATGAATGCGCGCGACTTCATTGCGCGATCCCAGAATGACCGGCACGCGTTGATGCAGCGCGCGCGGCGTGAGATCGAGAATGCGCTCGCGACCCGTGGTCGATAGTCCACCCGCCTGTTCGATCAGAAAACTCATCGGGTTCGCTTCATAGAGCAGACGCAACCGGCCTTCCATTGCAGGCGTCTTGAAGTCGCGCGGATACATGAACACGCCGCCGCGCATGAGAATGCGATGCACCTCCGCGACCATCGACGCAATCCAGCGCATGTTGAAGTCCTGGCCGCGACAGCCCGTTCTGCCGTCCTTGCATTCCTGCACGTAACGGCGCACCGGCGGCTCCCAGAAGCGTTCGTTCGATGCGTTGATCGCGAACTCGCATGAATCCTCGGGAATGCGGATCTCGGAATGCGTGAGCACGAAGTTGCCGACGTCGCGCTCGAGCGTAAAGCCGTGCGTGCCATTGCCGACGGAGATCACGAGCATGGTCGCCGGACCGTAGATCGCGTAGCCTGCCGCAACTTGCTCGCGGCCGGGTTGCAGGAACGCGGCTTCATCGGTGATGACGTTGTCGGCGCTGTTCTTTCTCAACACGGAGAAGATGGAACCGACCACGCCATTGATATCGATGTTCGACGAGCCATCGAGCGGATCGAAGGCCAGCAGATATTCGCCGCGCGGATACGTTTCGGGAATTGCATAGACACCGTCCATTTCCTCCGACACCATACCCGCGAGCAGACCGTCCCATTCGCAATGCTGCAGGAAGATGTCGTTGGTCACGAGGTCGAGCTTCTTCTGCTCTTCGCCATGCAGGTTGATGCTCGACGCCGATCCGTGCTGCCCGCCGAGCGCCCCGCGCGTGAGCGCTGCCGCGATCGTCTTGATGGATGCAGCGACGTCGATCAGCAAGGCCGAGAGCCCGCTTGCGGCATCGGGGCCAGGCTTGCGGTCGAGCGTGTCGATCAGAAACTTCGATAAGGTCGTGCGTCCGTCCTGCATCGCGCTCTCCTTCTAGGGTTGAGATTCGGCAAACACGCGGCTCGCGCGGATATCGCTCGCGTCGAGCTGCATCAATGCGTGAGCGTCGGCGGGACCGCTGCCGCGTTCGGCCGCGGCAAACAAGCGATTCGCCTGACGCAGACGCGCGCGGTCGAGCGCATTGCGTACCGAACGCGCGTTGGCGAAATTCGGCAACGCGATCCGGCGCGAAAGATAGTCTTCGAAGGCGCGGCGCGCGTCGCCGTCGAAGCGGTAATGCATCGACGAAAGCATGTGCTCGGCGATCTGCAACAGCTCGTCGGGCGCATAGTCGGGAAACGCAATGTGATGCGCAATGCGCGAACGAAAGCCGGGATTGCTTTGAAAGAACGTCTCCATGCGTCCTTCGTAACCCGCGAGAATCACGACGAGATCGTCGCGCTGGTTCTCCATGGTCTGCAGCAGAATCTCGATCGCTTCCTGCCCGTAATCGCGCTCGTTCTCCGGGCGATAAAGGTAATACGCTTCATCGATGAACAGCACGCCACCCATCGCGCGCTTGAGCACTTCACGCGTCTTCGGCGCGGTATGTCCTATGTATTGACCGACCAGATCGTCGCGCGTCACCGAAACCAGGTGATTGCGGCGGATATAACCGAGTCTGTGCAAGACCTGCGCCATGCGCATGGCAACGGTCGTCTTCCCCGTGCCGGGGTTACCCGAGAAGCACATATGCAGCGTGGGCGCACCGGACGCGATGCCTAACGTTTCGCGCGCACGCTCCACCAGCAGATGCGCCGCGATCTCGCGGATGCGCGTCTTCACGGGCGCGAGGCCAATGAGGTCGCGATCCAGCTCCGCCAGCACTTCGCCGATGCGCGATTCGCGATACAGCGCCATGAGGTCGGCGCCGGGCCGCGGCTGCGCTTCTAGGCTCAACCGTTCTTCGAGCGTGGCTTCTGCGCTCATGGTGACTGCCTCCTCGCTCAATAGCGATCGCCCGCGGGTCTGTCGGTGGCATACGTGCGGATCGAGTAGCGCTGCACGCGGCCATGCACGTCCTGACGTTCGAGCCGGAAGCCCTTCTCGTCGGATGGCCGGTTGACGATGAACGAAAGCCGCATGGTCTCGAAGCCGCGCACCGAATCGAACGCATTGACCTTGATGTACTGCTGCGGATACGTCTTCCTGCAGGCGTTGACTTCCATCATCACGCCTGCTGCATCGTGCAGGTCGAACATGGGCAGGCCCCACATCTCCCAGTACGTATTGCGCGGATGCGGGTCGTCGGTGTACTCCACCGAACAAGCCCAGCCCTGATCGAGCGCGTAGTTGATCTGCGAGGAGATTTCTTCATCGGTCAGCGGAGGAAGAAACGAGAACGTTCCCTGAGTCAGTTTCATGGTCTGATTCCCTTGAAGATGAGATGCGTCAGGCAGGCGTCGCCGACACCGCGTAGTCGGGCGTATCGGTGGATGCATAGTTGAAGGTCACGTCGCGCCACGTATCGAGCGCGGCCTTGAGCGGCGTGCACCAGCGCGCGGCGGCTTCGAGAATGTCCATGCCCTCGTTGACGATGTCGCGCCCTTCATTGCGCGCCTTGACCATTACTTCGAGCGCCACGCGATTCGCCACGGCGCCCGCCTGTATGCCTTGCGGATGCCCGATGGTCCCGCCGCCGAACTGCAGAATGGCGTCGTCGCCGAAGAGGTCGAGCAGCTGATGCATCTGTCCCGCATGAATGCCGCCCGACGCCACCGGCATGACCTTGCGCAAACCGGCCCACGGTTGATCGAAGAAGATGCCGCGCGACAAGTCCACTTCGTTACGCGACTCGCGCAGCACGTTGTAATAGCCCTGCACGGAGAGCGGATCGCCTTCGAGCTTGCCGACCGCCGTGCCCGCATGCGCATGATCGACGCCCGCCATGCGCAACCATTTCGCGATCACGCGAAACGAGATGCCGTGATTGCGTTGCCGCGTAAAAGTGCCATGCCCCGCGCGATGCAGATGCAAAATCATGTCGTTTCTGCGCGCCCATTTCGACATCGACTGAATGGCGGTCCAGCCGATCACGAGATCGATCATCACGATGCACGAGCCGAGTTCCTTGGCGAACTCCGCGCGTTCGTACATGTCTTCCATCGTGCCCGCGGTGACATTGAGATAGTGGCCCTTCACTTCGCCGGTCTCGGCTTGTGCGCGCGCCACGGCTTCCATTGCGAAGAGGTAGCGGTCGCGCCAGTGCATGAAGGCTTGCGAGTTGATGTTCTCGTCGTCTTTCAGAAAGTCCAGGCCGCCCTTCAGACCTTCATAGACCACGCGTCCATAGTTCTTGCCCGAGAGGCCGAGCTTGGGCTTGACGGTCGCGCCAAGCAACGGGCGTCCGTATTTGTCGAGCCGTTCACGCTCGACGACGATGCCCGTCGGCGGCCCTTGAAACGTCTTCAGATACGCAACCGGAATGCGCATGTCTTCGAGCCGCAGCGCCTTCAAAGGCTTGAAGCCAAAGACGTTGCCGATGATCGATGCCGTGAGATTCGCCACGGACCCCTCCTCGAACAGATCGAGGTCGTAAGCGATATACGCGAAGTATTGCGGATCGTCGGCGCGTGCATTGGGCACGGGTTCCACGCGATACGCCTTTGCGCGGTACATGTCGCAAGCGGTGAGACGGTCGGTCCAGACCACCGTCCACGTCGCCGTCGACGATTCGCCCGCAACGGCTGCCGCGGCTTCTTCAGGATCGACACCCGCTTGCGGTGTGATGCGAAAGAGCGCGATGACATCCGTATCCTTCGGCACGTAATCGGGCTGCCAGTAACCCATCTCGCGATACTTCATGACGCCGGCCGCATAACGCGAGCGCGGATCGGACGGATTGCGCGCTGCCTCTACAGCAGCCTTGTTGAAGTCGTTCATTCCGTTTCCTCGACAGTGGAGATGAGAGGACGTTCGCTCGATGGCGCCCGCCGCGCTGTTGTGTTCGCCTGCTGTGAATGCAGAGTAGGCTCGCGGCTTTCAGAAAGGAATTCACGATTAACTTGCACGAGGCTAAGCAATCCCTTATCTACTGTCCCGTTCGCGAAGCCTCGCCACGCCGATGGAACACTTTGCTGCGTTTTTGTCACAGTGCCGGCTTGCAATGCCTTTTGCCGCCCGGCCGTGCTATTTGCGGGCGTCACGGCACGCATGGCATGACGCTTGCGTGAACCATTCGCGCCGGCGTCTCCCGGCTGTGTGACGAATGCATCCGTCAAACGTGCAAGCGAGGCAACCACCGTCATTATTGGAGGATCGACTATGCAATGGACCACGCCCAGCTTCACCGATATGCGTTTTGGTTTTGAAATCACGATGTATATCGCCACCCGCTAAAGGCGGATGAACCCGCACGGCGCTGCATCGCTCGAAGTTCAAAGAACGATGCGGCTCGCCCGTGCGGTTATGAACAACCGAACGACGCGCGCCGCCATGATCTACGAGACCATCGTCACGACAGCGAATAGCGATGGCCGGCCGCACATCGCGCCCATGGGCGTGCGTTTCGAAGACGGCCTCGCGATCCTTGCGCCTTTCAGGCCGTCCACCACACTCGACAATGTCATCGCCACACGCAGCGCCGTCATCAACTTCACGACGGACGTGCGCGTGTTTGCTGGTTGTGTCACCGGCATCGCGCGCGACTGGCCCACGGTTCCGGCCAATGCGGTGCCGAGCGTGCGGCTTGCCGACACGCTTGCGCATACCGAACTGCGACTCGCCGATATGAGCGAGGACGAGACGCGTCCCGTGCTGCGCATGGAATGCGTCTATCGCGAAACGCATGCGCCGTTCGCGGGTTTCAATCGCGCTCAAGCGGCAGTCGTCGAAGGCGCGGTGCTCGTGAGCCGGCTTTTCATGTTGCCGCCGGAGAAGGTGGATAGCGAGATCGCTTATCTGCGCATTGCCATCGACAAGACCGCGGGCGATGCGGAACGCACGGCATGGAACTGGCTCTTGCAGGCTATCGATGAATATCGCGCCAGGGCGCTCAGCACGTCGGCCCTTGGTTCCTGATTACTCTCTGAAGCACCCCCTTGGAGTCTGACCATGACCGCATTGCTCGCGAGCGTCCGCTCGGCCGATGAAGCATTCGATGCCGCGCAGGCAGGCGCGGAACTGATCGATTTGAAGGAACCGGGCGCGGGCGCGCTGGGCGGTGTGAATGTCGATGAAATCGCGCGCATCGTTGGCGCGTTGCGCGCGCGTTACGCGGTGCGGCCGATTAGCGCCACTATCGGCGACTTGCCCAACGACGCACTCGATGAGATCACCACGCGTGTGCTCGACGTCGCCGCGGCGGGCGTCGATTACGTGAAGGTCGGCGTGAACGCCGGGCCTGGTGCGGTCGAATGTTTGCGTCATCTGGCGGGCTTGCCAGCGGCCGTGGTGCCCGTGCTGCTCTCCGACGAAGGCGTGGACCGTTCGCTTGCGGCGCTTGCCGTGCAACTCGGCTTCGTGGGTATCGTCTTCGATACCGCTCACAAGGACGGACGCACGCTGTTCGATTGTGTCGATGTCACCGTGCTCGCGGAGTGCATGGCCATCATGCGCAGACGCGGCGGCATGACCGCGCTCGCGGGTTCGCTCGGATGGAACGATCTCGAACGCATCCGTTCGTTGAGGCCCGATATCGCGGGCTTTCGCGGCGCGTTATGCGATGAGAACACCGGACGCGCGGGACGGCTCGATCCGCTGCGCGTGACGCGATGGGTCAATGCGCTGCACGGCGAACGCGCGCTCACGCTTTGACGCATGCATTCCCGGCGCCTGGAATAAAAGCGCCGGACATTCGAGGCATCAGACAGCGAGATTCAAGAGCCTGTCGCGCATGACGTTCACATCGCCCTTGCTGAAAATCTCCACGACGTAGTTGGCATCGCGCACATAGGCCGGAAAGCGCTTGTCCACGATGCCCTCGTTTGCGAGCGTCTCCAAGGGCGCGTTCGCATCGACATCGCATGACTTCACGATCATCAGCCGCTCCGCATTGAGTCTCGCGGAAAGCCATGCGGCGAGACTGTCGGAAGTCGTGTCCCAGTTGGTCATCGAGTCGGGCGTGGAGCGCATGAGATCGGTTGGCACCCACACCGCCACGCGGCCATCGCGCAATGCGCGCCGGATGCGTTCCTCGTTCGACGCCAGCACGAGTTCGGGCGCCACGCCTTGCATGAGAATGGCGTACTGCGCCATGGCGAGCAGACACATGTTGTGCGCCGCCAGGTCATCAAAATGCCATTCGCTTTGATACTGCCGCACGGCATCGGCAAAATCGCCGCCGCCCGGAACGATCACGACCCGCCCGCCACCCACTTCCCATAGCTGCGTCAGCCACTCGCGCAGCGCAGGGTCGTGACTCAGGCTACCCCCGATCTTCACCACCCACATGGCCGTTATCCTCGTTCGAGATTGACCGCTTTCATGCTGCCGCCGGGCCACGCACCCGGTTCGTCGCCGCTCTTCTTTGTCGCCTGTCCATCACGTCGATGCCATGACGCTGCCCGCCGTCGCACGCTCCGTCGCCGATGCCGCGAGCAAGCCCACGGCCACGCTCGGCGCGCACGTCGAAACCCATTCGGCACGCTCGGTGTCGTTGTCATCCACACCAGCCAGCCGCGCAAAATCGATATAACCGCGCGCCTCCTGACGCGCCAGTGCCGTGGCGAGAAAGCGCCCACAGCCCGCTCCGACGATCGGTGCACGAGCCAGCGCTTCATGCTGCGCACTCACGCGCGCAAGGTTCGTTTCGAGCGTGCGCAACTGTTCGTGGCGCCACGCGTGCGCGAAGCGGCGCCATTCGGCATCGCTCGCGTCGGCTGCATCGCGGCCGATCATCCGCGCAATGCGCGTGCGGCTCGCGGCCTCGGTCTTCGGACCGTTGTCGGCGCTTGCATGCTGATCGTGTTGCGGCCACAGTTCGCCGGTCAGGCGATACACATCGGCGGAAGTCGCGAACCATTCGTTCATCACGCCGGTGGTCTCGCCACGAAATGCGATACGTTGCGCAACGCCGCACAAGGGCGTGCGCACGACACCCTGATAAACGAGCTCGCCGCTCACGAGCCGCTCGGCGTCGTTCGAGCCGCGCGCAACCACGCGTCCCGCCACGATGGGAATGATGTCCGTGGTCGTGCTGCCGATATCGACGAGCACCGCATTCGGCACGCACGACGCGACCCATTGCGCGGTCGCAAGCCAGTTCGCCGATGCCACCTTGCGCCAGCCATCCGCGCAGGCAGAGCGCGCAAGCCAGCCTGCTTCGCCCGCGTAGAACAGCGTGCGCGGGCCGAGCCGCTGCGCAAGGGTGCGCGTGAGCGTGCGCACGCCCTCGGCGCGGTCGCTGAAGAGATCGACCATTTCGCCTGTCATCGTGACCGCGTGACGCGCCGAAGCATGCGCGGCATCGGGCCAGCGTTCGAACACGTGATCGATGGCGCGTTCGAGATGCGTCATGCCCTGCCACAATGGACACGCCCATTGCGCGACATCGGCGAGTCCGTTCTCGCGGGTCGCCATCGACACCTTGACGTGCGCGCCACCCACGTCCCAGCCGAAAACCGGCGCTTGCCGATGCGTCATCAGGACGCTCCCTGACAGACGCGCAACGGACCCGAATCGCGTTCATCCGCAAAGCCCGCGACGTGATGCGCCGCGAGCAGTTCCGCCGCGAGATTGCGCGAGAGCGCGTGGCTCAAACCTGCGTAAGCAACCGTCAAACGCGGGTTGACTTCGATGACCACGGGCCCGCGCGCCGGGTTCCAGACAACGTCGATGCCCGCGAAGCCACGCAGCCCCGGAAACGCTTCCGCCACACGTAGCGCGAGCCGTTCGAGCGCGCGCCCTTGCGGCCCATGCCGATCGATACGGTTTACATCGACGCCATCGAACTGGACGATGTGCTTACCGGCCGCATGCGAAAGCCCGATGTTCTGGCGGTTGATCGAAACCACGCGCGCGCCTTCGTCGTCGCAAATCAGCGAGACGCTGAGCGGTTCACCGTCGACCCACGCCTGAAGCACGGGATTGCGGCCTGCTTCCGCGCGCGCTTGGTATTCGGCGCGGGCGGCGTCGAGTTCGCCGTAGACGTAGGTATCGAGGCCGCCTGCGCCGTCATCTGGCTTGACGACCCAGCGGCATGCGTCGTCAGGCGATGCATCGTCGGGATCGAGTGCGGGCGTGACCGCGATGCCGCGCGCCGCGAGACAAGCGGCCGTCGCGCTCTTGCTTGATGCCGCGCGAATCGTTTCCTTCGCGCAGCCAAGCCAGCGCGCGGCGCCCACGGCATCGAAAAGACGCAGCAGCAAACCATCGCATTCGGGCGCGATGATGCACGCGTAGTCGTTGGCGCGCGCCATGCGGGCGACGAAGCGCGTGACGGATTCGCCCGGCTCGGCCTTGCAGTGCGCGTAGGCGGCATCGAAATGCTCGAAGCGCGAACTCGCGATGGTCACGTCGATGCCCGGCAACGCGCGCAGATCGGCTGCGATGGCGTCGCGCATCACGCGGCCCTCGACGATCAGCGCACTCAGGTCCGCAAGACTGCCCGCGCCCGCGACATCGGGATCGATGCCGCCGCCAGTGAGATACTCGAACACAAAGATCTTGGTCAAAGGAAAGCCATCCATGCAGGTGATACCCGTTCTCGATCTGCTCGACGGCCACGCGGTGCGCGCGGTGCGCGGCGAACGCTCAGGCTATCGGCCCATCCGGTCCTCGTTGTGCACGACGAGCGCACCCGTCGATGTCGCCACCGCGCTGATCCACGCGACCGGCTCACGCACGCTCTACATCGCGGACCTCGGCGCGATCCTCGAGCGCGGCGATCACGCGCCTGTGCTAGCCGCCATTTGCGATGCTTTGGGCGACGGCGTTTCCATCTGGCTCGATGCAGGCTATACCGGCTTCATGCCGATGCAGGCCTTGTTCGAGCGCATCGCTTCATTCAGGCGCTCGTCCTCCCGTTCTCGTGTCGTCCCTGTGTTCGGCACCGAAAGCCTGCTCGATCCGAACGCCCTCGAAGAAGCCCTTGCCGCAAACCATGACCCGATCCTCTCGCTCGACTATCACGCAGGCCGCGCGCTCGGGTCGACGCCTTCGGGCAGCGACTGGTGGCCGTCGCGCGTCATCGTCATGACGCTCGATCAGGTCGGCGCGCTCGCGGGACCGGACTTGACCACGTTCGCCGCAGTAAAGGCGCTCGCGGGTTCGCGCGAACTCATTGGCGCGGGCGGCATTCGTCATCGTGATGATCTCGTGGTTGCCGAGCACAGCGGCGCCGCGGGCTGGCTCGTTGCTTCGGCGCTTCATGATGCGGCCTTGCTAGCCGGCCAGCACCGTTCGTCGGAAGGTTGACTCAATATCCATGCCAAGCGCGGCACGCGCCGTTATGTCTCATCAAACACGACGCCAGAGCTTTGTAAGCGTGCGGGATGCCACTGTTGCAACCGGGCGCGCATGGGTGACAGTGTGTTTCATTGCGGAACAATGCCGTTGCAGATGTGGGTAATGCAGTATCGGCAGCGCGACCTGTCGACCACGCAGGAGCACCGCGTGAAATCGGCATGGACCTTGCTCTTTTGCAGCCCCATGCACGCATCTCCCACAACATCGAACGCGGCTTCGCAGTCGTCGCCCGAGGACAGAGGGCAACGGAACTGGACCTGCCCGTTCTGCCCATTGCTATGCGACGACATCTCGCTGAAGCTCACCGGCGATCAACAACTCGCGGCGACAAACACCGATTGCCCTCGGCTTGCCTCGTCCCTTGCAGCGCTCGACGCGCCCGGCGTGCCCTGCCCGCCGACGGTAGACGGGCAAGCCACCGATCTCGCGTCGGCGCTCCAGCGTGCCGCGCAAATCCTGTCCGTGGCGAAACGGCCGCTGTTTGGCGGACTGGCAACCGACGTAGCCGGCGCACGCGCGCTCTATGAACTCGCCGCCCAGAGCGGCGCGATACTCGATCACCTGCACGGCGATACCCTCGCCGCCGCGAACCTCGCGTTGCAGGACCGTGGCGCGTTCTTCACGACGCTCTCGGAAGTGCGTTCGCGTGCCGACCTCATCGTGGTTGTCGCGTGCGAACCGGCGCGGCGCTATCCGCGTTTCTACGAGCGCATTGCGGCCAAAGATCGCGGCGTGGATATCGTGTTCGTCGGGTGCGGCGTCGATCCCGCAGCGGGCGCGCGTGTAGAAGCGCGACTGGAAAACGCCGAACCGTTCGACATGCTCGCCACATGGTCCGCACTGGTGGAAGGCCGAAAGCCCGCGGCGCTGAACGACGACACGGGCGCCGCCAGCGAACTCGCCGCGCTTACCGAACGCATTCTGGCCGCGAAATACACGGCCATCATCCATGAGCCGGCGGCGCTGCCGGGCCCGCACGCGGCGTTGGCCATCGAAGCGTTGAGCCGTATCGTCAAGGCGCTCAACAAGACGACGCGTGCCGGCGCGCTTGCCCTTGGCGGCGACGATGGCGCGCTCACGGTGAATCAGGCCATCACATGGCTCTCGGGTTTTCCGCTGCGCACGCGCGTGGCCTACGGCTTGCCGCTCGATCACGATTCATGGCGCTATCGCACCGAGACGCTTGCGAGCCGCGGCGAGATCGATGCGCTGTTATGGGTGTCGAGCTTCGCGCCCGAAGCGCTGCCTGCATCGCTTGACGATGATGTGCCTGCCATCGTCCTTGGCCATCGTGCGACGGTTGTCGGCACGCGTCGCGCGCCTACCGTGTTCATCCCCGTGGCCACGCCGGGCATCGACAGTGGCGGGCACTTGTTTCGCGTGGACGGTTCCGTGGTCGCGCCGCTTGTTGCCGCGCGCGATGCCGCTTATCCCACCGTTGCGGCCATCGTACGCGAACTGACGCAAGCCGGGAGGCCGTCATGAGCCTCACGCGTCTGCGCGGCGGCGTGGTCTTCGACCCCGTCAACAAAGTCGATGGGCACAAGCGCGACATCTATATCCGCGATGGCCGCATCGTCGCGGATGCAGCGGGCGAATCCATCGCGCCCGAACGCGACTTCGACGCGAGCGGCATGGTGGTGATGGCGGGCGGCATCGATCTGCATTCGCATATCGGCGGCGGCAAGACGAATCTGTCGCGGCTGCTGTTGCCCGAGGATCATCGCAACGATCCGCTCGCAACGCGACGCAACGACGACGAAGGCCGTTATCTGCGCCTGCCTTCATGCGGCACATGCACGCCCGGCACGCTCGCCACCGGCTACCGTTATGCGGAAATGGGCTACACGGCCGCGTTCGAACCCGCGATGATCGCCTCCAACGCGCGCCACGCGCATCTGGAAATGGGCGATACACCGATCATCGATCACGGCGCCTACGTGATGATGGGCAACGACGAACTGTTCCTGCAGATGCTCGCCGCGCGGGAAGAGTTCGAACGTCTGCGCGATTACGTGGGCTGGACCGTCAACGCAAGCAAGGCGCTCGGCGTGAAGGTGGTGAATCCGGGCGGCATCTCGGCATTCAAGTTCAATCAGCGCTCGCTCGATGTCGATGAAAAGCACGTGCATTACGGCATCACGCCACGCGAAGTGCTGCGTACGCTCACGCGCGCGCTGACCGAGTTGCGGGTGCCGCATCCCTTGCATGTGCATGCGAGCAATCTCGGCGTGCCGGGCAATCTCGAATCGACCATCAAGACGATGGATGCCGCCGAAGGCCTGCCAATCCATCTCACGCATATCCAGTTTCATAGCTACGGCACGGAAGGTCCGCGCAAGTTTTCATCGGGCGCTCGCGCGATTGCCGAAGCGGTCAACGCACGGTCCAACGTGACCATCGACGTCGGGCAGATCATGTTCGGCCAGACCGTCACCGCTTCCGGCGACACGATGATGCAGTTCAAGAACGCGCCGCTCGCGCATCCGCGCAAGTGGGTGCTGGGCGATATCGAATGCGATGCGGGTTGCGGCGTCGTGCCGTTTCGTTATCGCGAAGAGAGCTTCGTGAATGCGCTGCAATGGATCATCGGCCTCGAAATCTTCTTGCTCGTCGACGATCCGTGGCAAGTGTCGATGACCACCGATCATCCGAATGGCGCGCCTTTTACGAGCTATCCGCATCTGATTCGCTTGTTGATGGACAAGTCGTTTCGCGACGAACAACTCGCCAAGCTTCACGCCGATGCCAAAACCGCAAGCGCGCTTGGAAACATCGAGCGCGAGTTCTCGCTCTACGATATCGCGATCATCACGCGCGCCGGCCCCGCGCGTCTGCTCGGGCTCACGGACCGCGGACATCTCGGCGAAGGCGCGGCGGCGGATATCGCGGTGTATCGCGAAGACGCGGACCGCGAACGCATGTTCACGTCACCCGCCTTCGTGTTCAAGGACGGCGAACTGATCGCGCGTGACGGCACATTGCTCGCCACGCCCACGGGCGGCATTCATTACGTGCAGCCCGAATACGACCGCGCTATCGAAAAGCGCGTGCGCGAATTCGCCGAAGCGAATCTCGCGAGCAAGTTCGAGAAGCTAGCCATCGGCGACGACGAAATCTGCGCGTGCTGCAATGGCGGACGGCTCTTGCCGGTCGCGTGCTTCGACGCAAGCGGGGGTCGATGAATGACCGCGCTTCGCATCAACGACACACAGATAGACGACACCTTCGCCGAAGCCTTTCCGATGAAGGCGACGCGTCTTGTCATCACCGCGCACACGCCGACGTGGGCGCGCCACGCGGCGAATTCGTTGACCGGCTTTGCGACCTCCGTGATCGATTGCGGCTGCGAGGCGGGCATCGAACGTGACATGAACGGCGATGAAACGCCCGACGGCAGGCCCGGCGTCGCGGTGTTGATGTTCGCGATATCGTCGAAGGAACTCGCCAAGCAGATTGCACGGCGCGTCGGTCAGTGCGTGCTCACCTGTCCTACGACGGCGGTTTATGGCGGCATCGATCCCGCGACGAGCCGCGCGCCGCTCTCCGACAACGCACCACTCGGCGCAGGCTTGCGCTTTTTCGGCGACGGCTATCAGATCTCGAAGATGCTCGACGGCACGCGTTACTGGCGCGTGCCCGTCATGGATGGCGAATTCGTTTGCGAGGAATTCACGGCGACGGTGAAGGCTGTCGGCGGCGGCAATCTGCTGTTGCTCGCGCGCGACCTGAATAGCGCGCTTGCCGCGGCCGAGGCAGCGGTCGCGGCGATGCATCGCTTGCCCAACATCATCACGCCGTTTCCGGGCGGCGTGGTGCGTTCGGGTTCGAAGATCGGCTCGAAGTACGCGGGCGCGTCGGCATCGACCAACGATGCGTTTTGCCCGACGCTCGTCGGCTTGTCGAGGAAGAGCGAGTTGACGAGCGACGTGGCTTGCGTGCTGGAGATAGTCATCGACGGATTGACCGATGCGGACGTGGGCGCCGCGATGACGGCGGGCATGGCAGCCGCAACATCGATCGGCCGCGCGGGCGGCGTGCTGCGCATTTCAGCAGGCAACTATGGCGGCAAGCTCGGACCGTATCACTTCAAGCTGCATGAATTGGCGGCGGGCATCGACGGGAGCCGCGCATGAACGCCATTACATTGCGCGTAAAAGGTGCACCGGGCTTTCGCGTGGATGCATCGACATTAATACCGTCGGCGCTTGCTTCCTTATCCACCGATGAATTGACGCATCTGGAATTGCAGGGCGCGGGTGAACGTTGCGCGCTTGGCGAACTGTTCGACATCGCTAGAGCCGATGCAGATACGCCGTCCCTGCTCGTCGAAGGCGATGCGCGCTGGCTCGATCGCATCGGCGCGAAGCTCGCCGAAGGCACGATCGAAGTGCATGGCGATGCCGGCGATCACGCGGGCATGGGCATGACAGGCGGTGCGTTGCACGTTCATGGCAACGCGGGCGCATTCACTGCATGCGAGATGCAAGGCGGTCGCCTCGAAGTGCGCGGCAATACGGGCGATTTTGCGGCAGGCGCTTTAGCCGGCGACATGGACGGCATGAGCGGCGGCACGCTCGTGATTCACGGCAACGCGGGCGCGCGTCTTGCAGACCGTATGCGACGAGGCACGGTGCTCGTCGCCGGCAATGCAGGCGACTTCGCGGCGTCGCGCATGGTAGCGGGTAGCGTATGCATTGCAGGCAAGACCGGCGCGCATGCAGCCTACGGCATGCGGCGCGGCACGCTCGTGCTATTTCACGAGCCGCGCGTTGCGCCGACGTTCACCGAAGGCGGTCACGGCTTCGATGTCTTCTGGGCGCTCTTCACGCGCATGCTGGCCCGCGAGGTGGCGCCTTTTGCGACACTCGACTCGCGCGCGTTGCCTCGACGCTACGCGGGCGATCTCGCTGTCGACGGACGCGGGGAATTGCTGATCGCCAAGCGTTGAGCAGACGATAAGAATGGACCCGGTGGACCTGTTACCAAGAGACCGAACCCCTTCCAACGGAGAGACGACATGAGCGCAGCGAAAACGCCCGCTGCCATACGCCCCGGCGTGGAGGCGTCGGACGAGCATTTCGCCCGTCCGCTGATCGCGCTGCACTGGCTGATCGCCATCGCCATCATCGCGATGCTGTGCATCGGCTTCTATATGGTCGGCCTGCCGCGCGGGCTGGCCTTCAAGTCGTCGCTCATCAACTTCCACAAGTCGCTGGGCCTGACCGTTTTCCTGCTGGTGCTGCTTCGAATCGTAGTGCGACTGGTCTACGGCCGGCCGCCTCTACCGCCGATGCAGACGTGGCAACGCGCCGCCGCGAGCATCACGCAGGCTCTTTTATACGTTGGCATGGTGGCAATGCCGCTCACCGGATACCTCGGTTCGTCGTTCAACAAGTTCGGCACGCGCTTCTGGGGTGTGCTTCTGCCACAATGGGGCTGGGACGACAAGGCGTTACGCGGCCTGTTCTTCGGCATCCACGGCTATCTGGCGTGGATCATGGCCGCGCTGGTCGTGTTGCATTTTCTTGGTGCGTTGAAGCATCAGTTGATCGACCGCGATGGTCTCTTGAGAAGGATGTGGCCATGACGGCACTAGTTTTGAGCGAGGCGTTATGAAGATCCGCGTGCTGGGTTCATCGGCGGGTGGCGGATTTCCGCAATGGAACTGTAATTGCCGCAATTGCGATGGCGTGCGGCGCGGGACCATTGCTGCCCGGGCACGCACGCAGTCGTCGATTGCGGTCAGCGACAACGGCGAAGACTGGCTGCTCGTGAACGCATCGCCGGATATTCTCGCGCAGATTGCGGCGAATCCTGAACTGCAGCCCGCGCGGCGCGTGCGTGACACCGGAATCGCCGCGGTGATCACCATGGACGCGCAGATCGATCACGTCACCGGACTCTTGATGTTGCGCGAGCGCGGCGCACCGCTGCCGCTCTATACGACCGACGCGGTGTGGCAAGACCTGTCCACCGGCTTTCCCATTACGTCGATTCTTTCGCATTACTGCGGCGTGGAGCAGCGGCGTATCGCGCTCGATGGCACTTCGCTCACGGTGCCCGAGCTGCCGCGTATTGCCGTCGATGCGCTGCCGCTGTCGAGCAAGGCGCCGCCTTATTCGCCGCATCGCGAGGCGCCCGAGCGTGGCGACAACATCGGCCTCATGTTCACGAATACGGCCACGGGCAAGCGTGCTTTCTATGCGCCGGGTTTAGGGACACTCGAACCGCATGTGCTCGATGCCATGCGCGAAGCCGACCTGTTGCTCGTCGATGGCACCGTCTGGACCGACGACGAGATGATCCGCCTCGGCCTCACGAAGAAAACCGGCGCGGACATGGGCCACCTCGCGCAAAGCGGCGCGGGCGGCATGATCGAGGTGCTGGATTCGATCGACCGCGCAAACACGCGCAAGGTGCGCAAAGTGCTCATTCACATCAACAACACCAATCCGATCCTCATCGAGGATGGACCCGAGCGGCGCATACTGTCCGAGCACGGCATAGAAGTCGCGCATGACGGCATGACGTTCGAGCTTTGAATTCCGGAGAAACTGGATGTCCGATTTTCCCGCCACGCCGATGCTCAATCCCACGACCGGCCCGATCTTCACCGCGTTGAAGAAAGCCGGCCCCGCCTGGACGCGCGAACAGTTCGAAGAGCAACTGCGCGCGAAAGGCACGGCGTATCACATCCACCATCCCTTCAACGTGAAAATGAATAGCGGCGGCTGTTCGCCGGAACAGATTCGCGGCTGGGTGGCGAACCGCTTCTACTATCAGATCAACATCCCGCTGAAAGATGCGGCCCTCATGGCGAATTGTCCCGATCGCGAGACGCGCCGCCGCTGGGTGCTGCGCATTCTGGATCACGACGGTTACGAAGATCAGCCTGGCGGCATCGAGGCGTGGGCGCGTCTGGGCGATGCCGTCGGCCTCTCGCGCGACGATCTCTGGGCGCTCAAGTTCGTGACGCCGGGTGTGCGCTTCGCCGTCGATGCCTACGTGAATTTCGCGCGTCGTGCGCCGTGGCAAGAGTCGGTGTGTTCGTCGCTCACGGAGATGTTCGCGCCGCAGATTCACAAGGACCGGCTTGCGACGTGGCCCGAGCACTACAAGTGGATCGAGCCGGACGGGCTTGCGTATTTTCGTTCACGCGTGTCGCTTGCGCAGCGCGATGTCGAACACGGGCTCGAAGTCACGCTCGCGCAATTCAACACGCGCGAGCAGCAACAACGCGCGCTCGACATCCTGCAGTTCAAGCTCGACATCCTCTGGACCATGCTCGATTCGATCGAAAAGGCCTTCCCGCAATGAGCGACGCCAATCCTCCTCAACGAATCACGGAAGCGGTCGAAGCGCCGGACGACGCGTTGCGCCCGCAACTCAAGCGCCTGTTTCGTCTGCAATGGGAACCGGCGCAGGACGCGCATGTGCTGCTTTATCCGGAAGGCATGGTGAAGCTCAATCAGAGCGCGGCGCAGATTCTTTTGCGCTGCGACGGCACGCGCGATATCCCGAAGCTCGTCGCCGATCTCGAAGAAGCGTTCGGCGCGAGCAATCTCGGTGACGACGTGCGGGCTTTCATTGCCGGAGCGCGTGCGCGCGGCTGGCTTGCGTAAGTGCTGGAGTGAAGCATGACTGACTTGTCCGAACCGATTGCCAAGCCGGACCCCGAAGCAGCGGTCATTCCGCCGCCGTTGTGGTTGCTTGCGGAACTGACGTATCGATGCCCGTTGCATTGCGTCTTCTGCTACAACCCGGTGAACTACGCGGATCACACGCGCGAACTCAACACCGATCAATGGCTCGACGTGTTGCGTCAGGCGCGTGCGTTGGGCGCGGCGCAACTGGGCTTTTCCGGCGGCGAGCCGCTCTTACGCGACGACCTCGAAACACTGGTCGGCGAAGCGCGCAAGCTCGGCTTTTATACGAACCTCATCACGTCGGGCATCGGTCTCACCGACAAGCGTCTTACCGCACTCAAGGACGCGGGGCTCGATCACATTCAACTCTCGTTTCAGGACTCGTCGCAGGAACTCAACGACTTCCTTTCCAGCACGAAGACGTTCGATCTCAAGAAGCGCGTGGCCGGCATGATCAAGGCGCACGACTTTCCGATGGTGCTCAATTGCGTGCTGCATCGCTATAACCTGCCGCATATCGGACGCATTATCGACATGGCGCTCGACATGGGCGCGGAGTATCTCGAACTCGCGAACACGCAGTATTACGGCTGGGCGCACGCGAACCGCGCGCAGCTCATGCCGACGGCCGAGCAACTGCAGGAAGCTGAAGCGGTGGTCGAGCGTTATCGCAAAGAGATTGGCGACCGGTGCAAGATCTACTTCGTCGTGCCCGATTACTACGAGCGTCGTCCGAAGCGCTGCATGAACGGCTGGGGCTCGGTGTTTCTCGGCATTGCGCCCGATGGCGCCGCCTTGCCTTGTCATACGGCGCGCTCGTTGCCTGGCCTTACGTTCCCCAACGTCACGGAGACGCCGCTCAAGGACATCTGGTACGAGAGCGATGCGTTCAATCGATTTCGCGGCTTCGGCTGGATGAAAGAACCCTGCCGCAGTTGCGACGAGAAAGCGATCGATCTCGGCGGCTGCCGCTGTCAGGCGTATCTGCTGACGCAAGATCCCGCGAACGCGGACCCGGTCTGCGACAAGTCCCCGCATCACGAGCGCGTGATCGAAGTGGTGCGGGCCGCCACGATGCGTCAGGAGCCGGAAGAAAAACCGATCATGTTTCGCAACGATGCGAATTCGCGGCGCATTGCCGCCGAATCGCGCGAGAACAATTCGAACAAGAACGGAGAGAGACAACCATGACTGCCGACATCGCCGTGCTGCTGGTGGACGATCATGCCGTAGTGCGCGAAGGCTACAAGCGCTTGCTCGAATTGAGTCCCGACGTGAGCGTCGCGGGCGAGGCGGGCAACGCGGCGGAGGCGTATCAGAAGTTCTGCGCCTTGCAGCCGGATGTCGTGGTGATGGACCTTGCGCTGCCCGGCGCGAGTGGAATAGAAGCCATGCGCCGCATGCTCGCGCGCGAGCCACATGCGCATGTCCTGATCTTCAGCGTGCACGAGGAAGCCATCTTCGTGCGCCGCGCGCTCGATGCGGGCGCGCGTGGCTACGTCACGAAAGCGAGCGCACCCGATGTCCTGGTCGAAGCGGTACGCTCCGTCGCGCGACGCGTGTGTTACCTAAGCCCTGACATATCACAGGCGCTGGCGTTGCGCGCAACCATTCAGGAAGGACCGCCCGGACGTCAGCTTTCGGCACGCGAATTCGAGGTGCTGCGGCTCTTGGTCCAAGGCTATACATTGCCGAGTATCGCGGAAAAACTCGGCTTGAGTCAGAAGACAGTGGCGAACCATCAATCCGTGATACGGCAGAAATTCGGCGCCGATAACGGCGTGCAACTCGCGCAAATAGCAAACCGGCTAGGCCTTCATTTCGCCGATTTCACCGACGCGCCGTTCGCTCCTTCGTTCAGTTCGCTAGGCAACGGCAGTCCCGCCTGAGCCGGAACGCGCGCGCAAAACAGGAAGCCCGCACCGGGTTGACTGGCGATATGAAATTCGCCGCCGAGCGCTTCCACGCGTTCGCGCATGCCAATGAGACCCAACCCCATGCGCGGCTTCGCGAGATCGACGCCCGGTCCATCGTCGGTCATCGTCACCACGATCTCGCCTGCCGGCGCACGCGCCAGGTAAATCTCGACGCGTGAATCGCGCGCGAATTTCGACACGTTGGTCAGGCCTTCCTGCACGAGACGGTAGAGCGTGATGTTGAGCGCATCGTTGAGATTGTCGAAGTCGCCATCGACGGCTAGCGTAAACACCGCATCGGGCAAGCGCTCGCGCCAACCGTCCACGCAATGTTCGAGTGCGGTCGGCAAGCCGAATTCATCGAGACCGATCGGACGCAGCTTGCGGATCATTCCGCCGATTTCGCGGTACACATGCGTCGCGCTTTGCATGAGCGCAAGCGAAAGACGATGCACTTCAGGCTCGCGTTCGAGCGATAAATCGCGGATGCGCCCTGCATCGAGCGAAATGGCATTGAGGTACTGACCCAGTTCGTCATGCAGTTCGCGCGCGAGATGCCGGCGCTCGGTTTCCTGCGCGGCAATGGCCTGACTCGCGAGCCTGCGGTTTTCCGCGAGCAGATGCTCCGCCTCTTCCTCCAGCGCCCGGCGCCGCCGAACTTCACGCTGCGCCTGACGGTAGCGCCGCCACGCGAACCACGCGAAGCCGATTGCGAGCACGACGAGCGTGGCAGGCAATTCATCGAGCTGGAAACGCTCGGCGCTGCGCGTCCATCGGTAGGTGAACTCGTTGAAGTCGAAGGCCGCGAACAGCATGCCGGCCAGCACCGTGATAAGAACGACGCAGGCGAGATCGCTCCATACGGTCGAGCGCATGGAACGCGCGGGCGGGCGTTCGGAGAGCGAGGGAAGAGATTCGTTTGGTATCACGGAATGCATTCTACGCACGGCTTCATCCTCGGGCCCGACACCGTTTGTGCGATTGGGAACGCTTCCCTGCTGAATCGGGAAAAGCTCCCGGTGCGCGCGCGTGTTCTTATGCGACGCTTTCAATGAAAGGAACTTACCTCAAGACATTGCAATAACAAGAGGAGACGACGATGAGAAGCATGCCGCGCGAGCGCAAGTCAGCGCATCGGTTCAAACCCCGAGCCGGATTGCGGCTCGTGTTCGGCGGTGCGTTCGCCAGCATCACCGTCGGCGCATGGGCGCAGGCGGCAAGCGCTCCAGAGGTGCCTCCCGCCGTTGTGGCACCGGTCGTCGAAGCGAGTCCGCCGCCGAATACCGACTTGCCCACGGTAGTCGTGGTGGGCACGACACCGCTCATCGGCGTCGGCACGCCGCTCGAAAAGGTGCCCGCGAACGTGCAGACCATCAAGGGCAGCCAGATCGACGAGCAGCATTCCCAGACCATCACCGATGATTTGCAGAAGAACGGCGGCAGCGTCGATATCAACGACGCGCAAGGCAACCCATCGCAGACGGACATTCTCTATCGCGGCTTCACGGCTTCGCCGCTGCTCGGAACGCCGCAGGGCCTTTCGGTGTTTCTGGATGGCGTACGCATCAACGAGCCGTTCGGCGATGTCGTGAACTGGGACCTGATTCCGCAGGCCGCCATCAGCACGATGCAGATCATTCCCGGCTCGAACCCGACGTTCGGCTTGAACACGCTGGGTGGCGCAATCGCGGTGACAACGAAGAACGGCCGGGACAACCCTGGCGGCGCGGTGGATGTGAGCTTCGGTTCGTTCGGCCGCAAGGTGGCGCAGTTCGAACAAGGCGGGTTGATCGGCGATCATCTCGACTACTACTTCACGGCCAACATCACGAACGATAACGGCTGGGCGGCGCAGAATTCGAGCCGCTTGCGCCAGGCCTTCGGCAAGCTGCGCTACACCGACGCCGATACGACCATCTCCCTTTCGATGGGCGGTGCGGACAACACGCTAAACGGCTCGCAGACGATCCCGCGCTCGTTCCTCAACAACTTCAAGCAAGCCTATACGTTCCCAGATACCAACGAGAATCAGGTCGGCTATATCACGCTGTCGGCGGATCGTTACATCACGCCGAACATCCAGTTGAGCGGCAATCTGTACTACCGTCACTATCGCAACAAGAACGTGAGCAGCAACGTCAACGACGACTTCGGCACCGTGGAGGGCGACGATGACGACGATATCGATCTCACGCAGGCCACCAACGACCAGTCGGTGATCGTCACGGACAGCTATGGCGCAAGCCTGCAACTCACCTTGCTCAACAAGCTCTTCGGCAAGGACAACCAGTTGGTGATCGGTGCGGCGGGCGACTTCGCCAACTCGCATTTTTCGCAATCGTCGCAGGATGCCGAGTTCACGGATAGCCGCGCGACCATCGGCATGGGTCCGTTCGTTCCGCAGACGGACGCCAAGACGCGCAATCAGAACTGGGGCATCTACTTCGAGAACACCTTCTCTTTCACGCAGCAATGGTCCATGACGCTCGCCGGGCGCTATAACTGGTCGAAGGCGGTGATCGGCGACGAGAGCGGCGTGCAGCCATTACTCGATGGCAATCACACGTTCTCGCGCTTCAATCCGGCTATCGGTTTCAACTGGAATCCGACGCGCTCCTTCACCGCCTACGCCACGTATAACGAAGGCATGCGTTCGCCTACGGCTATCGAACTCGCTTGCGCCGACCCGGCCGCACCGTGCTCGCTGCCGAACGATTTCATCGCCGACCCCGACCTCAAGCCGGTGATTTCGCGCACCTTCGAAGTGGGCGCGCGTGGACGCCTTGGCAACGCGACGACATGGAGCGCGGCGGCCTACAGCACGACCCTTTCCGACGATATCCAGTTCGTCAGCAGCCAGGGCGCGGCAAGCACGCTCGGCTACTTTCAGAACGTGGGCAAGACGCGCAGGCAAGGCTTCGAACTCGCGGGCCGCACGCAATGGGGACCGGTCGGCATGGCCGCGAGCTATAGCTACGTGAACGCGACTTATCGTTCGACATGGACCGAGAGCAGCGCCAGCAATTCGAGCGCGGATGACGGCGGCAATATCACCGTTCACTCCGGCGATCGCATTCCGGGCATTCCGGCGAATACGGTCAAGGTGCGACTCGACTACAACGCGCTGCCGCAATGGAATATCGGCAGCAACCTCACGTATCGCAGCAGCATCTTCGCGCGCGGCGACGAGAACAATCAGGACACGAATGGCAGCATTGCCGGCTACTTTCTGATCGATCTCGATACGACCTACAACGTGACCAAGCAGTTGCAGGTCTATGCGACCGTAAAGAATCTGTTGAACAAGCGCTACGCGAACTTCGCCATTCTTGGCGAGAACTTCTTCAACGGACCGAATCACACGTTCAACGGTGCGGATACCACCAACGAGCAATTTCTGGGTGTTGGCGCGCCGCGTGGCGTGTGGGTGGGGATGCGCTATGCGTGGAAGTGAGTATGCCGCTCAAGCATGCTTGAGTTGACTCATTGCTTCCGCAATCGCGCGGTGACAGCGGAACTTGTCCTCTTCGCTACGAGGATAGGTCTGTGCTGACGCCCGCCATTTGCGATCGAGCATATCGACCATTCGATACTCGAGTTCGAGTGCGCTTACACCATAGCGCGTGTCGATCTGCGAAAGGGCGACGCCGCCCGCGCGATACGCGTCGATCAATGTATCGAGTTCGGCTTCCGGCTTGAGTGGCCAATCGTGCAACGTACACAGGCGTTGCACGTCATGTCCGGTGAGACGCGGAAAGAACGTGGGAAAGATACGCATGAAAAGGCGCTTCTTGGCTTCGTAGAGCTTTACGACATCGAGATTCAACGACGTCATCTCTCGATGAATCCGGTATGCCGTCAAAGGCTCTGCAAGGTTGGCGAAGCGCGCGCCATGCAGCATGCAGTCGAACCAGAAGCCGAGATCATCCACAATGTGCAGATTCGGATCGTAGCGAATCTCGAAGCGCTGGATGAACGCGCGCCGGAACATCACGCTCGGATTGGCGAGGTAAGCCGCGCCGATCATGAAACGCGCCTTTATCTCGCCGTCTTCGAGCGGAAAATTGCTGACGGTGGAATCTTCACCGAAGTGGCGGATTTGCGTGCCGAGCACGGTGACATGCGGATGCGCATCGAGATATTCCGCTTGCTTGCGAAGTCTGCCCGGCTCGGCAATGTCATCGTGATCGATGCGCGCAATGTATTCGCCACGGCATAGATTAAAGCCACGGTTTGCGTTGCTCGCGCGCCCCTGATTATGCTCGAGGGAAAAGATGCGAATGCGCGCGTCGTTCAGGCTGCGCACGCGTGCAAGCGTGTCGTCATGGCTCGCGTCATCGAGAATCAGGACTTCGAAATCGGCGTCCTGATTCAGCAACGATTGCAGCGTTTCGACGATGAAGCGCTCTGCGTTGTAAGTCGGGATGACGACGGATATCTTTGGCATGTTGAGCGCAGCGGCTTTTCCGCGGTCGGGTTCGGCTCGACATTATCCGCGCCTTCTTGCTTCGAATTGTCAAAGATGGTTTTATCAGCCATCCGAATTATTTTTCAGCGCGGCTTGAAGGGATAAACCTTAGCTGGCCTGCGCTGCTGCAATTCCGCCAGATAGTTTTCGACAAAGCGGCCAAGCGCGTTGGCCTTGAGTTGTTCGAGCATGCGCATGGCGTCGCTTGGCGATTCGGGACCCATGACGAGTGCGCCGACGCCAAGCTCACCCAGATGCACGACGAGCGCGCATGAAGAAAGCGAACCAGCGGAGAAGAGGCGGATTGCTTCGGCGGCATCGTCGTCTATTTCAATGTTAGCAGCGCGCGGGTCGCAACGAAACTCGCCATGCTTGCCGACGTATGCGGGTAGCCAATGACAATTGGCAGTGCCGCCTTGAGCTGCGATCAACAGACGCTTACGTGAGGGCGAATCCAGGAGCTCCTGGAAAGCCTCGGCCAATGTGAACATGGTGCACCTCGCCGTCGAGCCTGTCCCGATACTACCAGCGCTCTCTTGAGCGGCGCGGATTCCTTTACGAAACGATGCAAGGCACAAACCGAAATGGCCGCGCATGGCGGCCATCACGTTTCATGCATCAAGCTCAACGCCCTTCGATCGATCCCGCGCTCGGCGGATACGTCACGATGCCCCATGCGAGCGGTAGATCACCGATCTGCTTGACCGTCTGATAGTTCGATGCATCGAGCACATACACGGCGTTGGACCGTCCACATGCAAAGAGAATCTTCGAGCCATCGGGCGTGAAGCTGAAGTGCCAGCAACGTTGACCAATCGGTACATCGCTTAAGTGCTCGAAGCTTTTGCCATCGAAGACTTGCAAGGTCTTGTCGCGCGAAGCGGCAACGAGAAGACGCTTGCCCGAAGGATCGAACGATACGCCATACGGGCCCGTCTTCGTGTCGACGGTCTTGACGATCTTTAGATCGGCCGCATCGAGCACGGTGAACTTGTTCGTGTTCTCGAGCGTCACGACATACTGCTTGCCATCCGGCGATACCTTGATGCCGCGTGGGCGCGAACCTTTCGGCAACGTGACCGTGCGCACGAACTTGCCGCTGCCCACGCGATACACCGACACCGTGTCGTCACCTTCATTGGTCACGAGAATGGACTTGCCATCGGCCGAGAATTCCACGCCTTCCGTTTCGTGTCCGCTCTTGACCGAGCGCAGAACCTTAAGCGTCTTGAGATCGACGATGGCGATCTCGGCGGGCGGCGCATTGGGATCGTCATCGTCCTTTTCGAGTTGACCAGGCTTCGGGGGACCGCCGGATTCGCCCGGCTCGTAGGTCACGTAAGCGAAGCCGCCACGCACGCGCACGAACTCCGGATTCTTGCCGATCTTCACGCGCCGCACGACCTTACCCGTCGATGTATCGATCTCCGAAAGGTCCGCTGTCTCCTTGTTCGCGACGTAAAGGCGTGTTCCTTCCTTGTTGAGACTCAGGCCGCGCGGACCGTCTTTGCCCACATCGAAAGTTTGCTTGAGCGAGAGATCGCCCAGATCGATGACGCCGACACCGGCGGACTCGGTCGTCACGTAGGCGGTGGGCGTGGCCGCGTGCGTGGAGCTTGCGGCAAGCGCGAGCGTCGGCGCGAGTACCGACGCGCAGGCAAAGCGCGCCGCCCTGTATCTGGCTTGCATGGTCGTCTCCGGCTTTGATTCGTGTTCGAATCGAATTTGTTTTGACAGGCACCGCGACCGCGTCGAACGGGCGTGCCCGAATGGAACTTAGCCCAACATGCGCCGCTCTGGCAACGCCGGAAGGCGGGAGAAACTCCCGAATTCGTTTCCGTGGGTTCAATCGCCGCGTCAGGGCTTCATCGAAGGATCGTCGGCGAGCAGGACGACGAGCGCCTTGGCGCCGCGCTGCCACGAGAGATCCGTGTTGCCGCGTATATCGACGGAACGCTGAAAGAGCGTGGCGCCGCTCTTGGCATCTTCCACACGAAGGTTCATGTTGAGGATTAGATTACTGATCTTCTGCACCCAGCAAATGCCCACGCGCTCCACGCCAAGTTGGCGCGCAACGCGCAGTTCGCAGCCGTTGCAGGCGCTCATGTCTTGCGCCCCTTGAAGCGACGCGATGAGATCCTTGGCGGGCGCGTTATCGGCAATGCGGAACAGGCCACGCTCACGCATGTCGTCGCGCAGCGCGGTGCCGATCATCGCGAGGCGCTGGCTCTGGATGCGGTTGATGTCGGCATCGTTATACGCGGCGTTATCGTCGATAAGCGTGCAGTCGATGAGTGCAAGCGACGGCTTCTCGTTCTGCGCACCGGCGTTGCCTGTAGCAAAGCCTAAGCTTGCGATAACCACGAGAAACAGCGCACGCACTACGCGACGGATGACGGTCATGGTTGAAGTCTCGTCGGGCGAAAGGCCCGTGGCTCAACATAACGTCCAACGCGCTGCGGAGCAAGCGTATCGTTCGTTTCAACGCGCTTAAACATGGATTCATCGCGCCAACAGGAGTAACGTTGAATAGCCCGCGCGAAGATGGAAAGGAGGCGATCATGCCCGACGACCCCACGCCGAAGTGTCACGTTTTCGAATACGAAGGCTTCGAGATTCATGCACTGCCGCAAATCAAGGCAGCGCCTGAATCCGCGTCTAACAGCTACGTTTATATTGCCTATGTATGCAGACCCGGCACGCATGCGCAAAGACCTGGCGACGCCGTGCATTTCCATTCCGATGGCGACGACGCGTTCAAGACTCCCGACGACGCAGCCGACGACGCGCGGCATGTCGGCCGAAGTATCGTCGATGGTACGCATCCGGATTTGAACGTGCTGCCGCTCGTGTCGCATCATCATCACACTGGATGACATGACCGATTCGAATCAAGACGAGCCGCGCATTGAAAGTCTCAGCGCCGTTACGCTCGCCACGCACGATATGCCTCGTGCCGTCGCCTTTTACGAAGCGCTCGGTTTTCGTATCGTGCATGGCGGCGCGAACGAGGCATTCACTTCTTTTGCGCTAGGTACGTCCTTTCTCAACATCACGACCGAAACACATGGTCCCGTTCAATGGTGGGGCCGCTTCATCATTCATGTCTCCGACGTGGATGCTTTTTATCGCCGTGCGCTTGCCTGCGGAATGAAACCGCACTTCGCGCCGCGCGATGCGCCCTGGAACGAGCGCTACTTCCATCTCACCGATCCCGACGGCCACGAACTGAGTTTCGCACGGCCGCTCTAAAAAAATGCCGCGCCGCGGCACGGAACTGGCTCTTACACAAATGACGGATAGCGCACGCATCGGATCATTGATATGACCGTTCGCGTACATACCCGTCCATCGCGTTGAATGACCATTCAATCAACTCGAAGCCGTACTCCGCCAGTTCAAAGTGAGCGTGTTGCTATTTCGCAAACTTGGAGCAGGCGCCTGGTTTTCAGGCGTAGAGTTAAAGTGCTTTGTCAGGTACGTGATGCATTGCGGCATAGTTATTTCAGTGGCGGGGCGTAAAGCCTTGAGCGCATCTGGCCGTTAGCCCGAACATGAATGCCGCGTGTTGGAGACTCGGAATGAAATGCACGAAAGAGCAATCCCTTCGCTATCAGGTCGAAAAATGGCTGGCGCCCGGAAGCATGCCGGTCCATGTCAGGCAATTCAGTCGCACGCGCGCAGACCGGCGCCGCTTCGTTTGTGTGGAAACGCTGCAGGGCGCTGCATCGCGCGCGCTGTTTTTCTTCCGTCACGACGACGGCCACTGGTGTGTGTATCCGCCCGCGCCGCGTCACCGTAACATGCGCGGCGAAAGACTGGCCGCGTAGCACGGCATTGATTTAAAGCTTCAGGTTGTTGAGAAACTGGAACCACACGGACCCAAGCGGATTGACCATGGGACCCGCCAGTTTCTTTTCAACGACGGGTTCTTCGGCTGGCTCGGCGTCAGCCGTCTGTCGCGAATCATGCAGCGCTATCGCGCTATCCGCGATTTGCCGCGCTTGCACTTCATCGCATTGCTGTCCAAGCAGCGCGCCAAAGACGACATCGCGGTTATGCCCTTGCGATGCGAACCGCATGGCGAGCGATACATATTCCGCATAGAGCGCCTCGCGTACTTCACGCTCCTTCGCTTCGCGCTCTGTTTGCGCCTTATGTAGACGCGCGACTTCCTCCGCGAAAATGCGATCGTAGACTTCGCGTTGCGCGGGATCGGAAAGTATGGCGTAGGCTTCCTTGATCTCTTGAAACGTCGCGCGTGCGGCGTCTTCGTTACCCGCGTTGCGATCCGGATGCGAGCGCATCGCGGCCTTGCGATAAGCGCGCTTGATCTCTTCCTCAGTTGCGTGCTCGCCTACTCCAAGCGTTTCGTATAACGTTGCCATCTGCATTGAATGATTGACGGGTCGAAGGGCATCGTAACACGCTAAAAACAGTGGTTTTATGCAGGTGCGCAATGCCATCGGCACGTCATGAAGACTCGCGACAATCACCGTTTCTCCTCGCACTGCACTGGAAGATGGCGCTCTCCTTCAACGACATCCGGCATCTCTTCGACACCTACGGGGCGCTTGCCTATAGCGGCGAGCCCGTCACGCAACTCGAACACGCGCTGCAGACAGCGTATCTCGCGGAGCAGGCGGGCGCGCACCGCGAGTTGATCGTCGCGGCATTGCTGCACGACCTCGGGCATCTGTTGAACTTGCAGGGCGATACGCCGACTACACGCGGTATCGACGATCTCCACCAGTATTACGCGCTGCCGTTCTTACGCCCGCTGTTCGCGGATGCCGTGCTCGAACCGATCCGCCTTCACGTGGATGCCAAGCGCTGCCTCTGCGCGATCGATGCCTCATATCACGCGCTTCTTTCGCCCGATTCGGTGCGCAGTTTGCAGCTGCAAGGCGGCGTATTCGATGCCGACGAAGCGCGCCATTTTCTGGCGCGCCTGTTCGCCGAAGATGCCATGGCGTTGCGCCGCTGGGATGACGAAGCGAAGGACGCCGCACGCGGCACGCCGCCGCTTGCTCACTATCTGGAATACGCCGAAGGCATCGCACAGCAGAATTGAGAGGCGACCCGTGCGCCTCCGCGGGCTTCGCGTAGACTGGCGGGCATGCACTCGTCATCCACTCGAAATGCCTTGCAGCGCCCATGCAGCGTGCGAGCACACACTGCATCGTGAACGACGGCAACTTTCGCATCACCGCTGCCGTCGTGGCCTCGGCGCTCTTCATGCAGAACATGGACGGCACCATCGTCGCGACCGCCATTCCCACGATGGCGCGCGACCTGCATATCGATCCCGTCCATCTGAGCGGCGCCATTACCGCTTATCTCGTTGCGCTCACGGTCTTCATTCCGGCGAGCGGCTGGGTGGCCGACCGCTTCGGCGCGCGGCGCGTTTTCATGTGGGCAATCGCCACGTTCACGCTCGCGTCGATCGCTTGCGCGGCGGCGGCGAATCTTCCGCAACTCATCGGCGCACGCATCGTGCAAGGTCTGGGTGGCGCGATGATGGTGCCCGTCGGCCGCCTGATCCTCTTTCGCGGCGTGAAGCGCGAAGAGCTGCTGCAAGCGACCACGTGGCTCACCATGCCCGCGCTTGTCGGCCCCTTGCTTGGGCCGCCGCTCGGCGGCTTTCTCACCGATGCGCTCTCCTGGCGCAGCATCTTCTGGGTCAACGTCCCGGTAGGCGCGATCGGTCTCGTCCTCACGTGGAAGCTCTTGCCGCCCTCGCCGCCTGAAAGCCGCACGCCACCGGATTTGCGCGGCATGCTGCTTTCAGGGACATCGCTGAGTCTGTTCATGATCGGAATCGAAAGCGCGGGACGCGGCGTGATGCCCGAAGGGCTGCCCTGGGCATGCGTCGCGGTCGGCCTCCTACTGTTCTGGGCAACCGTCGTTCACTGCCGGCGCGTGGAGAATCCTGCCATCGACTTCTCGCTGCTTGCCATTCCGACATTTCACGCGGCCACGGTCGCGGGCAGCCTCTTCCGCGCGGGCGCCGGTGCGCTGCCTTTTCTCGTGCCGCTCACCTTGCAGACCGGCTTCGGTTACAGCGCGTCCGCTAGCGGACTGGTGACTTTTGCAAGCGCGCTCGGCTCCTTTTGCATGCGTCCGATGACCGCGCTCGCACTCCGGCGATTCTCCGTGCGCGCGGTTCTGTGCGCAGGCAGCGTGATCTTTGCGCTGGTTCTGGTCGTGTGCTCGACGATGTCGCAGGCTTGGCCCGCAGCAGCCATTTTCGTGCTGCTCCTCGTCGGCGGATTAGGCCGCTCGCTCAGTTTCGCGACGATGGGCGCGCTCGCTTTCGCCGATGTTCCGAAGCCGCGCCTCGCCGCCGCGACTTCGTTTCAGGGCACCGCGCAGCAGTTGATGAAGGCGCTTGGTGTAACCGTCGCGGCCGGGACGATTCAAGCCACGATGCTGATTTCCGGCAGCGTTCAGACCGAACGCTGGCAACTAGCGAGCGCCTTTTTGGCGACGGCGGCAGTCGTCCTGATGTCTCTTCCAATGTTCGCACGTCTCTCCGATGAAGCCGGCGCTGGCATCTCAGCGCCCACGGCGAAGCGCGCAGAGCGCACCTGATTTACCGGGTAAGCAATACCGAATTGCAAAAATATTCATCATATTTAAGACAAGCCCATGATCCGCAAGACTTTTTTATGAAGCTATAATGCGCTTTCCTCAAGATTACCCAGTCCGATGCGTCGAAATATTCTCTCAATCCTTCTACTGATCAGCCTCGCACAAGCTGCAAGCGCGCAAGAAGCCGTGCGGCCCGGCGGCCAAAACGACACGCAGGCGCCCTCGGGCAACGACGTAAAAACAGAGCAAGTCAGTCACAAGATTTCGGAATTGATCGTTCGCAAGTTCGGCGTCGCACGCGAAAAGGCGCAGACCATCGCATCGGCGGTAATGGCGTCTTCATCGAAATACTCGCTTCCGCCGGCATTGTTGCTTGCGATCATTTCCATAGAATCGCGCTTCAAGGAAACGGCCCACGGCCCGAACGACGCAACCGGTCTCATGCAGGTCGTGCCTTCCGCTCACAAGAAGTTGGTTCGCGATGTGGATTTGACAGAACCGGAAACCAATATCGAAGTCGGTTCGGCTATCCTGCACGGCTATCTGAAGTCCGCACAGGGCGATATCGACGCCGCGCTGAAGAGCTACGGCGGTTCACGCGCTTATGCCGAGAAGGTCAGTTTGCGCGTCAAGACATTCGAGCCGGCAGCGGCGGCAAGCGCAGCGTCCGCGACCGAGCAGTAAAACGTTATTCCCTATTCAATCTTTCGTTCTTCGCGCGCCGCTGCATAGCGGATGCCGCAACCTGCCCCGGCGATCGCACCTGCATGCGCGCTAGCGTACACATACCACGACATCAGTAGCTCTTTTGTGCACCGTTAGCGTTGCCGGTACTGTCCGGCGTGCTGCGCTGCATGGTTCCCGGGTTCATGTTGTTGTTGACCCCGTTGTTCATGCCACTCTTCGCGCCTGTGCCGGTTCCGCTCGTGCCATCCGACGAGCCGCCGACACCCGTGCCTGTCGCGCCGCTCATGCCAACGCCACCACCTTTGCCGGACGCGCCCATGCCGGCGCCAGCGCCCGCGGCGCCATTGCCGCCCGCACCTGCCGACCCCATGCCCGCGCCGCCGCCACCGCCTGCGCCGCCGCCCGCACCACCACCTGCGCCGCCTCCGCCTCCGGCCTGCGCGTAGACACCGCCCGAAAGACCTAACACCAGTGCCGAGATCACCAGCTTCTTAGTCGCGTTCATAGCAAGTCTCCAAAAGTTTGCGTTTCACGTGTCCATCCATCGTCCGTCCAGGCCGCAGAGACGCTGCAACGCACGTGGACTTGTTAGCGCAAACGTCGTGCCGCTTGGCGGTGATGGTCGGGCAATCAATATCCGTAGCCAGCGGGCGCGCACGGCACGTAGGCGCGGCGATAGCCGTCGTAGCAATAGCCGGGAGGAACGGCAGGTTGCGCGTACATGGGCTGCGCATAAGCCGGTTGCGCATAAGCCGGCTGTGCGTAGACAGGCTGCGCATTCGCCACCGAGCTCACGATGGCACCCAGCACAGCGCCGCCGATCAACGCGCCGACAATCGCGCCGCCATTGCCGCCATCACCGTGGCCGCTGTAGCCGCCGCCGCGCCCGTGGGCCGACGCTTGTCCTGCCACCGACAGACTTCCGATCATCAACAAGACAAGTGCTGCGCGTTTCATGAGACTCTCCAATTCCCGTGAGCCGGGTTCGTAGAGTCATCTTAAGCAGGCGATGAAGAAATAACTGATGCAGTTGGTAACCGTACATTTCAACGCTTACAAGTTGGTCCTGCGGCAGGCATTCGTTCGGATGTCGAAGTATTTCCACGGCGCTGCTATAAATGCCGACATATGTGTTTGGCCGTAACACTTGGCATGTTGAATCGGTAAAGACGTTCCACGACGCTCGGCGTTTTAACGCGCCGTTTCATTTGCTCGCGACTCGTTACCCTTTGTCACCAGACGGACGTCAACGCGCTACTGAAGCGCGGCGTTTTCATCGGCATCGCGACGAAAAAAACAGCGCATCAAGGTTTAACGGGGCGCAGCGAAGGTGCCGGTGGGGAGCCAAAACGAAGGCCGACAAGTAACAAGTCGCGAAATCCAGCGACGCAAAAAACGGCCGCCGATGCGAACAGTTGACGCAGCAGGCAATCAGGGAGGCTGCGCGTAGGCGCATCGCGCATCGGTTGCATCGATGCGTTCAGGCAAGGCGAGCTCACGGGCTCGCCTTTTTTATTGCATCGGCGCCACGCGCTCGCTGTGTTCCGCGCCAATCTCATGCTCAATACTCGCGTGATGTTCGCTGACCGGCAAACTCGCCGCCGACATGCGTTCACGCCGTAGCAGCCGCGCGCTGTGCACGGCGGTCAGCGCCACGGCAATCCAGATGGGCACATAGGTTCCGAGTTGCGTCGTCGAGAACGGCTTGCCGAGTACGAGCACTGCCACGCCGACCAGCAAGACCGGTTCGACATAGCCCAGAATGCCGAAGAGCGCGAGCGGCAAATAACGGCTCGCGCGCAGGTAAGACGCGAGCGCAACCGTGCTCAACGCGCCGAGTCCGGGAAGCAACAGCATCCACAAGCGCGCGTCGCTTGCAGCCATAGAAAACGAATTCCGTGCGAACAACATGACGATTGCGACCGGCGCGAGCAACATCATCTCTATCGCGAAGGAAACGAGCGGGTCCGCGTTCAGGCGTCGCCGCAAGATGAAATACGGTGGATAGCCGAGCACGACGACGAGCGTCGGCCAAGCGAACGCATGCGACACGACAAGCTCATGCGCCACGCCAAGCGCCGCCGCAATGACGCCCGCCCATTGCAGACGATCGAGCGCTTCGTGATAGTAAAAGCGACCCAGCAGGACCATCCCGAGGGGCAACAAAAAGTAGCCAAGCGACACTTCGAGCGCGCGTCCATGCAACGGCGCCCAAAGAAAAATCCATAATTGCAGGCCAAGCAAGGCGGCGACCGTGGCGAACGCCAAAAGCAGACTCGGGGTTCGAGCAAGCTTTCCAATGAGCGCGCACAATTGCGGCCAGCGATTACGCAAGGCGACGAGCAGCAGCGCGCCGGGCATGGTCCACACGATGCGCCAGGCGAAGATGTCGAGGCCATCGAGCGGCGCGAGCCATTTGGTGTAGCCCGACATGAGCGCGAAGAGCGCCGATGCGACAACGGAAAGCGCGATGCCGCGCCCGAGAACGTGCTGATTCATCAATGAGTGAAAGCTCGAGCGAAGCGGGAACTGCGCATTCTAAACGCTGTGCATCGACGCTATTCAGAGCGTGCTTCAAACTTCGCCTTGGGTCGTGCGCGTTTTTTGCTTCGCTAGTTCGCTTCTCGCGCCGGATGAACTTCACCGAGCGCGACGTTGTCTTCAACCCGTCATGCCGATGGGCGACTCTTCATATCTAACCCAACGGTTTCACCTGCCTGATTCGAGCGAAGCCGCTCACGTCATTGCATCAGCAGCATCCAAGCGCCGCGCCGTTGCAACGAAGGACGGCACGCGAATAAAACGCCGCATAGATGGAGACGTCATGATTCAACCCGCCCTATCCACCCGCGTCGACAGCGCCTTTGCCGAGGCCGTCCGCGCCGGGTTGTCGAAAGAGCCGCAAAAAGAATTGCCATCCATGTATCTGTATGACGAAGTGGGCTCGGCCCTCTTCGAAGTCATCACTGCGCTGCCCGAATACGGCGTGACGCGCGCCGAAGAGCGCGTGCTCACGGAACATGCTGCCGATATCGTCGCGGCAATGCCGGGCAACGTGAAGGTCGCCGAACTCGGCAGCGGCAGCGGCCGCAAGACGCGCCGCATTCTGGAGGCGCTTTGTAAAAAGCAGCCCACCGCCTATTACCCGATTGAAATATCGCGCACCGCTTTGCAGTTGTGCCGCCGGGAACTGGGCGATATCGAGCGCATTTCGATCGTCGGTTATGAGCGCGATTATCTGGCCGGCTTGTCGGAAGTCAGCGCCAAACGGAAGGAAGGCGAAAGGCTGCTCGTGCTGTTTCTCGGCAGCACCATCGGGAATTTTTCGCGGCTCGCGGCGACCAAGTTTCTACAGTCGATACGCAGCATGCTCGCTCCCGGCGATGCCCTTTTGCTCGGCACCGACCTTCTCAAACCGCTGCCGACGTTAATCGCCGCGTACGACGATCCCATCGGCGTGACGGCTGCATTCAACCTGAACTTGCTGGCGCGCATCAACCGCGAACTGGGTGGCGATTTTCCGCTCGATGCCTTCGAGCACGTCGCGCGCTTCAATTCCGAAGCACGCAGTATCGAAATGCATCTGCGAGCCAAGCGTGCGCTGACGGCGCATGTGCCAAGTGCGGATCTACGTGTCGAGTTCCGCGAAGGCGAGACGATCTGGACGGAAAGCAGCCACAAGTACGCCGCCGATGAAGTTGCGCCGATGGCCGCCGACGCGGGCTTCGAATGCTCGCATCAGTGGCGCGACGAGGAATGGCAGTTCGCGGAGAGTTTGTTGGTGGCGCGTTGATTCAGTGCTGCTCGAAGCGCTCGTAGCGCTTTTCTACGTAGCGTTCTTCGCTGAAGAACTCGGTGACGCGGGCATGCGGCGGCCCGCGTCGCAGCCATTCGAGCATCAAGTCGACTTGATTGGCCGCGCCTTGTACTATCGCCTCCACCGAGCCGTCTTCGAGATTCGCGACCCAGCCGCGCACGCCGAGCGCATGCGCGCGCCTCACGGTGTGATGTCGAAAGCCCACGCCCTGCACGACGCCCTTCACGTGCACGTAATAGGTTTCGATTCTCGTATCCAGATCCGGGCCAGGCATCGCGCATTCCCCTCGTAAGCGTTGATAGGCCGCATTGTAGACGGCGTATCGAAACGCTTCAGGATCAGCTCGATTTCGCGCTTCAGCTGAGACGGAACGGCTGCGCGGAATCCGTGCGTTCGCCAGGACGCGGACGCGGCGTGCGCGGCAGATGCACTTCGAACACCGTGCCCGCCTGCGCGGACGATTGCACCGTCACGTCGCCGCCATGCATTTCGGTGATTTCGCGCGTGATGTAGAGGCCGAGCCCGAGGCCGCTGGACTCGCTCTGACGCCGCCCCGAGCGATACGGCGCAAAGATGGTCGGCACCACTTCAGGCGGAATCTCGCCCGCGTTCTGCACGACGATGGTCACGTCGTCCTTGCCGCCTTCGAGACGCACTTGAATGGCCGAGCCTTCGAGCCCGTGCTGCAACGCGTTGCCGATGAGATTCGAAAACACTTGCGAAAGCAGATCGCCGTCGCCTTGCAAAAGCGTATCGCCGTGGCGCAGCACGAAGATGCGCCCCTTGCCTACGCGCGCCTCATATTCCTCGACGATATTCTTCGCGAGCGTCGCGAGTTCCACGGAACGCGGCTGCAAGGTCACGCGGCCGCCGCGCAGACGCGCAAGGTTCAGCAACTGATCGACCATGCGAACCATGCGCATGCCGCTCGACTTGATGCGGTTGCCGATATTCGCGACATTCTCGTCCGGCACGAAGCGCGCGAGATATTCCGCCGAAGCGATCACGGCCGACAGCGGCGTGCGCAGGTCGTGACCGAGCACGGCCATGAGCATCTCGTTAGCATCGAGCAGTTGCTGTACGGTTGCGAGTTGCGTCGCGAGTTGCTGCTTTTGACGCTCCATCTGAATGAAGACATCTACCTTCGAATTGAGGATGCGCGAATCGAACGGCTTGTAGAGAAAGTCCACCGCGCCCGCTTCGTAGCCGCGAAACGTGCGGTTGCCATCCTGCGCGGTCGCGGTCAGAAAGATGATCGGCACATGCGCCGTACGCGGACTGCCGCGCATGAGTTCGGCAAGTTCGAAGCCGTCCATGCCGGGCATGTTGACATCGAGAATGGCGAGCGCGACGTCGTGCTTGAGCAGCAGTTCGAGCGCGGCCGGTCCCGATTCCGCCTTCAGCACCGAGAGATCCGGCCGGGCCAGCGACGCCTCGAGTGCGGTGATGTTGTTGCGGATGTCATCGACGATCAGCACATAAATGGGTTGCGTCATTTAGCGGCTCCCCTTGCCTGCATTGCCTGCATTGCCTGTTTTGCTTCCTGCGTCGCTTCCAGCTTCATTGCCTGCCTCATTGCCTAACTTATTCTCTGATAAGTACCCGATGCGCGTGGAAAGACGCGTCACCATTTGCTCCAGCGTCAGGACCTCTCGGACCGCGCCGTTTTCGATAGCCGCAAGCGGCATCGCGGACGAGGAAGCCGTGCGCGGGTCCTGCGCCCAACACGCGCCGCCCGCATCGCGAATCGCCAGCGCGCCGCGCGCGCCATCGTCGTTGGCGCCCGACAGCACGATGCCGAGCAGCCGCTCGCGATACGCGTGCGCCGCCGATTCGAACAACACATCCACCGATGGCCGCGAAAAGCGCACGGGCGGATCGACCGACAGCGCGATGGAAGGCGCCGCGCCATCTTCCGCCTCGACCAGCATGTGATACCCCGGCGGCGCGAAATACACCGTGCCCGGCGCGATCTCGTCCTTGTCGAAGGGTTCGCGCACAGCGATTGCACAGCGTTGCGCGAACAGGTCGGGCAACAGGCTCGGCTGACCCTGCCGCACATGCACCACGACGAGAACCGACGGCGCGAACGCTTTCGGCAGCGCCGGCAACAGCAGATTCAGCGCCTCGACGCCGCCCGCCGACGCGCCGATCACGACGGCGTCGAAGACGAGCGGGCGCTGCATCTGTGTGCTCATCGCTACACCTTCTGATAAAGCCGCTCGCGCGGATTGAAGTCGGCGAACTGGTCCGCATGCTTCGAAAAACGCAGGCTCTCCTTGCTGCCGAGTCCGAGAAAGCCGCGCCGCACGAGCGACTCGCTGAACAGGCCGAGCGCGCGGTCCTGCAACGCGCGGTCGAAATAGATCAGCACGTTGCGGCACGAGACGAGATGCGCTTCTAGAAACACGCTGTCCGTGGCGAGGCTGTGGTCCGCGAACACCACACGCGACTTGAGCGTCTGCGAGAATTTCGCCGCGCCATAGGCCGCGTGATAGTAGTCGGAGAGCGAACGCTTGCCACCCGCCGCGAGGTAGTTCTGGCTGAACCCCGCCATGCGATCCAGCGAATAGATGCCGTTTTCCGCTATACGCAAGGCTTCCGCGTTGATGTCGGTCGCGTAGAACACGGTGCGCTCGGCGAGCCGTTCCTCGGCGAACAGCACCGCGAGCGACCACAGTTCCTCGCCGCTGCTGCATCCCGCGACCCATACCTTGATCGAAGGATAAGTCTGCAGAATCGGCACGATCGTCTCGCGAATCGCACGAAAATACTGCGGGTCGCGGAACATCTCGCTCACCTGCACGGTGAGGTACTGGAATAGCCTGCCGAAGAGCGACGGGTCGCGCAGAATGCGCTCCTGCAATTGCGAGAGCGTCGCGCATTCGAGATCGCGCACTGCCTGGCCGAGCCTGCGCCGCAGCGAACTCACCGAATAGTGCCGGAAGTCGTGCTGATACTTGAGGTAGATGGCCTCCAGAATCAGCTTCAGTTCGATATCGAACGTGGCTTCTTCGTCGTGCATGCTTTCGTTCATCAAGTGGGCCGTCTGATCTGACATCTCACGTCAACGCTGCCGCAACCAGACGCGGCACAGCGATACGAGCTTATCGACATCGATGGGTTTGGATATGTAGTCGTCCGCACCCGCCTCGAGACATTTCTGGCGATCGCTCTGCATGGCCTTCGCCGTCAGCGCGATGATCGGCAGCCGCGCGTGCTCATGCTGCTTGCGAATCTCGGTCATGGCGGTGAGGCCGTCCATCTCGGGCATCATCACGTCCATCAGAACGAGGTCAATCTCGTTGGGACGCGCGAGCGCTTCGAGCGCCTCGCGGCCGTTGCGCGCGATCTCCAGCGTGGCGCCGAGCGGCTCGATCACGCGCGACAGCGCGAAGATATTGCGCACGTCGTCTTCGGCGAGCAGGATCGTGCGGCCTTCGAACACGTCGTCGCGCTGACGCGCCGCGCGCAGCATGCGTTGCTGCTCGGGCGGCAACGCGCTTTCCACGCTATGCAAAAAGAGCGTCACTTCATCGAGCAGACGCTCCGGCGACTTCGCACCCTTGATGATGATCGATTTCGAATAACGGCGCAGGCGCTGCTCTTCCTCTTGCGAGAGCATGCGGCCCGTGTAGACGATCACTGGCGGCGAGCCGTGTCCGCTGCTCGTCGAAACGCGTTCGAGCAGTTCGTAGCCGGAACCGTCGGGCAGCGCCAGGTCCATCACGACGCAATCGAACGCGGCGCTTTTCATCTCGTCGAGTGCTTCGGCGATGGAGCCCGCTTCCACGATTCCCACGGTTTCGCTCGCGAGCAACGCATGAATGCTCTGACGTAAGGCCGGATCGTCCTCGACCACGAGCACGCGCCGCATGCCTTGCGACGAGCGCGCTTCGAGCTTGAGGATGGCCTGCGCGAGATCGTCGCGTGCGCTCGGTTTGAGCGTGTAGCCGATTGCGCCGAGATGCAGCGCGACATCGGCGTGATCCGTCGCGGAGACGATGTGGATCGGGATATGACGCGTGAGCGGATCGTGTTTCAGCCATTCGAGCACGGTGAGGCCCGACTGGTCCGGCAAGCCGATGTCGAGCAGGATGCCATTGGGTTGCAGCGAACGCGCCAGTTCCACGCCTTGCGTGGCGCTTGCCGCATGCACGCAATCGAAATCGAGTTCGTGCGCGAGATCGTAGAGGATATGCGCGAAAGGCTGATCGTCCTCGATGACGAGGATCACGCGCCCCGGCCGCTTGCGGTCCGCGCGGTCGTCGGCGATACCTTTTGGCTCGGGCATCGACGCCTGCGGAGGTTGCGGCGCCGGGCGTTCTTGCGGAGCCGGCGAAGGCGCGACCGGCACCAAGGCAGGATCGCGCACGGCGGCGGGCTCGGGCTCGCGCATATGTCCGATGGTGTCGAGCTTCGCGGTGACGGTGCCTTCGCGCGTGGCGATCGGCAGCGTCACCGAGAACACGCTGCCTTTGCCGACTTCGCTCGATACGCCGACCGAGCCGCCGAGCAAACGCGAGAATTCGCGCGAGATCGAAAGGCCGAGTCCGCTGCCGCCGTATCGACGGCTCGTGGTGCCGTCCGCCTGCTGGAACGCCTGGAAGATCAGGTCTTGCTTGTCGCGCGCAATGCCGATGCCCGTGTCGCGAACCTCGAACCGCAGTGCCTGTTCGTTCGCGCGTTCCACCGCGATCGTCACGCTGCCGCGCTCGGTGAACTTGAACGCGTTGGACAGCAGATTGCGCAGCACCTGCAAGAGCCGCTGGTTGTCGGTGACGAAATACTCCGGCACGTTCTCGCCATGCACGGTGAAGAACTCGAGCCCCTTGCTGGCCGCGACCGGCGCGAAGGATTGCTTGAGCGCTTGCAGAATCGAATCGACGGAAGCGGGCGCGAACTGCACATCCATCTGGCCCGCTTCGACTTTCGAGAGATCGAGAATGTCGTTGATGAGCGAAAGCAGATCGCTGTTCGACGAGTGGATGGTCGCCGCGTAGCGCACCTGCTCGTCGGAGAGATTGCCTTGCTTGTTGTCCTGCAGGAGCTTGGCGAGGATCAGCGAACTATTGAGCGGCGTGCGCAATTCATGCGACATGTTCGCCAGGAACTCCGACTTGTACTGGCTCGCGCGCTCCATCTGCAACGCGTTCGCGGTCAGTTCCTGCTGCGCCTGAAGCAGTTCGGCCTTCTGCCGTTCTAGATTCTGCGAATGCTCTTCGAGCTGCACATTGGTCTGTTCGAGTTCGGCCTGCTGCTGTTCTAGCCGCGCCTGCGAGTCCTGCAGGGCGCGGCCGCGTTCCTCGAGTTCTTCGTTCGAGACGCGCAATTCTTCCTGCTGCACCTGCAATTCCTCGCTCTGACGCTGTGTCTCTTCGAGCAGTTCGACGAGCCTCACGCGATACCGCGCCGAGCGCAACGCCATGCCCATCGCTTCCGATGCCATTTCGAGCAGCTCGCGGCTGTCGTTGAAGCGTCCTTCGTCGCCGACAAAGCCGAGCTCGACGACGCCCATCACTTCGCCATCGGCCATGACGGGCGCGACTACTACGCTCGACGCGGCAACCGTGCCCAGCGCGGAGCCGGCTTTCAGATAGTGCGCGGACGCATCGCGCATTTGCAGGATACGCTTGTCCTCGACCGCCTGACCCGCGAGCCCGACGCCGCGCGCAATGCGGCGCGGCGCGCTGTCTTCGTCGGGAAGCGCCCAGCCGGCGACGCGCGTGAGCGTATCGGCTTCGAACGTATAAACCACGCCGACTTTTGCGTTGACATACGGAACGAGCGAACGAAGCATGCTGACGCCGATCGAAGCCGGAGACTGTTCGCCGCGCAATTGCAGGCTCATCTGCATGATGCCCTGCTGCAGCCACGTGGTCCGTTGTACCGCGAGCCGCGATTTGATATACAGGTGCGCCACCGCCGACACCACGAGCAACACGAAAATGCCCATCGCGCGATTGAGTTGCAGGACTTCGTGGTTTGCGGTGGGTTCAGCGTTGGAGAAGACGTAGCCGCCGATCATCAGCACCGAAGACGCGCCCGCGACGATAATCGGCGCAGGCGGCTTGTCGAGCCACATGCACAACACGACCGGCAGCACGTAAAACACCCAGATCGCGAGACGCGTGGGCGTGAGCAAGTCGATGGCGAACACGACGGCAAGCGCGATCGCAATGGCAAGGTAAATCCACGAGGCGTGGCTTCGAGTGTCTTGGGGCATCGTTGACCAGGATGTTCATGTTTTGCAAAAGCGCCTACAAAGCAGGCAGGTCCGGACCATAGCACGACCCGCAAGCCCTTGTCATATCTGGCTTTGCGGGTTCTTGACGCATCCATTGTCGCGCGGCACTTGTTACGAAAAAACGGCCGCGCAAATGTAAGGGCGAGGTAAGAATGACTGAATTTTCCGGCTCACGCGTGCTTGTCACGGGAGCCTCCGGTTTCGTGGGTTCGGCGGTTGCGCGGCTCGCGATCGAGCGCGGTTTCAAGGTGCGCGTGCTGGTCCGCGCCACGAGTCCGCGCAAGAACGTCGAAGCGCTCGATGCCGAGATCGTCGTCGGAGACATGCGCGACGAAGCCTCGATGCGCGCCGCGCTGAAGGGCGTGCGCTATCTGTTCCATGTGGCCGCCGATTACCGAATCTGGGCGCCGGACCCGGGCGAAATCGAGCGCGCGAACCTGCAGGGCACCGAGGCGACCATGCGCGCGGCGCTGGCCGAAGGTGTGGAGCGCATCGTCTACACGAGCAGCGTGGCGACGCTCAAGGTCACGAGTTCGGGCGCAATCTCGGATGAGACGAAGCCGTCGGACACGGCGAGCACCATTGGCGCGTACAAGCGCAGCAAGGTGATGGCGGAGCGCGCCGTCGAGCGCATGGTCGCGAACGACGCGTTACCGGCGGTGATCGTGAATCCTTCGACGCCCATCGGTCCGCGCGATGTGCGGCCGACGCCTACCGGGCGCATCATCGTCGAAGCGGCGACAGGGAAGATTCCCGCTTTCGTCGATACGGGCCTGAATCTCGTCCATGTCGATGATGTCGCCAACGGCCACTTTCTTGCGCTCGAACGCGGCAAGATCGGTGAACGTTATATTTTGGGGGGCGAGAATCTGCCATTGCAGCAGATGCTCGCGGACATCGCCGGATTCGTCGGGAGGAAGCCACCGACCATCAAGCTGCCGCGCGGGCCGCTTTATCCGCTCGCCGTGGGCGCGGAGATGTTCGCCAAATTCAGCGGCAAGGAGCCGTTCGTGACGGTGGACGCACTGCGCATGTCGAAGAACAAGATGTACTTCACGTCGGCAAAGGCGGAGCGGGAACTAGGCTACAGCGCGCGGCCGTATCGCGAAGGACTCAAGGACGCGCTCGACTGGTTCCGTGCGAACGGCTATCTGGGCAGTTGACAGTGCAACGTTCCGCATTGCGAGATTGGCTCAACTCTTCTATAAGACCCAAAAATCTCCAAGTTATTGATTTGAAATGAAAATGCTTCGATTTACGCCCGCGCGGCGACCAGCTTTCACACGCGCGCCCCTCAAAATCATGCAAAATAGCGGATTCACGGCCGGAAGGGTGAATGCAGCCGGCGCTTTTTTCCAACCTGTTCTGCGAAGTCGAGACAAGCGATGAGTAATCAGCAACCCACTATCATCTACACCCTGACCGACGAAGCTCCGCTGCTCGCAACCAGCGCCTTTCTGCCGATCGTCCGCACTTTCATCGCGCCGGCCGGCGTCAATGTCGAAACGAGCGACATCTCGGTCGCCGCGCGTATCCTCGGCGAGTTTCCCGAGTTTCTGAGCGAAGAACAGCGCGTGCCGGATAACCTCGCCGAACTCGGCAAGCTCACGCAGTTCGAAGACACCAACATCATCAAGCTGCCGAACATCAGCGCGTCGCTGCATCAGCTGATCAGCGCGATCAAGGAATTGCAGTCGAAGGGCTACAAGCTGCCCGACTATCCCGAAGAGCCGAAGAACGACGAAGAGAAGGCCATTCGTCAGCGCTACTCCAAGTGCCTCGGCTCGGCCGTGAACCCGGTGCTGCGCGAAGGCAACTCGGACCGCCGCGCGCCGCTCGCGGTCAAGAACTTTGCGAAGAAGCATCCGCACAGCATGGGCGAATGGAGCATGGCGTCGCGTACGCACGTCGCGCACATGAAGCATGGCGACTTCTATCACGGCGAAAAGTCCATCACCAACGACCAGGCTCGTGAAGTGCGCATGGAACTCGTCACGAAGCGCGGCGAAACCATCGTGTTGAAGCCGAAGGTCAAGCTGCAGGAAGGCGAGATCGTCGACAGCATGTTCATGAGCAAGAACGCGCTCGTGGCGTTCTACGAAGACCAGATGGAAGACGCGCACAAGACGGGCGTCATGCTTTCGCTGCACGTGAAGGCGACCATGATGAAGGTTTCGCACCCCATCGTGTTCGGTCATGCGGTCAAGGTGTTCTATAAAGACGCGTTCGCCAAGCACGCGAAGCTCTTCGAGGAACTCGGCGTCAACGTGAACAACGGCTTGGTCGATCTCTACTCGAAAATCGACACGCTGCCGGAATCGCAGCGCGATGAAGTCATCCGCGACCTGCACGCCTGTCATGAACATCGCCCGGCGCTCGCCATGGTCGATTCCGCTAAAGGCATCTCGAACCTGCACGCACCGAACGACGTGATCGTCGACGCGTCCATGCCCGCCATGATCCGCGCGGGCGGCAAGATGTGGGGCGCCGACGGCCGTCCGCAAGACACCAAGTGTCTGATCCCGGAAAGCACGTTCGCGCGCATCTATCAGGAAATCATCAACTTCTGCAAGACCAATGGCGCGTTCGATCCGCGCACCATGGGCACGGTGCCGAACGTCGGCCTGATGGCGCAGAAGGCCGAAGAATACGGCTCGCACGACAAGACTTTCGAGATCAGCGAAGCCGGCACGGCGCGTATCGTCGATAACGCGACCAACGAAGTGCTCGATTCGCTCACGCAGGAAGTCGAGCAAGGCGACATCTGGCGCATGTGTCTCGTGAAAGACGCGCCCATCCGCGACTGGGTCAAGCTCGCCGTCACGCGCGTGAAGAACTCGGGCACACCGGCCGTGTTCTGGCTCGACCCGTACCGTCCGCACGAAAACGAGCTCATCAAGAAGGTCGAGACGTATCTCAAGGACCATGACACCACGGGCCTCGACATCCAGATCATGTCGCAGGTGCGCGCCATGCGTTACACGCTCGAACGCGTGATCCGCGGCATGGACACGATCTCGGTGACGGGCAACATCCTGCGCGACTACCTGACCGACCTGTTCCCGATCATGGAACTCGGCACCAGCGCGAAGATGCTCTCCATCGTTCCGCTGATGGCGGGCGGCGGCCTGTACGAAACCGGCGCGGGCGGCTCGGCGCCGAAGCATGTCAAGCAACTGGTCGAAGAAAACCATTTGCGCTGGGATTCGCTCGGCGAGTTTCTGGCGCTGGCGGTATCGCTGGAAGAACTCGGCATCAAGAACGACAACGCGCGCGCGAAACTCGTCGCGAAGGCGCTGGATGCCGCCACCGGCAAGCTGCTCGACAACAACAAGAGCCCGTCGCCGAAGACCGGTCAGCTTGACAATCGCGGCAGCCAGTTCTATCTGGCCATGTACTGGGCGCAGGAACTCGCGAACCAGTCGGAAGACCGCGCACTCGCCGAACTGTTCGCGCCGCTCGCGAAGCAACTAGGCGACAACGAGCAGAAGATCATCGACGAACTCAACGCCGTGCAGGGCAATGCGGCGGATATCGGCGGGTACTATCAGCCGGACCCGGCCAAGCTCGAAACGGTGATGCGTCCGAGCAAGACACTCAACGCAGCACTGACCGAAGCACAGGCACGCGCGAAGTAAAGTAGTCGGCGCCGTCTCGAAAGGCGTCTTCCGGAGCAATCCGGAAGACGCCTTTTTCTTTGCGGCGGGGAACGGCGAAGCGCTTCATCGGCAGCCGTTTCCAAGCATTTCGTTACAACGTGTGCCCGGTGGCTCCTGACGGAGAAGGTAAAATCACGGTCTCGCTGCCAGCATCGAAAGACACAGATACCTTCGCATGAATCTACATGACCAGCTCGGCGCGCTGGAGTCGAGCCTCGACACGCTCCTCCAGTCCGCTACTTCTCCAGACGACCAACCCGCTCCGCTGCCCATGCGCGTGACGAGCGCCGAGCCCGTCGCGCCCGCTGCGGAACCCACGCCGCTCGGCGCCGAAGCCGAGCGCGAACAAGCCGCAAGACCTGCGGAAAAGCCTACGCTGACCGTCTCGCGCCCCGACCGCGATGCAATCGAAATGACGATCGCCGGCCAATCGGTGCTGCTGAGTCCCGAAGGCGTGTCGGAGCTGATCGAGGAATTGGCGAACGTGCGTGCATCGATGACGCCGGATCAGCCTGGCGGCATCGCGCCCGGCTGGCGTTTCGCGGCAACGAAAAACCCGCTGATGGCCGTGCAGAAGCACGCAAACGGGGATCGACTGCTCATCATGCGTCACGGCGGACACGGCTGGGTGCCGTTCACGTTTTCGCCGCACGCCGTCGTCGAGATGTATGCCCTTCTGACGAAGAAGTAACGCGCGTTTAAGTCGGTCAGGAGCCTTCCTGCGTCGGCGCCTGCACGCGCGCCTTCCACTGACCGCCCTTGCCGCTCCAGTAACGCACGGCCGAGCCGATCGTCGCGCTCACGTAGAACAGCGCCACCAGCGGCAGGAACGGCGCCCACAGCAGCGAACGCCGGTAGTAGCGCAGCATCGGCCCATACGCAATGCACATGAGCGCCCACGCCGCGCAGGCGGGCCAGGCACGCGCGCCCATCGTGAGCGCCAACAACGGCGGCGCGAGATAGATCACCACCATGCCCAGCACCGTACCCGCGAGCAGAAGCGGCGAGTAGCGCAACTGCGTGAACGCGGTGCGCGCGATCATGTTCCAGATTTCGCGCCAGTGATCGTACGGACGCAGCGACTCGCTCGATTCGGCCAGATCGAGCCGAATGGGCCGCGCGCCGTTGCGCCCCGCGCGATGCTTGATGCGCGCGGCAAGACTGCAATCGTCGATGAGTTCCTGCCGGATCGACTCGATACCGCCTGCCTCCACCAGCGCCGAACGGCGCACCAGCATGCAGCCGCCGGCCGCACCCGAGGTCATTTTCCGCACGTCGTTGACCCACGCGAACGGATACAACTTCGCGAAGAAGAACACGAACGCTGGAATCAGCGCCTTCTCCCACGGCGAGTCGCAGCGCAGCCGCACCATCAGCGAGACGAGATCGCGGTCTTCTAAAATCGTGCGCGCGACGAGTTGCGTGGCGGCATCGGCCGGATGGTAGATGTCGGCATCGGTAAGCAGAAGGAATTCGGCGGGCAGGCCGAGCGAATCGATAGCACCGATGCCCTGCGACTGCGCCCATACCTTGCCCGACCAGCCAGGCGGCAACGGTTGCGCGGTGAGCACGGTCAGACGGTCATCGAGCCCGAGATCGCGGGCGGCGGCGAGTGCGGCGGCGGCGGTGCCGTCGGTGCTGTGATCGTCCACGACGATCACGTGGAACGCGCCCGCGTAGTCTTGCCTGAGTAGCGAGCCGACCGCGCGGCCGATCACGTCGGCCTCGTTACGCGCGGGCACCACGGCCACGAGCGCCGGCCACGCGCCGCGACGGGCAATTTCGGCTTGGCCGACCGCGTGCACGGTCGTCGCGGAAAGCGCGGGTGCGGGCTGGGCGCGCCAGAAGCCGCCACGGGCGAACAGCAACACGATCCAGATCAGAAATGACAGCCAGGCGATCAGTAGCATGAGATGAAAGTCGAAGGCGGCAGCTCGGACGACCGAGTGCGCTTGCGTTGAATCAGGTCGGATCAGGGATTGCAGCGGGCCGGGGCGTTGCGCCAAAAATACACGAAGGAATAACGCGCGGGGCACGCAAACAAGGCGCAAACGACGCAATCGCACCGTGGCGAGCGAGCGCCCCGCCCGGAGCACCCGACAGTTTAATGGGATATGCCGGTCGCCGTATTGCCGCGTGCCGCAAGGCTCAGCCGGAACGTATGCGACAAGCACCCATAAAGGGAACGAGTTAGAATACGCGGTCATCTTCGGCATGCAGACCGAACCCGGCACGTCGTTTTTTCCGGTCTGCATTCCGGGCTCGCCACGCCGCCCGTTTGCGGCATGGCCGGCACGATAATGTGGTCCCATGGAACGCGCGAGCATCGCGCCGCCTGATCCGAAACCCGCGCCAGTCGGAGTTCGTTCGAATATGCGTATCATCCTTGCTCAACCCCGCGGCTTTTGTGCGGGCGTGGTTCGCGCGATCGAAATCGTCGATCGGGCGCTGGAACGGCATGGCGCACCGGTGTATGTGCGTCACGAGATCGTTCACAACCGTCATGTCGTAGACAATCTGCGCGGCAAGGGCGCACGTTTCGTCGAGGAGCTCGACGAGGTGCCACACGGCGCGGTCGCCATTTTCAGCGCGCACGGCGTCGCGAAGAAGGTGGAGAAAGACGCGCTGTCACGCGGGCTCGACGTGCTGGACGCCACTTGCCCGCTCGTCACCAAAGTTCACGTGCAGGGCCGGCAGTATGTCTCGCAAGGCCGTACACTCATTCTGATCGGCCACGCGGGGCATCCGGAAGTGGAAGGCACCATCGGGCAGATTCCGGGCAAGGTCGTGCTGGTGCAAAGCGAGGCGGAAGTGGAAACGCTAGCTTTGCCTGTCAATGCCCCGGTCGCCTATGTCACGCAGACCACGCTTTCGGTGGATGACACACGCGGCATCATCGACGCCTTGCAGCGCCGTTTCACCGATATCGTGGGTCCGGACACGCGCGACATTTGTTATGCCACGCAGAATCGCCAAGCCGCCGTGCGCGAGTTGAGCACTCAGGTCGATGTCTTGCTCGTAGTAGGCGCCACGAACAGTTCCAATTCGAACCGGCTGCGCGAGATCGGCGCGGAAACCGGCGTGCCGAGTTATCTCGTCGCCGATGGTTCGGAAGTCAAGGCCGAATGGTTTGCAAAGGCGCAGACTGTCGGCATCACCGCGGGTGCTTCGGCGCCCGAGGAAATGGTCAAACATGTGATCGATGCCCTGCGCGCGTTCGGCCACGTCGAAGTCACGACGATGGAAGGCCGCGAGGAAAAGGTCGAATTCAAACTCCCCGCGAAGCTGTTGCAACCGCTCGCCGCCCTGGCGACCACGGCAGCGACGGCCACCCGCGAAGAATAAGGAGAGCAAGCAATTGTCTATTCCGCTGCTTCAGAAAGTCCGCGTTGGCGCCTATATCTTTCGCCAGCATTTTTCGCGCAACAAGCGCTACCCGCTTGCACTGATGCTCGAACCGCTGTTCCGCTGCAATCTGGCGTGTAACGGCTGCGGCAAGATCGACTATCCAGATCCCATTCTCAACCAGCGTCTGTCGCTGGAAGAGTGCCTGGGCGCGGTCGACGAGTGCAACGCGCCGGTCGTTTCCATCGCGGGCGGCGAGCCGCTCTTGCACAAGGAGATGCCGCAGGTCGTGAAGGGCATCATCGCGCGCAAGAAGTTCGTGTATCTCTGCACGAACGCGCTGTTGATGGAAAAGAAGATGGACGATTACGAGCCGAGCCCGTACTTCGTCTGGTCCGTTCACCTCGATGGCGACCAGCAGGCGCACGATCACTCGGTATCGCAAGACGGCGTCTACGACAAGGCCGTAAAGGCGATCAAGGAAGCGAAGCGGCGCGGTTTCCGCGTGAACATCAATTGCACGCTGTTCAACGACGCCGATCCCGATCGCGTCGCCAAGTTCTTCGATACGCTCGGTCCGATGGGCGTGGACGGCATCACGGTGTCGCCCGGCTATGCTTATGAACGCGCGCCGGATCAGCAGCACTTCCTGAACCGCGACAAGACCAAGACGTTGTTCCGCGAGATTTTCAAGCGCGGCAACAACGGCAAGAATTGGTCCTTCAGCCAGTCGGCCATGTTCCTGGACTTCCTCGCGGGCAACCAGACGTATCAGTGCACGCCGTGGGGCAACCCGGCGCGCACGGTGTTTGGCTGGCAGCGTCCGTGCTATCTGCTCGGTGAAGGTTACGCGAAGACCTTCAAGGAACTGATGGAAACCACCGAGTGGGAAAAGTACGGCACGGGCAACTACGAGAAGTGTGCTGACTGCATGGTGCATAGCGGCTTCGAAGCCACCGCCGTGATGGATACCGTGGCGCATCCGCTAAAGGCGCTTGGTGTGTCAATGCGCGGCCCGCGTACGGAAGGCGCGTACGCGAAGGATCTGCCGATCGACAAGCAGCGTCCGGCCGAGTACGTGTTCTCGAAGCACGTCGAGATCAAGCTGGAAGAGATCGGGCGGATGTCGAAGGGCAAGGGATCGAAGGCACCCGCCGCGGCGCATTAATGGCCGAGGGTGGTGTTGATGGAAGGGCGGATGACTCTGGTTGTCCGCCCTTCTTGTTTTCGGGTTACCAAATGGTCTTGACGTGTTGATAGTCGCGAATTCTCCGGTCCTTCGTGACCAGAGGTGCAGAAAGCGAACGCGCCGTCGCCACGATCATGCGGTCTGCCGGATCTTTGTGGAACTCGCCCGGCAAATCGGCGGATTTGACTGCGATGTTTCGGTCCACGGGGACGAAGCGCACGCCTTCTATTCGACTCACTTTGTCGAGCCAGTCGCCAACGTCCGCGGAGAGGACAACCCGGCCTCGCTTCACCAACATCGCGATTTCCCATGCGGTCATGGTCGAGATCACAATCTCCCCACCTTCCTCCAATTCTTGCTCGATCGCTGCCCGAGCTTGCTTGCCGAGCGCCGCTCCGCTCACCCACCACAGCAACGTGTGCGTGTCCAGCACGATCATTCCAGCGCCTCCCAGTCGTCCTCGCCGACGGGCTCCATGGGGTCGTCATAACGCAACACGCTTCCGCGCAATTCCTCCAGCGGCGTGAGGGATGAGTTGTCGTAGCGCCGCACTTCGAGCACGGGCTTGCCATGGTCTGTCACGATCATATGTTCTCCTGTCGATTCCACGAGACGAAAGTATTCCAACGCTTTCGCCTTGAACTCGGATTTCGAAACTCGCTTGACAGTCATGATAATGCCCCTGGTCACGTAACGATAGTCATTTTAGACTCGGCCAAATGGTATAGGAAAACGGGACAAGCGCGTCATAAACAAAAAAACGCGACGGCTCATCACCGTCGCGTTTCTTATTACATGAGTCTGGCTGGTGCAGGTGGCGTCGCAGGCGCTATTGCGCCTCCATGTCACCCCGCCGAGCGCGAATTGTGCTCCGACAGATACTTGATCAGCCCATCGACACCGTCTTTCTGCAGTTGCCCCGCGAATTGTTGCTGATAGACCTGGATGAGCCACGCGCCCATCATGTCGATGTCGTAGATTTTCCAGCCTTGCGCCGTCTTACCCAATCTGTAACGCACCGGATTGTCGCCGCCAGTCGAAACGACGTGCGATTCGACCACGACGTCGCGCGCGTTCGCATCGGCCTTGGGCGACTCGAAGCTAAACTTGACGTCCTGATCGCGTAATTGCGACAACGAAGCCGCGTAGGTCCGCACAAGCAACGTCTGGAACTGATCGTAAAGCTGTTTCTGCTGCTCGGGCGTGGCGCTGGCCCATGCCTTGCCGACCGCTATGCGCGTCGTGCGCTGGAAGTCGGTGGCGGGCAAAAAGCGCGTTTGCACGAGTTGTGTGATCTTCGCCATGTCGCCGCCGCGCGCTTGCGGGTCGGCCTTCATCGCGTCGACGGTGCCTTCGACAGCAGCCTTGACGACGGCGTCGGGGCTAGTTTGCGCGAAAACCTCGCCGGACAGGCCGAGGGCAAGGAGAAATGCGAAGCAAATGGACAGATAGCGTTTCATGGCACCCGTTCTCTGAATGAGTTCTGAGGTTGGAATTGGTATGGGGACGGCGCAATACCCGGTAACGCCGATGCAGCCGGCACGCGTCGAGCCAGTATATCGACACGCGGGGGCATCGACAGTTCAAGACGCATGGCGCGTTCGTGCCCGGCATCGACCGGTATACTTGCGCGGCATCGCCGGACGCCGGCGCGCATCATCTCGCCGGCAGCACGCGGCCCGCAAAAATAACAGGACACACCAGGTAGCGTCTTCATGCTGACGTCCAACATTACTCGCTTCGTCACCATCGCCATACGCCGTCCGGCGTGGATTATCGCCATTTCGCTGCTGCTCGGCGTGCTGAGCACGATTTATGTCGTCCATCACTTCAAGATCAGCACCGATGTCAGCCAACTCATCGAGAACGAGCCGGAGTGGGCCGCGCGCAGCAAGGCAATCGACGCCGCGTTTCCGCAGCGCGGCGCCACGCTACTGATCGTCGTCGAAGCCGCGGCCCCCGAATTCGCCGATGCCGCCGCGAACGAACTCGCCGCCGCGCTCAAGCAGGAGCCGGCGCGCTTCAAGTCGGTGTCGCAACCTTCAGGCGGCGATTTCTTCGAGCACAACGGCCTTTTGTACTTACCCGCCGCCAAGGTCGATGAAGTCACGAAGCAGCTCGTGCAGGCGCGTCCGCTCATCAACACGCTCGCGCACGACCCGACACTCACCGGCCTCGCGCAGACGCTGAATACCACGCTCAATGTGCCGCTGCTGACAGGCCAGATCAATCTCGGCCAGATGGCCAGCTTGCTCGGCAAGAGCGCGACCGTGCTCGACGGCGTGCTGGCCAATCAGCCGGTTGCCTTCTCTTGGCGCGACGTGGCGGATTCCGCAAAGAGCACCGGACCGGCGCGCGCGTTCGTCACCGTGTTGCCGGAACTCGATTTCAACGCGCTCAAGGCGGCGGCGGGCTCATCGGACGAAATTCGCGCCGTGGCGGCCAGGCTGAACCTCGACAAGAAGTACGGCGCGACGCTGCATCTGACCGGCGCGCAACCCCTCGCCGACGAAGAATTTGCCTCCGTGGCCGATGGCGCCGAGCTCAACGGCATCCTCACGTTCCTGGTCGTACTGGTCATTCTGTGGGTTGCGTTGCGCTCCAAGCGCATGATTCTTGCGGTGTTCATCACGCTCTTCGTCGGGCTCGCGATCACGGCCGCGCTCGGCCTCATGATGGTCCACGCGCTCAACATGATCTCGGTCGCGTTCATGGTGCTGTTCGTGGGTCTGGGCGTGGACTTCGGCATTCAGTTCGGCGTGAAATACCGCGAGGAACGGCACAAGCACAAGCGGCTCGACGTGGCGCTCGCCGAAACCGCGCGGCATGTGGCCGTGCCGCTGACGCTCGCCGCCACCGCGACTGCCGCGAGCTTCTTCTCCTTTCTGCCGACCGCGTATCGCGGCGTGTCGGAACTCGGGTTGATCGCGGGCGTCGGCATGTTCGTCGCGTATATCACCAACATGACCTTGCTGCCCGCGCTCATCAAGGTGTTTGCGCCGCCGGGCGAAGCAAGCGCGCCGGGCTTTCCGGTGCTCGCCCCCGTCGATGAATTTCTCGACCGGCATCGCAAGCCGGTGCTGATCGGCACGCTCGTCGTCGTGATCGGCGCGTTGCCGCTCCTGTTCCATCTGCACTTCGACTTCAACCCGCTGCATCTGAAAGATCCGCATACGGAGTCGATGGCGACGCTCGCCTCGCTCAAGGATTCACCCGAGGGCGCGGTCAACGATGTCGCGGTGCTCGCGCCTTCGCTAGCGGAAGCGGATCGCATCGCGGCGAAGCTCCAGAAGCTGCCGGAAGTGGATCGCGCGACCACGTTGTCGTCGCTGATTCCGGCCGATCAGCCGGCAAAGCTCGCGCTCATCAAGGCTGCCGCCGATCAGTTGCTGCCGGCGCTGAACCAGCCGGTGGCATCGCCCGTGACGGATGAAGTGCGCGTCGCCACGCTCAAGCGTGTCGCGGGTGCGCTGTCGCTCGCGGCCGACGATCACCCCGGCGCGGGCGCGGCCGAAGCGCAGCATCTCTCCGCCACGCTCAAGAAGCTCGCCGCCGCCGATGCCGCCACGCGCGATCGCGCCGACCACGCGATGGCCGAGCCATTGCGCCTCGCGCTCGGCCAGTTGCGCGCGCTGTTGCAGCCGGTCGAGATCACGCGCGCCACCTTGCCGCCGCAAACGGTCGAGACGTGGGTTACGCCGAGTGGTCAGGCGCTCGTCGATGTCTCGCCGAAAGTGCCGCCGGGCGCCGATCCGAACGACGACACCCTGCTCGCCCGTTTCGCAGATGCCGTGCGCCACGCCGAGCCGAACGCCATAGGCGGCCCGATCTCCGTGCGCCATTCGGCCGAGACGATCATCAAGGCGTTCCAGCAGGCGGCAATCTACTCGCTGATCGCTATCACCGTGTTGTTGTGGATCGCCTTGCGCCGTTTGGGCGATGTTTTACGAACTTTGGTACCGTTGCTCGTCTCCGCGATCGTCACGCTGGAACTGTGCGTCGTCTTCAGGATGCCGCTCAACTTTGCGAACATCATCGCGTTGCCGCTCATGCTGGGCGTCGGCGTGGCGTTCAAGATCTATTTCGTGATGGCGTGGCGCTCCGGCCAGACGCGCTTGCTGCAATCGAGTCTCACGCATGCCGTGATGTTCAGCGCGGCAACGACCGCAACCGCGTTCGGCAGTCTGTGGTTTTCGCATCACCCCGGCACATCCAGCATGGGGCGGCTGCTCGCGCTGTCGCTTTTGTGCACGCTGATCGGCGCCGTGGTATTTCAGCCGGTATTGATGGGCAAGCCCCGCCGTGTACGCGCAGCCGATCGGGCGAAGCTGCGCGCGAGCCAGCGGCACGACAACCTAAGAGGAATCGAAGAATGAGAACGGCTTTAGCCGCTGGTGCGCATCGCAAGCTGGCCACGAGTGTGGTGATTGCGAGCGCGCTTTTGGTCGCGGGATGCGCGACCGGACCGGACCGCAATCCGCGCGATCCGCTCGAACCGATGAACCGCACGATCTTCAAATTCAACGACACGCTCGATACCTACGTCGCGAAGCCGGTCGCGCAGTTCTACGTGGACTACACGCCGAGCCCGTTCCGCACGGCTGTCAGCAACTTCTTTTCAAATATCGGCGACTTCAGCAACTTCGCCAACAACCTGCTGCAACTGAAGATCACGGACGCCACGCAGGATTTGATGCGGATCGCCATCAACTCGGTGTTCGGTCTTGGCGGTTTGATCGACATTGCATCGCCGGCCGGTTTGCCCAAGCATCATCAGGACTTCGGTTTGACACTCGGACACTACGGCGTGCCGTCCGGTCCGTATCTCGTGATTCCACTGCTCGGCCCGAGCTCGTTCCGGGACTCGACGACGTGGCTCGTCGACTGGCGCGTGAACCCGATCAGCTACGCGGATAACGAAATCCGCTGGCCGCTGTACGGCATCAATTTCGTGAGCGCGCGGGCCGATCTGATCGGCGCGACGGATCTTCTTTCGCAGGCCGCGCTCGACAAATACGCCTTCGTGCGCGATGCCTACACGCAGCGCCGGCAGTACTTGTTGACGGGCGGCGGGACGGCGACGTTGCCCGATTATGGCGATGAAGGCGCATCCGCTCCCGATGCCGCGAGCGCGCCGGGCGTTCCTGGCGCGACGGGCGGCGGCAGCGCGGCGCAAGGTCTGCCGAATTACGCCGATCCGGGCGCGGCCGCCGCGCCAGCGGGCGGAATGGGCGGCAAGTCGCCAGCGCCGGCGGAAACCACGCCGTCGAGTTCGAGCAAGGATCAAGACGTGCCGCAGTACGAAGATCCGGGCGCAAAGTAAGCCTGTGTTGCCAAGGCTTTTCTCAGCTTCAAAATGAAACGGGCGCTTTGCAGCGCCCGTTTCAATTGCCTCAGTGCGTTTCTTCCGCGGCTTCCTGCATGTAGTCATCGCTCGATGCCTTCGGTGCTTCCACCACGCGCTGGTCGCGTCGATATGCTTCGAACAACTCGTCCGCATAGCGAATCGCCGTGCGGCCATGCGGCGCCGGGTCGCCTTGCGCGTCGAGGTTCACGAACACCATTTTCTCGACCGTGAGAATGCTCTTGCGCGTGATCTTGTTGCGCACTTCGGCGCGCAGCGTGATCGAGGTGCGGCCGAAATGCGTCGCCGTGATTCCCAGTTCGATGATGTCGCCCTGCCGCGCCGACGTCAGAAAATTAATCTCCGACATGAACTTGGTCACGACGCGCTGATTGCCCAGTTGCGAGATGGCATAGATCGCGGCTTCCTCGTCGATCCAGCGCAGCAGGCTGCCGCCGAACAAGGTGCCGTTCGGATTCAGGTCTTCGGGCTTGACCCATTTGCGAGTGTGAAAATTCATTTGCGCTTCCTTTTCTGCTGACCCCGCGCGCGTGACTGACCGCACGCAGTTTTGTTAGGGTTTTCCCGGATTATACGCAGATGCGGGTTAACCCGCAGAAAGCAAGCGGCACGTTACGCGGTCAATCGAACGTTAGTGCATGCGCGGTTTCAAGCGCGTGACGCGCTTGTACGAGCGATGTTCGCGCGGCGCGGGCATCGGCGGCAAGACGCAGCATGGCGCCGAGTTGCGCGGGCTGACGCGCCAGTTCTCGCAGTATCGGACCGATGGCCGTGGTGCCGTCATCGCGCAAACCAGCCGTGGCCGCGGGCGGCAGCGTGCGCCATGCCGGATCGACAATCGCGCGGCACACGGCGAAGGGCAGACCGCGCGCAAGGGCAATCGCCCCGGCGATATGCGATTCCATATCCACCGCGAGCGCGCCCGTCGACGAATGCAACGAGCGTTTCTCCGCTTCGCTCTTGACCGGCGCGGCGACGCCGGCCATGACGCCGCGCCGCGTGAGGCGCTGTAGCGGAGTGCCCGCGAAGGCATCGACGATACGCGCGGACCAGGCGTCGTCGGTACGCAATTCGCCGAAGGGTCCGCACACGCTGTTGGCCACGACGAGCGCGCCTGGCTCCAGATCGGGCGCGAGTCCGCCCGCTGTTCCGAAGCTGATGACACCCGTGCAGCCGCGCGAAATGGCGTCCGACAACGCGCGCTCCAGCCAGTCCGAGCGCGCCGCGAACACGACTTCCACGCCGCGTCCGCGCACGATCTTCGCCTCGAACGCCATGCCGGTCACGGCAATGACCGGCAAGCCGCCCGCCGCGTGGCGCAATGCGTGGAGCGAGCGCGCGTCGGGCGCGTTCACACGGCCGCCGTCACGCGCGTCAGGCCTTCACGCGTCATGTTGCGATATCGCGCGAGCGCCCATAGCGGAAAGAACTTGCGATAGCCGTGGTAGCGCAGATAAAACACGCGCGGAAAACCCGTCGCGGTGAAGCGCGTCTCGTCCCACAAACCGTGGCTTTGCTGCGTGCGAACGAGATAGTCGATACCGCGCGCCACCGCCGGGTGCTCGATCTGGCCCGCGGCCATCAGCCCGAGCACGGCCCACGCCGTTTGCGATGCCGTACTCGGCGCCTGTTCGTATCCGCGATAGTCGAGCTTGTAGCTTTCGCCGCCCTCGCCCCAGCCGCCGTCCGCGTTCTGAATGCGAATGAGCCATTCCGCGCCGCGCTTAACGCGCGAGTCGGTAGGCGCCGCGCCGGCCGCGTTCAGCGCGCACAACGCCGACCAGGTGCCGTAGATGTAGTTCATGCCCCAGCGGCCATACCAGCTTCCGTCGCGCTCCTGGTCCCTCACGATGTAGTCGTACGCGCGCCGCGCCGGTTCGCTGTTGGCGGGCGTTTCGCCGAGTTGCGCGAGCATGGAAAGGCAGCGCGCGGAGACATCGACGGTAGGTGGATCGAGCAACGCGCCGTGGTCCGAAAACGGGATGTTATTCAGATAGAACTGCGTGTTTTCCGGTTCGAACGCGCCCCAGCCGCCGTCGCTGCTTTGCATGCCGACGACCCATTCGCGTCCGCGCGAGATCGCTTCGGCGTAAATGGCCGAGCCGTTTTCGCGGTCCGCGCGTTCCATGGCCATGGCGACGACGGCGGTGTCGTCGACATCGGGGTAATGCGGGTTGGCGAACTGGAACGCCCAGCCGCCGGGCCGCACGTTCGGCCGGCGTGAAACCCAGTCGCCGCGCGTGTCGAGAATCTGCAGCGGCAAGAGCCATTCGAGACCGCGCCCGACCGCCGCGCGCGCCTTCGGCATGCCGGTTTCGAGCAGCGCATGCGCCACGAGCGACGTATCCCAGACGGGCGATAAACACGGTTGGCAGTACGCCTCGCCGTCCTCGGCTTCTTCGATGACGAGCAACTTGTCGAGCGACTTGCGTGCGATCGCGCGATGCGGATGCTCCGGCGGATACCCGAGCACGTCGTACATCATCACGGAATTGGCCATCGCCGGGAAAATGGCGCCCAGGCCGTCTTCGCCGTTCAGGCGCTCATCGACGAAACGCACCGCTTCCTCGATCGCGCGCTGACGGCCCGCTTTCGGGAACGCGTTGTCGGTTGCGCGCAAAACGGTGTCGACCACGCGGAAAAAGCCGAACCAGCCGCGGCTCTGATGCGGTGCGCGGCTCAGCATGCCGGTATTGACCGGCGCATCCAAGAACAGCTCGTCGATACGCACGCCACGCGGATTCTTCGCCACCGGCCGCTTCGCATTCAACACGAGCAGCGGCACGATGACCGTGCGCGCCCAATACGAGACCTTCGACAGATGGAACGGGAACCACATCGGCAGACGCGTGATTTCGACGGGCATCATCGGCACCGCGCGCCACGACACGACGCCGAAAAGGGCCAGCAAAATGCGCGTGAACACGTTGACCTTTTCCGCGCCGCCAGCGGCGAGAATCGCGCTCCGGGCGCGCTGCATATGCTCCGCGTCGGGCGAATCGCCGATCATCTTCAGCGCGAAATACGCCTTGACGGTGGCGCTGACGTCCATCGCGCCGTCGGTGAAGAGCGGCCAGCCGCCGTCTGCACGCTGGATACGGCGCAGATAGCGGCCGATCTTCGCTTCGAGCGTCGGATTCGCTTCCTCGCCGAGATAGTGGACGAGCAGCACGTATTCAGCCGGGATGGTTGCGTCGGCTTCGAGTTCGTACAGCCAGTAGCCTTCGGGATGTTGCGCCGCGAGTAGCGCATCGGTGGCTTCGGCGACGGCATGGTCCAGCGCGGCTTTCGATACCGGCGCGCCCACGGCCGACAGGGATAAATCGTTCATCAGCGTTCCATCGATGGGTTCATCAGCACGTCCGCCGCCTTCTGGCCGGAGCGGATCGCGCCCTCGATCGTCGCGGGCAGACCGGTCGCCGTCCAGTCGCCCGCGAGCGTGAAATTGTTCCAGCGCGTGCGCGTCGCGGCCCGCAAGCCTTCCTGCGACGGCACGGCGGCAAATGTTGCGTGCGGGTCGGCCACGACCTGCCAGGGCGGCATGGGCACGGCGGACATCCGCACCGCGCGCGCCACTTCCTGCCAGACCGTGTGCGCGAGTTCGTCGTGCGGCGTCGCGAGCAAGTGATCCGCGGCAGCGATTGTCGCGCTCAGTCTGCCGTCGTTGGCGAATAGCCAATTAGCAGTGCCGTTGACGAGACAGGTGATCGGCCCGAGATCGGACGGCGCATCGACCGCGAAATGCACGGTGACGATGGCGCGAAACTCGTCCGGCGCGACGAGATCCGGCACGAGGCGGCGCGCGGTTTCGGACGGCGTGGCGAGCACGAGACCATCGCCCGGTGCGAGCACGACCGGCTCGGCGCGATCTTCGAAAGCGATGGAGCTTACCCGTTCCTGCGAATCCGTGCCCGAAAAGGCGATACCCGCCACGCGCGCGCCCAGCCGGATGTCCGCGCCGCCGTACTGCAAAAGCCGCAGCGCGGGTTCGACGAAAGCATGCGCAAGCCCGTTACGCGCGATGAGCGGCCGGCATGCCTGTCCGCCCGCCGCGACCGTCTCGCGCAACAGATTGGCGGCAAGCGCCGCGCTGGCTTCGGCGGGCTCGGTGTTGAGCATGGCGTGCAAGAGCGGGCGCACGAGCGCGTCCCACACGGGGCCCTTGGCGCGCATCGTTTCCCCGACGGTGCGGCCCGGCTTCGCAAAGAAGAGCGGCAGCAGCGCGAAGTAGTCGGCGGGCTGCGTGTCTGGCGTGCGGGCGTTGGCGTCGAAAATCCAGCGCGGCAGGCGTCCCGGCGACATGCGAATGGTCCACGCCGCGCCATTGGCAAAATCGAAGAAAGGGTAGTCGGGCTGGCTCGGGCCGATGAGCGTATCGGCGGAACCGATCGCACGCAAAAAGCCCAACGCCGCATGGTTGCCCGACAGCAGCAGATGATTGCCGTTGTCGATGGTCGCGCCGAGTTTCACGTCGAAATAGGAACGGCAGCGTCCGCCCGCATGCGCCGCCGCCTCGTGAAGCACGACGCGCGCGCCGCGCCGTTGCGCCTGAACTGCTGCGGCAAGGCCCGCTAGGCCCGCGCCGACGACGTGTACCAGCCGTGACATCAGAGAAGATTGCGCGCGACGATCCACAGCAGCCGCGCACGCGGCGTGCGCACGCGCGTGCGCGGCAGGTCGAAGCCGCGTTTCAGATTGGCGTCGAGCACGGCGTGATACGCCGCCGACATGATGCGCGGCGCGCGCACTTCGTGGCGCGGCGAAGCGGCCATGATCGTGTCCGACTGCGCGTAATGCCCTTTGGCGCGTTCGGCGATGACGGCGCACACGCGCGGCAGGCGCGCATCGGCGACGATACTCGCCGCGTCGCTCGTCGAGATGCCTTCGCGCGCGAGCAGTTCGCGCGGCAGGTAGACGCGGCCGATGCCCGCGTCTTCGTCGATATCGCGCAGGATGTTCGTCAGCTGCAGCGCGCGGCCAAGATGGTGTGCAAGCCGTCGCCCGGCGTCCTCATGCATCCCGAAGATTCTCACCGATAGCCGGCCCACCGCGCTTGCCACGCGGTCGCAATAGAGGTCGAGCGTGGCTTCGTCGGGCGCGACGATGTCGCATGCGGCGTCCATGGCCATGCCGTCGATGACAGCGTGGAAGTCGTCGCGGGAGAGCTGGAAAGCCTGGATGTGACGCGTGAGCGGTTCGAGCGATTTTCGCGGCGCGCCGGCATAGCACGCGTCGATGTCTTCGCGCCAGCGGTCGAGCGCGATTGCGCGTTCGCGGCGCGGCAAGTTGCCTTCGTCGGCGATATCGTCGACCGCGCGGCAAAAAGCGTAGATCTGATACATCGCGTCCCGCTGGTCGGCGGGCAGGATGCGCATCGCGAGATAAAACGAGCTGCCGGATGACGCCTTCGCGGCATCGGGAGCAGATTCGTCAGCGATGGTGTGGGAAACGGCCAAGACGGACTCCGCGAGTTCTTTCGCTATCGCGCCCCGAGGGCGAATTGTTGGATGACGCCAGCCTCGACGATTCCGGGTGCGCGCGGAACGGCTTGGCGCTGAGTGGATCGAGTCGATGAATGCCGGCGGGCCGGTGGCAAGTACGCCGGAAGCGGCAAAGAGTATAACAATTCTTTGGCCATCGAGCCTGCGCCTTGACCGGCGTGGGCTTTCAGCGGCGTGGCTTTCAGCGGCGTGACTTGCACGCGTGACTCGAGCGCTTGCATGCGGCGGCATCGTATTTACCTGCATACCCTCCACTCTGGTAATGTCGCTAGTCCTGCGCGTACGCACGTTCTAAACCCAAATCGGCATTCTTCGTGCTTGCCCGAACCGGGTTACTCCACAGCCCAATCCGTTCAAGTGCTTTGGAACACTGTGAACGAAGCGTTCAACGCTTCGAACGACACGCGCGCGCGTAAAGTTTTCCACTTCGCTGCCAAATATGACGCTGCAACGTGAGGAGTCCGACGCCGATCCTGCCGCCGAACAGAGGCAGGATGAACCGCCATTCCCCGTGGTTCCCGAGCGCAACTTCGCCGCACAACGCCTGACGCTTTATGCGTTGCTCGTCGCCGCCATTCTGCTGCCCTGCATTTACGTGGCAGTCACCGCATACACCGACTATCACGACCGCGAGGCGCTCGCCGCCGAAACCGTCGCCCGCAATGCACGCGTCGCCGAAGAGCACGCGCTCAAGGTCTTCGATCTCAACGTCACGCTGAACGAACGCATCGTCGATCTGCTCGATGGACTCGACGACGAACCGATCCGCCGCGACAGTCGTCTCATCCACGACCGTCTCAAGATGATGAGCAACAACTATCAGCAAGTCGCTGCCGTTTCGGTGTTTGGCGCCGACGGCAAGCTGCTCGTGACGAGCCGCACCTGGCCGACGCCCGATGTGTCCGTCGCGACGCGCGAGGACTTCGGTGGCATGCGCGACGACCGCAGCATCGAACAGATTTCGCGCGTGATGCTCGGGCGCGTGGCGGGCGAACAGGTCTTCAACACGGCGGTCGTGCGACGCACCGACAAGGGCAAGTTCAACGGCATCGTGTCGATTGCGCTGCGTCCTGCTTATTTCAACGCGTTCTATCGCGAACTCCTCGGCGACAGTCCAACCGTTTCGCTCGGCCTTGCACGCAGCGATGGCGAAGTGCTCGCGTGGTATCCGCAACGGCCGCCCGACCGCATGGCGCTCGCGGCCAGTTCGCCCTTGCGCGAGGCATATCGCGCGGGACGACGCAGCGGCGTCGTGGAGATGATGTCCGGGCTCGACAACGAGCTGAAGATCGTCGCGTTCCGCAGGGTCGGCGGCTATCCGGTCTATGTGTCGAGCGGCTATCCGATCTCCACGTTATGGGCCGAGTGGTATCGGCATTTGAGCGTGCTCGCGTTGTCGATTTTCGCGCCTTGCATCGTGCTGTGGGGCGTCATCGGACAATCGCTGCGGCGTCTCGCCATCGAGGAAGAAGCGTGGGAACGCTGGCAAGCCGAAGCGTCGATGCGGCGCTCGATCGAATCTGCCTACCGGCAGGCGCGCAAGATGGAAGCGCTCGGCAATCTCGTTGGCAGCGTGGCGCACGACTTCAACAATCTGCTGATGATCGTCTCGACCAACGTGCAGATCGCGCGACGGCGCGGCGCGCCCGGTCTTGAACGTGAACTCTCCGCGATGGAACGCGCGCTCAAGAGCGGACAGTCGCTCACGCGGCAATTGCTCGGCGTGGCGCGCAAGCAGCCATTGCGCAGCGAAACCATTGCCATCGGCAAATGGGTGCCGGCGGGGCGCGAACTGCTGCGCGCGTCGCTTGGCGCGAAGGTCGCGCTCCACGTCGAAGTGACCGCGGATGTCTGGCCCGTGCGCGTCGACCCCGCCGAGCTGGAGCTTGCGCTCATCAACGTCGCGGTCAACGCGCGCGACGCGATGCCAAGCGGCGGCACGTTCACCGTGCGCGCCGACAACGTGCGCTTCCGTCACGAAGACGGCTTTCCGATCACCGGCGATTTCGTTCAGGTCACGCTGGAAGACACGGGCTTCGGCATGAGTTCCGAAGTATTGGGCCGCGCATTCGAGCCGCTTTTCACGACCAAGCCGAAAGGCATGGGCACCGGTCTCGGCTTGCCGCAGGTGTTTGCGTTTTGCGAGCGCGCGGGCGGACTCGCGACCATCGACAGCGCAATCGGCGCGGGCACGGCGGTGCGTCTTTATCTGCCGCGCGCGGCGGCTGAGGCCGAGGCCAACGCGGCGGTAAAAGACGAACCCGCCGTGGTCAAGGAGACCGAAGGCTTGCGCGTGTTGCTCGTCGAAGACAACGAGGAAGTGGCCGCCGGCACGGAGGCGCTGCTCGCCATGATGGGTCATCACGTGAGCTACGTATTCAACGCCGATACCGCCGTCACCGTGCTCGAAGGCGCGCGCGAAGCGTCCGAATTTCCCTTCGATGTGGTGCTCTCCGACATCCACATGCCGGGCAAGATGAGCGGCATCGACCTCGCGGAAATGCTGCAACGCTTCGAGCCGCGCATCCCTGTGATTCTCGTCACGGGTTATGCGGAAGAACTGGACCGCGCCCGTCACGTCGATGCGCGCGTGCTGTCTAAACCATTCGATATCGCGCTGCTCGACGCCTTGCTGCACGAGATTCGCGAACGTCTCAACGAAGCTCGGGCAATCGGCCGCTGATCTGCTTTTTGTACCAGTTTTGTAAAAGCGCCTTGCGTGATCCATCGCTGCGAGCCTTGCCAGACGCGCCACGGCGCATCCGGCACGCTCGTTGCGTGATGGGCAAACATGCACGGCAACCTCGCAACGTTGCCGATTTCGAAGTTCCGCCCATCCGCAGGAGGCGTATATGCGACACACCGTCATCGGAGTTTTCGACACCTACGCGCAGGCCGAGGACGCACGCTCGGCCCTCGTTACAGCGGGCTTCCCGCGCGCTGATATCGAGTTGCAAGCGAATCCAAAACGCGACGATGCCGCCGAGCCGTCCGTCATGCCCGATGCCCAAACGCACGCCGAACCAGGCGTGCTGGCGAACATCGAGCGCTTCTTCAGCATGCTTTTCGGCGGGCGCGATCACCCGCCAGAAGTCGCGCATTATTCGGAAGCCGTGCGTCGTGGCGCAGTGCTTGTAGCCGTCGATACCCCGAGCGAAGAGCAAGCCGATGTCGCCCGCGCGACGCTTGCGGATCAAGGCGCGATCGATATCGATGAGCGCGCCGCAAGCTGGTCCACGCTCGAACACGGCACCGCGATGCCGCAAGCCGGCGTGGATGACCGCGATCATTCGATACTCGACGAACTGGGACTCGGACGCGGCAGTGCAGTGCCGGGCCGCGAGCCGGTGAGCGATGCGCGCATGGACGCAACGCGCGCCCGCGCTTATCCGCGCACCGACGCAGCAAGCCCGGCTACAGGCGCCGCCGCCGATCCGCTGCTCGACCCGCTTGCCGATCCGCTCGGCGACCCGTTGACGCGCCGCGATGCCGCCGCACTGGGTGCACGCGACTTCGTGAGCGACCCGGCAGACGATTCGCTGATGCCGCATGCCGGCACGACGCGTCACGAGACGACGCAGTACACGCAAGTCGAGACGCGCACCGCCGCCGATCCGCTGTCGGGACGCGATCCCGTCACTGGCCGCGATCCGCTCGCCACCACTGGCATGGACCCACTCGCTGCCCGCGACCCGCTGACCGGCACGCCGGCCGACCTGCTTGCCGCCCGTGACGAACTCTCGGGCGAATCGCTTTCGGAGCGCGACGCTCTTGCCGGTCGCGATCCGCTGCGTTCGGGCAACATGGGCGATCCTCTGCCCGGCGTACGTACCGATAGCGCCGCCGACTGGCGTCCGGTCGAACCGCTGAGCCCGCTCGATGAACCCGCGCAGATTCGAAGCGGCACGCTGAGTCAAAGCCAGTCGCAATCGATCGGCGCGATGGGTTCATCGGCTGGAACGGCTGCTGTGCCGAACGAGTACATGGAATATGAGGAAGACTTCCGCGCCGACTACGACACCCGCTACGCTGCAACCGGCGAGCCGTACGAGGATTATCAAGGCGCGTATCGGTACGGCGCCACGCTCGGCAACGACGACCGCTTCCGCAGCCGCGCGTGGGACGATCAGATGGAATATGAGATGCGCCGTGAGTGGGAGACGCGCCATCCGGAAGACGGAACCTGGGAGCGCTTCAAGGCTGCCGTCCGTCATGGTTGGGATCGCGTGACGGGACATCATCACGTTTAATTGCAGGACGCTTAGGCAATGACGAATCGGCCCGCACGCGCGGGCCGATTCGTTTTGGAACACGCCTTCTTATCCGGCGATTTTCTTGACCCACGCGACGTATTTATCGACGAAGGTTTGCAGATACTTGCGCGTGTCGTCACTGACGATTGCGCCGTTTGCATCGATACGCGAGTCATCGTGCTTGATGTACATCTCGGGCTGACCGAGCATTGCAATGTCGAGATACGCGCACACGCCACGCAGATGCGACTGCGCGATAGCCGTACCGATCGCGCCCACCGAGGTGCCGATCACCGCGCCCGGCTTGCCGCCCCAGGCGCTTTGGCCCCACGGCCGCGAACCCCAATCGATCGCATTCTTGAGCACGCCCGGAATCGAGCGGTTGTATTCCGGCGTGACGAAAAGGAGCGCGTCTGCTTCCGAGATCTTCTGCTTGAATTTCACCGCGACTTCGGGATAGTCGCTGTCGTAGTCCTGGCTGTACAACGGCAGGCTGGCGATATCGAGATGCTCGAACGAGAAATCTTCCGGTGCGAGCGATTCGACTGCGTGCGCAAGCCGCCGGTTGAACGACTCCCGTCGCAGACTTCCGACGACCACCGCAATCTTGTAGGCCATGAGGTTTTGCTCCATGAAGGATGCCAACAAATCCGCGTGCGAAAAAACGACGCGGCTTCGAGTCAACATCATAGGCGAGCCGTCTGACCGCCGTCACGAACCAAACAGACTGCCTATTTTTGCGATGATTTGAGCAACCCAGTTCCCCCCGCATTGTTGCGAGGTTTGTGGCTGATTATCCCCACTGTTATCCACAGAAACTGTGGATAACTCGGTGTTTGCCGAAAAGATGGTTCGAAAATGTTACTTTGACGAAACATTCCCGCGATAAGAGCATGATTTCAGTGCGTTCGAACCGCTGCGCCTCGGCGGATCAGTGGCCGAAAAACACGCTGCATTGCGATGCGGGACCTTGGCACGATGTCGGATTCGAATCGGCGGCTTGCGCTGCGCCGACTGCCGAAAAAAGGGCCAGCGACGCGAGGACTGCAGAAAGACTGCGCTTCATTTGACATCTCCAGAATGAGTGTTTGGCCGACCGTGTTCGATCGATGCCGTGACTCTATCTATGAAGCATTCGCATAAAAAGCCCACAAAACTCAATTTATTCTTACCAGCATGGTAAGAATCGCGCTTGGTAACACCCGCCAACCCGCGATTCGTGCGCCAGCATTCAACCATTCCCGACAACAATGTGTTGGCTCAATGGGTATTTTTGTCCAATAGGAAAACTCCTAGATTTTTCTCAGGCGTCAACCGGACGCAAGCGAATCCAGGAGTTCTTCCATGAAAAACACACTTATCGGCGGCCTGCTCATTTCGGCGCTTCTTGCAACGGCTCCGGCCTTCGCTCAATCGGCTTATGGCGCAAAGTCGCGTGCGGAAGTGAAAGCGGAACTGGCGAGCGCCCGTCGCGCGGGCGATCTCGAAGCGGTCAACGCATTGAGCTATCCGCAACTGCGGCCGTATCAGGAACGTCATGCGCAAGTGCGAGCCAACACTCGCAGCGATGGCAGCGCACAGTAATTTAGGACAGGCAGAACAAACCGGCCCTCCTCCACCATCGAACAGAAGGTGGCTTTGCCCGACGCCCGCGCGCCGGGCATTTTTTATCGCGGGCGAGCGACGGGTCGAATGCGGGCGAAGCCGGTTCAAAGCAGCACGGTCAGACAGAGCGTCACGGTGACGAGCGAAAGCACCGTGGAAAACAGAATGGCGCTCGAAGTGACGCCGCCATCGCGTCGATAAAACTCCGCGAGCATGAACGGACCGGTGCCGGTTGGCAGCGCGCTCAAAATCACGGCGGTCTTCGACCATAGCGGCGGCATGCTGAAGACATGAAACGCCAGCCAGTAAGTCAGCAAGGGCTGCGCGATCAATTTGAGCGTGACGAGTGCGCCCGTCGTTCGAAGACTGCGCGCCTCGCCTTTCGCGCCGAGAAAGAGTCCGAGCGCAACCAGCGCACAAGGACTCGCCGCGCCGCCCAGCAGTTTTAGAAACGCTTCGGCGCCATCCGGCACGTGCGCGCCCGAACCGCTCAGCAACGTGCCCGCAAGCGGCGCGATCAAAAGAGGGTTCTTGCCAAGCGACTTCGCCACGCGCCATAGCGTCCAGAAGATGTGCTTTTCGCTTTGCAAGCCGAGTTCGATCAGCACGATCGCCACCGCGAACAGCACGCACACAGTAATGATCGTTGCGATGACGGCGGGCGCGAGACTTTCCTTGCCGAACGCCAGCAAACAAAGCGGCAAGCCGACGAAACCGGTATTCGCATAAGCAGCGTTGAGTCCGTCGATGCTGGCATCGGCGAGCGGACGCGCACGCACGAGCCGCGCGATAAGCGTAAGCACGAACACCACGGCTGACCCGATGCCGAACACCGCGATGAACGCCGGTTGATCGAGCATGCTCCACGGCGTCCTGGACATCGTGTCGAAGAGCAACGCGGGCAACGCGAGATAGACGACGAAGCGGTTCAGTTCCGATGCGGCGGCGGGACCGAGCTTGTTGAGCTTGCGGCACGCGTAGCCCGCGAAGATGAGTCCGAAGACCGGCAGGATGATGGTGAAAAGCGGCGTGAGAAGCGAAGACAGCGAAGAGAAAGCGAAATGCAGATGATCCGGCGATGGCATGACAAGGCTTCAACAGAAAGGAGCCAAGAGAATAACCGCTGTCAAAAAGGTGAGGCATTTCGGGAGCGGTGTGATGGTGAGCCGCGAGATCCGCCCAAGCTCACGCTTCAAAGTTTATCCGTACCGCGAAACGTTTTAATGTGCTCTAAGTTCTGTCGACAAGCCGTTGTTCTGTAACGTTTTCATCTTGACGTCGAAAAGTGCCAACCAGCACGCGAATTCGACCTGGAAGACCGCTGATGCGCTCCGTCCGTACAGCCGTTTGCCTGAGGTGAGCGAATACAGGAGCGCGTCAAAACGACTAGTCGAATCGACCTCGGCTTAGCTTTCGACGAACGAAAAACGATATGGGACAAGGAGTTGCCTTCTATGCCGCAACCTCGGAGACATGCAAAAGCCTCCTCCGACGCTCGAAAGGTGAGGCTTTCCGGGAGCACAAGAACATCGGAATGAAGTTTGCTCAATGCTAGGTCTTCGCAATCAAAAGTAGACGCGCAACATGAAAATCAGAAGTCCATGGATCTACGGCGCCGCTGCGCTCATCACGCTTGGCGGCGTTGCGGCGCTTGCGGCATGCGCCACGAACGGCGCACGCAAGAGCGGCAACGAGAACGTGCCCGAGCCTTCTAAGGCTGTCGATCTCGATCGATACCTGGGCCACTGGCATGAGTTCGCCCGCTACGAAAACCGCTTCGAACGCGGCTGCGAAGGCGTGACCGCGAACTATGCGCGTCGCGAAGACGGGCTCGTCTCGGTCATCAACGCATGCCACGAAGGCGGCTTGAGCGGGCCATATAAAACATCGGAAGGACGCGCGAAGATCGTTCCGGGATCGAACGGAACGAAGCTGAAGGTGTCGTTTTTCGGGCCGTTCTATGTCGGCGACTATTGGATTCTCGATCACGCCGACGACTACAGCTGGTCCATCGTCGGCGAACCGACCGGCCGCTATCTGTGGATTCTCACGCGCGACGCGCGGCCATCGCCCGATATGCGGCGCTCGCTGATCGAACGCACGCGCGCACTCGGCTACGACGTGACGATGCTGCGGGAGACGCAGCAAAGCTGACAACGGTCAGTCGTCGATAGCCGCATACACGAGCCGCTCGTACTCGCGCGCGAGCGGGAACGGTTCGAGCGCACGCCGCTGAATGAGCATGATGCCGATCATGTCCTCGACGGGATCGGCAAACCAGCTTGTTCCGAGCGCGCCCGGCCAACTGAACGAACCCGTCGAACGATATCCCGCGGGCAATTGAAACGCCGGATTGTCGACAACCGACAGCCCGAGGCCGAAACCCTGCGCGCGCCACAATGGATAGCCGAACGCCGGGATCTCGCGCTGCGCAGGCGTAAGAAAGTTAGAGCGCATCAAGTCGACGGACTTGTGCGACAGAAGCCGCGGACCTGCTGCGCGCTCTTTAGCATCGCCTTGCAGACGGCCGCGTCCAAGCAACACACGCGCGAAACGCAGATAGTCGTCGGCGGTGGACACGAGCCCGCCGCCACCGCTTTGATAACGCGCGGCGTCGATCCAACGGCTCGACGAAGGATGATCCTCCACCACTGGTTGCGCGCCCGGGGAATCGACGACATAGGACGTCGCAAGCCGCGTCGCCTGTTCGGGCGTCACGGCAAAAGCCGTGTCGTGCATGCCAAGCGGCTCGAAGATGCGCGTGCGGAAGAACTCGCCGAGCGGCATGCCTGACACGCGCTGCACCAGCGCGCCGAGTACATCCGTGGACACGCCGTACTGCCAGCGCTCGCCGGGATGAAACATCAACGGAATTCTGGCGACGTGTTCCAGCCAACTCGCGGGATCGACCATCGCATCGAAGCCGTTGAATACGCTCTCGTACGCGGCGGCGAGTTCGCCCGTCGCGGTGAAGTGATATGCGAAGCCCGCGCGATGAGTGAGCAAGTCGAGCAGCGTGATTTGCGTGCGCGCCGGTTCGGTCTGCGAGAGCGGGCCTTCGGGGTCGAGCATCACCTGCGCGTTCGCCAGTTCGGGCAACCACTTCGCCACCGGCGCTTCGAGCGCAAGACGGCCTTCCTCGACCAGCATGAGCGCGGCGACGCTCGTCACCGGCTTGGTCATCGACGCAATGCGAAACAGTGTGTCGCGTGTCATCGGGGTGCGCGCGCCGGTGTCGCGCCAGCCGAGCGCATCCACTTGTGCAATCTCGCCGCGCCGCCAGGTGAGCGTGACGATGCCCGCGACCTCACCGGAATCGACGAAGCGTTGCATGGCGGCGCGCATTTCGGCAAGGCGCGCGGAATCGAAACCGGCGTTGGACATCGGTGCTCCTTCGAAGAACAGAGAAAGACGCCGCATGCGGCATCACGCTTCGATGAGGAAGCGCGCGACGGGTTCCAGCTAGTTTGCCTTGCAGGCGATCAACAAGCCGTTCTGGTTGTCGGCGCTGGATTGTTCGAGCACGTCGTAGCCGCCCGGGCATGCGACCTTCGCGTTGTCGGTGCAAAGACGCCAGCCACCGTAGGCCGGGCATTGCACGAGCTGAGTGGGACGGCCATCGGCTGAGAAAAGAGGCGGCGCGCTGCTGCATCCGGCGAGTGCCCATGCACTCGCGGCGAGCATCACGGAAAAGCCGATCGCAGTGCCGAGTTTCATCCCTTACCCCTTGTTTTCAGTCGTTATTTTCGATGTCGATGCCTTCGCGAGTATGCCACGCCGGCCTTTCGCGACGATTGCCGCAAATGTGCGCGCGCTCACGTTTGACACAATCTCACATGCCTTTACATGTCCTATACGTCGATGCCCAACGCGGCGATCTTCTTGTAAAGCGTCGCCCGCCCGATGCCGATGCGTCCCGCCGTTTCCGCCACGCGGCCATTGTTCGCGCGCAGGGCGTCGGACAGGAAGCGACGTTCGAAGTCGGTCATCGCGGCGGCATAGGGCATGGACGCGCTTTCGATTGGCGGCGCGGGCGCGGCCGGTGTCGAATCGATGAAGCCTGCGAGCGCGCGGGCATCGATATGTTCGCTATCGGAAAGCATGAGTGCGCGTTCGAGCGTGTTGCGAAGCTCGCGCACGTTGCCCGGCCAGGCGTAACCGGCTAGCAGCCGCAGCGCGTTTTCATGCAGCACGAACTGGCGGATGCGGCCCGTGCGCGCCTCGCCCGACAGGTCTTCGAGAATGGCATAGGCGAGCGCTTCGATATCGCCCGGACGCTCGCGCAAGGGCGGCGCGTGAATGGTCAGCACGTTCAGGCGATAAAACAGGTCCGCGCGAAAGCGCCCCGCCGCGACAAGCGCGGGCAGATCGGCGGAAGTCGCGGCGATGATGCGAACATCCGCCCGCACGATGCGGTTCGACCCGAGCGGCTCGAATTCCTTGTCCTGCAGCACGCGCAAGAGCTTGCCCTGCAACGGCAGCGGCATGTCGCCGATTTCGTCGAGGAACAGCGTGCCGCCATCGGCGAGTTCGAATTTGCCGACGCGTCCCTTGCGCTCCACGCCGGTGTACGCGCCAGGTGCCGCGCCGAAGAACTCGACTTCGAGCAAGGTATCGGGAATCGCGGCCACGTTGACGGTGACGAGCGGCTTCGCGGCGCGTGTCGAGGCACCGTGGATCGCGTGTGCAAGCAGCTCTTTGCCGGTGCCGGTTTCGCCGAGCAGCAAGACCGGCGAGTCGACGAGCGCCGCGCGCCGCGCTTGCCGCTTCACTTCGAGACTCACCGCACTCGTGCCGACGAAGCTCGCGAAGGTGTACTTGGCGCGCCGCGCCTGCGCGAGCGACTGGCGCGTCGCGATGAGTTCCTGCTGCACGCGCGAGTAATGCGCGAAAAGCGGCGTGAGCGCTTTCATCTCGTCGAAGAGCGCGAAGCCGATGGCGCCAACGGTCGCGCCCCGCTCGTCCTTCAGCGGCAAACGCGTGACGACGAGCGGTTCGCGGTCGGTCTCCAGCACGTCGAGCAGAATCGGCTTGCCGGTCGCGACGACTTCGCGCATCAGGCTATTGGGAATGACCGCTTCGCAATCGAGGCCGATCACGTCGGTGGGATCGGGGAAACCGAAGCGCGCCGCGTAGCGCTTGTTGATCCAGACGACGCGGGCGTCCGCATCGACGATGAAGGTGCCTTCGCTCAAATTTTCGAAGGTCTTGAAAAGCGATTCCATCGCGCGGCGCATGACGTCGCTATAGTCCAGGGGAACGTTGATCCAGTCGTTGAGCATGCTGCGTTTGTCTCCGATATCTCTTTATCGAGACAGGATATCTCAAACGGGAGACTGCCTGCATTGGGGCAATCTGCTAGGCTTCGAGGCGCGTGCCCGACCGTGACGCGCGAGAGTTTGTCTCGGCACAGAGACATTCCGAATGCATTTGCGGCCTTCATGCATGGTCAAACGAGCGCAAAGCCCTGTGACTACGCGGATGGCACGGAAGCTGCATTTGCCCGCGCGGCGCGCGATCAATCGCGTCGAGGGTCTTCAAGAGAGACCCGTGATAACAAAACATCAATGGAGACTCCATGTCGTTCATCATCGTGCTCGCCGCCCTGGCGTTCCTGATGCTGGCCGCTTATCGCGGTTACAGCGTCATTCTTTTCGCGCCGATCGCCGCTCTCGCGGCTGTTCTGCTGACCGATCCGGCAGCCGTCGCGCCCGTGTTTTCGGGCATCTTCATGGAGAAGATGGTTGGCTTCGTCAAGCTGTACTTCCCGGTGTTCCTGCTTGGCGCGGTGTTCGGCAAGGTCATCGAACTGTCGGGATTCTCGGAGTCGATCGTTGCCGCCGCGATTCGCTATATCGGCAAGTCGCGCGTCAATGCGGTGATCGTCGCGGTGTGCGCGCTGCTCACGTACGGCGGCGTGTCACTGTTCGTGGTCGTGTTCGCCGTGTATCCGTTCGCGGCGGAGATGTACAGGCAGAGCAATATTCCCAAGCGCCTGATGCCGGGCGCGATTGCACTCGGCGCGTTCTCGTTCACGATGGATTCGCTGCCGGGCACGCCGCAGATTCAAAACATCATCCCGACGACGTTCTTCAAGACGACTGGCTGGGCCGCGCCGTGGCTCGGCGTGATCGGCTCGGTGTTCATCATCGTGGTGGGACTGACGTTTCTCGAATGGCGCCGCCGCCGCGCGATGGCCACGGGCGAAGGCTACGGCACCTCGCTCGTGAACGAGCCCGAGCGCGTCGAGTCGACCAATCTGCCGAATCCGGCGTTGGCGATTGCGCCGCTGATTCTCGTGGGCGTCGCCAACTTCGCGCTCACGAAGTGGATTCCGACGTGGTACGGCGCGAGCTATACCATCGCGCCGGAAGTGCTGCCCGGCGTGCATGCGCCCGTGACCACGGCCGTCAAGACGGTCGTCGCGATCTGGGCAGTCGAAGGCGCGCTGCTGCTCGGCATCGTGCTCGTGTTGCTGACGGCTTTCTCGCGCGTGAAAGATCGCTTCGCCACGGGCACGCGCGTAGCCGTCGCGGGCGCTTTGCTCGCGGCGATGAACACGGCGTCGGAATATGGCTTCGGTGGCGTGATCGCCGCGTTGCCGGGTTTTCTCGTCGTCTCCGATGCGCTGAAGAGCATTCCGAATCCGCTCGTCAATGCGGCGGTATCGGTGAGTTCGCTCGCGGGCATCACGGGGTCGGCGTCGGGTGGCATGAGTATCGCGCTGGCCGCCATGTCCGATACCTTCATCAAGGGCGCCGAAGCCGCACATATTCCGCTGGAAGTTCTGCACCGCGTCGTGGCCATGGCAAGCGGCGGCATGGACACCTTGCCGCACAACGGCGCCGTCATCACGCTGCTCGCGGTGACGGGTCTGACGCATCGGGAGTCGTATCGCGACATCTTTGCGGTGACGGTCATCAAGACGCTCGCGGTGTTCTTCGTGATCGCGGTGTATTACATGACGGGGCTGGTTTGAGCGTTGGAAGTGCTGTTCGCGTCGCGCTTCAGAACGACGCCGAGCGGATGAAATCCAGAAACGCACGCAGCGGCGTCGGCACGTAGCGGTGACCGGAATAGTACAGAAACGGCCCCGGAAACCGCTGCCACCAAGGTTCGAGCACAGGCTCGAGCGAGCCGTTCTCGAAGAACGGCTTCATCCAGTCGTCGAAGAGTTGCACGATGCCGCAACCCGCCAGCGCGGCATCTATTCCAAGATCGGTTGCGGCGCCCGCTCGAACGATGAGCGGGCCGCTCGGCTCGACGCGAATGTGCTCGCCGTCGCGCTCGAATTCCCATGTGGTCATCGCGCCGCTCGCGAAGCGATAGCGCACACACGCATGCTGCAAGAGTTCGCTCGGATGCTGAGGACGACCGCGACGCTCCAGATACGCGGGTGACGCACCGAGCGCCATTCGTTGCTCGCGCGGACCGATAGGAACGGCGATCATGTCCTGCTCCAGACGTTCGCCGTAGCGAATGCCTGCGTCGCATCCTTCCGCCATCAGGTCGATGAAGCCGTCGTCGGCAATCACCTCCAGTTCGATATCCGGGTAAGCCGCGAGAAACGCCGGCACCAGGCGCGGCAGGATGAGTTTGGCCGCGACCACCGGCACATTCAGCTTCAACTTGCCAACTGGCTTGTCCCGAAAGCCGTTCACCACGTCGAGCGCTGCGTCGAGGCCATCGAGCGCGGGCTTGAGTCGAGCCAAGAGCCGCGCGCCCGCTTCGGTCGTCGTGACGCTGCGTGTCGTGCGATGAAGCAAACGCACGCCGGTGCGGGCTTCGAGACGGCGCACCGCTTCGCTTACGCCGCAAGGGCTGCTGCCGATGGCGCGCGCGGCATCGCGAAAACCGCCCGCTTCGACGACGGCCACGAATGCTTCCAGTTCCTTGAGGTTGGGTCCCATTGTTCGCTCTTTCAGTACACCCCGTGCAGACTCGAGCACGTTATCTTTCGAGGCTTGGTTGGCTATTCTGTTTCCTGTCACAGGAGAGCAAACATGTCCGCGGAAAAGATTGCGATTGTCACCGGCGGCAGCCGGGGCTTAGGCCGAAACACAGTGCTGAATCTCGCCAAGCGAGGCGTCGATATTATCTTTACTTATCACCGGAATCGCGAGGAAGCTGAAAACGTCATCCGATCCGTGTCCGATCTCGGTCGGAAAGCAGTGGCGCTTCAGCTAGACACCGGAAATGTCGGCGCCTTCGATAGCTTTATCGGCAAGGTCCGCGAAACTCTGGCCGAATGGAAAGCAGAACGCTTCGATTTCCTCATCAACAATGCGGGTACATCACATCACAACAGCATCGAGAAAACGACCGAGGAAGAATTGGATGGCCTATATAACGTGCACTTCAAAGGCGTGTTCTTTTTGACGCAGAAGCTGCTGCCGCTTATTCGCGACGGCGGGAAGATCGTCAACTTGTCTTCCGGGCTGACGCGAATCATCGTACCGGAAAGCGGCGCTTACGGCTCGCTGAAGGGCGCGGTCGAAGTATTGACGAAATACATGGCGAAGGAACTCGCGCCGCGCCGGATCGCAGTAAACGTGGTCGCGCCCGGTGCAATTCAGACGGATTTCAGCGGCGGAATAGTGCGGGATAATGCGGAGCTGAATAAGCGCATTGCCGACATGACGGCGCTGGGCCGTGCCGGATTACCCGACGACATTGGCCCGATGATCGCGTCGCTGCTCTCCGAAGATAATCGGTGGATCAACGCTCAGCGTATTGAAGTGTCGGGCGGCATGGCGATTTAACGCCTACGCACAGGAGAATAGATCGCTGCGCCCGTGGTTCGAAGCGGGCGCGGGCGAGCTTTCTTTCGACTTAATGCTTTTCGGGGAATAGCGCGGCTTGAACCATCGCGCGGACATTTTCGCCCTTGTCGACGAGAAACTCGTCGCGATCTTTCCCGGCAATCCATTGCGGCGCGCGGCCGCGGCCGCTCCAGGTCGCGCCGCTTACCGGGTCGCGATATTTCGCCGGGGCGTCGGCGCGCTGGGCGCCCGACTTCGGGCCAAACAATTCGTTAAGCGAAATACCGTACTGACGCATCTTCTGAACAATTTCCTTCAGTACGAGCTGCGTCTCTTGTTCTTTAGCTTCGTTCAACTGCCGCTCCAGCGCTTGCTGCTGCGCGACGAGGCGGGTAATTTCAGGGTTTTGATAAGCCATGTGCGTAGTATTTGTTCGATGAGCCGTATCGCCATCGATGCGTGGAGTAGAAGCATTATAAGACTTCTCGCACAAGCCATGGACTCGAAACGAGTCTGCTCGTCCGTTTAGCCTCTTACGTCCACGCATGGAATCTCGCAGCGGCTTCGAATGCTCAAAGTTCGCGCGCAACCGTGAATCTGGCTCTAACGTGTTTTGGATTCTCCAGTTCATCGACCACTGCGACCGCTAAATCGGCGACGGAGATGCCGGCCGGCTTGTCGCCATCCATTAAAAGGTTCTCCGAGCCAAGTCGATAAGAACCCGTGCGCTCACCTTCTTCGAGAAAAGCGGGCGGGCTTACGAAAGTCCAATCCAGGACCGTGTTGCCGCGAATTGCATTGAGCGCGTCGCGGGCGGCGGTTGCGCCCGGAATGATGTTCGCCGGCACATGCGAACTGAACTCGTCGGTATCGATGAGTTGCACGCCAGGCGCGACGAACAGGCTCGCGGCGCCGCCAATGACCACATAGCGCCGAACGCCGCTTGCCTCGACGCCGCGAACGATTGCCGAATTGCCGCGAGTGAAGTTCTCGAACAGTTCGGGGTCGTTCCATCCAGGGTTGAACGCGGACACTACGGCATCGTGACCGCGCACGGCGTTCGCCACCGACTCCCACGAATACGCGTCGCCGACAACGACTTTGAGACGCTCGGACGACGCCGCGCTTGCGGCGTTGCGAAGCAATACCGTGACCTCGTGGCCTCGTTGAAGAAGTTCTTTCTTGAGATGCGTTCCAACAAAACCGGTCGAACCAATGAGAGCGACTTTCACGTGACATCCTCTAAAAAAATAGCGATACGAGGATGCTAGCTTCTCAAGCAGCGATTTATAATCCGCCGAAAACGACAATCAAATTTAAGTCACACTTCAAAATGAATGATCTTCGGCCGTTCGTGATCTTTGCGGAGACCGTCTCCCACGGTTCCATGAGCGCTGCCGCTGCGCGTCTAGGGATGAGTGCATCGGCGGTGAGTCAGGCAATCAAGGCGCTTGAACGGGAATCCGGTGTGACCTTGCTTCATCGGTCGACGCGCAAACTGACGCTGACCGAGGACGGCGAGCGCTGTTACGCCCATTGCCTGAGGTTGATCGAGGCGTGGAAAGCAGCGTCCGAATCGCTCGCTCAGGCACGGGACGCGCCAACCGGCGAATTGCGCGTCGCCGCGCCGATTGGCTTCGGGTCGTATATCGCGCCCGCGCTGGCTCCGGTCCTTTCCACGTGGCCAAAGTTGCGACTGCGCCTTTTGGTCAGCGACGAGATGGTCGATCTCATCGATGCGCGCGTCGATATCGCCATTCGCGTTGGCAAGCTCGCGGATTCCGGTTGGGTCGGCCGTCCACTCTGCGAACTCGAAACGATTCTCTGCGCCTCGCCGGCGTACTTGCAGCGTCACGGCACGCCGCAAAGTCCGCAAGAACTGACGACGCATCATTGGATATCGCTGGAACGCGAACTGGACGAATCCAGCCAGAACGCCAGCACGCCCGACGATGACGCACCTTCGCTCGTCCTCGGTTTGCAAGGAGACAAGCGCGTGAAAGAGACGGTGCGCGCGCCAGTGCGCATTGCAAGCACTACACAACCCACGGTTCAACAGATCTGCGAACAAGGTTTAGGCATTGCGCGCTTGGCATATATCGACGCGCAAAGCTCGATCAAGCGTCTGACGCTCGTTCATGTGCTTCCAGACTGGCGGCTTCCTATGCTACCGGTGACGTTGGTATCGCCGAAGAAGAGCACCGAGCCTGCGAAGGTTCGCGCAGCGGTCGAAGCGTTGAAGGCTTACTTCACCCGTCTTCCGTCGACTCGGGATAGTTGAACACCCCGCGCCCCAAAAACGTCTGAAACATAAAAGTGAAAAGAGTTTGCAATTTGCAAAGACTTTTCACTAAAATGGCACACATACCCGATCCGACGAACAACAACCGTCCGATGCCCCGACCATGAGCGCCGTCGCTGAACGCATTCTTCGTGTGCTGGAAGAGCTTGCCAACTCGCCGGAGGGCAAGACGCTCTCCGAGTTGTCGACGAGTCTCGACCTGCCCATTACGGCGACGCACCGCTTGCTCGCCGACCTCATGGAGCAGGACTACGTTCGCAAAGACGAACGGCGCGGCGAATTCACGCTGACCATGAAGATGCCGTCGCTTGGACTGCGCTTCTTGAGCGCGGGCGGCGTCGTCGATATTGCGCAGCCCATTCTGGAGCGTCTCGCATCGACATCGGGAGAATTGGTGCGGCTTGCAATCGTCGATGGCGAACAACTGATCTATGTCGCGAAGGCGCAAGGCGCACGGCAAGGCATTCGCTACGACCCGGAGATGGGACGCCCCGTTACGTTGTCCTGCAGCGCGGCGGGAATGATTTGGCTCGCGGGCAAGAGCGACGAAGAAGTCATGCGGCTTGTATCGAAACAGGGATTCGGCGTGCCGTCGGATTTCGGCCCGCACGCGCCCACGACGTTCAAGGCACTGATTCCGCATATCGATGCCGCCCGCGCCAACGGTTACGCAACCACGCACGACATGTTCTTGCCTGCGATGAGCTCGATGGCGACAACCGTGCATGCCGAGAACGGCGAGGTTCGCGCAATTCTCATCATCGCGGGACCCATGTCGCGATTGACCGACGCAAAGATGAAAGAGCTCGTGCCGTCATTGATGTCGACGTCGAAAGAGCTGTCTGAAGCAAGCGGAGTGTCGCCCATGCTTCGTCAGGCGATGAAAGGCCCTAACTTCGCGGTCAGCATCGCTAGTTGATGCGCGGCGAAACAAAGCATTGAAAACGCGTCCTCATTAAATCGTATAACTAAATATATAACCCTAAGATCGGTTCTGACACATCAGGAGGAGACACAAATGGGAATGGAAAACGCGGACGGCTCGCAACGCTCCATGGCGAATCGCGCGGTAAGCGCCGCCACGCTCGGAACGGCGCTCGAATGGTTCGACTTCACGCTTTACGGTTCGGTCGCGGCCACAGTGCTTCCCAAACTCTTCTTCCCGAGCATGGAGCCAAACTCCGCGCTGCTGGCGTCGCTCGCGACCTTCAGCGTGGGTCTCGCGGCACGGCCGCTTGGCGCCATCATTTGCGGCCATTTCGGCGACAAAATCGGACGGCGCAACCTCATGCTCGGCACAGTCTCGGTGATGGGCATTACCTCCGTGTTGATGGGCCTGCTTCCGACCTATCTGCAGATCGGCATGCTCGCGCCCATTCTGCTCGTCGTCTTGCGCATCATCCAGGGATTCGCGCTCGGTGGCGAATCCACCGGCGGACAACTGATGGCGCTCGAACACGCGCCCGCGGACCGGCGCGGAAAATATTCCGGCTTGATCGGCATGTGTGCGCCGCTGAGTCAGATCCTCGCGAATGCCGTTCTGTTGATTCTATCCGCGACAATGAGCGCCGATGCCTTCACGAGTTACGGCTGGCGCATTCCCTTCGTCATGAGTTTCCTGCTCGTGATCGTCGGCATCTACATTCGTCTGCGCGTGTCGGAAACGCCCGCATTCGTGCAGATGAAGCAGTCTGCGGTAGCCAACGTAAGCAGCCCGCTCAAGGACGCGTTTCGTCTTCACTACAAGACCATCATTCGCATGATGCTCTTCTTCTGCGGCCCCACGGCACTGTTCTATCTTGCGGTCGTGTTCACGCTCGGTTATCTGACGAACTCGCTCGGCGTGCCGAAGCAGACGGGGTTCACGCTGCTGATGATCGGCAACGCATGCGCAATCGCCGGTTCCATTCTCGGCGGATTGTTGAGCGACCGCATCGGCCGAAAGCGCGCGTTGCTCATCGCATCCGCAGCGACGTTCATCATCATGATGTTCTACTTCCCGCTGCTCGCCACGAAGAACTTTGCGACGATGGCCATCGCCATGGGCCTCTTCATGGGCTTCGTTCAGGTTCAGACGGGCATTCAGCCGGTCGCGTTTGCGGAAGCCTTCCCGACGAACGTCCGATACTCGGCATCGGCACTCGCGTTCACCGGCGCAAGCCTCTTCGCAGGCGGCCCGATTCCGGTTGTCGCCACGTGGCTTTTGAATCTCAGTCACGGCTCGCCGTGGACATTGGTCGCACTCGTGGCGTCGTTGAATGCGCTGTCCTTTTGCATGATCGCGATCGGACCGGAGACGAAAGGCATCGACATAAATCGGCTCGATTCCACCGACGACGTCATCGGCAAACAGAATCCGAGCGCGCATCAGGCTACTTACTGAGACGCGTGAATCACGCTTCCATCCACCATTCAATCGATACCGCGAGAAAGCACATGACCGATCGACACACAGGTTTGCTCGCCATTTGGAGCACGATCGAAGCACACAACGAAACCGATTACTTGCACTGGCTCACGCGTGAACATGTCTTCGAGCGGGTAGGCGTGCCGGGATTTCGTTCGGGCCGCGTATTCAAGCGTCGCGCAAGCAAGCCTTCGGAATACCTCATGCTCTACGAGCTCGACACTGCGAACGTGATGTCGAGTACCGGCTATCTTTCGCGTCTCAACGACCCGAGCGAATGGACGCAACGAATCATGCCGAACCTGATGCGCTTCCGGCGTGGCGGGGGTTCAGTGGTGCTGAAGGGGGGTCATGTCGGCGGATATGGAAGTCATATCGCCATCGCACGCTTTGAAGACATCATGCCGGACGAGTTGACCGGTTCGACAGGGCAAGAACTGATCGACGCTTTGGCGCGGCTCGATTGGGTCGTCACCGTTCAAGCGATGACGGTACAAACCGACGGAACGTCCATTGCCACACGAGAGAAGTCGATGCGGCGTAGTCAGGAAGGCGCTTTTTGCGGGCTGCTCGTGATACAGGCGCTCGATCATGCATCGCTCGATAACGCCATTACTCACGCAACTCGCGTGCTTCCGACGACCGAAGGAAAATTCGAGTTGTTCGACGCCATCTTCAGTTGCCATAAGCCTTGAGGCGCACGAGCCTAAGTGCCGTTAGACTAAAGGCATCCCCGGCCTATCCATAACGCGTGACATGAACGATATCGAATCGAGGATTTCATCGAGCTTCTCTGCTCAAGGCTTGATGAAAACGCTTGGCGCCACATTGATGTCGGTATCCGAAGGCGAAGTCCGAATCAGTCTGCCCTTTTCAGCGGCTTTATCGCAGCAGCAAGGCTTCGCTCATGCCGGTGTGATTACGAGCATCGTGGACAATGCTTGTGGCTATGCCGCTTTAACCAAGGCACCGGAAGGGCACGACGTGGTGACGGCGGAATTCAAGGTGAATTTTCTGCGGCCCGCAATAGGAACGTCGTTTCTAGCCGTGGGCAAGGTCGTCAACGCGGGCAGGCTTCTGACTGTTTGTACCGGCGAGGTGTTCGCTATTGGCGATGCTCAATCGGCGCCGAAGTTGATAGCGGTGATGCAGGCAACCATCGCTATGGTTTCCTCGAAGGCATGAAGCACCGTTGAAAGCCGGCGGCCCTGGTGAGATCAGGAACCACTGGCAATGTGTCATCGTTCAATTAAAGCTTTAAACGTAGGCTTCGCGCTGCCACGGTCCCCACTCACCGCCCATCGCCTTGGTGCGCGTGTATGTTGCGCTTTGGCCTGTCGGCGTGTCCGAGGCATCGTCGGCCTGCACTGCATCCGTGGTGTGAAGCGCAAAGGCCTGGCGGTCGTGCGTATCGACAGTCACGCGTCCAATCGGACCCTTGACGGGTTCCGCATCGCCCTCTTGCGATGATTCGAGCAACGCGAGGTAAGGTGTCAGGCGTCCCCAAAAGTCGGTGAGCTCTTCCTGTACGTAACGCGTCATAAAGTGTCTCCCAAAGCCCTCTAGCTTACCGCACATCGCGCAAACGTCCTTCTTTGGCGGAAGATGAGTCGAGACATTGCGTCGGAGCGTGCGACTTCAAACGCCCGTCGCCATTCCCGTAAGTAGCCTTTCGACGGCCGCGCCGATGTGTGGTGTAGCGAATAGAAACCGCAGCCCTGTGACGTTACTTTGGTACACGAGAAGCATGGCCCAGGCGTCCGAGGATGCACGCGGAGCCGTGACGTCCCGACAACGTAATGCCATTGAAGCAACAGTTAGAAAAGCAGCCAGAGCCATGCCTACGACCAACAAATACCTCTCTGAGAACTCGCAAGTGCGAATTGGCCTCGTCACGCAAGGCCACATTTCGACTATCGAGTGCATGCTGGAAGGCGGAGCGGCGTGGCCCGACATCGGCCGCGCAATCAACTGGGACCCGGCGGCCGCGGCCCAGGATTATGCAATCTACGCGTTCACGCAGCTTAGGCGCTTGCGTCAGGGGGCTAAAGATCACTAATCGCGTGAGTCGCGGCTAGCGAATAGAAGAAGGATGATGCGCCAGCGCAGTCACCTGCATCGTCATAAACGGAAACAAAGGCAACGCGGACAAGATTGTATGAAGCTCGTCATGCGAGTCCACGTCGAATACGCTGAAATTCGCGTACTCACCAACCACGCGATGCAACTGCTGCCACTTCCCTTCACGCTGCAATTGCTGCGAATACGCCTTCTCGCGAGCCTTGATGTCTTCAGCTTGCGCTTGCGGCATGTCGTGCGGCAGATGCACGTCCATTCTTACGAGATACAGCATATTTCCTCCTAAGCGGCGACGCTGATTCCGCATGCGGACACAAGCGTCATGTCTCATCCGGCAATGAACCTTCAGGCCTTCTTGTCGCGACGATAAAACGCCAGCTTTTCCTCGTCGATTTGCAGCCCCAGCCCCGGACCTGCCGGCATATGCAGATCGAAGTCGCGATACTGCGGACGAGCGGTCACTATGTCGTCCTTGAGCAATAACGGCCCAAAGAGCTCCGTACCCCAAGCGAGTTGCGGAAGCGCGCTAAAGCCATGTGCGGAAGCAACGGAACCGATACTCCCTTCTAGCATCGTCCCGCCGTAAAGCAGCACGCCCGCTGCATCGGCAATCGCAGCCGTGCGCATCATGCCGAAGATGCCGCCGGACTTCGCGATCTTCAGCGCGAATACATCGGCGCATGCGTCGCGCACGAGTTCGAGGGCATCTTCGGGACCGGTCACGCTTTCATCGGCCATGATGGGCACGTTGAATCGCGCGGCGAGCCGGGCAAGCGCGCCGCGATGCTCACGCGGCGTCGGTTGCTCGACGAGATCGACGCCCGCCGCTTCCAGCGCTGCAATGCCGAGCGTGGCATCGACTTCGCTCCATGCCTGATTGACGTCTACCGTTACCTTGGCCCGGTCACCCAAAGCCGACTTTATCTTCGAGACATGGGCGACGTCATCGCGCACGCCGCGGCGGCCGATCTTCAGCTTGAACACATTGTGGCGGCGTTCGGCGAGCAGCATCTCGGCTTCTTCGATATCGCGATTCGTGTCGCCGCTGGCAAGCGTCCACAGCACCGGCAGCGTCTTGCGAACCGCGCCACCGAGCAACGTGGACACCGGCACGCTAAGGCGTTTGCCTTGCGCATCCAGCAGCGCCGTCTCGATCCCGGACTTGGCGAAGCGATTGCCACGCGCGACCTTGTTCAGCTTGAGCATGACCGCGTTGATATTGTTCGCGTCCTGTCCGACGAGCGCCGGAGCCAGGTAAATATCGATGGTCAGCTTGATACCCTCGGGACTTTCCTCGCCGTAAGACAAGCCACCGATAGTCGTGGCTTCGCCGATGCCCTCGATGCCATCGCTCGAACGCAGGCGGATGATGACCATCGTTTGTTGCTGCATCGTCGCCATGGAAAGCTGATGCGCGCGAATGGTCGGTAAATCGACCAGAATCGCCTCGACGGATTCGATGTGAGGGTTCATACCTGGATTGGCGAAGTGGATGGGTTGAACGAAGTATCGAACGGCGAATAACACCTTGTCCAAGACCTTCGACGTCTAATGCCATACTCGCTAGGTATCGAAACTTAGCGCCCCCGGTCGGTGCGGGGCGCGTAAGGCACGTGTTCCTCATCGTAGAGCCGATAAATCAATTCGAGCATCTCGCGTATGTCGCGCGATTCGTCTAGCGCTCGCATGCTCATGATGATGGGCGATACCAGCGTGGGGTCGTCCAGGTCCTTGTAACTCACATCATCACGCTTAAGGCCATACACACTGCTCGGCACGATCGAGATGCCTTCACCCGCCGCCACGAGACCAAGCGCTATCTGCAGCTCGCGCACTTCGTAAATTCGCCGGGGTTCGAGCGCTCGGTCCTTGAAAGCGGCAAGCACCTGGTCCGCGTAACTCGGGCGAGGCGCCTTCGGATAGACGATCAACGTCTCGTTGAGCAAGTCACGCAGCGCGAGCACCGGCTTGAGAACCGAGAGCGCATGCCCCTGCGGAAGCGCCACGATCATCTTTTCTTCCCGCAGAATGACCCGGCGAATATTCGCGTCTTCATTGCGGATTCGACCGAACCCCACGTCGATATGACCGTCCTTGAGCGCGCGAAGCTGGTCCATCGTCGACATCTCATGCAGGCTCAACTCGACGGTAGGATTTTCGTCGCGAAAGCGGCGGATGATCTTGGGCAGCATGCCGTATAGCGTCGAGCCTACGAAACCAACGGACAAGCTGCGTTCGATATTGCCAACGCGCCTTGTCATCGATTCGAGTTCGGACGTCTGCGCAATCAGCTGCGCGGCATGCGAATAAAAGAACTTGCCCGTCTCTGTCAGCTTGAGCGGCCGCGAGTTGCGCTCGAGCAGTTGAACGCCCAGCGTCTCTTCGAGCTGCTGAATCTGACGGCTCAGTGGCGGCTGCGCGATGTTGAGCCGCTGCGCGGCGCGCGTGAAGTTCCGCTCTTCCGCCACGGCCACGAAATAGCGCAGGTGTCGCAATTCCATTTCTATACCTCCTTGGTATAGCCCGATACCAAATCAGTGTTGGACGGCGGTCTGGCGGCTCATTATTCTGCAATCACACTCTGTTTTCGCCGCCGACCATACCTTCCAAACATTATACGGACTGGGGAAAAACGAGGGTTAACCCCCACCGAACAAGAGATTCAGGAGCAGACAAATGAGCGTCAAAGTGTTCGATTCGAAGGAAGCGCAGGACCTCTTGAAGGCCGCTGCGAATCTCGGAAGCAAGGACGGTAACGCACGCGCCAAGCAGATCACTCATCGCTTGCTGGGTGACCTCTTCAAGGCCATCGACGACCTCGACATGACACCCGACGAGATCTGGGCCGGCGTGACCTACTTCAACAAGCTCGGACAAGATGGCGAGGCTGCACTCTTGGCCGCTGGTCTCGGTATCGAGAAGTATCTCGACATCCGCATGGATGCGGAAGACCGTGAAGCAGATATCCACGGCGGCACGCCGCGCACCATTGAAGGTCCGTTGTACGTTGCCGGCGCTCCGGTGCGGGATGGTGTCTCCAGAATCGACATCAACGCGGACGAAGACGCGGGTCCGCTCATCATCCGCGGCACGGTGACGAGCCCGGATGGCAAGCCCGTACCGAATGCGGTCGTGGAATGCTGGCACGCAAACTCGAAGGGCTTCTATTCGCACTTCGACCCGACGGGCGCGCAAGACGCCTTCAATCTTCGTGGCGCGGTAAAGACGGGTGCCGATGGCAAATACGAATTCCGCACGCTCATGCCCGTGGGTTACGGCTGCCCGCCGCACGGCGCGACTCAGCAACTGCTCGACCTCATCGCGCGCCACGGCAATCGTCCGGCGCACGTGCATTTCTTCGTGACTAGCGACAAGACTCGCAAGCTCACGACGCAAATCAACATCGAAGGCGACCCGCTCATCTGGGATGATTTTGCCTATGCGACTCGCGAAGAACTCGTGCCGCGCGTGAGCGGGAAGACGGGCGGTGCTGCGCTGGGACTCAAGTCCGACGCGTACAAGGAAATCGAGTTCAACATCGAGTTGACTCCGCTGGTTCAAGGTAAGGACAACCAGCTGGTCAATCGCCCTCGCGTATCTGTCGCGGCTTAACCGCCCACGCGGCCGCCGCTGTTACGCGGCCAAACCTCTTTCGCAAATTCTTTGAACCGATGCAAGCGCTTCGCACGGAGCCTGCATAGGGAGACGAGTCATGCCCGCAACCATCGATAAAGCGCGACAACTGGACGACTTGCTGAACAACGCCGTTCAGGATGACAAGGAAAGCGGTGTGTTCCGCTGCCGCCGCGATATTTTCACGAACGCCGATTTGTATGAACTCGAAATGAAGCACATCTTCGAGAGTAATTGGGTGTATCTCGCGCACGAGAGCCAGATTCCAGACAACAACGACTACTACACCACGTGGATTGGCCGTCAGCCGATCGTCATCACGCGTGACAAGGTTGGCGAATTGCACGCCGTCATCAATGCCTGCGCACACAAGGGTGCGATGCTCTGCCGTCGCAAGCATGGCAACAAGGGCAGCTTCACGTGCCCGTTCCACGGCTGGACGTTTTCCAACGCAGGCAAGCTATTGAAGGTCAAGGACGAGAAGACGACCGAGTACCCGGTGCAGTTCAATAAGCAAGGCTCGCACGACTTGAAGAAGGTTGCGCGCTTTCAGAACTACCGTGGCTTCCTTTTCGGCAGCCTGAGCGAAGACGTCATGCCGCTCGAAGACTATCTCGGCGAGACCAAGGTCATCATCGATCAGATCGTCTCGCAGGCGCCTGAAGGTCTCGAAGTGTTGCGCGGCAATTCCTCGTACATCTACGACGGCAACTGGAAGATGCAGATGGAAAACGGCTGCGACGGCTATCACGTCAGCACCGTGCACTGGAACTACGCTGCAACCATGGGCCGTCGCAAGGTCGAAGGCACGAAGGCCGTCGATGCCAACGGCTGGAGCAAGTCCGTCGCTGGCGTATATGGCTTCGAGCATGGACATATCCTGCTTTGGACCAACACGATGAATCCGGAAGTGCGTCCGGTGTATCAACATCGCGATGAGATTGCAGCACGCGTGGGCGACGAAAAGGCGAAGTACATCGTCAATCAGACGCGCAATCTTTGTGTGTATCCGAACGTGTTCTTGATGGACCAGTTCAGCACGCAGATTCGCGTGATCCGCCCGATCAGCGTCGACAAGACCGAAGTGAACATCTTCTGCTTCGCACCCAAAGGCGAGAGCGCGGAAAGCCGTGCCATCCGCATTCGTCAATACGAAGACTTTTTCAACGTCTCGGGCATGGGCACGAGCGACGACCTCGAAGAATTTCGCGCGTGTCAGGCGGGCTATGCGAGCACGACATCGATGTGGAACGACATGTCGCGCGGCGCGCCGCTATGGGTGCACGGACCCGATGCGAACGCAAAAGGCATGGGACTGAAGCCGCTTATCTCGGGCGAGCGCAGCGAAGACGAAGGGCTCTTCGTGGTGCAACACGAGTACTGGATGCACGTCATGCGCGAAGCTCTACGCAAGGAACAGACGGAGGCGACGGTATGAGCATCGACTATCAAAAGGTCTGTGCCGCGCTCTATCAAGAGGCGCGCTTTCTAGATGACCGTCAGTGGGACGAGTGGCTCGCTTGCTACACCGAAGACGTCGAGTACTGGATGCCCGCCTGGGACGACGATGACAAGCTCACCGACGACCCGCACAGTCAAATCTCCTTGATGTACTACGCCGACCGTGGCGGCCTGGAAGATCGAGTGTTCCGCATCAAGACCGAGCGCAGCGGTGCGTCGATGCCGGAACCGCGCACCAGCCACAACGTGACGAACGTCGAGCTGCTGGCCGAACGCGCGAATGAAGTGGACGTGCGCTACAACTTCACTACGCAGAGCCATCGCTACAAGATGACCGACTATTTCTTCGGCACCATTTTCGTTACCTTCCGCAAGGTGGATGACCGTCTCTTGATTGCCAGCAAGAAGATTGCGTTGAAGAACGACTATATCCGCCAGGTACTCGACGTCTATCACGTCTGAAGTGCTTGATGGGAACGAGACACGAAGCAGGAGACAACATGTCTAGCTACAGCATCGCATTGAACTTCGAAGACGGCGTGACTCGCTTTGTCGAATGCAAGGCGGGCGAGAAGGTCCTCGATGCCGCATTTCGAGCCCGGATCAACTTGCCGATGGATTGCTCCGACGGCGTATGCGGCACCTGCAAATGCCGCGCGGAAAGCGGCGCGTACGACCTCGGCGACGACTATATCGAAGACGCGCTAAGCGACGACGAAAAGGAAACCGGCCTTGTCCTCACGTGCCAGATGGTGCCGCAAAGCGACTGCGTGATTGCAGTGCCGGCATCGTCAGTAGTGTGCAAGACCGAGCAAAGCAAATTTGCCGCGACCGTCGCGAAGGTCGAACCGCATAACGACGCAGCCGTCGTGCTCGAATTCGATGTCGAAGCTGCCGCGCCTGTGTTCCTCGCCGGTCAATACGTCAATATCGATGTGCCGGGCAGCGGGCAGCATCGCTCCTATTCGTTCTCTTCCGCGCCTGGTGCAAGCAAGGTCAGCTTCCTGATCAAAAAGATTCCAGGCGGCGTGATGAGTACCTGGCTCGAATCCGCGCAGCCGGGCGACAAGACCCAATTGACCGGGCCGCTGGGTAGCTTCTATCTGCGCCCCGTCGAGCGGCCGTTGCTCTTTCTTGCGGGTGGCACTGGTTTAGCGCCCTTCTTGTCGATGCTGGAAGTCTTATACCGGACGAACGCGCAGCAAAGGGTTCATCTCATCTACGGTGTGACGCGAGACCTCGACCTCGTGCAAACCGATGCAATAGCTGCGTATGCCATGAAGCTCCCGCACTTCACTTACAGCACCGTCGTGGCCGATGCCGAATCGGATCATCCACGCAAAGGCTGGGTCACGCAGCACATGTCGGCAGAGTCATTGAATGACGGTGACGTCGATGTCTATCTCTGCGGTCCTCCTCCAATGGTCGATGCCGTGCGCAAGTACTTCGACGATACCGGCGTGAAGCCGAATAGCTTCCACTACGAGAAGTTCACCCCTAACGCCGCGCCGGAGACCGCATGAACACCAACCGATTCGCCGGCAAAGTCATGGTGGTCACAGGCGCGGCGCAAGGGATCGGGCGGGGCGTTGCGCTTCGTGCGATCGCGGAAGGAGCGAAGGTTCTATTCGTCGATCGAGCGGACTTCGTGGCGGACGTCGCCGCTGAAGCACAAAGCGATGATGCGGCTGCGTTTGTCGCCGATCTCGAAACCTACGACGGTGCGGCATCGACAATGGCTTTTGCAAAGAACAGGTTCGGTCGGATCGACATTCTCATCAACGGCGTGGGCGGCGCCATTCGCATGCGCCCTTTCGCGGAGTTCGAGCCCGCGCATATCGATGCGGAGATTCGGCGTTCGCTTATGCCAACGCTTTACGCGTGTCATGCCGTGCTTCCGTACATGCTCGCGCAGGGTTGCGGCACCATCGTCAACATTTCATCGAATGCGACTCGCGGGATTCGGCGCGTACCGTACTCCGCGGCGAAGGGCGGCGTAAACGCGATGACTCAATCGCTTGCGATGGAGTATGGCGCGTACAACATCCGCGTCGTTGCGGCTGCGCCCGGCGGGACAGAGGCGCCTCCGCGACGAGTGCCTCGTAACGCCTCAGGCGATAGCGAGCAAGAGAAAACATGGATGGGCGAGGCGGTCAAGCAGGTCACCGAGTCGACCTTCTTCAAGCGTTACGGCACGCTCGACGAGCAGATAGCGCCGATTCTCTTTCTTGCCTCGGATGAGGCTGCGTATATCACGGGTGCGGTGCTGGCCGTGGCGGGTGGGGATAATGGGTGAGACCAAGGAACACGCTGCTGCTCAGTGTTCGCAATGCCCCCTCACTCCACCGTGACCGACTTTGCCAGAGTCCGCGGCTTATCCACATCCGTGCAGCCCTTCGATCAATATGGGAACGATATCGCGTTGGGTACGGCGCCGACGATGCCAAACATGGCTTTGCTCTCTCAGATGATGTTGTTCTTCGTTGCGTTCAATTCGCTGGTGGCGCTCCTGTACCTACCGTGGCGAGCGCGCCGTCGGTGACATAGGGCACGATGCCGTCGGCCGCGATGCGTGCGGCCGTCGCGGCCTTGCAATCGGCATCGGCGGGTGCGCAATAGTCGATCGAAAGGACCGGCAGATGGTATCGATCGCGTATGGTCGTGGCCTGCATCAGCAACCAGTCGCGGTCGGCCTGCGGTACTTCCGTATAGCGTTGCTTGCCTGCATCCCAGCCGCGATACAGCGATTCGAACGCGACCATCCAGGCTGATTCATGCACTTGAGGCAGTACTTCAAAGCCGCGATTGAAGATCAGCTTCGCTTCCGGATAACGCGCCTTGATGGCGCGAATGACGCGCACGAGTCCCGCTTCCTGTGCCGCACGCGCGGCATCGGTCGTGGCGATCAGCTGATACGAATCGAGCGTATCGAGAAAGAAGCCGCGATAACCCTTCTTCCACAACGGTGCGATAACCTTGTTCACGACGAACGCCGGCCATTGCGCCGCCGTTTGATCCACCACATGCGACGCCCACGCCTGATTCACGCCAGGCATCCACGCAGACGGAATTGCCTTGAAGTAAGCGCGATGCGGATTCACTTCGCCGATGCTCACGTAAGCAAACCACGCCGTGTGCGCATCCGCATGAGCTTGCGGATCGAAATGTGCATCGGGCTCGACTACGACGACATCGAAACCGGTGAGTTCCTCGACAGGCGGATTTGCGCCGTAATACAGCGCGACCGATGGCGTTTGCGCGTGCGCGGCAGTCACCATCGCCCCGAAGGCGGCGATTCTCGCGAAATGCAGCAATGCGCGCAGGCCAGATCGTCGGACGATTTTGTTCATGTCGTTAAGCCACTCAGCCGCGCAGCATGTAAGTCTCGTATTCGAGAGACAGGAACTTGCGGTCGAGCACCTTCACGGCGGCCACCACGACGACGAGCAACGCCAGTGCGAACCCATAGCCGTAGAAATCCGGTCCGAGCCGCAACGTAATGCCCGTAAAAAGGCCATTCAACAGAACGAACGCGCCGGTGAGCTTCATGACGGTGCGTCGTCCATCGAGATAGAAGAAGACGTTGAGCAGGCCGAGCAGCAGCACTTGCAGACTCGCGGACACGACATCGACGACCAAAAGCGGCATATACAAGGGCGAGATGCCGAGCAAGCCCAGCACGCGCTCACCGAACGCAACGATCAGCAGCAGCACCACCGTCTGCACCTTGATGATTTCATAGAGCCCGGCACGCACGCTGCCCACCATCATGTCGCGCATCTCGCTGATATGGCGCAGCGTCGCGCCGCTGCGCACGGCGTCGTAGAACGCGTCGTAGTATTCGACGAAGTCCGCTTCGATACGCACGAGGAACGTCGCCATGCCCGGCATCACGCATACGTAAGCGATAAAAATGGGGATGTCGTAGATCACCGATGCATTCAGCGGCCCAATGACTCGCGTACCCGTGCCCGGCGCATACCAGAACATGAACTTGTCGAGCCACACGCCGATATTGAACAGCAAGCCGACGAGCGCAAGACTAGGATAGGCATAACGTCCTTCGAACACTTCGAACGACACGAAGCGCTCGCTGCGATAGTTACGGTAAATCAAGCCCGACAAACCCGCCAGCAAGACAATATGGCCGGCCACGAAGCCGCCCAGCAAACCGATGAGTCCATAGCCGTTCAGTGCGAGCGCAAGACAAACGACGCACGCATAACCCACGGCGAACACGTAAAGAATCTGCCGATACTGCTTCACGCTCGACAGAAAAATCACCGCGATCCAGATATTGCTGACCACGACGAAGCCGGTAATCATCAACAGGCGATAGACGATCGGCTCTTCACGAAAGCCTAGTAACATCGCAACGACCGCAACCACGCTCGAAAGAGCCGAAGACACGAGCACGACGCCGTTGTAATTGGACAGCACGAGGTCATCGCGCTTCTCGAACAAGCGGTCGGAAATGAAGCGCGTGAACGAGAGTTGCAACGGTCCTGTCAATATCAGACTAAGCGCGATCAAATATGTCACCGACACCTGAAACTGCACGATCGCAAACTTCGGTATGACTGAAGCCAGGCTGATGAGCCCGATGATCAAAATGCCGAAGATCGACAGAATGAGCGGACCTGAACTGATCAACCCTGCATAGGCATACGCGCGCGCCACGCCCGCGAGCGTGTCGCGGCGCATGATCTTGCGCAATTCGAAACCAATGCCGGCCATCAGCGTGACTCCTGCGATGCAAGCGGCTCTTTCGCGGCGCCTGCCGGTTTGTGATGATGCATCGGGCATTGCGCGGCGCTGGCCGACATGCCGCTGCGCGCGCGATCCGGCAGTGCCGACAGCCGGTCATACAGCGCGCGATAACGGTCGATCATCTGCTTCTTCGTGTAATAGCGGCGCACGCGTGCGAGGCCGGCTTGTTGTGCGGCTTGCCAGCGCGTTTCATCCGCGAGCAAGGACAGCACGGCCTGCGCGAACGCGGCCGGGTCCGCAAGCTGCACGACGCCGCCCGCCGATCCGAGCGCGCGATCTTCCTCATCCACGCCTTCGATCAATTGGCGGCACGACCCGACATCCGTCGTGATGGCCGGCACGCCCGCTGCGAAACCTTCGAGCACCACGAGCGGCAGCGCTTCGCTGATCGAGGTCAGTGCGATGACATCGACTTGCGGCAGCATGTCGTCAATACGCTGAAAGCCGAGAAACTTGAGATTGCGGCTCAAGCCGAGACTCTCCACCAATGCGCGGCATTCGAGCGCATAGGCGGGATCTTCTTCTTCCGGTCCGATGATCCAGCCTTCCAGGTCCGGCATGCTGCGCGACGCGATGAAGATCGCGCGAATGAAAGTCTTGATGTCCTTGATCGGCACCACGCGTCCGATCAGCGCAACCACGCGATTCGAACGCGGCTTGCGTTGCGCGACGAGCGGCCCGAGCGCATCGACGTCGATGCCGTTGGGGATACACTGCGTGCGCTCGGCACGCGCACCGTCCGTCACCTGACGCTGGCGATTCGCTTCGTAGAGCGCGCCGATAGCGTCGGCGGCGTCGTAGGCAAGCTTACCGATCGCTTCGAAGAAACGCACCCACAGTTCGCGGAAGTAACTCACCCGCGAGATGTCGCGTTCGAACACACCGCGGTTGTCGCGAATCCACTGGCTTTGCAGCAAGTCGATCTTGCGTTCCTTCGTATAGATGCCATGCTCGGAGATCAGCAACGGCCGTCCGGTACGGTAGTGCATCAACGCGCCGAGAAAGCCGCTATATCCCGTCGATACCGTGTGATAAACCTTGGCCGGCAACAACTGCTCCGCCACGCGCGCAAGCTGCCACAGCGGCTTGTGCATGATACGCACGGTCCAGAAGTAATCGGTGAAGGACGGGTCCGTGCAGAACTGCTCGTATTGATCGACGATGGTATGCCACGCCGCGCGGCTCGTGAGGAACTGCTCTTCGTTGAGCGCGCCGCTCGTGCCGATCATCGGGATCATGTCGGCGAGCAACGCGCCAGCATCGCGGCCGTTACGCGGGTCGCGCAAGGTGTCGTGCAACTGCTGCGAGCGCACGAATGCGGCGCTGTCGCCAGCGGCCGCGCGCGGCGTGAAATCCGCCGTGGTCGGCTCGTACAGGTAATGCGTTTCGATATGCACGACGTTGTCGGGCAATGCATAAGCGACGCCCGCATAATCCGACTTCTGGCTGCCTATGAAGACGATCGCGAAGCGTGTGTCGGGGTAAGAGCGGATCATCTCGTTGACCCAGCTCGATACGCCGCCGCGCACGAACGGGAACGTGCCTTCGAGGAGAAGGCAGACATCGGCATCGGCGGCGCGGCGGATCGGGAGTTCTTTCATCATGACCAGTACTTCACAACCGGTTTGAGCGTGGGCAACGAAGCGGCATTGCCGAGCGTCGCCAGAAGGTTCGCCACGCGTGAATATTCGCCGCGCAGAAAGTCCGCTTCGCCAAGCCAGGGAACGAGACGTTCGCGCGGAAAGCCGAGCTCGAGCGCGCGGCCAATGTGTTCATGCGCTTCATCGGGCAAGCCGCTTGCGAGCGCCAAACGTCCGCGAATGAGCCACAGTGCGGCATCCGATGAATCGGTTTCGAGCGCGGCCTGCGCGTAGCGGTCGGCTTGCTGCAGCGTGTGCTTATAGACCGCGCCTTGCACGAGATTCTGGTACACGAGCTCGAAGTAGAGTTCGGCAAGCAGTCGATTCAGCGCGTGACGCTCGGCCGGCTTCCCGGTTGCTTCGAGCGTTCTGCTCGTTCTGAAGATTTTCTGCATGATCTCGTTCTCGGCATGGTCCAACGTGCCGTATGCAATTAGGCGAATATCTTCCAGGGGATCGGCGAGCAAGTCGCGCAGCAAGGTGCCGGTGGTGCGGGTCGGCATGCTCTGAATGGCAACCAACGCGGACAGTCGATCCGTCGATGCCACCTGCGTGTTCGCAAGACGTGCCTGCAAGCGCGCGCCGCCGCCATGCTGAACGCGCGACACCAGATACGTGACGAACTTGGGACGCGCGACATCGTCGAGTTCGCCGCTTTCCTTGAGCGCGGGGAAGAGCGCTGCCCAGATACAGCTCACGAGCACCACGACGCCACCCAAGAGCGGTACGAACGTGCACGCAAGCCACAACGAGAGCAACGACCACGCAAGCGGCTCGCGATAGTTCCGCGGCAACCATGCGCGAAACGCAATGGCTTCGGCCAGACCCGCTGCGGCCTGCCAAGCCAGGAAGCGCATGAGCGGATCGAACGCGCCCGGCGCCTGCATCAGGCTCGCAATCGCAATGTATTGCACGATTCCCGCGACGATAGCCGCAAGCGCGCCGACGAGGAGTGAGGACCCTTTAGACATCGAGGCCACTTCGCTTGAGAAGACGCTTGAGCGCCGCACCCGGTTCCTCGCCTTCGAGATGCAGCGTATGCACGCCGACGCGCGCGCCTTCGAGGTCGGTATTGAACTGCGCTTTCAGACTTGCTTCGATACGCGCGAGATAGCCGTCGATGCCGGTCGTATCCGTTGCGGGCATGAGATTGAGCAGCACGGATTGCCGCGGCGTCTGCAGGGGCCACATGACGTCGAGCGAACGGCGGCGGCGTATGACGTGTTCGAAGAGTTCATCGCCTTCTTCATCGCGCGGAAACACGAGCGCGACCAGCGAGGAAGCCACGCCCGCCTTCTTCTGCAGACGCGTCAGACGGCCGAGATCGAGCGCGAATTCATGCGGGCATTCGGGTACCTGATCGACGATGCGCTGCACGAAGGACGCGTGCGCCACGCCATCGGCGTAGTAACCCAACAGCACCAGCAGGAGTTGCAGATTGTCGAAGTTGAGCGACAGGAACGGCATGCGCTTGATGACGAGCAACGCACGCAATTCGCCATCGGCGGATACCAGCGGCGCGCAGACGAGATACTCGCTGACCGGCACGGTCGAATCGACGTTCTTCAGATGCGCGACGTTTTGCGTGGCGAGCGCATGCATGACGAGTTCATCGTCGAGCTTGAGCGTGAAGGCATCGCCGAGTTGGGCGATCGGCTCCATGCCCAGTTTGCCGCGATGCACCGGAAAAAGCGCGGCCACTTCAATTTGACATGCTTGCGCGATGAACTCGAGCAGGCCATCCGCGCCGCGCATCGATGAATCGTTCTTCGCCGTGTCGCCGGCGACGGAAAGCCGCCGCAACTCGGTGATCGAATCGCGCAACGTCGTCGGACGCGACAGCAGATCCTTCTCAAGCCGCTCATGCGAAAGACGCAGCAAGTAGTGACTGTTGGTCAACGCAACGAGGCGGTCGTTCAGATAATCGTTCAGCGACGATGCACGTTCCGCGCGGCTGCCCCACGTATCGCCGAAATGACCGGCAAGGATCGTCTGACAAAGACCGCCCGCGAAATACAACGCGGGAAACGTGCCGCCCGGCGGATAGAACAACTCCCACACACCGAACATGATGGAGCTGGACAGCAAGCCAAGCAGCGTACCGTAGCGCAACGCGACGAGCAGCGGCACCATCCATAGCCACGGAAAGCCGCCGCGCACGAGTAAGGGATCGTCATGCTGAAGCCAGCGCGCGACAGACAGCATGATGAGCATCAGCGCGACGCTTTCGACGATAGCGAAGGGCCGCGCCACCGCGGGCGCGAGAAAGCGGCGCACGCGGCCCAGATTGCCGAACGGATGCGCGTGGCGCTTGGCGGCGCCCGGGTTGGTTTCGACGGCTGCGGTATTCACGGCCATTTCCTTTTCTTGTCTCGTGCTTATTTCGTATCAACCTGCATCCTGTATCTCGGTGGCAGGCGGGCAAGCTTGATCGGCGACTTACTGGCGCGCTTGCAACGGCGACAGCACATTGCCGATCAAAGTGGTCGCCACACTCGACAATGCCGAGCGGCTCCAGCCCGTACGCGTTCCCGTTGCGCTCCAGACGACCGAGCCGTTCGCGACATCGATCAGTTCGAAGGTCACGCCCACTACCGGTTCGCCATCTACGCCGGTCTTGTAGCGCCATTCCTCGACCGCGCCCGTCAGCACATAGCGCGCGTTTTGCGAGCGTGCCCATTCGAGCGACTTGTCGCCATCGCCGCGTTGCGCATTATCGACGAGCGCGTTGCGGTTGGTATCGGCGGGAGCGATACGTACATCACCGACACCGCCTGCGCGCAGCGTATTCGCCGCGATGGATTCTGCGCTCTTGCCCGCATCCGGCGTTTCCGTGTAGTTGGCGATGGACACGACAGCCACCTTGTCGCCATGCGTGAGCGTCGGGCCGGCCGTCTGACGCACCGTTCCGCATGCGCTCATTGCAAGCGCGAGCGCGGTTGCCGCCACACACCATGCGCCTGAACGCGCGAGTCGTTTGATACCGTGCATGTTGCTTCCCCTTCCGTGGATCCAGAATCGTTTCAATAAAACCAGCTATAGCGCGCACCGATTTGCGTGACCGGCGTACCGAGACGCGACACACGCTGATGCGAGAAGTAAAGCGCCGCATGATCGCCGCCGAACACAGTGCCCGCGAGGCCAAGACTGATGGACGGTCCCCAGCCCTGATTCGAGTCGTGCAGCACGCCTGCATCGAAGAATGGCCGCCATGCGCGCGTGTATTGATCGAGCAGATCGTTGCCGAAACCGAAGAACAGGCCGTATTGCGAGTAGCTTTGCGGAATGAAGCTCGCCGCACTCACCGGACCGGCGGTCACCGGAATGAGGCGCGAGATCAGGCCATCGGCGGCGCCACTTGCGCCGTATCCGCCATGCGCGCCCATCAGGCGCAGCGTGTAGTCCGGATAATTCGTGCGAATGCGATAACCGAGCTCGCCCGTCGACAGCACGCCGCTACCGAGATAGTTACGCGCTTGGCTATAGAAGCGATCGGCTTCGACCGTGCCCGTGGCATAGAGGCTTTCCGTCGCGCGATACGTCACGGTGCCTGCGACGTTGTCCTTCACACCGCCCACTTGCAACACTTGCGACTCGCGTGCGGTCTGGTTGTAGCCCGCCTTCACGGCGAGCGACAAAGCGGAATTTCGGCCCCATTCGGCACCCGCCGATACGCTGTAAAAACTGTCGAGCGCTTCGCGGCGGCCCACGGTGACCATGAACGCCGTGTCGTAAGTCTGGCGGCGCGCGAAGACTTCCAACGAGCGATCCACCGAAGGGACATCGGTGAGTTGCGATGAATCCGTCGAATGCTGGAAGCGTTGAACGCCCCTTACGCCGATCATGTATTTGTCCGCGATCTTGAGGCTGCCGCCAAGCGTCTGCTCGATGTAATCGAGCGGATGTTCGACATAACTCGTGACGCTTGCATCGAGCGATTGCGGCCACGTCAGTGAGGTCTGCACGAGGCGGCCATGAAGTTCATCGTCATAGGGCGCATCTTCGAGGCCTTGAAACGCGAGCTTTTGTGCGTCGCCCGGACGATCCACCGCGATCGATGCATCGATACGGTCATAAATCGGCAAACGCGCCTTCTGATCATCGAGAAGACGTTCCATCGCGGGCTTGTCGTTGTCGGCAAGCGCAATGGCGATCAACTGCTCCGAAGGCTGAACCAGCACGTCGGCGTATTGACGCGCGAGCCAGCGCTTCGCCAACGGATTCGCTTCGTGCGACATGGCCCAGGCAAGCGCGACATCGCGTGCAACGGACGAGGTCAGTTGTGTCTCTTTCGGAGATGCACTCGCGTTCGATGCCTTCAATTGCGCAGCGGGCAAACCGGCCGTATCGCCCAGCAAGGTGCGGCGTGCGGCGGTGTCGTCGTTGCGCCCGGCATCGGTTGCGAGCAGGTCGATCAGCAATGCCTTCGATACATCCGCGTTCTCGAATATCGATGCCAGCGTCACGCGCCGGCCTTGCAGTTGTTCACGCACTTCACTGCCTTGCGACTGGTGCGTCTGCACGATGTTCTTTCCCACCGCCGTGTTCGCGCGAACGGCCGCTTCCTCGTCCTGCATCTGGCGCCAGACATTGCGGCGAATGGACCATGCGAGATCGCTGCGTCCCGCCATCTCTTGCGCCTCGGCATAGCTCAACTGCCACAGCGGATCACGCGATGCGGACGCCGCTTGCAGACGCAAGTACTTGAGCGCGGCTTCAGGCTTGTTCAAGCGCATATAGGCAGCAGCGAGCGGGCCCCACAACGCGGGCTCTTGCGCGGGCGTATCGCGCCATGGCTTGAGCGCGTCGTGCAATTGCGCATCCGTGCCGTAGTCGACGAGCGTCCAGAGCAATGCCGCGCGCAAGTCGAGCGCGGCACCCGGCAGCGTGACGGCATGTTGAAGATCGGCGAGCGCATCGAGCGGACGGTTCGTCTGTCGATAGTATTCGGCGCGAATGCGCAGGAACGACGGCGACTCCGACGCAACGGCGAGTTGCTCCGGGCTCAGGCTTTTGAGCAATGCATCGGCGCGATCGTATTGCTCGGCATCGGTGTAATAGTGGACTGCGCTTTCCAGCGAGCGCGGCGAACGATCGCGGCGATACTGCAACTCCGAAGTGCGAGCGGCATCGACTGGATAAGCGTCGTAGAAGTACGTCATGGCGCTCAAGTCTTCGGGCGTGGCCTCGCCGCTTGCAAGCAGATGCTTGTACGCGTCGTTGGCGATGTCATCCCGTTGCAGAAGACGCGCGAGTTGCGCCGCGTTGCGCCAGAACAGAATGTCATCGTTCCTGGCGCCTTGGCGTGCAGCGAGCAAGGCATCGAGCGCACCCTTGTAGTCGCCATGACGATACAAAAGGCTCGCGGTGCGCAATGCGTATTGCGTGTTCGCCGGATTGCGCTTGTTCAGCGCGCGATAAGCGGCGAGCGCTTCGTCGTCGTGGCCCGAGCGTTCCGCGAGTTGGCCAAGCCGCAAAACGATGGCCTCGTTCGATATCGTGCGCTGACGGGTGCGCAGGAACGCCAGTGCATCGTCCGGACGGCCGAGACGTTCGTATGCCGCGACGACCGAGTCGAGCAGCTTGAGATCGGCGGGTGCGGCATTCGATGCCTGGATCAACGCGGCGAGATACGCGTTGTCGTCGTTGAGCATCGGAGCCAGACGCATGACGTTTTTCCAGCCTTCCGGGTCGTGCGTGGCTTGCGCGTAAGCGAGCCACATCTTGAGCGCGAGCGGCGACGCGTGATTCCATTCGGATACTTGAGCGAGCCGCTTCGTCCACACCGTCGAGCCGGGATTCTTCTCGACCTGTTCGCTCGCGACGCGCTGTGCGTTCTGCAAGTCGTTCGATTCGAGGAACGATTGGTACAGGAGACCCGGGACATCGTCCGTGGCGTTCGGAGCCGATGCAGGCGTGGCAACACGAACGACATGCACATCGTGACGGTGCGTATGCATCGGCTGCGAACCATCCATGTACGCATATTCTTTCTGTGATGCGCGCTCACGAAGATACGCGACCAGCCGTAGCGCGCCGTCTTCATCCGTTGGCTGCGCTTGCGCATAACCCGCGAGCGCCTTTGCATAACGATCCACGAGGTCCGGCCGATGCGCCGCGCGCGCCAGATTCAGCAGCACGACAAGCGTCGCGTGATCGTGCGCGAACGCTGCGCCATGTTCCTTCGCGGCGCCAAGCGCTTCATCGAGCAGATTGCCCGACTGTAGCGCGCGAATGCCGTTGATGAAGCAATCACGCTTCGCATCGAACGTGGGTGCCTTCGCTTGCAAACGGAACCAGCCTTCCGCCGCGCCGCGATAGTCGCCGCCATACATGGCAAAGCGCACCACTTCGCGATTCCAGCGCGTCTGTTGTGCCGGGTCCTGCACGGCAAGCCGCGCATAGAGCTGCCCCGCAAGCTGTTGCGCATTCGCGGATGCAGCCGCTTCGGCCAGCATTTGCAAGTCCGCATTCGACCACGACAGCGCCGCCGCGTTGGTCAGTTGCGTGCGCAGGCGAACCAGCGCGGCCTCGCGGCCCGGATCGTTCGCGGGCAATGCGAAGGTCTCGCGCGTATCCACGGTCAGGCGCAGCAACTGTGCGGCGCGATGAAGCTCGTCACCAGGCGCGGCGGCCATGCGGTCAGCAATGCGGCGCGCATCTTCATCGCGCCCGAGACGCACGTATTGCGTGCCGAGCACCGAGAGAATCTCCGTGTTGCCGGGCTGCACGCGCAGCCACGCTTCGAGATAAGCGATGCTGAGATCGCTCGGTGCATCGGTGGATGTCAAGCGGTTGCGCAATCCGCCACGCGGATGCATGAACCATAGCGTGATCATCACGACGCCCGCGAGCAACATCACGAGCCACGTTGGCGCAATACGAGGGCGATTAACGAGCACAGGCGACCTCGACCGGCTTGTAGTTCAAGATAGATCCGACGTCGGCCGACGTCTCGAAGCGCAGGAAATCGCCATCGCGTCGGACAGCAACGCTTTGACCGTTGACGCGAACCTTGCACTGCTGCGCGTTCGCTACCTTGACGAACGGCTGATAGTGGCCGGCAAATTCGAACTGCATGCCTTGCGGCGTGCGGCGAAAGTTGCGCACGAAACCATTTGCCTCTTCGATATACGGCGCGGTCGTTGTACCGCCCATGGCAAAACGCGCACTGCCGTTATCGATATGGATGTAAGTACCGTCAGGCCCCGGCGCGAAACCCGTGACGCCCGAAGCATCATCGACCGATGGCTTTGTCGCTTGCGGCCAGTGCAATTCGCGCACTTCGCCATTGCCGCGCACGAGCCATTGACCGGACTTCGAATCGATGTCTTTTGCTACCGCGAAGGTATGCCAGTCGAGCACCTTGCGGATGTACTCGCTCACATAGACCGGCATCACCGGCTGCTTGAGTGTCGTCGAAAAGATCTGATCCAACGCGCGCAGCGACGCCACCTTGGTGCCGCTATACATGTGGTAATAGATGTCGATCGGCTTGAAGCGCTGCGGACGCTCGGTCATCGCGAACGTTTCCAGCACGCGCGTGAAGCCATAGAACGGACCTTGCCAGTTGTTCGTATAGACGTTCTCGTCTTGATTCGGCGCATATACCTGATATGCGCCGGGTCCCTTGTCCACACCGACCGGCGCGATATTGGTCCAGCTATTGGCCGACTTCGTGATGACCGTATCGCCGCCATTGAAGTTGTAGACGCCCGCCTCGGCCACCTTGCGCACGACGAAGCCAGGCGGACGGCAGTCGCCGGACCATTGCAGGAGCACGGTCTTCTTGCCGGCAGGTGCAAGACGCGAGTTGATATAGTCGATCGAGCCCGTGATCTCACGATCGATATTGAAGCGATATCCCGGGATATTCAACGAGAACGCCGCGTCGCCACCGCCGCGATCCATCTGTGCGCCCTTGCTGTCGACCTGTTCCCACTGAAACGGATGCGAGTACGTATGCGTGCCGATCTCGACGTGCGGCAGCGCGAACATCTTGCGCGCGATGGCTTCCAGACGGGGCGAGATATCCGGATGCAGACCGGCAGGACCGACTTCGCCTTCGATGACGGAGAGCGTCATCGGCACTTGATAGCGCGTGAATATCTGCTGATACAACGCTTCGCCCGAGTAGTCGGGACCGGGGAATTCCGCGCGTGAGGCGAAGCCATCGCCATCCACGTGCGACATGAAAAGGCGTCGGCCGTTTTCCGTCGTCACGCTCGGCGCGGGCATGTCTTGCAGATGCAGCGCCGCCTTCATGAAGGCCATCGGTTGAATGGCCCAGCGTTCCTGTTCGATGCTGTCCAACGATACGACTGTGTAAGGACTCAGCGCGTACCCGCCCCACGGCGTGAGCGCGACTTGGTCCACCTCCTCTCCGCTTGCCGAGACGCGCAGCAAAGCTTGACTGCGCGGACCCACGCGCACCCCTTGCAGATCGCGCGGTTCCGGTTTCGGGCTGATCTCGAAGCCGATCATCGGATCGCTCTTGACGACCGTGACGGGCGCCGCGAACGTTCCGCCGACCGGTTGCAGATCGAGCGCGGCGCCAGCGGAACCGGCTGAATCGAAACCGAACTGACCGAGAAACGCGACAGGAATGTGATCCGCCATGCGCGCGGCAACCCATCGTTGCCAGACTTGTGCATCGGGCACCGCGCCGCGCTGAATCCATGCGACCACGCCTGCGTAACGGTCGGGTGTGATGTTATCCGGCAAGCGCGACGAAAAGTCGGCGTACTCGACGTCGTAGCCCATGTAATTGAGCGGCGTGGCGAGGTCACGCACCCCCGCGCTTAAATCGAGCGGGTCCTTGGTATCGCGGTCCTGCACGACGAGAATCTTGCGCGGCAGCACTTCTATCTTGCCGATGCCGACCACATCGCGCGCCTTGCTCGTCACGTAAGGCAGCATGCCTGCGGACACGACGCGGCTCGCTGTATCGCGCGCGCACTGCCGGTCGTTGCGATTGCAATACTCGATCGACACGAGGGGCACGCCGCTTTGCTGCGTGAATTCGCGCGCCGCCGCCATGCGCCGTGCGCGCAACGCTTCAGGAACTTCCGTGAACTGACCACTTTCGTCTATACCGCGAATCAGCGAATCGCCGACGACCGCATACAGCGCGCTTGCATAGGGCAACGCGCTTTGCGCAATGTTCTCGCCACCCGCGATAAGACGCGCGTCCGGATGCGCCGCATGAATTCGAAGGGCTGCGGCAAGAGCGATTGGCGTATCGAGGAAAAATCCGCGATAACCCCGCTGCCACAGCGCTTCGATTTCAGCGGCATTTCCGCTTTGACTACGCGCGATCCATGTCGTATGCGCGAGCGGATGCATGGACGGATCGAAGCCCGTTGCCGGGTCGATGACCACTGCGTCGAATGCCTGCAATTGATCGACAGGCGGATTCGCCGCGTAATAGAAAGCGATATTGGGTTGAGATGCAGCGGACTGTAAAGCGCGCGGCGCATTGGACTGCAGCGCCGCCGCTTGCGCATAAGCGATGAACGGATCAAGGCCCGCCGTGCTCAACAGAACGGCTGCCATTACGCGCATTACGAAACGTTCAGGCGCACGTTCCGCACGCGCGCAAGAGAACATACCGGCGCGTGCCCGGGTCCACTTCTCCATCGGCAAGATCTTTCCCCCGTTTGATTTTTATACGAGTGCAGCGCGCTTTTTCTCAAGGACATCGCCTTGAGGAAATCGTCACCGCAAGCTCATTCGGCTAGCCGCAATCGCGCTACGCAAAGCCCGCGTTGCGCGGGTCGTGAAGCAATATTTTTTTGCTTAATTGCCAAGGGCGCGCACGATAGCACATGACCTTTAGCCGCTCAAGTCCGCTTATGCATCGAACAAACCAGTGCACGTTGCTAGGCATTAACGACCATGTTCAATAGAACTTTAAGGCAAACGTTTGGCGACGCGCTGAGAGATAACGAGTCGTCCAAGCGTCATCAAGCGATGCCAAAGATTTCTTTTTATTACGCTAAAGAAATCTCAAAGCCTGCCGTTAGGGGAGAGGGGCAAAACCGGAGTGATCCGGCGACGCAAAACTAAAGGGACTTTCTTGACGAGAAATTGCCAGTTGCCCGCCGTCTGTGCGGCGGGCCAAAAGACAGCGGCTTAAATGACCGCGTCAGGAGGCTTAATGCTGAACGCAGCTTTGAAATGCTTGAACTGTCTGAAGTGGGCAATGCCTCTCGCCGCCTTGTTGGGCACCGCTAGCACGGCCTTCGCGGCCACAACGGTCAATACGGCCAACACGGTCAACACGGCCACCAGCGTCGTCATCCCCTCGTATTTCAATGCTACGAGCAGCGTCTCGAACTGGAACAGCTTGACCGCCACCGCGCGCAAGGTTCCGACCACGGCCATTCTGAATCCGAACAGCGGTCCCGGTATCAAGGAAGACGTCGCCTATGCCGCCGCCGTAACACGACTTCATGCGGCGGGCGGCAAGGTGATTGGCTATGTATCGACGTCGTATGCAAAGCGCTCGCTTTCGGCGGTCGTGGCGGACATCAACGCGTACGTGACGCTTTATAAGGTCGATGGCTTTTTCATCGACGAGATGACGGCCGATAGCCAGATGTCGCACGTCCAGTTCTATCAGTCCATCTACAACTACATCAAGGGATTGAAGTCGACATACTCGGTCATGGGTAACCCGGGAACGAACGTTCCCGAGCTTTATGCGAGCCTGCCGACCGCCGATCAGTTCGTGGTCTTCGAAAGCACGGTCAAGAGTTACGCGCGCTATCAACCGATGAGCTGGCAAGCCGCGTATCCGAAGAACCGCTTCGTGCATATGGTGTATGGCGCAACGGCCGCGCAGTTGCCGGGCGTCGTTCAGTATGCGAAGACACATGGCGCGGGCGGCGTGTATGTCACGTCGCTTGCCGGTTCGAATCCTTATAAGGCGCTGCCGCCGTATTGGGATCAGGAAACGGCGGACGCCATCGCGCCTTGAGATCACGGCCACACGAAGCAACGCCGGACACAGGGCATCGCATTCAAAGCGCCCGAACGATTCCCCCATCGACGCGGATGTTCTGTCCGGTGATATAGCCCGCGCCGTCCGACAATAGAAACGCCACGGTCTTCGCAATCTCTTCGGTCTTACCGAAGCGCCCTGCCGGAATGCGTGCGACGATCTCCGGCGTTTCCGGCCAGCTATCGATAAACCCCGGCAGCACGGAATTGATGCGAATGTTTTCCGCCGCGTGCCGCTCCGCATAGAGGCGCGTGAATGCGCTCAACGCCGCACGCAACGCCGATGAAACCGGCATCACCGGCTCCGGCGCCACCGCTGCGAAGCTCGAAATATTGACGACGGCGCCGCCGCCCTGCTTCTGAAACACCGGCGTCACGCGGCGCAGCACACGCACCACGTTGAGGATGATGAGGTCGAGGCCTTCGTGCCATTTGGCGTCGTCGAGTGCGAGGAGATCGCCTTTGGGCGGATGCCCCGTGTTGTTCACCACGGCATCGATGCGGCCGTATTTTTCGAGCGTACCTTGCACGAACTTTTCGATATCCGCGTCCTGCGCCACCGAACCCGTCATGCCGAAGCCGTTCAACTGCTCCGCGAGCGTAACGGCGCTGCCCGAAGGCGACATCAGCGCGACTTTGTAGCCGTTGGCCGCGAGTTCCTTCGCGATGGCCGCGCCCATGCCCTTGCCCGCCGCCGTGATCAGTGCAACCTTGTCCGTGGTCGTCATACGTTTCTCCTTCATAGAGTCGAATGAAGCACTCTATGCGCTGCAAGCGCCTATGTCGAGAACGTCGCCAAATGCCGCGCTTCCGTTGCATCGTCGGCGGGAAAGAGACACTCGATGCGCAACTCCTGCGCGGCGATGGTTCGCGGCGTGCCGACCGTCGTCACCATCGAGAAGTAGTCAAGCACCGTACCTTCGAAAACGAAGCCGAGCGGCACGACCGGCAACGCGGAAGCGCCGCGCGATACTTCCCGCGAGCGCCAGTCGCGCGGCACATCGGGATAAGCGAGCAAGGCATCGAAGAGATTACGCGTGCCTTCATCGACAAACTGCCCTACTGCTTCGCGATGCACGCGTTGCAAGAGACTGCGCGCGACGTTATCCCAGTCCGCGATGAACGGGCGCATGCCCAGCGGATCGAACATCAGATGCAGCATGTTGCGCGGCCCCGTGCGCGCGGACATATCGATGAAACGATTGAAGAAGCGCGGCGCGGCAGCGTTGGTCATCAGCACGTTCCAATGCCGGTCCATGACGATGGCGGGATAAGGCTCGTGCTGACGCAACACGCGTTCGAGCGCGCGCACGACGCCCTGCATCTCTTCGGCGTTCCACGGCGCATCGGAATAGAGCGGCGCGTAGCCTGCTGCAAGCAACAGCGCATTGCGCTCGCGCAGCGGCACGTCGAGCGTCTCGGCAAGATCAAGTACAGTCTGCCGGCCCGGCACGCTGCGGCCGCTTTCGATGAAGCTAATCTGCCGCTGCGATACGCCCGCGTCCAGCGACAAGCCGAGCTGACTCACGCCGCGCACATCGCGCCAGTAACGCAGCAGGTCGCCGATAGCGTTCGACGTTCGACTTTTCTCGGCGTGAGCGGCTGTCGTCATGTGCTTTCCTCAACGTGTCGGCGCTTGCCACGCATACTCGGCGAACTGCTCTTCGAGCGGCGGTTGCGTGACGCTACCGGTGTAGTTCGTGATGGTCGATGCCGCCACGACCGCGATTACATCGAGTATCTGCGCGGCGCCGAAGCCGGCATCGATGAAACGCTTCTCGTCGGCGCGATCGATCCGGCCGCGCCTGTCGATGAGCGTGCGCGCCAGCGCCGAGAGCGCGGCGAGGTTTACATCGGCGGGCAAGCGTGCTTCGCGGATGGCATCGACATCGGCCCGGCTCACGCCCTGTTGCAACGCGAGCGCCGTATGAAACGCGGCGGCCCATTCGCTGCGGTTCGTCACCGCGTTGGTGAGCAGCAGCGTCTGAATCTGCGGCTCGCTGAGACTGCTCGCGTGCACGCGCTCGAACAAGCCGATGAAGCCATTGATCAGCGTGGGCGATGCAGCCATCGCGCCCGCGATGTTCGGCACGAGGCCGAAGGTTCGTTGCAGGCGTTCGAGCACAGGCTTCGATTGCTCGGGGGCGGTTTGAATCGTATGAACGGTATGGTTCGACATGAGAGGCTCCTTGTTCTCGAACGCTGCGGCCAACATGGCTGCATCGCGATGATGAGAGAGTAGGAGCGCGCGTGAGGCTCGCCAATTACATGGCATGTAATTAGGTGTTTTCGCGCTTTTCTCTTTCCTGTCATCCACTTAGGTTCGTTTTCCGCACGAAATCGCATGCCCTGAAATGCACAACACGGCACTAATAGAATCAAAGACATACAGCGGCATTCTAGACGGCGTTACTTTCGGTCGCCTAACTTCCAGCCGCAGTGCGCGATGCCCATTTTAAGATTCGCCGTCACCTGGTCAAGGAACGGTCGAGACATCGCGCGCACGTCGGCATCGGTTGGCGTCTCGGGCTTGAAATACAAGCAGCTGTTGTCGATAACCCTAAGCGGGCCCGGCACCTCTTTGACCTGTTCCGGGGTTGTCTGCACCGGAGCCGTGGAGCAGCTTGAGAAGCTCATCGCGAGCAGCGTCGTCATCGAGACGCGCCTGAGTGTTTTCAACATCGGTTCTCTCCTGCGCGGCGACCGCCGCAGTCTTTGCCGCGTCGGCGTCGGCTTGGACATCCGCCGTTTTGCGTGCGTTGAGGTTGTCTTCGGCAACTTGTTGCTGTGCCTTGGCGGCCGCGACGGCGGATTGAGCCTGCTGCTTCGTATCAGCGACCGTCGCTTTCGCGTTCATGTGCGTGAAAACTGCCCACGCGCCCACTAGGCCAGCGACGATCCATGGCCCAAGTTTCATCACGAGTTCGATCATTTCCCGTCCCTCATCATGTTGGCGAGTCGCAGCGCGCGGCCCGGCTTCGCGGCCGTGCCAATGCCGACGTCATCGCGCGCCCACTTCGAATCAAGCATCTCGGCGGCGGCCGTCGAATAGTTCGCCGAGCGCGCCGCCGCCAGCATGTTCGTAAAGCCGAGCAGACGGCCGATACCCATGTTGAAACACATGTTCGCGATGACTCTCTGCCGGACATCGTCCAGCGCGCGCCACCACGACAGGTTACGGTCCAGGTCGACGTACACGTCGTCGAGATCGTCTTCGAGCAACTGATCGACCTGGCTGTCCGACAGCGGATAGGTCCACCCGGCTGGCAGCGGCTTCGCCAGCAGGTTGTGCCCCACGCCGGTCGTCGGAATACCCTTCGAGTCGAGATAGCGCGTGTATCGCACGCCCTCGTCGCGGCGCAGCTCGTCGACGAGAACCATCTCGTTATGCGGCGTCATCGTCGGCAGACGGGTCGACAGCGATACCGCGGGCGCAGGCGGCGGAGGAAGCGGCTCAGGTGTTGGCGAAGGCTGATAGCCGCCGCCCTGCTGCTTCGGTTTGAACAGAGCGAGAACTGCGTCAAGCAAGCTCATCGCTGCGCCTCACCATCTGCCGGAACGCGGTGCAGCGAGGTATAGCGGATCGCGATAAAGCTCAGACCGAAGAGCGTGTATGCAATCCACTGCTGGACGTTTTGCGGAATGACGTCGCGCAGCTCGTGCGGCATGCCGGACCACGCCTGAGCGATGAGCGGACCGGCGCCGGCAAGCGCGGTGAACGCTGCACCAGCGATGACGGTGCCGCGCTTATGCAACTTCTGCCAGCCATCGGCGAGCGTGAGACGCACTTGAGTGAACGGGATCAGAGGCATATGCCCTCCAGAAATGAAAAACCCGGCGCGCGGCCGGGTTGGATGTGAAAGCGTGGTGGTCTAGCGGCGGTTACCCGCCCATGGCGTCGGCGGGACTGCGGCTGTCGGATGCGTTGCGGTATCGAGTTTCTTCTCGGTGGCCTTCGCAGCCGATGCGGCTTCAGTCGCCTGCTGCTGCACGGCATCGGTCTTCACGAGAATCTGCTCGGTCTTCTGCGCGGTCACGGCGGCAGCGACGGCCGCCTTCTGTGCCGCAGCGATGGCAGCCGCCTGCGCGCGCTCGCGCTCCGCGGCGCGGCGGTCGTTCTTCGCGTCCATCTTGTCGAGCGCTTCGCCAAACTTCGCAATCGCGTCTGCAAAGTTGTTCACGTCGATGGCGTATTGCGCCGACTGTTTGCCGAGCCGCTGCTCATACTCGAGCTTTTGCGCAGCGAGTTTGTCGTTCAAGTCGCTCAGGTTCTGCTCGTTCTTGCTCGCCTGCATCGTGCTGCCAGCGAATACGCCAGCGACGCCCGTGCAGAGCGCGCCGAAGAGCAGGATTACGCAAACCCACGGCAGATGCTTCGCACGGAGGAAATATGCCTGCTCGATGTGGACGCCGTCATGCGACGCCACCGGTTCGGTCAATTCGGTCATTCGGTCACCGTGATGCGGATGGGCGGATAGACGTTGCTCTCGTCGCGCCCGACCAGGTTGTTTTGGAAGCGCGATACGTTGCGATACTCGTAGTCACCCGGCGGAAGCGTTGCGGGGATCTCGAACGCTGAGCTGCGCACGGCGCACCCCGCCTTCGCCAGCGTGGCGGTGCCCCGCAGCGCGATGTATGCCTTGCGATTTACGTCGTATAGCGACGGCGACTGCTCCGCGTAGATGTCGCGGTCAAGACATACATTGCGCCGCACGTACATCCACTCGCCGCGGTGAAACGAAGCGCGCGGCGTGCCGCCTTCATCGAACGCTGCAGCCGGGCCGGCATGATAGGGATTGCCGCCGACAAGCGCGATGTACAGGAACGTTGCGGCGCTAACGATAAGCGTCACGGCGTAGGCACCTCCAATCAAGATCTGGTTCCGGTCTGCAGGACTCATTTCACGATCACCTTTGCGAGCAGGGCTGATAAGACAGCGGTCAAAGTCGTGCCGGCAATCGAATAGACGAGGATCTTCACCACGGTGAACTCGGTCTTCGTGATGAAGGTATCCATCCGCACAGCGATGCCAGCCTTCCATTCACGCAGAGCAGCAAGTTCCTCGCCGTGCTCGGATACTTTGTCCCGCAAGCCCGACAGTTCATCAGCAGGCATTCAACACCCCTCGTAAGCCGGTTTTCCGGGCATAAAAAAAGCCGCCCGAAAGCGGCTCAGTCTCTCTGGCCTGTTGTTCAGTCGGCGATCTGCGCGCCGATGAAGTTCGCGCGCGCCGCTGTCGGCGACGTCTTGTCATCAGCGGACGCGACGATCTTTTGCTCGGCATATTCGCGGGGATCGACACCTGCCGTCGGCAGTTCCGAGAACTCGATCGACTGGGTGAACACCGGCTGCTTGCCATCCGTGAAGGTTTGCTGATTCACGAACGATTCCAACTGCGCGGCGCTGCGCCCATTGCGATAGTCGATGGTGACCTGTTGGACGACATGGAAGCTTGCTGTGGCGCCGGTTCCAGGCGTTACGTAGTCGATGATGATGGACATGCTTTTCCTCTCAATTACATGTTGGTGACGTCGACGATGATGTACGCGTAGCCGTTCCGCGCCGTCGAGTTGATAGCCGGCGCCGGATCCTGCCGCGAGTAATCGATCAATTGCCCCGAAGAGGCAGAGAAAGTGTTGTTAGAAACTCCAAATGGCATAGCCAAAAAGTTCACGATGCCGCCAGTCTGCGGATACGGTGGCGTGCTAATTCCCCACGAATACCAGAGCTGCGTCTGCACGACTGCGATCGTTTTGCTATACGGCGTCGAAAGCGAAACATTCGTGCCAGTGCCGTTGATGAAATCGAGGATGCGCAGGTACGACATCCGGCTATCGAACACCGGCGATCCGCTGCTGTTCCGCACGATCAACCCATACGATCCCGAACCGGTGATGCCTGCCGGCGAGTCGAACAACCAATACGTGATGGCGACGCCGCTTGCGTTGCAGTAGAACTTATAAGTGACGTTCGATCCGCTCACGCTCGTCGAGACGAGCACGCACTGCCCGGACGCGGGGCGAACCGCCAACATCGGCGAGACGCCGTATGCGACGGTCAGGGTTGCGGCGTACCATCCGTTTGCCGTGGCCGCTCCACCCGATGTGATCGAGCCTTTCTGACGAAGTCCCAGATTGGCGTATGTGCTGTCGATCTGCAGGAAGCCATTCGCGTTCACGACCTTCAGGCCAAAGTCAGCCATCAGTACACCCCATACATCACGGTCACCGCGCGCGTGCCATAAGTCGTAGACGGGAACGTCCACGAGATCGTATTGCCGCTCAGCGTGACGATGGGCGCCAGGACCGTTCGCGAATATTGCGAGTCGTCCAACACCATGAACCATACAGAACCGGTCACGTTGACCGTGAAGCTTCCGTCGCTGCCGCCCGTCGAGAACGTGCCGATCACGCGCGTTAGCCGATCGGTAATGTCCACGGTGATATTGCCGCTAGCGTCGCGGCATCGAAGACCGTATGCCATCAGGCGATGTATCCAAGCTGCACGCGATTCACGCCACCGGTGTCATACACATACACTCCGTTGTTATTGAGCGTAGTGCGCCCTCCTCCGCCCGTGCCGTTGATCTCAAACGTACCCGCCTTGTTGATCTGCCAGCCTTGCTGTCCGGCGACATAGTTGTCGCTCTGGATCGTGCTGCCGATCATCGCGTTCGTGATCCAGCCCGTGCCGATGAGCGCCTGGCTGATGAAAACTTGACCGCCTTGGATGACGAAGGGAAGCGTCACGACCGAGCCATTCGGGTCGAGCACGGCGAACCGGCTCGCCGCGACCAGCACCTGCGATTCGACGACGCCGCTGCTGTTGTCGACGCCGATACCGACACCGGCGATGTACGTCCGGCCGTTCGAAGTGATCTGCGTCTTGATGGTGTAAGACGCGGCCACCCGCCCGTTCAAGTCGGCGTATGAGGACTGCGCCGTCTGCGCTGCGGCGGCGGCATTGTTCGCCGTCGATTGAACCGTCGTAATCTGGGAAGCCTGTGCGCTATCTGCATCGACGCGCGCCTGCGTCTCCGTCTGAATAGCCGCAATCAGAGTCGTGTTGTTCGACGTGATCTGCGCGGTCACCGTCTCGACGTTCTTCGCAATCGCGAGATCCGCGTCGGCGCGCGCGCTCTGTTCGGACCAGACGCCCGCATAGACCTGCGTTGAACCAGCATAGTCGCCAGTCGAGCCGGCCAGCGGCGGCACTAGAACCTGTGCGCTAACGACATCGATTCGACTAGAAAGCGCGCTGTCACCTTGAATGCGCGACTGAGTTTCCTGAGTGATGGCCGCAGCGGTCTGGGTGACACTCTGCTGCAAATCTGGAATTTGTTCGATCTCGGAAAGCAGATCTTGTGCGAGTTGCGTGGCAGTGATCTGTCCAAGCAGGTACGTCAGGATCGCGTCGGCGTCGTCGCTCGATGCCCCGAGCACGCCCGCGTTCGGATCCGTTGGATACCACGGCCCTATGTTGCCCGACGTGTCTACAAGACGACCCCAGAAGAAAAACTGCTGCCCCGCTGCGAGCCCCATCAGATGCGCTTGCGACTGAGGATATGCGTAGTCCGCCTGCTTCACTGCCGTCGACCGGTCGTTCGTGCGGCTATACCAGATCTCCGAGCGCTGCGTGTCGCCGGCCGAACCGTCCGCGGGGAACGTCCAATCGACCTCGATAGCGAAGATCTGCGAGATGGTCGTAAGCGACGTCATTGACGGCGGCGGGCTCGTCTTACCGGTGAGCTGCGTATCTACGCCATACGCCGGCACTGACGTGACGCCCATCGCATTCTGCGCCCGCACGCGCGCGAGATACGTGCCCTGATAGATACCCGGCACTTCTGCCTGCAGCCCGCCCGTCGAGCTGACCGTTACCCACTCGCCGTTGTCCTTCCGCCACTCTGACAGATACGACACGGCCTTGTCGGCCGCATCCCACGCGATGACCATGGTCGTTTTCGAGATGCCTTGGTCGATCGTCGAATAAGTCGACACGCGCACATTCGTCGGCGGCGGCTGCACCGATGGCGGTATGACCGTGATCGGTCGCACCTGGATCGCGGCGCCGTTATCGATCGCCGCGTACTTGCCGGGCTCGTACTGCGTTGCGTTGACCGTGTACGTGATCTGGCCATCGTCGTCGGACTCCTGCACGCTCACGACGCGGAACAGTTGCGCGGCTAGATCCGAACTCTCGAGCATCCACACCGCGCCGGCCGACGGCTGAGTGTCGAAGGCGGCGGTCACCGTGACAGCATCGCCGGCCGTACCTTGCACCGTGCGCGCCTGCGCGATGCCCGACGGTAGGATCACCGTGAGCTTGTCGCCAGCGGCGACGGTCGGTGCTTTGTCGAGCGTAATGACGCGCCCGTTGCTCGCGCGAATGCGCCCGCCCGTCCGCCTTCCTGCCTTCGCTGGATCGGCCACGGCAATGACACTGCCCGGCGGGCAGAGCGTACCGTCGAGGCCGACATTGAAAGAGACGGTGTTTGTCTCATATCGGCTCGTGAGCAGAGTCCACAAACCGAGTCGATGAGCTTGCCCCTGCGACGTCGTGCCGAACGCGGTGATTTCCGCCTTCATCACGCCGTAGCGCGCCATGCCGTCTTCATCCGGCACATACTCGACGGCTTGTTGATAGCCGTTCGCTGGATCGTTCCAGCTGATTAGCGCCGTCGTGTAGCGCGTCTTGCGCGACGAGCCGACATACTCGAAAGTCCCGTTGACCACGTTCGCGGCGGTGTAGACGTACTCGGGATCTTGCGGCATGTCCGCATTGGCGACGACCTGCCCCGGACCCCAATACGCTATGCCGCGGAACACGGTCGCTAGGTCTTGCAGTACCTTGTACGCGTCGGCGCGCGACTGGATGACGGCATTGCACGTGAAGCGCGGTTCTTGCCCGCCCTTCCCATCCGAAACCATGACGTCGCAATACTGCGCGATCTGATACAAATTCCACTTGTCGATCATGGACGCGTCGACGAGTTTCCCGAGACCATACCGGTCGTTGATCACCAGGTCATAGAAGATCCACGCCGGATTATCGGTCCAGGCCGTCTTAAATGTGCCGTCCCAAGTCCCTGCGTATGTCCGCGTGGCGACGTCATAGTTCGTCGGAACGCGGATGATCAGGCCTTTTATGTCGTATGCACAGGTGGGCACGGAACTGAAGGACTGAGCATCGAAAGACAGGCCGACGAGCGCGCTCATAGGGTAGCGCAGCTTTCGATCGATGATCTCGGTGATGGCCTCAATGTTCACCGTGTCGGCGATTAATGAGCTGTGCGCATTCGCCGTGAGACGCCGCACGCGCACGAGCCAGCCGGTCGTTGCCGGCGGCAGTTCGATGCGTACGCTGCGCTCATAGAGCGATGTCGTTTTCCCGTCGAATGCGCCGCTTAGCACTTGCGCGTATGCGCCGCCATCAACTGCGACGTCGATCGCATACTCAATTCGGTAGCCAGTGACATCCCCCGTCGATTGGTTCGACTGTTGAAGTTGCGGCACGCCGAAGCGAATGCGTGCCGCTGTGAGCTGCACGTTCTGAAGTTGGTGAACCCACGGCGTGTCCGACGTCAACGCAGTGTTGACCGTAATTTCGTTTTCGACAGCCGGAAAGCCCGACATGAAGGTCTGGTCTTGCGTGCCTGTCCGCGTGTCGACTGAATAGTTCGTGAAGTTGGTCGAGCCGTCGCTGTTTTGAATCGGCGTGTCGTCAAGATAGATCGACTGCAAGCCGCTTACCAAGCCGACGATCGGGCCTTCAGAAACGATGTCGAGCACCCTCGCAGTCGCGGTCGAGCGCAGGCTATCGGGCGATTCGGTTGCCGTGCTCGACGAGCCGCCGCCCTTGGAACCGTAGAGGCGCATGTCAGGCTTGGTCCTCTGCATAGATGCCCGCGCTAGCTCGTTTCGAGCCTACGCGCATGCGGCCGTAGACGATAGGTACGCAGTCGCCCTGCGCCGCGCTATTGACGGCGCCATTGAAGTAATAGGACGTGCCGTTGTCGCCGCTCGAACTCGCGAGCCCGCTTGTCTGAGGACTCAGCATCTGGACGACGCCGCCGAGCGCCATCGATGCGCCTAGCCCGAACACCGCGCCTTGGCTAAGTGCAGCGATACCAAACGCGCCGCCGGCAGGAACGAAAAACGAAGCTGCGATAAGTGCCGCGCCCAGCAAAGTTTGGAACAGGCCGCCGCTTTTGCTTCCGATTATGATCGGCGCAATGCGAATCTCATCGTCGCCGACAGGCTCGGGCAACTGGTCTTCACCGAGATTTCGCTTGCCATTAAACACTGCGAACGTCAGGCCGTTGTCTTTTGCGTTCAGCATGAACCTCTTGAATCCCGGCACGATGACGCTGAGCGCGCGCACCGCCTCTGACGTAGACGACACCGCAAGTCGATGCACGCGGCCGAACTGCGAGAGCGGCCCGTAAAGCCGAATGGTTCGGAGTTTGTCGCTCACGACTGCGTCTCCTTGCATCGAAGCACCGTGCGCAGCGCGTGCGCCCACATGCCGCCCCATACCGTGCGACCCGACAGACGGCCGTGCATGTGGTGCAGCATCACGTTGTCGCCAAGATAGATGCCAGCATGGTTGGGCACGTCGTTCTTGCTGCGAATCTGCATCAGCAAGACATCACCCGGTTGCAGTTGGGCATCCTGGCCGACATCGACAAAGCCCGCCTCAGCGAAGTGCTCCATGTAAAGATTCGACTTGCCGTCTTCCCACCACCGGTCGTCACGCTCGAAGTCCGGCAAATCGATGCCGCGCTCCACTTTGTAGTAATCCCGCACGATCGAATAGCAATCGTGAACACCGTGGACGAATTCCCGCCCGATGAGGGGTGCCGAGTAGCCGCTCGGCCCGAACTCGCACCAGTCTTCGGTGCCGACCGAGCCGTCGTCTTGCACGCCTACGGAGATGATCACCCACTTATCAATGCCGCTTTTTTCGGCGATGGCTTTATCAGCCATGCTCGGGCGCGCCGGCGCGCCGGGATGCGAATGCACGACGGCGAGGATTGGTCCCATGTCTTCCGCGAGCGCGTAGTCTTCGGGCGACATCACGAAGTGCTCGCCGGGCGTGGCCGATAGATTGCGGCACGGCACATAGCATTCGGTGCCGTCCTGCAATATCACGAGGCCGCAGGATTCCGCCGGATAGCACGACAAGGCGTGATCCGAGATCGCTTTTTTCGTTGCGTCGTTCATCAGGAAAGGGTGTCCGACAAGAAGCCGCCGAACGACAGCGGCTGGTTCACACCGAAGCGGCATTCACAGCCGCTGATCCGTTTGCTGCATCGGTCTAGCGCCGGATCGCTCACCGGCTGATCGTTCGCGTCAAAGTAAGCGCTGCCCGTGTAGCCGCAGTTCGCGTCACGATACTGCCATTGACAGATCGACACGATTTGGCGCGCGGGCAGCTGCTGGCCTCCGAAATCGAGCGCGCTCGAAAGCGTGAATTCGACTTGCACGTTCGTCTCGCTGCTCTTCTGCTCGACGTACCAGAGCTCAGTCGCCATCTCTTCAGACGGGTCCGCAGTCGGATTGCCGCCCGGGAAGTTGACGGCGTCGAGATACTTGCTAAGCGTGCGACGGCGCCGCACCTTTGCGCCCACGAGATCGGCGAGGAAGACACACAGCGCCGAGATCGTGCCGCCAGTGTTGCCGACGGTCAGCTTCGGCTCGGGCTGCTGCGCGTCTGACGTGTGTTCAAAGCCAGTGCCCTGAATCGGCCACGGCTTATATTCATTGCCCTGCCAGAAGATTGACGCGGTCTGGAGGTGTCCTTGAAAGCGGAGCAGGTCGCCGCCGATCGCCGTGCAATCCACCTCGAACAACTCGACGAGCCGACCAGGTTCGAGCTGCTGAATGTCAGCCGTGATTGTCATACGATTCGAAGCGCGTAGATGCGACAATTGATCGACGCTGCGGCGCCGCATCGTGCAACCGCGAAGATGGTCGTGTTCGCCGAGACATTCATGTTGGTCATCGGCGACGAAATAGTATTTGCGACGGCGGCAGCAGCGAGCGACGTATATTGAGGGAACGTGAAAGCGCCAGATGTCGCGCTCACGCCGAGGGTAAAGTCCGACGCGCTTCCAGATGTCACCGCGAATGCCGCGACAGTCCAAACCAGATAGTTTCCGGGAGGAAGTGTCATTGCAATGACGTTGGTTACGGCGTTTGCAGTTAATCCGCCCGAAGGTTGAGATGCTTGCAAAATCTGTCCGACTGCACCTGCCGGAACTGCGGCACCGCTAGTCATCCCCACGGAAGAAGCCGGATTTGGCAGATTGCCTGTGTCCCATAGGGTGTTGCCATTGATAGCCGGGCGTGTAGCGAAGCCTCCCGTTACTGTCAGCGTCCCATTGACTATCTCGTTATCTGAATTCGTACGGCCTCGAAACAAACACCCAATAGCATGGACGCCATCCGAATCCAGACTTGCCGACTCTCCAGCATTCAGCTTGGTAAGCGCGATCGTGTCTCCGGATCCAGCTGCGATTGCGAGCGTGACGGCCGTCGCTCCAAGATTACGCAAATGAACGAGGCCGTCTAAGCCCATCGTCGCCGCCGATGGAACGTTGATCGTGCCGGGCGAGGCAAGATTGACATTTACGCGCTTACCGACATGCGCTGCCGTGAGCGCTTGAGCGCTCGTGATGGTCGCGGCCGCGCTCGTGAGCGTGGCCTGAGCATTCAGCACATCAACGTTCGCGTTGGCCTTCGTGTTCGCGCCGCGCACGGTGTCGCCGTCAACCGCCGTCGGCGGAGTGCCGAGGTTGACCTTTTGGAGTGTGCTCATCGAGGTTTAGGGTGCGTAAGTCTGATCGAAGGTTGCGGTGATCGTGTAGGTGTTGCCGTCTTTCGTCGGCTCACTCCACGTCTCACAGGTGAACAGCGCCGGGGCTGTCCATAGAAGCGGCGTCCACAGGAACGCGGTCGCGCCAGCGTGCGCACGCAGGAAGGCGAGGATCGCGCTGATGGTCGCGGCGTCGCCTATAAATTGAAGGCTGAAGCTCGAAGAGGCGTTATTCAGACCGTCTGCTACACGTTGGGCATACCCATCGCCGAACTGCGCTTTGCGCGTCTTCAGCGTCGTGCTGCCCGACGAGCTCGCAACGGTCGGCTTCCAGATGAATGTGTCGGCCATTACGCGACCCCGTTCTGCATCTTCCACAAGGCGCCGCCCTGACGCCGCTCATTCACGACGACCTCGCGCACGGCTGCGCGGATCTTCTTTTGCAGATCGGCCGCCCCAGACTGATTCGCCGCGCTATCGGCCCCGCCCTGCACCGTCACCGGCGCATCAATGTTGATGTCGCCGCCGCCCGCGCGCGCCGCGTTTGCCGACGCGCCCACGTATCCGCCGCTGGCAAAACGAGCCGCGTTGCTCACGTGCCGACCTTGATTTACAGCGTCCAAAACATTCACGCCAATGCGCTTCACCGCATCTGCACGCAATACATACTCGCCATCAGACAGCCATGCAGCGATCGAATCGGAGTTCGAAGTGCCCGGACCGGCTACGCGGCCGCCATCTGCTAGATGGAAGGTGCTCGCCGTATCGCTCGTCGTGCTGAAGCCGTAGACGTTGTTGCCGGTGGTGGTGCTCGGCGTGAAATACGAGCTCACCGCCGACATCGCGAAGTTGAATAGCCCCGAAATTGCCGCCCGCGCCTGCATGCGAGCGATGTCCGCGATGACGCTCGTCGCGAGACTGCTGAAGTTGAGCTTGCCGGTCGTCACGAACGCGGCGAAGGCGTCTTCCATGCCCCGGAACGCATCTTGGAAGGCTGACGCCGTGCCGGCGGCAACGTTCGCAGCCGCATCTGCGTAGTCCGCCACGGCACGCTTGGCGCCGGTGAACCACTGCGCATTGGCCGCGCGAATGTCATTCGAGGACTTCTGCGCGATCTCAATCGACTGATCGTAGTATTCCTTCGTCGCAGCCAGTTCGTCGGCGTATTGATCGAAGTCGATCTTGTTCTCTGTCCGCTGCTTCGCGAGATCAGCGACCTTCCGATCGTAGTCCTGCCGAATCGCCAGCTGCTTGTCGAAGTCTGCGCGTGCGTCGGACCCCATGCTCAAGCCAGAAAGGGTGTTCGCCGCCGCGCTGCGTTGCGTTTCTAGCTGCTGCGCCAACGCGTCGGTGTAGATTTTCAGATCGGCAGCTCGCTTCGTCGCGAGCGTCGCCGTATCGTTGGTGTACTTCTTGTCGTCCTCGGCCATCGACTGTCGCACAGCCGCTATATCGTCGGCATACTTCTTGTAGGCCTGTTTGTTCTTCTCGCCCTTCGCGACCTGAAGCTGCTTTTCATCGTCGATGAGGAGCTGCTGATAAGCGGCCTGACGCGCGGCGTGCTCTGCGTCGAGTTGCTGCTGCGCCGTGATCAAACCCTGTTGGCGCTGACTTGCGATGTCCGACAGCGAACTCTTCAGGGCGTCGTTGATGCGTTTCTTGTCCGCATCGAGCGCATCCAGCTGGGCCTTTATCGCCTGTTGCGCAGCCGTCGCCGCGGCGGACGCCGCAGACTTCGAGCCGTTTCGGCTTTGGTACTGCTTTTCGATTTCGGCGAGGTTGTCGACGTGCCGCTTCTCGACGTCTTCAAAATCTTTCCCGAGAGCATCACGATTTTTCTTCAGCTCGTCGAACTTCGCGTTTTCCTTCTGAATCGCGAGGTTCCGCTGCTGCAAAGGCGACGCATATTCCGAGCTTGAAAGGTATTTCCTAGCCGACAATACGGCATCGCCGCCAGCGGCGCGCTTCGCCTGCTCATCAGCCACGGCTTTCTGCGCAGCCCCTACCTTCTGCAGAGCAGTCACTTGCGCGTTGGCGGCGTCGAGTTCTTGCTGCGCAGACATCGTGTTGCCAAAGGGCATCGATTGCGCCTGCATCAGATTACGCTGCGCTTTTGCCTGGCGCTCGATCGCCGCGGTCAACTGTTCGGCGTTCGATGTTGCTACGCCGATCTGGCTGATGTAATTGATGGTTTCGATAACAATCGATTTCAAGCCGCCCCATGCGCGGCCGACGGCCCCAATATTTTCCTGAGCATGCTCCTTGAATTGCTGATGCGCCTGAGCCATGCCCTGCAGGATTGCCTTATAGGCTGCGGCGCTATCTCCCGTTTTGATGTAATTCTCGATGACGTCGACCTGTGACGCCGAGAACGTGTGGTATTGACCTTGCAGATCTTCGAGAGCTTTCTGCGGGTCTTTGGCGAAGTGAATCATCGCCTCGGCTGCCTTTTCAGCAGATACGCCAGTGTCTTCGGCGAACTCCGCTGTCACCTTCGTTGCAAGCGCAAGCTGATCGGCCGCGATCTGACCGCTCGACACCAGCGCGGTCATCGCGGCCTGCACCGTCGTGATCTGCGACCCGGTGCCCGCAATAGCCTTTGACATCGCGTTCAGCTGGTCGTACGTCAGCCCGAGATAGCCGTTCGTGATCTGCGACGCGTGCGCCAGATCGCTCATCGAGGAAGCACCCTTCACCACCTCGTAGATGAAGCCGCCAATCACGCCAGCGACCGCGCCGATAGCCACGCCCGCACCACTGAAGACGAGAGACAGCGCATCGGTACGCTCGGCAAGCACGAGCAGCGAGCCTCCGAAGTTCTTCCAAGAGCCGGTGGCGGCCTCGTGTCCAAGCACGGCGAGCTCGCGACGCGCCGCGACCGAATTCAAACTGAACGAGTGCATGGCCTCGCCATTCGACTTCGAGGCCTCCTCAACGGCGCGCAGCTTTGCGATAGATGATGCGGCTGCATCGGATACGCCAAGCTGAGCGGCCTGCAATTCGAGAAGCTGCGAGCGCGTAAGACCGGCGGTCGACGCTGCGCGCGTCAGGGACGAAACGAAGCTGTTGATCTGACGTGCGCTAGCCTGGCTTCCATTAGCAGCGGCCTCAGCAATGGCTTTCTGCGCAGTCGCGACGCGCTGCGCGGCCTGATCTTGCGTCTGCATGAAGGCTTGCGCCGACTTCCGCGCGGAATCAAGCTCGGAGCGATAGCCGCTTGCGTCGGCTGTGACCCGCGTTACGCTCTCATTTGCCACTGGTTTTCGCCTTGATTTCGGAGTCTATGGCATCAGCGACAGCCTGCGCTGCCGCCTTCTTCTTCGCCTCATACGCGGGCCGCTTGAATGGCTTCGCAGCCATCTTCGATGTCCCGTATTCGACGAATCTCAGGTAATACGCATCCTTCAGCCAGGTCACGACGTACGAGGCGATCTTCCCGGTGACAGAGTTCTCAGCGTCATAGGCAATGACGAGCGAAGCCGCACCCTTGCCGCTATCGCGCGGGATGCGCAGCTTCTCTTCAGCGAGGAAAATATTCGCGCCGGCCAGCGCGGCCTTGCGCAGCGTCGATTCGCTCACAGTGACGTCGAGCGCGTCGAGCTGCGCGGTCAGCGCACCCGGATTTTTCATCTCGAATGCTTTAGCCATTCGGAGCCTGACCGAACAGCGCCGCGCGCATCAGATTCGATTGCGCAACGACATCAGGAAGGAGGATCGGCTCATTTGCCGCAGGCTTCGACACGCCGCCGAGCCACGGGATAACGTCCGACGGGCCGAAGGGCTCCGGCCGCGCTTTCGGGCTGCGATTGACGTTGTAGATTGCGGCGGCAACGACCCCTGCGCGGAGATCCTCCATCTCGGTACCAAACGGCTCGATCTTCGAATAGGCGAGCCACTGCGTGAACTCCGCGCTGTCGACCTCGGCCTGGCAGCGCGCGACCGACATTTTCAGCTCGCGAGCGAGTCGGAACCAGAAGAGCCGCTCAGGGCGGCGTCGGAGTTTTTTTCCGCGTCCTCCGTGGCCGTCGCGCCGATGCCGTTCAGGACCATGGACGCCGCAGCGATCCGTGAAATAACTGCGGCATTCCGTTGCTGCAACAGCGGAATGTCGTCAGCGGTGAACAGTGGCTTGCCGTCGTCCCCGACCGCCGTCGCTACGACAAGCGCCGCCTCGAAGAAACTCGGCGACTTCGCGCTGTCCGCCGTGGCTTGGCCGAACGCATCGCGCGCGGCGCCGCTCATCACCTCGACGGTGATTTGGCCACCCCATTCCGGGACGTCGACCGTCTCGCGCTTCAAGTCGTTTGTGGCGAAGATTTGATCACGTGTCAGCATGCTGATTAGCTCCCTGCCGCGACGTCGGTCACATCGCCGGTGATCGTCAGCGCGATCGTGCCGGTGAGAACCGTGTCGGTGCCGCCCGCGAGGGGAAACGACTTCACGAAAGCCGAGAACGTCTTCGCCGAGCCGTCGGGCAGCGTCAGCTTGTACTGCTTCGCGGTGCCAGCCTTGCGCGAGGCGAGCATCGCCGCCTGACCGACGTCGGCATAGTTGATGTTCGCTTCGAGCGAGAACGAGCCCCAATCCTGCAAGCCCAAGCGCTTTTCCTTCGCGACGGAATTCAAGTCGGTGACGTCGATTTCGGTCGCGGTGCCGTCGAAGCCGGAATAGCTCTTGACGTTGCCGACGTTCGTCCAGGTCGGCTGCGCCGCGCCATCGGCCGCAGTGTTGATCGCGAAGGTGCTGCCTTGCGAAGAGATTGCTGTGCTGGTCATGATTTCCTCAGACGGTGAACCACAAAGAGATGTCGAGACGACTTCCGTAAAGCTTGGTGTCGTCCTCATAGACGCTCACCGGCGCGCCGATGGGCACGCCACGAACAGGCGCAGCAGTCAGCGCCTGAAGAACCTGCTGCATGAGAGTCACTGCCGCGGCGCGCGTCGTCGCCCAGACGTTGATCTGCATGCGTGTGTTTTGCTGCTGATTTAGGCCGTCGAATGATGTTTCGTCGACTCCACCGACGGCTTGATATGTGATGTACGGCTTCGCCACGCTGGCAGGCGCGACGTCTGGATAAACGCGATCCGCGACGAGGCCACGCGTCGCCGTATAAACGATCGATTCAGCGCTAGCCATCTTGTGCCTGCCCTTGCAGCGGGCACTGCATGTCAACGTCGAACTCCATGATCACGACGCTCATCGTGGTGAACTGGCGTGGATCAACGTTGATTTTCACGTCGGACACGCCCGCGATATGACGTCCATCCGGAAGAATGAGTCGTTTCCCGTCACCGTCTTCTACAAGGCGAAGGCGCACCTTCTCTTTGCTTCCTGCGAACGGCGCGCGCGCAACGATGCTAACCATTGTTGTTCCCTGTGGTGCACGGCAGATCGACGTATTCGCGACCCGCTAGATCCGGCAGCGGCGCGCCGATGTTGAACACAACGCCATCAACGATCGCGCGCATGCCGTTCGTTATGTCCGTGCGATAGCGGATTCGAATGCTTGCCGACGCGGTGCCGACGTCAGCGTCTGACGTGAGCGTTTCCTTGCCATTCAGCATGAGGACGTTGCACCATACCGTCGCGACTTCCGTCCATCCTTCGATGGGCTGACCAAGATCATCGAAACCGCCGCCGTTGCGCTCGATGCGCACGCGCCGGTCGAGATCGCCCGCGCGCAACGTCATACACCGAGCCCCGCGCGGAATGGCTGGAGTAATTGCTTCGAGCCGACCGGCAACTGCATGACGCTCGACGACGTACCGACCACTGCATCCTCGCGATAGGCATAAAGCTGGCCGAGGATCAACAGGATCGCTGCGCGGATCGCATCGTTGATCAAGATTGGATCGGCACCGGCCGTGCCGTCAAGCACGGCGGCGGCCATGTCTTCGGCGTTGGCGAACAGTTCTCGATTCAGAAACTCGCTCGCCGTACGGATTGCCGCGCTCAGATACAGCGCAACTAGATCATCGGCAACGCCCGCGTCCTCGCGCAGATGCGCAAGCGCGGTGGCAACCGGAATCAGTTCAGCCGCCATTTCGCGCCTTCGGCTTCGAGACGGGCTTTTCTTCCAGCACCAGCTCTTCGGAAGGCTTCGTCGACGGCTTGTCGATCAGCCCCTTCGTTTCGAGCTCCCGCGCGTGCTGCTCATTCGTCGTGAACTCGGTCTTCACTTCGCCGTTGTGAAACACCGGCCGCTTCGTCTTCACTTTCATAGCAGTCTCCTAACCAGCGGCGCACTCGGCGCCGCTGGCGTTAGCTTGCAAACACCGCAGGCTTAGGTCGCCGGCGTGAACGAGCCGTACACGAACGCTTCAGGACGCTTGACCGCCAGTGCGAGACGCTCTTCGCAGCGCACGGTGAGCATATTTTTTTCGAAATCATCGTTATTCTCGCTGGAAATCACGACGTTCGCATCTTCACGGTCGAAGATTTGTGCGCCAGCCTGGAATGCGCCGGTGAGGAACTTGCCCAGGAAAGCCGGGGTTTCCGTCGGGACGACTGGCAGGCCCCAGAGCGTCGGCGACGCGAGGCGCAGCGGATTCGCGAACAGGTACTGACCCGTCGAATCCTTCGTCAACTCGACCTTCGCCCAGTCGACGAAATGCAGCACGAAGCCGGTCGCGGGATAGCGCGCGAGCTGCGCCTGAAGCATTGCGAGACGCAGATCGTCGATACCGGTGCCGTTCGCGACTTCGAACGCGGGATTGAACGCCGACGCTTGCGGAACGATGCCGTGCAGATGCGCACCCGTGCCGTCGCCGAACAGAATTTCCTGCTCTTCGACGTAGCTGAGCCCGTAGCGCATTTCAGCATCGACCAGGCTCGACAACTGCGAGAAGTCGTCCATGATCTGCTTGGACGCCTTGAACAGGTGAGCGATGGTCGTCACGGGCGTGATCTTCGTCGCGAATGCGATCGTCGATTCCGGCTTCTTCGTGTTTTCCGGCACGACTGCGGCGTTGTTCGTGAAGCCCGTCTCCTGCACCCAGAAGATCGCCGGAGCCGTGGTGCGGCCACCCGTGATCAGGTCACGAATGAACAGACGCTGCTTCGGCGCCACGTCGATGTTCGTGTCTCGCTGCGGCTGCACCACGCCATCGGCGACGCCGGGGCTCGTGAGCGCGGCGCGCACCGGGATGCTCAGGCGTGCGCGCTCGTTGCCTGCGATGCGCGCCTTGAACTGGTCCAGGCCTTCGTTCGCGACGACTTGCTGACCGAAACTCTTCGGCATCTCGCGCGCGGCCGGACCGGCGTTGCGCACGGCTTGTTGCTCGACTTCGCCGAGGCGCGACTTGATCTCGTCGGCCGTGCCCTTCAGCGCATTGAAATCGGTGGCCAGCTTGTCGACCGACGCCTTGGTTTCGGACGACAGCGTGCCGGCGTTTTGCGCCTCTTTCAACGCCTTCTCGGCTTGCGTCGAGAATTCGCTCGACACCTTGTTGAGCTTCGCCGTGACGGTGCCCAACAGTTCTTCAAGTTCCTTATCCATTCGATACTCCAGTAGGTCTGTGACGCCTCAAAAAGCCGCAAGCGCGAGCTTCAGTCGGGCGATTACGTCGGCTGCATCGGCCGACACGGTTTCGGTAGCGTCACGCGTACCGGGAGCAACAGCGTTCTGCGTGCCGCTCTTGACTTCCTTGATGAGTTGCCGGCGCTCCGAGCGCGGCACACCCTGCTTTGCGAGCAATGCATCGATGCGATGCGCCGCGATGCTCTCGCGCGCGCTCGCATTCGTATCTTTTTTCGTGGCGTCGGAGGGCAACAGGCCGTCCGCGAAACCCTTGGCGACCGCATCCGATCCACCGATCCACGTCTCGGCGTCGAGCATGCTTTCGATTTCTGCCGTTTTGAGGCCCGTGCGCGCTGCATAGATGTCGGCCATCGCTGCGTCAAACGGCGCAAGCGTCTCAGCCGTCGCGATGAGGTCGTTCCGATTGCCGATCGCAACCACCCAGGCGTTGTGAATCATCAGGAAGCCTGCACGCGCAACTTGCACTTCGTCGCCGGCCATCGCGATGATCGACGCCGCCGAAGCGGCGAGCCCGAGAACGCGCACGGTGACCTGCGCCGGATGCTCGCGCAGCAGGCTATAGATCGCGAGACCTTCGAACATGTCGCCGCCCGGCGAATTAATGTTGACGACCACCGGATTGCTGCCGATCGAGCGCAACGCCGCGCTGATCCGCGCAGCCGTCACGCCGGAGCCGTCCCAGTCTTGCCCGATGACGTCGAAGATGCTGATCGTCGCTGCGTCATCACTCGCCGCCGCGCGAATGCCGTTATCCCAGCTCTCCACGGCACGCGCCGAAAGTTCCGAGCGCGCGCTCGGGCGCACCGCCATGCTCGGAGCGGTGGGAAGTCGTTTCAGGCTCATGTGTTATTTCCCGGTTGGTTCGGGCGTAGGTGCAGGCGCTGCTTTGCCAAGCTGATCCAGCGGAATCATGTTCGACTGGACCGTGAAGACATCGCCACCCTGGAACGGCGGCAAGTTTTCTTTCTTCCGGACGTCATTACGGTTTTGCCAGCCGTTTTGAAGCGCCGATGTGTAGTACTGCGCGCGGGCAGCGCTGTCGGCGCGCAGCAAACCTTCGACGTTGAACTCTGCGTAAAACTTGTCGCGCTCAAGAGCCGTCAGCAGGGCGCCCCCGATCTCCTGCTCGATGTTTTCGAGCCAGAAGCGCAGCGTGTATGTCAGAAACTGCTGGTTCATCTGTTCCGACGAAGACGCCCACGACGACGATTTATCCGTGTGACCGACCATAGTCGGATGCACGCGGAACCAGCGGCAGATTTCTTCGATGTCGAAGCTCAGCACCTGAAGCATCTGGGCGTCGGCCGGACTCATGCTGATCTGTTCGAACTTCGCGCCCTCTTCGGTGACCATCACCTTGCCGGCATTGGTCGACCCTTGGAACGTGGCGAGGGACTTCTTCAGCGACTCACGCTGCTCCGGCTTCAGCGAGCCAGTAATGGCTAGCACGCCGGACGCCGCCATTCCCTGCGCGAAAGACTTCGCCGCATACTCATTCGCTGCTGTCGCCTGGCCGAGCACCTCTCGTGCACATGCCACAGGCGACAGTCCGATGAGCCCGTCGGTGCCGAACCCTCGAATGTGCATCACCTGCGCCGCGCTCAGCGTGCGCTCGGTTCCGCTCAGGTCCGTGTAGACGTATTGCAGCTCGCCGGTCGTCAATTGCTTCACCACCATGCGCTGCGGCAACAGAATTTCTAGCGACACGATGCGCGCGCCGAGGCGCTTGATCTCGACGTAGGCATTGCCGCGCAATAGCAGGCTCGCCATCACCGATAGCCAAAACCGCGCAGCGGTCATTTGGCTGTTCGGGCGCACCCGGAGCAAGGTGTACAGCGGATGGTCGACCGCAGGAACGCGAGAACCATCACTCAACCGCTGGAAGAACCCCATCGGCAGCGTCGAAACCGTTTCAGCGAGCAATCGCACGCACGCCCAGACTGCAGAGAGCTGCAACGCTGCGTCGACGCCGACGACCTTACCGGCAGCCGATTTGCGGTTATAGAACTCGTTCCAAAATTCCGTGTTGGTCAGGTCGATCGTGCCGCCGGAAAGCCAGCTGACCAAAGCTGCGCGCACGCGGCCCGGGCCCGCATTTTTCGGCTTTCGTGCCATTAGACGCCCACCATGATCATGTCGTTGGTCCAATCGTTGCCGGTCACCTGAGGATTAAGTGCCATCAGGGAAATAGCATCGAACGTTGCCATCAGCGGGTCGATCTTGCCCGTCCCGCTGGCTTGTTTTGTGATATTCACTGCATTGCCCGTCGGCACAATGCGTGCATTTCCTACGCACCAGGCCATAAGAGATTGGCCGCCGTGGACCAGCACGCCTTCAGCAAGCTTCCGCTCCGCTGTTTTGATTGCGCCGGAGAGCTTCCAGCCCTGCGAGATACCAATCACCTTCTCTTGCGGCACCTCCGCCTCGACAAGAGCGTCTAGAATGCCGCCAATTCCAGCCGGGTCGCATCCGACGCGGTCAAGCAGCCCCGATCGCTCGACAGTCGCGACGATGTCGGCCACATCGGTGACGTCGTCGCCAATCTGCGCCACCACGGTGAGATCACCGTCGTTCTCGAAGTCGCGCAGCCGCGGCGCATGCTGCTTGTTTCGCTCGAATACTGACGGATGCGCCCAAGCATGTGTCCACAGTAGCCACCGACGCGTCTCGCGCTCCCTACCGATCACGGCAAGGCCTAGCAAGTCGTCCAAGCCGCCGCCGTCGATGCCGACGTCGATCACTTCGCTGCGCGCGATCAGATCGTCGAGCGTTATGCGCGTCGCACGCGCGGCGTTCTCCCAAAAATCTGCGCCTGCCCACCGGTCGCTCCGCAGCGCAAGACCAATTTCCACATTGGCATGCTTAGCCAAAAAACCCCGGAAGGACTCTTCGCCTTCAGTCTTCGCTTTCGTGAATTCCCGCTGCAGGAACGCCTCATCGACCGAATATCCGAGGTTCGGATTCACCATCGCGAGATTTTCGGCGAGCAGATGTTCCTTGCGGGCCACCATTTCCGGCGGATGCTCGAAGATGATCGGCACGAAACACTTGTCGACGACCTTTCCGTCGCGCACGTCGCGCGCGTACTGCAGTTTCTGGCGAAAGACGCCCGCCGGTGGATCTGCAGACTGCGTGGTCAGGTAGATCACAAAGCCTTCAGGGCGAGAAGCAAGCCCGCCGATCGCCTCGCGGAACATGTTTTCTGCCGAAGCCTGATACCCAAACAGATGCAACTCGTCGATTAGCGTGCCGACGCTCTTCTTGCCGCCGACAGTATTCGAATCCGCCGCGACCACCTTCAGCGTCGCACCGCTTGTGCGATGCGTGATCGTCTTCACGTGCGTTTGTACTTGGAAGAGCGCGTCAAGCTCGTCCTCATACTTCACGATGTCACGGCTAGGCGCGAAGCTGTTGTTCGCGACTTCGATTGTCGGGGCTAGGATCGCGTACTCCGCCGACACGCGCCAGTTCAGGATCATGGCAGTCATCATGATCCCGGCCGCCAAGCTCGATTTCGAGTTTTTCTTGGAAATGCGAAATGTCCCCACTGTCGCTTATTGGGCAAGGGTCTCATTGGCAAGGATACCGCTGATACCCCGTTAGTTACCCCCTTAATAAAGGCAGTGGCGAGCGCTCGTGTCCTGAGCGATACTGAAGACTGCATGCCTTCCAAGCTCGGCCGCCGACTCGACAAATGTTGTTCGGCATGCGGGAGACGAGGCAAACCATAATGCGGCAAGAAACCTATCGCCAGTGGATGGTGAAAGCGGCTTGTTCGGACACTGGCAAACCCTACAGTGCAAGCGTTTATTTAGAGGCTGCGCCGGTCACTCCACAGTCACCGAAACGGCGTCTTAGATTTGTCCGAGTCGTATTGCGCGACTCGTGTGTGGAAGCAGAAATGGCGGGGATTTTGTGGGCACGCGATTGGGTCGATACGCATGACAACGAGCACTGATTTCTTAAGAAGCATGTGACTCGTCAGAATTGCCCACTACGAAAGTTTCGTCGTTGTCCGCCGAAGCAGAGTGCTCATGTATCCGGCGGATCGTGACGCTATGGGACTGAGCGCGCTTCGCAAATCCACGTGCCCGGTTATAGACCGTGCCACGCGAGCACTGAAGCTGATGCGCGATCACCTTGATGTTGGCGCGATACCAGTACACGCCAAGGAAGCACTCCGCGTCACCCGCGAAATCGGGTCGTTCGCAAAGCGCGTAAATCGCCATGTTCAGGTAAGGCATTTCGGCGTCAAGGAACGCGTCGGGTTCTCCGGTGCGCGTGCGTCGTGATGGCCTAAGCCGAGCGAGCACATTCGACTTCACCGGCGGCACGAAGATACGGCGCGTGCGGCACCATTCGACCCAGCGATTGATGAGATCGTCCACCGCGTGGCGGTCATACTGAGTCGAGTGACTGTCTTTTCTCATGGTTCAGGATGCGCGCCAGTTTTGGCGAGCGTTGTCGAATCAATGGGTCGAGCAGATAGCAGGAATTCCTGCTATCGCACCTAGATCAACGGTTCGAACGCGCTCCAATTCTGGCGAGCGCTGTTCGATCAAGGGTTGGAGCGGATTGCTGGAATTCCAGCAATCTTCCTGATGCGGCGGGCTTCGCAGGCGTGGCTAGTGGATATCGTCCGTTTGACAGGTGAGATCGACGTGCTCACGTCGCGCATAATCGGGCAACACGGCGGTCACGTGAAACGCCGCGTCACCATGGACGACGCGCATGCCCGCCTTCACATCTGTGCGATATCGGATTCGGATGCTCGCCGTACCCATCGAAATGTTTGCGTTGGACGCCATCACCTCTTTGCCGTTGAGCATGCGAATGTTCGCAGGCACCGTCGCCACTTCCTCCCAGCGAATGTCCATATCGCCCGGCTTCGCCTTGGCACGCCGTTCGATGCGCACCGTCCGATTGAGTGAGCCAGCTCTGAGCATCACGCCACCGCCGGATCACGAAAGCGCATAAGCAACGACTCGACCGCCGGACCGATGGGACTGCCGCCGCCCTCACGATCGGCGTAAAGGTGCCCCAACACGAGCAGCACGGCCGAACGCACCGGACCCGGCACTGCGCTCGGCGTCGAATCGGTTTCGACCTTCCACTCCTCGGGCGCGGGCTTTTTCAGATAGTCGATCACGATGTCGCTTGCAGCGCTGATGAGGTCGTTGATCGCCGCGTCGTCTTCACCGGGCGAGACGCGCAGATGCGCACAGGCGCGCGTGAGCGTCACCAGCGGCCTACTCAGGTGTGTTGTCATCGGTCGGCTCTTCGTTCGGTTCGGTTCGCGCGGTGCGTCTTGGCGCGGGGTGCTTGTCGCGCGCGGCCAGCGCGGAGAGCGCGAAGTTCTGCTGCTGGAGGTAGGGCGTGTCGCCGCCTGCGACCGGCGGCAGGTTCTCGGCCGCACGCGCCTCGTTCGGCATCATCCACCCGCCGCCCACCGCTTTGGAATGCGCGTCGTAGCGCGCTACCGGGTCCATGCGCAACAGATCCCGCACATCGACCTCAAAGCCTTGCCCGTCTGGAACGTCAAGCCCCTCGTCCAGGCAAAGCTCGAGCTCCTCGATCGGCGCTTGCAGACAGTCGGTGTAATAGGACTGCTCAAGCGCGCCGATATTGGCGGCGGTCTTCGAGCCCGTCGGGTCCGCACCGATCTTGTAGAGCGGCACGTGATAGCAGCGCGCAACATCCTCCACCGCCCATTTGAGTTGCTCGATGAGCTGTGCGTCGATGGCGCTCATCATGACGGTGGCGTATTTCAGGCCGTCCCCGACGACGGCCACG
>NZ_JARUXJ010000003.1:1143528-1508443 GCF_031451465.1 Caballeronia sp. LZ003 | reverse complement strand
AACGCCAACGCCAACGCCAACGCCAACGCCAACGCCAACGCCAACGCCAACGCCAACGCCAACGCCAACGCCAACGCCAACGCCAACGCCAACGCCAACGCCAACACCGACACCGACACCGACACCGACACCGACACCAAACCCACCGACTCCAACCGCCGCCGCCGGAACACCACCGCTTCCGCCGCCGCCACCGCCAGGCGCGGCTCCGACGCCGCTTTATCGAACCGAAGTGCCCGTCTACACCGAAGTGCCGATCATCATGCGCGAACTGGCGATCCAGCAAATCGGCACATTCCACGAACGTCAGGGCGAGCAGTCATTGCTAGGCGAAACCGGCGCGCTGCCCGCCGCATGGGCGCGCGTCTGGGGCGGCCACGCGACGCTGCGCAACAGCGGCGCGGCGGACCCGGAATTCAGCGGTGGAATCGGTGGCGCGCAAGTTGGACACGATGTGTACGCCGATGCCAGCTCCACCGGTCATCGCAATCACTATGGCTTTTTCCTCGGCTTCGCGCGCGCAAGCGGCGACGTTAGCGGCTTCGCGCTCGGCTTCCCCAACTCAGCCGTGGGCCATCTCTCGGTCGATGCCTACAGCGCCGGCCTCTACTGGACGCATGTCGGCCCCGGCGGCTGGTACACGGATGCCGTCGTGCTCGGCAGCACGCTCACCGCCGATCCGGTATCGAACCGCGGCGTCGGCGCCAGCACACACGGCACGACATTCGCCGCATCGTTCGAAGCAGGGCTGCCCATCGCGCTGCCCGCGGGCCTCGGCATCGAGCCGCAAATGCAACTGATCTGGCAGCACGCGAGTCTCGACGATATCGATGACGGCATCTCGCACGTATCGTTCGATGAAGCGAGCGGTCTGATCGGGCGGCTCGGCCTACGTTTGTTCGCCAACTTCGATGCGGCCGGGACTTCGTGGCAGCCTTATTTGCGCGCGAACCTCTGGCGCTACTTCGGCGCCACCGATACCGTGACCTTCGCCGCATCGACCGTGATTCCGACGAGCGTATCCGCCACGACCGCGCAACTCGGCGCGGGTATCGTCGCGAAGGTGAGCGCACGCGGCAGCGCGTTCGCCAACGTGAATTACACGACGAATATCGGCGGCGCGCGTCGCAGCGCGATCGAAGGCGGTCTCGGCGTGCTGTGGAAGTGGTGAGCGCTCGTTGAAACCTGTTCGCTCGCGTGACTCCATGCATACTATTGGAGACTAAAAGAGCACGAACACTGGAGACGAAGATGAGCAGCGCGCCGCAATGCCCCCTGCACGACGATGCCTCTCTCGCCCCGAACGGCTGCCCTGTCAGCTCGCGCGCGGCCAGTTTCGATCCCTTCGGCGACGGCTATCAGCAAGATCCGCCCGAATATGTGCGCTGGGCGCGCGAGCAGGAGCCCGTCTTTTATAGTCCGAAGCTCGGCTACTGGGTCGTCACGCGCTACGACGACATCAAGGCGATCTTCCGCGACAATCTCACGTTCAGTCCGTCGATCGCGCTCGAAAAGATCACGCCCACGGGTCCCGAAGCCAACGCCGTCCTCGCGTCCTACGGGTTTGCGCTCAACCGCACGCTCGTCAACGAAGACGAGCCCGCGCACATGCCGCGCCGCCGCGCGCTGATGGAGCCCTTCACGCCCGACGAGCTCGCGCATCACGCGCCGATGGTCCGCGCGCTCACGCGCAGCTACGTCGATCGCTTTATCGACGATGGCCGCGCCGATCTCGTCGATCAGATGCTCTGGGAAGTGCCGCTCACCGTCGCGCTGCATTTTCTCGGCGTGCCCGAGGAAGACATGGACACGTTGCGCCGCTACTCGATCGCGCATACGGTCAATACATGGGGTCGTCCGAAGCCCGAAGAGCAGGTCGCCGTGGCGCACGCGGTCGGCAATTTTTGGCAGTACGCGGGCAAGGTGCTCGACAAGATGCGCGAAGATCCGTCCGGTCCCGGCTGGATGCAGTACGGCATCCGCAAGCAAAAGGAGCAGCCCGAGGTCGTCACCGACTCCTATCTGCATTCGATGATGATGGCGGGTATCGTCGCCGCGCACGAAACCACCGCAAACGCGACCGCCAACGCCATGAAGCTGCTGCTGCAACATCCCGACGCGTGGCGCGACATCTGCGACGACCCGAGCCTCATTCCCAACGCGGTCGAGGAATGCCTGCGCCACAACGGTTCGGTCGCGGCGTGGCGGCGGCTCGCGACGAAGGACGTGGTCATCGGCGGCATCGCGATTCCGGCGGGCTCGAAGCTGTTGATCGTGACCTCATCGGCGAATCACGATCAGCATCAGTTCGCCGACGCCGACCTCTTCGACATCCGCCGCGAAAACGCCAGCGATCAACTGACTTTCGGCTACGGCGCGCATCAATGCATGGGCAAGAATCTCGCGCGCATGGAGATGCAGATTTTCCTCGACGAACTCACGCGCCGTTTGCCGCACATGAAGCTCGCGGAGCAGCGCTTTACCTATGTGCCGAACACATCGTTTCGCGGACCCGAGCACGTGTTCGTGGAATGGGACCCGGCGATGAACCCGGAGCGCGCGGACGCGTCGGTGCGCGATGCGCGCGAAGTGGTGCGGATCGGCGAGCCGTCGGCGCATGCGGTGAGCCGGTCGGTGATCGTCGAAAGCGTAAAGGCATGCGCGGATCGCGTCGTGCGCGTGCGTCTCGCTTCCGCCGATGGCCGCGCGCTGCCGCGCTGGACGGCGGGTTCGCATATCGATGTCGTCTGCGGCGACACGGGACTATCGCGGCAGTATTCGCTGTGCGGCGACCCGGACGAGCGCGGCGTGTTCGAGATCGCCGTGCTGCGCGAGACGGAGAGTCGCGGCGGCTCGGCATGGGTGCACGGCAATTCGAAGCCCGGCGCGCATTGGCGCATTCGCGGGCCGCGCAATCACTTCCGGCTCGACGAGACCGCTGACAGGCTCGTGCTGATCGCGGGCGGTATCGGCATTACGCCGATCGGTGCGATGGCGCGGCGCGCGCGCGCCGTTGGCATCGAATACGAAGTGCACTACAGCGGCCGCTCGCGCGCGTCGATGGCGTTCGTCGATGAACTTACCGCGCTTCATGGCGACCGTCTGCGTGTGTATGTGTCGGCGGAAGGCGAGCGCATCGACTTCGCGTCGCTGCACGTCGATGGCGGCACGCAAGTCTATGCATGCGGTCCCGCGCGCATGCTCGATGCGCTCGCCGCAGTCAGCGACGCGTGGCCGGAAGACGCGCTCACCACGGAACATTTCGAATCGACACTCAGTGCACTCGATCCCGGCAGCGAGCACGCGTTCGAAGTGGAACTGAAGGACTCCGGCTTCACGCTGACGGTTGGAGCGGGGGAAGCTTTGCTTGCGACACTGAGGCGCGCAAACGTCGATGTGCAAAGCGATTGCGAAGAAGGTTTATGCGGCTCTTGCGAAGTGCGCGTGCTCGAAGGAGAAATCGATCATCGCGACGTGGTCCTGACTAGAGCAGAGCGGCAATCGAATCGCCGCATGATGACGTGCTGCTCACGCGCGAAAGGATCGCGGCTCGTTTTGGAGCTTTGATAATCGGCTGGGGCGAACTTTCTGTGCGGCGCTCGAGCGCATTTAGAAGGTCGTTCATACGCCCGATCTTTATCAATCGTAAAGCCGATTAACCCGAAGGTGAAATGTTGATATTCCGCTCCGTCATCGTTCGTATAAGTTTTCGGAATGTTTTGTGATAACCAAAGCATATTCGTAACGATCCAAATAGTGAATTGTGATCACACGTCTTACCTGCAGATTGCCCGTCCTTATACGGACGGGTTAATGTCATGCAAGATTTCGACTGAATAAGATGATTAATGAACGGCCGTGCGGTCCTTTAGACAATGCATCTGCTGCAATTCAAAGGACTTTTTTACTCCAACTAGGGTTATTACCTAGTAATATGTAATTTATTGTCCACCTTTGTCGTTTAAAATCAGTCTCAATTGGTGCGACGCACAAGCACCATTCATCGAACAACTTCACGTCTCCGTTTGCGCATTCGCACGATATCCGTGCGACGGAGTCGCTCGCTCGCGATTCTTGCACAGTCGGAGGTACGCGAGGGCAAACGCTGAACCTGAGAGATTTTCAATAAGGTCCATTAAAAGGACCACTCGATTTTTGCAAGCTAGTTGGTGCACCGTTTGGTGCAAAACTTCCTTAATCGACATTACTGAATTTGTCGTTGCGTCGACTGAATGCATAGGCGCGGCGTGCTAAAGGCTGCCACGCCGCCAACTGGAGGACGCTTTCCGAACATTTCGGGCAAGCATGCTTTTGCATGACATCTTCGCGCCGCGAGACTGCAAACCAAAAGTGCGGCGCGAGAAGCAGTTGAACATCATCGATCTGAGAGAAACGTAACGAGGGCTATCATCAATGACCAAGCGAATTGCAGTGGTAACGGGCGGCATGGGCGGACTGGGCGAAGCCATCAGTATCAAACTGCACGATGCGGGTTTCGCTGTCGTCGTGACGCATTCGCCGGGAAACGCGTCGGCGTCCGAGTGGCTCGCGAACATGGATCGTCAGGGCCGCGCCTTTCGCGCCTACGAAGTGGATGTCGCCGATTACGATTCCAGCCAGCACTGCGTCGCGAAAATCCAGCATGAAGTCGGTCCCGTCGATATCCTCGTGAACAATGCGGGCATCACGCAGGACACGACTTTCAAGAAGATGAGCAAGGTGAACTGGGATTCCGTTTTGCGCACGAACCTCGATTCCGTCTTCAATATGACGAAGCCGGTTTGCGAGGAGATGGTCTCGCGCGGCTGGGGCCGCATCGTCAATATTTCGTCGGTCAATGGATCGAAGGGGCAAGTCGGGCAGACCAATTATTCGGCGGCGAAGGCGGGCATGCATGGCTTCACCAAGTCGCTCGCGCTCGAAGTGGCGAAAAAGGGCGTGACGGTCAACACGATCTCGCCGGGCTATCTCGCCACCAAGATGGTGACCGCGATTCCGCAAGACATTCTCGACTCGAAGATCCTTCCGCAGATTCCAGCCGGGCGACTTGGCAAGCCGGAAGAAGTCGCGGCGCTCGTCGCGTTCCTGTGCTCTGAAGACGCAGGCTTCGTGACCGGCTCGAATATCGCCATCAACGGCGGCCAGCACATGCATTGATGAGCAAGGAGCGACGCGTCATGCGTTCAATCGCGCGTGGCGCGTCGATGACGTCCGACATGTCGATACGGGTGAGTCCATGAACCAACTCAGCGCGGATGCCGCCGTCTACAACATCGGTCATCTCGATTCCGCGATCGAGCATCTCGACCAGGTGCTGAATCTCGAAGGCGCGAATTCGCTTTTTTCGAAGACTTACTGGCGCAATCGCGTCGTGCAGGCGCTATCGACGCCGGGACTCGCGCCGAGTCAGCATACGCGGCTTCAGCGGCTGCTCGATCGCATCGCGCAATCCTGAAGCGCAGGCGCTGTGTTTCCTCTGACCCGTGAAGAAAATCGCGGGCGCTTGTAATATGCGGGCCGTACATCAATCACGGCTCATTTCAAGCGTATGTCTTTACCATTCTTCACACTCGCGCGTCTGTGCGGCGCGCTCGCGTTCGCTCTTTCACTCACCGCGTGCGGGACCACGAGCGAAGTCACGGCCGGCTCGCAGCCAGATGTCTACACCGTGACCGGCAAGGCGACCGGCACTCGCATGTCCTGGTCGACCGCGCGCAGTGCCGCAATGGACGCCGCCAACGACTACTGCAAGCAACGCGATCAACGCGTGTCGATCCGATCCGAAGCGACGAGCGGCATACGCTCGCTCGAAGAACAGACTTCGACGGTATCGTTCAGTTGCGTGGCGCGCGTGGAGCAAGCGGCGCGCGATTAAACTCCCGCACCCGAAGGCGCGGGAGCTTCACAGCGACTTACTGGCTCGCGCCTTGTCCGATGCCCGCTTTCTTCTGAGCGTTCTGGACGTCTTGCGGATACGTGGAATCATCGCGCTTCGCGGGGTTGTAGCCCGCGTCTTCGAGCTTCTTCAGCTCGGCATTCTTCTTCGCGCGTGCCTGCTTGCGGGCGGCTTTACGTTGCGCCTTGGTCGACGGTGCGGCTTGAGTCGCGTCCGTCGTGCTGCTGGTCTGAGCGAAAGACAGCGGCGCGACGGAAACACCGAATGCAGCCACGATGACGGAAACGACGAGCTTACTGGCAAGCGTTGCTTTCATATCCTCTCCAAAAGTCGATTGATTCGTGCGGCCGGGACCGGCCGCCGAGGTCGGTTATAAGCACAGTCACAATCAGAAGCACCAGCGAACAGCCAAAGCCAAGCGACCGGCGTGCGCTCACCATTTGGATTGCGCCGCCCGCCGCTGCCGTGCATTGTAAGGTGGTCCGCGCAATTGTTCAGCAAAGTGAAAGAGCGCGAACGGACGTGCCGGTTTGGGCAACGTCGCGGGTCGAAAGGCGTGTTCGTATTGGGCGATGCGATCAAGCGCCGTCAAGCGTTTCCACGCGCCGACCGGTTATGATTCGCACCGGCCTGATTTGAAAAAAATCTTCACATGCGCGTCGGCCGAAGCGCGCAAATACGTGCGCCGCGTACCGAGCGTCATTCACGAAACCATATCCATCGGAGTTGTCCATGCCATTGCGGTCCGGTGTCGATGAAACCACGTTTCGTCGCATTCTCTTGCGAAATATCGCGCTGCCGTTGGGGACGGGCATCGTCACCGCGGTCGCGTTCGTCGCTCTCGTGTTGTATCTGCTCTCGGGCATCGACTGGGTCGAGCACTCGGAACGCGTGATCGGCAATACGCAGGAAATCGGGCGGCTCGTCGGCGAGAAGGAAAGCGCGGTACGCGGCTATCTGCTCACCGGCGACGAGAGCTTCCTCGCGCCTTACGAGACCGCCAAACCCAAGCTCACCGCCGATATCGATACGCTCGCCGCGCTCGTCTCGGACAACACGCCGCAAGTGGACCGCATGATCCGCATCCGCGCATTGCAGACGCAATGGGACAAGGTCGCCGATGCCGTGATCGCCGAGCGTCGCGCCAACGGCAATGCGCTCGCGCAGATGCGTGCCGGAGGCGGTGCGGCGGAACGCGCCGAGACGGTGCGCGAGCTGGACGCGTTTCTCAACATCGAGCAGACGCTGCGGATTCAGCGCGTGGAGTCGGCGAAGGAACTGACGACCATCACCGTCATCGTGTTTCTCGTGTTGAGCCTGTCGCTTTCAGTGATTCTGGCGGTCTTCGGCCGCCGCGAACTCTTGCAGCTTTCGAACGCGTATGGCCTGGCACTCAGCGAACACGAGAAGCAGACGCGCGCGTTGCAGGAGCAGGCGTGGCTGCGCGAGGGACAGACGCTGCTCGCGGCGCAGGTGATCGGCAGGCAGTCGCTCGACCAGTTGTGCCAGACGGTGCTCGACTTTCTGGCCGACTACCTCAAGGTATCGATAGGCGCGTTCTACGTCGTCGATGTCGACGGCGCGCTCCGGCGCACCGCGAGCTTCGGCTTCGACCCGGACAGCGAGACGTCGCCGCAGACGCTCGCGGGCGTGAAGAGTCTCGTCGGGCAGGCCGTGCATTCGAAGCGCCTGACGAACGTGGACGAAGTGCCGGCCGGCTATTGGAAGGTCACCTCTTCGCTCGGCTCGGCCACGCCGACGAGCCTCGTCGTCGTCCCGATCGAAAACGAGGGCGAGGCAAACGGCGCCATCGAACTCGGCGCGATGCACGCGCTCACGGAACGCGAGCGCCAGTTCATGTCGTCGGTGGCGGGGAATATCGGCGACTTCGTGGAGGCGGCGCAGTATCGCGAGCGCTTGCAGCAAGTGCTCGAAGAGACGCAGCAGTTGAACGAAGAGTTGCAGACGCAACAGGAAGAACTGCGCACGACCAACGAGGAACTGGAGCAACAGACCAACGCGCTGTCGCAGGCGCAGGTGTATCTCGCGAACCAGAAGGCCGAGCTCGAACAGACCAACGATCAACTCGCGGAACAGGCGCGCGTGCTCGACGAACGCAACGCGGCGCTAAACTCGGCGCAGGAAGTGCTGGAGCAGCGCGCCGAGGCCTTGCAGCGCGCAAGCCGCTACAAGTCCGAGTTCCTGGCGAACATGTCGCACGAGTTGCGCACGCCGCTCAATAGCTCGCTGATTCTCGCGAGACTGCTCTCGGAGAACAAGCACGGCAATCTCACGCAGGATCAGATCAAGTACGCGCAGACGATCTATTCGGCGGGCAACGATCTGCTCAATCTGATCAACGACATTCTCGACTTGTCGAAGGTGGAAGCGGGCAAGCTCGATCTGCACATCGAGCATGTGCCCGTGCAGCGCATCGTGGATACGCTTTCGCGCACCTTCGAGCCGCTCGCCCGTCAGAAGAAGCTGAAGCTCGAACTGCGCAACGAGATCGAGCAATATCCGACGCTCACGACCGACTTCCGCCGGCTCGAGCAGATACTCAAGAACCTGCTCGCCAACGCGGTGAAGTTCACCGACTCGGGCACGGTCTCGCTCACGCTGAAGAATGCGGGCAAGGACGCGGTGCAGTTCGTCGTGACGGATACGGGCATCGGCATTGCGCCGGATCAGCAGGAAGCGATTTTCGAAGCGTTTCAGCAAGCCGATGGCACCACGAGCCGTCACTACGGCGGCACGGGTCTGGGCTTGTCGATCTCGCGCAGTCTCGCGCATCTGCTCGGCGGGTCGATTGCGTTGCAGAGCACGCCGGGCGTGGGCAGCACCTTTACGCTTACGATGCCGGTCATCTATGACGCCCTCACGCCGCCCGTGCAAAACGCGCTCGAACTCGTGGCGCCTGTGCCTGCACCCGCGCCCGTTTCGGCGGAGACGCCAAATGCGCCACTCGATGACGTGGCCGCGTTGGTCACACCGACGCCCGTGATCGACGACGACCGGCTCGACGCCGCAGCCGCCGGCCGGCGCCTGGTGCTCGTCATCGAAGACGAAGCGAGCTTCGCCCAAGTGCTGCTCGATCTGGCCCACGAGCTGGGTTATCGCTGCATCGTGAGCGGCACGGCGGGCGAAGCGCTGCGGCTGGCGCAAGAACGTTCGCCGAGCGCGATTCTGCTCGATATCGGCTTGCCGGATCGCTCGGGGCTCGTCGTTCTGCAAGAGTTGAAGGCGAACCCGAAGACGCGGCATATTCCCGTGCATGTCGTGTCGGCGTCGGACAGAAGCGAGGCCGCGCTGCACCTCGGCGCGATCGGCCACGCGGTCAAGCCGACCACGCGCGAACAACTCATGGGCATCTTCCAGCGGCTCGCCGACAAGAGCAGTCAGAAGATCAAGCGCGTGCTGCTGGTCGAGGACGATGCGCGGCAGCGGCAAAGCATCGTCGAACTCATCAGCGATCAGGACGTGGAAATCACGCCTGTCGAGTTCGGCAAGGACGCGCTGGAGTTGCTGAAGACGACCATCTTCGACTGCATGATCATCGACCTGAAGCTGCCCGACATGCAGGGTGGCGATCTGCTGCGGCAGATGGCGTCGACGGATGCCTTGTCGTTTCCGCCGGTGATCGTCTACACGGGCCGCAATCTGACTCACGACGAAGAAGCGGAACTCATGCGTTATTCGCAGTCGATCATCATCAAGGGTGCGCGTTCGCCGGAACGTCTGCTCGATGAAGTCACGCTCTTCCTGCACAAGGTCGAATCCGACCTGTCGGCGGATCGCCAGGCGATGCTGCACGTCTCGCGTTCGCGCGATCGCGTGCTCGACGGACGCCGAGTGCTGCTGGTGGACGACGACATCCGCAACATCTTTTCGTTATCGAGCGCGCTGGAGCATCAGGGTTTGAAAGTGGCTATCGGCCGCAATGGTTTCGAGGCCATCGAGGCGCTCGACCGGCACGCGGACATCGACGTCGTACTGATGGACGTGATGATGCCCGGCATGGATGGACTGGAAGCGACGCGACGCATCCGCGAAGATGCGCGCTTCAAGAAGCTCCCGATCATCGCGATCACCGCGAAGGCGATGAAGGACGATCAGGAGCAATGCCTCGCCGCGGGCGCGAGCGATTATCTGGCGAAGCCGATCGATGTGGATCGGCTGTATTCGCTGTTGCGGGTGTGGATGCCGCGGCGAGTCTGAGCGGCTTTAGATGTTGAGCGCGCGCTTGTTCACCGCAAGCGCCGCTTCCCGCATCACCTCCGACAGCGACGGATGCGGGTGCGAGATCATGCCGATGTCTTCCGACGCCGCCTTGAACTCCATCGCCACCACGGCTTCGGCAATCAGATCCGACGCGTTTGCCGAGACGATATGCACGCCGAGAATCTCGTCGGTCTTCGCATCGGCGATCACCTTGATGAAGCCGTCCGTTTCACCAATGCCCATCGCGCGGCCGTTGGCCATCATCGGGAACTGGCCGGCCTTGAACTCGCGGCCCTCGGCCTTCAGCGCCTGCTCGGTCTGACCGACCCATGCAATCTCCGGATGCGTGTAGATCACCCAAGGAATGCAGTTGTAATCGATGTGCGGCTTCTGACCGTTGATGATCTCCGCCACCAGCACGCCTTCGTCCTCGGCCTTGTGCGCAAGCATGGGACCGCGCACGACGTCGCCGATGGCGTAGACGTTCGGCACCTTGGTCGCGCAATGGCCATCGACGGGGATGAAGCCGCGCTCATCGGCGGCGAGCCCGATCGAGTCGAGACCAAGATTGGCCGTATTCGGCACGCGGCCGACGGAGACGATCAGACGGTCCGCATCCAGCGTCGCCGCGTTGCCGTCCTTGTCCTTGTAAGACACGGAGACGCCCGCGTCGCTCGTCTTCACGCTGTCGATCTTCACGCCGAGGTGGATCGTCAATCCCTGTTTCTTGAATTGCTTGGCAGCTTCCTTTTGCAGCGCGGTGTCGGTCGAGCCTAGGAAGTCCGGCAGCGCTTCGAGTATGGTCACTTCCGCGCCGAGCCGCCGCCACACCGAACCGAGTTCCAGACCGATCACGCCTGCGCCGATCACGGCGAGCTTTTTCGGCACGGAATCGAAGGCGAGCGCGCCTTCGTTGTCGGAGACGATGCGGTTATCCACGGGCACGTTCGGCAAATGACGCGCCTTCGAACCCGTCGCGATGATCACGTATTTCGCCGTATGGCTGCCGTCCTTGTCGCCGCCGCTCACTTCAATAGTGAAGTTGCCGCCAGCCTTGCCCGCGAGCTTGCCGTGGCCCTTGAGCCAGGTGACCTTGTTCTTGCGGAAAAGGAACTCGACGCCGCCTGTGATCTTCTCGACGATCGCTTCCTTGCGGCCGATCAGCTTGGTCAGATCCAAACTCACGTTCTCGACGTTCACGCCGTGATCGCCCAGATGCAGTCGCGCATTCTCGAATTCTTCCGACGAAGCGAGCAGCGCCTTCGACGGAATGCAGCCGACGTTCAGGCACGTGCCGCCGAGCTTCGGCTTGCCGGCCGGGTTGATCCACTCTTCGACGCACGCGACCGAATAGCCGAGTTGCGCGGCGCGGATCGCGGCGATATAGCCGCCGGGACCGGAGCCGATCACGATGACGTCGTAATCGGCTTTCTCGCTGGATTCGGCTTGAGGCGCGGGCGCTGCGGCAGCGGCCGGTTGTTCGGCGGCGGGCTTTTCAGGCGCGGCGGCCGGCTTCTCGGCAGCCGGAGCCGGAGCGGGCGCTGCCGCGGCTTTTCCTTCCGTATCGATGGCGGCGAGGATTTCATCCGCGTGGACGATATCGCCTTCCTTCTTGAGAAGCTCGCCCAGCACGCCGGACGACGGCGCGGGAACTTCCAGCACGACTTTGTCGGTTTCCAGTTCGACGAGGATTTCGTCTTGCGTCACCGGGTCGCCCGCTTTCTTTTTCCAGGGCAACAGCGTTGCCTCGGTGACGGACTCGGAAAGCTGCGGAACCTTGACTTCAACCCTTGCCATTCAGATTCTCCTTGTGAGCATGCTTGTGCGATGGAAACCGTGCGGCGGCGAAGGGCGGGGCGCTTGCCTCCGTTTGCATCTGTTTGCATCCGTTTTGTCCGTCTCGGCCGCGCAGAAGCCACAGGATACGCCGTGTGCGGCACGCTCGCCGCACTGCCGCTTGCCGGACGGCCCTCGCTATATTCGGTGGTATATTGCGAAAACAGACGCGGACCGACCATTCCCGCCCGATCGAACATGAGGTGATCATGCAGGCCCCTCCGTTTCCACTTGCCCGCCCGACTCGCATCGACATGCACGCGCGCACGTCCGACGCATGTTGCGAGCCGCAGCCGCAACGAGTCGCGGCCGTGGCTGCCGACGCGCGCGGCGCGAATAAGCGCGTGCGGCTCTCCGAGCTGGATTCGCATCTGCATTGCTCGATTATCGGTACTTGTCTCTCCACCAACGAGTTGCGCAAGCTGGTGCCGAAGTTCACGAACCTGGATCGTCATCACGCGAGCGATCTCGACATTCACCACGCGGCGGTCGAACTGGCGATTGCGGGCGGCGCGGGCGCGAAGGCGCTCAACAAGGCGCTCGACGAACGTTATTCAGGCGCGCTCCGCCGTTTCGATGCCGCGCGCAGCAGCGACGCACTCCTCGACCTTTGGTCCGATGCGCTCAAGTCCGGCGACATCCCGCCCGCCTACTGGGCGCTGATGACGCATCCGCACGCGAATATCGAAGTGCGGCAGTCGGCGTTTGGCGAGCTGCACATGCTCTCGCATCTCGTGGGCGCGGCGAATCGCGCGGATATCCGGCGTCTCGTGGCGCTCGAAAAAGAGAACGCGGAGCTGCGCGACAAGATCGAACGGCAGCAGGCGCGTCTGCTGGAAGTGAGCGGCGAGCGCGACGCGTCGCTGCGCCAGTTGAGCGAGTTCGCGGCGCAAGGCGAACGCAAGCCGGAGACGGACCCGAGCGAACTCGAGGAAGAAGTGCGACGCCTGCGCGAAAAGGCCGAGGAAGGCGAGCGCCGTCTCGCGCTGCATACGAGCCGTCGCGAAGCCGCGGAACGGCGCGCGCAGCAGGAAGAGGGCGAAGCCGAGACGCTGCGCGCGCGGCTCGCCGAGGCACAAGCGCTATTGAAAGTCGTGCAGGCGGAATGCGCGGCGCTGGAACGCGCGACGCTCGATAACGCCGAAGCGTCCGACACGCGTCAGCGCGCCTTCGACTGGGTGAACGGCAAACGCATCGTCTATGTGGGCGGCAGACCGAACTCGAACGCCGTGTTGAAGTCGCTCGTCGAAACGGCAGGCGGCGCGCTCACCGTGCACGATGGCGGTATCGAGGATCGCAAGGGATTGCTCGCCGCCGCGCTGCCGAACGCGGACGTGGTGCTGTTTCCGGTGGACTGCATCGACCATGATTCGATGAACACGTTGAAGCGCGTCTGCGACCGTCACGGCGTGGACTACGCGCCGTTGCGCACGGCGAGCGTGGCGAGTTTCGTGGAATTCGTCGCGCGGCTGGACGTCGACGAGCGCGTGAGCCGCACGAGCGCGCCGCCGCGTTCGGCGTTCTGCCTGCGCCACGGTTAGGACTTGAGGAGCTTCGTCAGTGCGCCAATGTGTCCGGCGCACGCGGCGTGCGCTTCGGTTTCGATATCGCGGTAAAGCTGCACGATGCGTTCGCCCACGGGCGTCAACACGCAGCCGCCGCCGCTCTGGCCGCCTTGCTCCGAGACAGTCGCGGGCGACTTCAGCGAGCGGTTCAATTCGTCGATGAGCAGCCACGCGCGCCGATACGACATGCCGAGACTGCGCGCCGCCGCCGAGATCGAACCGTGTTCGCGCACGGCTTCGAGAAGCACCACTTTGCCCGGCCCGAGCGCGATTGCTTCACCTTTGCGGATGCGCATGCGAAAGCGCACTTCGACGGTTTCTTGGGCCGTCGCCGCAGGTTTCGTTTTGAGGGATGTGGCCATGCCCGAGAGAATACACGAACGAGACCCTCCGAACGCTACTGGCGAAACGGATAGCAGAAGCGGTAATCCTTGCAACCCGGACAGCCTGGCGCGCAGGTCGGCGCAACGCCGTTTGCGCTCGCGGGACGCAGGCACGCCGTGGCGATGATCATCGCGAGACAATGCGCGTCGTCGGGAGAATGCGTCAGCGTCACGTCATGGCGCATCAGAAGCGCATGAAGATCGTGTACGAACACGCGGTGCGGCGTCCACGGCGGCGTATGATCGCCGTCGATCGTCTGCGTGAAATGGCGCGTGGTCAGGGCATCGAGTTCCGGCTTGTTAAGACCGAGCAGCGATACATCGCCGGCTTCCATGCGCGCGCCGATCAACCGCGCGAACAACACCGTATCGGGCACGGCTGCATGGGCCGCGCGAGCGAGAAGGGCGCGCGCCGCCGCGTTCACGTTCATGGCGAGTGGCCGCTGCCGAGCACGTGGGCATCCACGCGTACCAGCCGCTTCAGGTGGCGCGGCGCGTGCACCGTATCCGCGCCGGACACCAGCACCGGCAGGCCATCTTCGACGCCGAGTTCGCGGTCCGCACACGCATACGCCACGATCACTTGCTCGCCCACGGGCGTGTTGAAAAGCTCATGCCAGGAAAACGTCACCGCATAGCCATCGTGCGCATGCGCGAGAAACACGGTGCGCTTGAAATCCGTGCTGCCGGGACGGCGCACGCCAGCGGCGTCGAGCAGCACGCGCAACTGCACGCCCTGATATCGTTCCACTGGTCGAATATAACGGCCGGTCGAAAAGCAGACGAGATCGAAGGGATCGATGCTCGCGCTCGCAAACTCGCGCAAGGCGGCGACATCGAGCACGAGCGGACGTTCGACCGCGCCGCCAATCTGAACGACAGGTGAAAGGCTGAGCGAATGCGCGTGATTCATGGCGATGACCGGGCAGATGCGATGTATCGCTGAATATATTACGGCAGATTGTACGATGCCATGCCTTTCGCGGCATGATGATCATGGATGCGGCATTATTCACAACTATCGTTTTCCGGCCAACGGGAGAGCCTTCATGAGCCGTCGTCCTGCGTGGATCGCGATTTTGGCGCTCGTCACCGCCGCATGCACTTCGGGCGGAGGCTCGGTCAGCGCGCCGCAGACGGTCCAGCTTTCCGGCTCGCCGAACGGCGTCGCGGTGCGCGGGTCGGATGGCGCGGTGTTCGTCACCGACGACAAGACCAACAGCATCGTGATGACCTCGAATCTCGACGCTGCATCGCCCGACTTTTCGCTCTACGCGCGCATTCCCGCGCAGGAAGGCGAGCGCGGCGCGCTCAGTCAGATTGCGTTTGCGCCGAACGGACATCTGCTCGTCGAGCGCTTCGGCTTCGGCAAGAACAGCGCGGTGTTCGACATCGCCGCGAGCGGACAAGTCGCACTTGCCGCCGATGCAAACCCGTCGCGACGCCGCCTCGGGCTCGTCGTGCTGGACAGCGGCACGTTTTTGTCGAGCTGGTTCGGCAAGGAAGGCGATGCGCCGTCGATGGGCGGCGTTAGCCTGATCACGCGCGGCGCGACGCCGGGCAGCGTGACCGAGCGCGATCTCGTCATCGGCCTGAAGAAGCCGGTGGGCCTCGCGGTCGTCGGCGACACGCTGTTCATCAGCGATCAGGCGGCGAACCGCATCTTCAAGGTCGATCTGCAGGACGCGCGCACGGCGGGCGGCCCGGTGCAGGCCACCAATGTGTTCGCCACCGTCGATGCGCCCGATCTCATGGCCGCATCGCCCGATGGCACGCTCTACACGAAATGCGGCGCGCACGCGTTGTGCAGTGTGTCGAAGCGCGGTACGGCGGCGGTCATCGCCAGCGACTTCGACGCGCCTCGCGGCGTGGCCGTCGATGTCGCGCGCAAGCGGCTGATCGCGGTGGATCGCGCGGGTGCGTCGTCGGGCAAGACGAGCGCGCTGCGCGTGTTGCCGATCAGATGAGCGAGCCCAAGGTCGACCCAAAAAAAGAAGGCGACGCATTCGCCGCCTTCTTTCGCGCCTACGTCACGTCGAACCTCAACGCGGCGACGACCAGCCCTTGTAATTCGCCACGTTTTCCCGCGTGACGAGCGTCGACGGCATGAGGATCATCGTGCTGCTCGGCTTCTTGCCGTTCATCAAGTCGTAACCGACGCTCACCGCCTGCTGCGCCATCGACCACGGGTCCTGACTCGCGGAAGCCTGAATCTGCGTATCGGTCTTGAGCGCGTTTTCGATATCCGGCGCGCCATCCACCGACGTGATCACGATATTGTTGCGACGCAGTTGCTTCGCCGCGAGATCGCTGCCGATGGCTTGCGGATCGTTAATCGCGAAGAGGCCGTCGAGCTTCGGAAACCGCGTGAGATAACCTTGCATCGCGTTCATGCCGCCTTCGCGCGAACCCTTCGCGTCCTGGTCGTCGGATAGCACCTTGATGCCCGGATTCTTCGCCAGTTCCGCCTTGCAACCCTTCACGCGATCCGTCACGGCCGAAACCTGCGGCCCGTTCTCGATCACCACGTTGCCCTTGCCGTTGAGCTTCTTCGCGAGGAAATCGCACGCGAGTTCACCCGCCTGCACGTTGTTGGTCTGCACGGTGGCGTCCGTTCCGGCAGCGGCCACGTCGACCGCGACCACCACGATGCCCGCCGCCTTCGCCTTCTTCACGGCGGGTTCGATCGCCTTCGGATCGACCGCGTTGAGCAGGATCATGTCGACGTGCGCGGAGATGAAGTTGTCGATCTGCGTGAACTGCTTGTTCATGTCGTAATCCGACGATACCGCCGTGACCTTGACGTTCGGATTGATCTGCTTGGCCTTGGCTTCCGCGCCGCGCGAGATGGTCACGAAGTACGGATTGCCGAGCGAGCCGACCGTGATGCCGACCGACTTCAGTTGCTTGTCGGCGGCCTGCGCGGCGGGCAGCGCCGCGCAAAAACCGACTGCGAGTGCGACGCTGGCGAAAAGCTTGTTGTGTTTGCGCATGTTGTTGTCTCCAGTGGGTCCATTCGAGTTGGACGGGCGCAGGCGGACCTGCATGCGCCCGGTGTTTTCAAAGCGAAACTTCAGGTTCGGGCCGAACCGCGCTGGCGGTAACGGTCGAGCGCCACCGCGCCGATGATGACGAGCCCCTTGATGATGTACTGCCAGATATCCGACACGCCGAGCAGCACGAGTCCATTCGACAGCACGGCGATGATCAGCGCCCCGACCAGCGTCCCGACGATCGACCCCACGCCGCCCACGAAACTCGTGCCGCCGAGAATGACCGCGGCGATGGCATCGAGTTCATACGATTGGCCGAGTTGCAGACCGTTCGCCGCATAGAGCCGCGCCGCCGACATCACCGCGCCGAGACCGGCGAGCAGTCCCGACATCGCGTAGACGAAAAGCTGGATGCCCCACACCTTGATGCCCGAGAGCCGCGCCGCCTCCGGATTGCCGCCGACCGAATAGATGCGCAGGCCGAGCACCGTGCGGCGCAGAATGAACCACGAAATGGCGACGACCGCGAGTGCGATGATCACGAGCCACGGCACGCCGAGCACCGTGTCGTTGCCGATGAACGCGAACGAAAGTTGCGGGTTGAAGATGGTCGTATCGTTACCGATGAGCCGCGCAATGCCGCGCACCGCCGTGAGCGAACCGAGCGTCACGATGAACGGCGGCAGTTTGAGCAGCGAGATCAGCAGCCCGTTGACCACGCCGAAGCCGAGACCGACGGCAAGCGCGGCCGGAATGCCGAGCCAGCCGAGATGCGGCAAGTTCGACGCGAGCAGCGCGGTGACGGCCGCCGCGGACAGGATCGAGCCGACCGACAAGTCGATGCCGCCCGTGAGAATGACGAAGGTCATGCCCGCCGCGAGCACGATGTTGATCGACGCCTGCTGCGTGACGATCGACATGTTCTGCAGGCTGAAGAAGCCATCGGTGACGATGCCGAAGCCGATGCACAGCAGAATCAGCACCGGCAACATGCCGGCGGTGCGCATCAGGACCTGCATGCGCTCGCGATGTTCGATGCGCGTCTGCCGTTCCGCCGCGCCTGGCCCGACGTTGTCATGCTTGGTGGTGTTAGCCATGTCTCTCTCCAATGTGCTTTTATGCGGCCTGATCGAGCTTGACCTTCGAGCCCGTCGCCAGTTCGATGATCCCTTCCTGCGAAATCGGCTTGCCGGAATGTCCGCCGAGTTCGCCCGCTATCAGGCCTTCGCGCATGACGAGCACGCGGTCGGCCACGCCGATCACTTCCGGCAACTCGCTCGAAATGACGATGAGGCCGACGCCCGAGCGCGCCAGTTCGTTGATGATTCGATAAATCTCCGACTTCGCGCCGATGTCGACACCGCGCGTCGGTTCATCGAGGATCAGCACGTGCGGCCGCGTTTCGAGCAGACGCGATAGCAGCACCTTCTGCTGATTGCCGCCCGATAACGCGCCCGCGTTCACCCGCATGTTCGGCACGCGGATGGTGAGCGCGGCGATTGCCTCGCGCGCGCGGTTGTTGCCGTGCGCGATGTCCATCACGCCCATCTTGGAATCGCGTCCGGCGACCGCGACGTTGATGTTGTCGCGCACGCTCATGTCGAGAAACAAGCCCTGACCCTTGCGGTCTTCGGTGAGATAGACGAGGCCGGCGTCGATGGCATCGCGCGGCGTGCGCACCTTGAGCGGCTTGCCGTGCATCAGGATGTCGCCGCGCGTGCGTTCTTCCGCGCCGAAGATGAGGCGCGCGAGTTCCGTGCGTCCCGCGCCGACGAGTCCCGCGATGCCGAGCACTTCGCCCGAGTGCAGTTCGAGACTGCAGCCGCGCACGCGGCGGTCGTCGGCGATATCGCGCACCGACAGCACGATCTTGCCGGGATCGTAAGGCGCGTGTTCCTTCTTGTAGAAGCCGGAGATGTCGCGGCCCACCATCATCTTCACGAGGCTCTCGGCGGAGAGTTCGTCGCGCTTGAGCGTGCCGACGTAGCTGCCGTCGCGCAGCACGGAAACGCGATCCGACAGCTCGTAAATCTCCGCCATGCGATGACTGATGTAGATGATCGCGATGCCTTCCGCGCGCAATGTGCGCACGAGCTCGAACAGCCGGTCCGTTTCGCGCGATGAGAGCGGCGTGGTCGGCTCGTCCATCACGAGGATGCGCGCGTGGGCGTGCACGGCGCGCGCGATTTCCACGAGCTGCCGTTCCGCGATGGAAAGATCGCCGACGAGCGTGTGCGGCTTGAACGACGCGCCCAGCCGCTTCAATACGTCCACGCAGCCGCGCTCCATGCCGGCGCGATCCACGACGGACCACGGACCTCGGCCCTTGCGCAGTTCGCGGCCCGCGTAGATGTTCTCGGCCACCGAAAGATTGGGCGCGAGACTCAGTTCCTGATAAATCACGGCGACGCCGAGCGCACGCGCCGCGAGCGGACCGTCGATGACGACCGGCTTGCCATCGATGAGAATTTGCCCGCCTGCATCGGCCTGATACGCGCCCGACAGGATTTTCATGAGCGTGGATTTGCCCGCGCCGTTTTCGCCCATCAGCGAATGCACTTCGCCTGGAAAGACCGAAAGACGGACGTCGTTCAGCGCGCGCACGCCCGGAAACGTCTTGCTGATGCCGCGCATTTCCAGAAGCGGCGTACGTGGGTCCGCGGTGTCATGCGGCATGGTTCACCTCTTGCGTTTTGATGCCCGCGTGGCGAAAGCCGGCGCGCGGGGAGAAGTTGTAGAACATGGGCAACGTGGCGGCGCCGATCGCGCCCGCATCCGGGCCGAAGGTGCCGCGCACGAGCGCGGGCGTGCCGCGTGCCTCGGGCGCGTTGGCCGTCATCGTGGTCCGGAGGCGTGCAACGAGCCGGTCGAGCAGGCCGCCGTCGATGTCGGAATCGATCACGACCATCGGCACGTCGAGCACGCACAAGGTTGCGCGCAACGCGGGCGCGAGGGCTTCGATGCAGTCCTCGATCCATTCGTCGACGGCGGGCAGGCGTTGTTCGATGCACGCCTGCAAGTCGACGCGGTTGTCCGCCGCCGCGCCGCTGTAGTGCAGATGCCGCACGAGCGCATTGAGCGAGGCGCGCGACAGCAAAATGTCCCACTGCCCAGCGGGTTGCGGGGCGGAGGGCAGGCGGCTTGGCGGCACGGGAATCACGCCGATATCGCCCGCGTTGCCGGATGCGCCGCGCAGACAATCGCCGTCGATGGCGATGCCGCCGCCAATCGCCGAGCCCAGGAACAGGTAGATGAAGTCGTCGCACGTGCGGCCGTGACCGTAGAACAGTTCGGCGGTGGCGGCGGCGTTGCCGTCGTTTTCGCTGAAGACGGGCAGGTTGAGCGCGCGCGAGAGGGCGTCGGGAAAATCGGTTTCGTCCCAGGCGCGGAAGTTTTCGGCGGGCAGGCCGAGTTCGCGCAGCCAGCTGCCGAGATTGAACGGCTGCGCGATGCCGATGCCCGCGAGCCGTTCACGTTCGGACGCGCTAAGCAGCGCGAGCATCCGTTCGACATCGCGCCGCACGATTTCGAGCACGACCGACGGATGCGGCAGCACCATGTCGATGGCGCTGCGCCCGAGCACGTCGCCCGCGAAATTGACGAGCACCGTCTCGATGCCGGTGCGGTCCAGCCGCACGCCGATACCGAACGCGCCGCGCGGATCGAGCCGGATGAGCGCGGCCGGCTGACCGCGCTGGCCTTCGATCCGGCGTCCGGTGTACTCGATGAGCCCGGCCTTGCCGAGCGATTCGATGATGCTGCCAACCGCCGTGCTCGTCAGATTCGCGTGACGCGCGAGATCGGCCTTCGATGCGGGCTCGGTGCGCCGCAGCGCCTGCAACAGCAGGCGTTCGTTGTAGCGCCGGACGTTCGCGGAGTTGCTGCCTCTGCCGCTTGCTGGTTTCACGCGCCTGTCTCCTGTCGAGTCAGCGCATGAAGCGCCGCTCGTTGTCTCGTGTCGCCCTCATGCGGGGCATTAATTAAATCAAGTTGATTTATTTAAAGACGGCGGCGCGTTCTTGTAAAGAGAGGGAATTCCCCAAGCCTGCTTTTAAGCAGCGAATGAAAACCATCCGTGGCATGCAATGCAAGCAACGCTCCCGACGAATGTGCGCCTTTCACACTAGGCGATAGACCCTTCAGTTCCAAGTTTCGGGCGTCCGTGCCTTTGCCTGCGTGGCGATGAGCGTTGTGCTATCGTCGGCGACACTTTTCGACATTGCGGTTGCGCCATCATGTTTTCGATCTCTCAGTCGGCCCACGCGAGTAAAACTGCCCAGTACGACGATCTGCTTCAACAGGTGCGCTCGCTGCTGGCGGACGAAAGCGATTTCATCGCCAACGCGGCGAACTTTTCGGCGCTGGTTTTTCACTCGCTGCCTGATCTGAACTGGGCGGGCTTTTATCTTTTCGACGGCGCCGAGCTCGTCGTCGGGCCGTTTCAAGGCAAGCCGGCGTGCGTGCGAATTGCGCTTGGACGCGGCGTGTGCGGCACGGCGGCACGCGACCGGCGCACGCAAGTCGTGCCGGATGTCGAGGCGTTTCCGGGTCATATCGCGTGCGACTCGGCGTCGCGTTCGGAGATCGTCGTGCCGCTCGTCGATGCCGCTGGCGCTCTGATAGGCGTATGGGATGTGGATAGCCCGGTTCCCGGCCGCTTCGACGATGAAGACGCCACGGGCATGGAAGCGCTGTGCACGGCGTTCGTAGCGATTGCGTGGAGCAAGCGCGCGAAGAGCTGATGGCCGTTTCTTTGAAGCGCGCGGTTTTGCAATCGGCGCGGTATGCGCTTGCAGTTCCCGTTTAGCTCGACGCGAGACACGCTCCGGTCGAGATCACGCGGTAGCTCGCTGGACGCTTGCGGCTCTACTCCGCTCAACGCATCTCACGCAGTGGGAGCGATCACGCAATAGTTCGCTGGGCGTGCGCGGCATCACTCCGCTCAACGCAATCCATCCGTCGAACGTGGCCACGCGGTAGTTCGCTGCGTTTCGGCAAGCGTCTTCCCCGCCTGCGGCTACAATGGGGCGACCTTAACGCCCTCCATTCCGATGCCGAGCCTTGCCCGCCGCCGTCTGCTTGCCGCGTGCGCCCTGAGCGCGAGCGGCCTGGTACGTGCTCGCGATGCGCGCGCCGCCGATGGCCGCGCTACCATCGCGCTCGTGATGAAGTCGGTGAACGATCCTTTCGTCGTGTCCATGATCGACGGCGCAAACAACTACCAGCGCCATTTCGCGTCGCAACTGGATCTGATCGCGCGCGGCACGCAGGGCGACAACGACGTCGCCGCGCAAATTCAAATCGTCGAGTCTTTGATCGATGCGAAGGTTCAGGCCATCGTGATCGCGCCGACGGATTCGAAAGCGCTGCTTCCCTCGGCCACGAAGGCGATACGCGCGGGCATCATCGTGATCGCCATCGACAACGCATTCGACGACGACGCCGACGACCCGGCGTTCACCATTCCCTTCGTTGGTCCGGACAGCCGCCGGGGCGCGCGGCTCGTCGGCAATTATCTCGGCTCGAAGCTGAAAGCAGGCGATGAAGTCGGCATCATCGGAGGACCGGCGAACGACCGCAACGCGCAGCAGCGCGCCATCGGCTTCAGGGATGCGATGAACGCGGCGAACGTGCGCGTCGCGGCCGCCGACGCGGGCGACTGGAGTCTCGCGAGCGGCAAGTCCATTGCGCTGCAGATGCTCTACACGCGCCCGACCTTGCGCGGCATGTTGTGCGCGAACGATACCCTCGCGATGGGCGCGATCGATGCCATCCGCATCGCCGGGAAAAAAGGCCGCGTGCTGGTCACGGGCTATAACAACATCGACGCTGTGCAACCGATGGTGGAAGACGGGCGCCTGCTTGCGACGGTCGAGCAGTTCGGTGCGCGTCAGGCGGTATTCGGCGTGGATGTCGCGGTGAAGGCGCTACTGGAGAAACGGCGACAGCGGGATTTGTCGCCGTACATGGAGACGCCGGTGCAGGTGGTGGCGAAGGGGATGAAGCGCCCGCCGAGGCTGGGCGCTTCTTCGTAATGCCTGCTGTCGCTCGATGACCTGCGCGTCGCCAGATGGGCCATGCGCGCAGGCTGAAGTTCAGCCGATCCTCTAACGCTCAACCCGCCGCCCCACCCAACAACCCACGCGCCGCCAGACTCCGATACAACGCCCGCACCCCAAACGTCCAGGGCTCGACTTCCGTCGAAAGCTGCACCGTGTTCACGAGTGCGCCCAGACTCGGCGTGGCAATCGTCACCACGTCGCCGAGATGATGCGTAAAGCCGCCGCCCGGCGTGTCGCGGTCCTTGATCGGCGAAAACATCGTCCCGAGGAACAGCATGAAGCCGTCCGGGTATTGGTGATGCGCGCCATGCGTCTGCTTGACGAGGTCGGCGGGATCGCGGCTGATCTCGCTCATATGGCTCACGCCTTCGAGCACGAAATCGTCGTCCGCGCCTTCGATGCGCAGCGACAAAGTCGTGCCGCGCACCGTGTCCAACGTGAAGCGCTCGTCGAACAGGCGCACGAACGGGCCGATCGCGCACGAAGCGTTATTGTCCTTCGCCTTGCCGAGCAACAACGCGCTACGGCCTTCGATATCGCGCAGATTCACGTCGTTGCCAAGCGTGGCGCCAACGATCTCTCCGCGCGCGTTCACCGCCAGCACGATCTCCGGCTCCGGGTTGTTCCATTGCGATGTCGGATAAAGCCCCACGTCCGCGCCAAAGCCCACCGACGACATCGGCTGCGACTTTGAAAACACTTCCGCGTCCGGCCCAATGCCGACTTCCATGTATTGAGACCACGCGCCGCGCCGCTCCAGCTCCGCCTTCAACTTGGCCGCGCTCTCCGAACCGGGCTTGATCTTCGAAAGATCCGCGCCGATCAACTTGTTGATGGTCTCGCGAACTTCCTTCGCCTTCGTCGCATCGCCGCCCGCCTGTTCCTCGATCACGCGTTCCAGCAAGCTCACCGCAAAGGTGACGCCGCACGCCTTCACCGCCTGCACGTCGCAGGGCGCGAGCAGGCGTGGACTGTCGGTTGCGGCATCGAGCGTGGCTTGCAGCAAATCTTCCACGGTGCCGAGGCGTTCGCCTTCAGCCGTGCGCGCGATGTTCACGGCGTCGGGATTGTCGAAGAGATCGGCTGTGGTCGGCGCGGCGCGCGTAATGTCGAACACTTCGCCCCGGCGCACGGCAACGACCGCTGGGCCGTTCACCGGCGCGGGACGCCATACGCGGCCGATCAGCAAGGCATCGGCAAAGTCTTCGGGCAGATACGCGGAAAGGGAAACGGGCTGCATGAGTGGGATCACCGTGCACGGGAAAAGGGAAAACGATCGTAGCCCGCAGGTGCGTTAGTGTCCATTGGGTTGCATGTTTATCCAACCTGTTGGAATATGCGCGGTCTCAATCTCGCTTCCGATTTAGTAATAACCGCGACCATCGACATGGATAAAGCCTACGACGTGCCCGCCCTGCGCCGCGCGAGCGACATTCTTCAGACGCTCGCCGACGCCTCCAAGCCCGTGCGCGCCGCCACGCTCGCCGAAACCACCGGGTTGTCGCGCAGCACGCTCTATCTGCTGCTGGAGACGCTTGCGCGCATGCAGTGGGTCGAAAAGCGCGACGATGGCTACGTGGTCGGCGTCGGCCTGTTCGAGCTCGGCAACGCGTACGTGCGTCACGACAAGCTGCAGGCGGCGTTTCGCGAGGGCGCGGGCGCGTTCATCAACACGCATAACGAGGTCGTGCAGCTTGCCGTGCTGGATGGCGTGCAGGTTGTGTATGTCGCGCGCGAGGACGCGCATCGGCCGGTGCGGCTCGTATCGGATCTCGGTTCGCGGCTGCCCGCGCATTGCTGCGCGCTCGGCAAGGCGCTGCTGGCCGGTCTCACAGACGATGCCATCAGCGAACGCCTGCCCGAGCGTCTCGAAGCGGTAACGCCGCGCACCATCACGCGGCGCGCGGCGCTGTTGCGCGAGCTCGCGTCCATTCGCACGAGCGGTCTCGCGCTCGAACGCGAGGAAGTGACGGAAGGGCTTGCGTGTTTCGCGGCTTATGTCGGCATGACGCCGGCGGGCAAGCGCGTGGCGGTATCGACGAGCGTGCCCATCGGAAGGCTCGATGCAAAGCGCGAAAAGCAGATTTCGATGGGCATCGTTCAGCTTGCGGCGTTGTTGCGCGGGGCGCTGTGAGCTTGTGTGAAGCGGGCTTCGATCGCCTGCATTTCGCCCGTATCGAACACGTGCCTCACGCCATGCGATGCAATCAGAACGTCGCATGCCGTATGCGTGCAGATCACGTCGCGCATGCGCGCTTCGCCAAATCTCCAGCCGGTTTCCGCTTCGCCGCCTAAAACGATGAGGTCTGCGCCGATCTCGCTTGCGACATCGGCAACTGCCTCGCCGATGCTCACGCCATGCGGCGGCAGCGTGATGCTACGCGCGACGCCATCGATGCCCGCGCGCTCGATCATCCGGGCGCTATAGCGCGTGACGGCGCGCGCGTGATCGTCGATGACCGCGGCGGTCTCCGTGAAATTGCACTCGGCGGTGACGACGGCCCACCACGGCGTCTGATCGACCACATGCAGCGCGGTGAGGCGCGCGTTGCAGTCGCGGGCGCGCGAGATGGCAGTGGTCAGGGCGCTTTCGCTGAGGCTCGTGCTGACCGCGACGAGAATGTGCTTGTACATGATGGCCTCCGTTGCAGGGTTTCGATTCGATGAAACGCATGATCGGCGCACAGAGTTAGGAGCGAATGAGCGGCGTGGAAACTTCTACAACGCGCATTTAAAATGCTTCCGGCCGTCGCACTTACGCGGCAAGCGCAAATTCATGCCAACCCGCCCGCACGTTCGCGCCAGGCCGACAAATGCCATCGCGGAACACGATTTGCTTGCTGCCTGCCCTCGGATGATTCCGCTCGGGCGCCCCGCATACGCGGCGTCGATTGCGCGTGGTCCATCCGCAGGTCCAGAACCCGAGGTTCCACCCGGCGCATCGTCCGGGTTTCAACCTGACAAGTGAGCGGCGATGCCAGATCAACACGACTCCGAAGCCCAAGACGACGACCGCGACGACGACCGCAAGCGCGACGACGACGGCGAGAAAGAAAAAGACAGCAAGGAAAGCAAGGACGGTAAAGACGGTAAAGACGGTAAGGACGATAAGGGCGAAAAGAAGGGGCCTGGCAAGAAACCCCTGATCATCCTTGGCGTCGTCGTGGTCGTGCTGGCTATCGGCGCCTTCGTCTGGTGGTTCATGACGCGCAACGAGATCAGCACGGACGACGCCTACACGGATGGCGACGCCGTGACCATCGCGCCGAAGGTGTCGGGCTACGTCGTGACGATGAACATCGACGACAACCGCTTCGTGCATAAGGACGATCTGCTCATCAAGATCGATCCGCGCGACTATCAGGCGCAACTCGATCAAGCCAACGCGCAGCTCGGGCTTGCCCAGGCGCAGTTGCATGCGCAGGAAACGCAGCTCGAAGTGGCGCGTGTGCAGTATCCGGCGCAGCTCGCGCAGGCACAGGCGCAGGAGCAGAACGCGCGGGCGAATCTCGCGCAGGCGAGCGCGGCGTATCAGCGTCAGCAATCAGTCGATATCCGCGCGACGTCGCAGCAAAACATCGATACCGCGACCGCGCAGCAAAAAAGCGCTGCGGCGAACGTCGCGCAGGCGCGTGCGCAAGTGCGCACGGCGAGCCTCGTGCCGCAACAAATAGCCACCGTGATCGCGGCCGTCGAAGAGAAGCGCCAGCAAGTGCGTCAGGCACAGGCGCAAGTCGAAGCCGCGCAACTGAATCTCTCGTACACGGAACTGCGCGCGCCCGCCGACGGCTGGATCACGCGGCGCAACGTGCAATACGGCACCTTCCTGCAAGCTGGAACGTCGATTCTCACGCTCGTCACCACGCGCGTCTGGGTCACGGCGAACTTCAAGGAGTCGCAACTCGACCGCATGCGTCCCGGCGACAAGGTGAAGCTCGAAGTCGATGCCTATCCGGGCCTCGACCTGCACGGTCACGTCGACAGCGTTCAACTCGGCAGCGGCTCGCGTTTCTCCGCGTTCCCGGCGGAGAACGCCACGGGCAACTTCGTGAAGATCGTGCAGCGCGTGCCCGTGAAAATCATCATCGACGATGGCATGAAGCCGGGCACGTCGCTGCCGCTCGGGCTGTCGGTCGTGCCGACCGTGATGCTCACGCACTGAGAACTGAGCCATGAGCGATACCGCCGCGCACGATCACAGCAACTGGAAGCCGAAGTCGAACCCGTGGCTGATCGCCGTCGTGGTGACGCTCGCGGCATTCATGGAAGTGCTCGATACGACCATCGTCAACGTCGCGCTGCCGCACATCTCCGGCACCATGTCCGCGAGCTACGACGAAGCCACGTGGACGCTCACGTCCTATCTCGTCGCGAACGGCATCGTGCTGCCGCTGTCCGCCTACTTCTCGAAGATCCTCGGGCGCAAGCGCTACTTCCTGATCTGCATCGCGGCGTTCACCGTGTGTTCGTTTCTGTGCGGCATCGCGACGAATCTCGGGCAGCTCATCATCTTCCGCATTCTGCAGGGCTTCTTCGGCGGCGGTTTGCAGCCGAGCCAGCAGTCGATCATTCTCGATACCTTCCCGCCCGAGCAGCGCGGCCGCGCGTTTTCGATCTCGGCGGTGGCGATCGTCGTGGCGCCCGTTCTCGGGCCGACGCTCGGCGGCTGGATCACCGACAACTTCACCTGGCGCTGGGTCTTTCTGCTCAACGTGCCGGTTGGCGTGCTGACGACCATCGCGGTCATGCAGTTCGTCGAAGATCCGCCGTGGGAAAAGAAGCAGAGCCACAAGGACGTGGGTATCGACGGCGTGGGCATCGGCCTGATCGCGCTCGGACTCGGCTGTCTGCAAGTGTTTCTCGATCGCGGCGAGGACGACGACTGGTTCCATTCGAACTTCATCATCACGTTCGCGGTGCTGGCGGCGGTCGGCATCGTCGGTGCGACATTCTGGCTGTTGTACGCGAAGCGACCCGTGGTCGATCTGCGCGTGCTCAAAGACCGCAACTTCGCGCTGGGGTCGGCGGCCATCGTCGGCTTCGCGTCGGTGCTGTATGGCAGCGCGGTGCTGATACCGCAACTCGCGCAGCAGCAGCTCGGTTACACGGCCACGCTTGCCGGTCTCGTGCTGTCGCCGGGCGCGTTGTTGATCGTGTTCCTGATACCAGTCGTCAGCAAGCTGATGAGCTACGTGCAGACGCGTTATCTGGTCGGCTTCGGCTTCTTTCTGATGGGCGTCGCGCTGCTCTACTCGCATCGACTGGTGCCGAACATCGACTATAGAACGTTGACGATGATGCGCAGCGCGCAGTCGGCCGCCATCGGTTTTCTGTTCGTGCCGGTGACGACGCTCGCCTATCTCTCGCTGCCGAAGTCGATGAACAACGACGCCTCCGCGCTCTTCACCATGTTTCGCAACGTGGCGGGTTCCATCGGCATCTCGCTTGCGACCGCGATGATCCGCGAGCGCACGCAGGCGAACATGGCGCATATGGTCGAGCATCTGACGCCGCTCAACCAGCCGTACAACGACGCGGTGCAGCGCATTGCGCGCACGCTGATGGACACGGGCCAGACCATGTCGCAGGCGATGACGGCCGCAACGGGTCAAATGTACAAGACGCTCGTTTCGCAAGCGACGATCCTCGCCTATCTCGATGTCTTCGCCGCATGCGCGATCTTTTCGTTCATGTTCATTCCGCTCACGTTTTTCTTCTCGCCGGTGAAAGCTGCTGGCGGTGCGGGAGGCCATTGAGATGAAGCCGCGTCTTTCCATTCTGATGCTCGCCTTGCTGACGAGCGCGTGTACCGTCGGACCCGATTACAAGGCGCCGAGCGCCGATGTCCCCGAGGTCTGGAGCGACACGCAGCGCTCGCAGAATCCGCAGAACGATGCGCGCGTGCCGCATGCGGATGCGCCATCGGTCGTGCAGACTGCCGCCGATCCCGATCCGCGCTGGTGGAAGCAGTTCGACGATCCGATGCTCGACTCGCTGATCGACCGCGCGGCGGCGGGCAACCTGAATTTGCAGCAAGCCGTGTTGCGGATAGCGCAGGCGCGCGAACAGAGCGTGTCGGCAGCGGCGCAGGGTTTGCCGCAGGTCAATGCGAGCGCCAGCGTGATGCGCGAGCAGCTCGGGCTCAAGGGCATCCTCCAGTCGCAAGGCGTCTATAACCAGATCGATCAGCTTGGCGCGCAAGGCGCGACGCTGCGTCAGGGTCTCGATTCGGCCACCGGGCCGGCGACGATCTATCAAGATGGCTTCGATGCATCGTGGGAACTCGATCTCTTCGGGCGCGTGCGACGTTCGGTGGAATCCGCCAATGCGCAGGCCGAGGCAGAGATGGAAAGCCGCAACGACGCGCTCGTCTCGCTCGAATCGGAAGTGGCGCGCACATATGCGCAGTTGCGCGGCGCACAGTCCATCAAGCAAATCACGCTCGCCGAGATCGACGCGGAGCAGCAAATTCTCGATCTCACGCGCGAGCAGGCGCGCGTGGGCCTGACGAGCCAGCAGGACGTGCAAAGCGCGAGTGCGCAAGTCGGCACGCTGCAGGCGCAACTGCCGACGCTCGACGCGCAAATCGCACAGGCGCTGAATGGGCTCGCCGTGCTGATAGGCAGTCCGCCCGGTACGCTCGATGCCGAGTTGTCCGATGCGCGCGCCGTGCCGCCCGTTCCACCGATGGTGCCGATCGGGCTTCCCTCGACGCTCGCGCGGCGTCGCCCCGACATCCGTCGCGCCGAAGCGCAGTTGCATGCCGCGACCGCGGAGGTAGGCGTGGCCGTCGCGCAGTTGTATCCGGATATCTCGCTGACGGGTCAGGTCGGCACGCGCGCGTTGAAGGCGAACTATCTCGCACGCTGGTCGAGTCTGTTCTGGTCGGTCGGGCCGAGTATCTCGCTGCCGATCTTCGAAGGCGGGGCGCTGCGCGCCAACATACGCATTTCGAAGGCCGAGGCCGCGCAAGCGGGGCTGGCTTATCGGCAGACCGTGCTCAATGCGTTGCAGGACGTGGATAACGCGCTGGTTTCGTATCGCACGGAACAGGACCGGCGTGCGGCGCTCGTGCGGACTGTCGATGCCAATGAGATCAGCCTGCAACTCGCGACCGATGCTTATCGCAAGGGCATCACCGCATTCGTTACGGTGCTCGACGCGGAGCGTCAGCTTGCGCAGACCCGTGAGCAGCTTGCGCAATCGACGGTGAATGTGACGACCGATCTCATCGCGGTCTATAAGTCACTGGGCGGCGGATGGCAGGACGACGATCCGAACGTGGCCCAGGCGCAGAAGGACGCACGTTCGTAACGCGCAAGGCTTAGCGTCGACGTTTCTTCCATGCGTAATCGGCGGGTGGATCGGCGACTCCGGCTTTGCCAACGGACTGCGGATTCTCGCTGCACAAAGTAACGAACGCGATGTCCTCGCCTTGCGCCTGTCGGCGGCGAAGTGCTTCGGCGTATTGCAGCGCATCCGCGAGCGCGGTGGGATCGAACCTTCGGTGTTCGGCCTGGGGCGTTGCCTCGTTCAATGTGCCGCTCAGCCAGTAGACGACGAACATCGTGTGAACCTCGGGTTGTGCGGCGACGTCATCGACGCGCCAATGTCGGGAGCGAAGGCGTCACGGCGGTGCAAAAAACGCTCGACGTGTCGCCTGACGGCGCGTGTCATTAGCATCGGGTATTCCCCGAGTGTAATCGCCGTGAGCCATATGCTGCCTGAGGACAGCCAACTGCTCCAAACAGGGAACGCGGGTTGCTTTCGTCCTTGCTTCCCTGAGGGCAACGACATGCAACGACTTGACCGTCTCACCGATGAAGCCGTTTGGCAGATGCCTGAACGCTCGGCCGACAGCGGCGAACCACGCGTGCTGATTGCCGACGACGACATGAACGCGACACGCGCCATTTGTCTCGCGCTCGAGGACGCCGATTTGACCGTGCGCGCCGCCCATACCGGGCTCGACGCCGTGACGGCCGTGCGCAAGTGGCGTCCTGGCGTAGTGCTGCTCGATCTGATGATGCCGCTCGGCGATGGCTGGGAAGTCGCCGAAGTCATCCGCGCTGCCGATCCCGCCATGCTGCTGATTGCGCACACGAGCCGCACGAGCCTGGAAGATCAAATGCGCGCGCGGCTGAAGGGCTTCAATGGATACTTCGTCAAGCCGACCGAACTCGATCGGCTGATCGCCGTGCTGCATGAGTATTATTCGATGCGCCAGGCATGAGCCTCTTCAATGCTCCAGAACCGTGTTGCGCAGTGCGTCCTGCCGCAGGCGCTTCGTTGCGATGCCCGAAGATTTGATCGGCCGTTCCACGGTCTCGGTCTGACGCGCCGGCAAGGTCCGTTGCAATCCCGCGCTATACCCTTTTCTGAAGGCACGGCGGTACGTCCTGCGATACGCTTCATCGGATGAAAACTCGCCTGCGTGGTCGCCGAGCGCAGCGGTCAGCGCGAGTTGCTCGTGCGTGAGCGTGCGCAAAAGCGCCATGAGCGACCGCTGTGTGGAACTGTCGGCGGCCGCGACGCTATCGGCGAGCGCGGCAATGGCCTGCGCGATATGGTTGCAGCGCTGTTCTATCGATTCCGAATGGCCGATGACGGGATGCCCGTCATTGTCGACCGTGACCTTTACTTCATCCATCGTTTGTTCCTTTACCTTGAAACTCGGGCTGAGCACGCCGATGCAGTGCGACGCGGCATGCCGTTCGAGCACGGCAAGGAAGCATTCCTCAAGGGTGATCGACTGCCGCGGGCGAGCGCGCGAGTGTGCCCGAGTTGCCCCTGCGCCGCAACCTGACGCTGTCGAGGCTCGCGGCGACTCACAGGTTCGCGCTCTTGCGCTGCAATCCATCGAGTTCGATGCTCAGTCTGTCGATGTCGCGCTGCACGTGCTGTTTGAGCACGTCTTCCCAGTACTGACAATAGCCGGCCCAGAAGGGCATCTGGGTTTTGGCGCAGGCATCCGCCGGTAGCGGATGCGGTAACAGACGGCTCAGACGTCCGATTTCCTCGTGCTTCCAGCGAAGCAGCGTGCGTCTCGAACCGCGTTGCGGCGGACACAATTCGTCCATGCGCGCCACCGCGAACCACAGACCTTCGGCGGGACGCGAGGCCATCTTGGTGAGGATGGATGTGTTGGGACGCGGCCCATGGTCGTGACAGATTACGGCACCGATCTGCCCGAGGATATACATGGCTTGCTCGACTGGTTGTTCGGCCTGGTTCTGCATGGCGCCTCTGTCTTTTGTGCGGATGGGAATGATATTGCTGGCGCTCAAAAGTGCCTCTCAGCATGATTTTTCGATGAAGTACGCGGCTTCGTCGTTCTTTATATTGCTAACGTGTTGCTAGCAGGGATTACGATACCGTATCGAAATTTATGTGCAGCATGTGCCGACAAAATAATACAAAGTAACGGTGCGCTGAAAACGGACGCGAAAATGAAAAAAGCCCCTGCTGGCTTAGGGCAGGGGCTCGGGTACTGCTGACTTTCTCGTACTGCGTTTTGCTACGGGTGCTGCTTTGCTTCTGATACTGCTTCACTTTCTCGTACGGCGGATACTGCGGGTGCTTCAGATGCTACTGGTACTGCGTTGCTACAGTTACTGCTCACTTCTCGTACTGCTGCTGCTTTACTTCCGACACTACTCGACTACCGCGTACTGCGGATGCGACCGGTGCTTCAAAATGCTAGTACCGGTTCACATCCGATGCCACCTCAACTGCTTCAACGATCCATCCTTCCATTTGCAACAGGACAACACTGCCTTATTAATGCCGAACTTCTTCGAAAGCCGGCATTGAAATGTGCGGGTAGTCCGTCGATTCGACCGGCGGCGGTTCAGCGATTTCCGCTTGTTGCTGACGACTGCGATGCTCGAGCGCCGCATTCACGCCCTTCTCGTAATAAACCTGCGCCGTGTGTTTTTCGAGCGCCTCGACGAGCGGCATTTGTTCTTCCGCAAGCGAGTGCATGAGATGCAGAAGATCGCGCTGCATGACGTCCGAAAACATTGCGAATTGCTCGTAGGCACCGGGCGCGGCAATCATCTCGACCAGCGATGCAAGCAAACGCACGCGGCTCTTGCAGTGCTCGCTGATAGGTGTCGAATGGGAAACAATCGTGTTGCCTTGCGCATCTACCGTGACTTGAGGGGCTTTCATCGCTGACCTTGTTTGCTTGGGATGAGTGTCATTAAACTCGATCGGGCTTAAGAATCTAATGAGACACATCCGAGTATCCGAATCGCTCGATGCAACGGAGCGAATTGTCGAAAGAGCGGGTGAAACATGCGCGATCCGGCTTCGACCAACGGACTGCTCATGATGTCGCCGTCGCTTCGACGCGTTCGACGAGGTTCGCGAATCCCTCGTACTAAATAAAATTAGCACATGAAAAACGGGACGGTAAGAAGCTGGCCATCGACTTTCGAGGCGACTAGCAACAAAGCCAAGCACACGCACGGCTGGCTGAAACGTGTTACACATGGAAGACAAAACGCGTTTCAAAAGCCTGCACCGAGGCATGTCTATTGCACGTTTGCGAACTTAAACCTTACTCAGCGAGCCCGACTCTGCCATGCGACGACTCGCCACCCTTTGGCGCCTAGGCCGTGCATTCATACGGGAAAGTCACCATAGCGAGGATGGTGCCTCGATGCAGCGCGTCGCCCGCTTCTTCGCGCTACATGGAGCGCGTGCCGCGCCGCTCGCGTCGAGCTTGCCCGTGCTGCGGCAGTTGCCGCGCGTCCTGAACGCGACGTCCGGCGCGCTCGCACGTCATCCCGCGCTGGCGGAAACGGCGGTGCGCGTTGCGCTGACCGAAATGGACGGGCTTTTCACGCCGTACGATGCCACGCAGTTCCGCGATGTGTCCGCCGCCGCTTTGCGCGCGCAAGGCGTTGCGCTGACGCAGGTGAGCGCCGCGCCGCTGCGCTCGGGCATCGCGGAGCAGACGCATGCGGCGCGCATCGGCGAAATGGCGGTGCGCGTAACGCTCCTGCGTCCGGATGCACGCCAGGAACTCGCGGATGATCTCGATCTCGCGCTCGCCGCCGCGCGTTTTGCGGAACGCCGTTCGGCCAAGGCGCGCGACATGCATCCGTCCGAATGGGTGCGTCGCGTCACCGAAACCGTCGACGCAATGATCGACCTACGCCAGCGCGCCGCCGACCAGAGCTTTTTGCGCTACCGGTTGCGTGACGATAACCGGCTCGCCGTGCCGGAAGTGCTCTGGGACTTTTGCAACGACGCCGTTCTGACCACGCGTTCCATCGCGACCATTTCTCTTTCGGACGCGCAAGCGCTCGCGCGTCACGGACTGGATCAGGCCGATCTCATTGCGACCCTCATCGAAGCGTTCTTCGAAATGGCGCTCGGCGCGGGCCTCTATCACGCCGGACTCGATGCCGCCGGCGCACGGGTGAGCATCGACACCGACACATTCGGCCAGATCGTCCTCGAAGCCGACAATCCGACGATGTTTTTCGCCGCGCACGAACGCGAGTTCATCGTCGGCGTGTCGGATGCGCTATTGCAAGGCGATCACAAGGCGGCTGCGCGCGTGCATCTGGAGCACGGACGGCCGGACACGCACTCCATCCATCACGAAGTACGTGTCGAGGCCACGTATCGGCGCGAGGCGGAACGTTTCTCCACGAAGCACACGCGGCATGGTGTGGGCGTGGCACATTTATTCGATGCCATCGGCAAGGCGCCCGTCGAGCACATGTACAGCGCGGCGCACGGGCGCATCGCGTCGCGGGCGATGCTGCTGTCGCGGACGATGGAAGCGGTCGAGCACATGGCGCATGACGTTGCGCCCGACATCGACGTGTGGAAGATCGCGCGCAAGGTCATCGCTCGGCTGGCGCGCGATCAGTTCGGCTGCCATAGTCTCGCGACGCGGCTCGCGCACGAAGCCACTCATTGGCCGCATATGCTGCCGCGTTTGCCCCGGCTTATCGCGCAGCGGGCGGGTGCGGAGCAGCGGTGAGCGAAGCAATTCGCGTGGCGCATGCGCGGGCCAGGCTGACGGTCATCGCAGGCTCGCGCGTATCGGCACGGTGTCGCTTTTCATCGAAACGGTCGGAGTGATTCGATCTACAGGCGTTCCGAGTATGCATGGCAAACATGACATCGAACGGTAAGACGTCTGCGATCATTAACAAAATAAGCGAAGCTAATTTCATAAGTGATCCTAGGTAACGAGAATTTTATCGGGAACTGTGTCCTAGAATGACACGGGTCGCTTACACCCCGGTAAAGCACCGGAGATTCGTAACGATAAGCCGAAGTATTACTTGTACAAACGCCGGCATGAACACGACGCACCGGGGCGAGGCCGATTCGCATGAAAACACGTCGCGCTCGAACACGTCATTGCGCATCGTTCAACACGAGACTGCGTCCATTGGCGGCCGCCGCCCTGATTGGGTTCGCGGCGCCCTCCCAAGCGGGACAGGTTGCGTCGAGCACGACGGGCGCTGTCTTATCGGATGACAGCTCTTATGTGGTTCCTCCGGGCACGACTATCACAACGCAGTCCGAGAACGCAATCGATGTCACGGCCATCGCGCCTGTCACGTTCAACAACGCGGGAGTCATCGTCAGTGCGGTCGACAACCAGGCGGCCGCGATCAAATTCTATGTGCCCGCCACGCTCACCAATAACGCGGGCGGCGCGCTGCTCGGCAATACGTTCGGCGTGCTTTTCGACGGCGGCGGAAATTCCAACGATCTGATCAACCGTGGCGACATAAGCGCACGAACCAGTCACGGTGTCGCGTATATCGACGCGTCGGGTGGGACGTTCGACAACTTCGGCACGATCAATGGCGCGGTCGCCGGGCCCATCAAGCAAACGCCCAATGGCGTCTATATCGGCTCGACCGGAACGGTGATCATCAACAATCACGCGAAGGCATCGATTGCTTCCGGCGTGGGCGATGCGACCTATGGCGACGGAATATTCGTCGAGACAGGCTCGGTCGTCATCAACAACGACGGATCGATAACCGGTTATCAGGCTGGCGTGGTCAACACGGGAACGCTTCCAATGTCGGTCGTGAACAGCTCGACCGGAAGCATCCAGAGCACCGTTGGCGCAGGTGTTCAACTTCAACAGGACAGCACGCTCGTCAATAACGGCAAAATCGCGAGTGCGGGATCGGCGGCGATTCTTCTCGTCGGTTCGAACAATCGCGTGACGCTGGGAACGGGGTCGTCGCTGCAAGGCGCGAATGACAATATCCTCGACATCGAAGGATTGGGAAACACGCTCGCGTTGACCGGCTCGGCCGTGCAGTCCGGGAACATCGCGACGGGCCGCGGGCCGGGATTGAGCCAGCTCACCTCCGGCGTGAAGAGCGTCTGGACGCTGACCGGCAACATCGCGATAGGTGGCACGACGCCGGACGCGCTCAACGTGATCGGCGATCTGACGCTCGGCGGCACGCTCACGCAGCATGGCGGGGCAAGCACGGTGCAGAACAGCGGCAGCCTCACGATCGGTACTGGCAGCGCGGGCGGCTCGCTCGACGGCGACGTCGTGAACAACGGCATGCTGCGCTTCAATCGCAATACGGTGGCGACATTCGCGGGGCAGATCGTCGGCAACGGCACACTCATTCAGGCTGGCAGTGGCGCCACTCACCTGACGAAAGCCGGCTCTAGCCAAGGCACGGTGGTTGTCGAAGCGGGCACGCTCGGCTTCGACCATCCGGGTGCCTTCAACGCCGGCGTATACACCACGCGCGTCGGTGGGACGACAAGCATCTCGGACAAGTCGAGTCTGCAAATCGCCACGAACTTCACGCAGGAAGTAGGCTCGGCGCTGAACGTGGGCATAGGAAAGGTGCAGCCGATCATCACGGCCAGCACGGCGACACTCAGGGGCGCGCTGACCGTGAGCGGTTTCGGAGCCGACGCGCCCAATACGGCCAGCGCGCTTACGAGCACGCAATTCAACATCATTCGGACGACAGGCGGGATCTCGGGCGATTTCGCCAGCGTCGGCTTCTCGGGCACGCAAGGCCCCGCCGATTACCTGACGCTCACCGGCGCGAAAAGCCCCGATGGCCTGAACTATAACGTTGGCTTCGGCCTGACGTGGCGCGCACCGGCCGCTATCGCCAACGGCACCTTCACTCTCGCCGATGCCGCGAGTACCTTCAACCTCGACGTGCCGCTGGCTGACCGGGTCGGTGTCTTCGCGAGCGGCTGGGACGGCCGCACCTTGACGAAGACAGGTCCGGGCCTGTTGATCGTATCGGCGCCGCTAATCCACACCGGCGGCACGCTGATCGACGGCGGCACGCTGAGAACCGATGTGACGGACTCGCTCGCGACCAGCAGCAATGTCAACATCGCGAGCGGCGCCACGCTCGACATGAACGGCTTCGCGCAGCAAATCAACCAGTTGAGCGGCGCGGGCGCAGTCGCGCTCGGCGGTGCGGCACTCACCGCCGTCAATCTCGCCGATACCGCTTTCAGCGGCACGATCGGCGGTAGCGGAAGCGTGGTGAAAACCGGCCCGGCGACCCTGAGCCTAAGTGGCGCGAGCACGTATAGCGGCGGCACGACCATCGCTACGGGCAAGCTGATCGCGGCAACCGGGACCGCGCTCGGCGCAGGCGCGGTGACGAATAACGCCATCCTGCAACTGGATTTCGCCAACGACGCCCTGATGCTCAACACACTGAGCGGCTCAGGCGCGCTCTTGAAAACGGGCGTCGGCGCGGCGAATCTCGCCGCCTCCGGTTCGACGCAAGGCGCGGTCAGCGTCGAAGCCGGCACATTACGGCTTTTGCAAACTGGCGCGTTCACGACTGCGGCCGACTGGACGACCGCGTCCGGCGCGACCACCGCGCTGTCGAGCCGCAGCCAGCTCGAAGTCGGCCGCGCCTTCACCATGACCGGCACACTGTCCAGCATTGCGGGGGTTGCCGAACCGGTGATCTCGGCGAGCACGGCATCGATCGGTCCTGGCGCGATCTTCAACCTCGCGGGTTACACGGCAGCGCCCGCGACGAGCGCCGCGCAACTGGCAGCGGGCGCATTCACGGAAATCCACGCGACCACGCCCGGCGGGCTTAGTGGAACGTTCGCATCGACGCGCATCGGCGGCACGGCCAGTTCCGTCGATTTCCTGACGCTCTCGTCCGCTTATACCGCCCAGAACTACAACGTGGGCGTCGGGCTCACGTGGTATGCCGCGCACGGGACGACGCCCGCGACGGCGAACGGCGTCTTCACGCTCGTGCAACCCGGCGATTCGTTCGACATGGACGTCGTTCTCGCCAATGAGACGGCCAATCAGACGACGGGCTGGGATGGCAAGACGCTCACCAAGGCAGGCGCGGGCACGTTGCAATTGTCAAAGGCGAACACGTACACCGGCGCGACGCTGATCGAGGGCGGGACGCTGCAAGCCGGAGCGGAGAATGTCATCGCGCCGAGTTCGCGCGTGATGTTGTCGCCGGGCACGACATTCGATTTGAACGGTTTCAATCAGCAGGTCACGAGCCTCGCAGGCGCGGGCAACGTCTCGCTCGGCACGGCAACGCTCACGGCAAATTACAGTACGAACACCGTGTTCGACGGTGTCATCAGCGGCTCGGGCGGCTTCACGAAAACCGGTGCCGGCCGGTTGATTCTGAGCGCGGACCACACTTACACGGCGCCGACCACCATTGACGCGGGCGTGCTACAGCTCGGAACGGGCGGCGCGTCGGGCAGCGTCGCGGGCGATATCGTCAACAACGGCGCGCTGGTGTTCAATCGCAGCGATCGCTACGTCTATGGCCACTCGATCAGCGGAACCGGCGCGTTGACGCAGCAAGGTTCTGGCGCGCTATTGCTGCCGGGCAGCCAGACATACAGCGGGACCACTCAAGTGAATTCGGGCGCGCTCATCCTGACCGACAACGCGCAATTGCCGAACACGCCCCAAGTATCGGTGGCGCAGGGCGCGACATTCGGCGGTTATGGCGGCGTGGGCGGCGCGGTGGTGAACAACGGATTGCTCGCGGTCGCGGATGCAGCGCCCGGTTTCGCGAATGCCGCGGCTGGCGCGTTCAGTATCGGCGGAACGTTGACGAACAACGGCGAAATCCGCATGAGCAGCCCGACGCCCACGAGTACGTTGACGGTCGCGGGCAACTACATCGGCAACAACGGATTGCTGACGTTGAGCACGGCGCTGGGCAGCGACGGTTCCGCGACAGATCGCCTGATCGTGCATGGCGACAGTGCCGGTCAGACCGCCGTGAAAGTGCGGAACGCAGGCGGCGCGGGGGCGATAACGAGCAACGGAATCCGCATCGTTCAGGTGGATGGTCAGTCGAACGGCCAGTTCACGCTCGATGGCCGCGTCGTCGCGGGTCCATACGAATACAACCTGTACAAAGGCGGCGCGAGTACACCCGCCGATGGCAACTGGTATTTGCGAACCTTGACGGACGGACCGTCGCCTACACCGACACCCGCGCCACGACCCGAACCGGGCGGCTATCTTGGCAATCAGGCAGCGGCGCGCGACATGTTCGTCATGACCTTGCACGACCGCGCGGGCTTCCCCGATCCCTTCGCCGTGGATGGCATGAGCGGCAACGAATCGACGGCCTGGGTGCGCACTCGCGCCGCGCACACCGACGGCAACGCGGCCGGCGGGCGGCTTGCCGAATCCACCGACACCGCGCTCTTTCAGGCGGGCATCGACTTGCTGCATCGCATGTCGAACGCGCAGCATTGGCAGGCGGGCATCATGGCGGGTTATGGTTCGTCGACAACCGATGCCACCGCGCGTAACAATCCCGCCACCGCGCGAGGCAATGTGAACGGCGCGAGCGCCGGCGTCTACGCGACCTGGCGCGCGAATGCGCTTTCGCCTGTCGGACCTTACGTGGATACGTGGCTGCAATATGCGCACTTCGACAACACGGTCAAGGGCGCGCAACTGAATGGCGAGAGCTACGCGAGCCATACGTGGGGCGGATCGGTCGAAGGCGGATGGGCGTTCGCGGTAGGTCAGACGTCGAGCGGCCCGGTGCTGATCGAGCCGCAAGCGCAAGTCATCTATTCGAACTATGCCGCCGACGATCACGTAGAGTCTGGGGGCACGATCGTCCATGGCGGCAATATCAATGCACTGACGACGCGCGTGGGCATGCGCGTTTTTCACGCGCCGGGATCGGCCGCGGCGCCGGGCTGGCTGCCGTATCTCGAAGTCAACTGGTGGCACGACACGAGCGGCAATTCCATCGCCTTCAATCAGATCGTGGTGTCGCAGGACGGCCCGAGAAATCGCCTCGAAGTAAAGGTCGGCGCGCAGGCGCAACTCGCGCGGAACTGGCGTCTGTGGGGCAACCTCGGCTACCAGCAAGGCGACGGCGGTTATCGCAGCTACCAAGGTTTGCTGGGCGCGCGGTACATCTGGTGAGCACGCGCGCGTCAGCGCGTACCCGGACTCATGCGCTCCCCGATCGCGCGGCACGCGGCCTTGAGCGGTTCGATATAAGTTTCGACAGGCGTCGCGCTCTTTCTGAACAGCGGAATGCTCACGCTTACGCAGCCGAGCGTCGTGCCGTTCGCCCCGACGATCGCGCTGCCATAACAAAAAATCTGCGCTTCGTTTTCCTCGCGGTCTTCCGCATAGCCGCGCGCGTGGCAGGCATCGAGTTCCGCATCGAGCGCGCGACGCTCGGTGATCGTATTCGACGTAAAGCGCTCGAACACCATGCCTTGCAACAACGCATCGCGCTCGGCACGACCGAGCGTCGACAGATACGCCTTGCCCACCGAACTCGAATAGAGCGTGACGCGCGTGCCGATGCGCGAAGCCATGCGCACCGCATGAGGACTTTCGAGCTTTTCGATATACACCATCTCCGCGCCGCTGCGCACGGCGAGATGCACGGTTTCCTGCGTACTGTCGCGCAGCGCCTGCAACGCGTCGGTGGCGGCGATGCGCAGATCGGAGCGCTCCCAGCTTCGGCTCGCAAGCGACATCAGACGCGGGCCGAGCGCATAACTTCCACCACGTGCGCTCTCGACCGCGAGCCCTTCGGCAATTAGCGCGCCGACGATGCGATACACCGTCGGACGCGGATAACCCGATCCCGCCGTGAGGCTGGCGACGGTCGGCGGTTCGTCGGCATCGGCGATGAGTTGCAGCACCACCATGAACTTCGAGAACGCGGCGGTGCCGTTGGCTTTCGCCGCGTCGAAGGAGGAGGAAGAGGAGTCGGAGGCTGCGGACATTTTTGGAAACCTGAGTGCGACGGCGCGCCGAGTATATCGGCACGCCGCGTGATCCGTCGATTGGCGCGTCAGGCGATCAGATAGCCGCCATCAACCGGCACGACCGTTCCCGTCATGAACGACGCCGCCGGCGACGCCAGAAACGCCACCACGCGCGCGACATCCTCCGGCAAGCCCCAGCGCTTCATGGGCGTGCGCTCGAGAATGGCTTGCGAGCGGCCGTCGTCCTCCTGCAGCGCCTGCGTAAGCGGCGTGGCAATCCAGCCGGGCGCGACCGCGTTCACGCGAATGCCTTCTGCCGCGTAAGCAATCGCGAGCGACTTCGTCAACTGCGCGACGCCGCCCTTGCTCGCGCTGTACGCGGGCACGAGACCGCCGCCGAAGAACGTCAGCATCGACGCCGTGTTGACGATCGATCCCCGGCTTTTCGCGAGTAACGGTCGCGCCGCCGAGCACATCCGCATGGTGCCGTTGAGATTCACGGCGATCACGCGCTCGAAGGTTTCGATGTCGTGCTCGTCGCCACGCTTGATCATGCCTGCGCAGTTGACGAGCACGTAGAGCGAATCGAGACGCGCGAAAAGATCGGCGGTGCTGGCGGCATCGGCGACATCGAGCGCGGCGACTTCGATTCCCGCGCCGAGCGCGTCCTTCTGCGCTGCCGTCGGCGCGATACCCGCCGCGATGACGCGCGCGCCGAGCGTCGCGAATTCCTGCGCGATGCCCGCGCCGATACCTTGCGTGCCGCCCGTCACGACGACGGTCTTGCCTTTGTACAGATCAGGTTGAAAGGTCATGAGTAGCTTGAATGGTCAGACGACGGGAACGGCGGCGGCTTTCGCCTCGGAATCCTGAATCGGCGAGCGCACGACGAACATGTACACGAGCGCGGCGGCGAACGCCACGCCCGCGCTGATCAGGAACGCGTTGACGAACGAATGCGTCTTGTCGACCACGAGCCCGGTAATGAACGGCGCGAACGAACCGCCGAAGTAACCGCCGAAGTTCTGGATGCTCCCGAGCGAGGCCACCATATGACGCGGAGCCGCGACCGAGACGAGCGCCCACGCCGCGCCGCTCGCCATGTTGACGAAGAACATTGCCGCCGACAAATACACGATAGCGAGCGTGAGATTCGGCGTGAACGCGGCCGGCACCGTGAAGAGCGCGCCGCCGATGAGACCCGAGCAGATCGGCCACTTGCGGCTGCGAATGGGTGCGACGCCGCGCGCCATCAGACCATCGGCGATAAAGCCCGACGACAGCATGCCGAGCGTGCCGGCAAGATAGGGGATGGTCACGACCCAGCCGGTCTTCGCAATCGTCAGATGGCGCTCGTGTTCGAGATACGCCGGCAGCCACGTGAGATACAGCCACACCATATAGATCACGCCCATGAAGCCGAAGATCATGCCCCAGGTCGTCGCCTTGCCGAAGAGACCGCGCCATTCCGCGAACGTCATATTGCGTTCGGCGCGCTGTGCGGGTTCGCCTTCGGTCAGATGCGCGACTTCCTGCGCATCGAGCGTGATGTCCTTGCGGTTCCGATACACCACATACCAGCCCACCGACACCATGATGCCGAGTACGCCCATGATGACGAACATGTTGCGCCAGCCGAAGTTGAGCAGCAGCACGGTGAGAATGGGCGGAGCGAGCGCCGGGCCAATGGTTGACGACGTCACGAAGATGCCGGTCGGCTTGCCGCGTTCGCGCTGCGCGAACCATTCGCTGACGACCTTGGCGCCCGCCGGAAATTGAGGCGCCTCGCCGATGCCGAGCGCGATGCGGGCCGCGAGAAACTGATGCAGCGTCGTGACGAGGCCGCCGAACAACTGCGCCACCGACCACACGAACATGCCGAGCCCGAGCATGATGCGCGCGCCGAAGCGATCGAGCATCACCCCGATGGGCAACTGCGAAAACGCGTACGCGAACGAGAATGCTGAGAGCAGCAAGCCCATCTGCGAAGCGGACAGGCCCAGCTCCTGTGTGACCGAATGATTCGCGATGGAAAGCGTGCTGCGGTCGAGATAGTTCACGATCCCGGCAAGCGTCAGGAACGTGAGCGCGACCCACTGTATGCGCTTCAGGCGCGGCGATTTACTCTGCATGTTGTCTCCTCCGAAAGCCTTGTTTTTATGCTTCGGTTCGGTTGGCGAAAGGTGCTGCGGGAATTGCGTTGCTTCAGACCGTGCTTCAAGCCGTTGCTTCAAGCGTTATTCAGCGAATGAACTGATCGGCGAAATCCGCGCCCAGTCCAACGGCTTCGTAATGCTTGCGGCACATGTCCACCTTCGTGAACACGTCTTCATAACCGGTGTAGTTGCCGTATGGATCGCAATAGAACATCACGCCGTTCACCTGGAAGTAGGTGATCATTTCCTCGACGTCTTCGGGCACGTAAAGCGTGTGCGTTTCGCCGGGCGGCTCGAACACGTAGCTGCCTTCTGTTGCAACCCAGTCATGCTCCAGATAGCGCCAGCGCCCCTTGAGCACCATGCCATGCACGGCTTGCGGATGACGGTGACGCGACAGCACGCCCGACTTGCGCACGCGCAGCAGGTTCATCCAGTAACCGGTCGACACATTGAGGCACAGCGGACGAAACCAGACGTTCTCGGCTTGCGGGACCCACTCGCGCTCGTCGGTTGGAATCGCGTGACTCACGACGATTTCCTTCTGCGCTTCCTTGGGATTGGGATATTGATACGGCGTGAGGGCATCCGCCGAATTCTTGGGCGCGGGCATTCGCGTCTCCTTGTCCATATTGTGGATGATTAAGCCAAATTATGGACAGATATTCACGCGGCTGCGACAAATTGTCAAGATCATCACGCGCTTAAAAATAGGGATTCGCACCGACGAAAAAAAAGCGGACCTGCGAGGCAGGTCCGCTTTGACGCAGCAATACGGTTCCTTGGGAAGGACCGATGGGCTTAACGCGCCATCATCAGCATGTGGACGTTATGCATGACCCATACCGTTCCGACGACAACGACGAGTGACATCAGAATCGTATAGGCGAACGACAAGGCGTGCCAGCGCTGGCCCTTCGATGCGTTCACGTGCAGGAAGAAAACCACGTGGACGATCATCTGCACGGCGGCCAGCACTGCAAGCGCCGTGATCGCGCGCTCGCCGCTGAACGTGCCCGACATCACGAGCCAGAACGACGCCAAGGTCAGCACGACCGCCAGCACGAAGCCGATCAGATAGCCACGCACGCTGACATGCGGGATATCGCCATGTGTTGAATGCGTATGTGCCATTAGACGAGGCTCGCAAGGTAGACGAAGGAGAACACGCAAATCCAGACGATGTCCAGGAAGTGCCAGAAAAGGCTCAGACAGGCGAGCCGGCGCAGTTCGCGTTCGCCCATGCCCGGCTTGGCGATCATCTGCACCGCAAGCACGATCAGCCAGATCATGCCGAGGGTGACGTGCAGACCATGCGTGCCGACGAGCGTGAAGAACGACGACCAGAACGCGCTGCGCTGAGGGCTGGCGCCTTCGGCGATCAGATGCGCGAACTCGTGCAGTTCCAGCCACAGGAAGCCCGCGCCCAGCAGAAACGTGACGATGAGCCACGCGAGCACGGCACCCGTCTTCTTGCGTTGCGCAAAAATCATCGCGAAGCCGAACGTCAGACTGCTCGTGAGCAGCAGCGCGGTTTCGATCGCGACATCGTTGAGATTGAAGAGATCCTTTGCCGTCGGGCCGCCCGCGAACTGATGCCCCATCATCGCGAAGGTCGCGAAAAGGGAGGCGAACAGCACGCAGTCGGTCATCAGGTAGGCCCAGAAGCCGAACACGGAATGCGACGAGTGTTCGTGCTCATGGTCATGCGCGTGATGCGCGGATAGTGTCGATTGCGACATTTACAGCACCTCCAGTTCCAGGTCGCGCGCGACGCCGGTCTTTGCAGGCGACTTCGGCGGACGGTTCCGCTCTTCGGTCGCCTTGACGGTCGCGGCGGGGATCATGTAGCCAGCGTTCGCACGGAAGCTGTAGCCGATGACGGTCGCGGCAATGCCGACCAGACCGACGATAGCCATCCACCAGATATGCCAAATGGCGGCAAAGCCGAGCACCAGCGCGAACACGCCGACGACAAGACCCGCGCTCGTGTTCGACGGCATGTGGATGGCGCGGTACGGTCCCTGATCGGCCATGCTGCGGCCGGTTTCCTTCATGTCGGCGAACTCGTCGAGTTCACGCACGGCTGGAATATGCGCGAAGTTGTAGACCGGCGGCGGCGAGCTGATCGCCCATTCGAGCGTGCGGCCGTTCCACGGGTCGCCCGTGACATCGCGATACGCCGGCTGGTTGCGGCGAATCACGCTGACTACGATCTGCGCGACCTGGAAGGCCACGCCCAACGCGATGATGCCGACGCCCGCAGCCGCGACCATCAGATACGGCTGCCATGCGGGGTTGTCGTAGTGGTTGATACGGCGCGTCATGCCCATGAAGCCGAGGATGTAGATGGGCACGAACGCCACGAAGAAGCCCACGAACCAGCAAATGAAGGCGTTGCGGCCGAGCCTTTCGTCCAGCTTGAAGCCGAACACTTTGGGCCACCAGTACTGCACGCCGGCAAAGTAGCCGAACACCACGCCGCCGATGATCGCGTTATGGAAGTGCGCGATCAGGAAGAGGCTGTTGTGCAGCACGAAGTCCGCGCCGGGAATGGCCAGCATGACGCCCGTCATGCCGCCGAGCGTGAACGTGATGATGAAGCCGATGGTCCACAACACGGGCGTCGTGAACTGGATGCGGCCACGGTACATCGTGAACAGCCAGTTGAAGATCTTCACGCCGGTCGGGATGGAGATGATCATCGTCATGATGCCGAAGAAGGCATTGACGTTGGCGCCCGAACCCATGGTGAAGAAGTGGTGCAGCCACACAAGGAACGACAGCACCATGATGCAGCACGTCGCGTAGACCATCGTCTTGTAGCCGAACAGCGGCTTCTTCGAGAACGTCGAGACCACTTCCGAATAAATGCCGAAAGCCGGCAGAATCAGAATGTAGACCTCGGGGTGTCCCCAAGCCCAGATCAGGTTCAGATACACCATCGGGTTGCCGCCGCCGTCGTTCGTGAAGAAGTGCATGCCGAGGTAGCGGTCGAGACCGAGCAGCGCGAGCGCGACGGTCAGGATCGGGAACGTCGCCATGATCAGCACGTTCGAGCAGAACGCCGTCCATGTGAACACCGGCAGCTTCATCCACGTCATGCCGGGTGCGCGCATCTTCACGATGGTGACGAAGAAGTTCACGCCCGTCAGCAACGTGCCGACGCCGGAAATCTGCAAGGCCCAGATGTAGTAATCGACCCCGACGCCCGGACTGAATTGCGTCTCGGAGAGCGGCGGATACGCGAGCCAGCCCGTCTTCGAAAACTCGCCGATGAAGAGCGAGAGATTGATCAGGACAGCGGCCACGGCCGTCATCCAGAACGACAACGAGTTGATGAACGGAAACGCCACGTCGCGCGCGCCGATCTGCAAAGGCACCACGAGGTTGAAGAATGCGACCAGCAGCGCCATGGCCATGAAGAAGATCATGATGGTGCCGTGGGCCGAGAAAATCTGGTCGTAGTGATGCGGCGGGAAGATACCGGGATTATTCAACGCGATGGCTTGCTGCACGCGCATCATGATGGCGTCCGCGAAGCCGCGCACCAGCATGAGACCCGCCACGACGAGATACATGACGCCAATGCGCTTGTGATCCGTCGACGTCAGGTACTCGTTCCAGAGCCAGGCCCATTTGCCGAATTTAGTGAGAAGGGCGGCCGCACCGATCACCATGATCGCCATGAGGACCGTCGCCCCCATGATGATGGGTTCGTGGTACGGGATCGCCTCGAGCGTTAATTTGCCAAACATGGCTTACCCCTTGGTTACGCAGTTTTCACCGTTGACATCGAAACGGCCGTTGTTGTACTTGCCGACGATGTTGTTGAAGAGCTTGGGATCGACGGTGGAGAAGTACTTCACCGGATCTTTCTCGCTCGGTTTCGCGACGCCGGCGTAGACGTCCATGTCCAGACGCGCGGGCGCGGTCTTGACCTTCTTCTGCCATGCATCGAAATCGGCCGAAGACATGGCGAGCGCGCGGAACTTCATGTCGGAGAAGCCCTGGCCGCTGTAGTTCGCGGAGATGCCCGCATAGTCGCCCACGTGATCCGCTTGCAGATGCAGCTTCGTCTGCATGCCGGCCATTGCGTAGATCTGGCCGCCGAGTTGCGGGATGAAGAACGAGTTCATCACCGAATCCGACGTGATGCGGAAGTTCACCGGCGTGCCAACGGGAATGGCCAACTGGTTCACCGACGCAATGCCGAGATCCGGATAGATGAAGAGCCACTTCCAGTCGAGCGCGACGACTTCTACGTTGATCGGCTTGACATCCGATTGAAGCGGCTTGTACGGATCGAGTTCATGCGTGGTTTTCCACGTCAAAATGCCGAGGTACAGGATGATGACAGCGGGAATCGCCCAGACGACGATTTCGATTGCCGTGGAGTGCGTCCATTTGGGCGCGTAGGTAGCGTTCTTATTCGACGCGCGATAGCGCCACGCGAAGAACAGGGTCATCAAAATGACCGGGATGACGACGAGAAGCATGGTGTAAGTCGAAAGAGCGATCAACGAAGCTTCCGCTTTGCCGATGCTGCCCTTCGAGTCCAACACTTCCAGCTTGCATCCCGAGAGACAGAGACTGGCCACCCCCGCTAACAGTGGCGCTGCTAAACGTTTGGTTTTCTCATTCATTGCATTCGCTGGTTTCTTTGATCGAAGCGTTCTGGAAGAACGCCGTGCACGGCGTTGCGCCGCGCCACGATGATGCCATGCAGCATTGAGCACGAAAACGCTAATCTATGGAAAAGCGTTTCATTTGAAGTGCGTGCGACGCTGTGTCACGCGAACGCTTATTGCCCGCTTAATTTGTGACGAATTTATATGTCTTGAAGGCTTGATTTTTCGCAAGCGAAGCGCTTGTTTTAGCGGCTTTTATTGCTTTTGAGCGGTCTTGTCCAAGGCCTAAGCAAAACGAATTAACCAGACGGTGTGCCATGCTGACAGACGATTGGCAATCGTGTGTCAAATCATGTTGCAAGAAGTGATGGTACCGGTTGGGATGAGTAGAAAAGCGGTCTCGCAGACGCGCAACCTCGCGCACACCCGATCCAAAGAAAGGCCTCGTGTGACATTCGTCAACATCAGCGCGTGACATGCGATTGTCGAGCGAGAAAGCTGCCCATACCATCGGGTGCAAGCGCAGGTGGAATCGAATCACGCAGCACATTTCATTCGGGCAGTCCAATCATGAATCGACATCAAGCTGAAAACGGCGCGTCGCGCGCTTCCTCACATCTGTTTGCACCGCTCGTCATTCGCGGTCGCACGCTCTTGCCTATCGTGCAGGGCGGCATGGGCGTTGGCGTGTCGGCGCATCGGCTGGCGGGCAGCGTCGCGAGAGAGGGCGCGCTCGGCACGATTGCGAGCATCGACCTGCGGCATCATCATGAGGATCTGCTCGCGATGTGCCGCACCGATCCGTCGCGCGATACGCTCGAACGCGTCAATCTCATCGCGCTGGAACGCGAGATTCAGGCCGCGCGTGAACTGTCGCAAGGGCGCGGCATGATCGCGGTCAACGTCATGAAAGCCGTGCGCGCGCACGCCGACTACGTGCGCGTCGCGTGCGAGCAAGGCGCGGGCGCAATCGTCATGGGCGCGGGCTTGCCGCTCGACCTGCCCGATCTCACGCAAGGCCACGACATTGCGCTCATTCCCATACTTTCGGACAGTCGCGGCGTCGCGCTCGTGCTGAAGAAGTGGATGAAGAAAGGCCGCCTGCCCGACGCGATCGTGATCGAACATCCCGCGCATGCGGGCGGACATCTCGGCGTCAACGACGTCGCCGACATGCACAACGAGCGCTTCGGCTTCGAACGTGTACTCGGCGAATTGCAGACCGTGTTCGAATCGCTCGGGCTGAACCGAGGCGACGTGCCGGTGATCGTCGCGGGCGGCATCAACAGTCATGAAGCGGTGAGCAAGTGGCTGGCGGCGGGCGCGAATGGCGTGCAGATTGGAACGCCCTTTGCCGTCACCAAGGAAGGCGACGCGCATCCCGAGTTCAAGCGCGTGCTCACCGAAGCGACGCCGGAAGACATCGTGGAGTTCATCAGCGTGACGGGTTTGCCCGCGCGTGCGGTCAAGACGCCGTGGCTCATGCGCTATTTGCGCAACGAGGAACGCATCCGCATTAAGATCGGCGCGCGTGAGCAGACATGTCCGTCGGCGCTCGAATGTTTGAGCGCATGCGGTTTGCGTGATGGCATCGAGAAGTTCGGGCACTTCTGTATCGATACCCGGCTCGCGGCGGCTTTGCGTGGCGATGTCAACAACGGCCTCTTCTTCCGTGGACGTGAAACCTTGCCATTCGGTCCGGCCATTCGCAGCGTGCGCGACTTGATCGAGCTTCTTCTGACCGGAGCGACGAAGCCGTTACTGAGCCTCCGATAAATTCCGCCGAAACGATGTTCTTCGCGCCGCGCAACGAAGCTCGGCCCTGCTCCTATTGATGCGCGCGGGGCTTTCGACCTAACCTGCGTGACCATTGCAACAGGAGCATGTCGACCATGGCGAAGCGATTTCCCCTTCACCCCAGCCACCCGGAGCGTAACTGCTGGGGCTGCGACCATTACTGCTCCGAGAAAGCGATGCGCTGCGGCAATGGCTCGAACCGCACGCAGCATCCGGCCGAATTGCTCGGAGACAACTGGTACGAGTTCGGCGACTGGGATCTCGGCGTGCTCGAAAACGCTACTTCCGTGGCGCCATCCGCCAAGTAACGCGTTCTCGAAATAGATCAATCGACGCGGCGACCAGCGCTTTAGAACTAATCCGAACCTCAGGCGCAGGCTGCATCCCTAGAATTCGGGCATCTCATAAACACAGCGATGCCCGACATGTCCACGAAGCTCGAATTCGAATCTCCCGAAGGCCGTCTTTCCCTGTCTATCGACGATGTCGAATTCATGGCTTACGGTGCCGGTGAACTCGCCATGCGCTCGATGCGCGAGCTCGTCGAACGCATGCGCCGCATGGGGCTTGGCGCAATTGCCGAAGCACATGCACGCGTGCAGGCGCAGAGCAAGGTGACGATCATGGAATTGCGCGAGATGCGCGAGGACGCGGAAGCCATCCTTCTGCTGGGAAGCCAGGGTGAGACGATAGACGACACCATCACGCCGCGGCTCGACGCATTGCGTCAAACGATCGCGCAGACGCAGGTGGACATGCGTGCAAGCGTGGACCGTCTCGCGGCGCTCGCCGTCTCGTGCCACGAAGCGCTGATGCGTATTCCCGGCTACCGTCCGCCTTCGGGACCGCGCGGCTGAGCCGATCTTATCGAAAGTCTGTCGCGAAGCTCAACTGCCTGAATACTTCCGCAACAGCGCATTCACGTCGATGCGCTGACCTTGCAGCAGCATGATGCGCGCATGCAGCACGAGGTTTTCGAGCACGAGCAGCGCGGTGGTGAGCATGTAGGTGAGGCTGACATCGCCGGGATTGAGGCCGCTGTCTTGCAGACCGCGATGCCGTTCCAGAAGCGAAGTCAACACGAGACGGCGCAGTTCCGGTTCGCCGAACGGCAGGTCGCCGTAATCGACCGGATCTTCTTGTTCCAGTTCTTCGAGCAGGCCGGCCAATTCGTTGATGGTCACTTCCATGGCTTCTCCGACGTCGACTTGCGTGAGCGGTGAGCTAGCAGTTCCATGGTGCCACGTCCGGCCAGAAAACAAAACAGCCTCGGCGTACACTCGAAACGATCAGTTCCAACGCAACGACGCAGCGCCAGAAAAGGAGCCGAATGGCAAAGCCCGCGCCCGAACCGTGGTATCGGCCGTTACCGGAAGAAACGTGCGCGCTATGCGGGCGGCCCGTGCCCGCGTCCGAGCGCGACCTGCATCATCTCGTGCCGAAGTCGCAGGGCGGACGGCAGACGGCGGTGCTGCATCGCATCTGTCATCGGCAACTGCATGCGCTCTTTACCGAGAAGGAACTCGCGCAACGATTCGCCACCATCGACGCGCTCATGCAGGACGAAGCAGTGCGCAGCTTCGTCGACTGGGTGCGCACCAAGCCGAATAGTTTTTATCAGCGCACTCGACGCTCGGCGCGCAAGCGGTGACGCGGACCGCGTCTGCGTCATTGCGCCATCGAGACATCCGCGCGCAGCGCCGACATCCCGAAGCGCTGCATGATGTAACTCTCGACGACCAGTTGCAGGTCGCGCTCGCGCGGCCGCGTGCCCCAGCGGCTGTTCCCGGCCACCGATGCGATGGTGAACCACGAATGCGGCGGAAATAGTTCCACGCGCAATAGCCCGCGCTCCAGTATTCTCAACCGCCCCGTGTCGACGTGAAACTCGGCGCTTATCGTGCCGCTCTGCGTGTCGATGCTCGCTGTTACCGCCTTCGAATTCATGGTCTCGCTCTCGTGTGATATCGATTCGATGCCGGCGCCCCGACGCCAGCTACTCCGTTGCTTTCGGAAGCGCCCCGAACGTTCCTTGGCTTCCGCGCTTACCCAAACCTTAGATCTGCAACTTTTGCACGCATAGTCCCGCTTGCGCAGGGAGACGGACGGGGGAGGTCCCCATCGGTCGTGCAGAAAGATGCTTATAGGCATACAGTACTGAAGTTGCGATTTGCCGCCGAAACATCGGCGCGATCGGCAAGATCACCGCAACACGTTTGCGACAGCGCGGCGAACGTTCGTTGTCGCACATAAAAAAACGATGCGCGCTCTCGCGCGCACTTCCGTTTCGACCGTGTCCCTGAGGTGTCGCAAGGACGCGGTTCCTGTCATAAGCCTGAAACTCAAGAGGGAAAACAATCATGCGCAAGGCGTATTCCTATGCAGCATCCGCCGCCGACAAACCGCTCGGCCCGCTTGAAATCGAGCGTCGCGATGTCGGCCCGAACGATGTCCGCATCGACGTGCTGTTTTGCGGCGTCTGCCACTCGGACCTGCACATGGCGCGCAACGAGTGGGGCGGCACGAACTATCCGGTCGTGCCGGGCCATGAGATTGTCGGGCGCGTGGCGGAAGTCGGCGCCGAGGTGACGAAGTTCAAGGTGGGCGATCTGGCGGGCGTCGGCTGCATGGTCGATTCTTGCCGCGTGTGCCCGTCTTGCAAGGAAGGCGAGGAGCAGTTCTGCGAGAGCCCGGAAAGCTTCGTGCAGACGTACAACTCGCCCGACAAGAAGTCGGGCGGCGTGACGTACGGCGGCTATTCGACCTCGATGGTCGTCGACGAAGCCTTCACGTTGAAGGTGCCTGACAACCTCGACCCGGCGGCCGTCGCACCGTTGCTGTGCGCGGGCATCACCACGTACTCGCCGTTACGTCACTGGAACGTGCAGCCGGGCGACAAGGTGGGCGTCGTCGGACTGGGCGGCTTGGGCCATATGGGCGTGAAGCTGGCGGCGGCGATGGGCGCGCATGTCGTCTTGTTCACGACATCACCGGGCAAGATCGAGGATGCGAAGCGTCTCGGCGCGAACGAGGTGGTGATCTCGAAAGACCCGGAGCAGATGGCGGCGCACGCCAACAGCTTCGATTTCATTTTGAACACGGTGGCGGCATCGCACGATCTCGACCAGTTCATGGTCTTGCTCAAGCGTGATGGCACGATGACGCTGGTTGGCGTGCCGGAGCATCCGCATCCTTCGCCGGCTGTGTTCAACCTGATCTTCAAGCGCCGGTCGATTGCAGGTTCGCTGATCGGCGGTATTGCGGAGACGCAGGAGATGCTGGATTTCTGCGGCAAGCACGGGATCACGTCCGACATCGAGATGATTCGCATGGATCAGATCAACGACGCTTACGAGCGTATGTTGAAGAGCGATGTGAAGTATCGGTTCGTGGTGGATATGGGGACGTTGGCGCAGTAGGGGAGTTATTTGGTGAGTGAAGGAGAGCCCGCGTGAGCGGGCTTGTTCCGTGGTGTTTAGCGACCTTCGCGAACGCGACGTTCCAGGCGGAATACGCCCGGCGGGACGAAGTACGTGCCAAAGCGCACGAGCCCTGTCTTTTTCAAATGACAGGTCATTTCGAAGCTTACCTGCAAGCCGGGGTCGTCGTTTTGCAAGATGCCGATATCGATAGAGCGAATCCGCGGCTCATACTTCAAAAGCGTTGCTTCCATTTGCTGCTTGAGCGCGTGTGACGAGCCGGGCAACTCCTTATAAACATTGGTCAGATCCGGCAGACCGTAGTCTGGTAGATGCTTCAGTGCGCCCGCACGCGTATTGAGAATACGCCGCACGTTTTGCTGCACGCTCAAGGCTTCGAGCGTGCGGTCGTCGAAATGGTCGATCGACTCCCCGTCAATCTGACCGAGGAGCATGTCGTAGAGCGATGGGCCGGCCGCCATGACGCAGCGCTCAGCCGTGTGCAGCGGCAACTTCGCCGCGATCGACGAATTCGATCGTCAGATTGCCTCCTTCGGAACTTGCAAGGCGAACCTCGGCCGGCGTGGTGCCGGTGGCCATGCGTGTCAGAAGTTCGCGCGAAACGGTCGGCAGGATGCGCTGATCGAGGAACGTGTCGACATTGCGCGCGCCGGATTCGCGGGCGAGGCACAGTTCTGCGAGCGAGGCGATGAGCGTGTCGTCGCAAACGAGATTGACGTCATGCTGCTTTTGCAAGCGGTCCGAAATCTTGCCGAGTTTCAGCCGAACAATCTGCGCCAGAGCGTCGGCGGCCAATGGCCGGTAGACGAGCGTCTGGAAGCGCGCGAGCAACGCAGGTTGAAAATGCTTGACGAGCGGCTCGTGGATCGCATCGAGGAGCGCCGCCTGGGCAATGTCCGGATTGTCCGTCGTCACTTCGTCGATCTGCGCGCTGCCAAGATTCGACGTCATCAAAATCACGCAGTTGCGGAAGTCGATTTCGCGACCTTCGCCATCGCGCATGGTGCCGCGGTCGAACACCTGATAGAAGATATCGAGCACGTCGCGATGCGCCTTCTCCACTTCATCGAGCAATACGACGCTATAAGGGCGTTGCCGCACCGCTTCGGTGAGAATACCGCCGCGTCCGTAACCGACGTAACCTGGTGGCGAACCCTTCAGCTGCGAGACCGTGTGCGCCTCCTGATACTCCGACATATTGATCGTCGTAAGGGCGGCCTCGCCGCCAAAGAGGACATCGGCAAGCGCGAGCGCGGTTTCGGTCTTGCCGACACCCGAAGGTCCTGTCAGCAGGAACACGCCGAGCGGCGCGTGCTCGCTCTTGAGTCCCGCCTTCGCCGTGCGCAGGCTTTGCGCAAGTGTGCCGAGCGCGTCGTTTTGCGCAACCACGCGTGCGGCCATGCGCTCCTCCAGCGCGAGCAGGCTCAGAAGCTCGTCTTCGACCAGACTGCCCACCGGCACACCTGTCCACTCCGCGACGACGCGGGCAATGGCTTGGGCGTCGACATCGGCGAAGATGAGCGGAGTCTTGCCTTGCGCGTCGGCGAGCGCGTGGCGGGCTTGCGACAAGACATCGGCATGCGGCTTAGTGCTGCCGTCGCCCCGCTGTTCCAGCAGACTCTGCACGAGCGTCAGTTCTCGTTCATAACGCGCTTGCAGGTCACTCGCTTCTTGCTTCGCGTGCATGATCGATACATCGAGTGCCGCGCGACGGGCCGCCACGTCGGCAACACCGGCGCGCTCGTCGGCATCGAGCGTCGCGCACTCGAGTTCCAGCGCAGCCACTGCCGCTCGCGCGCGTTGCAGTTCGGCTGGCGGCGAATCGAGTCCCATGCGAACTCGTGCGGCTGCGGTGTCGATGAGATCGACGGCCTTGTCCGGCAACTGCCGCGACGGAATGTAACGGCGCGACAGCTTGACGGCGGCGACGAGTGCCTCGTCGCGAATATGCACGTGGTGATGCCGTGCGTAACGCGTGGCAAGGCCGCGCAACATGAGACATGCGGCATCGTCGCCGGGTTCTTCGACCTTGACGAGCTGGAAGCGCCTTTCGAGCGCTGCATCGCGTTCGAAATACTCCTTGTATTCGGCCCAGGTCGTTGCTGCAATCGTGCGCAGTTCGCCACGCGCGAGCGCCGGCTTGAGCAGGTTCGCGGCGTCCGATCCGCCTGCTGAATTGCCCGCGCCGATCAATGTATGCGCTTCGTCGATGAACAGTAGAACCGGCGTGCTCGATGCGCGCACTTCGTCGATCACGTTCTTCAGACGCTGCTCGAATTCGCCCTTCACGCCAGCGCCCGCCTGCAGCAGGCCGAGGTCGAGCGTGAGAATGCGTACGTGGCGCAGGATTGCGGGCAAGCTGCCGTCGATGACACGAAGGGCCAGCCCTTCGACGATCGCGGTCTTGCCTACGCCCGGATCGCCGACGAGGATCGGGTTGTTCTTGCGACGGCGCACGAGCACGTCGATCATTTGTTGAATCTCGCGATCCCGTCCGAACACGGGGTCGATGTCGCCACGGCGGGCCTTTTCTGTCAGATCGATAGCAAAGCGCGCAAGGGCTTCGCCTTCGGTCGAGCGTGGCGGCGCGGGTGTAGCAGATGACGTATTTTCTTCGGATGCCGACGCTGCCTGTTCGCGCGCCTCGTCTTCCGCTTCCGGTTCCTCGACGCGGTTTTCGCACGACAAACGGCCAAGACGCGGCAGCAACCGCTCGATCTGCATGCTGGACAGCGACAGCAGCGGCCAAGCGTCTTTCGTACGCAGCACGTGCGGCGCGTCGATGATCGCCCGCAGCAAGTGCGCCGAGCGAATCTTGCCGTCGATATCCTCGCGTGACGCCAAGGTCCACGCGTCTTGCAGCACGCTCGCGAGCTGAATTGAAATCGAAGGCATGCCCCGCAGATTGCGTGGCAGCCGATCGATGGCCGCGAGCAGTGCGTTCCACACCGCATCGATATCGATATCGTAGTGTTTGAGGATCGCCGGAATGTCCCCGTCATCGGCCTCGATCAGCTTCAAAAGCCAGTGCTCGACCGTGATTTCGTCGGATAGACGCGTTTGGCAAAGGCTCGCGGCCGCTTCAAGCGTACGTGAGCAGTGCGGGTTGAGCCGGCGAAGCAATTGCGTGGAATCTCGGGATGTCATAACGGGAAAGCGAAGAGAACCGAAGGAGGCGAAATATGAAAAATCGCCGGCCCATTCGATATGGACCGGCGACGGACCCGATCAGCGGATCAGATCCGTTTGCAACTCAAGCGCCTGAATTACGAGCGCTCGTTCCACGTGTCAGCGTGAATGATGTTGCCGTCCTTGTACGCCCACGTGATTTTCTCGTAGCGCAGTTCCACCTGTTCGAGGTGGTTGTGCTTTTCGTAGTCGGGAACCTTGATGTCGTGCATCTTCGGTCGCACAGCGACGACCTTGACGTTCTCGAGCTTGGTGTTGAAGTATTCCTTCTCCTTGCCCGCGTCGTCGATCTTGTACCACTTCATCTCGACCGACTTCAGCGTCTGACCGCTCGTCACAGCCTTGTACAGATAAGGCGTCGACGCGTCCGTTTCCTTCGTGAAGGTGATCGGCGCGTGCACGCGCGTGCCGGTCAGCTTGCCGGTGTTGCCATCGGTCGGGATGTGGATGCCGTGATCGAAAGCGACGACTTCGACGCTGCCTTCACGATCTTGCACGGTAACGGAACCCTTGATGTCGGCGCCACCGTCATCCTTGAGCCACATGTATGCGGGAATTGCCATTTACTGCTCCTTCTTAGTACAACAAAACGTGCTCGGGAGAGCGTTCTCCCGGGCCTCAAGATCCCAAGGCCGTAGCCCCGGGGATTCTAAAATCTACTTGTTCGTATCAGGCACAAGCGTAATTTCCATGCGTCGATTCTTCGCACGCCCTTCTGGCGTGTTGTTATCGGCAATCGGGCGCGTGTCGCCGTATCCTTGCGTAGCGAACTGCGTGGCGGAGATACCCGACGCGTCGATTAACCAGTCACGTAACGCCGCTGCACGCGCCATGGAAAGTGTCAGGTTGCTACGCGGATTGCCTGCGTTATCCGTGTGTCCCGCGACCAGAACACGCTTGTCCGGATGCGCCTTGATCATCTCGACGGCGTCGACCAATGCCCGATTCGAACCAGGCTTAAGCATTGCCTTGCCGCTATCGAACAACGACATACTGTCGAGTGTCACGACCGCAGGCGGCGGTTCAGGTGGCTGATATGCGGCGATCGCGGTATTGAGCGAAGGCATGAGCGGCGCACCGTGATATTCGCCGAGCGACAGCCGCAATGGGACACCCGAACGCCCGTAACGATCGAGTTCGTCGCGATCGGCGATAAGCGCGTGCAGCGCGTCGCGGCGACCGGCATCGTGCTCGGGCGCGATGCCCGCATAGCGCTCCATATGTCCGCCGATACGTGTCAGCAACGCGGCGTTGTTCCGGCCTGCGCCCCAAAATGCGACGGCCAGCGCGAGCGCGCACATTGCGCCGACATGCGCGAGTGCTACGTGCCGCGGCGACGCTCTCACGCGCTGCGACATAGCCGCGATCAACGGCTGTGGCAGAGGCCACGGCGCAGGCGAGCCCGCGACGACCGCCGGTATAACGCGCGTCTGCATCTGGACGTCGCGCTCCCACGGTTTATCGGCATTGCTTGCAGGACCGCAGTCGATCCACCCGGCGCCGTGAAGCGCCCACGGGGCTGCCGGCTGACGGGAATCGGCTAGTGTGTCGAATATCACGCGCTGGGTCCATCCGATAATCGAAGCCAGTCCGGCAACGCTTGCGGCAGCATATGGGTCTGTTGCGTGCCGGCGTGCATCCGTTTCGGAACTCTCGATTACCGCATCGAAGCGCTTCATGTCGGTGAGCGGCGTTCCGCTTGAGATCCCGTGCCACTGCGCGGCGTCGAGCGCATCGGTCGGCGCGTTTCTGACCAGCCGTTGATACACGGCGACATAGCCGGGCAACGGTGCACCGATCATGCGAGAGGCATCGGCGACTGCCTGACGGACGATCCGCAGCGACTGTGACAGCGCGTCAGCGTCGGCATGCAGCGCAGGCGCCACGCTCAGCACGATGCCGTCAGGTGCGTGACCGTCGCGCCATTGCCGCATGGCGAGCGCGAGGCGCGGCAGATCCTGGATACGATCCGCACGTACCCAGATGGCTCCCTCTCCGACATGAACAAGACGTTCCCTGCTGCTCTCATGATTGAAGATCGATGGCAGGGCGTCACCCGTCACCAGGACGAGCGGCATGCGCGTGCGAAGCCTGAGTGGTACCTCCGCCGTGGCGGAGCCGAGCGCCGTCAAAACGTGTTCACTGGCCTGACGCGCTCGTGTCTGTTGATGCGTGCTCAAACCGATGGCGAGTAATGCCGCCAGCACGACGACGGCAGTCAATGACCAGGCGAGCGTCGTCGTCACCGGCATGACGAGCCAAAGCACGGCGAGCATCAGCGCTGCGGCGATACCGACTACTGTGCGAAAGGGATACCCCAGCCGTTGCATTGAATTCACCGCTTGATGCCCGACGGAATCGTGCTAACCAGTTGAGCATCGAGCGCCACGTGCCACGCAAACCAGACAGCCAGCGCAACTACGGCGCACAATCCGGCGATACCCCAAGGCGACAGGCGCTGAAACCAGCTACCGAGGCGGCGTCCGCCATGTTCGATCAGAAACACAGGCTGTTGAGACGGGCGTAACTGCTCAATTTGCGCATTGAGGCTAGTAATGAGCGCGTTGCGTTTTGTCTCGTCCTCTAACGCATAACGACCCCGAAAGCCAAGACCGAGGATTGCTGCATAGCATTCGAGCAAGTCGACACTCGGCGCCGCTTCGCGCATGCGAATTGCCATTCGCTCGAATACGTATTCGCCAGCGTTATGGTGCTGCAGACGCTCGACTTGAATGGGTTCCGCGATCCACTTGTTCTTATTCACAGGATCGAGATGACGCAAGGCGGTTTCGTCAAGCAGTGCGCAAAGCGCGACGATTGCGTCGTCGCCTACGTCGTGCGAATACCCATGCTGCGTAAGCGCCGTCTCAAACGCTTCGACAAGTTCCTTGCAACGGTGGCGGAGCAGTTCGAAGTCACTGGCTTTGCCACCGGCCGATAGTGTGGTAACGAGAAGAGCTGACGCGCGTAGCAAGCCTGTCAGACCCGCAGCCGGCTCGATGGTCGGCTTCGTCGACCGAAGCAACGTGTCGCCGCGCGCCGGCGAAAAAGTAAGCGTCGTCATGCGCGTAGCACCGCGTAGAGTTCAAGCGCCGCATCTGGCACGGATGAGGGCAAGTAGATCTGGCACGCGCGGGCAGCCAGCAATCGGGCGTGCGCGGGGCTCGCGGCGTCCAGCGCGAAATAGTGATTGTCGAGGCGGACCGGAATAGCCGACGGCACCCGTTGCACAGGCTTGAGTGCGATGCCCGCAAGCGCGGAATTGACGATGTGTTCGACATCGTCGGGCGCGCCGATCTTGCACAAGCGCGGGATGCGTTCGACGAGCTCGAACGCCGGGAGTGATGAGTTAACGGACAGATACCAGTCCGCTGCATCCGATGCGATACGTTCGTCCATAATCTTGCCTGACCATGTCGTCGCATTGTCACGAGACAGCCCGATCGACACCACGCGCGACGGGATGATTGCATCGAGCAATTGGCGAATCAACGCTTCCAGCTCCGTGAAGACTTCATCGGCGCGTGCGTGATCGTAGAGAGGGATGTCGGTAAGCTGAGATCCGGTCGAAAACGTCATCAGCGCGCTCGCTAGTTCGGCGATGATCGCGTACAGCCGCTCAGGAGGCTGATTTGGATTCGATGCAAGAAAGCGCAGCTTCGGCCACGCTGCATGTATGCAATGCAGCAGCCAGAACAGCTGTACGTCGGCCACGCCGTATTCCGTCACCTGATCGACCCGCTCACTACGACGCGCACCGAGCGCGAGACTTTTTGCCAGCAGAATGTCGGTCAGGCGATTGATGCGCTCCATGTGCAGAGCATGAGCGCCCAACGTCAGACACGGTGGCACGTATTGCGAGACTAGCTGAAACTGTCCGCTGGTTGAACGCGACAGGCGTGCGATGGCGCATACCGTGTCGTCGGCGTGTGGTTCGAAGTCGAACAGCAGCCTAAGGGCATGGCGTTCGGCCGCGATCTCCGCTTCATCCGAGCCATTGAGATCGACGACTTTCACGAACTCACGATAGGAGCGGCGCGGACGAGTCAACGCTGTCTCATCCATGCGGCAGTTGCTGCCGTTTGCATCGGGAAGCGCGAGCGCGGCCAGCACAGTAACGCTTTGCCGATTAGCACCGACGCCTTCGAGCAGATCGCGCGCCGGAGGCAGCGCCTGAGCAAGCGTCGTGTCGATGGGAGTGCCATCCGGAAAACGCAACTTGAGTCGAGTCAGTTTGAATCGCCCGGACGCGAGCGCGTCTTCATCTACCTCGACGGCCAGGGTGCCCCATGGTTGAGCCAGCGCGGCCGTCGCGACTTGCCTCAAGGCGAACTCGTTCCAACGGTCCTGTTGCTGAAAATGCTGTTGCGTGAGGATCAGGCCTTCATGCCAAAGCGGTTTTTCGATCCGCATGTCTTTCTTCTCTAGCTATTGTTGCCATCAGTTGAGAATTCTATCTCTCACCACTTAGTTCGTATAGCTGATAACTAAAACGAAGCGACGAATCATATCTGCTAACGAGGACATTCTGTGTACCGTTTCGCCGGAGACGCGAAACATTTATTTCGAGATATGAAGCGCGTCCAGTGCGCGACGTGGAAATTGTCAAATGGTGTTGCATTTGAGTTGAGGGACCGACGAATCTCACTTCCGTCGATTTACACGAGTAGTACTAAGTCTTTGAAGGGACAAAGATTAAGGCCTTGCATAAAGCTTCGTTGCCTAACTATTAGTCACGCCGTACGATCATTGGCAGTTGATGTGGAACCTGTTCTAATAGTGCCCCAATGAGAATCACAATCAAGTGAACAGATCCATGAGCGTGCTCGAGAGTCGCGCCTTCAAGTAGTGCGGTTCGTTGTCGCAACGAATCTTCTTCGAGAGGTTCCTGCGTGTTCGCAGATCGAGTGGCGCTTATGGCTAATCAATAAGGACTATTTATGGACAGCTTCCAGCGCGAAATCCCGAAGAGCCGGGTTTCGATCACCCTCGACCTGCATACCGGCGGCGCGCAAAAGAAAATTGAGTTGCCGCTGAAGCTACTCGTTGCAGGCGATTTCAGCGCGGGACGAGAGCAAGCGCCGCTCGCCGAACGAAAGAAAGTCAACATCGACAAGGACAACTTCGACGCGGTGCTTGCTGATTACGCGCCAGACCTAAAGTTCGGTGCGGACAATACGCTCGCGAACGACGGCTCTGAGTTGCCGGTGAACCTGTCGTTCCGTTCGATGAAGGACTTCGAGCCGGAACAGGTGGCGCGTCAGATTCCGGAACTTCAGGCACTTCTGGCCGTGCGCAATTTGCTGCGCGATCTGAAGTCGAATTTGTTGGACAACAGCACCTTCCGCCGCGAGTTCGAAAAGATTCTGAAGAACAAGGAAATGTCGGACAAGCTGCGCGGCGAGCTATCGCAAATCGCCACGGCTGCCACGCAGCCCGAAGGCAACGCTTAACGCGCCCTCGACATCTCTCGAAAAGCACCGTAGACAGGACAAGAAAATGAGCAAGAATCCCGCACGCCAGAGCGCCGCGGCAGAGACCGTCGTGCTTGACGCACCTCGTGACGCGCATGGCGACAGCGTCTATGCATCGCTTTGCGACAAGATCAATCTTACGCCGGTTGCGCAGGCTCGGCCGCTGGAAGCGTTTCGTGACAACGACACATTGTCGGAAGCGTCTGCCGACGAACGTCTCGCACGCGGCATGGGCGCGTTCCTCGAACTCGTGGCGCAAAGCAGCAAGCCGGTGGATCGCCTGGACAAGTCGCTGCTAGATTTCTTTATCGGTCAGCTCGACCGTCAGATCAGCAAGCAACTCGACGCAGTGATGCACAACCCCGAGTTTCAGGCGCTCGAAGGCCGCTGGCGCGGTCTGAAGATGCTCGTGAGCCGAACGGACTTTCGGAAGAATGCCCGTATCGAGGTGCTGGACGTGTCGAAGGACGCGCTTAGCCGCGACTTCGAGGACGCGCCGGAGCTGATCCAGAGCGGCCTGTATCGACTGACGTACATCGAAGAATACGACACGCCGGGTGGCCAGCCTATCAGCGCGATGGTCAGCGACTTCGAATTCGCCAACTCGCCGGTGGACGTTGCGCTTCTGCGCAATATCTCGAAGGTCGCGGCAGCGGCTCATATGCCTTTCATCGGCTCGGTTGGCGCGCAGTTCTTCGGCAAGAAGTCGATGGAAGAAGTCGCGGCTATCCAGGACATCGGAAACTTCTTTGATCGCGCTGAATACGTCAAATGGAAGAGCTTCCGCGACACCGATGACTCGCGCTATGTGGGTCTGGTCATGCCGCGCGTGCTTGGCCGTTTGCCGTACGGCAAGGACACCACGCCCGTCCGCGCATTCAACTATGAAGAGCAGGTCAAGGGTCCTGACCATGACCGTTATCTGTGGGTGAATGCGTCGTTTGCGTTTGCGGCGAACATGACGCGTAGCTTCGTGAACAACGGTTGGTGTGTGCAGATTCGTGGTCCGCAAGCGGGCGGAAAGGTGGAAGATCTGCCGGTTCATCTGTATGACCTTGGCACCGGTGTGCAGCCGAAGATCCCGACCGAAGTGCTGATTCCCGAAACGCGCGAATTCGAATTCGCCAACCTCGGGTTCATTCCCTTGTCGTTCTATAAGAACCACGACTTTGCGTGCTTCTTCTCGGCTAACTCGGCACAGAAGCCGGCGCTTTACGAAACAAAGGAAGCCACCGCGAATAGTCGCATTAACTCGCGCTTGCCATACATCTTCCTGCTCTCGCGGATTGCGCATTATCTGAAGCTGATTCAGCGCGAAAACATCGGTACGACCAAGGATCGTCGTCTTCTTGAGCTCGAGCTGAACAACTGGATCAAGAGTCTCGTCACCGAAATGAAGGACCCCGGCGACGAGTTGCAAGCGTCGCATCCGTTGCGCGAGGCGAAGGTGATGGTCGAGGATATCGAAGACAATCCCGGCTTCTTCCGCATCAAGCTCTTTATCGTGCCGCACTTCCAGGTGGAGGGCATGGATATTGGGTTGTCGCTGGTTTCGCAGATGCCTAAGGCGAAGAGTTGATTTGACGTGCTTACGCGGTAGTTTTTAGCGTGAATTGCCGAGGCGGTTTTGATTTTAATTGCCTCGGCGTCGTTTAACGACGTGGCGTTCGTTCCGTAGAGGTTTAAGAATGTCGATGGTCTTGCCGTCTCAGGCGTACGTGTTGACGATAGCGCCGCACCCTGCGCCGATTTCCGTCCTTAAATTTAGCGCTCAAAGCGCTATCAGCGATCTATACCGCTGCCAGATTGAATTCACGAGTCCTTCGGCCGAAATACGGATGAATCAAGTCGTGGGGCGACCTGCCCGATTCTCGATCGAACCGATCGATCCGGATATGGCGCGCCTTCAGCGAATGTTCGGCGACCGTGCGAAGGAATTCAGCACCATGGCGCCGGCCTATACGACGCACGGCATTATCACGCGCTTTGAACAGCTTGGCACATCGGCGGATGAAACGCGCTATCGCGTCGTACTTGAACCGAAGATTTCAGACCTTGCTCGCGGGCTTAAGAGTCGGCTCTTTCAGAAGCAGTCCGTCGTGGAAATCATAACGGATACCCTTCGCCATTATGGCTACCGTCTGGGTGTCGACTTCGATTTTTTCAGGCTACGCAGTACGTACAAGCGTCACGAATACATCACGCAGTATTACGAGACAACTTTTGCGTTCATTCAGCGCCTCTGTGCGGAAGCCGGAATGTGGTTCCGTTTTGAACAAAAACGGGATAGGTCGGTCATCATCTTCGGCGACGATCTGGACGCCTATGCGCGCAAGCAGCGCGTCGTTCCATATCGGACGCATGCGGGGCTGGAGAGCGCGGGTTCCGAATCCATCCGCACGCTCAGGCTCATCACGCAGCGAGTTCCGGAAGCGGTGCAGCTTAACGATTACAACCATCGTCAGGCGGATGTGAATCTGCTGATTCAGGAGAACGCCGCGCGCGGTGACGAGACGACGAACGCGGTGGATAGTCGTTGGGGCGAGCATTACGAGACGCTGGATGAGGGGCAGCAGATTGCGAAACTGCGACACGAGGCGCATCTTGCCACGCAGGTCAGCTATCGAGGGAGGGGAAATCCGTTTTCTCTCGAAGTAGGCGAGGTAATGCGGCTCGACGTAAATCCCCAAGATGCGCAACACGGTTTGTTCATTACGTCGGTGCGTTGTGGCGGTGGTCGCGGTGCGTCGTACTGGAATGCCTTCACGGCGATTCCGTCGGATCGAGTTTGGCGAACGAGTGTCGACTCCGTCAAGCGACCGAAGATCGAGGGCATTCTTCCAGCCCGAGTCGATTCCCCGGGAAAATATAAATATGCGTATCTGACAGAGAAGGGCGAGTACGTCGTCAAGATGCCGTTCGACTTGGATGCATGGAGTCCAGGCGGAGCGAGCAGGCCGGTGCGCATGGCCAAGCCATATAGCGGTGGAGATTACGGTCATCACTTTCCGTTGATCGACGGGACAGAAATAGCGCTGGATTTCACTGCTGGCGATCCGAATCGGCCGGTCATCATTGGCGCGATGCACGACAGCCTGCATCCTGACTTAGTCAATAACCTCAATCACACGCGCAACTTGATTCGCACGGCAGCGAACAATGAAATGCGCATGGAGGATCGCGAGGGCCTCGAACATATCCACTTGACCACGCCGCTTCAGACTTCCGAGCTGAATCTGGGGCATATGGTCGATCAGGATCGCAAGGAGCGAGGTAAAGGTGCGGAGGTGCGCACGGATGAGCATGTGGCCATAAGAGGCGGGAAGGGCGTCTTGTTGTCCGCAGAGGCTCAGCCCAATGCGACGGGTCAGCAGCTAGCCATGCAGGATGCTGACACTACTCTGGACCAAGCGAAGACTCTCTTGCGCTCGCTCAACGATTCGGCCGCAGCGGCTAAGGCGTGGCTCGCCGAAGTCGATCAGCAGCGCACGCTCGTCGAAGAGAAGCTCACGAAGCTAGGGAAACCAGTGCTCGTTGCGACCGCGCCGGACGGGCTTGGCATTGCCAGCGGACAGCAATTGCAGGTCGCATCGCGCAAACAAATGTTTGTGACATCGGGCGAAGGGATCGACTTTGGCGCGTTGAAGCGGATCACAGCATCGGCTGGAGAGGCAATCTCGCTTTTTGCGGCAAAACTTGGCATTCGCTTCTTCGCTGCGAGCGGCAAGGTGCAGATTCAGGCACAGGGTGACGCGATGGAATTGCTCGCGTTGAAAGGAATGTTAATCAGTTCGTCGGATGCCGATGTGACAATCACCGGAAAGAGAGGCGTGACCATTGGTGATGGCTCCGGTGCTTATATCAAGCTGTCTGGTGGAAAGATCACATTGGGCAGTCCCTCTGGCGAGATCGAGTTGAAAGGGAATCTTCTCGTTGGCGACGCTGACGGGGGAAGCTTCACTTTTCCGGCGTGGTCTGGCACGCCTGTGCAAGACGTTAAGAACCCGATCTCTTTCGGCTTTTCTGAGTAAGCATCGATATGGCAAATTCATCAAGAGCGGCACAACCGGCCTCTGCGCCTGCGCCTGCGCCTGCGTCCGCACCTGCTTCTGCACCTCGCGCCGCCTCAAGCGCTCCGGCGAACGCTCCTGCTGCAAGAGCGCCGAGCGCTCCACGCTCCGCGCCGCCTGATACCAAGGTCAAACAAATATCGTTTGGGTTCCCTTTTTTGAAGAAGGGACAACGCCCTGCAGACGCGGCGGCAAAGTTCACCGACGAGCACGAGATCTATCAAATGCTCGCCAATAAGGAACCTTCAGGGAGCTATCTCGTAAGCAAGAGCGGAATGTGGCATGGCGGGATACACATCACGGATGCGGGCGCGGGTACGCAGCTGGATCTCAACCAAGGGGTTCGATGCATCGCGGATGGCCATGTCATCGCCTACCGCGTCAATCGCGCTTATCCGGTCAGCCAGGTTCCGGCTTCCAGCAATCAGCCGGCCTCTCAGGCCTTATACAGCACCGGGTTTGCCTTGGTGCGGCATACGATGGAGTTCCCAAAGGGAAAGACTTTCACGTTCTATAGCGTGTACATGCACCTTCAGGCTTACGACGACTACGAACGGGATGTGGGGAAAAGCAAACCGTCGTACTGGTCTACGCAATTCAAGGTGACCGAGCACGCTCGGGATAAACCTGAGGTCAGTAGAACTGGGTCGGCTGCTGACCCGGGTCAGCAGGGTTTGACGGTACGCGCGACGCCGCGAGGAGGCCAACGAGGAGGTCATGCTATGGCCATACTTCCGCAGGGCGCATGCGTCAGTATCGGAGAACAACAGCACGGCTGGGGAAAGATCACCGACGTACATGGCGCGCAGTTGTATGCACCGCAAGCGGGTGGGGTTCCGCCGTCAACAGCCGTGGGCGGATGGATTTTTCTTGGCAACGAAAACGGCGGTCCGCTGGTACAAGCGTTCATGCCCGACGACACCTTCGATCGCGTCGTGGTTACTGCGTCGACCTTGGATAGCGCGGGCGACTCGAGTGCTCAAGGTATTCCCATCAAGGCTGGTGACTTGATTGGACATCTGGGACGTTACGACTCGCTGAACGCAGGTTCGTCGGCCACGCGCATGGCACACATCGAGGCGTTTTGCGACGACAGCGTGCAGACGTTCATCGACCAGTCCCGAACGTGGATCGGAGCGCATGGCGCGCATAAGGACGACTGGACTCCGCTGGGCTTGTCTGCATAACCGACCATCTTGCGTATCGACACCCAAACTAAGCTATTCCACGATGCCGAGCGCGAAGGTGCGAGCGCGCCCATGACCGGAGTTGTGCAGCGTTGGTCGCTCGGGGAACTCGCACGTGACAGAAATAAGCAGCATGTTGAACAGAACGCTGATCGCACCGGACGCAAGGTGAACTGGTGGCGTGTCGGAAGTGCGGATCCACGGGGGCAAGCCATAGAAGGATGGGTGCGGGAGGAGGCGTTCGCGGGCGGTAGGGTGACGCGTGAATTTGCTCAGACGTGGGTGGACTTTTCTTGCATCGACGATGCGCACGACCCCGCGCACTCAATGTTTGCGACTACGCAAGCTTGGGTGGATTATGCCGGTCATGCGAACGTGCCAGACGCGAAATCCCTGACTAAGCTGAGTCCAATGATGAGGACCATCTACCGTGTGTTGTTTCCACAGGGAGATGGGAGTGGCGCTGCGGACGATATGTGCGTGTCTTATGCGGGGGAGTCGGGGCACTATCCGTGGTTGATGCAGCGGGCCTCACGGTTGATTGTGAAGCACGAGAGTGAGTGGGCTAATCCGGATAAGTGGAAGCAGCTCTATGCGGAGATCGAAAGGGTCGCGGGACGGACACCGCAGTATGACGAAGAACAGAAGCGAATTGAGAAGCTCGTTTGGTGGGATGAGGTGAAGGCAAAAGTGTCAGGCTTTCCTGGGTCAGATGTGTTTCATATCAATCCGATTGGGTTGGTGGCGAATTTTGAAGCGTCAAACGGTTGTTCATGTGGCTGCTGTTATGTCGACAAATTCAAAGTTTCGCGGTGGTCTGGTCAGACCGTGCACTACGGACCCGTCTATTGGGGGGGAGTAAGCTTAGAAGCATCGCCCGCGATGCGGTGCCTTCTTTCGAATGGGCAGATGACGCAAAGCGAACACAGAATTTTAGTGGCTATGTCTAAAAACGAAGGGAAGATGGATTCGGTTCAAGCGTACGATAGCGAGATCTTCACCGCCGGAGCTTGTCAAAAAACCGTAAATATCCGGGGGGCTGGGGAATTTCCAATTCAAGTTGCCGAATTTAAACAAGAAAACGGGGCCGCTTATAAACGCTTATTCGCCGATTGCGGTTGGAGCGTTGAAGATACTGGATCTAAATCGCCCATTGCCACTATGTTTTATAGTGATGAATCTTTAACCGGCGGCACGCCTATTACCGGACGTGAACTTTATAGCCTCGTTAGGACTGGCTGTAACGCGAAAGCCTTTGGTCATGTCGTATCTAATAAGCCGTTAGCATCCATCGTAAACGCAGTGATTGATAACGAATTCCAGGAGAAACAAGTAAAGGATTTCGTGCGCCGACTTAGGTTAGTAATTTCTATAATTCCTACGGGGTTCACTTCTACAATTGGAGACTTTTGTCGAAACGATCTAGGGCGGGCGTTAGCCTTAGACCAACATGTGAATCGGCCTGGCAATGTTGCCGACGATTTTGGAAGGGCTCTCACGGACTTCTTTCATGCTAATCCATCGGTTGCGAACGATCCCGCGAAGTGGGGTGTGCAGCATACGGCACACGAGGCAGCGTTGACTGCGGCTTACGCCGCACGAAGGCGAATGAATGACAACAATACTCGTTACGCATCATTAAGTGGAGCGCTGTCCCAATGAGATTAAGTACTCACTCTTTCTTGGCCTTATTGTTCGTTTCATGCGCATTATTTGTGACGCGTAGTTTCGCAAATGTTAGCGCAGACGTCACCGCCCAATTGCCAGGTGGTCAAGTGTTGCAATTTAGCGATCATCTATCCGGTACTAATGAGCTACGTTTTGGATCAGGGTGGGCGCGCGCTCGGCTCAAACTGAAAACAGGCGACTGGCTGCGGTTCCTTCCAGACGAATCATTAAGCATCAATGGCGGCGTTGTCTTCAATGGCGTAAGCGGGCGAAGCTCATCTTTTAGCGGGCGTTATTTGGTGCTCCCACTAGTTAGACAGGGAATGCTCGAAAGTGCAGGCAAGGAGCCACGTATAGTGGGAAATCAATATTGCCCCGTCGTAGACACGTCTTCCGGATGCATGATTAGCTTCGAAACTGGAGCTATCTGCTCGGGAGCCTGGTCGCAGCAAAAAGACGCTTGGATTGAGCAGGGGCGCGACCGTTCGGGCGAGATGTTGCAGGGGCAGGAAGATCTTGCTAATCAACTATGGACCGATTTTCGAAAATCGCCAAAATCAGGAACATTGCGCGATCGCGTGGTCGATGCATTGGGTATCGAGAATTTAATCTCGTGTGACTCCCCCAGTAATACTAATCGACACACTTACAGGCAGATAGCCGCGGCACTCAGACGCGAGGGTGCAGCGTCTGATGCAAGATACATTGAAAATAAGCTTGCTAAAGTATCGAATGAAAGAGAAAGTGAGTTAGCTCTTGATACCAGGGTCCGGATCAAATCTTGGCTGTATGATTCTCCTGACGCATTAGCAAGAACAACCGCATATCTAGTTCCGGGCGACAGGGTAAAAGTGCTCGGGGTTAGCAAAGACGGATGGGTTAAGACAGAATACACACAGGCTAATGGCAAGAAAATAAAAAAATGGATACTTAAGTCAACTCTCGACGAATGACAATTTGAAGGGAAGTCTTCTTTAGGATGGTAAATTCGCGTTTATAATTTTCTCTTAATTTTTTGGAACTCGTAACGCAATTCCAATCCTCCAAATTGCAAAAGGACAGTAATTGGAAGATTAAAACCAACCCGAACGGCGAAAGTGACGTGGTCCCAGCAGGCAAGCGCTTAGGCACCCCCGAAAGCGGCGGTTCCCCTTGCACCCAGAGCGCCGCTCGTCCTGTAGGTGCTCGCACTGTATATTGACGCAACCGTGGCGCCTTCTTTTTGGCGAAAAAGCCATAAGACAGAGACGGTCCGGTTCTGGCTCTGCGCCGTCGGTTATGTTCAAGTGACCTGGGCGAATAATTACAGCGCCACAGGTCAGTCACTTGGCATTGATTTAGTTAACGATCCCGATCGAATGCTAGAGCCCGAGGTCGCAGCCTGGGCGACAGTGTATGGAATGGACACTGGGCTTTTCACTGGAAAGAAACTGTCAAACTATATCAACGACGAACACGTGGACTTCGTGAACGCACGGAAGATTATCAATGGCTTAGATCAAGCCGAAACGATCGCAGGACTTGCCATTCGCTTAAAGTCAATTCTGGAACTGTCGAAATGTTAAAACTTTTGTGCCTGTTTTTGTTTGCTAATTTTTATTCTCCGCTAATATCGGCGCAAATTTTTGACTTATCCGACCAAAAGGCAAGTAACACCTTGCAGCTTAAAATCGAGCGAGAAGGCGAAAGAAATGTTGTTCAGTTGTACAACGGTGAAATGCCGCTAAGGCGTTACGAAAATCTTCTGGAAAGCCAGCATACCCTGGATTCCAATTTGGTGCACCTTGTCGGTGGAGGCGTAGCGTTAGAGATTAATTCTGAAGGCTCGCGGAGAAAGTATCACGTGATAGTGCCAATCGACGTGAGTGGCGGCGCCTTATACACAGATTGTGCGTTTAAAAGCGTCTACGACGCAGTAGATCAAACTAGACTAGTGGGGACCCTCTGCAAGAAGACTCCTTTGGAAAAGTTCGTCGTAGATGAAACTGTGAACGACGTTGGACTGCTTTCATTCGTCGACGATTCGACGAGCCAAGTTACTCGAACTAATGGGTGTACGCAGGCTAAAAGCCTCAAATTTGCGCACCATAGCATTTTTCTATGTAGCCGCAACGATCCCGAATCAGGCAGTCGATCAATTCACATAACCGATGTCGAGGGCAAATCATTAATATCCCTCGTGGGGTTCGATTTTATTCCGGGACCGGGTGATCGATTTGCTCTAGTTGCGAACGCTGAGGCCAATGCCATCGTCTTTCGTGGCAGACTCTCTTGCCTGGCTAGGTCCAAATCAAAAGGCGAGCCGCAAAAAGGGCACTCGCTCATCGGGGGTAAATATAGATTTAGTTATTCGATTTCGGTCGAAGATCTGTGTTTAGAGGGGGCTTATACGTATTCGAACGCATCCGCTGCGATGAGGCTGAATGGGTCGAATTCAGGACATAAAACCTATCTGCTTGAAACAGACAAAGGCGCGAATGTGACCGGCTTGTTCATCCTAAAAGCCTTGAAGCCAAAATTGATCGGCGAGTGGATTTCCGTACCTCCAAAATCGCCTCTTACTGTGGATTAACCTAAAGAATGGTCATTCTATTAGGATTTTGATCTTACAACGATGGTAGCCGTAGGATGGCGTGTAATATTATTGCGTTATAAAAAAGTTCGTGCATTGCCTTCGGGCTTGAATTGTGAATTAACTAACCAAGACTGGCTCGTAGGCTGAGTCGCTACAATCTAACGATCGCGTATAAACAAAATGCTCAGCTTCCAAAAAATTATGATTGCACTCGCGATCAGCTCCAGTACATTAAATGTTGCACACGCAGAATTGACGCTTTGTAAGGATTTTGAGGAAGTGTATTTCAGTTGTCATGCCAGCGGAAAAATAATTTCCCTTTGTGCATCTGGTAATATCTCGCCGAATAACGGCTATGTACAATACCGCATCGGAACGAAAGAGAAGATCGAACTCCAATATCCAGAACGGAGCCTTCCGCCACATAATAGATTCAGTATTAGTGATGTTTCCGCAGCCAATGCAAGCTCAACACACATTAAGTTTCGACGCGGTGCCTATAACTACGTAGTGTACGCAAGCGCACTCGGCGGAGTTTATGTGAAACGAGGCGACAAACTTTTATCAAACAGAGTCTGTGAGCCAGGAATTTACCAAAGGTTCAATTCGCGAGCTTTCAGAGGCATCGGGACGGTGGCCCCGATTGATGGCATCGACTAACGGAAGACTGTAGCTAATACCGCAAAAAGCAGTGTTATGGCGGACTACCACTTAGAGTGGGTAGAGTACCACGCAGACTTTTGCATCTGAAGCCACAAAATAGCGGCATGTTGGCCGCGATGTTATCAACGCGGTCAAGGAGATGTCAGCGATCTAAAGGATTTTCGCAAACGGTGTAAGTTTATTGAAGTCGCGCGATGCCATAGATTTCATCTTTTGCTTTGATGCATGTCAGTGCGAGAGTTTCGTAGAACCGATAGGATAGCCTCGTTATTCCTCGAAATAAGGGCGCAGAACATTTAAATCTGTGAAGTGGAGAGAAGCAACCTGCGAGTGCTTGATTTTTGTTGTTCTACTTTCGGTCATGAATACGCCGGCTTACGCGCGCGAAAACGTACTTCGAGATGATTTCGAGAGGATTGGCGTTGTGAGTACATTGACATCTGAAAACGATCACGACAAGCTAAAAATCAGCTATCGTGCGACAGATGGGGCTGTCCATTTATATAATGTGGATAAATTCGATTCATGTAGCTCGATGGCAGTTTACAAGGTTCCAAGTGCGTATTCCATAGCCATTGACGGCAGCTGTTCGAGTCAAGGGGGACAGATTTTTACGAACATTTATGAATGGGATAGTTCGTTCGGGAATTGGTGCTTACGACGAGAAGTAACAGGAGAAAAGCCCTACCTAAACTCTGGCGAAGTAGCCTCAAAAGAATATGTTGCGCGTGTGGAAGGCTGCTTTGCGCCAGGCGATCTAAGACCTCCTCGATATACGCCTTCAACCCAGTCGAGGAAAGCGGTGATTTCGCAGCTTCGTTATTTTCGGACCATTATAAAAGATGAGGCGGCTATTAAAGAATTCATCAGATTATTTCCGTTTTATAGCGTCGAAGAGCTAGTGCCGTATATTAATGTAAATACTGTGCAGGATATAATTGATATTGCTTTCAATCTTCAAAGTATGATCGATCTTACGAGGCAATACCGTTGCTAGAGCACATAGTGAGTGCATTCCCGGAACGATTTGTTGCCAAGCTTAACCTTGCTGACGCCTACTGGACGAACGGATTTGAGAGTAGGGCCATACCGCTTTATGTGGCTTACGAGGCCAGAATGAACTCACTCGGCTTAACTAAGAACATTCCATCGCGAGTAAAGAATCGACAGGCTGCAAAGGAAAATTAGACATATACACGCCGGATTGAATGTTGAGGCTTGAGTCGCAACTTAGGCGACGGTGTTTGGGAGATGTCCATCACATCCTTGACGAATACTCTGAGTTTGCAAGCGATGAAAGATTTTCGGTAACTAAGTCAAATTGGTGATTCTTAAAATGGTGTTTCCGCATAGGTCTCTGTTTTTTTTGGAGCTCGTAACGGAAGTCCAATCCTTCGAATCGCAAAAGGGCCGCTAATTGGAAGACAAGACCAACCCGAACGGCGAATTGCACGCGCCTGCAAGGCGAAGCTGGACCGCAATGGGTGATGACCGCACCAGCGCCGTGTACGACGAGTCGCTACGGGTGGTTCCTTATCTGCAAAACCAAGCGTGACGTGGTCCCAGCAGGCCAAGCGCTTAGGCACCCACAACCCAGGCTTCTAGATTGAACCGATTTCCGTTGGCGCGAAGCAAAACAAAACCATCATGAAAAACCTAGCATACGAAGGCGATGTAACCAGCCACGGCGGCAAGATCCTCAGCGGCTCCAACCGCATTAAAGTCAAAGGTCGACGTGCTGCCCGCATCGGAGACTTTGTCTCTTGCCCAATCCGTGGCGACAACCGGATCGTCGAAGGAAGCAAGCGGATAAAAGATGGCATCGCCTCACTCTCCCGTGATGGAGACCACACGGAATGTGGCGCGTACTTGATTGCATCCCCGCTCGGTGCTTCCGTCGAGTAGACGATGCCAATCGATTTCGAAAGAATTCCACCGAAAGCGGCGGTTCCGCTTGCACCTAGAGCGTCGCTCGTCCTTTGGGGTTCGTTGTTGGTGCTTGCACTGTGCATTGGCGCAACCATGGTGATTTCTCTTTGGCGAGAGAGCCATAAGACAGATACGGCCTGGTTCTGGCTCTGCGCCGTCGGATACCCCGTTCTGATTTGGGCCTTCTCGCTCTTTTCAACTTTGGCATACAGTTCCGCGGCGCGAGCATCAGCGCTTGCCAATAATCGAGTCAGCGAAGATGCAGAAGCAGCATGTCACGCTGCCGCCAGTAAGCCATTGACCGTTTATGGCTATTCCTGGCACTACTCTTCGGACAAGAAGGAAAACAGTCTCCAGAGCATCGTCGATGGAAAAGTTCGTTCAGAGTTGCGTCTGAGCGCTGCCGAGAGAGATAGAGAAGTCTTGGCGCGCTGGATAGACGTGCCCGGCGAGCCTTTTTATCCGAGCAACGAACTGGGGGAGCACACTCGTCATCTGGCTGTGTGCGAATGGCTGATCGACCAAATGCTCAGCGATCTAGAGTTGCCGTTGTCAGCTCTACCGGGAAAAAGCACGCTTCACGTACATCTCTGCTTGCACTCCAATCTCAAGACGCAGCCTGTGATTGATCGAATTTGCGCGTTGCTGAAAAAGCTTGGAAAGTTCGATCTCCGGATCAGTTGCGAAGACGTTTTTGCGCTCTTCACCACCGACGCGTGGCTGGATCAGAAAGACGAAAATACCTTTCATCTCGTCATTGCAATCGAACTTCGCAATGCCATAAGCAACGTGCTTGGCGGGGGAGTCGCCGAAGTAGGGGTTGCCGTGTTGCTTGGCTATGTCTCCAAGCCTGAGGCTGGCGGTCAGCCGGCAGTGCACCTGCACCGGCCGGTCAAGTCAGGCGTCGATAAGATCGCGGACGCGATTGGCCTTGCAAGCCGTTGGTCCGGGGCAAGTGTGCAGGAATTGAGCACTGTCTGGATTGCTGGCTTGCAAGAAGATGATGTGGGCCTTGTTCGTCGGTCAGCGAAGCTCGATGAGCAAACCCAATTGATCTCGATCGAGTCGTCGATCGGCGACTGCTCGGCTGCTAGCGGTTGGCTCGCGCTTGCGCTAGCTGCAGCAAGCGCAGGCGCGAGCCCCAACCCTCATTTGATTTTGGCACGGGAAGACGACGAAATGACCGCTCTGATTTGCAGGAAAGAACGTGACTAAACAAAGAGAAAGACCGCTGGCGCTTTTAATTGCTATCGCTATTTTCATCGTCTATCTGGCGTTGGCGGTTGGCTTGGCGGTAAAGGGCTCAAGCATTGGTTTGTCAGGAGACAAGCTGCTCATCGTTGAACTTTCGTTGTTTTGTGTGCTCTTGATATTGATTTTGCTGAGCAAGTTCTTCGAGGCAATCTTGCTGTTGATTGCATCGCTAAGGGCCACACGATGGTTCATGCGGTACGACGCGGAAAAAGCAAGTCCACCCGGTGGCACGGCTGACAACTTGCGCTCGCAAGACTCGGCCGGCAGCGCGAAGGCATTACAGACCGCGCTGGTTCATCGCTTCGGGTTGAGGTGGAGACACCGGGCTCGGTGGATACTCGTAGCCGGCGAGCGCTCGGTCGTGGATCGCATCGCGCCAGGACTTTCCACCAGCGGCTGGCAGATGATTCAAGGCGCCGTGTTGCTCCATGGATGCCATGACGACGGTCAACCCGACGTGGAATGGTTAAGAAAACTTCGGCGGTTACGTCGTCACCGCCCTGTGGACGCAGTGGTTGCTTGCACTGAAGTGCTCGGCCCGGCAAGGACGCCCTTCGATGCAGAGGGCATGGCGCAGCGCCTCGTGCTTCAGGCTCGAACGTTGTGCTGGTCGGCGCCTGTCTATCTTGTCGATGCCGTCAGGTGTACCGGGAATATTTCCGCGTACGACGCATCGATTGGCGTGACGTGGTCGGATCGTCGCTCGAACTCGGCAGAACTTGAAACCACTCTAACGAATCTCGCCGGCAGTCTTGCAGGCAACGGGGTTGCACGCCTTGCTCGCGACCCGCTCGATCGGGCTGCGGCGGAGATGTCGCAACACATAGAGCGGTTTCGTGCCGCGTTACGTGTCCTCCTCGACACGGTTGGAACGTCGGGATTCTGGCGCAGTGATGTACACGGTTTGCTGTTTGCCCCGATTTGTGTTGAACAGGTCGAGGACGCAGATCGCGAAGTGAGCGAACAAGCTTTTGCATTGCCGTCTTATGACGCTCTTTGGAAATCCGTCTTAACGCACAGTCGCGCTATCTATGGCCGCCGTGTGGGCGTGTCGTTATCGAGCGCGGCGGCATATGGCGTCATCGTTGTCCTGGGCATATTTGTCGCCGGCACGTTGCTTTCAGGCTTCGTCAATCGTTCAATGGTCCGAACTGATGCAGGCACGCTGGAAAGTCTGTCATCCGCGAAAGATCCCGAGCAACGACTGCAGGCGTTAAACGCGCTCGACAAACAACTCGACACGCTCGAAATCCGCAGCAAGGAAGGCGCGCCGCTTTACACCCGCTTCGGTCTGAACCACGACGCCGCCCTATACCAGCGCCTCTGGCCGGCTTACCTCAACGCCGCCTCACGCGTCCTGATCGTTCCCATCAAAGCCAAACTCGAAAACCGCCTGAGCCAACTTGCCTCGCTATCGGATGCCGAAATCGCCAGTGGCGGCAACGCACAAGTTCAGGCAGCCTATGACACGCTAAAAACATATCTCATGCTCGCCAACCCCGAGCACGCCGACGCAACCTTCCTTACGACGCAGCTACTAGCCACCAACGAACCCGCGCGCCAGCAAAATGCGACGCTCACGCAAGGCGCGTGGGAGGACCTGCGCCAGCACGCAATTGCATTCTATGCAAGCCACTTAAAGCACGGGGCGTCGCCGGCCTTGACGCCCGACGCGGCACTGATAGCGTCGGCGCGTCAGACGATCATTGGCGTGCGCGGAATCCAGAATTCGACGGATGCGATCTACCAGCAGATCATCGATGAAACCAAGCCCAAATATCCGCCGCTGACATTGGCCGGCATCCTCGGGGATCATCCTAGTCGCGGCCTCTTCGGCACGAGCGCCACGGTCCCGGGCGTTTTCACGCGCGCCGCTTGGGAAGAACGCATTCCCAAAGCGATCGACGAGGCGAGCGAACATCACACCGTCGCAGGCGATTGGGTGCTCTCAGACGCGAAAGCCGACAATACATCGCCGTCGGCACTGAAGGCCGAACTTCGCCAACGCTACTTCGACGACTACTTCCGCGCCTGGGCGCAATTTCTCAACGGTATTCGCTGGCAGGATGCATCGTCGCTTTCCGGCACGGTCGATCAACTGACACTGCTCGGCGACCCGCAACGCTCGCCGCTCGTCGCGTTGATGGACGCAATCGTCTATCAGGCCGGCGCGGGCGCATCGACGCAAACGTTGTCGGACAGTCTGATCACGAAGGCACAGCAACTCGTGGGCGCCGACGAGAAAGATCCATCGAAGCGCGCTCAAGCTAGGATCACCCCGCTCGCCGAAGCTTTCGGCCCCGTCCTGCGCCTGACCGGAAGCGATCTCGTAGCCGCTGCGTCCGTGAATGGGAAAGGCGTGCCGCAACCTGTCGGCGACCTCAGTCTGCCGCGCTATCTCGAACGCGTCACCGCCATGCGCCTGAGAACGCAGCAGATGATGTCCAGTCCCGACCCGGACGCCATGTCGCGCGCCGCGGCGCAAGCGATGCTGCAAGGAAAGACTTCGGATATTGCTGACAGCCGCGACTACGCAAGCCGTGTGTCCGCGAGCCTCGGCGAGCGCTGGGCCGGTTTCGGCAAACTCTTTGAAGCTCCCTTCGACCAGACGTGGCAGGTTGTCGTGCGCCCCGCGTCCGCAAGTCTGAATGACATCTGGCGCACGGCCATTCTCGCGGACTGGAATCGCAACTTCGCATCCCGCTATCCGTTCGCGGATTCTGACAACGATGCATCGTTGCCCGATCTTGCGCGCTTCCTGCGGCTCGACAATGGCGTGATTGCGCAGTTCGTCGCGACGCAACTTGCAGGCATCATCGAACGGCAGGGCGATCACTGGGCCGCGGCGCAGGGCGCGAATCAGGGCGCGCTTACGCTCGATCCCGCGTTCCTTATCGCGCTCAACAAGCTCACGCGCGTCTCGACCGTGATGTTTCCATCCGGCGATGCACACGTCCGCTTCGATCTCCGTGGTGTACCAACTCCCGGCGTCACCGAAATGACGTTCGTGCTTGCGGGCCGCACGTTCAAGTACTTCAATCAGCAAGAAGAATGGATGCCCTTCGAATGGCCGGGCCAGTCGCTGGAGAACGTCACGCATCTGGAATGGGAAACGGCGCAAGGCGGCCTGCGCTCGGCCCTCGATGCCCAAGGCCGTTTCGGCGTGATACGCCTGCTCGAGCGTGCGAAGGTTACGCAACAGGACAGCGCGCGCTACTTGCTTTCCTGGACACCCGATCAAAGTCAGGCGCTGCCGCTTTCGGTGCAGATGCGCGCGGAAGGCGGCGCGGGTCCGCTCGATGTACTTGTGTTACGACACTTCGCCTTGCCAGAGCGCGTCTTCCTGGTCAATAACCCCGCGAAGACGAAGGCGACGTCGGCGGCCTCGAACCCTCCGCCGCTGCCTCCCGGAGCGTTCACTGCGGCGAATCAGTTGGGCATTCCCTTGCCGCAAGGCGCAACCACAGAGATGCATTGATGTTTGCTGGTCTTTTTAAAACGCTTTTCCCTTCGCGCGATGCTGCCCAATTTGCTCGCGCTCGCCTCGACACTTGGGAGGCTTGGCTCGCGCCGCTTCCCGGAGATGCAGGCGTCGGTCGAGATCCCGGTTACGAAGACGCCTTTTTCAGCTTGAAGGATGAAGCAGGAAAACTTTCGGGCATCGACGATTCGTTGATTGTCCGCTCGTGCGAGCAAATCACGAAAGAAGTCGGCAAGGATCTGCGTGTCGCGGGCCATTACGCTTTTGCGCGATTGCGTCAGGACGGACCTGAAGGCTTCGTCGATGGTCTCGAACTCGCTGCTGCCATGATCGACCGCTTCGGCGATGCCATCTTGCCTTTGCGTCCCGAAGCCAGGAAGGGCGCGCTCGAAATGCTCGCTACGACACGCACGCTGGACTTGCTCGACAGCCGGGACGCTTTCGATCCTGGTGATGTGGAACGCGCGGTCGCCGCGCTCGATGCGATCGTCGGAAAGACACTCACATGGCCGGAAGCGGCGCGGCCCAACTTGCAGATGCTCGCCTCTCGCTTCCAACGCAAGGACGACGGCATACAAAGCGCCGAGCCGAGCACGACCGCGCCGATTCCGTCGGCTCCGGCGCTTGCCGGTAGCGCCCCGATCGCATCGCAGCGCGAATTGCTCGATCAGGCTCGCACCATGGCTGTATGGTTGCGCGATCAGGAAAACGGCTATCTGCCTTCTGCGCGACTCGTGCGCAGTATCCGTTGGGATACGCTTCACGAAGTCCCGCCCGCGGATGCCGGCGCTCGAACCCGGCTCGCCGCGCCACGCGGCGAATTGCGTCAGCAGTTCAAGCGCCTCGTGCTGCAAAAGCAATGGAACGAGTTGCTGGAACGCGTCGAAGCGGCGTTCATGGAAGGGGTCAATCACCTCTGGTTCGATCTGCAACATTTTCAGCACGTTGCGCTCGATAACGTAGGCACGCCTTATGATGCATGGCGCGATTTGCTGCGCGCGGATTTCGCGCTCTTTCTCGAACGTCTTCCCGGCATCGAGCGGCTTGCCTTCAATGACGGTACACCTTTCGCCGATGATGTCACGCTCGAGTGGATCGCGCGTCACGCCGTCGTGCGCGATCTTGACGCAGGCGAGAGTATCGCGGCGTTGCCGGTGTCGGCAAATGCCGCGGAAGGTGCGGCCGGAGACTGGCCCGAGATCGAAGCACAGGCGCGTGATTTGTCCGCGCGCGATGGTATTGAAGCTGCATTTATCTGGCTCGATGCGCTGCCGGGCATGAAGACAGACAAGCATCGCTATCTGCAGCGCCTGATGATGGCGCGTCTGGCCGAGCAGGCCGGCCGCGCGGATACCGCACTCTCACTTCTCGCGGAACTCGATGCCGCCACGCGCACCTTGCCTCTCGCACGCTGGGAGCCGGCGCTCGCTTTTGAGGTCAAGCAGCAATTGATGCGTGCATTGAAGACGATGAGCGTCCGCAAGGACGCCGACAAGACAACGCTGACCAACCGTATCGGCGAACTGCGTAGTGAACTGATCGTGCTGGACCCGGCGCGTGCGCTCACGCTGTCATGAAAACATAGATGAACGACGAATCGACACAAGACCCCAATCAGGACCTCTCGCGCGGCGATCCGGTCCTGCGCTACTACGAAGCAGAAATGCGTTATCTGCGCGAGTCTGGGCGCGAGTTCGCACGGGCGCATCCTGATCGCGCGCGCATGCTCAATCTCGATCGCGTGGGTGATCGCGACCCCTACGTCGAACGTCTTTATGAAGGTTTTGCGTTTCTCACGGGCCGGCTTCGGCAGAAACTCGACGACGAACTGCCGGAGCTGACAGAAGGCATCGTAAGCCTGCTCTGGCCGCACTACTTGCGGATGATCCCATCGCTGTCCGTCGTGGAACTCTTGCCGCAAGGCGAGCGGATGCAGAAAACCGCATACGTCCCGGCAGGCGTCGCGGTGCGCTCCGCGCCGATTTCCGTGCCGACGGATTCAGGCACAACCGCTGCGCCTCGGACGGTGCAATGCCTCTACCGCACGACGCAGCCCGTCGCCATGCAGCCGTTGCGCCTCTTGCAGGCAGGCCCCGCGGTGCGGCACGACGGCCGTTCGGTCATTCGGATAGCCTTTGAACTGGATAACTCGGCGCGCCGCACGGAAACCGATCTCTCGCGCCTGCGACTACACCTGAGCGCGGATCAGCCGACGGCGTTTGCCATGCACCTTGCGCTGACCCGTCAGGTCGACGTCATCGAATGGCGCATCCCGGAGGTTCGTAACGGCGAGGCCCTGCCGTGCAAAGGCGTGAGCATCGAACCGGCAGGGTTCTCTCCTGAAGAACGGTTGTGGCCTAAGTCGGATGCTGCATTTTCGGGCTATCAGCTGCTGCTCGAATATTTCACGTTCCGCGAGAAGTTTCTGTTCGTCGATCTTTGCGGGCTCGACATCGACATGCTTCCGGTGGGCGCGACGCGCTTCGAGTTCGAAATTGTGTTGAAGCATGCATATCCGTCGGATCAGCGTTTCAACAAAGACAATTTGCGCCTCTTCTGCACGCCGGTCATCAACCTGTTCAGCCTCGACGCCGAGCCGGTGGTAATCAATCATCACGAGACGGAGTATCGCGTGGTGCCCGCGGGGCATCAGGGCGGGCACGTCGAAACCTATTCGGTCGATGCCGCCGAATCTTTCGATCACGAAACCGCCGAGCGCTTCGAATATGTTCCCTTCGCGACGTTTCGACATCGCGGAGGCATGTTGCGGCACGAGTCGCCCGAACGATACTTCCATACACGCGTGCGGCCGGGTATGGACGGTCTACACGAGACGTGGGTGATTCTTGGCGGACATGCATGGGATTCGATGCAGACGCTGCCAGAGGAAAGCATATCGCTACGCGTGACCGGCACCAACGGAATGTTGCCGCGTAAGGGTTTGCGCGAAGCGCGCATCGACGAGCTCGCGCTCAGCACGCCAAACGTGGGCGGCGTGCGTAATCTCGTCGCGCCGACGCTGCCGCTTTATCCGCCCACCGGCGACCGGTTTCAGTGGCGCGTGTTGTCACATCTCGCGCCAAATTTTCTATCGATGCTCAACGCCGAGGTCTTGCGCGGCGCGCTCGCACTTTATGACTGGACCAACGACGAACTCAATCGGCGGCGGCTCGCCGGCATTCTGCACGTCTCGGAGCAACTGCTGGAGGAGATTTCCGGCGGCGCTGTGGAGCGCGGCGTGCTGATCGAAGTGACGCTCGACTCGCAGGCGTTCTCGGGCGAAGGCGACGTGATGCTGTTCGCCGAACTGCTGCATCGCTTCTTCGAACTGTATGCCGAAATCAATCTCTTCACGAAGCTCGCCATCGTGAGTCTGCCGTCGCAGGCTCGCATCGAATGGCCGCGCAGCAAGACGCGGCGTGCTCCGCTATGACGGCGCGCGATCTATCGGGGGTCGAACCGTTCGTCGCCGCGTTGCTCGCGCGCGCGCCACGAATGAGCTTCATGCAACTGTGCCGTCTTTTTGAGGCGAGCGAGCCGAACAGGCCGGGTTTCGGCGAGCGTGACACGCCCGAACACGAACCCGTGCGCTTCAGGCCGCGCCCGCGCATGGGCTTTCCCGCAGGCGAAATGGCGAGTGTCGAATTCGCGGACGAGGGCGATGCCCTGCTTGCGCCTACCGTGCGCACTACGTTCATGGGTCTGTACGGCGTCGATGCGACGATGCCGACGCATTATCTCGACGATATCGTCCAGCGCGAGGAGGGGCACGAAGCAGTCGAAGCGTTTCTCGACCAATTCAATCATCGGCTGGCGACGCTGCTTTATCGGGCGTGGAAGAAGTATCGCTATCCGGAAAGTTTTTGCCACGGCGGTACGGACCAGCACTCGCAAAAGCTTTTGTGTCTTGCTGGTTTCGGCTGGGGCAACAAGCCCGCGCGCGCCGGTTTGCCAGAGTCGCGCATGCTCGCCTTGCTAAGTCTGATGGTTCAACGTACTCGCACGCCGGAGGGTCTGGCTGGCGTCATTGCGCTTGGTGCGCCCGGCGTGGAGGTCAGGGTCGATGAGTTCTGGCCGGTTGCGAAGCGCACGGAACAGGGTTCGCCGCTAAGCGCGAAAGACGTGGGTGCCGCAAGCGCCGGCAGCAAGCGACGTGGCCTCGGCGGAGGTTATGTGCTCGGCAAGCGAATTACCTATCGAAGCCGTGCGGTGCGTGTGACGATGCGTCCGCGCGACGCCGAGCAGGCCAACGATCTCCTGCCCGGTGGGTGGCTGCATCGCGATCTGATGGCACTGGTGCGTCTCTATATCGGCGTCAAGGCCGATGTGCATTTGCGCGTGCAGATGTCCTCGCGTTTCGTTCCGACACCGGCGGTTGGCGTCCTGCTGGGCGCGCGCGCCCCGCGGCTCGGCTGGACCGTGGTGCTGCCCTCCGAGGCGGAACGCGACATCGAGATATCGCTCGGTGTATGCGAGGCGCTTCCTGCTCCCGGCATCAATCCTTATCTCAAGCCACATGTCAGCCCGCACGCGGCGTGACTTCAATAGCAGAAGGCAATCATGTTGAAACGATTTAGCGCAGCAAGCGTCGCCGCGACGCTGCTGCTTTCGGGATGCGGCGCTTGGCAAACCGTTTCCGATACCTCGGTCGACGCTTATAACGCAGTCTTCCACAAACGGGTGAAAGTGCTCGACGTAGATCTGACCGCGCGCGCCGGGCTGAATCAGGACGCGGCGGGTCGTTCGACTTCAGTGGCGGTACGCATTTATCAACTGAAGGACCGCAAGCTATTCGACAGCGCGGCCTATGGCGATCTCATTCGTGACGACAAAACCATGCTCGCGCAAGATCTCCAGGCAAGCCTAGGCGTGGTGGTCAACCCAGCTGCATCGGCGAGTCTTTCACAGCCATTGGAAAAGGAAACGGCATACATAGCGATCGCCGCTTTCTATCGCGATCCGCCTGCGAACGGAAGCTGGAAGCAGGTCGTCGAGGCGAAAAAGCTGTCCGCCGATGCTCCGCTCAAACTCGAGCTATCGGATCGGCAAGTAACGGAGCTCACCGATACTAAGGCAAGCGGCAAGAAATAGACTTGCGCACCGGGGCACTGATTCAGTTCGACGGACATCTCGCTCGCGAACCGCGTTCCTCACTACGGGCAACGTCCGCCCGCTATCCATGCTCACGGGAGTCTGCATGGCGGGCTGCGCAGCGAATGATAGAAGACGGCTGTGTCGCGGCAATAGCATTCGCTCCCAGGCAAGTGCCCGACGTCCCTCGCCCTCGACGCTCATGGGAAATCCATGAGTTCGGTACTACTGGATATCGGCGTGGATTGATCGTATAAAACGGCCGTGCGCATAGGGCGGCTGCGCGCTTCGAAGTGTGGGAAAAAACTAACCGTTCCGGTAAAAACCACCGTCCAAGCCTTGACAAAACATGGCCACGCAAGGGCAGAAAGCTCTGGTTAGACTTTTTTACACTTTAGTTGGCAGAAGGTTTCTAAACGTCTGAATACAATCGAAATTGTTAAAGATTGTGTAGCCGTCGGGACCAATGACAACGAAGCGAACAACGATACTGTCCATTTTTGGGACGCGCCCCGAAGCCATCAAGATGGCGCCGCTCGTCAAGGCGCTGGAAGCGGAGCCGGGCGTTCGGTCCATCGTGTGCGTAACCGGTCAGCATCGCTCGATGCTGCAACAGGCGCTGGATCTCTTCGATATCGCTCCGCAATACGACCTCGCGGTCATGTCCGAGAACCAGAGTTTGAACGGGCTGGCCGCGCGGCTGATCGGCGCGATCGATAACGTCATCGAAGAAGAAAAGCCGTGCCGCATTCTCGTGCACGGCGACACCACCACGGCAACGGCAGGCGCGCTCGCGGCGTTTCATCGGCGCGTGCCGGTGGCGCACGTCGAAGCAGGCTTGCGTACCGGCGACATGACGCGGCCCTGGCCGGAAGAAATGAACCGCCGCGTGGTCGATGTCATGAGCGACCTCATGTTCGTGCCGACGCAGCGCTCGGAACAGAACATCGCGCGCGAGACGCTGCAAGGCCGCTCGATCATCACGGGCAACACGGTGATCGACGCGCTTCTGTCAGTGACGAAGCGCATCGACTCGAACGCCACGCTGCGAGCCTCGCTCGATGCTCGCTTCCCGTATCTCGACGATTCGAAACAACTCGTGCTCGTGACCGGTCATCGGCGCGAAAGCTTCAGCCAGGGTCTGCGCGACATCTGCGCGGCGCTCGGCGAGATCGCCCGGCGTGACGATGTTCAGATCGTCTATCCGGTGCATCTGAATCCGAACGTGCAGGCCACGGTGATCAGCGCGCTCGGCGCCTCGCCGAACGTGTTCCTCATTCAGCCGCAGAACTACATGGGCTTCGTGCGTCTCCTGCAGCGCGCGTCCATCGTATTGACTGACTCGGGCGGCGTGCAGGAAGAAGCGCCCGCGCTCGGCAAGCCGGTGCTCGTGATGCGCGATGTCACCGAGCGCCCCGAAGCCGTGCAGGCCGGCACCGCGCGGCTCGTCGGCACGGATCGCCATGCAATCGTTTGCGCTGTGTCGCTGCTTCTCGACGATGAAAGCGCCCGCGCCGCCTTCGCCCGCAGCGTGAACCCCTATGGCGACGGCCATGCCTCGTCGCGCATCGTCTCGGCGTTGCTGGACCGTCCTTTCGAGGAGTTTCGCCCCGACTTGCGCGTGTCCGAGGAGCAGCATCGTCTGATGCGCGCGGCGGTTGCGTAGTGCGGCAGTGCGCGCATCGCGCGAAGCGCCGCAAGGCCGCGAAGCGAACGATGCGGATATCGAACGAAATAACTGCCAGCTTGGGCGTTGCACCAAAAAGACCATCGCAATCTCGCGCGTTCGCGCTCTCGAGCCTCATCGGGCGACAGAGCGGCTGTGCGTGAGAATGCGCCAAAATTCGAGCCATTCGCCTTGATCAACGACATCATCAAACCGCGCCGATTGCGCGTCGCACTCGCTTTGACCGCCGCATGGGCGGCCTTTTTCATGGCGCTTCCGTGCGCGGCGCTCGCCGCCGCCGGCGATCTTGCAAGCACGTTCGCGCATCTCGGGCTCAACGGCCGCGAAGCGCGCACGGTGACACTGCGCGAGCTAGGGCTCTTGCAAGACGTCACGCTGAGCGCACCCGACACGCGCCAGGAGTTCTATCTCCCCGTTCCCGCCGATGTCCCGCTCAGCGACGCCACGCTGCAACTCGACGGCGGCTACGTACGCGGCGACGGCGGACGCGTGACGATGCTGCTCTCGCTCGACGGCTCGCCCGTGCTCTCGCGCGCCTTCACGCAGGACGCGGGCAACGTCGCGGTGAACATCGGCGTGGACGGTGCGCCGCGTTCGGCCGGTTTCGTGCGGCTCGGGCTCGGCTTCGCCTCGGTGATCAACCAGAACGTGTGCACGGACCAGACCGCGATCGGCAACGTGCTGCGCGTGCGTCCGGAAACGCGTCTGACCTTCAGCTTCGATCCCGCCGATATTCGCGATCTGCGCACGGCGTGGAGCGCGCTGCCTTACGCGCCGGTGCTCGCGGTGTCGTCGCCAAAACTCGCCAGCGACGCCTACGACACGGCCTGGCGCACCGATGCGCTCCTGCAACGCGACGGCAAGCGCCCGCTCGTGCAGGCGCTGCCAGCCGTGGGCGATACGGCCGACCTGACCGGCATCGACGTGCCCGCGGCTTTGCGCGCGATTCCCGCGTTCAGCGCGCTGGCCTCGGGCGGCAAGCATGCAATAAGCGATGACGCCGAACTCGGCGCGCTCGTCGCGCTCGGAGCGCGCGCGGCGTTCGGTCCGGACGTGATCGTGGCGGATGACGGCATGAGAAAGCGCATCGTCGACGCGCTCGATGCGTTGCGCGCGCAAGTCGCCACCGCTTCCGCCGATGCCGTGCCCGCCTTCGACGAATGGCGCGCCCGCACGATGAACACGCTGACCGCGCCGCTCGCGCCGGGCGAGGTGCGCATTGCACATGTCGGCGGACGCGCGGTGATCGTGGTCGGCGACACGCGCGGCATCGGCGCGCTGGCGGCAAGCTGGCGGCCCATCGATGTATCGAACCGGCTGATCGTGCATTCGATCGATGCCGACCAGCGCGTGCGCGGCGACAACATCGCGCTTTCGGAGCTCGGCGGCGATCCGCGCAGCATCGACGTGCAGACCAACGCGTCGTGGTCCGCGCGCTTCGACCTCGCCGCGGCTTCGGGCAACGGCCGTCTGCCGCAGAACGTGGTGCTCGACCTCGCGGCATCGCCGACACTCTCCAACGGCGGCGCGACCGCGACGGTGTATTTTAACGACGTGATGATCGGCGCGCGCCTCTTGAACGTGGATGGCGTGCGTCAACGCATCATCGTGCCGATTCCGCGCTATGCGCTTGCACGCACCAACGAATTGCGCGTGAGCTTTCGCCGTCAACCGGATGCGGGCTGTCAGGCGCGCCAGGCCTACCCGGTCGCCGTGTTGCCGACGAGCCATCTGCAACTCGGCAACTCCACGCTCGACAACACCTTCGCGGGCATGGCGGCGCGCTTTGCATCGGCGGCGACGGTTTACGTGCCGCACGCCTGGCTCGACGATGCGTTGAACAGCGTGCCGCGTCTCGCTTATCTGACAGGCGCGGCGGGCGTCGCTCCCGTGCAGGCGAAGTTCGCCGTGAGCGAGTCGGGCGCGACCGTGCATCCGGATGGCGCGTTCCTCGCCGCCGATGTTCCGCTTGCCGACGAGCACAATCCCGCCGTCTATTCGGCCGACAGGCTCTCGCTGAAGTCCGCTTCGGGCGACATGCTGCTCGACATGTCGGGCCTTTCGCGTGTCGCGGTGGTGAGCGTGGCGAGCTCAAACGGACAAAGCGGCGTGGTCTATCGCTCGGCGGGCGCCATGCCCGTACTCAGCGACAAGCTGCAACTCTCGCGCGGCGACATTGCCGTGGTGGACGGCAGCGGCGTCCTCAAGCAGTTCGATACCGTGAATCCCGATGAACTCGTCGATGAACCGGCGGGCAGCTCCGACTGGATCACGCGGCACTGGGCGCGCTGGGGCATTCCGGCCGTGCTCGTGGTGTTGTTGCTGGTGCTGATCGCGCTGGCGGGTCAGGCGCGCCGCAGGCATCTGCGCCGGCAGAAGAAGGACAACGGCGCGTGATCCTGGAAACGATCAGGTGGTACGGCCAGATACTCGTCGCCGAGTACTACCAGACACTTGAATACGTCGCGGCGGTGGTGGCGACGATCATCCTGCTGTCGAGTCTCGATGATCTCTTCATCGATATCTGGTTCTGGACCCGCAAGTTCTGGCGGCGCGTGACGGTGGAACGCCGTTACGCGCCGCTCACCGTCGAGCAGCTTTACGCGCGCGACGAGCAGCCGATCGCCATCATGGTGCCCGCCTGGCAGGAGCACGATGTCATCGCGCCGATGATCGAAGACCTCGTGCGCGTGCTCGATTACCGCAGCTATACGATTTTCGTCGGCACCTATCAGAACGATCCGGCGACGATCCGCGAAGTGGAACGCATGCGGCATCGCTACAAGCATTTGCATCGCGTGGAAGTGCCGCACGACGGGCCGACCTGCAAGGCCGACTGTCTCAACTGGCTCGTGCAGGCGATTCTGCGCTACGAGTTCGAGGCGGGCGTGGAGTTCGCGGGGATCGTCATGCACGATAGCGAGGACGTGCTGCATCCCATCGAACTCAGGTTCTTCAACTATCTGCTGCCGCGTAAAGACATGATTCAGTTGCCGGTGGCATCGCTCGAACGCAACTGGTTCGAACTGGTCGCGGGCACGTACATGGACGAGTTCGCGGAATGGCACGCAAAGGATCTGGTCGTGCGCGAAAGTCTCGCGGGTGCGGTGCCCTCCGCCGGCGTGGGCACGTGCTTCTCGCGCCGCGCGATGCTCGCGCTCGTTCGGCAGACCGAGAGTCAGCCGTTCAATACCGAGAGCCTCACCGAAGACTACGATATCGGCGCGCGCATTCTCAAGATGGGCATGCAGTCCATCTTTCCGCTGTTTCCGGTGCAGTTCACGTCGCGCCGCAAGGTGTGGTTCGGCCTGGGTCCCGAGCGCGAGATCACGACCACCATGCCGCTATGCGTGCGCGAATTTTTCCCCGACACGTTTCGCACCGCGTACCGGCAGCGGGCGCGCTGGACGCTCGGCATCGGCTTGCAAGGTTGGGCGCTGACAGGCTGGAGCGGCACGCTCGCCAACCGCTATCTCTTGCTGCGCGACCGCAAGGGCGTGGTGACGGCGTTCGTCGGCATGCTGGCCTATCTGCTTGCCGTGCAGTTCATGCTGTTCGCGAGCGCTTCGTACTTCGGCTTTACGAATGATTTCTTTCCGTCACCGTTCATCGATTCCGGCTGGCTGCAGGCGCTGCTCGCCGCGAACTTCGTCGCGCTCTTGCTGCGCGTCACGCAGCGCATCATCTTCACGACGCGGCTTTACGGCTGGGAGCACGGCATTCTGGCGGTGCCGCGCATGGTGATCGGCAACGTGGTCAACTTCATGGCGGTGTCGCGCGCGTGGCGCCTTTTTATCGTGCATGTGGTGACGGGAAGGCGGCTCGCGTGGGACAAGACGATGCACGATTTCCCGAGCGTGGATGGCTTGCGCAGCACGCGTCAGGACCTCGGCGACTTGCTGGTGTCGTGGCAGGCGATCGACCCCGAACGGCTCGAACAGGCGAAGCAGACGGACCATGCGCGCGAAGCGCCGCTCGGACGCGTGCTCGTCACGCGCGGCTGGCTCGACGAGGAGACGCTCGCGGAAGCAATCGCGTTTCAGGCGGACTTGCCGCGTGGAAGGTTCGACGTGGCTCGCATGCAGAACGAGCCGGGCGTCGCGGTGCCGCCGGAAACGCTCGTGCGCCTGCGCGCCATGCCCCAGGGCGCCGACGCGAACGGCAACGCGATCTTCGTGAGCGCCAGTCTGCTCGATGACGCGGCGCTCGCCGAATTGCGCGAAGCGACCGGCTGCGCGGTATCGATCAACGTGGTGCGCGAAAGCGAGATCGCGGCAGGCTTGCGGATGTTGCGCGATGTGGGCGTGTCGGCGCTTTCCGGCGACGAGCAGACGGCCGCGAAGGCGGTGAACGACGAGGCTGCGCGCGGCGTGCCCTTGCTTGGCGACATCATGATCGAGATGGGCCTCGTCACGCGCCGCGCGTTCGAAACGGCGTTGCAGAATTATCGGCCGGAGCGGCATGGACGTATCGGCGATTACATGGTCGCCGAGCGCGTGATTACGAGCGAAGCGCTCGCTTCGGCGGTGGGCGAGCAACGGCGCCGGTATGCGAAGCGGGCGGGTGGGCAATGAAGCGCTATCGTGCGCGCCTGCGTGGCGAAGAATCGGCTTTGCGGGAAAGAATCGATTCGGTTGCGAGAAAGCATGGGGCTCGATTGCACACCGGAACGATGCCCGATCGTCAGGTGCCGAACGCGCGCCGGATGACGCCGCCGGCAACGCGCGCGACATCCCGCGTCGCTCGCGTCATGTTCTGGACCGCCGCGATGATGTGCGCGAGCGGTCACGCACACGCCGATGAAACCTTGCCCTTGCAATTGAGCGGCGCGCCGTATCGCATTGCGCGCGACGCTTACGCGGCGTTCGGCGAACATCGATATGCCGATGCCACCGCGTCGGCGCGCGAGGCGATTCGGCAGCGGCCGGATGTCGTGGGTTTGCGCGTGCTGCTGGCCAATTCGCTGGCGGCGCGTGGCCGTCTGAAAGAAGCGAGCCACGAACTGTCCGATGCGATCGCGCAACTCGGACCCGTGCCCGCATTGATCTCGCGCCGCCGGCAGATCGATACGTCGATCGCGGGCGGTGGCGAAGGGCATCCGGGCGGTGGCGGCGCCGGCGATCTGCAAGGTCCGGCGCTCGTGGCCGCGCGCGCGGCGTATCGCGATTTCGGCAAGAAGGATTACGCGGCGGCCGCGCGCGAGAGCCGTGAAGCCGTGCGTCTCGCGCCGCAAGTCGAGCGCTTGCGCTATCTGCTCGTCGATTCGCTCGCCGCTTCCGGCGACGATCCCGCCGCCTACGCCGCCGCCGACGATGCCGCGCGTCGCTTCGGCGAGAACAACGAATTGCGCACGCGGCGGCGTTATATCGGCGATCGGCTGGCGCCGGTGGAATCGAAGGCGGCGTATGCGGCGCGTGCGAATGGCGATCTCGTCGAAGTGGAAAGCCATGCGCGCAAGGCGGTGGCGTTCGCGCCGTCGCGGATGGAGTTTCGCACGCAGTTGCTCGAAACCCTCTTCGCGCGTGGCGATCTGGCGGGCGTGGAAGCGGCGGCGAGCGATTGCATCGCGATCGATCGCAACGACGCGCTCTGGTGGACCTTGCGCGGCTATGCGCGTGCGGCGCGCGGCGCGAATGCGGACGCGGATTTCGCGCACGCGTTGGCGGTGGCGCCGGAGTCGTTGTCGCAGGCGGGGGATACGCGGGCGAACGTTGGGGCGCAGGCGGATGATGAGAACGATGGTGGCGCGATGAGCGTTGCTTCCTCGGCATTGCGGAATCAGCGCCAAAGTGACGCTGCCAGTGCAAAGACAAGCGCCGACCCCTCAGACCCAAGCAGCGCGATGCTCGCTGGTTCGGCGGCAGTGCGCCATCGACAACGCGGCAGCGAAGCTACGGATGCAAACGTGAACGCCGACACGCAAGGCAGCGCCATGCGCGCCGACCCCACGGGCATCGAACTGGAACGCGTGTTGATCGCCGAAGGCGACGCGCGCCGCGCCGAAGCCGCGGCTTCCGGCGAAAACGTGATGTTCGACGAAGCCGATGCGCGCCGCGCCAATCCGTCAATTGCGGGCGTAACGCAGTCGCGCGGCAACCAAGCCACGAACGACGTGGCCTCGACGAGCGGCGAAGCCGCTTCCGCAGCCGAACGTCGATATCGCGATGCCCGTGTGGCACGCACGATCATCGCCGATGTGCGGCTCGCGCAGAACCGTCCGCAAGCCGCGCTCGACGCGCTGCCGTCCGTATCGCAACGAAACGCCGCCGCGCTCGACGATGCCGACGCCGCCATCGCTCTACGCCGTCAGCGCGCAAAGACGATGCTGCAAATGGCCGCCGCCGCGCAGAACGACATCGACCCGCGTGCGCGGCCGACCTTCGATTGCCGCGAAGACCGCTACGGCGCATCGTGCGATGTCTACGCCCACGACCCCGCGCTCGCCGACACGCGCGCCGCACGCTTGGCCGAACGCGATGGCAAGCATGGCGAGGCCATCGACCACTGGCGCGATGCGATCGCCGCCGTACCCGACGATCCGCAATTGCGCATCGCGCTGATCGATGCGCTCGCGGCGGCGGGAAAAGCGCGCGAGGCATCGAAGGAAGCGCGCGCGGCTATCGACGCCAATCTGCTCGATTCGATGAGCGACCTGCAGGCGGCCTTCATCGCGTCGCGGGCGGGCGAGCGGCAGCTTGCGCTGGACCGTTTCGCACGCGCTGAACGAAGCGGGACACTGCCACCGGGCGCGCAAGCCGATGCGGGTTATGCCGCGCTTTCGATGCATCGCAACGAGGAAGGCGCGCGCTATCTCGAACGCGCGATGGATCGCACCGCGAGCGCGCCTCACGCAGACGACGCGCTCCCGCCGCAAGCCGTGTACGACGCGCGCGCGGCCCACGCCGAAGCCACCCGCGACTGGGGCTTCAGCATGAACGTGAACTATCGCGGCAGCGGCGCGCAGCAGGGCTTTGCGTTCAACCCGACGCCCGGCCTGTCGAGCAACTGGCAAGCGGGCGCGGAGGCGTACTGGCGCCCGTTCGGCAGCCTCGGCGACCGCATGTTCGAAGTCTATGCGCGCGGTTACGAGAACTTCGGCGTGCAGGGTAGCGGACCGTCGGGGGCATCGACGTTGCAGGCCGCGTTGGGTGCGCGCGTGAAGCCGTTTGCATCGGTGAATGCGATCTTCGCCATCGAAAAGATCTTGCCGATAGGCTCGGACGTGCGCTCCGACTGGCTCGCGCGCGCGGCCTATTCGACCGGTTTCGGGGACACGCGCCGCCTCGACGTGCCGAGTTGGTGGACCGGCACGTTCTACGGCGAGGCGGGCCATTACCTTGTGAATCCGTCGACGTATGCGACCGCGAACGCGCGACTCGGACGCACGTATCGTATCGATTCGATCAGCCCGCGCCTCACCGTGTTTCCGCATGCGGTGGTCGGCGTGGACTACGATTCTGCAATCGATCGCAGCGTGCCGGTGGGCATCGGCGCGGGCGTGGCGGCGCGTTACTGGTTCCGTGGCGATGGTTACGATACGACGCGCTCGTTCGTCGATATATCGGTGCAATATCGCGTGCGCGTGGCGGGCGACGATCGCGCGAAGGGCGTGTTCTTCGGTGCGGTATTCTCGTACTGATGGCGCTCATGCTGCCGATGGGTTGGATGCAGTGCAGGTCTTGCATGTACGAGGTTTATGACATGTTCGCGGGTCATGCGTTTGCACGGCGATTACGCGCTTCGTTGTTCGCGGGGCGCAGTGCGCGCGGCGCTCGGTCGCTTGCTTCGTCGCGTGTAAGTGCGGGCGGCGGCGTCGATCAGTCGCCTGGATTGGGCTCGCAGGCAGATGCAACCGCAAGCGCGTTGCCCGCGCGGACTTCGCGCGCCGTTATCCGTGTGATGACGACGGCGTGCGTGTTCGCATCGATATGCTTCGCGAGCGCGGCGCCGGCGCAACCGCCGCGCATCGTCTCAGGCATCGTCTGGCAGCCGGACAACACGTTTTACGATCCGCACGGCGACTGGGACAAGCTTGGCGCGCACGAACTGATCGTCCAATGGACGGCGGTCGATGGCATCTCCTTCGTGCCCGGCGCGGGCTTTCGGCCGGCGCCGCGCATGCCGGACTGGGAGCGCATTGGACGTGAGCCTTGGGCACGCGATGTGATCATCGGCTTGTCGGGACGTTTCAGCGAAGCGGTGGCGCGTGCGAATGCGGCGCAGCTTTCCATCGAGTCGATGCGTCTGGCGGATGTCGTCTTGCCGGTGCACGTGACGGGCTACTACTTTCCCGTCGAGATCGATCCGACCTGGCAGGATGCGAGCGCGCTGCGCACCTTGCTCGATGCGTTGCCCCGGCCACTCTGGATCAGCGTCTACGATCGCGCGAACGTGGGTGGGAATGCGATCGCCGAATGGCTCGATGGCTGGCTGCCGCGCGATGTCGGTGTGCTCTTGCAGGACGGATGCGGCGTCTATGCGCGCGAACCGCGAGTAGCGCGGCAATATGCGGATCAGCTTGCGGCGCGCCTGGGGCGCCATCGCGTGAGAATAATCGCGGAGGCGTTTCGACCGAATGTCGGTGGCGGATTCCGCTCCGCAACGGTCGATGAATTGAAGCCGCAGATCGATGCTTATCGCGGATATAAAACCTATCTTTTCGATGGGCCGCATTATGTGTCGAACGAGCTCGTACAGGGATTGGTGCAGGCGTATTCTGTTAGGAGCTATGGGGCGCGATAGAGGTTTTTTGAATATTTTGTGTTCATGGTTCCGCTTTGTAGGTGGTAGGCGTCAAATCTCGAGTAACGCGCAAATCAATCCAGGCAATTCTTTATCTTTCATGACCTATTGGATAGCCCGCTGCCGCCACGTCGCAGAGGCTTTGAATTATTACGTCTGGTATGAACGACTCAGCGACTGATCCATAAGTTTCGTGACGGACTACCTTAGCGTTTCAAATCAGTGAAACCACAACTAAGGAAGTCGTCGTTACAAAAAGAAAGCAGGATCAGCCGCGTGGACTTATCCCATTTGCAATGGCGCGGAAATAGAAGGCCTGCAACGTATAGATGGATTCAAAAATGAGTACGCAAGATGCAACGGTAACGCAAACCGAAAAGGCGTTTCGAGAAGCACTAGCCTTACGTCCAGATTCTCCTGCCGCACATAACAACTTCGGCGTCTTTCTCATGCAGGTCGGGCGTTTGGCGGAATCAGAAGTCATATTACGCAGGGCCATTGAACTTCGACCCGATTCTGCGGATATCGCGCTCAATCTCGGCGCCGTCCTGTTCCAGCTCAAACGCATTGCCGACGCTGAGCCGCTGGTTCGCCGCGCGTTGACACTTCGCCCAGGCTTTGCAATGGCAAGTCATGTGCTCGGCTGCATATTGCGAGATAGTGGCCGTGCCGATCTCGCTGAAATTGCTTTTCACGACGTCATCGCCCTTCAGCCGCAACATTTCGACGCACATATCAGTCTTGGAGCAATAGCGCGATCGCGTGGCCGTCTCACAGAGGCTGAAGAGATAAGCAGACGAGCTATCGAGATTCGCCCGACGGCGACCGAGGCACACTGCCTACTCGGCGACGTGATGTTCAACGCCGGCCGCGACGATGAAGCTCTTGCTTCGTACCGGCAAGTTTTGGCTCTCGATCCAACTAACGGCTTTGGGCATTGCGGGGTAGCGCTTGTGCAGCAGCGGCGTGGCGAGTGGGCCGAAGCCGAACTGTGCCTTCGCCGAGCGATATCTCTGCAACCCGAATCGTTCGAAGCCCGTCTAAATCTGAGTGCCTTGCTCACCGATTTCAACCGACTACAGGAGGCGGAAGCCTGGTTGCGCGAGGCGATTGCCCTGCGTCCGCAGAGTGCGGGGGCTAAGGTTGGTCTTGGCATCCTGCTGTTGAGAATGGGTCGATATGAAGAAGGGTGGGAATTTTTCGAAGAAAGGAACTCCGACTCGTTTGACTACGCCACTTTTGGCTTGATAGAACGGAAGGCAAGGGCGGTGTCGATTGTCGCGTGGCAAGGCGAGTCCCTTCAGGACAAGTCTTTACTAGTTGTTTTCGAGCAGGGCCTCGGTGATGCAATTCAGTTCGTGCGTTTCATGCCGCTCCTCAAAACGGCGGGCGTCGCTCGATTGACAGTGGCCTGTAATCACGGGCTTTTCGCATTGTTTCAGGGCGTCGAAGGTATCGATTCCATCATCGATATCGGTGTGCAACCCGGCGCAGCCGATTACGACCGCTGGTGCTTCTCGATGAGTGTTCCGGGGCTCATGCATATGACGCTACATGGCATTCCTTGGCGGGCGCCGTACGTTAAGCTGCCAAGTGAGCGTCTCGAAGCTTGGGCCAAGCGCATGAGCGGGTTGAGTGCGCGACGATCCTTGAAAGTTGGGCTTACCTGGGCGGGTTCGCCCGCGCTTGGCAATTTCAGGAGCGGTCCCGATCAAACGAAACTCGATGCTTTGCGATCGCTACACTTTCGGAACCTCCTTCCGCTGCTGGGTAACCCCAGCGTGACTTTCTTCAGCTTGCAGCACGGCAAACCCCGAACGCAGCTTGCCGAGGTTTCACCGCATGGCGAAGTCATCGACCTGATGAACGACGCCAACGACTTGGTCGATACGGCGTGCATCATCGAGCAGTTGGATCTGGTGATCAGCGTCGATACATCCGTCGCCCATCTGACAGGTGCGCTTGGAAAGCCGGTATGGATATTGAATCGATTCTCGGGTGACTGGCGTTGGCTCGATGATCGCGAAGACTCGCCCTGGTATCCGTCTGCGCGGTTGTTTCGGCAGAAGCGGCGTGGCGATTGGGATGAAGTGATAGAGCGCGTCCGAGACAGTCTGATCAAGCTCGCAATGGCTTCGGTCACGAGCTAATCGACAAGCCCTGCGCCATGGGGGCGGCGGCTCATATGCGTGGCTTCGTCAACACCCCTCAAAGCATCGGCATATGCAAATGATGCGGATCGGCCAGCATATCGGCCACCCGCTTCAAAGCCTCCCTGCAATCCTCGCGATTCTGCGGTCCACCCAGACACAAGCGCAACGCATTAGGCGGATTGCCATCCGTTGAAAACGCCGCGCCCGCAACGGCTCCGATCCCCTGATTACGCAACTGCAACGCCAATTCCGAAGCGCTCCAGTCACACAAGTCGGGCACGGGCAACCAGAGATGAAAGCCATGCGGATGCGCGCTATACGGAAAGTCGCGCAACGCCTGCGCCGCAATCGCCTGCCGCGCGATCGATTCCTCGCGCATGGCATCGAGCACGTCGGCGGCGGTGCCGTCGTTGATCCAGTGCGTCGCCAGCAGCACCGTATATGGGCTCGGCATCACCGTCGTCGCGCGCAACGCGCCAGCGATACGCTGCGTCTGCCGTGGCGTCGGCGCCTTGAGATACGCCACGCGCAAGCCCGCACCGAAGGTCTTCGATAAGCCCGTGACGTGATAAGTCAGCTCGGGCGCGAGCGCGGCAAGCGGCGCGGGCGCATCGAGCGGCAACATGCCGTACGGTTCATCCTCGATGATCGGCACGTTATAGCGCATGGCGACATCCGCCAATGCCTCGCGTCGTTGCGCGCTGATGGTCAACGTACTCGGGTTCTGCAAGGTCGGATTGCAGTAGAAGCCGCCTGGCTTCTCCGTCTTGCAAAGCGCTTCGAACGCATGCGGCAGCGGCCCCTCGTCGTCGCGCGGCAACGCCTGCAAGCGAACCCCGAGTTGCGATGCGATAGCCTTGATGCCAGGATACGCCAGCGTATCGAGACAGATCATCTCGCCCGGTCGCGCAAGCTGCGAAACAAGCGCCACCAACGCGCTATGAATGCCGGGACAGACGAGCACCGTATCGTCCTCGCAATCGGGCAGTCGCATGCGCAGCCACGCACGGCCCGCCGCGCGATCCGCCGCCGTCCCGCCGAAGTCCTGATAGCGCAACAACTGCCACGGGTCCGCACTCTGCATCAGACTGGCCGCCGATGCCCGCAAGCGCGCCGTCAACCCAGGCGGCTCGGGCGGCATGTTCATCGACATCTCGACGCTGCTGCCGCCCGCCAGCGGCAAGGTCTGCGTTCGGCCGCGCACGAAGGTGCCGCTGCCCGCGCGCAGATCCAGCAACCCGCGTTTGCGTGCTTCCGCATAAGCGCGCGCCACGGTCGTGTAGTTGAGGTTCAGGACGTCGGCGAGATCGCGCAGTCCCGGCAGACGATCGCGCGGACGCAAGCGACCGCTCGCGAGATCTTCCTCGATGAGATCGGGAATCGTCAGATAAGCAGGCTTGCGGCTCTCTTCGAGCTTCCTGATCCAGTGATGCGCGGGCTGATTCATAGGCGCGATCTCCCTTGTGTGCATGCGATCAGCCAAGCATGCCGCATCAAAAAAGATCGCATAAGCCTGGGCAAGTTGATTGCATTGATCGCATCGATGCACGGCTTCGGTGTCGCGCGCACCAGCGCCATGCGTGTCTGCGCCGAATTCGTGCGCGCGATCTTCATTGATCGCATCGACAATACGTCGCGAAGCGTTACCCATCATGGCGCGCGAAAATTTTTTCGGCGCGCATCGCCGCAGCGCTTTTTATTGATCGCGAAGTGATTGCATTTCGCGGGCCAATCATTGGCATATCCGTTGCGTTTGTAGGCTCGCCGTCGCGACAACTCGATGCGCGCCATATCAGACACCACCATCGGAGAATGCCATGCCCGCAGTCACGCAACCGCTTCACAAGAACGGCGATTATCTGGTCGACTACGAAGAGAAGGTCTTCGAGGATGTCAAAGCCGAGCCCGGCGAAAAAGCGCTCGTCACGTTTCATACGGTCGCGTTCGAAGGCTCGATCGGCTTCGTGAATCTGCTGCAGGCAACGCGTCTGCAACGCAAGGGTTTCGATACTTCCGTGCTGCTCTACGGCCCCGGCGTCACGCTCGGTCTGCAACGCGGCTTTCCCACGCTTGGCGACGAAGCCTTCCCCGGTCATCTCAACTTCAACAAGCAACTACAGAAGTTCATGGCCGAAGGCGGCAAGGTCTATGCATGCCGATTCGCGTTGCAAGCGCTGTATGGGCACGGCGAAGCGTCGTTGATCGAAGGCATCCGGCCGATCAGTCCGCTCGATGTCCTCGACATCCAGCTGCTCCATCGAAAGGATAACGCGCTGATCATTCATACGTGGACCGTCTGACGATCATGGCCGCACAGAGCGCAAAACGCATCGTCCGCGCGGCGGCCGTGCAGATCACGCCCGACTTCGAGCGGCCCGACGGAACGCTCGACAAGGTGTGCACGGCTATCGACGAAGCCGCCGCGAAAGGCGTGCAGTTGATCGTGTTCCCCGAAACCTTCGTGCCGTACTACCCGTACTTCTCGTTCGTGCGCGCGCCGATTGCCATGGGCGCCGATCACATGAAGCTTTACGAACAGGCGGTCGTGGTGCCGGGACCGGTCACGCATGCAGTCGCCGAACGCGCGCGGCTCGGCAATATCGTGGTCGTGCTCGGCGTGAACGAACGCGATCACGGCAGCCTCTACAACGCGCAACTCATCTTCGATACCGACGGCAAGCTGTTGCTCAAGCGCCGCAAGATCACGCCGACGTATCACGAACGCATGGTCTGGGGACAGGGCGATGCAGCGGGTCTCAAGGTCGTGGATACGAGCATTGGACGTGTCGGTGCGCTTGCTTGCTGGGAGCACTACAACCCGCTCGCGCGCTATGCGTTGATGACCCAGCACGAAGAGATCCACTGCAGTCAGTTTCCCGGCTCGCTCGTCGGGCCGATCTTCGCGGATCAGATCGAAGTGACGATCCGTCATCACGCGCTGGAGTCCGGCTGCTTCGTCGTCAACGCGACGGGCTGGCTCACCGAGGCGCAGATCGAAGCCATCACGCCCGATCCGAATCTGCAGCGCGCGCTGCGTGGCGGCTGCAACACCGCGATTGTTTCGCCCGAAGGCCAGCACGTGGTCGAGCCGTTGCGCGAAGGCGAGGGCATGGTCATCGCCGATTTGGACATGTCGCTCATCACCAAGCGCAAACGCATGATGGATTCGGTCGGCCATTACGCGCGACCCGAGTTGCTGAGTCTTGCGATTAACGACCGTCCCGCCATGCCCGTCATGCCATTCACCGGAGCCTCATACGATGAGCGCCAGAGAGAACCTGCCAGCGTCGAGCCGGCAATTGATGACTGAGCTTCAGTCGGCGGGCCTGCGGCTCGTCGATCCGCGCGCCGGCGTTTCGAGCCGGCGCGGCGGCGCGGGGCCATCGGATCATAAGGCCGTCACCGTCGATGGCGTGACGATCATGGTGCCCGTGCATACGAGCACCGCGTGGAACTCGCCCTTCGTCGCGGGCGAAGCGGACGCGAACGGCACGAGCGCGTTGATGCGCAATGCGATCCCTATCGCGAGCATCAGCTTCCCCAAAGCGCCGCGTTTCTATGCGATGCAGACGCTCGACGGCGTGCCGTACTCGCACATCGCCACCTTGCACAGCAAGGACGTGCTCGCGACGACGGTGCTGCAAACCTGCATCCACTATGAAAGCCGCCGCAAGTCGTGCAAGTTCTGCGCGATCGGGCAATCGCTCGCGGCGGGGCGCACCATCGCGCACAAGACGCCCGAGCAGCTTGCCGAAGTGGCGCGCGCGGCGGTTCTGCTCGATGGCGTGAAGCATATGGTCCTCACGACCGGCACGCCGCCCACGCCGGATCGCGGCGCAAAAGTGCTGTGCGACAGCGCGTTCGCCATCAAGGCCGCCGTCGATCTGCCGATTCAGGCGCAGTGCGAACCGCCCGATGACGACCGCTGGTTCGAGCGCATGAAGGCAAGCGGCATCGATACGCTCGGCATGCATCTCGAAGCGGTGACGCCCGCCGTGCGCGATCGCATCATGCCGGGCAAGGCCAGCGTGCCGATGTCGCGTTACGTGGAAGCGTTCAAGGCAGCCGTCGCCGTCTTCGGACGCGGACAGGTCAGCACGTACATTCTCGCCGGCCTCGGCGATAGCGCGCAGTCGATCATCGACATGTCGCGCGAGTTGATTGCGCTCGGCGTGTATCCGTTCGTCGTGCCGTTCGTGCCGATCAGCGGCACGCCGCTCGAAGACCATCCCGCGCCGGAGCCGGAATTCATGCGTTCGGTGCTGGCGCCCATCGGCTCGATGCTCGCCGAAGCACAGATGCGCTCGACCGATATCAAGGCCGGCTGCGGCAAGTGCGGCGCGTGTTCGTCGCTTTCATCGTACGAGGTGTGATCATGTTCGTCGAAGCCGATGTGCCCGATCTCGATTACTCGCCGGTCGAATATCGCGTGAAGTGGGCGACGCTGTCGTGGGAAGCGAGCGAAGCCTACAAGCTGCGGCGCGCGGTGTTCTGCATGGAGCAAGGAATATTCATCGGCGATGACCGCGACGCTATCGACGAACGCGCGCAACTGCTCGTCGCGCTGAGTTGCGTGGCGGGCATGCCGGAACAGGTCGTCGGCACGGTGCGCATCCACGAGGAAGAGCCCGGCGTGTGGTTCGGCTCGCGCCTTGCCGTGCACGCTGCGTTTCGCTCGCACGCGAAGATCGGCGCGACCTTGATCCGGCTTGCGGTATCGAGCGCGCATGCGTTGGGCTGCGAGACGTTTCTCGCGCACGTGCAGTCGCAGAACGCGCCGCTCTTTGCGCGCCTGCGCTGGGATTCGCTGAAGGAGGAAGCCATTTTCGGGCGCCCGCATCATCTGATGCAGGCGCAACTCGATGCGTATCCGCCGTGCGTCACGCCGCAAAGCGGCTTCGTCGCGCTGGCCCGCAAGCCGTCATGAGCACGTTGTCCGCACTGGTCGAGCGTTTGCGCGAGAGCCGCGGCTTTCGCCACAAGCGCGATATCGCGGATGTCGTGAGCCGCTTGCCCGACAACCGTATCGATCTTTCGCAAGCGGTTGCAATCGGCGACGACTGCGCGGCCATTCGCGATGGCGACGGCTTTCTGCTCTTCGCCATCGAAGGCATGGTCAGTGACTTCGTGCGCGCCATGCCGTGGTTCGCGGGCTATAGCGCGGTCATGGTCAACGTGAGCGATATCTACGCGATGGGCGGCCGCCCGCTCGCCGTAGTCGATGCGTTATGGAACGCGAACATCGAGGACGCCTCCGAAGTGCTCGCGGGCATGACGGCTGCATCGGCGACGTACGGCGTGCCTGTCGTCGGCGGACATAGCAACGTGCAGAGCGACGGCGCGCAACTCGCGGTGGCCATTCTCGGCCGCGCCCGCAAGCTCTTGACGAGTTTCGATGCACGACCCGGCGACGCGCTTCTCATGGCCGTCGATCTGCGCGGCAAGTATGAAGACCCGTATCCGTTCTGGAATGCGTCGACCGATGCGCCGCAAGGCCGTGCGCGCGACGACTTCGAGATACTGCCCGCGCTCGCCGAAGACGGACTCTGCGATGCAGCCAAGGACATCAGCATGGCGGGCGCGCTCGGCACCGCGCTCATGCTGCTCGAATGTTCGAAGGCGGGCGCGCGTATCGATCTCGATGCCATCCCGCGTCCCGCTGACGCCGACCTCGAACGCTGGCTCACCGCCTTTCCGAGCTTCGGCTTCGTGCTGTCGGTGCGCCCCGAACATGCCGATGCCGTGCGCGCGCGTTTCGAAGCCCGTTCGCTGGCGTGCGCCGCGATCGGCTCGGTGGATGCGTCGCGCGAAGTGGTCGTCGAACGTGGCGGGGAAAGCGCGCTGTTATGGAATCTGCGCGAAGAAGGCTTCATTTGCGCGAGGAGTGCGACATGATGCGCATAGGCTTGCTCACGCATTCGGTGAATCCGCGCGGGGGTGTCGTGCATAGCCTCGAACTCGCGCGTGCGCTCCACGAAAGCGGCCACCTCGTGACGATCTTTGCGCCCGCGCGTGAAGGCGAATCCATGTTCCGCGCATCGCCGTGCCGCGTGGTGCTGGCGCGCGTGGCCGGAACGCGCGATGGTCTCGTCGCAATGGTCGATGAGCGCATCCGCGCGCTGAAACATGCGCTGATCGAAGAAGGCGCGGAGAGCTTCGATGTTCTCCATGCGCAAGACAGCATTGGCGGCAATGCGCTCGCCGAGCTTAAAGCGGAAGGCTGCATCAAGGGATTCGTGCGTACCGTTCATCATCTCGACAATTTCGACGATGCGCGTCTTTCGCACTGGCAACGTCGCGCGTGGCAAGACGCCGACGCCGTGCTCTGCGTCAGCGATGCATGGACGCGCACGATGTACGACACGCATGGCGTGCATGCGCGCACGGTGAGAAACGGCATCGACAGAACGCGTTATGCGGCGCGCGCGGACCGACAGCGCGACGAGTTACGCAAGCGCTTCGCGATAGGCGCGGGGCCGGTCGTGCTGGCTGTGGGCGGCATAGAGGCGCGCAAGAACACGCTCATGCTGCTCGAAGCGTTTGCGCTGCTGCGTGCGCAACGGCCATCGGCGCAACTGGTGCTTGCCGGCGGCGCGAGCCTGCTCGACCACGACGCCTACACGCGCCGCTTTCTTGCGCGTGCGGCCGAGCTCCGCCTCGATCACACGCAAGTGATCCTTACCGGTCCCTTGCCCGACGATCAGATGCCCGCGCTGTTCAGCATCGCCGATGTCGTCGCCATGATCTCGCTACGCGAAGGCTTCGGCCTGGTCGTACTCGAAGCGCTGGCGAGCGCCAAACCCGTCATGGTCTCGCATATCGAACCCTTCACCGACTATCTCGACGATCGAACCTGCATCTTTACCGATCCACATGACGCCGCTTCGATTGCCAAGGCGCTTGCAAAAGCAATGGACGGTGCACACGACATCGATTTCGATCAAGCCGTGCCGGCCTTGCTCGACCGCTACACATGGCAGGCGAGCGCTGCGCATCATCTCGACATCTACGGCAAGTGGCTGCAAAGCCTGCCGCTCACGACCGTCTAAAGGAACGCCACCATGCCTGTCATGCACTTTCGAATTCGCTGGCCCGATGGCGTCGAAGCGAACTGTTATTCGCCGTCCACGGTTGTCGGCGAATTCTTCACACCGGGCAACACCTATCCCGTCGATGACTTCGTCGCGCGCTCACGCGAGGCGCTGACGATAGGCTCCGAGCGCGTGCGCGAGAAGTACGGCTTCGCGTGCTCGGCCGCGATGGATCAACTTGCGCAGATCGAAGCCGACGCGGGCCGCTTCGATGCAAGACCCGGCGCGCTCGTCACCGTGCTCGCGCTCGATTGAAGTCCTTGGATCAAAGGGAATCGGAACATGTCGAACGTCACTTCCACAGAGACGCACTACAGCGTGATCGTCGTTGGCGGCGGGCAGGCCGGGCTGTCGGTCAGCTACTTTCTGCAGCAGGCGAACATCGATCATCTCGTGATCGAGAAAGCGACCGTCACGCATACCTGGCGCACGCAGCGCTGGGATACCTTCTGCCTCGTCACGCCGAACTGGCAATGCGCGTTGCCGGGCTACCCGTACACCGGCGCGGACCCGCATGGCTTCATGAAGAAGGATGAGATCATCGACTATCTCGATGGCTTCATCGCGAAGGTCAATGCACCCGTGCTCGAGCAGACCGCCGTGTTACGCGTGCAACGTGATGCAGCGGGCCGCTATGCCGTGAAGACCACGCAGGGCGAGTTCACGGCGGATCAGATCGTGGTGGCATCGGGCGGCTATCACACGCCTATCGTCCCGCGCATGGCCGAACGCTTGCCGCAGGAGATCGCGCAGGTGCAGTCGTCGGAATATCGCAATGCGGATCAGTTGCCACCGGGCGCGGTGCTCGTCGTCGGATCGGGCCAGTCGGGCGCGCAGATCGCGGAGGACTTGCATCTCTCGGGACGCAAGGTGCATCTCGCCGTGGGCGAAGCGCCGCGTTGCGCGCGGTTTTATCGCGGACGCGACGTGGTCGACTGGCTCGCGGACATGCGCTACTACGAAATGCCCGTGACGGATCATCCGTTGCGCGAAGGCGTGCGCGACAACACCAATCACTACGTGACGGGACGCGACGGCGGCCGCGACATCGACCTGCGCCGCTTTGCACAGGAAGGCATGGAATTGTTCGGGCGGCTGCAGGATCTCCGCGATGGCAAGCTGCGTTTTGCGCCCAACCTGCGCGCGAATCTCGACGAAGCCGACGATATCTACAACCGCATCAACATGAGTATCGATGGCTTCATCGACAAGCATGGCATCGACGCACCCGCAGGCGAACGCTACGAACCCATGTGGCAGCCGCAAGACGAGCGCACCGAGCTTGCGTTGACGGACAGCGGGATCACGTCGGTGGTGTGGTGCATCGGCTTCACGCCGGACTTCAGCTGGCTCGATGCGCCGGTCTTCAACGGACGCGGCTACCCGACGCACCGGCGCGGCGTGACAGCCACGCCCGGCATCTACTTCGTGGGTTTGCCGTGGTTGCATACATGGGGCTCGGGCCGCTTTTCGGGCGTCGCGCGCGACGCGCAATTTATCGTCGATGCGATCTGTGCCGAACGGGCCGCCACGGTCGATCAGATATCGATCGCGTGCGCCTGATGCTCGACGCGAGTGAAACGGCCCGCGCTAAAACGAACAACGAAGCGGGCCTTGGCCACACATTTACTTCACCGATGCAGCGCTATTGAGCTGTGCATAGTCGGCGGGCATGGCGCCGGACGTCAGCACGGTGGCAGGCAGATGCTGCGTGTCTTCCGCCGATACGGCGCCGACGAACTTCCAGCCGGCCGGCATCTTCACGAACGTGTAGCCCGTGGGTTGATCCACGAACACCGAATAAACCGGACTCGCTTGCGACACGACAGGCGCGGCGGTTTGCGCAAACGAAGCCAGCGGCGTGGCCAGAACGAACGCGGCGGCCAGGGCGGTAATAGATGATTTCATGTTGATGCTCCAGAAAACTGAATTGTGTAATGATCGACACACATATTAAAACACTGGTCCGTGCAAAGGTCCAGATATTTTGTTACGATCAACACAGAATTCAGAATTCCATGGAACGCACCAATCGCGTGCCACGTCGTTCATAAAAACGGAGACGACATGACGCTGCATCGAGATGAAGTCTTGGAGACGGTTCACAAGACGCGTGGCCGACCGCGCGCCTTCGACCGCGACGCCGCCCTCAGGCGCGCAATGGAAGTGTTCTGGGCCAAGGGTTTCGACACCTGTTCCATGGCCGATCTCGTCGATGCCATGGGCATCAACTCGCCGAGCCTTTATGCCGCGTTCGGCAGCAAGGAAGACTTGTACCGCGAGGCGATCGCGCTCTATTCCGCCGCGGAAGGTGGCGCGGCGGTGCGCCAGTTGCGCGCGCACGAGTCCGCGCGCGACGGTTTGCGCGCCATGTTCCGCACGAGCATCGAGCTTTTCACGAGCGGGACGGGGCCACGCGGCTGCATGATCTTTCTGGGCGGCATGTCGGTGGCGCCGGAGCACGGCGAGTTGCGCGACGAGTTGCGCAAGATTCGCCGTCAGGTGGCAAGCGCCATCGCCGCGCGGCTCAACGATGCGCGCAAACACGGCGAGCTCCATGCCAACGCGGACATCCATGCGCTCGCTGCGCTTTGCATGACGCTCTTCGCGGGCTTGTCCATCGAGGCGCAGGATGGCGTGCGTCGCAACGCGCTGTACGCCGCGATCGATCAGTTCATCGCGAGCTTGCCGTTCGAATCGAAATGAAAGCGCCGCTCAAGGCCGACACGCACATCTGGCGCGCGCCGGAACTCGGCGCGGAACTGCTGCGCGGCCGCTTTGCCGATTTCTCGTACGACGTCCATGCGCACGACACCGCCTGTTTCGCGCTGCTAACGGGCGGCGCCATCCGCATCCGCATGCGCGGCACGGAGTTCGTGGCGCGACGTGGCGACCTCTACGCCATCGACGCCGATGAACCGCACGCGGGCTGGCCCGTCGACGAAGCCGGCTGGACGCAGCGCACACTCTATGTCGATGTCGCGCATCTGCGTGCGCTCGCGGGCGACGAACGTATGCGCGGCGGAGGGCTGATCGGCCCGATCATTCGCGATCCGGCATTGTGCGCGGCGCTTCACGATGTGCACCGGTCATCGGAAGAGCAGGGACCGTCGCTGTATCGCGACGAGCGGTATTTGCAGTTCGCGGCGCGTCTCACCGGCCGGCATATGACGGATCGCACGAAGGACGCAAAAGCGCCGTGCGAACCGCGCGCCGTGGCGGCCGCGCGCGGGTTTATCGACGAACGTCTGGGCGAGCAGGTGCATCTGGAAGATATCGCGGAGGCGGCGAATTTGCCGCCCTATCGCTTGTTTCGCGCCTTCAGTCGTGAAACCGGCATGACGCCGCACGAGTATCAGCGGCAGGCGCGCGTGCGCGTCGCCATGGCGTTGATCCGCGATGGCGGCGCGTTGAGCGATATCGCGGCCGCGACCGGTTTCGCGGATCAGGCGCATCTCACGCGCACTTTCCGCCGCATGCTTGGTGTCACGCCAGGCGCATACAAGACGGCGACGCGTTGAATCGAAGCAAGTTTATTTAAGCAGGCCGAGATTCGCGACCGCTTTGCTGACGGGCTTCTTGTCGCCGATCAGCGCGAGACCGACATAGCGCAAGGCCTCGGTTTCCACGCTGGCGACGGCATCGCGGAAGGCGTCGTAGTCGGTCGTTTGCTGGCCTTGCACGGGAAACGTCACGACATCGCACGATGCGGCCGCGGCCTTCGCGCGCAACGCCGATAACGTGTCCTGATCTGCCGCCAGCACTGCAATGCCGATGGGAATCAGCCCCGGATGCGCGTGCCCAGAGGCATCGACGAGCGGCGCGCCGACGAGCGACGGATGCCGCTGCCCCACCGTCAGCGCCAGCACCGCCGCCGCGTTCGCCGCCCGGCCGGGTGGCAGTTCGCTATCCACCACGATCACGCAGCGTTGCGGCCGCGCGCTTGGTTCATGTTGTTCCGGTGATGCGCTCGTCATAAGGGCTGTCCGTTTCGGTTCGAAGTGACGCATTGTGAAAGCGCTGGCGGCTTGTCGTCTTGAATCCTGTTGCACGCATGTTGCAACGCTGGCGCGTCGGCGCAGGCATTCTGAAAGCCTCGAACCCTTTCCTGCCGGGCAAAACGCTGAAATAACACGAAAACCTAGTCGTAACCCGCGTTATGAAGCGTTTGCTTTTCGTGCAAACTGCGCATATTCGAGACGTAGCTCGCATTGTTCGTCGTTCCTGCTGGAAACCTCAATCGACCCGACCGCCATGCTCGCTGAAACGCAGTCGCAGACTGCCCCGCCCATTACCGACATCGAACAACTCGCGGAAGACTACGCGCGCTTTGCCCGCCGTACGCCTTCCGAAATGGGCATTTGTCTGCGTTCGCTCCTGCAGCGGCGCGACATGCTGACAGTGGCGAGCGCGCACGGCCAGATCGTCACGCAACTGCTGGAAGTGGACCCGCGCGAAGGGCGTATCGTGTTCGACTGGGGCGGCGTGGAGTCGGACAATCGCGCATTGCTCGCAGCGCCGCAGTTGTACTTCAAGGGCGCGCCGGAAGGCGTACGCGTCGAGTTCACGACGGGCCCGGCTCAAGCGGTGAGCTTCGAGGGACGACAAGCGTTCGAAGTATCGTTCCCGGAAGCCGTCTATCACGTGCAGCGCCGCGAGTACTTCCGCGTGCCGGCGCCCATTCTCGATCCCTTCTTCGCCAAGGGCACTTATCCGGACGGTGACCCGTTCCACTGCGAAGTGCACGACATTTCGCTCGGCGGCGTCGCGCTGCGCATGGATACGCCGCGCCTCGCGGAAACGGAGATCGGCACGCTCTTCACCGATGTCCTTCTGAACCTCGGTGCGGGCGGCTCGCTTTCGGTGGATCTCGCGCTCGTCTCGCCGCGCAGTATCACAACGCCGCGTGGCGACGTGCGCTATGTCGTCGGCTTTCGCTTCACGCGGCTTTCGGGCTCGGCGGAAAGCGTGTTGCAGCGACTCATCACGCGCATCGAGGCGAAGCGGCGCAGCCTGTCGGCGTGAGCGCGGACAGAGGAAACGAGGCGCGTGGAGTAGAATTCGGGCCTCATTCCAGCAGTTAAGACGACGCATGTTGACTATGTTGCCCAGAGCCTGGCGCGGAGAAGAACGCTTCTGGAAAGTCTGGTGGCTACTGGGTCTGCCCTTGCATCTCGCATGGTGGGCGCTCTATCTCTACCTGCTGTCGAGCGGCCTCGCTCCCGAAACGTTCCTGTTGCTCACCATCTGGTTCTGGCCCGGCACGCTCGCGTTATTCGCGGCGGGTTCGGTACTCTATTTGGCGTGGTGCGCGGTGGCGTGGCGTTGTTCCGGCAATGTCGATAACCGCTTCTGGACAATCCTCGCGCGCGTGCTGATCGGCGTGGGGCTGGGCTCGTTTCTGACCGAATGGCTGTTGATTCTCGGCGCGCCGCTTGCCTGAGCGCGACGCCTGGCGCGATGCTTCGCGGTTTCTTTGACACGGAGTGCCTTTGCATGCCGCTTCGATCGATGTTCCGTTTCCTGAGCGCTTGCTGCGCCGCCGCCGCGTTGTGCGGCGCGCTGCCACCGGCGGCCAACGCGCAGACCGATCAGGATGTCGATGCCCGCATCGACACGCTCTTCGGCGCCCACGAGACATATCGCGCGTTCTTCGACAAGCTCAAGCAGGCCGTCGCGGCCGGCGACAAGAACGCGGTCGCGGGCATGATCCACTATCCGATCGCGGTGCATCGCAACAGCAATGGCGACAACGCCTTGCTGCGTAACAAGCGCGAGTTCGTGGCGGCCTACGCGGGTATCTTCACGCCAGAACTCGTCGATACCGTCGCGCATCAGCAATACGCCAAGCTCTTCGTGCGCGACCAAGGCGCGATGATCGGCGACGGCGAAATCTGGTTCAGCGGCGTGTGCCGTGACGACGCCTGCAAGGACTCGGACGTTCGGATCACGGCGTTCAATCTGGAGTGAGCGGACATGTTCACGGAGTTCGCGAAGACCGTGCTCGTGATCGTCGCGGGCCTTTTTCCGATCATCAATCCGCCCGCGGTCGCACTCGTCGTGCTGAGCATGCTGCCGCATCTGGCCGATGCCGAACGCAGCGAACTCGCGCGGCGCATCTGCATCAATAGCTTCGCCATCCTGGTCGTGTCGCTGCTGGTCGGTGCTTATGTGCTCAACTTCTTCGGCATCTCCATTCCGGTGCTGCGCGTGGCGGGCGGTATCGTCGTGGCCATGGCGGGGTGGGGATTGCTCCAGGCGCCCGACGACGACACAACGACCGAACCCGCGCCCACGCCGCGTAGCGGTGCTTCGCTGCGCGCCAAGGCGTTCTATCCGCTGACTTTGCCGATCACCGTCGGACCGGGTGCCATCGCTGTCGCCATCGCGCTCGGAACCGGGTCGCCGCGTGAAGGGTTGCAGCCGGTGCATCTGATCGGCGTGATCGTCGGTCTCGTGCTCGTCTGCGCGAGCATCTACTTGTGCGTGCGCTTTGCCGGGCATCTGGAAAGGCTGCTCGGCACGGTCGGCACGCAGGTCGCCATGCGGCTTTTCGCGTTCGTCATCTTCTGCATCGGCGTGCAGATTCTCTGGCTCGGGCTCTCCGATCTCATTGCGTCGGTGCGGCTCAGTATCAAATGAATCGTAAACCCTAGGCGACGCGTCTTCGATGCGAGCGCTAGGATGCGGTTCGATTCTATGGTAGCGATACCATCGCACTGAAAGACCGGACGACGAACCGGCCGCTTAAGGAGACACGGTTTGACCTCATCCCGCAAGACGCCCGAACAGTTGCGCAGCCACCGCTGGTACGGCGTGAACGACCTGCGCTCCTTCGGTCACCGTTCGCGCACGGCGCAGATGGGCTATCACTCGTCCGATTACATGGGCAAGCCGGTCATCGCCATTGTGAATACATGGAGCGAGATCAATTCGTGCCACACGCACTTCAAGCAGCGCGTCGAGGAAGTGAAGCGCGGCGTCTGGCAGGCGGGCGGCTTTCCCGTCGAAATGCCGGTGATGACGCTCGCCGAGCCGTTCCAGAAGCCGACGACCATGCTCTACCGCAATTTTCTCGCGATGGAAGTCGAGGAACTGCTGCGGTCATATCCGTTCGATGGCTGCGTGCTCATGGGCGGCTGCGACAAGACCACGCCTGGCCTGCTGATGGGCGCGATCAGCATGAATCTGCCTTCCATCTTCCTGCCCGCCGGCCCGATGCTGCGCGGCAACTGGAACGGCCGCACGCTCGGCAGCGGGTCGGACACGTGGAAGTACTGGGCCGAACTGCGTGCGGGCAAGATCACGGAAGACGAGTGGAAGGGCGTGGAGAGCGGCATTGCGCGCTCGCCGGGCCATTGCATGACGATGGGCACCGCCTCGACCATGACGAGCGCCGCCGAAGCGCTCGGCCTCACGCTGCCGGGCTTCGCTTCGATCCCCGCCGTGGATTCGCGGCACGCGCAGTTCGCATCGCTGACGGGGCAACGCATCGTCGAAATGGTGTGGACCGATCTCAAGCCGCTCGACATCCTCACGCCGAAGTCGTTCGATAACGCCATCACCACCGTGCTCGCGATGTCCGGCTCGACCAACGCCATCGTGCATCTCGTGGCCGTCGCGCGCCGCGCGGGCGTGCCGCTCACGACCGCGCGTTTCGATGAGTTGTCGCGCATCACGCCCGTCATCGCGAATCTGCGTCCGGCCGGCAAATATCTGATGGAGGACTTCTTCTATGCCGGCGGTCTGCGCGCATTGCTCGCGGAACTTGGCGATCTAATCGATGGCTCGCAACTAACTGTCAATGCTGCGACCCTTGGCGAAAATATTGAGGGTGCCGAAATTTTCGACGATGACGTCATTCGCCGGCGAAGCAACCCGCTCGTGCCAAACGATGGCCTCGCCGTGCTAACCGGCAACCTTGCGCCCGATGGCGCCGTCATCAAGCCGGCTGCGATGGAAGCGCATCTGTTGCGGCATCGCGGCCCGGCGGTCGTGTTCAGGGATTACGCCGACATGGCCGCGCGCATCGACGATGAAGCACTCGACATCACCGCCGATTCCGTGATCGTGCTGCAGCACGCAGGACCGGTCGGCGCGCCCGGCATGCCGGAGTGGGGCCAGTTGCCGATTCCGCAAAAGCTCCTCAAGCAAGGCGTGCGCGACATGGTGCGCATCTCGGATGCGCGCATGAGCGGCACGAGCTACGGCGCGTGCGTGCTGCACGTGGCGCCGGAATCGTTCGTCGGCGGACCGCTTGCGCTGGTCGAGGATGGCGATGTCATCGAACTCGACGTGCACGCGCGCAAGCTTCATCTCGACGTAAGCGACGCGGAACTCGCCGCGCGCAAGGCGGCTTGGGTCAAGCCGAAACGCCCGTTCGAGCGCGGCTTTGGCGTGATGCATCAACTGCACGTCACCCAGGCGAACAAGGGTTGCGACTTCGACTTTCTCGAAGAACCCTTGGCCGATGACTCTGCTGAAATGAAATCGCACGACGATCCGGAAATTCACTGACACCATGACCATTCAAGACATCGACGTCGCCGACGAGACCATCGAGCAACTGCGCCACGTCAGCACCGCGACGCTCACCACGCAGCTTTTCAAGCGCGGCTTGCGCAACGTGTTTCTGCAAGGCGTCGCGCCGCTCGTCAAGCCCGCTAATGGCGCGCCGAACCTCGTCGGCCCCGCGTTCACGTTGCGCAATATTCCGGCGCGTGAGGATATCGATCACGTCGGCGTGTTTCAGGACCCCGATCATCCGCAGCGCAAGGCCGTCGAAACGGCGCCGCCTGGCAGCGTGCTCGTGCAGGATTGCCGCGGCGACCGCACGGTGGCGTCGACGGGATCGATATTGACCACGCGTCTCAAGGTGCGCGGCGTCGCGGGCATGGTCTCGGACGGTTGCGTGCGCGACAGCGGCACGATCGGCGATATCGGCTTGCCGTTGTTCTGCGCGGGCGCGAGCGCGCCGCTCAATCTCGCGAAGCATCACGCGGTCGATATGAACGTGCCGATTGCATGCGGCGGCGTGGCGGTGTATCCGGGCGATATCGTCGTCGGCGACGTGGATGGCGTCGTCATCGTGCCGCGTCACATGGCGTCCGAGGTCGCAAGGGACGCGGCCGAGCAGGAGTTGCTGGAAGAGTTCATCGCGAAGCGCGTGGCGGACGGCGCGATCTTGCGCGGCATGTATCCGCCGAACGAAGAAACGCTCGCCGCCTACGCGCAATGGCGCAAGACACGCGGCTGATTTTTATTCTTCCGCGAACGCCTTCAGCAAATGATGCGCGATGGCAAACGGCTTCGGCGCGGACAAGCCTTGCGCGTGGGAGCCATCGAGCATCGACGCTACTTCCTCGCGTGAGAACCAGCGCGCATCTTCGAGCTCGTTGTAGTCGATCGTGATGTCGGTTTCGACCGCGCGTGCGAAGCAGCCGATCATCAGCGACGATGGAAACGGCCACGGTTGCGAAGCGTAGTAGCGCACGTCGGCCGAGCGGATGCCCGCTTCCTCCAGCACTTCCCGGTAAACCGCATGCTCGAACGTCTCGCCCGGCTCGACGAAGCCCGCAAGCGCCGAGTACATGCCGGGCGCGAACTGCTTTTGCCGCCCGAGCAGGCAGCGCTCGCCATCGGTGACGAGCATGATGACGACCGGATCGACGCGCGGAAAATGCTGTGCGTGGCAATTCGGACAAAGGCGTCGCCAGCCCGCGCCGGCGGCATCCGTGGCGTGGCCGCAGTTCGCGCAAAAGCGGTGCCGCCGATGCCAGTCGAGCATCGAACGCGCTTCGCCGAGCGCACTGACGAGCGACGGTTCGACAAGACCTTGCATTGCGATGGGCCGCAACTCCACCGCTTCGACGGGCGACGCGTCGAGCGCATTCGCAATACTCTCGGCGCTGCCTTCGAGCGCGTGCGCGAAGAGCGCTCGGCCATCCGCTTCGCGACCGAGCAGCACAGTTTGCAGCGGCGCGCCGAATTTCGCGGCTTCGTCTGCATCGAACAAAGGATCGTGACCGTGCGCGCGCTTGAAGAGCGGCACATCGTTCACGAAGAGCAGAAAGCGCGTGGACGTCTGATCGCGCAGACCGGCGACGAAGCTGTCGTCGTCGCGCTTTTCGGAGACGCGGTCGAGCGGAGCAAGCGTGAAACCGATGGCGTGGGGCGGCGTGGGCATGGTGTTTTTATCGATGAGCGGGATGCGTGTCATCCGCGCGTACTGGGGATATTCGTTCAGTCGGACATCGTAGCGAAGTTGGCGGGTTCTTGCTGATGGGCAATTGCTTGACGGCAGGCTTACAGTTATCGCGCGGTTTTAGGATTTATCCCGTGGCGGCCGCCAAGCCCAGACTCCTAGAGTTCAGCTCCAACTCAACTAAAAGGGGAAGACTCATGGAGCCAAACATATCCGTGTCGATCGACGAGAAAGGGCAGCCCGTCATCACGCACGGCATGCCGCTTGCCGATTACTGCGTGCAGCGCGCGCAGACGTTGCGCGCGATGGTCCAGGTGGTATGCGGCGCGAAGCGCCCAGGAGAGGACGCGGGCGTCGTGTCCGCCGCGCTCATCAAGCCTCTGATGCAGTTGATCCGCACTCAGGTCGACGAGCTCGAACCGCTTTTCAGGGCGCTCGATCAGCGCGCGTACGAGAAGGGTTTCGATGACGGCAAGGAAGTCGGTTACCCCAGGCGCGCGCTGGTGGAACTGGACAAACAGAAGGTCTAGCAATGGCGCGGGGCACGCGCCCCGCGTTCAACTTGCGACTGTTTTGACGGACACGCGCACGTCGCGATACGACGGATTGATATCGAAGCTGCGCGCGGTGTTGCAGTACGCCGCGATACGGCGGGAAACAATGCCCGTTGCCCCTGACAACGCGCGCCGACAAACGCGCTCCATTTCGCGCAACTCGTCGCACTTGCTGACGATACCCGCCGCGCCCGCCTCTTGCATCGCGAAGAGCGTACTCGGCTCGGTTTCCTGCGTAAAAGCAACCACGGGTACATCGGGGAAACGCTCGCGCACCATGCGCAGCAGCGGAAACTCGCCGCCTGGCGCGCCTTCGAACGCACAATCCATCACGATGAGATCGCCGCCCGTCCTTTCGAGCTTCGTGAACAACTGCGCGGCGTTGCGCGCCGTTGCCGCCACCCGATAACGCCCGCGCGCCTCGAACCAACTTTGCAGGCCCAGCAGCACGACGGGCTGGTCGTCCGCTATCACGATATTTATCTTATAGATGGGCGTCATGCAGAGTTTCGCGGGTTTCGCTGGTGCTTCGGGTCTCGCACCTTAACAAAGGACGGCACGTCAGCGCTGCATCGCACAACAAAATTTTTTTAATTCCGCATGATCCGCTGTCGATTTTCAACGTGGCCGCGCGTCGTGCAGATAAGGGCCAAAGTCGCGACGGTTTTTTGCTTCTTTCGGCTCATTACAGGAGGTTTGTCGATGAGTCTGATTCTGTACGCGCATCCGTTTTCCTCGTATTGTCAGAAGGTGCTGACCGCGCTGTACGAGAACGCGACGCCGTTCGAATGGCGCGCGCTTTCGCCGCAAACGCCCGAGGCGATGCGGGAACTGACGGAGTTGTGGCCGATAAAGCGCTTTCCCGTGCTCGTCGACAACGGCCGTTCCGTGATCGAGGCGAGCGTGATCATCGAGTATCTCGGGTTGTTTCATCCCGGCCCGGTGCGCTTGATTCCGGAAGATCCGCGCGCCGCGCTGGAAGTGCGCTTTCTCGACCGCTTCTTTGACAACTACGTGTCCACGCCGCAGCAGAAGATCGTGTTCGATTGCATGCGCGCGGATGGCGAGCACGACCCGCACGGTGTCGCCGATGCCCGCGCGATGCTCGACACGTCCTACGCCTGGCTCGACCGCCTGATGGCCAAACGCGAATGGGCGGCGGGCGATGCCTTCACTCTCGCCGATTGCGGCGCGGCGCCGTTTCTGTTTTACGCGGACTGGACGCATCGCATCGATGAGCGGTACGCGAACGTCATCGCGTATCGAAAGCGTTTGCTCGCGCGGCCTTCGTTCGCGCGTGCGGTGGATGAAGCGCGGCCGTATCGCGCGTTCTTTCCGCCGGGCGCGCCGGATCGCGATTAAGCCTTCATGACAGGAGACGAAACATGAATACGCTCGTTCCCGCAGCAGAACTGGCCCAACGCGCCACCATGACTTTTCCGAACGAAAGCGCGGAGTATCGGCAGGCGCGTATTGCGTTGCTTGCCGAGGAAATCGAACTGAGGCGACATATCGAGCGAGTTGCGGAGATGCGGCGCGCGCTGCCGCCTGGCGGTATCGTCAAGGGCGATTATCACTTCGATGGCGAGCGCGGCGCGGTCGATATCGACGGGCTCTTCGGCGACAAGAACACGCTCGTCACGTATAGCTACATGTTCGGGCCGGAGCGCAAGCGGCCGTGCCCGATGTGTACGTCGCTGCTATCGGCGTGGGAAGGGGAGGCGGCGGACATTGGACAGCGCGTGGCGCTGGCGGTCATCGCGCGCTCGCCGCTCGAACGGCTGGTCGCGTTCAAGCAAGAGCGCGGCTGGCGCGATCTCGCCTTGTTCTCGGATACGAATGGCAATTTCAGCCGCGACTATCACGGCGTTTCGAAAGACGGCGGCGACGAACCGGCCATCAATGTCTTCACGCGGCGCGACGGCGTGATTCGCCATTTCTGGAGCGGCGAGATGGATTTCGCCACGGCCGATCCCGGCGAGGACCCGCGCGGCGCGCCCGATCCAATGCCGCTCTGGACCGTGCTCGACATGACGCCGGAAGGGCGCGGAACGGACTGGTATCCGAAGCTGGAGTATGGGGCGAAGAGTGAGTAAGGTGCTTAACCATCGCAATTGCAAGCACCTGCAAGTACGTGTCAGCGACACGCCGCACACGGTCAATGGCGCATGCAAACTACTTCGGCCCCTGCGTGCCGAGCGCATCGCCATGCGTCATGCCGGCCTGCCGGCTTCTGCCCACCCGCGCCGCGAAGCGATCCTTGATGCGCAGGAACGGCACTTCGACCAGAAAGTAGCTCAAACTCGCGGCGACGAGCGCACCGATTACGCAGCCCGGAAAGCCGAATGCAACCGGCGAATGCGAATGCATGAATAGCTGCTGCCATAAGTAAAGGCTGAACGAGATCGTGCCGACATAAACGAACGGCGCGGTACGCAGCAAGCGCGAGAACCAAAAGCCCTTTTGCGATACCAACACGATGATGACGAAGCCGACCATCGCGGCTTCGAGCGTCGTGCCATAGGTGGCGCGCCATAAGCCGCCGAGTTTGTCCTGCACGGGAGGCACGACGAACATCAGAAGCGCGATCAGCACGCTGGGAATGACCGAGCCTAACGGCAGCGACGCGACCTTTTGCGCGAGACGGTCCTTATTCATCGCGACATAGCAGCCGATGAGAATTGGATCGATACCGGTATGCAGCATCATGCTGAGTTGCCCGCGAAGGCTCGGCGCCGCAAAATAAGTGGCTATTCTCACGAGTGGCACGAAGAAGATCAATCCGACGAGTACGCGTTGATTGCCGCGCTTCAGGATGTAAAAGAGAAGCGGCGGCCAAAACCAGTAAAACTGCTCTTCGAGCGCGAGCGTCCAGAAGTGCCCGAGATACCAAGCGCCTTCGACGTGAGCCGCGTTCACGTTCGCAAGGCCCGCGACGCCGGCATAGTTCCAGAGATGCAATGCAGCCAAAGCAACTTGCCGATGATCGACATCGACGAGACCGGCAGCCGCCAGCATCGACACGATCATGAGATAGACATAGAACGCGGGCCAGATGCGCAGCGCGCGCTTTGCGTAAAACGGCGAGAGGCGAATGGTGCCGGTTGCTTGCCACTCGGCTTGCAGAATGCCTGTAATCAAAAAACCGCTCAGCACGAAGAACATCAGCACGCCGAGCCTGCCATCCGATATCAGGCGCAGCGGCGCATAGACGCCTTTGAAACCGCCATCGTGCATATGCTGCGCGTGTCCGATGACGACCATCATCACCGCAATACAGCGCAAGCCTGTCAGCTCCTGGACATGCTTCTTCATCGCTATTCCTTAAGGAAGTCATGATCGGCGGCTAGTCGTTTAATCGCACGCGCTCGAGCTCGATGGTCGATCTAAAAAATTGGCAAGAAATAGCTCGGCTTGTTAGGAAATATTTCCGGTGCGCGGTAGCGGCAACTTTAGCGGCTTCAGCCCAAGGCTCAAGCACACAAGAAAAGTACAAAGGGATTTTTTTATTTTTATCCCTTCTATTCTTAGGCTGCCACCTATCTACCAGACAAGATCGTGCAAAGATGAACGAGAAAATTCGCGGCTTCGACGGCCTGCGCGGCATCGCCGTGTTCCTGGTGTTTCTTCATCACAAGGCAATGGCCGAAGGAACCGGCTTGGGCCATCTGGGCGTATGGATATTTTTTGCGCTAAGCGGATTTTTGATCACCGACATATTGACGACACAGCGACGGTATATCGATGCAGGCACGAGTACGTTCGGCGCGGAGTTGAAACGCTTTCTGTATCGGCGGACGTTGCGCATTTTCCCGATCTACTATCTGCTGCTCGCCACGCTCGCGGTGCTGATGACCATGGGTTTCGCCGGCCCCGAGTTGGCGGGCGGCATGCCGTATCACTTCGTCTATTTGTCGAACTTCTGGATTGCGGATGTGCTGCACGCGTGGCCGGGCCGTTATTCACACTTATGGAGCCTCTCGATCGAGGAGCAGTTTTATATCGTCTTCGCGCCACTGTTGCTTGGCCTTCGGGCAGATTGGCACGGGCGCATATGCTGGCTGGTGCTTGCGCTTGGGGTGGGCTCGCTCTTTACCATGAAGGCGCTGCACGACTCACCGATTGCGATTTATACGCATCCGCTAACCAATTTTTGGTTGCTTGCGCTTGGGGGTATAGGAGCCGCGTTCGTCAAGCGCAGTCGCTTGCGCGCGCCGCTTTACGCGGTCGTCATTATCTCTACGGTGATCGCGCTCTTGTGTTTTCAGGAACCCGAGTGGGAGCGCTTGGCCAATCCCTATTCATACACCGCGCTGTATGTTCTCTATGGCGCATGTATCGCAATGCTCGTTTGCGCGATAGCATGTAGCGCAAGCGGTCCGCTCTTGCGCGTGCTTGAGTGGGCGCCATTGGCGGCGCTAGGAAAGATTAGCTATGGATTTTATCTTTACCACGGCTTCATTCCCGACTTCTACAAGAGCGCGAGCGTCAAGGCGTTGTTTGGCGCGTCGGGTGTTCCATGGTGGGCGCGTTTTCTTTGCGTACTTGCGTCGTTTGCGCTGACGTGGAGTTTGGCGCGGCTTTCGTGGCGTTTTATCGAAGCACCGATTTTACGGCTCAAGAATCGGCGCTTTATGCGGGTGTCAGTGCAAGGTCCGGCCAATGCCGAATTAAGCGGCGGGGAAGCACGCTGAAGCACTTGAGCACCAAGGTTTTTTTAGCGCTTCACAAAGATTATTTTTTGCGCTAAAGAATGCCGTCCTGCCGCGCTAGCCCATGCTTTAGGTCTTAGTGAAAAAACTGCTAAGTTTCGCTCAAAAAGTCTTGTGTTGTCATATTCGGACAAACCATAGTAATGGTATGCTTCCTGCACATATTCTTCATACACGAGCTGGACTACGCGTCGTGCGCCGGTTTGGTTAAATTGCTGCACCAAGAGCGAAAACCGAATCGGACGAATGCACCATTTTGTTGTTCGAGCAAACGTTTGCGAGTACCTCGAGATCCTTCGTTCGCGTGCTGACAAAGCCGGGGTTTGTGCTTCGTCGTCAGTGCTTGACCAGTACGCAGACCGATATCCGCAGCGCAGTCGACTGCATGGAGCAAAGCAATGTTTTTTAGCGAACTCAGCAATGAAGAGTGGGTATTGGTCTCCCAAATCATAGGAGAGAGCGAAGTCCGCGAGCATAGGCGCGGGCGTCCCAAAGCCCATCCACGTACAGTAGTCAATGCCGTGTTGTGGATTCTCACCACAGGCGAAACCTGGTCCAGATTGCCAAGCCATTACCCAACGGTTCCAACCTGCCGGCGCCGTTTCGTCGAATGGCAACTGAACGGCATTCTCATCGAGATCGTCAAGGTACTGGCGAACGCGGGCCGTTCTTTCGCCTATGTACCGCGTCAGCCGGTCACCGAAGCGGCGCCGCGTCCTGCGCCCGTGGCGTACGAATGTGACCGTCTGCGCGGTGTGTTTTGGCAGAACCCGGAGTCGTGGCAAACGCCGGGCGCCTTGCCGTTCAACAGTCTCGCGAGCACGCCAAGGCGTCTGCCGGAAGCGCGCGACGTGGCGCAAGCCAATGCGTCCGTGCTGACGGTCAGGCGCATGCGCGCATCGCGTCCCGCGCGGCCGTACGAGGCGCCGTTGCCCTTCGAACCGGCGTGTCCGCCTGTCGTCGATGCGCGCGGCTACAACATCTATCCCATCGCGCGGCCGGTGTCCGGCAACATGTTTCGCGGCTGGGCGGAAATCGTGAAAGACGGGCGGCGTATCGAGCGTTCCGGTTTGATCGGGCCGCGCTTCGCTTCGTCGGATGAAGCGCGCACGTATGCGCTCGAATGGGCGCGGCGCTGGATCGCGGCCGAAGCCACGCGCGGCGATACACCCGATGAAGTGGACATGGAATCCGCTCAAGTCATGCAGCCTGAAGAGCGACCGGTCGAGCGCATGACGCTCGAGATGCGCGACTAAAAATACGAACGCGCGGACCAGTTTCTCAAGGCTGGCCCGCGCGCTCTTGCTTAAAGCTTAATTTCTGCCGTAAGTATCTTCGAATCGCACGATGTCGTCTTCGCCGAGATAAGTCCCCGACTGCACCTCGATGATTTCAAGCGGCATCTTCCCCGGATTTTCCAGCCTGTGTTGAATGCCGATAGGGATATACGTCGACTCGTTCTCGGCCAGAATGAACGTTTCCGTTCCCCGTGTGACGAGCGCCGTTCCCCGCACCACGACCCAATGCTCGGCGCGATGATGATGCATCTGCAATGAGAGGCGCGCGCCCGGTTTGACGACAATGCGCTTGACCTGGAAGCGGTCGCCCTGATCGACCGAATCGTAATGTCCCCACGGCCGGTGCACCTTGCGATGATCCGCAGCCTCCGTGCCGCGCTCGGACTTGATGCGCCCGACGATTGCCTTAACGTCTTGCGCGCAAGATTTATCGGCAACGAGGATTGCATCGGCCGTTTCGACCACCACGAGATTTTGCGTTCCCACGCACGCAATCAGCCGCCCTTCGGAATGCGCATAAGTCGATGAAGCGCCCTGGAACATCACGCGTCCGCGCGCGACATTCGAGGAATCGTCCTTAGGCAATATGTTCCAGATCGCATCCCATGAGCCGACATCGGACCAGCCCGCGTCGAGCGGCACGACAGCACCCGTGAAGGCCTCCGTGGCGCGTTCACCCGCAAGTTGCTCCATCACCGCATAGTCGATCGAATCCGACGGCGACGCCGCGAACGAATCGCGATCCAGCCGGAAGAACTCGCCATCGTCGCTGCCTTTATCGAATGCCGCGACGCACGCTGCATGCATAGCCGGCTGATAGTGTTCGATAGCTGCAACCCAAGTCGATGCGCGCACGATAAAAATGCCGGCATTCCAGCCATATTCGCCCGATTCCAGATACTGACGCGCGAGTTCGAGATGCGGCTTTTCGACGAAGCGCTCCAGCTTCCACGCGCCGCACGGCAGAGCTTCACCGCTCTTGATGTAGCCGTAGCCCGTTTCCGCATGCGAAGGCACGACACTCAAGGTGACGATCGCCCCTTGCTCCGCGCATTGCGCGCCGGTCGCAATCGCTCGATGAAACTCGTCCTGATTTGCAACCACATGATCGGCGGGCATGACGACGAGCACCGCATCTTCGCCTGCGCGTAACGCATGAATGGCCGCTGCAGTCAGCGCGGGCGCCGTGTTGCGCGGCACGGGTTCGAGCACGAGCCGCGCGCGCCGGCCTTGGCCGCGCAGTTGTTCAGCCGTCGTGAAGCGATGCTCCTCATTGCACACGATGATGGCATCCGCCACGCGCAACGTCTTCTCCGCGGACACCGAGCCAAGACCATCGAGCCGATTGGCAGTGGCTTGCAGCAACGACTGCTCGCCAATGAGACCGATGAGCTGCTTGGGAAAATGTTCGCGCGACATTGGCCAAAGACGCGTGCCCGAACCACCTGCAAGGATCACGGGTTGAATGGCTAGGCGCGTGTCTGCGGCGACCGTGGCGAGCACGGTATCTGAAGCGTTCATGAAAAGCCTCCTGGCGTTAATCGCCTGATTCGGTAAGGCAATTTTTAGCACGCAGCAAAAGAGACGTTAAAACAAAAAAATCATGACGCGGCGCTGCATTTATTCATTGAAAGCAACCGCGACTGTCATGCGTTCGAGTGCCCGAATATTTTTTGCTAAGCGAGCCGATGCCCTGCAAAGCCCCGTCCAGCAAGGGGGTCTTGAGCAAATAATTCTAAAAAAATCAGGCTGAACACGCAGACATATTTTCGCGGTTGCGGCGCCTTAATTATTCCGATTCCATATGCCTGAACAGCGGATGGACAAGAGCACCCAAGCAATTTGCTGGCGACTCCATCCGCGACAAGACGAATATGCGGGCGATCTTTCTTCCAGGGGTAAAGCGATGCTGAGCGTGCTATCGAGAGTCGTCGACATTGCCATGGCGGTGCTGGGCGCAGCGCTCGGCGCGTCGCTCTATGCGGGCACTTTCGTATGGGTCGACGACGTGGAAGGCACCATGCTCGCGTTTTCATGCGTGCTGATGGTGATGACGTTTCCGTCTCTCGGCATCTATCAATCATGGCGCGGCAAGCCGTTCTATGACCTGCTGCTGCGCGTGATCGCGGCGTGGATTCTGGTCGAAAGCGCGGGCGTGCTGCTCACCTTCAGCATTCATCGCGCGGAGTCGCTGTCGCGCTTGTGGCTGATTTACTGGGCTGCGTCGACCATCGGTTTGTTGATCGTCACCAAGACCGTGATTTATACGGCGCTCAGGTTTATCCGCCGCGAAGGCTTCAATCAGAAGACGGTGGCTATCGTCGGCTCGGCGCCTTATGCGAAGTTCCTGATTGGCCAGATGCGCAATCGTCCCGAAGCGGGCTTTAGCCCCGTGCTCGTCTTCGACTTGCAACTCGACGCAAACGATTCACCCATGCAAGGCGATGCCTTCAAGGGCGTGCCTATCGAACGCGATCTCGCGGAATTGACTAAGCGTGTGCGCGGCCGTGCGATTCGCGAACTATGGCTTGCCTTGCCGATTTCCGAAGAGCAGACCATTCACCGCCTCGTGAACGAGTTTCGCGACGACTTCGTGAACGTGCGCTTCATTCCGGATGTCCGCAGCCTCTCGTTCTTCAGCAACGCGGTGGTGGATTTGCTCGGCGTGCCCGCGATCAACCTGGCGGCATCGCCGATCACGGATGTGAAAGTGCTTCCCAAGCTCGTCTTCGATCGCGTCTTCGCCGCTCTGGTGCTACTTGGCATGGCGCCGTTGCTCGTGGTGATCGCGTTGATGGTGAAGCTCTCGTCGCCTGGACCGGTGTTTTTCAAGCAAAAGCGCAAGGGGATCGACGGATACGAGTTCGAGATCTACAAGTTTCGTTCGATGAAGGTACACACCGAAGCAAGCGGGCAAATAACGCAAGCGCGTCGCGGCGACAAGCGCGTGACGAAGGTCGGGGCGTTCCTGCGGCGCACGAGTCTGGATGAGCTTCCGCAGTTCATCAACGTGCTGCGCGGCGAGATGTCGGTGGTCGGGCCGCGGCCGCACGCGCTCGAACACGACGATATCTACAAGGACCTCGTCAAAGGCTACATGCATCGCTACCGCATCAAGCCGGGCATCACGGGATGGGCGCAAGTGAACGGCTATCGCGGCGAGACGGATCGCATCGAAAAGATGTCGGGACGCGTAAAGCTGGATCTCTACTACATGCAGCACTGGACCTTCGGACTCGACATGAAGATCGTCGCGCTGACGCTGTGGAAGGGCTTTGCAGGCGCAAACGCGTATTGATCGGCAGACAAAGTAGTTAGCGATGCAACGATATTTTCACTACCTGGAGCAGGACCATGAAACTGACGATCATCGGCAGCGGCTACGTGGGGCTCGTAACCGGCGCATGCCTCGCGGACATCGGCAATGAAGTACTGTGTCTCGACGTCGATCGACGCAAGATCGCCATTCTCAACAGCGGCGGAATTCCGATCCACGAGCCGGGACTCAAGGAAGTGATCGATCGCAATCGCGAAGCGGGGCGGCTCTCGTTTTCGTCAAATGTGCAGCAGGCGGTCGAACATGGCGAGATGCTGTTTATCGCGGTGGGTACGCCATCCGACGAAGACGGCTCCGCCGATTTGCAATACGTGCTCGGCGCCGCGCGCGATATCGGCCGCTATATGAACGGCTTCAAGGTCGTCGTCGATAAATCCACCGTTCCGGTTGGCACCGCTCGACGCGTGAAGGCTGCGATAGAAACCGAGTTGGCCGGACGCGGCGTCGATCACATGTTCTCGGTGGTCTCGAACCCCGAGTTCCTCAAGGAAGGCGCGGCGATAGAAGACTTCACGCGGCCCGACCGCATCGTGATTGGTTGCGACGACGACGTGCCCGGCGAGCGCGCCCGCGATCGCATGAAGCGCCTCTATGCGCCATTCAACCGCAATCACGAACGCACGCTCTACATGGACGTGCAGTCGGCGGAATTCACGAAGTATGCGGCCAACGCAATGCTCGCCACGCGCATCTCTTTCATGAACGAGCTCGCGAATTTCGCGGACCGTGTGGGCGCCGATATCGAAGCGGTGCGGCGCGGCATCGGTTCGGACCCGCGTATCGGTTATGACTTTCTGTACGCGGGCTGCGGCTATGGCGGTTCGTGCTTTCCGAAGGACGTGCGTTCGCTGATCCAGACCGCGACGGAATTCGGCCATGAGATGAGCATTCTCAAGGCGGTCTCGAACGTCAACGAGGCGCAGAAAGATACGCTCACGCGCAAGATCGTCGAACGTTTCGGCGACGATCTCACGGGACGCACCATCGCGCTTTGGGGACTTGCGTTCAAGCCCAATACCGACGACATGCGCGATGCGCCGAGCCGCGTGCTGGCCGCTGCGTTGCTCGAACGCGGCGCATCCATCGTGGCTTACGATCCCGTCGCCGTGGATGAGGCGCGCCGCGTCTTTGCCATCGACCTGCACGACAAGCCCGATGCGCTCGGACGTCTCACGTATGCGAACAATCACAAGCAAGCGCTCGACGGCGCAGATGCACTCGTGATCGTCACCGAATGGAAAGTCTTCAAGAGCCCCGATTTCGACGCGATCAAGCGGCGTCTCAAGACACCCGTGATCTTCGATGGCCGCAATCTTTACGAGCCGGAAACCCTCCAGGAAATGGGCATCGAGTATCACGCGATCGGGCGCGGCGTGCGCCACGTCGAACGTGACGTGACGGCGAGCGTGGCCTAGAGCGCGCGCATGTTCGGAAGCGTATTGATCGTCTGTCACGCCAACATCTGCAGAAGCCCCGCCGCCGAAGCGCTCTTTCGTGCGCATCTCGCGCGGCGCGGTGGCCGTCCGATCGAGTTTCGTTCGGCGGGTCTCTATGCGCATGAAGGCGACGACATCGACCCGACCATGCAGCGTCTGCTCGCCGAACTCGGGCTGGATTCGTCGGGGCATCGCTCGCGCCGCTTCAATCGTCAAATGGCGCGCGATGCCGAATTGATCCTCGTGCCCGAGCGCAAACAGATCGATGCGATTTCACAACTCGCGCCCACGACGCGCGGCAAGGTGCATCTCTTAGGCAAGTGGGAAGACTCGGAGGTGACAGACCCGTATGGCGGCCATGAAGCCGCTTATCGGGAGAGTGTCGGACTCATCGAACGTCTGGTCCTTGGATGGCTAAACAAAATATGCTGATTTCGCGCTTGTCTAAGTACTCGATTTTGCTGACGACCTTTTTGTCGGCCTTGATTGCCGGATGTGCCGCCACACCGGGAAACTTCCTGAACACATCGCGTCTGCAGGACAACGACCCCACGCCGACCGCGACCTATCCCGTGCGTCTGATCACGGCGCAAGTCGTCGCAGAGGAAATGACCGCGCCTGAAGTCGCGCAACCCTTGCCGCCCGCGCGCTTCGCCGACGAATCGCAATACGTTTATCGCGTGGCGCCGCAGGACATTCTAGGCGTAACGCTCTGGGATCACCCCGAACTGACGACGCCGCAAGGCAGCACCCTGTCGATGGGCGGCAACACCACGCAAACCGTCGCGGGCGCGCTGGCGCAGCCTTATACGCAGGCTTTGCCGGGACAGGCCGACCCATACGGTCAGACGGTCTCCGCGGACGGCTACATCTTCTTTCCGTTCATCGGCAAGACGCGTGTGGCGGGCAAGACCGTCGGCGAGATTCGCGACGAACTCGCGGCCAAGCTCTCGCCGTATATCAAGAACCCGCAGCTCGATGTGCGCGTGCTGGCCTATCGCAGTCAAAAGATCGCGGTGACGGGCGAAGTGAAGACGCCGGGTCCGCTCGCCGTGAGCGATGTACCGCTCACGCTCGTCGATGCCATCACGCGTTCTGGCGGCACGACGACAGAAGCCGACCTGCAGCGCGTGCGCCTCACGCGCGGCGGCAAGCTCTATGTACTCGATGCAAACGGCATGCTCGATCGCGGCGATGTCTCGCAGAACGTCATGCTGCAATCGGGCGACATCCTCAACATCCCGGACCGCTACGACAGCCGCATCTTCGTGATGGGTGAAGTGAAGACGCCGATGCCGGTGAACATGGTGCGCGGCCGTGCATCGATTGCGGATGCGCTCACGCAAGCGGGCGGCGTGCTCGATACCGACGCCAACGTGCGCCAGATTTATGTCGTGCGCGGCGTGCGTGCGAATCCTTCGCAGCCGGACATCTATCGCCTGGACATGTCGCAACCGGATTCGCTCTTGCTGTCGACGCAATTTCAGCTTCGTCCGCAAGACCTGTACTATGTAGGCACGGCTGGAGCTGTGCAGTTCACTCGCCTGATCACTCCCGTGGTGCCGCCGCTGCAGACGATCTTCTACCTGAAGCAACTGACGCGCTGAGCGTTTCAACCATTACCCGTGGCGGGAGCCGAATCGTGGATATGCAAGCTCATCCTTATTTGCAAAAGCCGGATGAAGAGGACGTGGTCCTCGGCAATCTGATCCAGGCCGTGATCGACGATATCTGGTGGCTGATCGGCGTCGCTGCTTTCGTCATCGCGGCGGCGGCCGTGTACTGCTATCTCGCGCGGCCCATCTACTCCGCCGACGCGCACGTGCGCGTCGAGACCAACGACAACACGTCGCAAGCGCTGACGCAGACGCAGACGGGTCAGGCCATCAACAGCGGATCGAGCGCGCTGCCGACGGATGCGGAAATAGAGATCATCAAGAGCCGTGGCGTGGTCGCGCCGGTGGTCGATCAATGCAAGCTGAACTTCGCGGTATCGCCCATGACGATGCCGTTTTTCGGCAGCATCGCGGCGCGGTTCGCGACGCCCGGCCAGCCCGCGAAACCTTGGTTCGGCATGACGAAATACGCGTGGGGCGGCGAGGTGATCGACGTCGATTCCGTCGATGTCGAACCGCGCTACGAAGGCAAGGACCTGATCCTCACCGCACTCGGCGATGAACGTTTTTCGCTCGTCGATCCGGACGGTCATGCGCTCTTGCAAGGCAGGGCCGGCGCAAGCGCAAGCGGCAATGGCGTGACGCTGCTGGTGACGAAGCTCGTGGCGCGCCCCGGCACGCAGTTCAAGGTAATGCGCGCGAACGACCTGAGCGCCATCGGCGCGTTTCAATCGGGTATCACGGTGACGGAGCAAGGCAAGCAGACCGGCGTGATTCAAATATCGCTCGAAAATCAGAATCCGGACAAGGCGGCGGAAATCGCCAATGCGCTGGCGCAGTCTTATCTGCGTCAGCATATCGAGAGCAAGCAGGCCGACGCCAGCAAGATGCTCGAATTCCTGCGCAGCGAAGAGCCGCGTCTGAAGTCCGATCTTCAGCGCGCGGAAGCGGCTTTGACCGAGTATCAAAGGCAAGCGGGCGTCATCAACGCAAGCGACGAAGCCAAGGTCTATCTCGAAGGCAGCATCAACTATGAAGCGCAGATTTCCGCGCTACGTTTGCAGATTTCGTCGCTCGAGCAGCGTTACGGTAACGCGCATCCCGCATTGCAGACCGCGCGCGATCAGCTCTCGCAACTCGAAGTGCAACGCGAACGTTATGCATCGCGTTTTCGCGATCTGCCGCAATCCGAAGTGAAGGCGGTCGCCTTGCAGCGCGATGCAAAAGTGGCCGAAGACATCTACGTGCTGCTGCTCAATCGCGTGCAGGAATTGTCCGTGCAGCGCGCGGGAACGGGCGGCAACGTGCATATCGTGGATGCCGCGCTGCGTCCGGGCGATCCCGTCAAGCCGAAGAAAGTACTCATCATGTCGGCGGCCGTGATTCTCGGCTTGATCCTCGGCACGGGTTTCGTGTTTGCGCGGCGCGCGATCTTCAAGGGCATCGACGATCCGGAAAGACTCGAACGTGTCGCTGCATTGCCTATCTTCGGCCTCGTGCCGCAAAGCGCGGAACAGATCAAGTTCGATACCGACGCGCGCCGCTATCAGAACCGTGGCGATCGTCTGCGCGAGACGCCGATCCTCGCGACCATGCGTCCGAACGATGTCACCGTCGAGATCATGCGCAGCCTGCGCACGTCGATTCAATTCGCGTTGATGGAATCGCGCAATCGCGTCGTCATGTTCACGGGGCCAGCAGCAGGCGTCGGCAAGAGCTTTCTGGCGGTGAATCTTGCCGTGCTGCTCGCGGCGACCGGCAAGAAAGTCTTGCTGATCGACGCCGACATGCGACGCGGCAAGCTCGAACGTTCCTTCGACGGCGAACGCGTGCCGGGTCTTGCCGAGTTGCTTGCGGGGAACATCGGGCTCGAAGAAGCGATACGCACGACGCGCATTCCATCGCTCGGGTTTCTTGCCGCAGGCAAGCGTCCGGAGAATCCTTCGGAGCTATTGATGTCGCCGCGTCTTCAGCAGTATCTCGATGGCCTGAGCCGCGCGTACGACGCAATCATCGTCGATACGCCGCCGGTGCTCGCAGTCACGGATGCGCTGATCGTCGGCAAGCTCGCGGGCGCCAACTTCCTCGTGCTGCGCTCCGGCGCACATAACGAAGCGGAGATCAGCGAAGCCACGCGCCGTTTGCGCACGGCGGGCATCGCGGTGCAGGGCGCGATTCTCAATGGCACGCCATTGCGGGCACGCGGCTACGGGCGCTCGCATTACGCGAGCACGGAAGAATATTTGAGCGCATGAAGTCGATTCGAGAGGAACGAGCCATGACTCTGAAAGTTTCCGTGCTGGTGCCGACTTATCGGCGTCCGGCGGACCTCAAGCGCTGTCTTGCCGCATTGCGCGCGCAGACGCATCTGCCCGATGAAGTGCTGGTCATTGCGCGTCCGGAAGACGATGCGACCGCGCGACGTCTCGCCATCGAGATGAAAAGCGCGAACGGCTTTACGTTGCGCGTGATCGATACCGGCGCGGGTGGCCAGGTCGCGGCACTCAATCGCGGGCTGGAGGCCGCGCAGGGCGACATCATCGCCATCACGGACGACGATGCGGCGCCGCGCCCCGACTGGACCGCGCGCATCGTCACGGCATTCGCGCGCGATACGCGGCTCGGCGCAATCGGCGGACGCGACTGGGTCCACGAGAAAGGCCGCGTGCTGGATGCGTCGCGCGAGGAGGTGGGCGTGATCCGGCGCACGGGGCGCATTGTCGGCAATCATCATCTCGGCGTGGGCGCGGCGCGCCGTGTACGCATGCTGAAGGGCGCGAACATGAGCTATCGGCGCGTGGCCGTGGCGATGCTGCGCTTCGATACGCGTTTGCGCGGCGCGGGCGCGCAAGTGCATAACGACATGGCCTTCAGCATGAGCGTGGAGCGCGCGGGATGGCATGTGATGTACGACCCGCTGATCGCGGTGGATCACTTCCCGGCAGAACGTTTCGACGATGACCGCCGCGACGCGCAAACGCTCAACGCATTAGAGGACGCGGCCTACAACTTCCATCTGATCCTGAGCGAACAACTGGCATCGTTCGATCGCGAGGTCGCGTGGCTTTGGTATGCGTTGATCGGTACGCGCGTGTATCCGGGTGCGCTGCACGCGCTTGCTGCCGCGCGTTTCGGATTGCCGCGCGCATGGCAACGCTGGCGCGCGGTTCGACGAGGCGCATATGAAGCGCGCCGCGATGCACGACATTCGCGCGATGACGCCACGCAATCCATTCACGCCGCGAGGACGCTATGACTCACGTGCACGTGCATCTCTTTCATGGCGCGGACCCACGGCACTACCGTTCCGGCGACAAGATCGGCTGCCTCTACGGCTATCACCATGCCGAATCGCCGGAGTTCGTGCTTTCCTATTCACGCGATGCCGCCGAAGGTAAGCCGATGCGCATCTTGCGGCGCGCGCTGAAGGCGATCGTAGGGTTCGACTTCATTCATACGTGGCGCAATCGCGATGACATCTTGTCCTCGGATGTCGTATGGACGCATACGGAGCACGAGCATCTTTCGGTCGCGCTGTTGCTGCTTCTCAAAGGCCGGCGCAAGGAGTCGCCAGGCTCGCCGCTCTTGCTCGCGCAGTCGATCTGGTTGCTCGACAAGTGGGCGGGTTATGGCGCGTTACGTCGCTGGGTGTATCGCAAGCTGATCGACCGGGCCGATATTCTCACCACGCATTCCAGCGTGAATGCAGCGCTGGTGCGCGAATACTTCGACCGTGAAGCAACCCAAGTCTTCTATGGTCTGAACATGCAGGACTTCACGGTGCAAGCGCCGCGCGAATGGACGCCGCACGCGCCGGTGCGCATCGGCGCAATTGGCAATGACCGTGACCGCGACTGGCCGACGCTTGCCGCCGCGTTTCGCAACGACGCGCGTTATGAAGTGCGAATTGCAACGCGTCGCCGGGTGCCGGCGGCCTTACGTGCATCGAATGTTCATGTTGCGCCTGCAATCGGTCTCAAGGCGGCGCGCGAGGTCTACGATTGGGCCGACGTGATCGTCGTGCCATTGCGCGCGAATACGCATGCCTCGGGGCTGACGGTGCTGCTCGAAGCCATCGCGCTTGGCAAGCCCGTGATCGTCACCGATGTCGGTGGCCTGCGCGACTACTTCGGCGCAGGACATGTCGCCTATGTGCCCGCGCACGATTCCGCCGCCATGCGCCGCGCGCTCGATGACATGCGCTCGAACCCGGCGCTTGCGCTTCATCGCGCACAAGCGGCGCTGCGGCATTTCATCGAGCAGGACTACACCACGCGGGAATTCGCGCTGCAGCACGTGAGGATTACGCGCGAGGCGCTGCGTCCTTCGTTCGGACGCAACATGCATACGCGTTCACAACCGACGCACCGCACGAGTTGATGCGATGACCGCGCCCACGCTTCCTCATTCCCCGCGCGCGCCACGCAATCTCGCCGGTCGCATCGGCAAGGTGCGCGAGGACTCGACGCACACGCGCAAGGGCGCACCGGAGTGGACCGCGCAAGCCATCGTCTGGGGCTTGACGACGCTGCTCGTGCTCGCCAAGCAAGGCACCGTGCTCACGCTCGCCTTCCCGTTGATGGCCACGCTTGCCGCGCTATGGCTCTACTTCAAGAGCCCGGCGCGTTATGTGGGTTTCATGTGGTGGGTCTGGTTTCTGAGCCCCGAAGTGCGGCGTCTCGCGGACTGGGGCAAGGGCGGCTTCACGCCGACTAGTCTCATTCAGATTGCGCCACTCGTCGTCACGATGATCTGCGGCATCACGCTCTTGCGGCAATATCGCGTGCTTGCGCAACGGCGCGGCCTGCCGGTGCTGCTGATGCTGCTCGGTATTGCGTATGCGTATCTCATCGGCGTGGCCGCGAGCGGGCCGATGGCCGCCACTTACGACCTCGCGAACTGGCTTTATCCGGTGCTGATCGGCTTTCACATTCTCGTGAATGCGCACGAGTATCCGAAGTATCGCAAGGTCATGCTCGATACGTTCGTGTGGGGCCTCTTCATCATGGGCGCATACGGCATCGTGCAATTCTTCGTCATGCCGCCGTGGGACGCCATGTGGATGATCGGCTCGCAGATGAACTCGCAAGGCGAGCCGGTGCCGCTCGGCGTGCGTGTATTCAGCACGATGAACTCGTCAGGGCCATTTGCGCTCGTGGTCATGGCCGCGCTGACCTTCGTGATGGCGGGCACGCAGCGCATCAAATGGATTGCTGGCGGTCTCGGCTTCGTATCGTTCGGTCTTTCGCTCGTGCGCTCGGCGTGGGGCGGATGGATCATCTCGATGGTGTTGCAGCTCATCAAGGCAAGCAACCGCGTGCGCTTACGGATACTGCTTGGCGCTATCGTGCTCGTCGGAATCTCGATCCCTTTGATGACCGTCGGGCCGATTGCCGACCGTCTGGGCACGCGTCTGCAGACCATGACCAACCTGAGCGACGACAGCAGCTACGCGGCACGCAACGAGTTCTATGCGAACTTCATGGTCACCGCCTTCACCGATGTCACCGGCGAAGGTTTTGGCGCTACCGGAACCTCGACGAAACTCGCGAGCGCAAACGGTGATCTTGGCAAATACGGCAGCTTCGATAGCGGCCTCATGAACGTGCCGTTCGTGCTCGGCTGGCCCGGCGGATTGATGTATGTCGCGGGCGTGGGCCTCTTGCTCGTGCGTGCGTTACGCGCTTCATTTTCCCTGCGCGACGACAAGTTCGCGCAAGCGTGCCTGAGTCTTTCATTTTCGATGGTCGGCATTCTCGTGTTCGCGAACACCTTCGTCAGTACGGGCGGATCGTTGCTGTTCATGAGCCTCTTTTCGATCATCGCCGCGCGCCATCATGCCAAGCTCACGCGCCGGCGCGCCACGTTTTCTCCTTCCATCACGAGGTCAAGCCGATGAAGATCGCGATCGTCACGCACGTCGTGCGTCATAACGACGGCCAGGGGCGCGTCAACTACGAGATTGCACGCGCGGCGCTCGCGGAAGGGCATGACGTGACGCTGATTGCGTCGCATGTCGCGCCCGAACTGCTGCAAAACCCGCGATTGCGCTGGGTGCGCGTGACAGCGGGCCGCTACTGGCCGACGCGGCTGCTCAAGCAACAGGTCTTCGCCATCAAGAGCGCCTGGTGGTTGCGCACGCATCGCGATGAATACGATGTCCTGCACGTGAATGGCTTCATCACGTGGGCGAAGGCCGACGTGAACACCGCGCACTTCGTGCATGGCGGCTGGACGCGTAGCCCGTATTATCCGTTTCGCTTGAGCGGAGGTGTCTGGTCGGCGTATCAGGTGATCTATAGCCGCATGAATGCGTGGCTCGAAGGATGGGCTTATCGACGCTCGCGTGTGATCGCGGCGGTATCGGAGAAAGTGGCCGAGGAGATACGCGCGGGCGGTATAGAGCGAAATCGTGTCGAAGTGGTTTATAACGGCGTGGACACCGCCGCGTTCTCGCATGCGAGCAAGAACCGCGCGATGTTCAGTCTCCCCGATGACGCATGCCTGTTGCTCTTCGTCGGCGACTTGCGCACGCCGCGCAAAAACCTTCAAACGGTGCTGCAAGCGCTGGTGGGTCTGCCGCGTAGCGTGCAGCTCGTCGTGGCGGGTTATCTGCCGGGCAGTCCTTATCCGGAGCAGGCGCGCATTCTCGGCATTGCGGACCGCGTGCATTTTCTCGGGCTCGTCAAGGACATGCCGACCTTGATGCATTCTGTCGATGTCTTTGTGTTTCCCTCGCGTTATGAAGCCATGAGTCTTTCGCTGCTCGAAGCGCTTGCAGCGGGTCTTCCCGTGGTGACGGCGCAAACGGCTGGTGGCGCGGAGATCATAGGCGACACGTGCGGCATCGTGCTCGACGATCCCGACGATGAACTGGCACTCGCACGCGCCATCGATACGTTGGCGCATTCGCCCGCACGTCGCGCCGAAATGGGCGAAGCGGCGACGCAACTCGCGACCAATTTCAACTGGGCGCGCATGGCGCGTCGTTACCTCGACCTTTATCGCAGCTTCGCGCAGCGTGAGCGTTCACCCGCCCCGCTTGCTGCAACCTCCGCGCAAACAGGCGTCTGACCGCTCAACCCGAGATTATCCCGAGCTTATCCCGAGACTAACCCGACCTTGGACCCACACATGAGCACGCACACTATCAAGTCCCTGCAAATCGGTATGCATTGGTTCCCCGAGCGCGCGGGCGGACTCGATCGCATGTATTACACGCTGGTCGGTGCGCTGCCCGCAGCGGGCGTCGAAGTGCGCGGCGTGGTCGCGGGCTCGCCTCGAGTGGCTGTCGATACGGGCGGCGCGATTCGCGGCTTCGGTCCCGCCGCGCAGTCGTTGCCGCGACGCCTGATGAATGCGCGCAACGCATTGCGCGATACCTTGAAGAGTGAGCGTCCCGATGTCGTCTCCTCGCACTTCGCGCTTTATACGTTTCCTGGTCTCGATGTGACGCGCGGCATCGCGCAGGTATCGCATTTTCAGGGGCCTTGGGCGGATGAGAGTCATGTGGAAGGCGCCGACTCGTTCGGGCAGCGCGCGAAGTTCATGCTGGAGCGGCGCGTGTATGCGCGTTCTTCGCGGCTGATCGTCTTGTCGGAAGCGTTCGGGCAGATTTTGAGCACGCGCTATGGCGTGCCGGAAGAGCGCATTCGCGTGGTGCCGGGCTGCGTGGACGTTGCGCAATTCGACCTTAAGATGACGCGCACCGAAGCGCGCAGGCGTCTGCAATTGCCGGTGGGAAGACCGATCGTGCTCGCGGTGCGGCGGCTCGTGCGGCGCATGGGACTCGAATCGCTGATCGACGCGATGACGCGCGTGAAAGCGAAGATCCCCGATGTGCTACTGCTGATCGCGGGCAAAGGCCGGCTTGCGGATGAGTTGCAGCAGCGTATCGATGCAGCGGGCTTACAGGATAACGTGCGCCTGCTCGGCTTCGTGCCCGATGAGCAGCTCGCCGCGCTTTATCGTTCCGCCGATGTGAGTATCGTGCCGACAGTCGCGCTGGAAGGCTTTGGCTTGATTACCGTGGAATCCCTGGCTTCGGGAACGCCGGTGCTGGTTACGCCGGTTGGTGGCTTGCCAGAAGCGGTACGTGGACTATCCGAGGACCTCGTGCTGGCATCAACCGGCGCGGATGCTATCGCCGATGGACTGATCGCCGCGTTCGATGGATCGCTCGATCTCCCGAACGAGGCGGATTGCAGGCGTTACGCGTGGGAACATTTCGATCGCGGCGTGATTGCGCGGCGCGTGGCTGCGGTTTATGAGGAAGCGATTGAAGCGGGACCGGTGCATTGAAAAACGATAAAGCGCTTCCGCGGATAACCGCCGAAGCGCTTTTAATCGACGCTCAAGCGCAAATCAGACCGCTACTCGCGCGCTCATATACTCGTACATCCACTCCAACGTGCGATCGATCGGTGTAGCCGGCACTTGCCCGATCACCCGCCGCAACTTGCGATTGGACCCGACGAGCCGCGCGATCTCATTGCGTCTCAAGAAACGCGGATCGACGAATACATCGATCTTGTAGCCGGCTATGCGCGCAAGCATTTCAAGCACCTCGCCAAGCGAATGACTACGCCCGGAGCAGATATTGAACGTCTCACCCGCAGGCGCCGCTTCGAGCAATTTCGCATAGGCGGCCACCACGTCCCGTACATCGGAGAAGTCGCGCGACACATTCAGATTGCCGAGCGAGATGCGCGCTTCATGCCGTGCGTAGTGCCCGACGATCTTCGGCAACACATAGTCTTCGCTTTGCCCCACGCCCGTATAGTTGAACGGCCGCACGAAGAAGATCGGCAACCGGTCCATCCATAGCCGCGATGCCTGTTCCATAGCGAGCTTGCTGACCGCATAGTCGTTGGCGGGCTTGATATCGACATCTTCATCGATCACTTCCACCGCTGCGTTGCCATACACATTGGCCGTGCTTGCAAGCAAGACCGCGCGCGGCTTGCGGTCGAGCGCGGCGAGCGCGGCAAGCAGGTTACGCGTGCCGACGATATTCACGAGATAAGTCGTGCTCGGCGTGTTGCCCGTGACATGCGCCGCGCCCGCCAGGTGCACGACGACATCGGGCCGCGCATCGGCGACGAATGACTTGAGGGCGTCAGCGTCGAGCAGATCGACGGGCAGGCCGACGACATTGGGGACATCGGCTTCCGGCGAAGCGGACGTGGTGCCCCAGACGTCGTAGCCTGCGTTCATCAAATGCGCCGCCATGTGGCGGCCCGTGAAGCCGGAGAGCCCGGTTATGAGTGCGCGACGAGGCATGGGCGTTCAGAAGGTAGGCTGCAATTCGTTACGCTTCAGGTCCGCTTCCACCATCATCTGGCAGAGCGCTTCGAGCGTGGTCGTGGGATGCCAGCCCAGCTTTTCGCGTGCCTTGTCCGCGCTGCCAATCAACAAATCCACTTCCGCCGGACGATAGAACTTCGGGTTCACGCGCACCAGCGTGCGTCCCGTCGATATGTCGATACCGCGTTCGCGCTCGCCTTTACCGGCCCATTCAAGTTGATAACCCGCTGCGGCAAATGCCATGCGCACGAAGTCGCGTACCGTCTCCGTGCGATTGGTGGCGAGCACATAAGTATCGGGCTCGCTCGCCTGCAGCATGCGCCACATGCCTTCCACGTATTCGGCGGCAAAGCCCCAGTCGCGCTTTGCGTCGAGATTGCCAAGCTCGAGCAACTCTTCCTTGCCGAGCTTTATTTTTGCAACCGTATCCGTGATCTTGCGCGTGACGAATTCACGGCCACGCAACGGCGATTCGTGATTGAACAAGATGCCGCTGCATCCGAAGATGTTGTACGACTCGCGATAATTGATCGTCGTCCAATGAGCGAACAGCTTGGCCACACCATATGGGCTACGCGGATAAAAGGGCGTCTCCTCCGATTGCGGAATCGCCTGCACCTTGCCGAACATCTCCGATGTCGATGCCTGGTAATAGCGGATCGTCGGATCGATCACGCGCACGGCTTCGAGCAGATTAAGTGCGCCTAAGCCCGTGACGCCCGCGGTCGTCGAAGGCTGATCGAAGGAGACGCCCACGAAGCTTTGCGCCGCGAGGTTATAGAGCTCGCTTGCTTCGGCGGATTCGAGCAGACGCAGGTTCGAACCGAGATCGGTCAGATCGTGCTCAACCAGCTTGAGCTTCGGATGCCGGTCTATACCGAGTTCCGCGATTCGCCAGAAATTCACCGAGCTCGTGCGCCGATACGTACCGACCACTTCGTAACCCTTGTCGAGCAGCAGCTTGGCAAGATACGCGCCGTCCTGCCCCGATACTCCGGTGATGATCGCCTTGTTCTGCGTGGCCATGGTGTTACCTCTTCGGTGATGTCATGAGGCGATTCTAGGCAAAAGAAATCGGAAAAAAACCTTTAGCAATTTTTAATGAGCGCGCTATTCGGCGCTTAGGAAAAGACGTTTCTTAAGCCATGCGAACGCCATTTAGCAGACGAATATTTTTCGTTTTTTTAGCTTTATTTGGCCTCTAACCTGCAAAGCGTCGGACCGCGACTCTTCTCGTTGATGCGACCAGACGACGTCCCGATGCATCGAGCGCACCGGCGTGCACGCAGTTTTATCGGAGGCCCCGTTGCGGCGTAATTCGTTCTTCACTTCCGTTTGCAAGCTGATCTGTTTGCCGCTCGCGTGCGTGGCGGCTGGCGCATTCGCGACGCCGCCCGTGCTCGATGCAAAGACATCGTGGATAGGCAATACGTCGGGCTTTGGCGACGGCACATGGACGCAGATCAACATCACGGCGATTGCCGTTGCGCCCGATGGCCGCGTGTTCACCAATGCGCCGTGGGACGAAAGCGGCGCGGAAGCGAGCGTGTATCGCGATGGCCGCATGTCGAGTTACGCCGGCGGCACGCATGGATGGGGCGCTTCCGGCGGCAATGCCGTTGCAGTGAATTCGCGCTATGTATTTGTCGCCGTCGGCGTAAGTAACGAACGAGGCCGGCTCGTCAAGCAAGGCGTGTGGCCGCCTGCGGGCAAGCAGTGGTGGGGCGTATCGCGTCGCGATATCAACGACGTCAAGCGTCCCGTGCCTTTCGGTGCGAGTGCATTGGACGAAAAGGACCCGCGCGCCACGCTGGCGCGCAGCTTCCTCACGATCAACGAGTCGAACGACGCACGACAGGACGTAAGCGGTCTTGCTGCAAGCGAAACAAGGCTTTATGTGGCGAACACGGCGCTGAATCGCATCGAAGTCTATGACGCGCAGTCGATGCAAAAAGAAGCGCAATGGAGCGCGCCGCAGCCGGGGAAAATCGCGCTGTCGGCGGATGGTTCCTTATGGGCGATCGTGGAGAGCAATGGCGATCATCCGCGCATCGCGCATTACGCCGCATCGGGCGCGGTATTGGACGATGCGCCGCGCTTGAATGCCGATAGCAGCGCGGTGGATATCGCCATCGACAGAGAAGGGCGTCTGCTTTTAGCCGATAACGGGCCGCGTCAGCAAGTGTTGTTCTTTTTGCGCAAGGCGAATGCTTATCTCGAAGCTGGCGCGTTGGGCGAGCGCGGCGGCATCTTCTCCGGCGTTGCGGGAACGCCGGGCCCGCGTCGCTTCAATGGCCTGACAGGCGTGGGTGTCGATGCCGCTGGCAACGTCTATGTATCGACGAACGGAATAGGGCCACGCACAGGTTCGACGGGCGCCGGTCTTGGCGCGACGCTGGAAAGCTATGCCGCCAATGGCGCGTTGCGTTGGCAGACGCAAGGGCTTCTTTTCGTCGATGGCGCGTGGATCGATCCGGGCCGCCCCAATAGCGTCTTTACCGGCAACAAGCGGTTCGAGCTGGATCTGTCAAAGCCTGCGGGACAGGACTGGAAATACGCGGGCTTTCTGTCGGGCCGCTTCAAGTATCCCGACGATCCGGTGTTCCACGTCGATCAATGGCCGGGCATGCCTATCGCAAGAAAACTCGATGGCCGCACGTTCCTGTATCTGACCGACATGTATGCGGATCGCATGAAGATCTATCGCTTCGATGCGAAGCATGACGGCGAGCTGGCAATTCCCTCGGGCTTTATCGCGGGAAGACCACGCCCCGTGCAGAACGTGCCGAACCGCCCCGAAGGCGGCGAGTGGATTTGGCGCGATAGCAATGGCAACGGCCGCTTCGACGAAAGCGAATTCAAGCGTAATCCGGGCACTGCGCGCATGACTGGCGGCTGGGGCTGGTGGGTCGATATCAAAGGCGACATCTGGCGCACGAGCGACGTGAAGGGCATTTATCGCCTGCGCTATGGCGGCCTCGACAAGCAAGGCAATCCTGTCTACGACTACGAAAACATCGAGACGTACCCCGTTCCCGCGCCGTTCACCGAATTGCGCCGCGCGATCTACGACGCGGCAAGCGACACGCTCTATGTCACCGGTTATACAGCGGACGCGCCTTACGACAAGCGCTATTGGAAAGAGGTCGGCAAGCGCCTCGTGCGCTACGACCACTGGTCCGACGGCCCGCATCAACGCTATGCAATCGACTTGCCGTGGGATACGCAGAAGAAGCCGCTATCGACCGTGATTGGTGTGACCGTCGAAGGGCAATACGTGTTCGCGGTCGAGCCTGTTGGCGACGTGCACGTGTTCGACAAGGACTCCGGCAAAGAGGTAGGCGTAATCAAGCCGGGGGCGGAAGTCGGTCATGCGTCGGGCTGGGTGGACGTACCCAATGGCGTGAGCGCCTATAAGCGCGGCGATGGCGAGTACCTGGTGTTCGTCGAGGAAGACGCACGAGGCAAGGTGATGATGTACCTCTGGAAACCCGGCACATGAATTCGCGAGGAACCGATGGAAAAGAGCATGGTCAGAAACGTCGGCATCAACTTCGTCGGGTTGATCCTGCCGACATTCGTATCGCTTGCAACGGTGCCTGCCTATATCCACCTCGTAGGCGTGGAGCGTTATGGCGTGATCAGTCTCGTATGGACGCTGATCGGCTACTTCGGGATTCTCGATCTCGGCATGAGCATGGCCGCGCAACATCAGATAGCGAAAGCGCATTCGGCCGGGGATATGGCACAGCGCGCGCAGGTCTTCTCGAGCGCGGTGTGGCTCAACTTCGCGACGGGCGTCGCAGGCGGCCTCGCCATCTACTTCGGCGCGTTTCTCTATACGGCGTATGTGGCGCACTCCGCACCGGCCTTGCAGCATGAGGTTTATCGCGCGTTGCCGTGGCTCGCGCTCGCCATTCCCATTGCCAATGTGTCGTGGGTTTTTGCTGGCGCGATCAACGCGATGGAACGCTTCGGCATCTATAACGCCAATCAGACCTTCGGCACTTTCCTGTTCCAGTTGCTGCCGCTCGGTGCTGCGTGGTTCATCGCGGCCAATCTGCAAACGGTGCTGGCTGCCGCGGTCGTCGCGAGATTGCTTGCGGCCATTCTGCTTGGAAGAGCGAGTCTGAAGCTGCTGGCGATACGCCGCATCGATTGGCCGAAGCGTGCCGTTACGGGCGGACTCTTCCGCTTCGGCGGCTGGATGCTGGTCTCAACGATGACCTCCATGCTCACCGATTCGCTCGATCGCGTTCTGCTCGGCGCGCATCTCGGCGCGCGTTTCGTCACGTATTACACGGTGCCGCAGAACCTCGTCACGCGTCTCAACATGCTGCCCAACGCGATGGTGCGCACGCTGTTTCCGCGCCTTTCATCGATCGATCGCAGCGACGCCGGCAAGATGGCCGCGACATCGCTCGAATTCCTCAATGGCGTATTTACGCCGCTCGCGATCTTCGCGATGCTCGTGCTCGAACCGTTCCTGCATGTGTGGATCGGCGCTGACCTCGCCATCGCAAGCGCGCCGGTAGGCCGCATTCTCGTGATCGGTGTATGGCTCGTCGGTCAGGCGAGCGTCACGCGCATCCTCATTCAGTCGCAGATCAACCCCGCTTCGGCTGCACGTGCAGGACTCTTCCAGTTGCCGTTCTTCGTGGCGCTTCTATGGTTCGGCATCCAACGATACGGGCCCGTTGGCGCCGCAAGCGTGGTTGCCCTGCGAGCGCTTGCGGACTACGCGGTGCTCTTGTGGCTGACCCGTGTGCGCGCAACCCCGATTGCGCTCGACATGCTTGCCCATCTCGCGTTTCTGCTCGCGGGGCTGGTGCTTGGCTATCTGATCGATGCCATGGCGCATCCGCTCTATGCAATATCCGCTGCCGCCTTGCTCGCACTCGTCGATGCGGGATGGTCCGTGGTGACGCGGCCGGCCTTGCGTGCGCTTTTGCTTGCAGTGTTACGCAAGGCCGGCGCGCGTTTCGGAAGACGCAATCATTTACCGTTGAAGGCGAGGAGTGACGCATGAAAACAAATATCGAAGACGCGTTCATGGGGAGCGCGAAAGCGCGTCATTTCCTGCACGAGCCGGCGCCAGCCATGACGTCGGTGCCGCGTCGCGAGCGCAGTATCGCGCGTGCGAACGGTGTACCGCGTATCGCTATCGTGCATGACTGGCTCGTGACCTACGCTGGCGCGGAGCGTGTGCTGGAACAGATGATCGCGTGCTTTCCGGACGCGGATATTTTCAGCGTCGTCGACTTCCTCGAAGACAGAGCGTTCTTGCGCGGCAAGCAGGCGAAGACCTCGTTCATCCAGAAGTTGCCATTCGCGAAGAAGCGCTATCGCGCATATTTGCCGCTCATGCCGCTCGCGATAGAACAGCTTGACGTGTCCGGCTACGACCTCATTCTGTCGAGCAGCCATGCGGTAGCGAAGGGTGTGTTGACAGGACCCGATCAGGTGCACGTCAGTTACGTGCATTCGCCCATACGCTACGCATGGGACCTGCAACATCAGTATCTCAAGCAGTCGAATCTCACTGCGGGCATGAAGTCGCTGATCGCACGCATGGCGCTGCATTACATGCGCAGCTGGGACATACGTACCTCGAATTCGGTGAATCATTTCATCGCTAATTCGGCTTTCATTGCGCGGCGAATCCACAAGGTTTATCGGCGTTCGTCGCAAGTGATCTTTCCTCCTGTCGATGTCGCCGCGTTCGACGTGTGCGAGGAAAAGGACGATTTTTATTTAACGGCGTCGCGCATGGTGCCGTATAAGAAGATCGATCTGATCGTCGAGGCGTTCGCGCAGATGCCTGAGCGCAAGCTCGTCGTGATCGGCGAGGGCCCGGACATGGCGAAGATCCGTGCGAAGGCTACGCCCAACGTGCGCATCATGGGGTATCAGCCGTTCTCCGTGCTGCACGAAAAGATGCGCCGCGCGAAAGCGTTCGTCTTCGCGGCGGAAGAAGACTTCGGCATCTCGGTGGTCGAAGCGCAAGCGTGCGGCACGCCAGTGATTGCCTACGGCAAGGGCGGCGCATTGGAAACCGTGCGCGATGCGTCGGAGGCCGAGCCCACGGGCATGTTCTTTCAGGAGCAGTCGGCGGACGCCATCGTGGATGCTGTCGAGGCCTTCGAAGACGGCACGGTGACGTTCAAGCCAGCCGACTGTCGCAAGAACGCAGAGCGCTTTTCCAACGCGCGTTTCAGGGAACAGTTCCATGCGCATGTCGCACGCGTGGCGCCGCGCTTCATTCTTCCTCCGCTGCCGGCAGAGCCCGAGGTTCAGGTCGAAGAAAAGAGCGATTTGCGCGTGCTTGCCGTGGATCAAAGCGGCTCGCTCGGCGGCGCGGAACTCTCCATGCTCGAAGTGGTGAAGAACATGCGTGGCGACGTGCAGACGGTTCTTTTCGACGATGGTCCGTTTCGCATTGCGCTGGAAGCGGTCGGCATCAAGGTAGACGTGCTCGACGGCAAAGCGCTCGGCAATGTTCGCAAGGACGGCATGACGCGTCCCGGCGCGGGCGTGGTGGGCGGCGTCGTCAAGCTCCTGCGCGGCACGCTCGAAAAGTCGCGCAATGCCGATGTCATCTACGTCAACACGCAGCGCGCGATGGTGATCGGCGCCATCGCCGGCCTGATCTCGCGGCGCCCCGTGGTGTGGCATCTGCGCGATATCGTGAGCGAGGACCACTTCGGGCGCACGCAGCTTTCCATCATCAAGTGGTGCACCAAGCTCATGCTCGAACATGTCATTGCCAATTCGACGGCATCGGCGGCCGCGGTCACGGCGCTCACGCGTTTGCGCGAGGAGCGGCTCGATGTCGTGTTCAACGGCATATCGGCGGAGCCTTTCACTAGCATCGAAACGGTGGCGCAGCATGAGTTGCGAGCACGGTTCGGCTTGCCGCAAGATGCGTTTCTCGTCGGATGCTTTAGCCGTCTTGCACGCTGGAAGGGTCAGCATGTACTGCTCGAAGCGTTGCGCGAATGCACGGACATGCATGCCGTTCTGGTTGGCGCGGCGCTTTTTGGAGAACACGAGTACGAGGCCGAGCTGCGTGCTTTCGTACTCGAACACGGGCTTGCGGACCGCGTGCATTTTCTCGGCTTTCAGGATGACATTGCCGCGTGCATGAAAGCGGTCGATGTGGTCACGCATACGTCGATCATGCCGGAGCCGTTTGGCCGCGTGATCATCGAAGGCATGTTGTCGAAACGGCCCGTTGTTGCGACGCGTGCGGGCGGCGTGACGGATATCGTCGACGATGGCGAGAACGGCCTGCTCTGCGCTCCCGGCGATGCCGCCGAACTGGCGCGCATACTGGATCGCCTCAAGGACGATTCACCGCTTCGCGACCGTCTGACCGAAAGCGGCTTCGTACACGCAACGAAAAGATTCGGGACCGAGCGATATGTCGAGAGCGTCGAGAGAATCCTCGGAGACGTGGCGGCAAAGGCGAAGAAGCGCGAGCGTAGCTGAGGTACTCGAACTTCGATCAAGCCGCCTTTCGAGGCGGCTTTTTTTATTGGCGCTTTATCAACGCGCAATGCGAACGCGTGTCTTCGCAGGTTTCAATCTTGCGGCCCAGGCCATGGCGGGTCGCTCGACAAGCGCATAGAACGCTGCGGCAACCACAACGGCAATGGCGGTAAAAGCAAACGAGGCCCAGATGCCCGTTTGCAAGACCGAATGAAAAAGCACGGACCCAAGCAGCACGAAAATGGGCAGATGCACGACGTAAAGCGAGAAGCTGAACTCGCCGAGCACGGAAAACACGCGCACTGGGCCGCCTTCACGCATGGGCCGATCTAGCGCGCCAAACAAATAAACGGCAAACGCCAGCGCCCAAAGCTGAAACGCCAGATATTGCGCAAGCCCGAAGGCAGCGCATCCGCATAGCGCGATGCCAACCGCCACGACTCCCGAGCGCCTCGGTGCGCGCACGTTGCGCGCTTTCGCTTCGGCGATCCACGCCCCGAGCATCCATGAAAGCCAGTAGGACGTGAAGATCACGATCTGCTGGCGCTCGAAGACGAGCGCCGACACGATGTTGACGACAGCGACAAGGGCGACTACCGCCGGCATTCCGATTCGCCTCCGCAATGCAATCACGAGTGGATATGCGAGGTAGAACTGCACCTCGACAGAGAGCGTCCATAAGGCGCCATTGGAGCCGAACGTCTTGCCCGCGATTCCCTGCAAGGAAAAGAGATTGACGAGGAAAGCATGAAGATCGAAGGGATTGATCTTGCGGCTTACCGGCTCAAAGCCGACGCTAAGCGAATCCAGCACGAACGTCAGGACCAGCGCGGCAATCAGAACCGGATAGATCCGCACGAACCGCCGTAGCAGAAAATTCAAGCCGTCGAACGGCGCGCGCGGGTCGGCATTCAGGCGCCGCGCCATCGCGCGATGAATGCAATAGCCGCTGATGATGAAGAAAATCGGCACACCGGCCGATCCCCAGGCGACAGGGAACGTGAGGTAACTGACGACCGCGTTGAGGTCGAACGCGGGCGAAGCGCGATGAAACTGCTGCATGCCGACCCACGTAACCTGCCTGCAATGAAAGTACGCGACCAGCAACGCGGCGACACCACGCCATGCGTTGATCGCGACGTCTTTATCGTCGGCGATAGCGTTCGAATTGCGCGCGGAAGTGCGCAGCGCCATGTCGCTTTCGTCGAAGGCCGGGGAGTCGCTCATCGCTAAACCTTAAGGAGCCGAAGGGATCGGCCCATGTTAGAGCAGCAAGAAATCCGTGCCTAAGCAAAAAATTCGGCGCATTTCTTAAGAAAACAGGCAGCGTAACGGCTTAAAGCGGGCGAATTATTTATCGATTTTTTTCTGCTACGGTGAGCCCTCATCTACAGGCGAATGGGTGTCGATCATGGATATGCATGCAGTCGCCGGCATAGCCGTGCTGCTGGTACTCGTGGCGGCGTCTGCGTACCGCGACGCGTTGCGCAACGACCCTCTCGATCCCTTCCGCAAGAAGGGCTCCAACAATGCGCAGGCATCGCAGATGGAGGAAGCGGAGTAACGCGCGCAACGCCAAAAGCCTGCCGCAAGTGCGGGCGAATTCACAAGAAAAACAGCGCGGGGACAACATCAATTTCCGGTTTCGATCTGGAGGAGCAGTCATGCTTAAAGTGACCAAGGCCGTATTTCCAGTCGCAGGTCTCGGCACACGTTTTTTGCCAGCCACCAAGGCGAGTCCGAAGGAAATGCTGCCAGTGGTCGATAAGCCGCTCATTCAATACGCGGTGGAAGAAGCCATTGCTGCGGGCATGACGGAGATGATCTTCGTCACGGGTCGGGGCAAGCGCGCAATCGAGGATCACTTCGACAAATCATATGAGCTCGAAGCGGAACTGGAAGCGCGCAACAAGGCGGTTCTGCTCGATGCGGTACGCAGCATCAAGCCCGCCAACGTGGATTGTTTCTACGTGCGCCAGCCGGCCGCGCTGGGCTTGGGTCATGCGGTGCTATGCGCGGAACGGCTCGTCGGCGGTGAACCGTTCGCCGTCATTCTGGCCGACGATCTGCTGCACGGCGCCGAGCCTGTCATGAAGCAACTCGTCGATGTATTCGACCACTATCACAGTTCGGTGATCGGTGTGGAACGCATCGCGCGCGAGGAAAGCGCATCGTATGGAGTGATCGAAGGCCGCGAATGGGAAGAGGACGTCATCAAGTTGTCGGGTGTCGTCGAGAAGCCGCAGCCCGCGCTTGCGCCTTCCAATCTCGGCGTGGTCGGGCGTTACGTGCTGATGCCGAGCATCTTCGATCATCTGCGCAAGACGAAGCCCAATGCGGGCGGCGAGATTCAGCTAACCGATGCCATCGGCTCCTTGCTCGCGGTCGAACAGGTGCTGGCGTATCGCTACTACGGCACGCGTTTCGACTGCGGCAGCAAGCTCGGGTATCTCAAGGCGACGGTACAACTGGCCTTGCAACATCCTGAAGTGCGCGGAGACTTTGAGGCGTATCTGCGTGCGGCGGTATGGGCGCTCATGCCGCAAACAAAGGACGAACCGATGACGCATGCGGAATCGCTACAGGATTCGCTGTGATTGGAAATAGTTCGAATGACGAATCATGATCATCGTAAGGCAAACGTAGTCCTGTAAAGAAGCGTCATATCCAAGGAAGGCAGGTCAACGCTAAAAAGCAGAGGGCGTTAAGGGCGATCCGATCCACGAATCGGTAACTCATGGAGTAGATCGCCCATGCAGGTCCGCGCATTTCATGCGCGCCGGCTATTGGCCTGGATCGTGTCCATCGGCGCTTGCGTGTTGCTGTGCGGATGGACTTCACATCGGCCAGTCAAGCCAGCACGCAAGCATCATGCTTTACACAAGGCCGTGTCGCACACGAAGCACGTGCACGCCAAGAAGGCATATGCCTTCCAGATCGGCATGGCCAGCTATTACGCCGACGCCTTCCAAGGCCGCCCCACCGCGAGCGGCGAGGCTTACGACATGAACGCGCTCACGGCCGCGCATCTCACGCTGCCGCTCGGCACTTACGTGCGCGTCAGCAATGCCGCGAAGACGCGGTCGGTCGTCGTGCGCATCAACGACCGCGGCCCCTACCAGAAGGGCCGCGTGATCGATCTTTCGTTTGCGGCGGCGGTATTGCTCGGCCTGCAACACGCGGGCACGGCGCAAGTGGTGATCGAGCGTGTATCGGCGCATGATGCCGTCGCCATTCCCGTGCATCATCGCGCAAAGAGGCGAAGGCACAAGCGGCACCGTTGAGCCGGATACAATGCGCTCTCGCCTGCTTGAGCGCTCTCTGATCCCACTCATGAATCAATCGACCCGGGCAGTCCTCCTCGGCCCGCTTCTCAAGAGCGTTTCGCGCTCGTTCTATCTGACGCTGCGGATTCTTCCGGCGGGCATGCGCGACCCCGTCGCGCTGGCGTATCTGCTTGCGCGCGCCGCCGATACCATCGCGGATACGTCGCTCATCGCGCCGCAACTTCGTCTGGAATTGCTGCTGTCGTTGCGCGCGCAAGTCAACGGCGCACCGGACGATGGCGCGCTGGCTCGCATAGCCGGCGAAGTAGCGGGCCAGCAAGCGCAAGCGGATGAACGCGCGCTGCTCGAATCGCTCGGCGGAGCGCTTGCCATCCTGCCGCAATTGAGCAAGGCCGACCGCGATGCCGTGCGCGATATCGTGACCACGCTCACAACGGGCATGGAGTTCGACCTGCGCACGTTCCCCGATGAAACCTCTGGCGAGATCGCGGCGCTCGGTGAATTCGACGAACTGGACCGCTACACCTATCTCGTCGCGGGCTGCGTGGGCGAGTTCTGGACGAAGATGACCTACGCGCATATGCCGGGCACGCTCAAGGCCGCGCCGGATATCATGCTCGCGCGCGGCGTGCGCTTCGGCAAGGCGCTGCAGATGACCAACGTGCTGCGCGATTGCGCGCGCGATCTGCGTATCGGGCGTTGCTATGTGCCTTCGTCGATGCTGGCGCGTCATGGCATCGCGCCACGAGAACTGCTCGCGCCCGATGCGTCCGATAAAGCGCGTCCCGTGCAGGACGAGTTGTTGCAAACCACCATCGCGCTCTATCGCGACGCGCTGGCCTACACGATGGCGATTCCATCGAGCGCCATTCGGCTACGGCTCGCGTGCCTGTGGCCGATCATGATCGGGCTGGAAACGCTGGTGTTGCTGGCGCGTAACGACGCATGGCTCGACCCGGTGCGCATTACCAAGGTGCGCCGCAACGATGTCTATCGCATCATGGCGGCGTCGATGCCGCTGGTTGCATCGAATAGGCTTCTGAAGGCGTGGGCCGAACGCAGGATCAGCGCCATCCAAGCCGCACTCAACGGCGCAACTCGGCCATGATGCGTTCGGCCAGGAAGTCGCAAGGCGGCCGTTTGGATGCCGCGCTGCGCGCCAGCACCACTTCGAGCGCGGCGATTTCCGGCAGCCCTTGCGCCTGACCGAGTAGCGTGAAATGCGCGGGGACAGCGCACTTGGCAAGCGGCGTGACGGCAAGACCGGCTTCGGCCATCGTCAGGAGACCGAGCAGACTCGGGCTCTCGTACGACGTGCGATAGCCGATACGCGCGCGTTCCAGGCTGCGTATGGCGTTCTCGCGCGCCACGCTGCCCGGCAGGAACACGGCAATGGGCAAGGGACGTTCGCGCCAGATTTCCGTGGCGCCGGGCGCGGCGGCCCAAACCATCGGCTCGTGACGCAGGAATTCGCCGCTCAGACCTTTCACGCGCGTGGCGCAGACGAGATCGACCGAGCCGTCTTTCAGCATCGGCGCAAGCGCCACGCTCGGCAAGCCGACCACCTGAATCTCGACCTTGGGAAAGGTCGCCGAAAACTTCTTGAGGATGGGCGGAAACAGCGACGACGCGTAGTCGTCCGGTACGCCGATCACCACGCGCCCCGTCACGTCCGGCCGCACGACGGCGGCCCATGCTTCATCGCGCAAGGCGAGCATGCGGCGCGCGTAGGTCAGTAACACTTCGCCGTCTTGCGTGGGCGTCACGCTGCGCGGTTTGCGCACGAACAGCGCCTTGCCAAGCGCGGTTTCGAGCGTCTTGATCTGCATGCTGACGGCCGATTGCGAGCGATGCACGAGTTCCGCCGCGCGGCTGATGTTGCCCGTGTCCGCGACGGCGACGATCATGGCAAGGACATCGAGGTCGAGTGCTTTCATGCCTGTGTATGACGACTTGGTATCAGAAAATCTGAACGATGTTATCAATATTATGCGATTTTCTTTTAAATTGGCGGACGGCATAGTGCGGGAAAGGAGCGAATCAATGAACGCCCGTACCGATCCCGCCGTACTGTCCGCCTTGCAAGCCTTGCCGGAAGCGTCTTTTGCGACGACCGCGTCCGGCATTTCCGTGCCTTACGTGGATTGCGGCGAAGGCGAGCCGCTCCTGTTCTTGCATGGTTCGCTCTGCGATTACCGCTACTGGAGCGCGCAGATTCTGCCGCTTGCCAGGCAGTTTCGTTGCATCGCGCCGAGTCTCAGTCACTACTGGCCCGCCGTCGATGCCTTCGTGCAGGGCGAATTCAGCTGGGAAGCGCATGTCGCGGAGATGGCGGAATTTATCGAGGCGCTCGACATTGCACCCGTGCATCTGATTGGGCATTCGCGCGGCGGGTGCGTCGCGTTTCATCTCGCAAAGGAATATCCGCGTCTCGTGAAGACGCTCACGCTCGCGGACCCGGGCGGACCGCTCCAGGTTTCGCCGCAGCCTGCGGCCGCCAGCTTGCCGCCCGCGACCAACGCGTTGCGCACGCGCGTGGCGGAACTCATCGAGATGGGCGAAATCGAGCCGGGGCTGGAACTGTTCGTCGATTCGGTCAGCATGCCGAGCTTCTGGCAAAAGAGCACACCGGCTTTTCGACGGATGGCGATAGACAACGCGCTTACGGTGCCGAAGCAACTTCGCGATCCCTTGCCCGCTTATACCCGCGACGCCGCGCGCGATATCAAGTGCCGCACTTTGCTGATAGACGGACAAAAGAGCCCGCGCATGTTCCGCAATAACGTCGACAAGCTGGCGGAATGGATTGAATTCGCGGATCGGCAAACTATTGCCGGGGCATCGCACGGAATGAACGTGGCAAGCCCGGCCGCATTTAATCGCGCTATACAGGCGTTTGCCGGTGCCTGGTAATTTCCTTAGCGATTCTTTAGCAAGAACGCTCGTTCGCTCGAAAGTCACGCTAAAGAATATCTTTGGCTATTGCTAAGGAAGTAACGGAAGGCAAGCACTTATCGTCCGACTTTTTGTCTGCTTGTTGTGGCGGGACAACGCAAACGCGCGGGTCTCGGGCTAACATCATTGCCACCTCATCGCCAAGAAGAGGCCAATGTGAGTATGGGCCAAGACGATCTCGAAGTATGGAAGCGCCAGCGCACCCAGCAATTGGCGTTCGAACTGGCCGATAGCGGTCAATACGAGAATTTCGCCGATATCGCTTATGCGCTGCAATTCGAGCGCGGTCTCGCGACGGCGCAAGCACTCATCGAAAATCCGGAAATGCGTCGCTTGCTCAACGTGCATTGCGCAAATGCGCGTGAAGCGCTCTTGAACGTCAAAGCGCCAGCGCCTGAAAAATTACAGGCGCAATCTCAGCCGGTTTTAGAAACGCCCGAATTACCCACCCTCGAAATCATGGCGGCGCAAGGCGCGCCATCGTTCCTGCGCCGCGCTGCATTCATGCTCGGGCGAAGCGCACGCGCGGTCGAACCCGTGAACGCCGGGGACTTCAACTCCGCTGCGCCTTGAGCAGATCGAGCCGCAAAAGCCCTGCCGCGTCGCCTTTTCTCTCCTCGATTTGAGTGTGTGGCAGGGGAAATGGCGGATATGCACAGTCAAGTCGCGCCTCAAAACCATTACACTTACCGTAGTGGAACCAGAAGCCCGGGCCGTGCTCGCGCGCGTTCCGGTGTTTGAACTTTGAGGAGGGAAATGTTCGTGGCTAACGAAAAGATGCTGTCGCAAATGGCGGAGAAGCAAGGTTTTATCGCCGCCTTGGATCAAAGCGGCGGTTCGACGCCGGGCGCGCTCAAGCAGTACGGCATTGCAGAAGACGCCTACAACGGCGACGCCGAGATGTTCAAGCTGATGCATGAAATGCGCGTGCGCATCATCACCGCGCCGTCATTCACGGGAGAAAAGGTCATTGGCGCCATTCTCTTCGAAGCCACCATGGACGGTCAGGCAAATGGCAAGTCCGTGCCTGCGTTCCTGTGGGAAGACCGTGGCGTGGTGCCGTTCCTCAAGGTCGACAAGGGCCTCGAAGCGGAAGCCGACGGCGTGCAGGTCATGAAGCCGAACCCCGGCCTCGACGCGCTGCTGGAACGCGCCGTCAAGCTCGGCATCTTCGGCACGAAGATGCGTTCGGTCATCAAGGACGCGAACGAAAAGGGCATCGCCGCAGTCGTGAAGCAGCAATTCGAAGTGGGCAATCAGATCATCGGACACGGTCTCGTGCCCATTCTCGAACCCGAAGTGTCCATCAAGAGCACGGACAAGAAGGGTGCGGAAAAAATTCTGCGCGACGAATTGCTGAAAGGTCTCGACGCGCTGCCGGAATCCAGTCAGGTGATGATCAAGCTGACCATCCCCGATGAAGTGGACTTCTACGCGCCGCTGATCGAGCATCCGCGTGTCGTGCGCGTGGTGGCGCTTTCGGGCGGCTATACGCGCACCGACGCATGCCAGCGTCTGGCGAAGAACCACGGCATGATCGCGAGCTTCTCGCGCGCGCTTATCAACGAACTGAAGAAGTCGATGAGCGACGAAGAGTTCAACGCGACGCTCGGCGAGTCCATCGACGAGATCTACGAAGCATCGGTCGACAAGGTTTGACGCTTCAGTGGCGATGAGGCGTGGTGTCTGCCCTCATCGCCACGATCATGAATCGGCGCGTGTCGTCGGTGGCGGCGTTTGCACGATAGGCGCGGCAGCCCGGAACAACTCTTCGCGGCAGCCGCTCCTCGGCGGATAGATCCGCTCCCCGTTGATCGTGCGCTTGGTCGCCTTGGCGGCCTCGCCTTCCGACACCAGCTTGCGTTCCCATCCCTCCGTATAGACCGCGCCCCACGGGCCCAGGTCGCAGACCGTCGTGTACCAGTCGATCTGCAACGGCAGCATCTCTTCTCCGTATAAATCGCAGACGGCGTTATTGCCGGCGTAGCGGCCCATCGGCCGGCCATGCTGACACGACATGACCGAAGGCCGTTTGCCGTCGATCAGCACGCGTGCGCAATCGCCCGCCGCAAATACGCCGGGAACGCCCGTGACGCGGAGATAGGCATCGACGGGCACGCGGCCCATGGAATCGAGTCCGACGGGAAGCTGGCTCGCTAATGCGTTGGCGCGCATGCCGCCGCACCAGACCACGGTGCATGCCTGGATGTAATCGGCATTGACGCCGTCCGAAAGCGAAGCGCCGTGTCCGTCGAGTTCTTCCAGCGATACGCCTGGCCTAAGCTCGACGTCGAGCGAGGTCATGGCCTGAACGACGACGCTTTGCGCGCCGCCCATCGATTGCGCGATTTTCGGCGATCGATCCGCGAGCACCACGCGCACCTTGTCGCGATCCGCTTCGCCCACGATCTCACGCAGGCGGCCGGGCAATTCCGCCGCGAGTTCGATTCCCGTGAGGCCTGCGCCGATCACGACAGCCGTATAGCGTCCGGGCGAGTCGGGCAATGCGGGCAGGGTGGACAGATGCGCCTGGAGCTTGCAGGCGCCCGCATAGGTATCGACGTCGAACGAGTGGCGATCCAGCCCGGGAATTTCCGGGCGTACCAGTTCGCTGCCTACCGCGAGGATGAGCCGGTCGTATTCCAGCGAACCTTCTCCGTCTTCCCGCGTGAACATGACGCGCCGATTCGCGCTATCGACCGTGTGCGCGGTCGCCTGGACGAAGCGCACGCCGGTCGGACCGAACACGCCGTCGAGCGGCACGAGCGTGGGATCGAGCGGTTGCTCGTAGTTGCGCACGCGCACGCTGTGATAAGGCTGCGGATTGAGGACGACCACTTCGGCCTGATCCGCTGGTTGCTGCAATTCATCGAGTTTGCGCGCGGCGGCGAGCGCGCTCCATAGTCCGGCAAAACCCGCCCCAACGACCACGATTCGCTTCAAGGCATTGCCTCCTTCGCAAACCGAACGTTCGATCCATTTGGCATGATGTGTCGTGGACAACGTCCTGCTTACTTTATAGGCGATGCGCTAAGCAATTTCCCGTCGATGCTAAAGAACTGGAGTTTTCAGGCCTGGATTAGTCGCGATTTCACCAAAACTGATTTCGTGGATTAAGTATTTACCCTTAGCGAAGCACTCACTAAACTCTCTTCAACGGTCGCACACGAGCAAATGCCAAGTGAGCGACAGCCCCAAAAACCTAAGCTGGAGGGTATCAATCATGAACAAGCTCATTGGAATCGCAGCAGTTGCCGTCGCTTTCGCCGCACCGGTTGCTTCTTTCGCACAATCGAACCAACCGCTTACGCGCGCTGAAGTTCGCGAACAGATCGTTCAGTTGGAAAAGGCCGGTTATAACCCCGGCTTCGTGAGCGACTCGCACTATCCGTCGGACATTCAAGCTGCTGAAGCGCGCGTTGCGGGTCAAGGCAACTCGTTTGGCGGTGCGACTGAAGGCTCGGTGCAAGCCGGCTCGCGTGCGGTGCAAGCCGACGTGTTCCCGACGTTTGCGCATCACTAAGCAACAGGTAGTCTCGCTATAAATAAAGCGCTCGCAATTGCGGGCGCTTTTTCTTTGGCTAAAGCAAGCGCTAAAGAAAACGCTAAAGCGGAAAGCCGCCCGCAAAGGTCTCACGCAAATAGCCGATGAAAAGCGCGACCGCACGCGGCACATGAGGCGCATAAGGACGCACGACATAAAGCTGATCGGCGAATGTGCCCACGCAGCGCCAGTCCGGCAGCAACACCACAAGCTTTCCCGCCTGCACCGCGGCTTGCGCGCTGAAGTCGGGCAACAGCGCGATACCCAGATCGTCGAGCGCGGCATCGCGCAGCACTTCGCTATTGTTCGCGGAGAATGGCCCGTTGACCGCAAGCGTATGAGGCCCGGCCGCCGTCTTGCGCGCGCCCTTACGCACGAACGACCACACGCCCGATGTCTGCGCGCGCGGATAAAACAGGCAGTCGTGCACCGCGAGATCGGCGGGCGTCGCGGGCATGCCGCGCCGTTTGAGATATGCATGTGTCGCCACGATCACCGAATGGGTATCGCACAACTTCCACGCGACATGCGTTTCCGGCGCTTGCGCGCTGTGCCGGATGGCGAGATCGAAGCCCTCCGTCGCAATGGAACTCAACCTGTCCGATGCTTCCAGTTGCACGCGCACTTCCGGATGCGCATGCAGAAAGCCCGCTAAACGCGGCACCAATTGCTGACGCGCGAACGCCATTGGCGCGGTGACGCGGATCAAGCCGCGCGCCACGCCCGCCATTTCCCTCACGCTCGAAAAGCTCGCGGCGATATGCTCGTACTGCGTGCGTGTATCGTCGACGAGGCGCCGTCCTGCCTCCGTGAAGCGCACGCTGCGCGTGGTGCGCGTGACAAGCGGCACGCCTGCCGCGCGCTCCAGTTCGGCAATACGCTGACTCATTGCGGCTTTGCTCACGTTGAGCCGCGCCGCCGCCGCCGTGTAGCTGCCCTGCTCGGCGAGCACCGTGAGCCAATGCAGATGCGTCCAGAGCCCTTCGACTTTTTGTGCGTCCATGCGCGGGGATTGTTTGCCGTTATGAACAATGAGTTCAATCATAACGCGTTCGCGGCGCACGATTCCGTCCTACACTCTTGGCATTGACACTTCTGGACAGGAGACGAAATGCAAGCGTATAACGACACCGCCGACGTGGTTCACTTCATTCATGGCGAACGCGTGAATGGCTCGGGCGCCCGCTCGCAGCCCATTTTCAATCCCGCGACGGGCGAGCGTCCGCGCAAGCTCGTGCTCGGCGAAGTCGCCGATGTCGATGCCGCCGTCGAGAGCGCGAAAGCCGCGTTCCCCGCATGGCGCGATACGCCGCCCATTCGGCGCGCGCGCGTCATGCTGAAGTTCCTCGAACTCATGAACCTGCGTCGCGATGAACTCGCGGCGATCATCACCGCCGAGCACGGCAAGGTCTTTACCGACGCGCAGGGCGAAGTGTCACGCGGTATCGACGTAATCGAATTCGCTTGCGGCATTCCGCAATTGCTGAAGGGCGATTACACGGAACAAGTTTCCACCGGCATGGATAACTGGACGACGCGTCAGCCGCTCGGCGTCGTCGCGGGCATCACGCCGTTTAACTTCCCTTGCATGGTGCCGTGCTGGATGTTCCCCGTGGCCATTGCAAGCGGCAACGCGTTCATCCTGAAGCCGAGCGAGCGCGATCCGTCCGCGTCGCTTTTCATGGCTAATCTGCTGAAGGAAGCGGCTCTGCCGGATGGCATTTTCAATGTGGTGCAAGGCGACAAGGTCGTGGTCGATGCATTGCTCGAACATCCCGATGTGCGCGCGATCAGCTTCGTCGGTTCGACGCCCATCGCCAACTATATCTACGAGACCGGCGCGAAGCACGGCAAGCGTGTGCAGGCGCTCGGCGGCGCAAAAAATCACATGGTCGTGATGCCGGATGCCGATCTCGATCAGGCTATCGATGCGCTCATCGGCGCGGGCTATGGCTCGGCGGGCGAGCGCTGCATGGCGGTATCGGTCGCGGTGCTGGTGGGCGACGTGGCGGACAAGATCGTGCCGCGCCTCGCCGAACGTGCGCAGCAGCTCGTCATCAAGAACGGCATGGAGCTGGATGCCGAAATGGGGCCGATCGTCACGCGCGCCGCGCTGGAACGTATCGAAGGTTATATCTCGCTGGGCGTGGATGAAGGCGCGAAACTCGTCGTCGATGGACGCGGCCACAAGGTTCCCGGTCACGAAGACGGCTTCTTCACGGGCGGCACGCTGTTCGACCATGTAACGCCGAACATGCGCATCTACAAGGAAGAAATCTTCGGGCCGGTGCTTTCATGCGTGCGCGTGAAGGACTTCGGCGAAGCCGTGGAACTCGTCAATGCGCACGAGTTCGGCAACGGCGTCGCCTGCTACACGCGCGATGGTCACGTTGCGCGCGAGTTCGGCCGACGCATCGAAGTGGGCATGGTCGGCATCAACGTACCCATTCCCGTTCCGATGGCATGGCATGGCTTCGGCGGCTGGAAGCGCAGTCTCTTCGGCGACATGCACGCTTATGGCGAAGAAGGCGTGCGCTTCTATACGAAACAAAAGTCCATCATGCAACGCTGGCCGGAAAGCACGGAAAAGGGCGCGGAATTCGTGATGCCGACCGCGAAGTAAGGCATACGCAGCACAGGTAGTCGTCGCCCGCTTGGCTTCCGTGCAGGAAGGAGCGGGCGATTTGTTATCTGGCCTCGCAGCCTTGCGTGCGGTTTCATCGTCGAGAAGCTCGAGGCCACTATCGAGAGGACATGGTCATGAGCAGGAGCAACGCTTTATTGCCGTTACTCGGCATCAACAAGCCCATCATTCAAGCGCCGATGGCCGGTGTCACGACGCCTGCTCTCGCGGCGGCGGTATCGAATGCGGGCGGACTGGGGTCGCTCGGCGTGGGCGCGATGAACGCCGAAGCGGCGCGCAAGGTCATTCGCGAGACGCGCGCGCTGACCGACAAGCCGTTCAACGTCAACGTGTTCTGTCATAGCCCGGCTAAAGCCGACGCCGCTCTGGAAAGCACGTGGATCGAATGGCTCGCGCCCGTCTTCGCGCGATACGGCGCCACGCCGCCCGCGCGGCTCAGCGAAATCTACACGAGCTTTGTCGTCGATGAAGCCATGCTCAAGGTCTTCGTCGAAGAAAAGCCGGCTATCGTGAGCTTTCACTTCGGCCTGCCTTCGAAGGACTATATCGATGCCCTCCGTAACGCGGGCATCAAACTGATTGCATCTGCAACTAATGTGAGTGAAGCGGAGCAAATCGCAAAAGCGGGTATCGATGCGATCGTCGCGCAAGGCATCGAAGCAGGCGGGCATCGCGGTATCTTCGACGGCGAAGCCGACGACGATTATCTTGGCACCTTCGCGCTCACGCGTTTGCTCGTGCGCAAGTTCGACGTACCGGTGATCGCGGCGGGCGGCATCATGGATGGCGCGGGAGTCGCCGCCGCGCTCGCGCTCGGCGCGCAGGCGGCGCAGCTTGGCACGGCTTTCGTTCCGACCACCGAGTCCGCAATCGATGCTGGATATCGTCGCGCGCTTCTGAGCGATGCCGCGAATCGCACCACGCTTACCGCCGCGATATCGGGCCGCCCGGCGCGCAGTCTCGTCAACAAGTTCACGGAACTCGGGCGTGAGGCAAACGCACCGAACAACCCCGCGTATCCCGTGACTTACGACGCGGGCAAGGCGCTGCATGCGGCGGCCAAGGCACGAGGCGAGTTCGGCTATGGCGCGCAATGGGGCGGGCAGGCGGCCGCACTAGCGCGCGAAATGTCCGCCGCGGAATTGATGGCGCGGCTCGAAGCGGAACTCGATGAAACGATCGAATCCTTACAGCGTTATTCGCGTTGAATAGCGGATTCGAGCAAAGCGTCATCACCTCGGCGCTGTAAAGCTTAGTCGAAACGCTTCGTTGGTCTGATGGGCAGTCGATGCTTCAATGTTTCGGTCGCGTTCTTTCGCGGCTTGCCCACGATATCCGAAACCAACGGAGCAACCGATGTCCGATTCCGCTACGCTCGACCACGATTCCGTCCGTCAGCCCGCCGCCACGCAGGAGCCTTTGCAGGTCCGTCCCATAGGCGGCCGCATTGGCGCCGAAGTGCGCGGCGTGACGCTCTCAGGCGATCTCGACAATACCGCCATCACTCGCATCAACGACGCGCTGCTCAAGCACAAGGTGCTGTTCTTTCGCGGCCAGTCGCATCTGGACGACGCTTCGCAGGAAGCGTTCGCCGCGCGTTTTGGCGACACCGTGGCGCATCCCACGGTGCCTTCGAAGGAAGGCACGAGCCGTCTGCTCGAACTCGATTCGAAGCACGGCACGCGCGCGAATTCATGGCATACGGATGTCACTTTCGTCGATGCTTATCCGAAGATTTCCATCCTGCGCGGCGTGGTGATCCCGCCCGCCGGCGGCGATACCGTGTGGGGCAACACCGCCACCGCCTACAGCAACCTGCCGCAGCCCTTGCGCGATCTCGCCGACAACCTCTGGGCGTTGCATTCGAACGCCTACGACTACGCAGCCACGCGCAACGCGCCCGACACCGAGACGGAGCGCGAGTACCGCAAGCAGTTCACCTCCACGCTCTACGAGACGGAACATCCCGTGGTGCGCGTGCATCCGGAAACGGGTGAACGCACGCTCGTGCTGGGTCACTTCGTGCAGCGCTTCGTCGGGCTGTCGCAGCGCGATTCGGACCGACTGCTCGAAATCTTCCACGATCACATTCAGCGCCTCGAGAACACGGTGCGCTGGCGCTGGACCCAAGGCGATGTCGCGATCTGGGACAACCGCGCGACGCAGCACTACGCGGTGGCGGATTACGGCGATGACCACCGCGTCGTGCGTCGCGCGACCGTTCACGGCGACGTGCCCGTTTCCATCGACGGCAAAAAGAGCCGCACCGTCAAGCGCGAAGCACGCGCCTGAATGCCCTCACTGGCGATGACGAGGGTCATCGCCAGTCGATCATCGAATAACGCCGAAGGACAAAATGACAACGAGATTCGCGCGCTTCGCGGGCGCTCTTTTGTGCGCCGCATTCGCTTCCATCTCGCACGCCGCGGCGCCGGAAACGGTGCGCATCGGCGTCGCGCAGCAGGGCGCGGGCGACCCGCCCACGTTCGGCGGCTCGCCTGCCGCCACCGCGCAATTGCAGCATCGTGTCGAGGATGCATTGCAGGGCGATCACATCAAGGTCGAGTGGATCTTCTTCAAGGGCGCGGGTCCGGCCGTGAACGAGGCGCTCGCCAACAAGCAGATCGACTTCGCGTATCAGGGTGACTTGCCCGCCGTGCTCGGACGCGCGAACGGCCTGAAGACGCACTTGCTGCTCGAATCGAATGTGCGCGCGGGCGTGTACGTCGCGGTGCCGCCGGACTCCGACATCAAGTCGGTGAAAGACCTCAAGGGCAAGCGCGTGGCGATTTTTCGGGGCACGAATCTGCAGCTCGTGGCGGATAACGTGCTCAAGGAAAACGGCCTGACCGAACGCGATCTGCGCGTCATCAATCTCGATACGGCCGCGGCGCAGGCAGCGCTTGCGTCGAAGGGCGTCGATGCCGTGTTTCTCGACTACTCGCTCTTCAAGTTGCAGCGCCAGGGTCTCGCGAAGATCGTTTATGCGTCGCGCGATGGCGGCATGCAACTGACGCGGCAAGCGCATCTGCTCGTACTCGACGACTTCGAAAGCGCGCATCCCGACGTGGTGCAAAAGGTCGTGACTTCGGTGGTGCAGGCCGCGCAATGGTCGTCCGACGAAGGCAATCGCAATGCGCTCTTCACGTTGTGGTCGAAGAGCGGCGTGCCGTCGGAGTCGTGGGCATCGGAGTATGCGAATCAGCCTTTGAAGGACCGCAATTCGCCGCTCATCGATTCATTCGTGCAGGCACGCTATCAGTCCGTCGCCGATGATGCCTTGCGGCTGAACCTCATTCGCCAACCTGTCAGTGTGAACGGCTGGTTCGAGCCGAAGTATCTCGATCAGGCGCTCAAGTCGCTCAAGCTCGAAAGCTACTGGCCGCGCTTTGATGCGTCGGGCAAGCCGGTCGCCTGACCCGCTTCTTTCTTAACGGAGAACTTCCGATGGCGAATGCTCTCTCGCGTGTGCTGGTGCCGGCGGCACGCCGCAACGCTTCGGTCGCGCGCGCATCCGGCGGCACGGCGCGTTCGCTTGGCTGGGCCGTATTGCCGTGGCTTCTGCCGCTCGCCTGCGCGTTGCTATGGGTGCTGGGCTCGCGTCTTGGATGGATCTCCGCGCAGGTTCTGCCGCCGCCCTCGCTGGTCTTCGATACCCTTACCGCGCTCATCAAGAGCGGCGAACTATGGATGCACTTGGGCGCGAGCATGTCGCGCGCGGCTGTCGGCTTTGGCGGCGGCGTGGTGCTCGGCATTCTGCTAGGCGGCGTGCTCGGCCTGTCGCGCACGGTCGAGGCGTATGTGCTGCCGAGCTTCAACGCGATCGTGCAGGTGCCCGTGCTCGGCTGGCTGCCGTTTCTGATGATCGTGGTGGGCATCGGTGAGCCGTTGAAGTATCTGCTCATCGGTCATGCCGCGCTCGTGCCGGTGACCCTGAGCACCTTGCAGGGCTTTCGCAGCACGCCGCCCGAGTTGCGTGAGGTCGCGGCGGTGTATCGCTATACGCGCTGGCAAACCATTTTGCGTCTGGTCTTGCCCTCGTCGGTGCCGATGATCGGCACGGGCATTCGCCTCGCCTTCACCAAAGCATGGCTGACGCTCGTGGTCGTGGAACTCGTGGCATCGTCGGAAGGGCTCGGCTATCTGATCGTGTACGGACGCCAGCTCTTTCAGCTCGATCTGGTGCTGGCTTCGGTCTTGATCGTGGGCGCGGTCGGCTATGTCGCCGATCGCTTGTTGACCGCGCTCGAGCGCAAGTTGCAGCGCGGCGCGGTCTAGGAGCGGACGATGTCATCGATAGAACTCGAAGCAGTCCCGCGTGTCGCCGTGCCGAAGCGCTGGCGCGGCTTCGTGCTGCCGCTCGCGGCTCTGGCGATATGGTGGCTCGTTTCGCGCGATGCCAAGCCCGCCCACGGCATGATGGTGTCGCCCGCGCAAGTGCTGCATGTCGCGTGGGAACAGTTGCGCAGCGGCGCGCTGGCGCGTGCGTTGTCGGCGTCGCTTGCCCGGGAGTTGACGGGCTTTGTGATCGGCACTTCGCTCGGGCTCGCACTCGGCGCGTTGCTGGGTGTGTCGAAGCTCGCGAATCGCGCCATTGCGCCGAGCTTCAACACCTTCAAGCAAGTGTCGCTGTTCGCGTGGATTCCGCTCATCTCCGTGTGGTTCGGTCTCGGCGATGTCGCGAAGGTCGTGTTCCTGTCGCTCGCCGCGCTGGTTCCGGTCGTGATGCATACGAGCGACGGCATCCGCGCCGTGCCGCCGCGTTTTCTCGAAGTGGCGCGCGCGTATCGCTATGGCAAGTTGCAGACGCTCGCGTTCGTGGTGCTGCCGGCCGCGCTGCCTTCGATCTTCACGGGCATCTATCTCGCGCTCATCTATTCGTGGCTCGCGACGCTCGGTGCGGAGTATCTGCTCGTCGCGGGAAGCGGGATCGGCAATACGCTCGTGGATGGCAGCGAACAGTTTCGGATGGATCTCGTCGTATTCGGCGTGATCGTCGTGGGAATAACGGGGTGGGCGCTCAACGCGCTCGCGCGTGCGGTGCAGCGGCGCTGGTTCAGCGAAGCGCGCGCGGCTTGAGGAGAATGACGATGGCAGCGATACCAACGATGGCAACGGACACGAGCGGCCTCGCGCTGCGGCGGGTGAGCAAGCGTTATGAAGGCGATGCAGGTGCGCCCGTGCTGGATCGTATCGACCTCTCGATCCGAAGCGGCGAGTTCGTGAGTATCGTCGGGGCGAGCGGTTGCGGGAAGTCGACGCTCTTGCGGTTGATCGCAGGCCTCGATGCGTCGTACGAAGGCGAAATCGAATTCGGCGGCGAGCGCGTGGTCTCGACGGATCTTTCGCGCGGCATCGTGTTTCAGGATCATCGTCTGTTTCCATGGCTGAACGTCGAACAGAACGTCGCGGTGGCCTTGCGCAACGCGCCTTTGAGCAAGCACGAGAAAGCGCGTGCGGTAGCCGAGCATGTGGCGCTCGTCGGCCTCGAGGGGTGCGAGGGACATTATCCGCATCAGCTCTCGGGCGGCATGGCGCAGCGTGTCGCCATTGCGCGAGGGCTCGTCAACCGGCCGCGTTTGCTCTTGCTCGATGAACCGTTCGGCGCACTCGATGCGCTCACGCGCGCACGGCTCCAGGACGAACTGCAACGCATCTGGGCGCAGGAGCGCATCACGATGGTCCTCGTCACGCATGACGTCGAGGAGGCGGTGCTGCTCTCGGATCGCATCGTGGTGATGGAAGCGCGTCCGGGACGTATCGGCGAAATCGTCGATGTCGACCTGCCGCGTCCGCGCAAGCGCGGCAGTCTCGATGTCGTCGCGCTCAGGGACGGTATTCTCGAAGGGTTCTTTCACGAAGCGTAGAAGCGCTGCCAGACAGCGCTCGTCGCCGTCGCCATCGCCATCGCCGTGAAATAAAAATCGAACGGATTCGACGGCCAGTCAAGGCTTATATTCGTGAAGCGGCCCGCGCGGGCCGTTTATGTTCAACACTCTGGCTGACCGCTCGCGTCACGCCATACATGTCTGCCCGCCTTGCATGCACGCTTCGACGCCCGTTGCGCGCGCGGTAATATAGACTGATACCTTTGTTCTTCGAGGCGGTCCATGACCAGCAAGCACGCAATCGACGTCCGTCTTACGGAACATCTCGCGGTTTTCGTCAGGGCGCGCTCAGGCCTTGCTCGCGAAGCCGGACTTCTCCCGGAGGCAAGGCGCCTGGACCGCAGCGACAATGCGCCGATGCGGGAGAAGTCATGACACCGGCAACCGACTTCCCCATTGTCGGCGTCGGCGCGTCCGCTGGCGGCGTCGAGGCGCTGGAAGGCTTCTTTCGCGGCATGCCGGAAAAGCCAGGCCTCGCTTGCGTGATCATCACGCACCTGAGCCCGGACCGTATCAGCTTGTTGCCGGAGATTGTTTCGCGTTTTACGCCAATGCAGGTACACGCGATTGCCGAAGGCGAGCCGATCGAGATCGATAGCGTCTATCTCTTGCCGCGCGATGCCATCGTCAGCGTCTCGAACCGAACCTTGCACGTGCAGTCACTGGACAAGCCGCGTCGCGAGCGCAAGCCGATCGACCATTTCCTAAGCACGCTCGCGCTCGATATCGGCGAACTCTCGGCAGGCGTCATTCTCTCGGGCGGCGATTCGGACGGCACGCTCGGCATCAAGGCCATAAAGGAGCGGGGCGGACTGACGCTCGCACAGGTTGCGGACGGCTTCGGACCGCATCACCCGGACATGCCCAATAGCGCCATTGCCACTGGCCTGGTCGATTTCGCCGTGCCGGTCGACCAAATGGGCGCGAAGCTCGCGAGCTTTGCCGCCGGCGCCTTCAGGCTCGATTCCGTCGTGGAAGAGCCCGAAGTCGAAGCCGCCGCGAAAGCATTCGACGAGGCGCGAGAAGCCATTTACGGCATCTTGCGCGATAACGTCGGACACGACTTCAGCGGCTACAAGGTCAAGACTTTTTCGCGGCGGGTGCAGCGGCGCATGCAGGTCCGGGCGATGGCAACTCCGGAGAGTTATGTAGCGCGGCTCGCGGCCGATCCGCAGGAAGTGACGGCACTGTTTCGCGATCTCTTGATCAACGTCACGAGCTTTTTCCGCGATGAGCACGCGTTCGAGAGTCTCGCCACACTCGTCCTGCCGAAGCTTTTCGAAGGCCGCACCGCCGAGGATGTCGTGCGTGTCTGGGTGCCGGGCTGCGCCACGGGCGAGGAAGTGTATTCCATCGCCATGCTGATGTCCGAACAGATCGCAGGTGTCGAGAAGGCGCCGCGCATCCAGATCTTCGCCACCGATATCGACGACGGAGCGCTCACGGTGGCGCGTGCGGCGCGCTATCCGCTGGCGTTGCTCGACAATGTATCGCAAGAGCGGCGCGACCGTTTCTTCGTGCCGGACGGCAGCAGCTTCGTGGTGGCCAAGGAAGTGCGCGAACTGTGCATCTTTTCACCGCACAGCGTCATTCGCGATCCGCCTTTCTCACGCATCGATCTCGTGTCGTGCCGCAATCTCCTCATCTACTTCGGGATCGAGGTCCAGAATCAGGTCATTCCGACCTTCCACTATGCGCTGCGCCCGGACGGTTTTCTGTTCCTCGGCCCGTCGGAAAACGTGAGCCAGTTCGACGAGTTGTTCGTTCCGCTCGACAAGAAGCATAGGCTTTTCAAGCGCCGCGCCGATGTCGTGTCGCAAGTGCGCCTGCCGCTCGCGGTATCCGCGCTGACTATCGGCCATCTGTCCGCGTTGACGCCAAGCCGTCCGCCCCTGGGCGGCGCCGCGCTGCGCCTGGCTGTCGACGGTCATATGATCGACCGCTTCACGCCGCCGCACGTGCTCGTGACGCGCGATGGCGATGTCGTCTACTACTCGGGCCGCACCGGCAAATATCTCGAGGCAGCGCCCGGCATGCCGACGCGCCAGCTATTCGCAATGGCGCGCAAGGGGCTGGGCCTCGACTTGCGCTCGGTGTTTCGCGAAGCGGTCGACTCGGGCCGCACGATCGCGCGAGAGGGGGTGGTGGTCGAAGGCGAGGACGGCCGTGTACAGGTGATCAATCTGACCATCGAGCCGCTCGTCCAGCAAGCGCCGGGTGAGCGCATGTATCTCGTCGTGTTCCAGGACCAAGGGCCCGTGCTCACGCGCGAAGAGGCGCTTGCGCGCGCCGAGGCCATGCACGACGGCACCGCGGAGCAAATCGAAAAGGAACTACGGGATACCCGTGAACGCCTGCAATCGATGATAGAGGAATACGAGACCGCGCTCGAAGAACTCAAGTCGTCGAACGAAGAGTTGGTTTCGGTCAACGAGGAACTGCAATCGTCGAACGAAGAGCTGGAGGCGTCCAAGGAAGAGCTCGTCTCGCTCAACGAGGAGTTGCACACCGTCAATCTGGAACTGAATGGCAAGATCGACGCGCTCGACCGCTCGAACAGCGATCTTCACAACCTGTTCGAAAGCACGTCGGTCGCCACCGTGTTTCTCGACCGGCAATTTTCCATTCGCTCGTTTACCCCGGCAATGGCCGATATCTTCCATATCCGTCCGGTCGATCGCGGGCGTCCCATTTCGGAGCTCGTCAGCCGTCTCGACCTTCCGGGGCTGGAAGAAGGCATCCGTGAGGTATTCAGGAGTCAGGAAACACGCGAACAGCAGGTCAGCAGCAAGGATGGGCTGAATCATTTCCTCGTGCGTCTCGCACCTTATCTCAACGGCGATCGCAAGATCGACGGTGTGGTCATTGCTTTCGTCGATATCACGGGAATGGTTCATGCTGAAGGTAGACAGGACGTTTTGATTGCGGAACTGCAACACAGGACGCGAAATCTGTTGTCGGTGATTCAGTCGATCGCGCAACAGACGCTCTCGGGCGACGAAGCGCTCGACACGTTCACGAGTCGCCTCGCCGCGCTTGGCAGGCTGCAGGGCTTGATCGGCGAAGCGAACGGGCATCTGATCAATTTGGGTGACATCGTTCGCCTTGAATTCGAGGCGCTCGGTGTCGGCAGCAGCGACAGGGTCTCGGTGAGTGGACCGGTCGTGCCGCTCGGCTTTCGCAACGTTCAGACGATCGCGCTCGTGCTTCACGAACTCGCGACCAACGCGCTCAAGTACGGCGCGTTGAAGCATAAAGGCGCACGGCTCGTCGTCAGCTGGATTGTCGAGAAAAGAGAGTCCGGGCCGGAATGGCTCGTTCTGGACTGGATCGAAAGCGGTGTGCGCATCACGCCCGAGGACAAGAAAATCGGCTTCGGCCGGCAACTCATCGAGAAAGCGCTTCGTTTCACGCTACACGCTCGCACCGAGCTCGACTTCAACTGGGATGGGGTTTCGTGTCATATCGAGATCCCGCTGCGACCAGCGCATATGCACGGCAGCAGTCCCTAGGGGGTCCGAAAATGGCAGTAGTCGGGACACCGCTCGAAGGTTTGAGCATCTTGGTCGTGGAAGACGATTACCTGGTGGCGCTCGCGCTGTCCGCGTTGCTCGAAATTGCAGGGGCAATCGTCGTCGGGCCGGTGGCGTGGGCGCAGGACGCGCTGGCGGTCCTCGACGACGACGAACATTACATCGACGTTGCCATTCTCGACATCGACCTCAACGGCGAGAAATCATACGCCGTAGCGGATGAACTGACGTTGCGTGAGATCCGCTTCATCTTTGCAACGGGGTACGGTGTCGATTCGATCGATATCGCCTACCGGCATCATCCGCGTTGTCAAAAACCCTTCGATCATCAAACGCTCTTCAACACGCTCGCACTGAGCGGGCGTTGAAGAATCGCGCTCACCGTTTCGGCTTGCCCGAAGTGAATGCTGTCACCGCATCACGAAAAGCCGCGCTTCCATAGACTTCCTCGATGATGTCTTCGTCCGCGAAGCTCTGGTCGATCACGATGCGCCGTAGGCTCTCCTTTACCGCCTTCTGCGTGATTGGCGACAACGCCATGAGCCGCTCGGCAAGCGCATGCGCGCTGGCATCGAGCGCGTCTTTCGTCACCACCGAATATACGTAGCCGCACGCCAGGACCTCGTTCGCTGCGAGAAAGTCGGCGAGCATCAGCATGCGCTTGACGCGCGGCACGCCGAAAGCCGCATGTAGCCGCGCGATATTGCGCGACGAAAGCGTGTTCGAGAGCGTCTTGGCAATCGGTGCGCCGAACCGGGAGTTTTCGCTGCACACGCGAAAGTCGCAGGCCGTGGCGAGCGCGAGACCACCGCCGACCGCCCAGCCATCGATCACGGCGAGCGTGGGAAGCGCGATGCGCTCGACTGTATCGATCACGCGCTCGACCAGCGCTTCGTAGGCCACGCCATCGCGTCCGCCGCGAAAGTCCTTGAAGTACTCGATATCCGTTCCCGCGATAAACGACTTGCCGCCCGCGCCGCGAAAGAGAATGCAGCGCACGTCACTATTGCGCTGACATTCGTCGATACGCGCGAGCAGCGCTTCGTACATGGGAATCGACATGGCGTTGTGACGCTCGGGCCGGTCGATGACGATCTCCGCCGCGCCCGATGCATGCAGCGTAAGCCGGACATGTTCGCTCATGGCTTCATTCCACTGGTTCCGTTGATCTCCGCGAGGATCTCTTCGTTATGTTCGCCGAGCAGGGGCGGATGGCGGCGCACGGTCTGCGGCGTCCCGAGCAGCTTGACCGGAAAGCCGATGTTCTTCACCTTGCCTTCGTGCGGATGATCGATTTCCATTGCCATGCGGCGATGCGTGGCATGTTCGCTCTCGAATGCTTCCGGATAAGTCAGGATAGGGCCGGCTGGAATGCCGGCCGCGAGCAGGGTATCGACCCATTCCGCGCTGTCGCGCTTGGCGAACTCCTCTTCGAGCACTTGGATCATGGCCTCGCGGTTTTTCAGGCGCAGCGAGACGTTCGCATAGTCGGCGTGGTCGATCAGATCGGGCCGCTCTAACAACCCGCACAGCTTCGTCCACAGCTTCTGGTTAGTCGCGCCCATCACGAAGTAGCCATCGCGCGCCTTCACGGCCTGATACGGCGCGCTCATCTTGTTGCTGGTGCCAAGCGGTGTCGGCGGCACGCCCGTGCCCCAGTATTCCGACATGTCCCAGATCGAGAAGGCCATGACGGAATCGAAGAGAGAAGCGTCGATATGCTGACCGACGCCCGATTTTTGCGCGCCGATATAAGCCGACAACAGCCCCGACACCGCAAAGAGCGCGCAGCCGATATCCGCCACCGGCACGCCCGCCTTGACCGGCTTGCCGCCGGGATATCCCGTCACGCTCATGACGCCGGACATGGCCTGAGCCATCAGATCGAAGCCGGGCCGCGTGGACCACGGGCCGCTTTGCCCGAAGCCCGAGATGCTCACATAAACGATCTTCGGGTTGATCTCCCGGATCGACTCGTAATCGATACGAAGCCGCTGCACCACGCCTGGCCGATAGTTCTCGACGATCACATCGGCAGTTTTCGCGAGCTTGTAGAAGAGCTCGCGGCCTTCGTCGCTCTTCAGGTCCAGCGTCACCGAACGCTTGTTGCGGTTCATGTTGAGAAAGCCCATGCTGTCGGGCCCTTTCATCTTGAAACCCATCGCGCCGCGCGTCTGATCGCCTTCGGGCGGTTCCACCTTGATGACATCCGCGCCCATGTCGGCGAGCAGCATGCAGGCGAACGGTCCTGCCATGACCTGGCTTACGTCGAGCACGCGGATTCCGTCCAGGGGGAGAGGTTTTGTCTGGGTCATGTCGATTGGTTCGGTGGAGAAGGGCTTCGACCTGCGGCGCGGGTCATGCCTTCACTTTCGACCACCGCTTGCAATGCCGCAAGGCTTGCGCGGGCAAGGCTGGTTTCGCAATTCGCGAAAGCCTCGAGCGTGCTTACTCGTTCAGACTAGTCGCGTGCGTCGAGCAACTCGGCCACGACGCGTTGAAGCGTCTGTTCCTGAGCGTGACCTTCGACGCAAGAAAGCACGTAGCTGCGCTTATGCCAGTCGCCTGCAATCTCCTGCGACGCAATCGCGCGTTCCGGGTGAAAGCTGCGCAGCACAGCCGCGGGCATGAGGCCGACGCCCAAGCCCTGACGCACCATCACGAGCATGGTGTCGAAGCCGCTCACGGCGTAATTGTTCGCGAAAAGTCGTCCCCGGCTCTGATGTGCGCGTTGCAGCGCGGACAGAATGGCGGAGCCTTTGCCGAGACTGATCACGGGCAAGTCCATGATCTCGTCGATACCGAGCGGCGCATCGTCGAACTGAAAATGTTCGGTGCTATACACAAGTTCGAGCCGGTCTTCGCGATACGGCACGCGGTCGAGGTCGAGAAAGCCGCTCTTCTTTTCGTAGATGCCGATATCGATGACCTTGTCGCGCAACAACTGCTGAACGATCTTGCTGTTCTCCTCCTGAACCATGAGCGAGATGCCGGGATGCTTGCGCTGAATCCCGGCTATGGCGCCCGCCAGAAACTGCATGACCACCGCCTTCGGCGCACCGATGATGATGCGCCCGTGGCGCCCTTCCTTGAGCGCGCGCGCATCGCCTTCGAGACGGACGATCAGATTGTCGATCTGGCGGATGTAGAGCAGCAGCTTCGCGCCCGGCTCGGTAAGCTGCACACCGTGCGGAACGCGCGTGAAGAGCTTCGCGCCGAGTTGCGCTTCGAGGTCCGATACGCGCCGCGAGGCGGCGGCCACCGCGAGACTGAGCTTGTCCGCGGCGCGCGAGATGCTGCCTTCGTCCGCGATGGCGAGAACCAGACGGATGGTGGTCGTATCGAATTTCACTAAGGCTCCGTTTTGTCGTGCTCGCGAATGTGAAGTGTCCGCGAAGGCCCACCGGACAGGCAAACCCGGTAACTCTGCCCGCGCACGGGTAAACGATTAACCCGCCTCCCGGCTTTGCATTCAGCGAATATAAAACAGCGATGCTATATTGCGCCGAACCGATGCGGCCGAGCTTAAAGCGGCGCATTGCACTGGGTAGACAGCCCGCCATCCGGACGCCAAAGTCCACGGAGGAGACATGAATATAAAGAAAGCGATTGACCGCATTCCAGGCGGTCTCATGCTCGTGCCCTTGCTGCTCGGCGCCTGCGTCCATACTTTCGCGCCGGGCGCGGGCAAGTACTTCGGCTCGTTCACGAACGGGTTGATCACGGGCACCGTGCCGATTCTCGCGGTGTGGTTCTTCTGCATGGGCGCGACCATCGACCTGCGCGCGACCGGCACCGTGCTGCGCAAGTCGGGCACCTTGCTCGTGACCAAGATGGCGGTTGCGTGGATCGCGACCATCGTCGCCGCGCACTTCATTCCCATCGATGGCGTCAAGGCCGGTCTCTTCGCGGGCCTGTCCGTGCTCGCCATCACCACGTCGATGGACATGACCAACGGCGGACTCTACGCCGCCGTGATGCAGCAGTACGGCAGCCGCGAGGAAGCGGGCGCGTTCGTGCTGATGTCGGTGGAATCCGGGCCGCTCGTCAGCATGCTGATTCTTGGCGCGACGGGCGTCGCGTTCTTCGAGCCACGCCTTTTCGTCGGCGCGGTGCTGCCGTTTCTGATTGGCTTCGCGCTCGGCAATTTGGACAGCGACCTGCGCGAACTGTTCGGCCGCTGCGTGCATCCGCTGATCCCGTTCTTCGGCTTCGCGCTCGGCAATGGCATCGACCTGCACGTGATCGCGACGAGCGGCTTGCCGGGGGTTGCGCTTGGGTTGGGCGTGATCGTCGTGACGGGCATTCCGCTGATTCTCGCGGATCGCTGGATTGCGGGCGGCAATGGCGCGGCGGGACTCGCGGCTTCATCGACGGCGGGCGCGGCGGTGGCGAATCCGGCGATCATCGGCGAGATGATTCCGCGCTTCAAGCCGCTCGTGCCGGCGGCCACCGCGATGGTCGCGACCGCCTGTCTCGTGACGGCCATTCTCGTGCCGATTCTGACCGCGCTCTGGGTGCGCCGGCATCGGGCGCGTCATGGCCTTGAAGAACAACGTGTGGAAGAACCGGTGCGGCCGCTCGGCGAGCGCGACGTGCACGTGTGATTTCGTGCGGCCGACGAGCCGTCAGGATGGCTCGTCGCTCACGAACAGCATCGAGATATAAAGAATGGTCGAAACGGCGATAAGGCCAACGCCCGTGAACACCTTGGTGCGATTGAATTCGAGCCCGCCGTCGATGGCGATACCAATGCCGAGCACCGAGCCTAGCGTCCCGAAGGCCGCGAGCGCGACATGCGCCTTGCTCAAAAAGAGACGCCGGCGTTTTCTGCCGGCTTCGCTGAAGGGTCCTCGTCGCATCGCTTCTCCATCGGCCATGTAGCCGCGCCGTTATTTGCGTTCCGGATGAAGCAGCAATATCACAAAAATAAAACGTGCTTCGCGAAAGAAAATCGGCGAAGCACGTTCGTATCGACGATGCGTCACTCGACGCTTTCCCAGTGCTCCGGCTCGCCCTTGTCCGTGATACGCACCTTCGCCAGCAAGGGCGTATAGCCGCGCAGCCTGATTTCGCTGACCGCGAGCTTTTCCGAACTGAACACCTGCTCGGTGATCTTCGTGCCGTCGGGATACTCGAGTGTGTATCCATCGATCGGGCCCCATCGGCCCTTGGGCAAGGGTTCAACGTAGATTTGCATCATGATGACTCCGGCTTTGTAGGAAGCGTCGGGCAAGCGCCGTGACTGCGGCTGCCTCTTATATAAGAGCGTAGCCGTTAAGCGTGGCGCTGCATCGAGGAAAATGACGGCTAAATTTGCGCGTTGAATCAGAGGGTTGGAGAGAAAATTCCGCGATGAGAAACGCACCGGGGCGATGTGCAACGCGTGCATGCTGCCACGCAGCAGGATTTCTCACGACACGCGGGCCGGTTTCGTGATGTGGGATCGATGAGTTCACGCGCCGGGCAATTTGCCCGTGCATCGCGAGTCCTGGCACGAGCGTGAGTTCCCTGACGCGCGGCCGTCCAATGGCCGCGCGCGCCGGTAACGTCAACGTCGGTTATTGCGCGAGCGCCGGGTGCTTCATCAACGTCGCCGCAGCGGACGACGATGAAGCCGGGTTCTGCCCGGTAATCAAAAGGCCATCGGTGACGACATAAGGTGCCCAGTCTTCGAGCTTCGAATAGATGCCGCCCTTCGCCTTGAGTTCGTCTTCAACGAGGAACGGCACGACATCGGTCAGTCCGACCGCGGCTTCCTCGGAGTTGGTGAAGCCCGTGACTCGTTTGCCTTCGACAAGCGGTGCGCCCTCCGGCGTGCGGACATGGCGCAGCACGCCAGGTGCGTGGCAGACCAGCGCGACAGGCTTGCCAGCGGCCAAGAAGGCTTCGATCAGGGCGATCGAGTTTTTGTCTTCGGCCAGGTCCCAGAGCGGACCATGACCGCCCGGATAAAACACGGTATCGAAATCGGCTTGCGAGACGAGATCGAGCTTTACCGTGCTGGCAAGCTGCGCGGTAGCCTGCGAATCGGCTTCGAAACGATGTGTCATCTCGGTCTGATTGGCCGGCTCGTTGCTCTTCGGGTCGAGCGGCGGTTGACCACCTTCAGGCGATGCCAGCACGATTTCCGCGCCCGCATCCTTGAAGGCGTAGTAGGGTGCGGCCAGCTCTTCGAGCCAGAAACCCGTCTTGCGGCCCGTGTTGCCGAGTTGGTCATGCGAGGTCAGAACCATGAGCACTTTCATGTTGCATCTCCGTGGGTGAGTAAGGCGAAACCGTAAAGAAGGTTGATGGTGTTAGTAGACCAGTCGTCTAGTAAATGCTTCAAAAAAAGCACCTCTAAAGAAGTGCTGGCACCTCGCTCCCTGCTTCGTCAGGGAGCAAGTCGCAAGATCTGCTGCGTTGTCGTCGTCGCCACTTCAAACGGCTGCGTGTTGCGAACAATCTTCACCATGATGCTGGCGCCGAGCCACAGTTGATACAAGCTCTGCGCAACGCTTTGCGGATCACTTTCGATCGAAAGCGAGCCTTCCGCCACACCGATTTCGATTGCACTTGCAAGACGGCGAACGATCCCTGCCGTGCCGCGCTTCAACGTGGCGCGCATGGCCTCCGACATGTCCGCCACTTCGGCGCCGAGCTTGACCGCGAGACATTTGCCCTGGCAATCGAAGAAGGACTGGGTTTCTTGCCAGATGCTCCAGTAGTTCGTCAGCCGCTGCGCCATGCTCAGTCCGGGCTGCGCTAGCGTCTGGTCGAGGTCGTTCAGATAGTCCTCGAAATAGCTTTCCAGGAGCGCCACGCCGAACGCATCCTTGGAGCCAAAATAATGATAGAACGAGCCCTTCGGCACGCCGGCTTCCGTGAGAATCTCATTCAGGCCGACGGCGGAAAAGCCTTTGGCGCCGATCAACCGTTGACCGACGGCAATGATGTTTTCGCGGACGTCGACGGTTTCTGATGTGTTTGCGGTAGGCATAGGTGGACTTTAGCGTGAAGTAGACCAGTCGTCTAGTTCTTTAGGAAATTTCTTGCCCCTCGCGGACGCCATGTTCGGTCTATGTGCGATTCCTCACACTTTGTTTCAATTTGTTGCAAATAGGCGGGAGGCTTACTGGATAAGGCTTTGCGGGCTGGACGAGGTTGCGAGGGTGTCGGCAGGCCGCCGGGCTTGGTAAAGATTTCAAGCCCCACTCCGTTAAAGAACTCAACAGACAAGGAGCCAAAGCCATGAAGATCGAATCGAACAACACGCCCGCCGCACTCCAATCCGACACCTTTCGCGTAGCAAGCAAACGCGATGTGCAGGCTACGGGCGGCGTGCAGCAAACCAGCGCGACCAACGCAACCAGCTCGAAAGTGACGTTGTCCTCGTTGTCGTCGATGCAAGTCACGGGCGGCGCGGACATCGACGCGGCGAAGGTCGAATCGATCAAGGCGGCTCTGCGTGATGGAACCTACAAGATCGACTCGGGCAAGATTGCGAGCGGCATGTTGAGCACCGCAGGCGATTTGCTCAAGACGACGATGCGTTGATGGGTGGTTAAGCGGAAATGGAGCGCGGACGGCGTAGCGCGAAGCGTCGGGGGACAAAACCAAATGCCCCGTTCAAATGGCATGGCCGATTCTGCAGATTCGTAGTCGAGCGGACCGACGCGTTGCGAGCCCGACACCAATCACTCGCCTGGCGGCCCATACATCTTCGGATTTCTGTGCGGCGCCTCGACACGCTCTGAATGTGAATGATCAGTCGATGCCGGAGCTTGGGTGGCCGACCCTTCGGCTCCAACGCTATTCTCTGGCGATGCCGGCGCACCAGGCACCGCGCATCCCGCCAAAACGATTAGCAACGTCCCAAGCACGGCTTTCAACATTTTGGCACCCTGCATTAACGCACATTGGCAATCGCAGGCATCTCTTTAAACGAGGGCTTGGCGAACAAATAGCCTTGCATCAGGCTCACGCCGGCTGCTTCCAGAAAATCGCGCTCGCCTTGCGTCTCGATGCCTTCCGCGATCACGCGAATTCCCAGATCACTGCAAATCTTCAAGACGCCGGCAACGATCCGCTGACGCACGGTGTCGGTGTCGATGTCGCGCACCAATGCCATGTCGAGCTTGATCAAGTCCGGCTGAAAGTCGGCGAGCAGTGTGAGCCCTGAATAACCCGCGCCGAAATCGTCGATCGCGGTCTGAAAGCCGAACGATTTATACGCGCGGAAAATCTGCACCAGATGCGAACGGCTAATGATGTTTTCACCTTCGATGGTTTCGAAGATGATCTTATTCACCGGGAAGCCGTGTTTTTCGGCGGCCTCGAAGGTACTGCGAATGCATGCCGCAGGCTGATAGACCGCGTTCGGCATGAAGTTGATCGACAGAAAGCTGTCCATGCCCATGCTTGCCGCCTGCTCGATTGCAGTCGTGCGGCAACGTTGATCGAAGTTATAACGGTTCGAGTCGTCGACCTGCGACAACACCGAACCCGCCGATTCGCCATTCGGCCCGCGTACGAGCGCCTCGTAGGCATAGGGACTGCCCGACCGCACGTCGACGATAGGCTGAAACGCAAAGGCCATTTCGATCTGCGCCACTTCGGGGCTATTGCAGCCACCGCAGCGAACGGGGCCGTTTGCCGGCTGTCCCGCCTCGTGAATTTTGATCATGTTTCGTTCGTCTGAAAAGTTGGTCTTTGAAGCGACAGCTTGCCATCTCGCGCCGGCCTTCAATATATCGGACGATGGGACGCGCTTCTTTAACTTCCGGCACCTCCCGCGCTCGCCATGATCCACTTCTCGAAGGAAACCACGGCGTCATCCCCGACGCGGTCTGCGTTGATCACCAGTGTGTAATCGGACGCGCGCCACGCCGGCGCCGCGATCGGGCATACGAGTCGGCCTTCGGCGATATCGCGTCCGATCAGCGGCAACGACGCGAGCGCCACGCCGAGCCCCTCCGCTGCAGCAGCGAGTTGCAGATATGTGTGCTCGAACTCGACGTGCCGGGCCGCGCGCAAGTCCGCCGCGCCCGCCTCCTTGAGCCACGACGACCAACTCGTGCGCGTGCTGGCGGAATGCAGCAGCGCGTGATGACGCAGATCCGCGACGCTTGCTATGGGACGCTGACGCAGCAGCGCGGGGCTGCACACCGGCAAGCGCACATCGGCCATCAACGAGCGCGATACGACGCCCGCGCCTTGTTCGTGACCCGAGCGTATGCCGATATCGAAGGCATCGCCGATATACCGCAACTTGCGCGACGTGGTCGACAACCTGACGTCGATATCGGGAAAGCGCGCCTGAAAATCGGCGAGACGCGGCAGCAGCCAGCACAACGCGAAGCTCGCCAGCGCGTTCACGCGCACGACGCCGGACGCGCGGCGCGTGAATTCGTCGTGCCTGAGGCGCGCTGCCCCGCGTGTGAGACGTTCGAACGCGCTGCTCACGTCGTTGAGGAGTGCCGCGCCTTCATCGGTAAGTTGAACGCCGCGCGCGCGCCGCTCGAACAACGGCACGCCGAACCAGTCTTCGAGCAGCCGTATTTGCTTGCCGACCGCCCAATGAGTGACATGCAGGTCGGCCGCCGCCGCGGCGAAGCTTCCATGCCGGGCGACCGCTTCGAAATTGCGCAACGCATTGAGCGGCGGCAGCCTGTCCCGGTCCTGCGCCAGATTTGCTGGTTCGTCCATGGCGTGACTTTATCTCTCCATTGACGCGATCTTACGTCAATTGAAGGCGCCTTCCTCGAGTCATAAAATTGTCTTTTAGGCCTCGTCACGCCGTCGTCCGGGACACTCATGCGCTTTATTCCGTTTTCCTTGCCGTCTCTGCTTAAAACCGACCGGACCGCGCTTCTACCTTCGCGCGTGCTTTGGCTGTCCTGCGTCGCACACGCGCTGCACGACGGTTACACGGACATGATCTACGCGTTGCTGCCGGTGTGGCAGGCGGACTTCGGTCTGGGGTATGGCGCGCTCGCCATGCTGCGCGGCGTCTATGCCGGAACCATGGCGAGTCTCCAGATACCGGCCGGGCGTCTGGCGCAAAGGCTTGGCAGCCGGGCGACGCTTGCGCTCGGCACGTTGCTCGCAGCCGGTGGCTACGCGCTCGCGGGTATGTCGGGAAGCCTGCTCGGTTTGTGCGTGGCGTTGGCGGTATCGGGAAGCGGGTCGAGCACGCAGCATCCCATTGCATCGGGCGCGGTGTCGCGCGTCTATGGCCGCCGCGCGCGCGGCCCCTTGAGCGTCTACAACTTCTCCGGCGATCTCGGCAAATCGGCATTGCCGGCCGCAATCTCTCTTCTCGTTACGCTGATGCCCTGGCGTCACGCGCTCTGGATCATGTCGGTCCTGGGTTGCGTCGTCGCTGTATCCATTGCACTTTTCTTCCCTGTCGTACCGAGAAGCACGCCGGCCGCCGATGCGCAATCCAGCGGCAACTGCGGCGGCTCAGGACGAGGATTTTCGATGCTGCTCTCGATAGGCGTGCTCGACACCAGCGTCCGCATGGGCCTGCTGACGTTCCTGCCGTTCTTGCTGAAAGAGAAGGGCATCTCTCAACCGATGCTGGGCACGGCGCTCGCGCTGGTTTTCATCGGCGGCGCGGCCGGCAAGTTCGCCTGCGGATGGCTCGGCGCGCGGCTGGGCGTGATCGGCACCGTGCTCGCAACCGAGGGCGGCACGGCGGCCTGCATCGTCGCGGTGATGCTCTGCCCGCTGAGCGTCGCGATGGTCTTGTTGCCGCTCCTCGGCGTGATGCTCAATGGCACCTCGTCCGTGCTCTACGGCACCGTGCCGGAACTGGCGCCACTCGACGGAGCCGAGCGGGCCTTTGCGCTTTTCTATACCGGCACCATTGCGTCGGGCGCGATCTCGCCGGTCATCTACGGTTTCCTCGGCGACCGGATCGGCGTGCACGGCGCCACGCTTGCCACGGCTCTCACGGCCACCGCCATTTTCCCGCTGGCCATCGCACTGCGCTCGCGCCTCGCGCACGAGGCCTAGATCGCGCATGTTCGTGCCAATCCGTCCGCGAACATGCGGGCGGTCGGGCGACCTTGCGTCTTCCTTCTTCGCGCATCAGTTTTATTTATCGGACGCCGCATCACGCAGCCGGCCGATCGCTCGCCAAACCCCAGCAAGCAAAGGCATCGAACGCCGTCGGACGTATCGAATCGCGCCCATCTTCATGGTTTACGCGCAGTTTCCCGCGCAACCGCCAGCCGCTATCTTCCATTCAGTTTTCCGCACCAGACACCGCTGCCGATGGACGCGTAACGCGTCGCCCGGCACCCGAAGGAGCATCACAATGGCTCGCATCATCGGCGGCATTGCTGCCTCGCATACCCCGACCATCGGTTTCGCGTTCGACAAGAACAAGCGCGACGACCCGGTATGGGCTCCCATCTTCGAAAACTTCGCGCCGCTCGCCACATGGCTCGAAGAGAAGCGCCCCGATGTGGTCGTGACGATCTACAACGACCACATCACGTCGTTTTTTTTCGATCACTACTCGGCCTTCGCGCTCGGCGTCGGTCCGGAATGGCGCGTCGCGGACGAGGGCGGCGGCGCGCGCGATCTGCCGCCGATCAAGGGGCATCCCGCGCTCGCGGCGCACATCGGCAACTCGCTCGTGACCGACGAGTTCGATATGTCGTTCTTCCAGAACAAGCCGCTCGATCACGGCTGTTTCTCACCGCTCTCGATGCTTACCCCGCACAAGCCCGACTGGCCGATGCAACTGATTCCGCTGCAAATGGGCGTGCTGCAACTGCCCGTGCCGAGCGCGCGGCGTTTCTACAAGCTCGGTCAGGCGCTGCGCCGCGCCATCGAAAGTTATCCGGAAGACCTCAAGGTCGCGATCATCGCGACGGGCGGCCTGTCGCATCAGGTTCACGGCGAACGCGCGGGCTTCAACAACACGGAATGGGATCACCGCTTCCTCGATCTCTTCGAGCGCGACCCCGAGCAACTCGCCGACATGACGCTCGCCGAATACGCGGAACTCGGCGGCTTCGAAGGCGCTGAAGTGATCATGTGGCTGACCATGCGCGGCGCGCTGTCGAACAACGTTGTGTGCAAGCACCGCAGCTACTACCTTCCGTCGATGGCCGGTATCGCGACCGCCATCTACGAAGGCGAGGACAGCGAGACGAAGCCCGCGATACTCGAACGTCATCGCCAGAAGATGGCCGTGCAACTCACCGATGTCGAGAAGCTGCAAGGCACGTATCCGTTCAGCATCGAAACGGCGGTGCGGGCTTATCGCATCAACGACTATCTGCATCGCATGGTCGAGCCCGCGCATCGCGAGGCGTTCAAGGCCGACGAGGAAGCGAGCTACGAATCAGCGGGTCTGAGCGAACAGGAGCGCGATCTTCTGCGCCGCCGCGACTGGCGCGGTCTTCTTCACTACGGCGTGATCTTTTTCATGCTCGAAAAACTGGGCGCGGTGACGGGCATCGCGAACCTGCATATCTATGCGGCGATGCGCGGCGAAACGCTCGAGGAATTCCAGAAGACGCGCAATGCGCCCGGCGCGCTCTACTCGGTGGCGGGCAAGGGCGCGGGCAATCTCGCCTGGGACAAAGAAGAGAAGAACAAGGCTTGACGGCCAAAACGATGCAACACGGAGACGAACATGAACAGCGGTAAAACCATCGACATCAAGGGCTTCATCGACGCGCGGCCCATCTCGGCGTACCAGTGGTTGCTGGTCGCGCTGTGCTTTCTCGTCGTCGCGGCCGACGGCATGGACGTCGCCATCATGGGTTTCGTGGCGCCCTCGATCATCGGCGACTGGCACATCTCGCGGCCCGCGTTCGGACTCGTGATGAGCGCCGCGCCCATCGGACTCGTGATCGGCGCGTTGACGGCGGGACCGGCTTCGGACCGCATCGGCCGCAAGTGGGTTCTGATCACCTCGGTGTTCCTGTTCGGCGTCTTTACCATCGCGACGGCGTTCACCAATTCGCCCTCGTCGATGGCGCTCCTGCGCTTGCTGACCGGTATCGGTCTTGGCGCGGCCATGCCCAACACCACGACGCTGCTCTCCGAATACGCGCCGCAGCGCAAGCGCTCGCTGCTCATCACCATCATGTTCACGGGCTTCAACCTCGGCTCCGCGCTGATCGGCTTCGTCGCCGGCTGGCTGATTCCCGAGCACGGCTGGCGCTCGGTGCTGATCTTCGGCGGCGCGTTGCCGCTCGTGTTGATTCCGCTGCAAATCTGGCTGCTGCCCGAATCGGCGCGTCTCATGTCGGTGCGCGGCGCGACCTCGCAACGGATCGGCGCGGTGCTCGGACGTGTCTGCGGCGAGCGCTTCAAGGGCGATGAAGTCTTCGTATCGACGGAACCGCCGCTGCCGACCAAGAAGCCTATCGGCGTGCTGTTCTCGCAAGGCTATGGTTTCATGACCGCCGCGTTGTGGGTCACGTACTTCATGGGCCTGCTCGTGATCTATCTGCTGACCGGCTGGCTGCCCACCTTGATGAAGGATGCGGGCCTCACGGTTTCCGCCGCCGCCAACATCACGGCGATGTTCCAGATCGGCGGCACCATCGGCGCGATCATCGTCGGCTTCATCATGGACAAGACGCGGCCCGCGCCTGTCATCAGCGCGGCGTATCTCGGCGGCGCGGTGTGCGTGCTGGGGCTTGCGTGGATCGGCGCGTTGTCGTCGTCGCTCGCCGTGCTCGTGTTCGCCGCGGGCTTTTGCATGAGCGGCGCGCAGACCGGCCTCAACGCCTTCGCGCCGGGACGCTATCCGACCGTGGCGCGCGCCACCGGCGTGAGCTGGATGCTCGGCATGGGACGCTTCGGCAGCATCTTCGGTTCGGCCATCGGCGGCGCGCTGCTCGGTCTGGGCTGGCAGTTCGGCGCGATCCTCGCGATGCTCGCCGTGCCCGCCACGCTTGCCGCCGTCGCCATCCTCGTCGCGCAGAAAACGCGCGCCGGCGAACCCGCGCCGCAAACGAACGCCGCTGCACACTAGTTTTCTGGAGCAAGGATGATCATCGACATTCACGGCCACTACACCACCGCGCCCAAGGCGCTGGAAGCGTGGCGCAACCGGCAGATTGCCGGCATCAACAATCCTTCGGAGAGGCCGGCGGTTTCCGAACTGCGTATCAGCGACGACGAATTGCGCGAGTCGATCGAGAGCAATCAGCTTCGCCTGATGCGCGAACGCGGGCTCGACCTCACCATCTTCAGTCCGCGTGCGAGTTTCATGGCGCATCATATCGGCGACTTCGACGTGTCGAGCACATGGGCCGCGATATGCAACGAGCTGTGCTTTCGCGTGAGCGAGTTGTTCCCCGATCACTTCGTCCCCGCCGCGATGCTGCCGCAAAGCCCTGGCGTCGATGTGGCGACGTGCATTCCCGAACTCGTGAAGTGCGTCGAGCAATACGGCAATGTCGCCATCAATCTGAACCCGGACCCGTCCGGCGGTCACTGGACGAGCCCGCCGCTGTCCCACCGTTATTGGTATCCCATCTACGAGAAGATGGTCGAGTACGATATTCCCGCGATGGTCCACGTGAGCACGAGTTGCAACGCGTGCTTTCACACGACCGGCGCGCATTATCTGAACGCGGACACGACCGCCTTCATGCAGTGCCTGACCTCGGACCTGTTCCGCGACTTTCCGAGCCTGCGTTTCGTGATTCCGCACGGCGGCGGCGCGGTGCCTTATCACTGGGGTCGTTTTCGCGGGCTGGCGCAGGAATTGAAAAAGCCGCTGCTCGAAGACCATTTGCTGAAGAACATTTTTTTCGATACCTGCGTGTATCACCAGCCGGGCATCGACCTGCTGACGCGCGTGATTCCCGTCGACAACATCCTCTTCGCGAGCGAGATGATAGGCGCGGTGCGCGGCATCGACCCGCAAACGGGACAGTATTTCGACGATACGAAGCGCTATGTCGAAGCCGCGCAGATCGAACCCGAAGCGCGCTACAAGATCTACGAAGGCAACGCGCGCCGTGTGTATCCGCGCCTCGATACGGCGCTCAAGTCAAAGGGACGTTGAACATGGTCGAACTCGGAGTGGTTTATCGCAACATCGATCGCGCGGACGCAGAGGCCGCGACCAAACTCGGCGCGCTCGGCTCGGCGACCGTGCATGAAGCCATGGGGCGCGTCGGTCTCTTGAAGCCGTACATGCGGCCCATCTATGCGGGCGCTCAGGTGAGCGGCACGGCGGTGACGGTCCTTCTGCAACCCGGCGACAACTGGATGCTGCACGTCGCCGCCGAACAGATTCAGCCCGGCGATATCGTCGTGGCCGCCTGCACCACCGACAACACCGACGGCTTCTTCGGCGACTTGCTCGCGACGAGTTTCAAGGCGCGCGGTGCGCGTGCGCTCGTCATCGACGGCGGCGTGCGCGACGTGCGTGTGCTGACCGAAATGAACTTTCCCGTGTGGAGCCGCGCGATCTCGTCGAAGGGAACGGTCAAGGCGACGCTCGGCTCGGTCAACATTCCGGTGGTCTGCGCGGGCGCATGGGTTACTCCCGGCGATGTGATCGTCGCCGATGACGATGGCGTGGTCGTGGTGCCGGCTGCATCGGCGAGACAGGTGCTCGACAAGGCGAGCGCGCGCGAGGCGCTGGAAGAAGAGAAGCGCGACAAGCTCGCGAGCGGCGTGCTGGGTCTCGACATGTACAACATGCGCGAGCCGCTGCAACGCGCGGGCCTGCGCTACATCGACTGATATGGCAACGACGATCACCGGCATCTCGTCGATGGCGACGAAGCATCTGCTAGCCGATCTCGCCCATGCTTATGCAAGCGCATTCGCGCAGCCGGTCGCGATCGAATCGACGGGCGGCGTGGCGGCGTTGCGGCGTATCGAGGAAGGCGAGGCGTTCGATATCGTCGTGCTGGCCGCGAACGCCATCGAGCGTCTTGCCGAAGCGGGACGTATCGATCCGGCGAGCCGCGTGGATATCGCGCGTTCGGGCGTGGCCGTCGCGGTGAAGGCGGGCGCGCCGCATCCTTCCATCGACGACGAAAGCGCCGTGCGTCACGCAGTGTTGGCCGCGCGCAGTATCGGCTATTCGACCGGGCCGAGCGGCGCGTATCTCATGCGGCTGTTCGAGCGCTGGGGCGTGCTTCAGGAGGTGTCGTCGCGTATCGTGCAGGCGCCGCCCGGCGTGGCCGTGGGCGGACTTATCGCGCAAGGAGAAGTGGAGCTGGGCTTTCAGCAGATGAGCGAGCTGATCGGCGTCGCGGGCATCGACGTAGTGGGTCCGTTGCCCGCGGACATTCAGACGCTCACGGTATTTCAGGGCGCCGTGTGCACGGCCGCGCGCGAACCCGTGCTCGCGCGCTCCCTTCTTGCTTACCTGAGTTCTCCGGAAGCCGGCGCTGTCATGCAACGTCATGGCATGGAACCCGTTCGATGAGCACGCGCCTGAGCGAACGATGCAGACTTGCACTCTTTCGCCTGGCGTTGTCGGCGCCAGGCGGCGTCACCGTGTTTTTGATGGCCGATGGACGAGAGAGCGCCTTGCGCATCGCGCGCGCGGCCGTCTCCATTCTTCGCGAAGTGCCGGTGCATGAAGTGCGCGTACGCGAATCGCTGTCGTTTCGCGAGCTGCTTCGCGCGGGCGTCAGCGACGACCCCGATCTGCGCGTGTTCGAAGCATCGTCGAAAGACGGCAAGGTGCAAGCCTGGATCGAGCCGCCAATCTTCTTTACCGACGACGCCACCTTGCTCGGGAAGTGGGCCGAGCTGCATGCGGATCTCGCGACGGAGACCGCACGGCAGCTCATTGACCGCGCAAAGTAGGGGCGGACTTCAGGCCATTAAAGCGGCGTCAGTGCCCCCAGCGCAGCACCAGCGGGTCGAGCTTTCGCGCCACCTTGAGCAAGCCTTCGCGCACTTTAGGATGCATCGGCGCAAGCGGATGCCTCACCGCGTCCGAGCCGATCACGCCGCCTTCCTTCATCAGCGTCTTGCATGCGGCAAGCCCGCACTGACGGTTCTCGTAATTGATGAGCGGAAGCCATTGCTGATACAACTCGGCGGCTTCGTCGGTGTTGCCGGCAGCGTAGGCATCGACGATCTTGCGGATGCCGTCGGGGTAGCCGCCGCCCGTCATCGCGCCGGTCGCGCCTGCATCGAAATCGGGGATCAGCGTGATCGCTTCTTCGCCATCCCACGGGCCGACGATGGCATCGCCGCCGAGTTCGATCAGCTCGCGCAGTTTCGACGCAGCCTGCGCCGTTTCGATCTTGAAGTACGACACGTTTTCGACTTCACGCGCGAGCTTCGCGAGAAAGGGCGCGGACAGCGGCGTGCCCGCGACGGGCGCATCCTGAATCATGATCGGAATGTCGATGGCGTCCGACACCTTCGCGTAGAAATCCTGAATGCCGCGCTCGCTCACGCGGATAGTCGCGCCGTGATAAGGCGGCATGACCATGACCATGGCCGCGCCCGCGTCCTGCGCCGCGCGGCTGCGTTCGGCGCAAACGCGCGAGCTGAAATGCGTCGTCGTGACGATCACCGGCACGCGGCCCGCGACATGTTCCAGCACGGTGCGCTGCACGGCATCGCGCTCTGCGTCCGTCAGCGCGAACTGCTCCGAGAAGTTCGCGAGAATGCACAAGCCGTTCGAACCGGCATCGATCATGAAGTCGATGGCGCGCTTCTGGCCTTCGAGATCGAGCTTGCCTGCGTCGTCGAAGATGGTAGGCGCGACGGGGAACACGCCGCAATAAAGGGGAGCTGCCATTGATTGTTGTCTCCTGGATTTAGATGCGATAGAGGGCGCTGGCATTGTCGTGGAAAAGGGCCAGTCTTTCCGCGGGCGTTCGGTGCGCGACCATCGCCTTGAAGCCGCCGAAAAGATTGTCCAGCGAAACGACGAGGCTATCCACCGGAAAATTACTCGCGAACATGCAGCGCTCGACGCCGAAGCTCGCGATGGCCTCGCGCACCACCGGCCCGTTGCGCTCCACGCTCCAGTTTATCCCCGCTTCGCCGATGCCGGATATCTTGAGCCACACATTGGGCCAGCGCGCGAGCGTATCGAGCGCGGCGCGCCATGCGCGCAACGCCTCCTCGCTGCGATCGGCCGGTAAGCCCGTGTGATTCACGATGATCTTCACGTCGGGAAAGTCGCGCGCAAGTTCGGCCGCTTCCGCGAAATGCCACCACGGAGCCTGCAGTTCGAACATCAGATCATATGCCGCGAGCAGCGCGTAACCACGCCGCCACCGCTCGCAGCGCATGGAACCCGCTGCCGAGAAATCCGCGCGATGCTCCGCGCGCGGCACGGTCTTGGGCTTATGACGCACGCTGCGCACGAGCGGCAAGCCACGATATCCATCAAGCACCGCGCGCACGTCTTCGCGATCCAGCCAGATTTGTCCGGCCATTGCATTGGGCAGGCCGGTGCGCGCATTGAGCGCGCTCGCCCAGCGCGCTTCGCCGAGCGGATCGCGCGCGTCCCATTCGCCTTCCATCATCACCGTCTTGACCACGCGATGACTCGCCGCCTGCGCAAAGTAATCGTCGGGCAGGAAGTCATGGCAGATGGCCGCGTAATCGCCATAACGAAACGGAATGCGCGGCAGATCGCGCAGCCACGGATGATAGTTGTTCGCGAGGTCCCAGAAATGATGATGCGCATCGACGACAGGCAGGTCGGCATCGTCGCCGCTTTGCAGGAAGCGCTCGCGCAAGGCATCGATATGGGCGTGCATCATGGGCTCTTAGCTCACGCGGTCTTGTGCCATGCGCACGAGAATATCGAAGGCCTTCTGTGTAGCGCCGACATCGGCGGAACCCTTGCCGTGGATATCGAACGCGGTGCCGTGCGCGGGCGTCGCGATCGGCACCGGCAAGCCGCCGTGCACCGTGACGCCGCGCCAGAAGCCCATGAGCTTCATCGCGATCTGGCCTTGGTCGTGATACATGGTGACGACGCCATCGAAGACCTTTTGGTCGCGTGCACGCACGAAGATGGTGTCGGCGGGAAAGGGGCCTTGCGCGTCGTAGCCGAGCGCGCGTGCATGCTCCACGGCCGGCGTGATGACATCGATCTCTTCGCGGCCGAATGCGCCGTTGTCGCCGTTATGCGGATTGAAGCCGCAGACCGCGATGCGCGGCGCTGCGATGCCCGCGCGTTTGAGTCCGTCGTGAATCAACTGCACCGCGCCGACTATGCGTTCGTCAGAAAGCCGCGCGCTCACGTCCTTCAATGCAATGTGGGACGTGACGCGCGAGGTCCACAGTTCATCGAGCACGTTGAATTCGCAAAACGCGCCGGCATAGTCGAGCTGATGCGCGAACCATTCCATCTCGTCGTTCGTGTCCATGCCCGCCATGTGCAGCGAGGTCTTGTTGACGGGCGCGAACAACATGGCGTTGGTGCGGTTCGCGCGCGTCAGTTGCAGGGCTTGTTTGAACGCTTCCAGGCTGTAGCGTCCGCCGCGTTCCGTGGATACGGCGGGCTCGTAAGGCGCGTCGTCGGGCAGGCGGAAGTCGATGAGCGAAGGCACGTCGGTACCGCGCGCGGCGGCGGCTTCATCGTTCACCACGGTGTAATCGAAACGTTGCCGCGCGATCTCCATGCCGCGATCGAGTTCGCGCCGGTCGCCGATGATGAGCAGATCGGCACGCTTGCGATTTTCCGGCCGTGCAACGAGGCGCGCGATGAGTTCGGGGCCGATGCCGGCGGGGTCGCCGAGAAGGACAGCAATGCGAGGTTTCATGACGGATCAACCTTTGGGTTTTTTAGCGGGTACGGCGCAGATCGATGGCGATCGAGCCGAAGATATACACCAGCGCGCAGGCACTGTAGAAATGCAGCACCGTATCGAACGAACCGGTTCGCTGCAGGATGAAACCGGTGATGAGCGGAACCGAGATGCCGCCGACGCTGCCCGCGCAGTTTATGCATGCACCGAGCAGACCGACGCGCCCCGGCGTCGCGAGCAACGAAGGCAGGCTCCAGTAGAGACTACCCCACATCAGCAAGAACGACGCCGCGCACAGCACCGCGACCGCGCTCACCGGCGACTGAATGGTCGGCAGCGCGGCGAATACGGCAAGCGTCGTGATGCCCGACAGCGCGATCATGCTCTTGACCACCTTGCCGCGCGAGAAGCCGTGCGTGCAAAGTGCATCGCAGAGAAAGCCGCCCGACAGCGAGCCCAAAGCGCCGGAAAAGAAGATGAAGAACGTGGCCGCGCCGATCTGCGAAAGACTCAAGCCGCGCGCTTGCGTCAGATAGCTCGGTCCCCACGTGATGAGCCCGAAGAAGATCATCGCCCAGCTCATGCGGCCGACGCACATGGCGATGGTCGAGCGCAGCGGCAAGGGTTCCTCGGCGATGACGCTCGCGGCGACCGGGGCCGCGCCGTCACGAATTCGCGCGAGTTCCGCGCCATTCACGAAGGGATGCTTCGCGGGATCGTCGCGCAGATAGCGCCATGCGAGCCAGCCCGCCGCGATGGTCGCGATGCCCGCCACGACGAACGCCATGCGCCACGAGCCGAACGCGAGGATGAGATTGGAGATTGCAAGCCCGCCGATGGCCGCGCCCAATGGCGAGCCCGCATCCATCAATACGGCGCCGCGACCGCGCTCTTTCTTCGAGAGCCACAATGCATTGAGCTTGCTGCCGGCGGGAAAGAGCGGTGCTTCGGCGCCGCCCAGACCCACACGCAGAAACAGCATCGACAGACCGCCGCCGGCAGCGCCCATCAAGGTCTGGAAAATGCCCCACAACACCGTCGCGCCCGCGATGATCTTGCGCGGACCGTAGCGGTCGATGAGCCATCCGCCCGGTATCTGCAACAGCGCATACGACCAGAAGAAGCTCGACAGGATCAGCCCCTGCATGGCGGGCGAGAGCGCGTATTCCTTGGCGATGGTGGGCATCGCGATGGAAAGCGAGATGCGATCGACGAGATTGATCAGCGTGATGAGAAACACCACGCCAAAGATGCGCCAGCGCACGCTCGTCGCGCGCTCCGACGTAACCGCGTCGAGCGCGGGCGCTTCTATTCTGCTTTCCATTGCGTGTCTCCAATCCTTGATGTCGAGGGCTGCATTGGCCCGTCGTTCATGCGTTATTCGATGATGTTGAAGTCATCCAGATACTTGTCCGAGAGCGTGATGCCGAGGCCCGGCGTCTCATCGGAGAGTTGCAGATAGCCGTTCTCCGGTTGCGGTTCACCGTCGAAGATGTAGTAGAAAAGCTCGTTGCCCACTTCCACGTCGTAGACCGGGAAGAACTCGGACATGGGGCTCGCCACGCTCGACATGGTGAGGTGATAGTTGTGCATCTGTCCGGCATGCGGAATGACCGGCACGGACCACGCCTCGGCCATTGCGTTGATCTTGCGCGCCGCCGTGATGCCGCCCACGCGATTCGTGTCGTACTGAATGACGTCCACGGCGCGGCGTTCGAGCAGGTCCTTGAAGCCGTAGATGGTGAACTCGTGTTCGCCGCCCGAGATCGGGATGACGTTCGTCTTCTTCAGTTCCTGATAGCCCTCGATATCGTCGCCGATGACCGGTTCTTCCAGCCAGCGCGGATTGAATTCGGCCAGGCGCGGCAACATTCTGCGTGCGTATTCGAGCGTCCAGCCCATATAGCATTCGACCATGATGTCGATGTCGTCGCCCGCGAGTTCACGCAAGAGACGCAACTGTTCGACGTTCTTCGCCATGCCGCTCGGGCCGTCTTTCGGGCCGTAGCCGAAGCGCATCTTCATCGCGGTAAAGCCGTCGTCGAGATAGCTCTTTGCTTCGGCGAGAAACACGTCGCGGTCGTCGTTGTTGTAGAGCTTCGAGGCATAGCACCAGATCTTTTCCTTGGTACGTCCGCCGAGCAGTTTGAAGACGGGCTTCTTCACCGCCTTGCCCATGATGTCCCACAAGGCGATATCGACAGCCGAGATCGCCGCCATGCCAATACCCTTGCGCCCCCAGGCAAGCGTGCGCCGATACATCTTCTGCCAGATGTATTCGTGATCGAACGGGTCTTCGCCAATGGCGATAGGCGCGAGATATTCGTCGACGATCTGCTTGGCCACGCGCGGCGCAAGCGCGCAATTGCCGATGCCGATGGTGCCGTCGTCGCACTCCACTTCGACCACGAGCCATTGGTGAAAGCGGAACGAGCCCATGGCGTCGCCGCGTTCGTAGAGAATGTCCACGGCATTCGTGCAGAAGTGCGCTTGCGGCGGCACGACCTTGCCTTTCCATTCGAATACGCGTGCACGGATATGCTTGATCTTCATCGCGAATGTCTCCTTCTTGTTTGATGGAAGGCCGCGCGAGGAAGGGTTTGCGCGGCTGTTTCGGGTGACGCTAGTGTGCGAAACTGCGCGATAACTGACTATTGAATAATTTGCATCGGGTTATTTCCTGCGGTTATCGCGGGAAAGCGCTCACAGGGTTATCGCCGACATGATTGCGCCTGCCAATACCATCCGCAAACGCCTGCGCTTGCGTCATCTTCAACTGATGATGGCGCTCTCCGAAACAGAGTCTCTGCGCAGCGCCGCCGACGAACTCGCCATGACGCAGCCCGCCGCGACCAAGGCGTTGAAGGAACTGGAGGACACCATGGGCGCGTCGCTGTTCGTGCGGCATGCGCGCGGCATGCAGGCCACGGTATATGGCGAAGCGGTCATGCGCTATGCGCGCGTGGTGTTCGAAGACCTCGACGAGTTGCGCGAAGAACTCGCGGCCATCGAAGCGGGGGATATCGGCAAGGTGCGGATTGGCGCGGTCATGGCGCCCGCGCCCGAGCTGTTGACGAAAGTGATCGTACAGTTGAAGGACGCGCATCCGCGTCTGCATATCACCGTGCAGATCGATACCAGCGATGTGCTCGTGCAAGCCTTGCAGCAGGACCAACTCGATATCGTGGTCGGGCGCATTCCCTACGGGTTTCCCGCCAACGACTTGAGTTTCGAAACGCTTGCCGAAGAGGCATTGTCGATTGTCGCGCGGCCCGGGCATCCGGTGTTCGAATCGACCGGGCGCCCGAAACTGGATGAGCTCGCGGGGTATGCGTGGATCGTGCAGCCGCATCCGAGCCCGATGCGCGAGATCATCGATCAGACTTTCAGGGAGTCACGCGTCGCACCGCCGGTGAGCACCGTCGAGACGTCTTCCATTCTCACGACGCTTTCGCTGTTGCGCGATTCCGATATGTTGGCGGTGCTGCCGAGTTCGGTTGCCGACTACTACGCTTCGCTCGATACCATCGCTTCCATTGCCACGCCGCTGCGTGGACGGCTCGCGCCTTATGGGTTGATCCTGCGCAGTAACCGGCGCATCAGTCCGGCTACGCAACTGGTCATCGAGGCGATTCGGGCAGCCTAGTTAGGGCGACGGCGCGGCCGCGTCATGCGTGTCGAGCGCGAGACGCCGTCGCCGTCCGTCATCGGCGATCCGCGAATGCCAGTTTCCCTTCGGCATCGCGCAACGAGGAATCGGCATCGTTCGCCGGATCGAGTTCGATATCGGGTCGCATGAAGAACGTCATCACGATACCCACCGCAAGCAGTCCCAGCGAGCCGCCGAACGGCAAGGTCCAGCTTCCGGTGCGATCCACGATGAAGCCGAACACGATCGGCGAGAAGATGCCCGCAATGGCCGATCCCGCATTGACGAGCCCGCTCGCAATCCCGACGTGCTTGGGCGTGATGTCCATCGGCACGGCCCAGATGGGACCGATGGTCATTTCGAGGAAGAAGAACGACAGACTCATGCAGCCTGCCATGACCGGCAAGGACTTCACCACCATGACGGGTGCGAGAAAGATCAACGCGCCGAGAAATGCGACGATGATCATGTTGCGCCGCGCGGCGACCACGTTGCCGGTGCGTTTGAGAATGCGGTCGGAGATCACGCCGCCCGCTGTATTGCCCACGACGCCCGAGAGAAACACGCCCGCTGAAAAAAGCGCCGAGCTCTTGAGATCGAGGCCGCGTCCGTGCATGAAGAACGTCGGCAGCCACGTGAAGAAGAGCCAGCCTGTCCAGCCGTAGCAGAAGTAGACCATCATGGTCGGCCCGATGCGCTTGATGAGACGTCCCCACGGCGTCGGCTCGCGGGTCTTCTCCACGGCCACCTTATTCTCGGGCGGCAGCTCGGCGATCTCCTCGGCCGTGATGTGTCGATGCTTGCGCGGGTTATCGGCGAAGTACCACGCGTAGACCAGCACCCAGACCGCGGTCAGCGCGCCCACCAGAATGAACGATGCACGCCACGACGCAAAGGCGACGAGAATCGCGATCAGCGGCGGCGTCAGCGCATTGCCCAAGCGCGAGAACGAATGCGTGAGCCCTTGCACGAAGCCGCGCTTTTGCGCCGGATACCAGTTGACCAGCGCGCGGGCCTGCGCCGGAAGCGCCGCGCCCTCGCCGACACCGAGCAGCATGCGCGCGCAGAAAAGCGATACGACGCCGCCCGCGAAGCCCGTCGCGACCGTGGCGACGATCCAGATCGACGCGCACAGCACGAGCGTGGTCTTCGCGCCGAAGCGATCGCTTACCCATCCGCCGATCACCTGGCAGATCGCATAGGTGTAGGCGAAGGCGCCGAACACGAAGCCGATATCGGTATTGCTGAGATGAAGATCATCGCGAATCAGGCCTGCCGCGGCGGACAGGTTGACGCGATCGAGATACATGATGAAAGACATCGCGCACATGAGCGCGAGGACCGACCGGGTGACCTTGGGTCGATGGAACATAGCGTGTCTCCTCCGAGGCTTGTGCGCTTCATGCGCGCTCTTATCGAGGGCGAATCGTGTATCGATCCGACGTCCGAAGTCTGGAGAAAACAGCGATAGCCGTCTATTGAATTTGCCTTATGAGGCGATTACCACAGGTTATGTCCTTGAAAGCGGCTTCGAAAAAATGCAGCGGCCCGCGCTTCCTTGAGAAGACGCGGGCCGTCAGGGTGAACCAGTAGACGATCAAGCGGCGATGCGTGCGCCTTCGTCATGAAGACGGAAGATTTCGACTGCGGTACGCAACGCGCCCGCCTGATCTTCGAGCGACTGCGCCGCTGCCGCCGCTTCCTCGACGAGCGCCGCGTTCTGCTGCGTCACTTCGTCCATTTGCGTCACGGCGCGCGCCACTTGTTCGATACCGCTCGATTGTTCTTCCGATGCCGCCGCGATCTCGCCCATGATGTCGGTCACGCGTTGCACGGCGTTGCTGATGTCGTTCATCGTGCGGCCGGCTTCATCGACGAGCGCCGCGCCGGATTGCACGCGTTCGACGGAGGTATCGATCAGTTCCTTGATCTCCTTCGCCGCCGCCGACGAGCGTTGCGCGAGCGAGCGCACTTCGCCTGCCACGACCGCGAAGCCGCGTCCTTCTTCACCTGCACGCGCCGCTTCCACGGCTGCGTTGAGCGCGAGAATGTTGGTCTGGAACGCGATGCCTTCGATGATCGCGATGATGTCCGCGATTTTCGTCGAGCTCTGGTTGATCTCGCCCATCGTGGTCACCACTTGCGACACCACATGGCTGCCCTTGCCCGCGATCTCCGATGCATTGGCGGCCAGCACGCTCGCCTGGCGCGCGTTGTCGGCGTTCTGTTTGACCGTGCCCGTGAGCTCATCCATGCTCGACGCGGTTTCCTGCAATGCCGACGCCTGTTCCTCGGTGCGCGAGGACAAGTCCACGTTGCCCGCCGCAATCTGCTTGGTCGCGGATGCAATCGATTCGCTACCCGAGCGCACCGAACGCACGGTTTCGACGAGGCTCGCCTGCATGGTCGAAAGCCCGCGCAGCAACTGGCCCATTTCGTCGTTCGAGGTGATGCGCACATCGCGGCGCAGGTCGCCTGCGGCAATGGCGCCGAACTGTTCGAGCGCGGCGTCGAGCGGGCGCGCAATGCGCTGGCGCAGCGAGAACCACGAATACGACGATGCAGCGAGCCCGATCACGATCGCGATGATCGACACCATGCGGAACATGGCGAAGGTCGCCTGGCTCGCGTCGTAGTCGCTTTGCGCCTGGTCGAACTGCAGCTTGCGCAACTCGACGCCGGTCTTCGCGAAGTCGTTGAACGCGGCCTGCATCGTGGCGGCGTCGGCGGTGACTTTCGCCTGGTCCTTCGCGCGCACGTCGGCATAGCCTTCGTCGAGAAGCTTCTGCATTTGCAGACGCTGCTCGTTGAATTTGTCCGCGAGCTGCTTTTCGCCGGGAGCCTGGGGCAGGGCGGCGTACTTCGTCCATGCGTCGTCGGAAGTCTTGCGCATCAGCGCGCCCCGGCCGATGGCCTCGTCCGCCGCGTTCGTGCCGATGTTCAGCGCCGCGCGATCGAAGCTCAGACGTTCGCGCGCCATGAACATTTCCGCATTGCCGACCGACACCGCGCTCGGCATTTCATTCGTGAAGAGGTCGTGGGTCGTCTCGTTGGACTTGCTCATGCCGACGAGTCCGACCAGCCCGATGCCGATGAGCAGCATGCTCAGCAGAGTCATGGCGAGGGCGAGGCGGCCCTTGATTGTGGAAAACATATTCGTCCCAAAGGTGGCTGCATCTTGTTCGCGCGCCGGCACGCGAGGATGCTCTCGCCTGCCACGCGGCCAGTGAAATGTCACCGGCCGCCTGTATAACGACCGCAACGCGATGGCCTTTAGGGAAACGGTTACCGATAACTGCGCGGCTTTGAGATCGACCGTGCGAAAACCTCGGACATTCAGCGCATCAGGGAAAACGCGGCGTGCCTGAACGCTGCCGGCTACGCATGGCGACGAGCGCGCGCACGATCAGCAAGAGGTGATAGTAGAGCCTGAGACTTGCGCCATACGTATAGGCATCGGGATGTTCGAAGGCGACGCGCAGCGCGGCGAGCGGCGCATCGTGCCGCGCGTGCAGCGAAACGACGATCGGTGCCAACCGGCGCAACGCGATGCCGCGCGCCGCTTCGAGCGATGGATCGAGCGTCATCGCCGAAACGAACTGGTAGGCGCTAAACGCTGCCGCGCTGACCGAACGGCGCGTGCTGCGCGACACGGAAGCCGTCGTCTTGCGATAGTACGAAACGTATTCGTGCAGATAGTAGACATGCTTGGCCGCCAGACACAACTGCGCGCCGAACACGTAATCGCAGCACGCGCCGACTTCCTCGCGATACCCCACTGCCCGCACGAGCGCCGCGAGCGCCATCCAGCCATTGTTGGGGAACATTTGCACAAGACCGGTTCGTCCTGGCAGCGGCTGCATGCCCTGCGCGCGCCGTTTTCGATGGAACGCCGCATTGAGCGCCGCGCTTTTATGGACATCGACGCGACCTTCGGCATCGACCTCGTATTGATCGCCGAACGCGACTTGCAGATGCGGATACGTCGCCCAAAGCGCCGCGAGCCGCGCGACGGCGTCGTGCACGAGATAGTCGTCGTCGTGGATCAGCATGACGAGCGCGCCCGTCGCACGCTCGAAGAGGCTCGACACATTGCGTGCTTGCCCGAGCGGCACGTCGTTGCGTACATATCGCACGCGCGCGTCGTGCGCGTAGCACGCGGCGATGAGCTGCTGCGTGAGATCGTCACGCGAGTCGTCCCCGATCAATATTTCGATGTGCGGATACTTCTGCGCGAGGCAGGAGTCGAGGCACTGCACGATCAGTTCGGGCCGGTTGCAAGTGGGCAGGCAAATGGAGACCGTCAGCGCGTTTTTCATCTTCTTCTCGCTTCGTCGTTTGTTTATATCGGCGATTTTGTCGGCGATTTTCAGCGGCCGCTTCACAATGCGAAATCTTTCGCATCGTTAGCAAGGTAGAAGAAAGAGGAAGAAAAATAATCCGAAAAAAATGGGTAATTAATACGGCGTTTGCGGCTCGGGTTCGTACGCCATACCGATTTACGCGATTCGCGCGATTTATGCGTGCATCGCTCTGCCTAACTGGCGCGATTGCCCCGCGCCTTCAGCCCGGATATTCGTCGTGACGCTTCCACCAATTGCCGGTTTCGTTGCGGCCTTTCGGCGCGCGATCGAGCCACTGATACATGCCCCAGAGACTGTCGAGACCTCGCGAGTAGGCCGAGTACGTGTGATAGACGTCGCGGTCCTGCATCGCGAAGACGCTCAAGCCTGGTCTGTCGAGCGAATACGCGGGCGCGGTCGTGCCGACATCGGCGGCGCCTTGCTTGACGGTTTCGGGCGGGTCTTTCTGATCCATCGCGTGGCGATTTTTCGCATAGTTGTATTCGATGCTGCCGTCGCGCTGCTGCTCTTCGGTGAACGACACGTTGAAGTCGAAGTTGAAGTCGCCATCGTGCGCGGAGGCCCATGGAAAGTGCCATCCCATGCGCTTCTTGTAGGCCGCGAGCTTCTCGATGGGCGCACGGGACACGCACCACAGCGCGACATCGTGATGCGCGAGATGAATGGCGAAACCGTCGAAGCCATCCGCGATCGCGGAGCAAGACGGGCAGCCCGCCTTCCAGTCCGGCCCGAACATGAAGTGATAAACGAGCAGCTGCGAGCGGCCGCCGAACAGGTCCGCCAGCGTGGCGCTTCCTGTTTCCGTATCGAAGCGATAAGTCTTGTCGATGCGAACCCACGGCAACGCCTGACGTGCCGCGGCGAGTTCATCGCTTTGCCGGGTGAGTTCCTTTTCGCGCGAAAGAAGGCTCAAGCGTGCGGCCAGCCAGTCGTCGCGCGTTCCTGTCGTATGACTCGTCATCATGCTTGTCTCCCGAGTGAGGTTTCGAAATGCACGGTGTTAGATTAGTACCGGACGCACACCTGAGGGGAGTGACAATTGTGGCGGGAATCTGACGCGACATGGATTCGCTGATCAACGCGGCGGCGCGCGCGCTCGCGGCCGGCGACCCCCTTGGCGCGCTCAATCGTGTTGCATTGCGCGACGACGCCGCCGCGCTCGCACTGCGTGGCATCGCCATGGCGCAACTCGGCGAGTTCGCGCGCGCGAAGACCTTGCTGCGCAGCGCGGCGCGTCGATTCGGCGCGAAGGAAGCGGTTGCGCGTTCGCGATGCGTGGTCGCCGAAGCGGAGATCGCGTTGGCATCGCGCGATCTTGCGTGGCCGCAGAAAGCGCTCGATGCCGCGCGCGTCACTCTCGAAGCGCATGGCGACCACGTCAACGCGGTCCATGCGCGCATTTTGGCGGTGCGCAGGCTCGCGTTGCTCGGCCGGTTGGACGATGCTCGGCTCTTGCTCGCATCGCTCGACGCCTTAAGTCTTCCGCCGGCATCGGAGGCCGCGCGCGAACTCATTGCGGCGGCAATCGCGATACGGCGTGTGGAGACGCAGCCTGCGCGCGAAGCGTTGACGCGCGCGCGAGAGGCGGCGCATCGGTCGGGTATCGCCGCGCTCGAAGCCGAAGCGGAAAGCGCGGCGAGCGTGCTCGATGCGCCAGCGGCCAGGCGTATCGCACAAGGCGAAGCGCGGCTCCTGCGGCTCGATGAAGTGGAGGCGCTGTTTGCATCGGCTGCGTTCATCGTGGATGCGTGTCGCAATGTCGTGCGCGAAGGCGGCGTGACCATTGCGCTCGCCACGCGTCCGGTGCTTTTCACGCTGGCGCGCGCGCTTGCTGAAGCATGGCCGGACGATGTGCCGCGCGACACGCTCATCGTGCGGGCGTTTCGCATGAAGCATGCGGACGACACGCATCGGGCGCGCTTGCGGGTCGAGATCGGGCGCTTGAGGACGATGCTGCAATCGCTCGCAACGGTGAGCGCGACGCCGCGCGGCTTCACGCTGACGCCGCGTCGGGCAGATGAAGTCGTCGTTCTGGCGCAGCCGACGGAAGACGCCTACGCGACGCTGCTAGCCGTTCTCGCCGATGGTCAAACGTGGTCCAGTTCGGCGCTTGCGTTGGCGCTTGGATCGAGCCAGCGCACGGTACAGCGCGCGCTTACGACGCTCGCGGCGGCGGGCAAGGTTCAGGCATACGGACAAGGACGCGCGCGCCGCTGGATGACCGCACCCCTGCCCGGTTTCACGACGGCCTTGTTACTCCCTGCTGGTTTGGCCTACGACTAGCATGAAGTCTCGATCAACCAGTGAGCAGAGGAAGGCGACATGAAACGCGCAAAGGCGGAGATCATCCGCGAATACGGACCTTTTCCCGAAGTGGAAGGCGTGCACGGCGTGAGCTGGGACGGACAGCAAGTCTGGTTCGCCTCGGGCGATGCCCTCAACGCGCTCGACCCCGAAAGCGGCAAGACCCGACGCAAGCTCGCGGTCGCGGCGCACGCGGGCACTGCCTTCGATGGCGAGCATCTGTATCAGATTGCCGAGGACCGCATTCAAAAGGTCGATCCAAAAACCGGCGAGGTCGTCTCGACCATTCCCGCTCCCGGCGGTGGCGCGGATTCCGGTCTCGCGTGGGCGGAAGGCACGCTCTGGGTCGGACAATATCGCGAGCGCAAGATTCATCAAGTCGATCCGGGCGATGGCAAAATTCTACGCACCATCGATTCCGATCGCTTCGTCACGGGCGTCACCTGGGTCGATGGCGAACTCTGGCACGCCACGTGGGAAAGCGACGCGAGCGAACTGCGACGCATCGACCCGGCCACCGGCGAAGTCTTCGAGCGGCTCGACATGCCGGAAGGCGTGGGCGTCTCGGGACTCGAATCGGACGGCGGCGAGCGCTTTTTTTGCGGCGGCGGGCGCACAGGCAAGATAAGAGCCGTGAAAAAGCCGAAGCCAGAATGATGCACCGGCGCTGTGCCGAAACCGCCAAGCCTCGAGTCGAAGACCAGGCATCCCCCTTGCGAACACGCTACTCCGACATTTCGCGCGCCGCGAATTAGCTTTACTCTGTCGGATTGGTGCGCGCCCTTCGCGCATCGTTCAAAGGAAAAGGATTCCCCATTTGGATTCGACTTTTTTCGGTCGCCCTCAACTCGATTCATGGGTCGGCGAAACGGCGCGCTTCATACGCGATTTCGACTGGCGCAAAACGCCGTTGGGCCCGATCAACGACTGGCCGCCGGTCTTGCGGTCGGTCGTGCAGGTCATGCTGCCCAACGCATTGCCGATGGCCCTGCTTTGGGGCGACGAAGGCACGCTCGTCTACAACGAAGCCTATGCGAAGTTCTCGGGTGTGCGGCATCCGGGCATCCTCGGCATGGCTATCGAGAAGGCATGGCCCGAGGCGGCGGATTTCAACCGTAACGTGATCGATTCGGGCATGCGCGGCGAGTCGCTGACTTACCGCGACACGCGCTTCGTGCTGGCGCGCGAGCACGATCCCGTCGAAACATGGCTCGATCTGCACTACAGCCCGGTTGCATCGGATGAAGGCGTGCCGGTGGGCGTGCTTGCAGTCGTCGTCGAGACAACCGAGCGCGTGCTGCTCGAACGCAATCGCAGTGCGGCCGAAGCGGCGTTTCGCGGAACCAACGAGCGGCTGCAACTCGCGTTGAATTCGGGCGCCGTGCGCGGCACCTTCGTGTGGGAAATCACGCAAAACCGCGTGAAGGGCGACGAACGTTTCGCGCGCACTTTTCTCTTCTCGCTTCAGGAAGTGGAAACCGGCTTGCCGATCGAGGCGGCGCTCGAGATCATCCATCCGGACGACCGCGGACGCGTGACTTCGCTGATCGCCGCGACCTTGCGCGATGGCGCGCCGTATCGCGCCGAATATCGCATCCGCACGCCGGACGAGGGCTGGATCTGGATTCTCGCGTCCGGCCGCTGCGAATACGATGAAGCCGGAGCGCCGCAGCGGTTTCCCGGCGTGATCGTCGATATCAACGACCGCAAGATCGCCGAAGAAAGCCTCAAGGAATTGACGCGCGGTCTCGAAGACAAGATTTCCGAAGCCGTGGCGGCGCGCACCGCGGTCGAGGCGCAATTGCGTCAAAGCCTGAAGATGGAAGCACTCGGCGCGATGACGGGCGGCGTCGCGCACGACTTCAACAACACTCTGCAGGCCATCAGCGGAAATTTGCAATTGATGCAGTATCTGCCGCCAACCGACCCGCGCGTGCCCGAACGCGTTCAGGCTGCGCTGGACGCCGTGCAGCGCGGCGCGACGCTCGCCTCGCAACTGCTGTCGTTCGCGCGGCGGCAGCCGCTCTCGCCGGTGGTCATCAATCCGCAGCGGCTTTTTGCCGAGTTGCGCGAACTTCTGCAGCACGCGGTGGGCGCGTCGGTGGTGATCGGCGCCGCGTTGCCGGAACAGGCGTGGAATTTCTGCGTCGACCGCAATCAGTTGGAGAACGCCCTCCTCAATCTCGCGATCAACGCGCGCGACGCCATTAGCGGCGATGGCCGGCTCACGCTCACGTGTTCGAACGAGTCGCTGGATCACGCCGCGTGCGAGGGCAACGACCTGCGTCCCGGCGAGTACGTGCGTCTTTCCGTATCCGATACGGGCACGGGCATGCCGCCCGATGTCCTCGAACGCGCCTTCGAGCCGTTCTTCACCACCAAGCCGGAAGGACACGGCACGGGGCTCGGCTTGTCGATGGTGTTCGGCTTCGTCAAGCAGTCGGGCGGCCATATCCATGTGTCGAGCACGGTGGATGTCGGCACGACGGTGGAGATCTACTTTCCGCGCAGTTACGACGACGAGACCTCGTCGGCCGAAGCGGGCAGCATTCCCACGCACACGGGCAGCGCAACCGTGCTCGTCGTCGACGACGACGTCGCCGTGCTCTCCTCGACGGTCGCGATTCTCGAAGCCATGCATTACACCGTGCTCAAGGCCGCAAGCGGCGACGCGGCGATGAGCGTGCTGGAAAGCGGCATCGGCGTGGACGTGATCCTGACCGACGTGGTGATGCCAGGCAAGGTGAAATGCGCCGATCTCGCCGAATGGGCGTTCGCCCAGCCGCAGCCGGTGCCGGTGATCTACGCGTCCGGCTATACCCGCGACATCATCTCGCGCGACGGCGTGCTGCGGCCCAACGTGACGCTGCTGAACAAGCCTTATCGGGCGGAGCAACTGGCGAAGGAAATTGCGTCGGTGTTGAAACGCGAGTGAGCGCGCTTTTTATCCCATCTAAAGTATTTACCGATCCCGCCGTTATGCATCAGTAAGATAAACCAAAAGCAACAGCAACAGCGGACGGGGTCGAAGGTGCAGGGCAGAGCGTCTGATTTTCTCGGGATCATCGGCGAAAGCGTGGCCGGCGAATCTCACTATGTCGAATGCACACGGCGCCTGGACGGCTTTGGAGCCGCGTTCTTCGGCGTCTTGCTGGTCGCCGCGGTGACGCCTTTCATTCCGCTGCCGTGGAACCTGCTGCTCGCGGCCATCGCCATCGCGGCGGTCGCCGTGATCCAGCAGATGCAGCGCGCGCACCGGCAGATCTTCGTCGCGCGTCAGCTCTCGAATGGTCTTCTCTCCATCGCGGACGACTGCATCAAGCTTTTGAGTCCGGAAGGCAAGGTCGTCTGCATCTCCGAAGTCGGCCAGCGCCTGATCGAAGCGCGCGCCGCCGACGATGTCGTCGGCATCGACTGGCTCGCGCTCTGGGACGGCCCCGACGCGCGCCGCGCTTTCGAACGCGCCAAGGCCGGCGAATCCACGTCCTTTACCGGCGCGTGCTGCACCATGCGCGGCAATCTGCGCTGGTGGACTTCCACTTTCGCGCCGGTCTACGGCGAGTTCGGCAAGCTGATAGCGGTACTTTGCAAGTCGCGCGACATCACGGCGGAGCGCACGCTCATTGATGAGTTGCGGGGCAAGGCGCGCGTGCAGAAGGACATGGAAGATCACGTCGATGCCGTGTTCTGGACCGCGAGCCACGACTTCCGCGAACTGCTGCATGTGAGTTCGGCATTCGAGCGCATGTGGGAAATGCCCGTGTCCGCGCTCGAAGCGGACGAGACCGCATGGTCGCAGCGCGTGCATCCCGAGGATATCGCCGGGCTGCGCACGCAGATGCGCGCCGCCGTCAACACGGCCATGCCCGCGCAAAGCTATTTCCGTTTGCGCTTGCCGGAGGAACGCACGCGCTGGGTTCGCGCGGATATCTATCCCGTCAGCGAAGACGGCGCGGTGTCGCGCGTGGTGAGCGTTTGCGTCGATGCCACCGAGGAGCGCAACCGGCTTCAGCAATTGCATCGCCTGGCGAACATCGACAGCCTCACGGGTCTTCATAATCGCAACGCGATTGTCGAGGCGCTCGACGCGCGCTGCGCATCGGGCGAGCCGTTCGCTTATCTCTTCGTCGATATCGACCGCTTCAAGTCCATCAACGACACCGCCGGCCACACCGCCGGCGACACCGTGCTCAAAGCCCTGGCCTCGCGCATTCAGGAAGCGCTGCCGCCCGATGCAATCGTCGCGCGGCCGGGCGGCGACGAGTTCACCGTGATCCTGCCGGGCGCGTTCGATCACGAACAAATCGCGCGGGCGTGCCGACGGCTTGCCATTGCGTGTCATCGCCCGATAGCGATGGATTGCAAGAGCATCGCGATGACCTGTTCGATCGGCGTGGCGCTCTTTCCCGAGCACGGCAGTTCGCCCGAGTCGCTCTTCATCAGCGCCGACATGGCCATGTACGCGGCCAAACGCGCGGGCCGCAACACGTTCCGCGTGTTCGGCGAGCGCGAGAAGGACGAACTGGCGCGCGCGCATCTCGAATCCGAACTGTTGAACGCGATTCGCCAGAACCAGTTCCTGCTGCATTTCCAGCCGCAATATCGCGTGGATTCCGGCACGCTCGTGGGCGTGGAGGCGCTGTTGCGCTGGAATCATCCGCTGCTCGGTCTGCTCGGTCCGGGCGCGTTCGTGCCGATGCTCGAAGAGAGCGGCTTGATCGTCGAAGCGGGGCACTGGATCATTCGCGAAGCCGTGCAGGCGGCGTCCCGACTCTCGCATGCAATGCCCGCCGTGCATTCGATGGCGGTGAACGTATCGCCGAAACAGTTTCGCGATCCGCGTCTCGTCTCCGTGCTTAGGCACGCGATCAAGCGATGCTGTATCGACCCGAACAACATCACGCTGGAAATCACGGAGTCGGCGCTGATCGAAAACGTCGACGATGCACAGGACGTGCTGTCGAAAGTGCGCGAGATGGGCGTGCGGATTGCCATCGACGATTTCGGCACCGGCTATTCGAGTCTCAACTATCTGACGCGTTTCAGGCCCGACGTGCTGAAGCTCGACAAGTCTTTCGTCGATAACATCGCCACCGACGAGATGATGCGCATCGTGGTGGAAGGCGTGATCGAGCTCGCGCATAAGCTCGGTGTGACGGTCGTCGCGGAAGGCGTGGAAACGGCAGAGCAGCTGGACTGTCTGCGCGAGGCGGGTTGCGACAAGGTGCAGGGCTATTTGCTGAGCCGGCCGGTCCCGCTCGACTCGCTGCTCAAGACAGTCACGAAAGTGCAGCGGCTGGCAGCGGGCTGACGCTGCGGCCTGCTTGTCGGCACGGCTCGCAGGCGGGTATACAATCGACTTGTTTATCTGTCGCGCGTTCGAATGCGCCTGCCGCCATCATGGAAACTCCATCGACCAAGGAAACGCCCAAGAAGCGGATGTCTCCCGTCATGCTCAACGTGCTGACCGCGCTCGTTGGCATCGGCACGCTTGGCGTGGGTATCGGCTGGCTGATCTATAGCTGGGTCGTGGATCTGGAAGTGCCTTACTTCGCCATTCCGCTCGTGCTCACCGTGCCGGTGATCGCCGCTGTCGCGTTCCGTAACTGCTGGGACTGAAAACACTCGATTTGATCGACAAAAAACGCCGCGTTCTTATACGCGGCGTTTTTTTCTTGATGCAATGCATTCGTTGGTAGGCTCGATTGGATTCGAACCAACGACCCCCACCATGTCAAGGTGGTGCTCTAACCAACTGAGCTACGAGCCTGTGGAGCGGCGGATTATAGAGAGCGGCATCGCAATGCACAAGAGCGCACGCAAAAATTTTTGCGGCGGCGCGGCAGGCTTTCAATTCGCCTCTCAGGGCAAGTCCCGAGTCGGCTATTTAGCCGGGCATTACCTTGACCCCAAGCGTCTCCCTAAACTTGCGTCACAAGGAGGAGACGCCATGTCAAAGTTGATCCACACGATGATTCGTGTGCAGGACCTCGACCGCTCGCTGCGCTTTTACCAGAACGCGCTGAATCTCGAGACGGCGCACCGGCTGGACTTCCCGGACTTCACGCTCGTCTATTTGCGTAACGACGAAACCGACGCTGAAATCGAACTTACGTGGAACAAGGGACGCGCCGAGCCCTACACCCATGGCGATGGCTACGGACACGTCGCCGTGAGTGTCGCGGATGCCAAGGCCGAGCGTGAGCGTCTCATCGAACTGGGCATGACGCCCAACGACCTGCGCGAATTCCGCGACGACGACGGCGCGCTCATCGCCCGTTACTTCTTCATTCAGGACCCGGACGGATACAAGATCGAAGTGTTGGAGCGGCACGGCCATTATCAGTAACACGATTTCGAGCAGCGCATACACATAAATAAGCTGTTGCAGTACCCCACAAGGAGATAGACATGCGAGACACGATCATTCCGATCGTCGCGCCGCGGCGGGCGGGCGACGTCATCGAGGCGGGCGTGCGGCACTCGGAAACGCAAGCCGCGCCGCCTAAAATTGCGTTGACACGACGCGAATTCCTGCGCGGTTCGGGCGTGCTGGTCGGCACGCTCGCCGTAACCTCGGTGTTCGCGAGCCTGGCGCCAAGCCGCGTGTGGGCGCTCGAACTGCAAGGGTTCGACACGCATCAGGGCGAAGTGTTGCTTGCGTTCACGCGCCAGGTGTTTCCGCATCCCACGCTGGACAACGCCGTGTATGCGCTCGTCGTCAAAGACCTCGACGCGAAGGCCAAGGCCGATCCGGCCGTGCGTCAACAACTCGCCGATGGCATCGGCAAGCTCGATGCCGGCGCCGGTTCCGACTGGACCAAACGCGCCGCGGCGGACCAGGCAAAGGATGTCGCGGCGCTTGCCGGCACACCGTTCTTCGAAACCATTCGCAGCACCGCGGTCGTCTCGCTCTACAGCAACGCGATGGCGTATGCGCACTTCGGCTATGGGGCATCGAAGGGAGACGGAGGCTATCTCTATCAGGGCTTCAACAATCTGTCATGGCTGCCGGACCCGCCGGTCGCCGCAAGCGGACCGATTCCGAAAGACGGCTGATTGCGCGCGGATCGAAACGACATCGGGCGAGCAGGCAGCAGCGCCGACTCTCGCGATACAGCGGACACAGCGGAGACAGACATGTACGCAGGCAACAAGGTGCAGTTCAAGCAGAGCGACGACCACGTGGTCGTCATCATCGGTTCGGGCGCGGGCGGCGGGACGCTCGCCAACGAACTTGCGCAGAAAGGGATCGACGTGGTGGTGTTGGAAGCGGGCGGCTCGCATACGCAAAGCGATTTTGCGACGGAGGAATGGAACGCGTTCCAAATGCTGTCGTGGCTCGACAAGCGCACGACGTCCGGGTCGTGGCGCGTGGCGAAGGACTTCCCGAATCTGCCCGCATGGATCTGCAAGACGGTGGGCGGCACCACCGTGCACTGGGCGGGCGCGAGCCTGCGCATCCAGCCGTGGGAGTTCAAGGCGAAGTCCACGTATGGCGATATCAAGGACGCGAACCTGCTCGACTGGCCCGTCACGCGCGACGAGCTGAACCCGTACTACGACCGCGCAGAGAAGAAGCTGGGTGTCACGCGCACCAACGGTTTCCCCGGACTGCCCGGCAACAACAACTTCAAGGTGATGTCGGCGGGCGCGGAGAAGGTCGGATACAAGGAATGCAACACCGGCCACATGGCGATCAACAGCACCGTGCGCGACGACCGCGCGCATTGCTTCCAGCGTGGCTTCTGCTTTCAAGGCTGCCGCATGGGCGCGAAGTGGTCGACGCTCTATACCGAACTGCCGCGCGCGCAGGCCACGGGGCACATGGAGTTGCGCACGCAGGCGCACGTGGTGCGCATTGAACACGATGCGCGCGGCAAGGCGAGCGGCGTCGTCTACTACGACGCGAGCGGCAAGCTGCAACGTCAGAAAGCGCGCGTCGTCGCGGTGGCGGGCAATTCCATCGAGACGCCGCGCCTCTTGCTGAACTCGCAATCGAGCAAGTTTCCGGACGGGCTCGCGAACGGCTCGGGACAGGTGGGCCGCAACTATATGCGCCACACGACGGGTTCGGTCTACGGCGTGTTCGAAGACAAGGTCGAGATGTTCAAGGGCACGACGATGGCGGGCATCATCGAGGATGAAGCCGTGTTCGATCCCAAGCGCGGTTTCGCGGGTGGCTACCATCTGGAAACGGTGTCGCTCGGTCTGCCGTTTTATGCTGCTTTCGTGGATCCGGGCGCGTGGGGTCCGAGCTTCGCGCAGACCATGGATCAGTACGCTTACACAGCCGGCATGTGGATCGTCGGCGAGGACATGCCGCGCGAGACGAATCGAGTGACGCTCAATTCGGACGTGAAGGATCAATACGGCCAGCCGGTGGCGAACGTCCATTTCGACGATCATCCGAACGACCAGGCAATGCGCGAGCATGCCTACAAGCAGGGCAGCGCCGTGTACGAGGCGGCCGGCGCGAAGATGACGTATCGCGTGCCGCCGTATCCATCGACGCACAATCTCGGCACGGCCCGTATGAGCGCGCGTGCCGAGGACGGCGTGTGCAACAAGCATGGCCAGACCCACGAGGTTGCGAACCTGTATATCTCCGACGGCAGCCAGTTCACGACGGGGGCGGCGGAAAATCCGACGCTCACCATCGTGACGCTCGCGATCCGGCAGGCGGATTACATCGCGGGACAGATGAACGCGCGCCATGTTTGAACGGATGCGCTAACGCCTGCCGTGCTTCCGGGTCCGACTCGATTGCTGGACGAGTCGCCCGGGAGTAGGGTTGACCGGCAATCACGGGAGGGCTTTCTCATGTGCGGGGTCTATATCAACGCCGATCCGATTCTGTATGAATCGCGCACGCGCTCGCTGCGCATTCACGGAGTGATCACCACGGTCAGGCTGGAGAATCTGTTCTGGGATGTGCTGCAGGAAATCGCGGAGCGCGAAAATCTGACGACGAGTCAGTTCGCGGTGAAGCTCTACGACGAGTTGATCGCACTGCGTGGCGAGATGCCAACCAACTTCGCCTCATTCTTGCGCGTGTGCTGCCTGCGGTATCTGTCGATTCGCGAAGCGAAGAAGGCGCCAGCTGAAAGCGAAGCGCGCGTGGGCAATGCGTTGAATGATTCGGGGTTGAGGGTGTTGAAGGCGCGGTAGCGGCTAGCGCCGCCGCCAGTCCAGACAGCGCTGAACCCTTCAATTACAAGTCCCATCGATATACTCGAACCCCGAAGCGATTGCAAACCTGATCGCTTCTTCCACGCAATCGAATTCCCCTGGCAGTTGCACCGAGCGCTCGCGGCCGTCCACGTCCTGAATGCGCGCCATCGCGGCAAACGCATCTCCATGCCGGACTGCCGCCGGCGTGACCAACATATCTCTGTAGCTGAAAACCATCGTTATCTCTTGTCGCAATCAATTCTGTCAGCGGCGCTGCCTGTGGAAAACCCTGATTCGGCACGCTCTGCACCGATTAACGGCATCGGCAAACGTTTCTTTACAGTGATTTTCAACTGGCTTTGAGTGGCCTTTCCAACACGTTTTCATTTCTTGCGACTTTCCTCAGTCGAATGTGGCGACGACAACATAAAAGCCGTCGCGTCTCGATCAGAATCGGTTCCGTCTTACGAATAAAAACAAACGCTTCAAGGCAGCACCATAGCGGCCAGAGGCTTACGGGGAAGTCATGCAGCGAGATAAAAACAATTCGCTAGAGAAGGGTTTTAAAACCCTCCGGCGAACGACCGCAGTGTGCATCACGTTTTGGGGAAGTATCACGGGCGCTCACGCGCAGGACGCGGAAGCGCCGGCCATCGCCACGCATGTGACGACCTCGGCGCAAGCTCAGCCGCTCATTTCGCTGCCGAGCACGCCGACGCCCAGCCCGCTGAACCGCGGCACCGCGCTGCCCGCCGCCAATGGCGCGCCTCTCAGCTCGCGCGGCACGGTGAATGGTTCGTCATCGCTCGACAAGGGCGATACCCTCGCCGATACCCCGCGTGCCCGCGGCGCCGACGTCAACGGTCAGAAGCCGCTCGACGATGCGCTCGGCGGCGTCGTCACCACCGACACCGTGACGCTTGCCGGCCAGGACTTCTACAACTGGTTCGCGCAGGCATGGGGCGCGATTCCCCTCTCCGAGCGCTACATCGTCTCGGTGCACGAGCGGCCCTCGGCGCGCTACGGCAGCCTCGTGTGGGTCGAGTTCGGGCAACGCCGCGTGTTCCAGGCGTTCCTGCCGATCGCTCGCTCCAATGTGAAGCCGGTGGCGGAAAACGCGGCGCAGATCGCGTTTCAGAACGTCATGCAGGCCGACATATCGCGCCTCTTGTTCCGCGACGCCGACATGGCGACGGACGAACTCTAAAAAAAGCAACACGGCCAATTACGGGGATTCACGATGAAGATCACTGCGCCCGCAAAACGCGCGATGCTCGCCTGCGCGCTCTCGATGACGCTCGCCGCCGCACACGCCACCTCGCTCGTCTATGAACCGGTCAATCCGAACTTCGGCGGCAACCCGCTGAACGGCACGAACCTGCTCAACGAAGCGAACGCCCAGAACAAGTACAAGGACCCGTCGCTGTCGGATCTCGGCACGAGCAGCCAGTCCACGCTCGACCAGTTCAACACGCAACTTCAGCAGGCGATCCTGTCGCGCGTCGCATCGTCGATTTCGAGCTCGATCGTCGGCACCGACGGCACCTTGCATCCGGGCACGATCAACACGGGCAATTTCTCGATTGCGATCACGCAAGTCACGGGCGGCAATCTGCAAGTGACGACCACGGACAAGACCACGGGCGCATCGACGACCTTCGTCGTTGGCAACGGACAGTGAGCTCGAACATCGTCATGAATAAGAACAACTTCAAATTTTCCGCGATGCGCGCCGCGCTCGGCGCCGCCGTCATCGGCTCGATGCTGCTCACCGGTTGCGTCACCGCGCCGATGCCCTCGGCGGGAAACGCAACCCTCACGCCGCCGACGCGCGTGACCCGCGATCTCACGCATCTGCCACCGCCGAAGGGACGCATCGTCGCGGCCGTGTATGGCTTTCGCGATCTGACGGGCCAATACAAGCCGTCGCCGGACAGTTCGTTTTCCTCGCAAGTGACACAAGGCGGCGCGTCGTTCCTCGTGAAAGCCATGCGCGATTCCGGCTGGTTCACGCCGGTCGAACGCGAGAATCTCCAGGACCTGCTCACCGAACGCAAGATCATGCGGGCGCTCGAAACGCCCGACGACAAGAACCGCGCGATTCCGCAGATAGGGTCGCTGGCGCCGGCGAGCATCGTGCTGGAAGGCGGCATCGTCGGCTACGACTCGAACATTCGCACGGGCGGCGCGGGCGTCGCGTATCTGGGGATTTCGGCGTCGCAGCAGTATCGCGTGGATCAGGTGACGGTGAACCTGCGTGCCGTGGATATTCGCAACGGCACCATTCTCAACAGCGTCTCGACCACCAAGACCATCTATTCGATTCAGGTCGATACGGGCGTGTACCGCTTCATCGGCTTCAAGGATCTGTTGCAGGCCGAACTCGGCATGACGCGCAACGAGCCGCAACAGTTGTGCGTGAACGAAGCGATCGAATCGGCGCTCGTGCATCTGATCGTGCAAGGCGTGGCTAATCAGTCGTGGTCGCTCAAGGACACGAAGGACTGGTATGACCCGACCATGCAGCGCTACTTGCAGGAAAACCAGGGCTATGCCGCGACGATGGAGCAGATCAATCCCGCGTATAGCCCCGAGAAGATCGATCCGCCGAGCGCATCGGCGGCCAAGAGCTAAGGCACATTGATGGAGGAGACTGAAATGAAGTCAATGCGTTCCTTGACACGCGCCCCGAAAATCGCGCTGCTTGCGGCGTGCGGCGCGGTCGTGAGTGCATCGCTCGCGGTGTTCGCGGCGGACCTCTCGCCGATCTCGGACTTCGGTCCTTCGGAGCCGGGCTTCGGCGGGCAGACGGCGCGTGTCAATCAGGCGGGCGCGGGCAATCGCATCGTCGGCCTGCAGGCAGGACAGAACGTGCTGCTCGCCAATCAGGCGGGCGTGGCGAACGCCGCCGCGACGGCGCAGGCAGGCACCGACAATTGGACGGCGCTTTCGCAGTCGGGCAGCGGCAACCAGTACGCCGGTTATCAGGCCGGAACGAACAACCGCTCGGTCACGGTGCAGAGCGGCAGCGGTAATGCAGCAGCGGTCACGCAGATCGGTTCCTCGATGTCTTCGCAGGTGACGCAGTACGGCGCCGGCAACGAGGTTTCCATCCTGCAAAGCCGCAACGGCGCAGGCGTGTCTGTGACGCAGACGGGCGGCGCGAGGGCTTCGGTCCTCATGAAGTAGGTGCCTGAACGCCATGGTCGAGTGCCAGGGTGAGAGGAGACCGCGGTAACGCAGTAAGGTGTGATGCAGGAGAGTAGGTGGAGTCGTGCCGGCTGACGGTAGGGGCCGTCAGCCGTTAGGGTGACTAATCGAAGTACTCAAAATATCAAATCAACGAGGCATAAAAATGAAAGTCAAGGCATCTATCATCGCTATGGGTCTGGCAGCACTGGCATCGACGGCAGCTTTCGCCGACAACTCGTCGGTAGGCGAAAAAGCCTTCGTGACGCAGATCGGCGCCGGCAACACGGCTACCGTGACGCAGACGGCATCGAGCAACGACACGGTCAATGTTCTGCAAAGCGCGAACAACGCGCAAGCTACTGTCACGTCGTCGAACGGCTCGAACAACGACACCGACATCAAGCAACTGAGCGGCGCGGCGAACTCGAAGCTCGGCGCGACGGTCACGCAAGACGGCGCACACAGCGAAACCACCCGCATCTCGCAGAACGGCACGAACTCGACGGCCAACGTGACGCAAACCAACGCGTCGCAAGACAAGGACACCGTCAACCAATACGGCGCCAACAGCAAGTCGACGATCTCGCAAACGGGCGGCGGCTCGAACACCGTCACCATCAATCAAGGTTCGACGCAGTACGGCAAGATCGACGGCGGCGAAGCCACCGTGACGCAGTCGGCCACGATCGGCAACACGGTGAAGATTTCGCAAGACCGTGACCACGGCAAGGCCGTGGTGCAAACCACGGGCGGCGGCTACAACGACACGACCGTGACGCAAACGGGCGGCGTGACCGACACGTCGGTTCAGCAAAACAACGAATACGCCGACACGGTCAAGATCACGCAGAACGGCGCGGAAATCGCCAACGTCTCGTCGACCAACGGTGGCAACAACCACACGACCATCGACCAGAGCGGCGCCAACTTGCCGAACCTTGCAAGCGTGCATCAGATCAACGCGCAAAACGAGACGACCAACATCGTTCAGTCGGGCGCCGCGTTCAACACCGCTTACGTCGATCAACTGTACGCTTCGAACGACCACGCGACCGTCGTCCAGACCGGCAGCAACAACACGGCTTCGGTTGCACAGCGCTTCGGCGGCGGCAACACGGCAAGCTCGCTGCAACTCGGCTCGTCGAACAAGGCCGATCTGACGCAGGACAGCGCGGGTGAATCGAACATCGTGTCGTCGCAAATCGGCGATCTGAACACGGCGAAGGCTTCGCAGTCGGGCTCGTATGAAGACTTGCTGCTGACGCAAGCGGGCTTCGGCAACGTCGCGACCTCGTCGCAAACGGGCGCCAACAACGTCGGCGTGATCACGCAGATTGGCCTGGGCAACAACGCATCGGTGACGCAAGCTGGCTACGGCAACACGGCTGTCGTGACGCAAACGGGCACGGGCAACAAGGCGACCATCGCACAGAAGTAAGCATCGCGGTTCTTGCAGTACCTTGCGGGCGGCTCATGCGGGAGCCGCCCGTTTTTTATTTGCGTGTCTTATTGCGTTACGCGCCTTGCCCCGGGAAAGGCACGAAGGCGGCGCTGCAATCGACCGGGCCTGACGTGCCCGTGTTGGTCGAACGCGTGACCGTCACGCTGCCGGTGGTCTGAAAGGGCAGATTCGTTCCATCCGCGCCAATGGCGATAAGCGCATCCGACACGGCGAAGCCAGCCGGCGCCATATCCGCGATAACGTTGTTGAGCGAAATCACGAGCGGATTCACGACCGGCGGATTCGGCACACCCGCCGTGCCGCCGGACCATCCTGAGCCTTGCATGATGGGACTTGCCGAATTGAAGCCCTGAAACGTATAGCTCGATGCATTCACGATACGCACGCCATCGAGCGCGATGCCCTGCATGTTCGGATAAAGGCCGCCATTCTTCGTCGCGCTGTAATACGGCGAGAAGATGAGTGCCTGCGGGTTGCCGTCCGGCGACGACGAAGGCGTGCGGATGCAAATGTTCGAATAGCGGATGTTCGAGATCAGTCCGCTGCGGCTCCAGTCCGACTTGATGCGCAGGCCGTTATCCGCGCCGTCGATCGCGAGATCGTAGACATTGACGTTGCTCACGCTCGGCAAGACGCCGTTCACCGCGACGACATCCGGATTGGCCGCGCCGTTGTCGGTGCCAGCGGTTTCGCTGCCGATCGACATGCCGTGGCCTTCGTAGAAGTGACTATGCGCAACGGTGAGGTTATAGGTCCGGCCGTTGACCGTGCCCGTGCCGCCTTTGATCGCCATGTTGTCATCGCCGGTGCGGATGAACGAATAGGCGATCAGGATGTTGCTCGCGTCCCCCGCGAGCCTGCCGGGATTGCCCGCATTGCTCGTGATGACGCCCGAACTGCCGGGATCGATGCCGTCGGTGTTCTTCGCCGTGGCGGGGCTATACGGCATGCCGAGATAGTTCGTCATGGCTTCATAGGCGGCCGTCGGCGTGTAGATCTTGACGGCCCATGCCGTGAAGCCGTCGATGCCGCTCGGCACCACATGGAACTTCGGCGCATTCTGCAACGTCACGCGGTACAACGTGAAATTGCGCCCGTTGCTGATCTGGACGAGGCGCGGATTGTTCTGCGCCTGATTCAGCACCTTGTTGGCCTTCCAGCCGATGTCCCACCAGCTCATGGCGGTGCCGTCGGGGCGTTTGAGCAGATTCGGGTCGTTCGGCACGCTGCTCACGAGGGGACTGCCGCCGCGCCCGTCGATGACACCGTCGCCCATCACCGCGACATTGGCGACCTTGCTCGCGTTGATGAGCGCGAGACAGCCGTTGTCGCTCGCGGTGATGACGCCGCAACTCGCCGTCCCCTTGGTCTTGTCGTACTGACGCGGGTCGCGCGACGCGAAGAGCGTGACGCCCTGATCGATCCACAAGGTGATGCCGGTCGGCATGGTCAGCGCGCCTGCGAGAAACGCGTTCGCGCCGCCCGATCCGGCCATCAGATGCACGGCCTTGTTGGTCGCGAGACTCGTGCTCGACTTGTTCGCGCAGTCGTTGAGCGCGGCCTGAATGCGCGCGGTGTCGGGCGCAGTGTCGGTGGCGTCGGCGCTATCGGGCAGGAGGCCGTTTGGCAGCGCGGAGAGCGTGGCGGGCAGTTCCTTGCAGACTTGCGCGGCGGTGGGCAACGACGGTTCGGGCGGCAATGCGGCGTCGTAGAGCGTCGTGCCGACCTTGAAGCCTGCGGGCGGCGTGACGACGGCTGGGTCACTGGCGGGCGCGGCATCGGACGCGGTTTGCGCAGGCGTGGCGTCGGAGGCAGTTGGCGCCGGTGTAGCGGTCGATGCAGGAATAGCTGCCGATGCAGGCGCAGCGGACGAAGCCGCTGAAGCCGCCGAAGCCGCCGAAGCCGCCGGTGCTTCGCCGTTATTCTCGACCGCCGCGTTTATCGGCGTGGACGAAGAGCCGCCGCAAGCGCCGAGCGCGAACACCGTCGTAACCGATAAAAGCCACGCGGCCGCGATCCGCGACGGACTGCTCTTGGTTTCTCTCTTTGAACTGCTGTGGATGCAATTTCTCATGCTTGGGTCAAAGCCTCGTTGTTTGAATACGTCATCCGAGGGAGAACGCTGCCTGATGTCATCCGATAAGGCGTCGCAATCCTCTCATGTGGTCGTACAACTTCGAGGAGAATCTTAGCGATCCGAATCAAGAGAGATACTTGGGTTTGTCCCTTAAGCCATTTATAAGAAAAACATAAGAATCGCCGGCGAATTTGTCTTCGAAATTGCCGGTTGAATCGGTTTCAACGTAAGCGCGTCCTGGCTGGCGGGTACGGAGAAGACCCGTCAACTGCTAGAAGGCATTAAAAACCGGTCGACGATATCCACGATCTGCGCGCGCTTCGCCACGAGAAAGGCTTCGGCTTTCATGTCGATATCGAACAGCGTGCCGAAGGTGTGCTGATTCGCGATGCAGAAAAAAGCCAGGCTGCTGATGGTCATGTGCACGTCCTTCGCGCTGACATCGCGGCGAAATACGCCTTGCTCGCGGCCGCGTTCGAGGATGGCGTCGAGCAGGCGAATGATGCCCTGATTGCTTTCGCGCACCACGCCCGATTTCGCGAGGAATGCGCCGCCTTCTATGTTCTCGCTTGCCACGAGCCGCACGAAGCTCGGATGGCTCACGTAATAATCGAACGTGAAGGCGCAGATTTGCGCGAGCGCTTCGCGTGGCGGCATGTTGGCGTCGCCGAGCGCTTCTTCCTCGCGACGGATGCGCTGATACGCCGCTTCGAGCGTCGCGATATACAGTTTCTCTTTTGAATCGAAGTAATAAAAGACGAGCCGCTTGGTGAGTCCGACGCTTTGCGCGACGTCTTCCACGCGCGTGGAGGCGAAACCGTTTTGAGCGAACGCTTCGGCGGCGGCTTCGAGCAAGGCCGCTTTCGTGCGTTCGGCGTCGCGTTGTTTAGGCTTGATCATGCGGCGAGGCTTCGAGTCGGTGAGAGACGCGATTGTATGCTTAACATGTTCCATCGCCGTCATTCGTGAAGACTTCGCGAGTTGGTGCTATGTTGCTGCCGGAGATACTTCCGTCAATAAGATTGCGCCAGTCAAAGGAGTGCAACACATCATGAGACATCGTTTGATCAAAGCGGCAAGTATCCTGTTCTTATCGACAGGTTTTGCGTCGGGCGCGTATGCGCAATCCACGGTCACCATGTATGGCCGTCTCGATGGCGGCATCGAATATCTGAACCACGTGGCGAACGGTCAAGGCGGCACGTCCTCGCGCTGGAGCGCCGAAGGCGGCGACTGGGGCACGAGCATGTTCGGGCTGAAAGGTATCGAAAATCTGGGCGGCGGCACGTCGGCCATCTTCACGCTCGAAACCGCCTTGCAGATCATGAACGGCACAACGGGCGGCGGACGCATGTGGTCGCGGCGCGCTTATGTGGGACTGACTTCGAAAGAGTGGGGGCAATTGCAGGCCGGCCGTAATCTTTTCATCGATAGCGACGGCGTCTGGGAATTCGATCCCTTCGTGCAGCAGGCGGTGTCGTCGGCATCGCTCGTGAGAGGACGCAACTGGCAGCAAAGCAGCAATAACGTCGAATATCACAGCCCGGTGTTTCATGGCCTCGACGTGCAGGGGCAGTATGCGTTCGGCAATCAGCCGGGCGCGTTCAACAAGGGCGCGACGGGCGAGTTCGGCCGCTCGGACGGCATCATGCTTACCTATCATTCGTCGATGCTCGACGTGCGCGGCATCTACGATGAACTGCGCAGCGTGGATGGCCGGCTCGACAACATCTTCCAGGCGTCGCGCGAATACTTTGTCGGTGCAAACGTGAAGGTCGACAAGTTCAAGCTGCAGGCCGCGTACACGCACTACGCCGCGCCGGATTCGCCCGCAGGCGTGGCGGATAGCGCCGATCACTACTGGCTCGGTGCGACTTACCAGTGGACGCCGCAATGGGCCGTGACGGCCGCGGGCTTTTACATTCACGTGGGCGACGGCACGGGCGATACGGCGCACGATCCAGCCAGTCACGCGACGCTCTATGCGCTCGGCACGACCTACAACTTCACCAAGCGCACGTTCGTCTATGGCACGGTAGCCTACGTGCGCAACAGCGCGAACGGCACGTTTTCGGTGTTCGCCACGCCGCGCGACACGACGCCCAGCACGAGCCCGCTCGCGGGAGAATCGCAAACGGGTGCGTATGTCGGCTTGATGCACATCTTCTGATTCAGGCTTCGCGGCGCAACCAGTCTGCAAGACGCGTGCGACCCAGACGCGCATCGGCGAGCGGCACGAGCGAATTTTCTTCGAGCGTGCCGCCGAAGTACGTGGCGTTTGTATCGACGACGACATCGCGCGTGTCACTCACCGCCTGCAGATAGCGCGATATCAATTCGTTCATGGGCGCGCGCTCCGGTCCAGCTATATCGAGCACGCCATTCAGCGGCGCGGTCAGCGCGATATCCGCGACGATGGCGGCCACGTCGTCCGCTGCAATCGGCTGAAATCGATGCGGCGAGAGACGCGTTTGGTCATCGCTCGTACAGACATCGGCGATGCCTTGCAGAAACTCGAAGAACTGCGTCGCGCGCACGATGGTGTAAGGCAAACCCGATTCGCGAACCAGCTTTTCCTGCTCGTCCTTTGCGCGAAAATAGCCGTTGTCCGGCATGCGATCCGTGCCGACAATCGACAACGCCACATGATGTTTCACGCCAGCGGCGTGTCCGGCTTCGATCAGGTTCATGGTCGACGTGCGGAAGAACGCCATCACGTCATCGGGCGCCCATGAAGGCGCGTTCGTTACGTCGATAACCGTGTGCGCGCCCGTCAACGCTTCCTTCAAGCCTTCGCCCGTGACGGCATTCACACCGCTGCGCGACGATGCGGCCAGTACATCGTGACCCTGTGCGCGCAGAATGGCGACTGCCTTCGCACCGATGAGCCCCGTTCCGCCAATAACGACAATCTTCATGTCCAGCCTCTTCAAGTGGATGAATGGTTGAAGCCATTGTGCAAGAATGATGGCTCACCCAGAAGGGACAAGATTCACAAGATTGACTAGGCCATAGGATGCGTCATGGCGTGGAACATGGAAATCGATCGGCGCGAGGAATTGCCGATCTATCTGCAGATTTGCGAGCGATTCAAGTCGGCTATCGCGGCGGGGCATTTGCGGCCCGGCGACCGCGTGCCCGCCTTGCGAGGCCTGGCGACGCAGCTCAACACCGCGCGCGGCACGGTGGAGTTGGCCTACAGCATCCTCGTCAACGAAGGCTATCTGCACATGCGCGGCGCGGCGGGTACGTTCGTATCGTCGTCGTTGCCTCCGTCGGCGACCGCCGCGCGATCGCGCAAGAGCCGTGACCGCGCGCTTGCGCCCGCGCAGCCTCCGCGTGCGGATGACATCGGCAACGACGCGAAGCCGCTACGCCCCGGCCTGCCCGCGCTCGATGCCTTTCCGCGCAAGGTCTGGAGCAGGCTCGTGGCGTATCGCGCGAGAAGCGGCGATGTCGCCGCGCTCACCTATCCGGAACCAGCGGGCTATGGACCGTTGCGCGAGCACATTGCAACGTATGTCGGCTTGTCGCGCGGTGTGGAATGCTCGCCGGAACAGGTGTTCGTGACCAACGGCTATCGCGCGACGCTCGAACTCATCTTGCGCGGCCTCGCTCGACCGGGCGACAGCGCGTGGTTCGAGGAACCGGGCTATCTGCTCGCGCGTAACTTTCTTATCGAAGCGGGACTGCGGCTCGTGCCGGTACGGGTCGATGACGAAGGTCTCGATGTCGAACGCGGCGTGGCGCTCGCGCCGAATGCGCGCTTTGCGTTCGTCACGCCGTCGCATCAGAGTCCGCTTGGCGTCACGCTTTCGCTCGCGCGGCGCATGAAGCTGCTCGACTGGGCGAATCGCGCGGGAAGCTGGATCGTGGAAGATGATTACGACAGCGAGTTTCGCTACGTCGGGCGTCCGTTGCCGGCGTTGAAGAGCCTCGACCGGGATGATCGCGTGATTTATTGCGGCACCTTCAGCAAGGTGCTGTTTCCCGGCTTGCGGCTTTCGTATGTGGTGGTGCCCGAGCGGGCCGTCGCGCGCTTCGGGCAATTGACGAGGAGCACCAACGCAGGCTCGCCGTATCTATTGCAGGCGGCCGTGGCGGACTTTATCGCGCAAGGGCATTTCGCGCGGCATCTCAAGCGCATGCGTGCGTTGTACGACGAGCGTCGCACCTTGCTTGCCGATGCGCTCGTGCAGGCGTTCGGTGCGAGGCTGAGCGTGGAGTTGCCCGCTGGCGGCATGCATCTGGTGGCCATCTTCAATGCGGGCCGCGACGGTCCCGTGGATGATCTCGCTGTCGCCGCGCGCGCCCGCGAGGCAGGGTTCGCGGTGATCGGTTTATCGGCGTGGTATCTGGGCAAACGCACGAAGCGCACGTTGAGTGGCCTCGTGCTCGGCTTTGCCAATGTCGGCACCGCAGCGGAAGCGTCGCGTCTTGCGCGCATGCTGAGGCGCGCGTTCGATGGTTAAGGCGCGATTAGAGCGCGATTAGAGCGCGACGGAATCGCTCGAAGCGAAGAGCGCATGATGCGCGAGCCTGGCGCGTGCAACACGCAACGCGTCCTCGACTGCGGCGTCTTCCATGACGAGCCCCTGCAGCAACAAAAACTGCACGCTGTGAATGCCGATGGAACCCAGCGCATATCGCAGATACGGCGTCAGAAAGTCCGGCTGACGCGCGCGTTCCCCTGTATGAAAACCGCCGGACCCGACGATCACGAACGTGGGCCGGTCGCGCATCAAGCCGATCTTGCCTTCGAGCGTGGCCGCGAACGTGCGATGAATGCGCAACACATAGTCGATCCATAGTTTCAACGCGGCGGGAACGGTGAAGTTATGCATCGGCGTGTTGATGATGAGCGCATCGGTCGCTTCTATCTCGCCGACCAGCGTTTCGGAGAGATCGAACGCGCTGGCATCGGGCGTGCGCGAGGTAACGTTGCCGGCATAATCGCGTGTGATGGGCGCAAGAGGATGCGCCGTCAGATCGCGTTCGATCACTTCGACGATATTGGTGCTGCGCAGACGCTCGATCATCTCCATGGCGAGTCGATGGCCGTGGCTGTTCTCGCCATGCGGGCTGGCGTTGAGCAGAAGAAGTCTCATCGCGTCTGCTCCGTCGTGTCGTTCAGCGTCTCGACGAAATGCATGCCTCGCGCGAGCAAGCCATTGCGGTAGTAGAAGCGCTGCGCAAGCGCCATATGCAGGCCTGTGTCGAGCACGAAGTGGGCGCAATCGGATTCGCGCGCGATGTTGCGCACGGCATCGAGCAGGCTTGCGCCGATGCCGCTACGTTGCAACTCGTTCGTGACGACGAGATCGTCCACGTAGACGAAGCGTCCATAGATCAGATTCATCTGCGTGCGATAACCCGCGAGTCCGAGGACCGTGTCCGCGTCGGACGCGGCGATCAAACGGTAGCCTTGTTCATGCTGTGCTCGCAGTTGCGTGCAGAAAGCCGTGGCATCCGTCAGATGCGGACGCAGTTGCTTCATCACCGAGAAAGCGCGCGTCCAGTCGGCGGGCGTATCGAGATGGCGTATGACGATCCTTGGGTTCATGCGTGTTTCTCCTTGAGGCATGAACCGTACGATACATTCTCGATGACCCAGCGACGAGAGCCAAGAAAGCGCAAACAAACTAGGCCAAGATTTCAGCACACACTCGGCAGACGCTGCGCGCAAACGTCGAGCACATCGGCGGGATCGCGGCGCCACCAGTTGTCCTTCGAAAAAATCTCCACTTCGATCAAACCGTCATAGCCCGCGCGTTCGACTGCGGCCCGCAGCGCCGCGAGTTCGATCACGCCGTCGCCCATCATGCCGCGATCGAGCAACATGTCGCGCGTGTCACGCAACCAGTCGCATACGTGAAACGCACGAATCCTCTTGTCGCGTCCCGCCGCGCCTATCGATTCGACGAGCGCCGGGTCCCACCAGCAATGGTAGGCATCGACAGCGATGCCGAGAAAGCCATCCGCATGAGGATCGATGTCCGTGCATATCGCCAGCGCTTGCGCGATCGTGTTGATGGCCGAACGTTCTGCCGCGTACATGGGATGCAGCGGTTCGAGCGCAAGCGGCACGCCGCAGTCACGTGCGGTTTCATGCAATAAGCCGATGCCTTCCGCTATCTGCTCGCGCGCGCCGCGCAGGTCGCGACTGTCATGGGGCAGCGCGCCCACGACCATGACAAAGGCGCGTGCGTCAAGAATCGCTGCATCGCGCAGAGCCGCGCGGTTTGCTGCAATGTTCGCGTCGAACCCGGCACGCGTCGTCGCCGGAATGTAAGTCGAGCGGCAATAGCCCGTCACCGTGAGTCCGTGCGTGCGAATCTGCCGTGCAATCTGCTTGACATCTGCTTGTTCCACCTCATGCCGCCACGGCGCAATGCCGCCGAATCCCGCACGCGTGATACGGTCGATGGTCACGTCGAGCGGCTCGCGATGGCCAAGCGTCGCCGTGTTGATCGAGCATAGATCGAGTCTTCCTTGCAGGCTGCGCATGATGTCAGGCGCCGCAACCGAGGGCCGATAAAACCGCGCGCGCTCGCACAATCGCTTGCTCGGGATCGCGCAGTAGGCCAGCGCGATCGGCAAGACGCAATACATCGGCGAGATACACGGGCGGCCGCATGCCGTGATGCCCGCCGAGCATGAAGAAGTGATCCTGAAAGCCGTTCAGATACGCGAGAAACACGACGCCCGTCTTGTAATACTGCGTCGGCGCACGAAAAACATGGCGCGATAGCGGCACGGTCGGCGCGAGCAACGCGTGATAACGCGCGTGATCGTTGACGGCGAGCGCGGCGAGCGCCTGCGAAGCGGCGGGCGCAATGGCATCGAAAATGCCGAGCAGCGCATGCGAATGCCCGACCTCGTCGCCTTCTATCAGGCCGGGATAGTTGAAGTCGTCGCCGGTGTACATCTTCACGCCATGCGGAAGGCGGCGCCGGAACGCGATCTCCTTCGCGTCGTCGAGCAGGGAAATCTTGATGCCGTCGATCTTCGCCGCGTTCTCGCCGATGATGTCACGACACGTCCGCGCCGCGCTCTCGTAGTCTGGCGCGCCCCAATAACCCGCGAGTTCCGGGTCGAACATGTCGCCGAGCCAGTGCAGGATGACGGGCTCATTGCACATCGACAGGACTTCACGATAGACGCGCCGGTAATCGTCGCCATTTCGCGCCACCCGTGCGAGCGCGCGGCTTGCCATCAGGATGACGCGGCCGCCTGCGTGCTGGATGGCTTCGAGTTGTTCGGCGTAGGCGCGGATCACGTCGTCGCAAGAGCCGACTGTATGCGGCGCGACGTGGTCGGTGCCGCAGCCCGAAGCGATCGAAGCGCCGGGCATGTCACGCGTATCCGCTATCGTGCGCGTGATCAGCTCGAGCGCGCTCTTCCACGGCAGGCCCATGCCGCGCTGCGCGGTGTCCATCGCTTCGGCGATACCGAGCCCTTGCCCGATCAGATAGCGCCGATACTCGAGCGTGCGTGCCCAGTCGATCGCAACGGGTTCGTGAAGCTCGCCGCTCTTGCGTGGATCGGCGACGACATGTGCCGCCGAGTATGCGACGCGATTGAACGGCGCATCGGGTTGGCGCGGCACGAGCGGCGTGCCAATCAGACGATAGGTTTCTAGTGTGCCGCGTTCGGTTGGAAGCGTGATCTGCATGCGTATGCTCAGTATTTGTGAACGAGAAGACCGCCGTCGATGCGAATCGACTGGCCGATGCTGTAGGGCAAGCCGCCCGTGGCGAGCGTTCGCACGGCGGTAGCCACTTCTTGCGGCGTGCCCCAGCGCTTGATCGCGGTGAGACCGTGTTCCATTTGCACGTCGTAGCGCGCTTTCGAGGGCGCCGTCATCTCGGTTTCGATGAAACCCGGCTGCACTTCGTAGACGCCCACGCCGAAGTCCGCGAGCCGTAGCGAGAAGAGCGTCGTTGCCATGGAGAGACCGGCCTTGGACACGCAATACTCGCCGCGCTGCACGGAGGCCGCGACGGCATTCGACGAAGTAATGGTGATGATCGAAGGTGGATAGTTCGCCCCAGGCGCAGCGGTATTGCGCGCGATGCGCCGCCCGAACGCCTGCATCAGAAAAAACGTGCCGCGCGTGTTCACCTGGAGGCACCGGTCATAACTCTCCGGCGATACATCGAGCAAATCGCCGCGCGACATCACCGAGACGCCCGCATTGTTGACGAGACACGTCACCGGTCCCAGACGTTCTTCGATTGCGCCGAAAAGGCTTTCGTGTTGCGCGATGTCGGCGAGATCGGAGAGTTGCACCGCGCATCGTGCGCCGCGTGTGGTGACGGCGTCGCGGGCATCGTCGAGTTCGGCGGATGCGGCGATATCCGTGATGGCGATATCGAAACCGACGCTTGCGAGTTCCAGCGCGATCGCGCAGCCAATGCCGCGACGCGCGCCGGTGACGAGCGCAACGGGACGTTCGTTCATTGCCCTTTCCCTCCATGATTTATAAGTAACGATACGGTTCGTTATTTATAAAATCAAGCGATATCGAGCCGAAGAGGGTTTTTACCTAGCAGGAGAGCGGCGGCAGAGAAAGGCCGCCGAAATGCGGTCAGCGCGGACGCAGCAGGCTGAGCACGGTATCGATATTGAATTCGAGCCGTTCGCGCAGCGCCTCTTTCGAGACGAAATCGAAGCCGAAGATGACTTCGCCGGTGAAGCGGTTGGTGAGGTAGTAGTAGCCGATGGCCGCGAGCGTCAGATGCAACTGGCGCGCGTCGATGCCGCTGCGGAAGTCGCCGGCCGCGACGCCACGGTCGAGAATCGACTGCAGCATGTCGATGAAACCGCCGTGCAGTTCGCGAAAACGCAGCGACTTCTTCACATGCCGCGCGCGATGCAGATTCTCGCTGTTCACGAGCGCCATGAACTCGGGATGCTTGAGGTAATACTCCCAGGTGAACGTCATGAGCGCGCGGATGGCCTCGGCGGGCGGCAAGTGGCCGAGTTCCAGCTTGCGCTCCGCGTCGCGAATATCGGACCACGCGTCTTCCAGCACCGCCTGAAAGAGTTCGTCCTTGCCCTTGAAGTATTCGTAAATCATGCGCTTGTTGACGCCCGCCTTTTCGGCGATCGAATCGATGCGCGCGCCACCCAGCCCGACTTTCGCGAATTCCGCCTTGGCCGCGGCCAGGATCTTCGTCTGCGTCTGGATTGGATCGCGCGTGCGTTTGGTTTTCTTCGGCGCGTCCGGCGCTTCGGCGGTCGTTATCGGCATTGCCCCGTCTCATTCGTGTTCGAAGCCTGAACGTTAGCCGACGCCGCCGGCACTGGCAATGCGCGCACTGTCGACGTGATCATCGTAAACCCCACTTTGTTCATCGAGCGCTTGAAGCCGATCCGAGCGTGTGCCAACATCTTCTTTAAGTAACGAACCAGTTCGTTTTTAGTGAATCAGAGCGAGGTAATTCAAATTGGATAAATGGATTCACGCCGAGGCCGTCGCGAACGCGATCCCCGACGGCGCGACGATTGCAATCACCGGTTCCGGCGGCGGCTTGCTGGAACCGGACGCCGTGCTCGCCGCCATCGAAACGCGTTTTCTGACGACGGGGCATCCATGTGACTTGACGGTGGTTCACGCGCTCGGCGTCGGCGACGGGCGCGGCAGCGGTCTGGGCCGTTTTGCGCACGAAGGCATGGTCAGGCGCGTGATCGGCGGACATTGGGTCTGGTCGCCGGCCATGCAGCAACTCGCCGAGAGCGGCCGTATCGAGGCGTACAGCTTTCCGGGCGGCGTGATTGCCACGCTGTTTCGCGAGATCGGGGCGAAGCGTCCTGGCGTGCTGACGCGCGTCGGCTTGCGCACGTTCGTCGATCCGCGCTTCGGCGGCGGCAAGCTCAACGATCAAACGCATGAGGATCTCGTCGAACTCGTGACGCTGGGCGGCGAAGAGTATTTGCGCTACAAGCCGTTTCGCATCGACTGGGCCATCGTCATGGCGTCTTCCGCCGATGACAGCGGCAACCTCACCACGCGCCACGAACCCGCCGACCTCGATATCTACGCGGTCGCGCTCGCCGCGCACAACAGCGGCGGCACGGTCGTCGCGCAGGTGAAGACGCGTTCGCAAGACTACGTGCCCGCGCGGCTCGTGCGCGTTCCCGGCGTGATGGTCGACCGGATCGTCGAGACGCCCGCGCAACGTCAATGTGCGATCAGCGACTACGACGCGGCGTTGAGCGGCGAAGCGCTCTTGGAAGCGCACTCTTCGAACGATGAGGCGGCTTATCCCGAAGGCATGCGCCTGATCGTCGCCGAGCGCGCGGCGCGGGAACTTGGCGTGGACCAGTCGGTGAACTTCGGCTTCGGCTTTCCGGGCGCGATTCCCGCCGTGCTCGCAAGACAGGGGCGCGTCAACGACTACTGGGGATCGGTGGAGCAGGGCGTGCATCGCGGCGTAATGCTCGACGGCGCCATGTTCGGCACGGCGCGAAATGCCGATGCCATTCTCCCGAGCGTCGATCAGTTCGACTTTTACAGCGGCGGCGGTATCGACGTGACCTTCCTCGGCATGGGCGAGTTCGACGAAGAAGGCAACGTCAACGTGTCGAAGCTCGGCAGCACGGTGGTCGGCCCGGGCGGATTCATGGACATTGCACAGGGCGCGAAGAAGATCGTCTTCTGCGGCGCATTCGAGGCGAAAGGTCTCGAAGTGAAGCAGCACGCCGACAGCCTCGAAATAGTCACGCCCGGTTCGGTGCCCAAGGCCGTGAAGCGCGTGCGCCATGTCACGTTCAGCGGCGTGCAGGCGCGTCTCGAAGGCAAGGAAGTCCTCTACGTGACCGAGCGCGCCGTGTTTCGGCTCGATGCGCTCGGTGTGCGGCTCATCGAAGTGGCGAAGGGTATTGACGTGCGCCGCGACGTGCTCGCGCGCATGGCGTTCGAGCCGCTCGTCGACGAGCATTTGCTCGAAGCGGAGTCGGCTGCATGAAAACCAATCTGAACGAGGAGACAGGCATGCAATCGGAGTCCGGCATTCGCTTTGCCGTCGAGGGCGGCATCGCGGTCATCACGCTCGAACGCGTGGCGCGTCATAACGCGCTGACGCTTCACATGCTCGACGATATCGCGCGCGCCGTGAAAGAAGTCGAACGCAACGATGACGTGCGCGTCTTGCGCTTCGAAACCGCGAGTCCGCGCTTCTTTTCGAGCGGCGCGGATATCAACGAGTGGGGCGACATCGATCCCCAGAAGATGGGCACGCGCTTCATACGCGAGGGAAATCGCGTGTTTCGTGGCATCGCGGAACTGGATATTCCGACCATCGCGGTGCTCTCGGCCAGTGCGCTTGGCGGCGGACTGGAACTCGCGCTTGCATGCGATCTGCGCTATGCGAGCGTCGATGCGAAGCTCGGTTTTCCCGAGGCTTCCGTCGGCGCGATTCCCGGCTGGATGGGCTGCGCGCGTCTCGCGGAACTCGTGGGCACGGTACGCGCGCGTGAACTGATTCTGCTTGGCGAACCTATCGATGCCGCGCGCGCGGTGGCATGGGGAATCGTCAACGAAGCCTTGCCCGCGGATACCTTGCGCGTACGTGTCGATGCCGTGAGCGCGTTGCTCGTCGGCCGGTCGCGGACCTCGCTGTCGGTTGGAAAGCGGCTGCTTCGACTAGTCGAAACGGGCCAGGCAGAAATCGCGCACGAACTGGCGGCTTCGGTATGCAAGGCATCGCCGGATGCGCTCGAAGGAGTGGCGGCTTTTCGCGAGAAACGCAGCGCGAGATTTTAGTGCCTCTCGGCGCAGTCATCGTGGGCCAGATAATTACTTAGTAAACCGTATGAAGTGGAGAGAGACAAGACATGGACCGTTCCAGTTACCGCTGGCGCATCTGCGCGCTGCTGTTTTTTGCGACCACCATCAACTATTTGGACCGGCAAGTGCTCGGTCTGCTCAAACCCGCGCTCGCGGTGCAGTTCAGTTGGACGGAGACGCAATATAGCTACATCGTCGTCATTTTCACCGCTTGCTATGCAGTGGGCATGCTGCTGTCGGGAAAGCTCGTCGATCGCGTCGGCGTGAAAATCGGCTATGGCGTGTGCGTGTTGTTGTGGAGCATCGCGGCGTGCGGACACGCGCTCGTGCGCAGCACCTTCGGCTTCGGCGTGATGCGAGCCTTGCTCGGCTTATCGGAATCGGGCAGCTTTCCATGCGCGGTAAAGAGCGTATCCGAATGGTTCCCGCGCAAGGAACAGGCGTTCGCGGTCGGCATTCTGACTTCGGGCACGAGCATCGGCGCGGTGGTGGCGCCGGCGACCGTGCCTTGGCTCGCGGCCGTGTACGGATGGGAAGCGGCTTTCTTCGTCACCGGCCTGACCGGTTTCGTGTGGCTCGGCTTCTGGTACTTCATGTATCAGGCGCCTTTGAAACACAAGAAGGTGTCGCGGGAAGAACTTCGCCTGATCGACGATGGCGCTTCCACCCACGCCGCGCCGCAACCGCGCATCAGCTGGTTCGCGCTCTTGAAGTTGCGGCCGACATGGGCGTTCTTCGTCGGTAAATTGCTGACGGATCCCATCTGGTGGTTCATGCTGTTCTGGCTGCCTTCGTACTTCAATTCGCGCTTCAATCTCGACTTGAAGAACCTCGGGCTGCCGCTCGTGATCGTGTATGTCGCGACGTCCATCGGCAGCGTGGGTGGCGGGTGGGTATCGTCGAAACTGATTGCGCGCGGCTGGAGCGTTTCGAAGGCGCGTGGCACGACCATGTTCGGCCTCGCGCTGCTCGTCACGCCAATTGCATTTGCGCCGTGGATCGACAACATGTGGGCGATGGTCGGTTTGCTCAGTCTCGCGGCGGCGGCGCACCAGGGCTGGTCGGCGAATCTTTTCACTACCGCGTCCGACATGTTCCCGAAGCAACTGGTCGGCTCCGTGGTCGGCATTGGCGGATTGGCGGGTGCCTTGGGCGCGACGCTCTTTCCGCTTTTCGTGGGCGCGGTGCTCGACCACTTCAAGTTGCTCGGCAACATCGGCGCCGGTTACAACGTCATCTTCGTGATCTGCGGCAGCGCTTATCTCATTGCGTGGCTCTTGATGCGCGTGATTCGCGCGTCCAGGACGGTGACCGATGTCGACGGCCTGCAGGCCGACGCGAGTTGAAGGCAAACGATAGAATCCTACGCATCGCCGTGCGCTTCCATCGTCCTCATGCCGCTCAATCCTGCTTCGCCGCTCGCCCGTCTCATGTTCGCGCCCGTGCTGCCCGGCGGAATAGTATGGATAGGCTTGCGCACGGCGCGGCGCGCGCCCATGCAACAGGTCGAGAGCACGACGGCGCTGACAGGCGGCGGCCTTGACGGCGACCACTACAGCCGCAAGCAGGGCAACCGGCAAGTGACGCTGATACAGCTCGAAAGCATGCGTGCCATAGCGAGTCATCTTGGCCGCGACGAAGTCTCGCCATTCGATCTGCGACGCAATATCGTCACGTCGGGCATCAATCTGCATGCGCTGAAGGACCGTCGGTTTCGTATCGGCGATGCGGTGCTCGAAGCGAGCGGCGAATGTCATCCCTGTTCGCGGATGGAAGAGACTTTCGGCGTCGGCGGCTATAACGCCGTGCGCGGCTTCGGCGGAATCACGGCACGCGTGATCGAAGGCGGAGCGATCGCGCTTGGCGATGTGATCGTGCCTTTGACTTAAGATAGCGCGCTTCCGAACGTCCATTATCGAACAGGAGCGTCAAGCGTGATCGAGCCGAAGAGCTTATTCAAGGACAACCTGGCGCAATTGCCGGGCATCGATGGTATCGGGCGTATCGATCTGATCGATAGCCGAGGCGCGGTGGTGTCGAGCATCGAAAACAAGCCGGGCAAGCAGGGCTCGCTCGCGGTGTATCACTATCTCAAGCAGGCCTTCGGCACGCTCGATGTCGAGGCCGCCGAGTATGGCCTCGCTCTTTTCGCCGAACATACGACCGATGCGCGCAGCCGTCCGGGCGCGCATCCGAATGTGGATCGACTGGTCGAGATTGCAAATGGCGGCGAACCGTTGCGTATTGAAGTGATCGCCGCCGCGTAAGCGAACGGGCCTGGAAACTCTCAAAGAAGCGGTGGCGGAAGAATGACGCCGCTTGGCATCGTGACTCGCGTGGGCCCAATGACGCTATTGAAAATCAGGTCGCCGTTCGGCAGGAATTCGATCAGCGCATAAAGTCCATTACCCAATATGCCCGGGCCGAAAATCGTTCTATGGACGGTTACGCCCGTCGACCAGTCCAGTCCGGTCACTTCCCAGCCGGTGCTTTGATAGTAGCCGTTCACGAAGACGATGTGCGAGGTTGAGCTAATACCCGGCACCATGGTGTTGGACGAAACATCGGCGCGAGCCCAGGTCGAAGACCACGCATGTGTCTGCGGGTTCCAGGCAAAGCGCTCGACGCCGACGGGCGATGGCACCAGTGGGCCGCGTGCCAGAAAACCATCCACGGCGATATTGCCCGAGCCCGTTGAACCATCAGCCGACGAGACGTTGTTCACGACGAAAGCGCCGTAGCCATCCACGGCGACCGATTGGTCGGTTTGAATCTCATAGGCGGCGGGCAGGCCGCAATTGACTTGTATCGTGCCGGCGATTCGATCCGTGAAGCCGGGCGGAATGGCGTCCCGCCAGAACGCCATCAGGCTCATACGCTTCAATCCGTCAGTGATAACGACCAGCTTGTCGGTATCGGTGTTGAAACCCATGAGCGTGGGCGTGCTGCCCGAGCCAGAGCCAAAGAGCGTCGGATACGTATCGCCCGTGGGATAAGGCGACGACCATGCGCCATCCGCGGAGCTTTGCGAAAGCGTCGTCCCGGTCCACACGACTTTGCGCATGAGCTTGTCGGTGACGATGTAAATGCCGTTGTTTTCATCGACCGCAGCGGAATTGCTGATGCTCTCGTCGCTATTGAATTGCACGGTATGCGTGGGTCCGGTGAAAGAACGCGAGACTATGGTTGCCGAATGCGTGCCGAGCACGACCAAATTGCCGTCGTAAGTCATGACAATGCCGGCAATCTGTTCGTCGCTCTGCAGAAAGGTCGTTGCATCCAGCGTGCGGATGATCTGGATGCCGAGCGCCGGCAGCGTTGGCGAAAGCAGCGCGAACGCATAGACCTTCTTCCCGTAATTCACATAGAGAACGTTGTCGAGATCGACAACGTTATAGGCCGAGGAAAGTCCGCCCGCGAGCGGAAGACTCGTCGTGATCTGGTTGACGATGCTTTGCGCCTGCTGCAGTGTCGCGACAGGGGCCGTGAGCAAGCCGTTCAGCGTACTCGACAAGGTCTGGGTAAGTCCTGGCAAAAAAGCCCGCGCCACGGCTTTGAAGCTGCCGCCGGCAGTCGAAATATAGCTCACGCCCGTCGTCGATACACCCCACATGTAATTCGGCGAGGTCGAGGCCAGCGTCATGATGTTGATGGGTCCTGCCGGGACTTGCGGTACTTGTAATAGTGGTACCGGGAGCAAGGCGGAAACGTTGCGTGTACCCGTCGGCGCCGGATAGGGGAAGGCGTCGGTCTGGGCCGAATCGAAATGCGTGACGGCGTATTTGGGTGCGGAAAGATAAGGATTGGGGACCGGATCTGCGGCGCGCGCGGGCAGCAATGTGAACGACGCTGCTATCAAGACAAGCAGCGAACATATTGCTTGAATAAGCTGTTTTTTATTCACGAAGATATCCTAAATATCATTGAATGAAACGATGGGATGTCGCTTAAGTTCGCATTGCGTTACGACGCTCAACGAGTGCGATATTCGTTTATCTGGAAGTTTTCAAAAACGGCTGTGATCAAGCTAAAAGGCGGACGGATAACCCAGGAGCCGCGGCCGGATTTCAACAAGCACTCTAGAATATGGCCGGCGCTTTTTCCAATGATTTGATTAGCCGAGGATCGTCGAGAACGAGACGATGGAGATAATCGCAAGCGCAATTAAAGATGTTGCACGAAATGAAACAGCCCGATCGTTTTTAGCGACCGGGCTGCTATTTTTTCCATCAAGTCAGATGGAAAGTCAAACCGGCCTTAACTCCACCCGCTTGATGTCCTTGACGATCACGAGATAGGCAAACACCGTGATCAGCGCATTGACGCCGACGAACGCCAGCGCGCCGTTGAACGAGCCGGTCCGCGCGAGGATATAGCCGATCACGATCGGCGTGACGATGCCCGCCGCATTGCCGAACATATTGAAGATCGAACCCGACAAGCCGATGGCTTCCTTCGGCGCCGTATCCGCGACCACCGCCCAGCCCAACGCGCCGATGCCCTTGCCGAAGAACGCGAGCGACATCAACGCCACGACGAGCCAGTCCGCATCCACGTAGTTGCAGCCGATGATGCACGACGACAGCAACATGCCGGCGACGATCGGCAGCTTGCGCGCGAACGTGACCGAACGCCCGTGGCGGATCAGCGAGTCGGACAGCACGCCGCCCAGCACGCCGCCGAGAAAGCCGCAGATTGCAGGCAGCGAGGCGATCAGGCCCGCTTGCAGAATCGTCATGTGACGCGCCTGCACGAGATAGATGGGAAACCACGTCAGGAAGAAGTACGTCAGCACGTTGATGCAGAACTGCGCGAGATACACGCCGAGCAGCATGCGGTTCGTGAGCAACTGGCGCACGGCGCTCCAGCCCAAAGCGTTGCCACCGCCGTTGCCACCGTTGCCGCCGACGCGCCCACGCCGATGCCCGCGCACGAGGCCGCCGCCTTCCTCGATGTAATCGAGTTCCTGCTTGTTGATGCCCGGATGATCGGCGGGATTCTTCATGACAGCGAGCCATGTCAGCGCAAGCAGCAAGCCGGCGATACCCATGACGATATACACGTGATGCCAGCCGAAAGCGTGCGTGAGCCAGGCCATCAACGGCGTGAACACGACAGCGGCGAAATACTGCGCCGCATTGAAAATGGCCGATGCCGTGCCGCGTTCGCTCGTCGGAAACCAGCTTGCGACCACTTTGGCGTTGGCGGGGAAGGCGGGCGCTTCGGCCGCGCCCATCATGAAGCGCAGCACGAACAATGCGGTCACGGCGGTGGCGGCGCTGCCGAGCAGGCCGATCGAGCTTTGCAGCAGCGTAAACAGCGACCACAGAAAGATACTCGCCGCATACACGCGCCGCGCGCCGAAGCGGTCGAGCAGCCAGCCTGCGGGAAGCTGCGAGAGCACATACGCCCAACTGAAGGCCGAGAAGATATACCCCATGCGGATGGCGTCGAAACCGAACTCGGCGCGCATCGCGGAGCCGGTGACCGACAAGGTCGCGCGATCCGCATAGTTGAAGGTCGTGATCACGAAGATCAGCAACAGAATCACGTAACGCACTTTCGTGCGCTTCATGGCGTCGGCCGGAGCAGCAGCGCGGCTCATCGACATGGCAATCTCCTTTTGGTTACGGCAAAAAAAACGCGCGGCGCTCGTTGATGACGGCGCCGCGCGTTTTTGTGTCTCCTGCCTGTCGTACTCTTACTGTGCGCCGAGCTTCTTGATCAGCACGTCGAGCTGGGCGACTTCTTCCTCGGTCAGGTCGGTGAGCGGTGCGCGCACCGGGCCCGCGTCGTGACCGACTAGCTTCGCGCCCGCCTTGACGATGCTCACCGCATAGCCCGCACGGCGATTGCGGATGGCAACGTACGGCAGGAAGAAGTCGTCGATCAGCTTGCCGACGGTTTCGTGGTCGTCCGCCGCGATGGCGCGATAGAAGTCCATCGCGGTCTTCGGAATGAAGTTGAACACGGCCGACGAATACACCGGCACGCCGAGCGCCTTGTAGGCGGCGGCGTAGACTTCCGCGGTCGGCAGGCCGCCGAGGTACGAGAAGCGGTCGCCCAGACGGCGGCGGATGGTGACCATGGGCTCGATCTCGCCCACGCCGTCCTTGAAGCCGATCAGGTTCGGGCAGCGGTCGGCCAGACGTTCGAGCATGTCGGCGTTGAGCTTGGAGTTGGCGCGGTTATAGATGATGACGCCCATCTTCGGCACGGCCTTGCAGACTTCTTCGGCGTGAGCCGCGATACCTTCTTGCGACGCTTCGGTCAGATAATGCGGCATCAGCAAAATGCCCTGCGCGCCGTTCTTCTCGGCTTCCTGCGCAAACGCGATGGCCGTGCGCGTCGGGCCGCCCGCGCCGGCGAGAATGGGCACCTTGCCACGGCACACTTCGGTGGCCGTCTTCACGATCTGCGAATATTCGGGTTGCGTCAGCGAAAAGAACTCACCCGTGCCGCCCGCCACGAACAGCGCCGATGCGCCGTAGGGCGCGAGCCATTCGAGGCGTTCGGCGTAAGTATCCGCGCGGAAATTGCCTTGGCTGTCGAAGTCGGTCACGGGAAAAGAAAGCAGGCCTTCGGAAACGATTTGCTTGAGTTCTTGCGGTGTCGTCATGGTGTTATCTCGGTGGGCAGCGTCCGGCGGTTGCAGCGCTTATAGGTTATCGTACAACATGGGGTGACGTCGTACAACCGAAAGTGAATGAATTCGCCGCTATTCGGGGTAAACACCGACCAAAAGACAGCGGCTATGTTGTAGGATGACATAACTCTAGCCGGCAGAAGTTTTCGCGCCAAGGATCATCAAGAATGAATCAGTCCCCGCTCTATATTCGCGTGCACCCGGACGATAACGTCGCGATCGTCGTCAACGACGGCGGTCTGGGCGAAGGCGCCACGTTCGCCGACGGCCTCGTGCTGCGCGAGCGCGTGCCGCAAGGCCACAAGGTCGCGCTGGCCGATCTGCAGGAAGGCGACGCCGTCATCCGCTATAACGTCGTGATCGGCTATGCGAACAAGCCGCTGCCAAAGGGAAGCTGGATCAACGAGCACGTGCTGCGCATGCCCACGCCGCCCGAGTTGCACGATCTGCCGATCGCGACCATCAGGGCGCCGGACAACTCGCCGCTCGAAGGCTTCACGTTCGAGGGATATCGCAATGCGGACGGCTCGGTCGGCTCGCGCAACATCCTCGCCATCACGACGACCGTGCAGTGCGTGGCCGACGTCGTGCAGCACGCGGTGACGCGCATCAAGACGGAACTGCTGCCGCAATACCCCAATGTCGACGACGTCGTGAGCCTCGGCCATACGTACGGCTGCGGCGTCGCCATCGACGCGCCCGACGCCATGGTGCCTATCCGCACGGTGCGCAATATCGCGCTGAATCCGAACTTCGGCGGCGAAGTGATGATGGTGAGTCTCGGCTGCGAGAAGCTGCAGCCCGAGCGCCTGATGCCGCCTGGCACCATTCCTATTGCGGCGGCATCGGTGGAAGTGGACGACGTTGCCGATATCGGCGATCTCACGGCGGACGAGAACGGCGGCGCGGTCGTGCTGCAGGACGAATCGCACGTCGGCTTCGAGTCGATGATCGATTCCATCATGCGCATGGCCGACTCGCACCTGAAACGCCTCAACAATCGTCGCCGCGAGACGTGTCCGGCGGCGGACCTCGTGATCGGCGTGCAGTGCGGCGGCAGCGACGCCTTCTCCGGTCTGACGGCGAATCCGGCAGTCGGTTTCGCGACCGACCTGCTGGTGCGTGCAGGCGCGACCGTCATGTTCTCGGAAGTAACCGAAGTGCGCGATGGCGTCGCCCAGTTGACGGCGCGCGCCGCGAACGGCGAAGTGGCGGCGGCGATCATCCGCGAGATGCAGTGGTACGACGATTATCTGAAGCGCGGCGGCGCGGATCGCAGCGCGAACACCACGCCGGGCAACAAGAAGGGCGGGCTGTCGAATATCGTCGAGAAGGCGATGGGGTCCATCGTCAAGTCGGGTAGTTCGACCATTTCGGGCGTGCTTTCGCCGGGCGAAAAGGTCAAGCAGAAGGGCTTGATCTACGCGGCGACGCCCGCGAGCGACTTCATCTGCGGCACGCTGCAACTGGCTGCGGGTATCAACCTGCATGTGTTCACCACCGGACGCGGCACGCCGTACAGCCTGGCCGAAGTACCGGTCATCAAGGTCGCGACGCGTTCGGATCTGGCGCGGCGCTGGCACGATCTAATGGATATCAACGCGGGCACCATCGCGACGGGCGAAGCGACGATTGCGGACGTGGGCTGGGAGTTGTTCCGTCTCATGCTCGATGTCGCGAGCGGAAAGAAGCAGACGCGCGCCGAGAAACTGAAACTGCATAACGCGCTGGTTCTATTCAATCCGGCGCCGGTGACCTGATTTTTTATCGCTGTTCGCTGGAGCGATGCGCCCCGTCACCGGCATGGCTGGTGAACGGGGCGCAGTCGTTTGTGGTCGTGAGCGCGTCGAGGCGAGCGCTGCCGTCGCTGCTTGCCGCGATGGCTCCGGGTACACTACTTGCCCCTTGAAACGACCGTCCCACGCCTGGCCCTCATGCCCTCCATCGCCCCCGCACTCGAATGCCGCCGCCTCAGCAAGTCCTACGGCAACGGCCGCATCGTGCTCGCGGGCCTCGACTTCATCCTCGAATCGGGCGAGTTCGTCGCGATCATGGGCGACTCGGGCGTCGGCAAGTCCACTTTGCTGAATCTGATCGCCGGTCTCGATACCGCCGACAGCGGCGACGTACTGATCGATGGCGCGCCGATGTCCACCCAAAGCGACGATGCCGCCACGCGCACGCGCCGCGAGAAGCTCGGCTTCGTCTTTCAGGCGTTTCACGTGCTGCCGCATCTCACGCTCGCGCAAAACGTCGCCGTGCCGCTGCTGCTCAACGCCATGCCGCCCGCGCCCGCGAACGCGATGCTCGCCGCTGTCGGTCTCGCGGGCCGCGACGATGATTTGCCGCGACAGTTGTCCGGCGGCGAGTTGCAGCGCGTGGCGATTGCGCGCGCGTTGGTGCATCGGCCGCGCCTCATTCTCGCCGATGAACCCACCGGCAATCTCGATCCGCAAACGGCGCACGAAATCCTCGCGCTCTTGCGCCACGAAACGAAATCGACGAGCGCCGCGACCATCATGGTCACGCATTCCGAAGCGGCCGCCGCGGTTGCCGATCGCGTGCTCGTGCTCGCGGACGGCACCTTGCACGAGGCGGAATCGCTCGCGGCGTTCAACGCAGCGCGCGTCCAATGACGGCGCTCGCCGCCGCGCCCCGCACGCTCACGCGCTGGCTGCTCGGCGCGCAATGGCGCAGTCATCGCGGCCGCGCGCTGGTCGCCATACTCACTATCGCGCTTGGCGTCGGGCTCGGCTACGCGGTGCAACTCATCAACAGCGCCGCGTTCAACGAGTTTTCCGCCGCCGCGCGCAGTCTGTCCGGCCAGGCGGACTTGCAGTTACGCGGCGCACAGCCGTTCGTCGATGAAAACATCTATCCGCAACTCGCCGCGCACGAAGGCGTGGTCATGGCGAGTCCCGTGCTCGAAGTCGATGCCGCCGTGCCCGGCCGCGATGCGCCGCTCAAGGTGCTTGGCATCGACGTGTTCCGCGCCAAGCGCGTCGCGCCGGACCTCACGGGCGTGCCGTCCGCCGACGCGCCGTTCGACGTGCTGTCGGGCGATGCCATCTTTCTGTCGACCGCCGCATTGCAATGGCTCGGCGCGCGCGCCGGCGGCAAGGTTGCGTTGTTGAGCGGGACCGAGAAGGTGCCGTTGCGGGTGGCGGGCGGAATCGCGCGGGCATTGCCGGGACAGCGCATCGCGGTGATGGACATTGCGGCCGTGCAGACGCGCTTCCATATGACGGGCAAGCTGTCGCGCGTCGATCTGCAACTCGCGCGCGGTGTCGATCGCGACGCCTTCCAGCGCGAGCTGCAGCAGTCGCTCGGAGCGCGTTTTGTCGTCGGACAGACGCGCGATGTCGAAAGCCGCACCGACCGGCTTTCGCGCGCGTATCGCATCAACATGAACGTGCTGGCGCTCGTCGCGCTTTTTACCGGCGCGTTTCTGGTGTTTTCGACGCAAGCGGCGGGCGTCGTGCGCCGCCGCGCGCAATTCGCGATGTTGCGCGTGCTCGGCATGACGCGCAGGCAACTCGTGCGGCAGATCATGCTCGAAGGCGCATTGCTGGGCGTGGTGGGCGCGATCATCGGCATTGCGCTGGGTTATGCGGTGGCGGCGGTGGCGCTGCGCTTTTTCGGCAGCGATCTGGGCGGCGGCTACTTTCCGGGCGTGCAGCCGCGAGTCGGTTTCGAACCGCTTGCGACGGCCATCTTTCTTGCGCTCGGGATTGGCGTGGCGCTGGCGGGGACGCTCGTTCCCGCGCTCGAAGCGGCGCGCGCGCGGCCCGCGCCCGCGCTCAAGGCGGGCAGCGAGGAAGCCGCGCTCACGCCGCTGCGCAAGCCGTGGCCGGCGTTGATCTGTCTTGCGCTCGGCGTGGTGCTGACGCAAGTGCCGCCTGTCGTCGATGCCCCCATCGCCGGTTATCTCGCCGTCGCGTTTCTGCTCGTCGGTGGCATCGCGCTCATGCCGCGTCTGACGGCCATCGTGTTTCGCGCGGCGAGCGTCGGGTATGCATCGCAAAAGAATAAGGCGCCGCGCGCGCGCGGCACGATCGCCACGCTCGCGCTCGCGCGGCTTGCGAATGCGCCCGGTCAAGCGTCGATTGCCATGGGCGGCGTGCTGTCGAGCTTCACGCTGATCGTCGCGATGGCGATCATGGTGGCGAGCTTTCGCGTGTCGGTGGAAGAATGGCTCATGCATCTGCTCTCCGCCGATCTCTACGTGCGCATGGCGTCGAGCGGCGATACGGGCGGCTTGCGTCCGGCCGAGCAGGCGCAACTCGCGGCGACAAAGGGCATCGAACACACGGCGTTTTTGCGCACCTCGCAGGTGACGCTCGATTCGGCGAAGCCGCCTATCGTGCTGATTGCACGCGAAATCGATGCCGCCGATCCGGGCGCCACGTTGCAGATGACGGGTTCCGTGCTGCCGCCTTCGTTGTGGCAACCGAACGAGACGCCGGTATGGGCGTCGGAGGCGACGGTCGATCTTTATGGCTATCGGGTCGGCGAGCGCATTGCGTTGCCGGTCGGCGCGGCGAAGGAGCGCTTCGTCATCGCGGGCATCTGGCGCGACTACGTGCGGCAGACGGGCGCGTTGCAGATCCGGCTCGCCGATTACCGCCGCATCACGGGCGACACCACCGCGACCGACGCCGGCATCACGCTGTCGAAGGGCGTGCCGGCCGCACAGGTGATCGACGCGCTAAAGCGCTTGCCGTTCGGCGCCGCGCTCGAATTTTCGCAGCCGGGCGACATCCGCGCGCGCACGCTCACCATCTTCGACCGGAGTTTCGCGGTGACTTATTTGCTGGAAGGCGTGGCTATCGTGATCGGCCTGTTCGGCGTGGGCGCGACGTTTTCGGTGCAGACACTTGCGCGCGCTCGCGAGTTCGGCATGCTGCGGCATGTCGGCGTCACGCGCGGGCAGATCCTGGCGCTGCTTGCAAGCGAAGGTGGCTTGCTTACCTTGCTCGGTATTGCGATGGGTTGCGTGCTTGGGTTCGCGATCAGTTTGATCCTCGTGTTCATCGTCAATCCACAGTCGTTTCACTGGACGATGTCACTGCATGTGCCCTGGTCAATGATCGCGATCATCGGCTGCGTGATGCTCGCTTCTTCATGCGCGACGGCGGTGCTGGCGGGAAGACGCGCGGTGTCCATCGATGCCGTGCGCGCGGTGCGGGAGGATTGGTGATGCGTGCGTCTTTGCTTTCGACGATGATGCTTTTGGCGACCGTCGCCGGCGCGGCAGATGCGGCAGGCGCGGCAGATGCGGCAGATGCGGCGAAAGCGGCAAGCACCACGGAGACGTCCGACACAGCCAGCTCCACCGACCGGCAATTTGCATCCGTCAGCCCCGGCCACTCCATCCAATGGCCCCAAGACACCGGCTCCCACCCGGCTTACCGCACCGAATGGTGGTACGCAACCGGCTGGCTCGAAACACTCGATCACAAGCCGATGGGCTTCCAGATCACCTTCTTCCGTTCGAAGACCGGCAAGGGCGCGCCAACGAGTGCTTTCGATCCATCGCAACTCATCATCGCGCATGCCGCCCTGAGCGATCCCGCGCACGGCCGCCTCGTGCACGATCAGAACGTCGCGCGACAAGGCTTCGATCTCGCCTACGCGAAAAACGGCAACACCGACGTCAAGCTCGATTCATGGCGCATGACGCGCGCAGCGGACGGCCGCTACACCGTCAGCGCCGATGCCGCCGGCTTCGCATTGCACCTCGTCTTCGCGCCGACGCAGCCGCCGATGCTGCAAGGCGATGCGGGCTACTCGCAGAAGGGCCCGCTTCCCGCGCAGGCGAGCTACTACTACAGCGAGCCGCAATTGAGCGTGAGCGGAAGCGTCACGCGGCCGTCGGCATCCGAGAAAAAAGGCGATACGGTCGCCGTCACCGGCAAGGCCTGGCTCGATCACGAATGGTCGAGCACGCTGCTTTCGTCGGATGCATCCGGCTGGGACTGGCTCGGCGCGAATCTCGACGACGGCTCCGCACTCATGGCCTTCAAGGTGCGCAGCCGCGACGGCCACGCGATCTGGGCGCATGCCGCATTACGCGATGCCGCCGGACACGCGACGCAATACGGCCCCGCCGATGTCGACTTCACGCCGCAACGTCAATGGCGCTCGCCGCGCACGGGCACGACGTATCCGGTGGCGATGAGAGTGCGCGTCGGTGCGTTGCAATGGCAGCTCGCGCCGCTCATCGACGATCAGGAACTCGACTCGCGCGATTCCACCGGCGCGCTTTACTGGGAGGGCGCGGTAACGCTGACAGGGACGGGTTCCGCGCCCGCTCAACGGGGGCGCGGCTATCTCGAACTGACGGGTTATGCGAAGGCCATCGAAGTCGACAAGCGCTGACGCCGGTTACGGCGCCGTCGCGCTCGGCGTGCCGCCGGGACCGTAAGGATCGGGATTGCCGAAGCGAGGCAAGTTGCCGTTCATGCGCGCCCGGCGCAACTCGTCCTGCACTTCGGCGCGCGTTTTCGGCGCCTGAGTCGATACGACGTAAGCCGGCGCCGCGTTAGCAACCGGGCTTGGTTTCGCGGCTACTGGGATGGGCGCATCGGTGGCCGGAGCGCGCGCGGGTTTATCGAGCGTATTCGCGGCCGCGGATTCGAGCGGCGCGCGTTGCACGGGCGGCACAGGCGCGCGCACCGCCGCGGCTTCAGGCGGCGCCACGCGGGTTTGCGCGACGGCATGGTTACCGCGATGCTTTTCGCGCGCAGTCTTTCTGGTTTCCAATGCCCGCTTCTGTGCGCGATGCACGCGCGCCGGTTCTGCCTGTGCAACCGGCCTGGGCGCGGGTTCATCGCGTGTAATTTCGGCTGCGGTTGCCGTTGCGGTCGCGGTTGCCGTTGCGGTCGCGGTCGCGGTTTCGGTCTGGGGACGCGCATCGGCGACGGCTACGACAGGCGCCTTTGCAGGCTCCGGCGTTTCCTCGCGCACGCTGCCGCGCACGACTGCGCCGCGGTCGCGCGACATCATGTTCGTCCTGTCGTCGCTGCGTCGGTCCTGCTTGGGCAGCAGGTTGACGGCCAGCAAGGACAGCACGATGACACCCGCGCCAATAAACGTAATGCGGTCTGCGTAGCGGAGCATGAGAGCGTGATCCTCCTTGAATCGTCTGGCGAATATGGCGGACAGCGTGCATCGGACCACCGCGTATCAGATTGGTACGCGCGATGCCGTCCGACGGATGCGCCAATCGTTCGCCAATCGCCGCCAAACTCACTCGATTGATGTGAAGGATCACCGCGCCGCCGCGTCACTTGTAGTGCGCAACGCGCGGTCCAGGCATCAGCTTTGATCCGATGCCGCCGGCCAGCGGTTCTCGAACACGCATTCCTTGCGGGTACGGCGCTTGGCCCAGCCTTCGGTTTCGAGCATGGGTTCGTCGTAAAAGCGCTCGACATGTCCCAAGCAGAGAATCGCGACTGGCTGCGCGCCTTCCGGCATGCCGAGCAGGTCGGCGACGTCGTCGGGATCGAATATGGAGACCCATCCCATGCCGATGCCTTCCACGCGCGCCGCAAGCCACATGTTCTGGATGGCGCACGCCACCGACGCGAGATCCATCTGCGGCAAGGTGCGCCGGCCGAAGACGTGCGCCTCGCGTCCGTCCATGAGCGCCATCACGATGATTTCCGCGCACTCGCGCATGCCTTCCACCTTGAGCGCCATGAAAGCTTCGCGACGCTCGCCGAGGGCATCGGCGGTGGCGACACGTTCCCGTTCGACGATAGCGTGAAGCGCTTCGCGCGTTGCATCGCATGTGATGCGCAGCATGCGCCAAGGCTGCATGAAGCCGACGCTCGGCGCACACAGCGCGGCATCGACGATACGCTTCAACGCGTCTTGCGCGACCGGTTCGCGCGTGAAATGGCGCATGTCGCGCCGTTCGTGGATTGCGCGATAAACGGCATCGCGCGCGGCTTCGTCGAAAGGCTCGTTCATTGAGAAATGCGCTGGAAAGTGGGTTCGTGCTGCGCGGATTCTAGTTCATGCGGGTGCGCTCGCGCTGTTCGTGCTGCATGGCCGATGTCCCCATCAAGTGCAAACAAGCCCATGCTGAATGCAACAACAGCTTACAAAAACCTTGATCGATACCCTGCGCGACCCGTAGAATGCGAACCATTCTTATTTGACGAGCGTCGCTGGCATGTTGGCAATTGCGTTGAATGATCTTCCGAAGGCGTGCTGACGTGCGGCCCGTTCTGGTTCGGCTCCATCGATGGCTCGGCGTCGCGACAGCGCTCTTCTTGTTCGTGTCCGGTCTCACGGGCGCGGTGATCGCGTGGGATCACGAAATCGACGCGTGGCTCAATCCGGCGTTGTTTTACGCGCGCACGGAAGGCGCCGCGTTGCCGGCGCTCGAACTCGCGCATAAGGTCGAAGCCGCCGATCCGCGCGTTCAGGTGACGTATCTGCAACTCGGCGCCGAACCCGGCCACACGCTGCAGATGCTCGTCACGCCGCGCACGAACCCGGCAACGGGTGCGCCATTCAATGTCGATTACAGTCAGGTCGCGGTCGATCCGGCAACGGGCGTCATCCAGGGCAAGCGGCTGTGGGGCGCGGTGTCGCTGGCGCGCATCGATCTGATGCCGTTCCTCTACAAACTGCATTACACGCTGCATCTGCCGGTGCTCGGCGGCATCGATACGGGAACGTGGCTGCTCGGTATCGTCGGGATTTTGTGGTTCTTCGACAGCGGCATCGCGCTCGTGCTGTCGTTTCCGAGCGTCAAGGCATGGCGCAAGTCCTTCGCGTTTCGCTTTAGGCGCGGCGGTTATGCGCTCACGTTCGATCTGCATCGGTCGGGCGGCGTCTGGATCTGGGGCTTGCTGCTGATGGTCGCTGTCACTTCGATATCGATGAATCTCGGCGATCCGGTCGTGCGTCCGCTCGTCTCGCGCCTCTCGCCGCTCGCGCCAACCATGTTCGATAACCCGGAACTCACGCGCGCGGCGCCCAAGGGCAGCACGCCGCTGCCGGCCGAAAGCGTCCTCGCGACCGCCGTCGCGGATGCAAAGCGCCTCGATATCGCCGCACCGCCCGGCGCGCTGTATTACCTTCCGGCGATGCAAGCTTACGGCGTCGGCTTCTTCGCTCCGGGCAACGATCACGGCGACGGCGGTCTCGGCAACGCCTGGCTTTACTACAACGGCTACACCGGCAAGCTCGCCGGATCGTCGATTCCCGGACGCGGGTCGGCCGGCGACATCTTCATGCAGGCGCAGTTTCCGTTGCATTCGGGACGCATCATTGGCGTGACCGGACGCGTGCTCATCAGCTGCGTCGGCGTCATGGTGGCGATTCTCAGCGCGACTGGCCTGATGATCTGGCTGCGCAAACGCACGGCGCGCTCGCGTTCGGCGGCGTCGGCACGCGAACGCGTCGCACGCGGCCAGTCGGTTTCGTCCTGATTTGCTGGGCGGCATCGGCGGGTGCTTCGTGCATGACCTGAGAGTGGAAGACGCCTCTGCGAGTCGAAAGACCGCCGAGGCGTTTTTTTGTGGCGCGTGCGCGGATTCGCGGGACGGCGAGACCCTGTGCAGTACCATCACTCGGTGCATGAAAAGAAGACATGGAGCACTCATGAATGCATCGGAACAGATCGACGAATTGATCGCGGGAATCACCGACTGGCGCGGCGAGACGTTCGCGGACATTCGCCGCGTGGTTCTCTCGGCGGACCCGCGCATCATCGAGGAATGGAAGTGGATGGGCAGCCCGGTCTGGTCGTGCGACGGCATGATCGCGGTGGCCAACGCGCACAAGGGTAAGGTGAAGCTGACCTTCGCGCACGGCGCGGGTATTGCCGATCCGGACCAGCTCTTCAACGCGGGCCTCGAAGGAAACGCGCGACGCGCCATCGACTATCTCGAAGGCGACAAGGTCGATGCCCGCGCTTTGAAGGCGCTCGTGCGCGCGGCTATCGCTTATAACCAGACCAAGCTCAAGAAGAACGCGCCTGCGCGCAAGCGGGTGAAGGCGGGTAGCGAAGGCTGAACGGCGGACATAACGCGGCGTCATCAATCCAATAACCTCAAAGCCATTTTTAGCATCGAATACGCGCTCTACCATTCGACTCATCGTTTCATAACGAACACGGAGAGTCGATCATGTACGTCATCACGGGAATCAGCGGAAAGGTAGGCGGCGCGCTCGCCAAGGCATTGCTCGACGCGGGTCAGACGGTCCGCGCGGTCGTGCGCGATGCAAAGAAGGGCGACGCGTGGAAGGCGCGCGGCTGCGAGGTAGCGCTCGCCGACATGACGGATGCGCGAGCGCTCGCGCATGCGTTCGAAGGCGCGACGGGCGTGTTCATTCTTCCGCCCTCGGATTTCGATCCGGCGCCCGGCTTTGCGAGCGCGCGCGAAGTGATCGATGCGATCGTCGCCGCTATCGCGCTAGCGAAGCCGAAGAAGATCGTTTGTCTGTCGACCATCGGTGCGCAGGCGAAAGAAAGCAATCTGCTCTCGCAACGCACGCTGATGGAAGAAGCGTTGAGCAAACAGCCGATTCCCGTGACCTTTCTGCGTCCGGGCTGGTTCATGGAAAACAGCGAATGGGACGTCGATACGGCGCGCAACGAGGGCATCGTCCATTCGTTCCTGCAGCCGCTCGATCGCGCCATCCCGATGATTGCCACGGAAGACGTCGGCCGCACCGCCGCCGCCTTGCTCCAAGAGGAATGGAGTGGTGTGCGGTATGTCGAACTCGAAGGCCCGCAACGCGTCAGCCCAAACGATATCGCAGCGGCGTTCGCGCAGACGCTCGGTAAGCCGGTGCGCGCGCAAGCCGTGCCGCGCGAACAGTGGGAAGCGTTATTCGTGAGTCAGGGCATGCGGCATCCCACGCCGCGCATGCGCATGCTCGACGGCTTCAACGAAGGCTGGATCGACTTCGAAGGCCCGGTGGAGCGTGTCCGCAAGGGCTCGGTCTCGCTGCTGGCGGTGATCGGGAAACTCGTTTCCTCGCGCTAAGGTTTCAAGGCGCCGCTTCGGTCTGCGCACGCGCGAGTTCCGCGTGCGCTTCGTCCACCTTGCGCTGGCGCTCCGCGATCTTCTTCGCGCTCTTGCCTTCGGTCTTCGCTTTCTGCAGATCGTGCTCGCGTTCGGCGAGCTTCTTTTGCGCGGATGCGACCTTGCGCTGGCTCTCGTTGCGTAAGGACGCTTCCGTGCAATTGGCGTTCAGTTTGCCAAGTGCGGTTTCCAGGCCATCGATACGACTCGCATTGCCATGCGCACGCGCATAGGTAATTTCCTCTTCGATTGAGGCGCGCTTCGAGTCGCAACTGGTCTGTGCGGAACAGAAAAGCGGCATGGCCGCCATTGCCAGACATGCCGCCTTGAACGCCGTTTTCATAGTCGATCCTCGCGATGAATGGTCCGTCAGCATAGCGTAAAGCGCTTGACCCATTTGCCTGCTTGCACCGACTTGCCGGTTGCGGATCTTTCGATCGAAACGAAAGATGGCTTGGAATGACCGGCGCTTCATTCACGCACGCGCGAAAGCACGGCGAGCGCGGCGAGCAAGCCCGACGTCTTATCACCAACGCAGCAAGCGCGGCCCGAGCCATGCGCCGATAGCGGCAGGCATGAGCATGCCGATGGCATACCACACGCTCCAGAACGCGGGGCTCATCTCCGGGCAATGCAGGCAATACGCCAGCGTGGCGAGCGAGCTTGCGAGTAAGCCCGCGACCGCGCCAGCGAGCCGCAAACGTGTGGGTGCAAGCCCCTTGACGGCCCAAAACACGGCCGGAAACGTCGGCAACGATAGCAGCGTGATATTGAACGGACAACTGCGCCACGAATGCCCAAGAACGAGCGGCGCGCGGTCCACGGGAAGCGCGGCCGCGAGGACGAACGCCCCGGCGACCCACACGACGACGAAAGGCAGCACCACGAGCGCCCACGCATGACCCGCGCGCGCACCCGGCCTGCCGAGCCGCGTCACGGCGAGCAACGCGCCGATGCCGACGCACGAGGGAAATGCGATCTTCGCCCAGAACATCGCGGTGCCCGCGACGCTGCGCAAGTCGGGCCGCATTCCATAGACCATCAGCATCAACACGACGGAGCCGAGCACACCGAGCGGCAACGCCTCGCCGAAGCGTCGTGCAATGGCCGCGCGATCGACGCGCGTTGCGCCATTCGAGAGGAGATCGATCAGGTCATCGGTTTTCATCGGATCCCCCGGATGCGCGCGGCAAGTGCCTTCAGGCCGCGATGCACGCCCACCTTCACCGCCGACTCGGACAGCCCCGTGATGCGCGCCGTTTCGGTGACGGAAAGGCCTTCGAGCTTGACATGAACGATAGGCAAGCGCTGCTTGTCAGGAAGATGTTCGAGTAACTTGCCGATGTCGTGACGAGCGCGCGCGGGTTCGTCGTCGCTGAGCGCGAAGAGGTCGGTATGGTCGTCGAGCGGGTCGTTCAGCGATTCGTGACGCGAGCGCGAGCGGAAGAAGTCGGTCAGCTTGTAGCGGGCAATGGCATGCACCCACGCCGTGAGCGGTTCGTCCGGCCGATACGTATGCCGCGCATTGTGCACGGCGAGCAGGATTTCCTGCACGAGGTCTTCGACATCTTCGCGATGCTGCGGAATACGTTTGCGCAGATAAGCCCGCAAATGCCGCGTCAGCGCCTGCAGGAATTCGCGGTAGGCAGTCTGCTCGCCGTCCAGGCCGAGCACGAACAGAGCCTTCAGGCGGTGTTCCGCGTCATGCAAGATGGGTCCTGTGTTGACGAGGCGACGAATGGGCGATTCCGCATTGCGCTGCGTGGCCGCGCGGTCACGTTCACGTTCTGAATCGGTCGATCCAGAATAGCCGAATCCAAGATGCGTCGCAACATTGGCGCTGATTGCGTGCAACGTGCCGTCGGTGTTCATCGTCATCGTCGTGTAGTGGAAGGGTCGACCTGGGTAGTTCGTTGCAAAGCGTCCCGTGGTTACAGTTTCTTTGCATCGATAAAAATAAGGTGTCGCTGTAACCGGCGGCGCGTTGGCAACGAATTACTCGGAACACAACCGCGTGGCGCCCCGAACGATCATGCAAACCACTCTTGTCGATCAGCCTTCTGAACTCGTGCATCCGCTCTGGCTGCGCGTCTCGCACTGGCTCAATGCCTTTGCCGCTTTCATCATGCTGTTCTCGGGATGGCGCATCTACGACGCATCGCCCGTCTTTCCCGGCTTCGTCATTCCGCCATCGATCACCCTTGGCGGCTGGCTCGGTGGCGCGTTGCAATGGCATTTCGCGGCAATGTGGCTGCTGTTCTTCAACGGCATCTTCTATCTGATACTCAATCTCGCGAGCGGCCGTTTCCTCGCCAGGTTCTTCCCAGTGTCGCCACGCGCCGTATGGCGTGACCTGGTCGCGGCGCTTACCGGCAAGCTCTCGCATGGCGACTTGCGCCAGTACAACGCGGTGCAGAAGCTCGCGTATCTCGTCGTCGTGATCGATCTGATGGTGCTCGTGCTCTCAGGGCTCGCGATATGGAAGTCGGTGCAGTTTCCGCTGCTGCGCGAACTCATGGGCGGCTATGACCGGGCGCGCGTCGTCCATTTCTGCGCGATGGCGGTGATGGCGGCGTTCATCGTCGTCCATGTGGCGATGGTCGCACTCGTGCCGCGTTCGCTTCTGACCATGCTGCGCGGCCGTTGAACCGATACGAGACTCCACGATGAAACCCAAGGACAGAAGCATCATGACGCTCGATCGCGCATCGATTCTCGCGGATGCGCGGCGCGAACTCGATATGCCGTCGCGGCGTCTTTTCGGCAAGCGCCTGTTGTCGCTCGGCGGACTGGCGATGCTCACCGGCTGCTCCATCACCGACGACGACTCGGTGAACACATTTTTGACTGCGGTATCGCGGCTCAACGACCGCGTGCAAGGCGCGCTATTCGATCCCGCGCGGCTCGCACCGACCTACACGGAAGCGCAAATCACGCGGCCGTTTCCATTCAACGCGTTCTACGGAATCGACGACGTACCGAGCGTGAATGGCAGCGACTATCGGCTGAAGGTGAGCGGGCTCGTGGCGGGGCAGCGCGTATGGACTTTGCCGCAGCTTTACGCGCTGCCGCATGCCGAACAGATCACGCGTCATATCTGCGTGGAAGGCTGGAGCGCCGTAGGACGTTGGGGCGGCACGCCGTTCTCGGAGTTCCTGCGTCGCGCCGGCGCGGATACGACGGCGAAGTACGTCGGTTTTCGTTGCGCGGACGACTACTACGAGAGCATCGACATGCCGACGGCGCTGCATCCGCAGACACTGCTCACTTTCGATTACGACGGCGAACGCTTGCCGGCGAAATACGGTTATCCGATGAAGCTTCGCATGCCGACCAAGCTCGGCTACAAGAACCCGAAGCATATCGTCGAGATCTTCGTCACGAACACGTATCCCGGCGGCTATTGGGTCGACCAGGGCTACAACTGGTTCGGCGGTTCATGATCGCCGCTCGTTGAAATCCGGCTTTGGCCGGAGCAGAAGACTCAACCTCACTCACTCAAGGAGAAGTAGCATGAAGAAATTGATGACGGCAGTTTTCACCGCGGTCCTTTCAATCGGCACGACGGCCGCCTACGCGCAGGCAAGCGATACGATGGCGCAGGGCTCGATGAGCAAGGACAGCATGTCTCACGATCCCATGAGCAAGGACGCGATGTCGCATGACTCGATGGGCAAGGGCGACAAGATGAAGAAGCACGACAAGATGAGCAAGGATCACGCGGCTTCGGGCGCGATGGCGCAGTAAGCGCAAAGGCCGGGAGTGATATCCCGGCCTTATTCCTTTTAGGACAGATGCGCTTCAACGCCATGCGAAGCGACAACCGCTGCGGCAACGAGCATCACGAAGACTCACGTCCCGCGCACCACCGCCATCCTGTCTTCACCGTCTCGACTTCCGGCACTTCGCGCCACCATTTCTCACCGCGATGCGGCTCGACCAGATTCAGCCGCTCGCCCATGCGCGGCGTCGCCAGCGCGATACCCCGTGCAAGCGCGAGCCCAGTCACGCGCTCGAACGGTTCCTGCCAGCGATGCATCGCCAGATCGAACGTGCCGTTGTGAATGGGCACGAGCCAGCGGCCGCGCAAGTCCACGTGCGCCTGGACGGTCTCCTCGGGCTGCATGTGCACGTAGGGCCATTGCGCATCGTAGGCGCCGGTTTCGATGAACGCGACATCGAACGGTCCGAGCCGCTCGCCGATGGTCCGAAATCCTTCGAAATAGCCGGTATCGCCGCTGAAGAACACGCGCAAGGCGTCATCGACGATCACCCACGACGCCCACAAAGTGCTGTTGCCATCGAAGAGACTGCGGCCGGAAAAGTGCTGAGCGGGCGTCGCGGTGAATGCGAGGCCGTCTAGCTCCACGCTTTGCCACCAGTCGAGCTGGCGCACCTTGCTCGCGTCGATGCCCCATTCGATCAGCCTGTCGCCCACGCCGAGCGGCGTCAGAAACACGTCCGTCGTCGCGGCGAGCGCAAGCACGGTCTCGCGGTCGAGATGGTCGTAGTGATCGTGTGAAAGGATCACGCCGCGCAACGGCGGCAGGTCGGCAAGCGCGATGGGCGGCGCATGAAAACGCTTCGGCCCGACATTGCGGAACGGCGATGCGCGCTCGCCGAACACCGGATCGGTCAGCCAGAACTCGCCGCGCAGTTTGAAGAGCAGCGTGGAGTGGCCAAGGCGAAAGAGGCTGCGGTCCGGCGCGGCATCGAGTTGCGCGCGCGTCAGTGTCAGCACGGCCGGCGGCTCTACGGGCGCGGTGCCGCGCGGCTTGTTGACGATCATGTTCCACATGATGCGCAAGGTCTTGCCCATGCCCTCGGCCGGACGCGGCTTGACATTGCGAAAGCGCTCGCCGTCATGCTGCGGCGACGTATGCGACAGTTCGCGTCCGCGCCTGGCTGCGGTGAGTCCGAGCGCGCGGCTGATCGAGGCGGTAATCGACGTCATGGCAAATGGCATCCGGTTGGTGCAGCAGGAAAGTAGACTGCCCAGTGTAGTTTATTTTCGAGATGAAAGTAAACCGCTCAGTGTAAAATTGCCTGATGGAATCGAACGCTGACCAACCTCGTCTGACCGACCGCAAACGCGCCGCCATCGTGAACGCGGCGGTGGAGGAATTCATCGCCTCGGGTTATGACGCCACGAGCATGGACCGCATCGCGGCGCGCGCGGGGGTATCGAAGAGAACGGTGTACAACCATTTCGACGGCAAGGACGCGCTGTTCGCGGCGATCCTCCATCAGTTGTGGACCGCAAGCCAGTCCGACGACGCTCCTGCCTACGACCCTCGATCGCCGTTGCGTGCGCAGTTGCTCGACCTGCTTGCGCGCAAGTTGAATCTGTTGAACGACGCCGCGTTTTTATCGCTTGCGCGAGTGGCGATTGCGGAGGGCATTCATTCGCCCGAGCGCGCGCGGGAAATGGTCGGCAAGCTTGGCGAGCGCGAGGAAGACTTGACGCGATGGATACGCGCCGCCGCCGCCGATGGCCGCCTGAATGTGGCGTCGGACCCGGCGTTCGCGGCGCAGCAGTTGCATGGCATCGTCAAGGGATTCGCGTTCTGGCCGCAGGTCACGATGGGTCAATCGCCCTTGTCCAAGCGCGAGCAGAAGCGGGTGGCGGAAGCGGCGGTGGATCTCTTTCTGGCGGGGTATGGCGTGCCCGATTCACCGTCGAAATAACTCCAGTTTTTCCCTTAAAACAAGGTTCGAACGAATGAGACTGAAAGGAAAAGTAGTGATCATCACGGGCGCGGCGCAGGGCATCGGCGCGGCCACGGCACTCAAGTTCGCGCAGGAAGGCGCGATCGTCGCGGCATGTGACCGCAACGCGGAAGCGCTGGGAGCGGTGGTCGAAGCGTGTCGGCAAGCGGGCGCCGAAGCGAGCGCATTTTGCGTCGATATGTCGGATCGCGAGCGCGTCGACGAGATGGTGGCGACGGTGCGCGACCGCTATAAGCGCATCGACGTGCTCGTGAACAATGCGGGCATCACGCGTGACGCACGCCTGCAGAAAATGACGCTCAAGCAATTCGACGATGTCATCGACGTGAATCTGCGCGCCGTCTTCCACGCGAGCCAGGCCGTGGCCGATGGCATGATCGCGCAAGGTTCGGGCGTGATCCTGAATGCGAGTTCGGTGGTCGGCATCTACGGCAATTTCGGGCAGACCAGTTACGCGGCGGCCAAGTTCGGCGTGATCGGATTCACGAAAACGTGGAGCCGTGAACTCGGGCCGAAGGGCATCCGCGTGAATGCGGTTGCACCCGGTTTCGTCGATACCCCGATTCTCGCGACCATCCCCGCCGAAGTGCTAGAAAAGATGCGCGCCGATGTGCCGCTCGGCCGTCTCGGCAAGCCCGAGGAAGTCGCGAATGTCTATGCGTTCCTCGCAAGCGACGAAGCCAGTTACGTCAACGGCGCGGTGATCGAGGTAGCGGGCGGCATGACGCTTTGAAGGTTGGCGTTCAGCCCGGTTCCTTCACTTGCCCGGCTTGCGCGGTGGCGTCTTGCGCCGCCTCTTCTTCCGCACGCCAGCGCTGACGCGATCGATACATCGTCGCCAGCGCAATGCGCGCCATCTTCACCCAGCCCGAACGGCGCGGATCGGCCAGCATGCTGAGCGCGCGCGCGTAGTCGAGCGTCAGGCCCGGCGTCCACGCCATGGTCGCCGCGCGCTTGCGCACTTGCGCCGCCACCCATAGCTCGGGCGTCGTCATGATGCGCACGAGCGGATTCCACCCGCCGCGCTTGCCCCACACACGCGCCGATGCGCCTTCGATGGCCGCTTCGAGCGCGCGCGCCACGGTGCTCGAACAGTTGCGATACGTGAGGTTGTAGGTCGTGTCGCGCTGATATTCCTGCCAGAAGCGCGCGAGCCTTTCAGGATCGTAATTGCGGATGCGTACCTGTTGCGTCGACGGGCACCATGCTTTCGATTCGGTCGCGTAGTCGGGTTGAAACATGCCGGGCACATCGTTATCGCGGGTCGCACGCAAGAGGCGCGAGAACTCGTCCGGCGAGCGGTCTATCTCCACCGCCGGATACAGGCTGATATACACGCCCTCGGGCGTTTCGAGCGCGGCATGGCCGGTCGAGATGGTGCCGTTGCGGTCGACGGCGGCAATGTACCGGTCGATGATCAACTGCCTGCGCGGCTGCATCTTCGCGGTGCCGACCGGCGTCCATACATGCACGGTCAAGGCGGCTTCGTCGGGTCCGGGAGGGCCGTCCCAGACGACGCCCGCGACCGGCGTGCGTGCCGCCTGCACGGACGCCTGCGATGCAGCTGCGGCGGCCGCGGCGTCATCGGCTGCGGGGTTGCGCGCGAGACGCCGCACGCGCGAGGCGAGCAGCAGCATGTTCCATCCACCGAAGAAAAGGCCAAACGCCACGCAATAAGCCACCGTGCCCGCGTAGTAATCCGGATACGGCTGGTAGAAGAAAATGGCGATGGCGATCTCGAACACGCCGCCTGCCATCGCGAGCTTCCAGCGGCGATAGCGGACCACGCGCGCGGAGACGATCTGCAACGCGCCATCCACGAGAAAGAGCGTGCCGAAGATGAGCGACAGCACGAAGTTGCCGCGCTCGCCGCCGATCAGCACGAGCAGCGCCGACAAAGAGAACGCCGCGCTCTTAACGTAGCGCAGCGTGCGTTGCCCGCCCATGCCGGTCCATGCAACCGCAAGCGTGGCGAGTCCTTCAAGCAGCAAGGCGAGCGCGAACGGGACGATGGGAAAGTACAGCGAGCCGTCGAGGGCATCGACGAAAATGACTCCGCCCAGCGCGATGCTCAGAAAGCCGAGCACCATGACTTCGCGCCAGCGCGTGCGCAGATAGTCCACGCCGAGAAGAATCATCACGAGACGAACCATGTCGAAGCTCCGTCGAACTGTTCGGTGCGTGGAGTGCGTCCATTCGCAAACGACGCGGCCACTCACTATATAAAGCATCGGACGGGGAAGCGGCAAGCTCGCGATGACAAGCCCTAGCCTAACGCCTGACTGGCGATGGCGTATTCGATCGAAGTGGCATCGACGGGCAAGGGACCATTGCGCACCACGCGCTCGATGCTGTCGACATGCGGCAAGCCGAGGCCTTCGAGCCATGTCGAAAGTCCGAGCCTCGCGGGGGTATCGACACGTACGAACATACCTGCATGCAGCGCGAGCCAATAACTGATGAGCGCTTTCGCGCGGCTTTCATTCGGCGAGTCGGGCGCGACCACCGGGCCGATCACATGACCGTCGCCGAAGCGCCGGAACAATGCGAAGCCGAGCAACTCGCCGTCGCGATCGAGCGCGATACCGCTTGCGACATCGAGCAATTGCGGCAGCACGGCGCTGCGATCCAGCCCGCTTGCACGCGAGGCGAGATCGACCAGACGCGGCGTGTCGTTCGCGCCGATGGGCCGCAGCCGCTCGCCCGGCGGCAGCGAAACGAGCGGCGGCTGAAACGCCGCGCCCTGATGCTGATGGATGGTGCCGGTCTTCTCGAAGCCGAGCGTTTCGCATAGCGCGAGCCCGGAACCGATCGCATGCATGACGACCGTGCGCGCGCCGAGTTCTCCTATGTGCCGCTCGATCAGCTCACGGCCGATGCCGAGTTGCTGATGCTCCGGCGATACGATGAACATGCCGATGGACGCGGCCTCCACACCGAACTTCCACGCGAGCGCCGTACCGACCACCGCGCCGGAAGCGTCGACGGCGGCGATGCCGCTGCTGGTCCGCGCGGCAAATCGCCAGTCGTCCGGGCGATGCCGCCACCGGACGGCGCTCGACAACGCGTGTCCTGCCGCGATGTCGTCGGGCGTGAAAGCGCGATATCGAATCGCATCGTGCTGATTAGAGTCGGGCACGCCGGCCTCCTGGTTCTGAGCGTTCTGTAGACGGTTATCGCGACTGTGACATCGCACAACGCGCATGACTAGGACGATCTTCCTATCAAGCGTTGCGCTTTTGATGCAATGCAAAACCACGGGTTAGGCGTGCAAGAACGCGCCCGATATGCTGATTGCGCAATTTTGTCAGCGAATTATGCCGGGCCTTCGGACCTAAGATTTCATACGACATCAACGCATACAAGGCCCAAGCACATGGACCGTTTCGATCCCGCCGTCATTGCCGTGCCGCGCGGCCACTTCATCGGTGGCGAGTTCGTCGATGCAGGCACCACGCGCATCGACGTCACGCGGCCTTCGGATGGCGTCGCGTACGCATCCATTCCAGTCGCCGATGCGGCCATGATCGACCACGCCGTGCAGAACGCCTACACCGCGTGGCGCACGAGCGGCTGGGCAAGCTGCGCGCCGCGCGAGCGGGCCCGCGTGCTGCGCCGTTTCGCGGATCTCGTTGCCGCCGACGCCGCCACGCTCGCGCCGCTCGAAGCGCTCGGCTCCACGCGTCCCGTGCGCGATGCATTCAACTGGGACGTGCCGTTCACCGCCGAAGGCATCCGCTTCTACGCGGAACTCGCCGACAAGATCGGCGGTGAGGTCGCGGCGACGGATCATCGGCATCTCGGCATGACCATGACCGAGCCGTATGGCGTGATCGGCGCCATCGCACCGTGGAATTTTCCGCTGGTGATGGCGTCGTGGAAGATCGCGCCGGCGCTCGCGGCCGGTAACGCGGTGGTTCTCAAGCCTTCGGAGATGACGCCGTTTTCGGTGCTGCGTCTCGCCCGGCTCGCGCTCGAAGCAGGCGTGCCGCCAGGCATCTTCAATGTCGTTCAGGGCGATGGCCGCACGACCGGCGACGCGCTCGTGCGTCATCCGCGCATCGCCAAGGTGACGTTCACGGGTTCGACACGCACGGGCGCCGCGATCATGGCCGCCTGCGCCGAGACCGGCACCAAGCCCGTGACGCTGGAACTGGGCGGCAAGAGTCCGCAGATCGTCTTCGCGGATGCCCCGCGTATCGATGAAGTCGCGCGGCGTATCGCCGGTGCGATCGCCGGCAACGCGGGCCAGGTATGCGTCGCGGGATCGCGGCTCCTGGTCGAGCGTTCGATCGCGGATGAACTCGCCGATCGCATTGCACATGTATTCGGCGAACTGCATGCCGGACCGACCTGGGCCGCCGACACCACCTTGCCGCCGATCATCTCCGAGCCGCAAGCCGCGCGTATCGAAGCGATCGTACAACGCAGCGTCGCGAGCGGCGCCGCGCTGCGCTGCGGCGGAGAACGCCCGCATGCCGCGACGCCCGGACCGTTCTATGCGCCGACGCTTCTGACCGGCGTGACACAGGAAACGGAAGCCGTGCGCCACGAAATCTTCGGCCCGGTGCTGACCTTGCAGGCCTTCGACAGCGAAGAGGAAGCGCTCGCACTCGCCGCTCACCCCGACTATGGCCTCGCCGCCGGCGTGCACACGGCGGACCTCGGCCGCGCGCTGCGCATGGTGCGCGGCATCGAGGCGGGCACGGTGTGGGTCAACCGCTACGGCCGCACCAGCGACTTCGTGATTCCCACCGGCGGCTACAAGGGTTCGGGCATCGGCAAGGACCTCGGGCGGCAAGCCTTCGAAGCCAATTTGCGCATCAAGAGCGTGCTGATCGACATCGGTCAATGAACGATCGATCGTGCGTCGGAAACGCGCCGCATAAGCTGCTGCGGACATGCCTCGAAAGAGTTGTTTTGCATGGTCGAAGCACCCGCATTCAACGACATCAGTATTTTTGCCCTGATTAAATTTTCCTCAGGAAATGCGTTTTTCCTGGCCCTCGCCCCTGAACCCTGCGCGGTTCATTACCCGATAGGACTGACACCATGATCGATTTCGAGCCTAAGTACATCACCTTCGACTGCTACGGCACGCTGACGAAGTTCCGCATGGCCGATATGGCCCGCGAGATGTACGGCGACCGTCTGAAGGGCGCCGAGCTTGAAAAGTTCGTCGCATTCTTTTCCGGATACCGCCGCGACGAAGTGCTCGGCGCGTGGAAGCCGTATCGCGATGTCATCGTCAATGCCGTGCGCCGTGCGTGCCAGCGCATGAACGTCGAGTTCAACGAAGCCGAAGCCGAAAAGTACTACCTCGCCGTGCCGAGCTGGGGCCCGCATCCGGACGTCCCGGAAGGTCTGTCGCGTCTCGCTTCGAAGTACAAGCTCGTGATTCTCTCGAACGCATCGAACGACCAGATTCAAAGCAACGTCGACAAGCTCGGCGCGCCGTTCCATCGCGTGTTCACGGCACAGCAGGCGCAGTCGTACAAGCCGCGCATGCAAGGCTTCGAGTACATGTTCGACCAGCTCGACTGCAACCCCGAAGACGTGCTGCACGTGTCGTCGAGCCTGCGCTACGACCTGATGACCGCGCACGACATGGGCGTGAAGCACAAGGCGTTCGTCAAGCGCGGCCACGAGCCGAGCACGCCGTACTACGAGTACTACGAAGTCGACACCATCGGCGATCTCGCCACCGAGCTCGGCCTGTAATCGTCATCCACCGGACCCGCCGATGAAACTCGACTCCTACTGGCTCGATACCGCACCCGCCTTCACGGCGGCGCAGGAAGGCCCGGCCGATGGCCGGGTCGATGTGGCGGTGATCGGCGGCGGCTTCACCGGTCTGTCGGCGGCGCTGGCGCTTGCCAAACGCGGCGCGAGCGTCGCCGTGTTCGATGCGGGGAAAATGGGCGGCGGCGCTTCCGGGCGCAACGGCGGCCAGTGCAACACCGGCGTGGCGCAGGACTATGCGGCGTTGCGCTCGCAACTGGGCGTCGAGCGTGCGCAGGGCTGTTATCGCGCGTATGCGGCCGCCGTCGATACCGTCGAGCGTTTGATTCGCGAGGAAGGTATCGATTGCGATTATGTTTCGACGGGTAAGCTGAAGCTCGCGTCGAAGCCGCATCATCTCGCGCACATCGAACGTACCGCCGAACTCATTCGCCGCGAAGTCGATCCCGATATCGACGTGCTGACTCGCGAACAGGTTCGCGGCGAAGTGCAGTCGGACAGTTTTCATGGCGGCTTGCTGCAACGTCATGGTGGCCAGATGCATATGGGCAAGTTCGCGGCGGGTCTTGCGAACGCCGCCGTGCGGCAAGGCGCGAAGCTTTTCGAACATGCGGAAGTGCGCGGCATCACGAAGGAAGACGGCGGGTTTCGAATCGATACGGCGCGCGGCGCGGTGAGCGCGAAGCAAGTGTTGATCGCGACCGGTCCTTCCAAGCACGGTCCGTTTTCATGGTACAGACGCAGGCTCGCGCCGGTGGGCTCGTTCATCATCGTGACCGCGCCGCTGCCGGCAGAAGAGCTCGCGCGCATCTTGCCCAAGCGCCGCTCCTACACCACGAGCCGCCTCATGCATAACTATTTTCGCGTGACGCCGGATGCGCGTTTGCTGTTCGGCGGACGCGCGCGCTTCACAGCATCCGAAAGACCTTCGGATGCGAAGAGCGGCCGCATCCTGCAGGACAACCTCGCGCAGATGTTCCCGAGTCTCGCGAGCGTAGGCATCGACTATTGCTGGGGCGGTCTCGTCGATATCACCGCGGACCGTCTGCCGCGCGCCGGGCAGCACGACGGCATCTACTTTTCGATGGGTTACAGCGGCCACGGCACGCAGATGTCCACGCACATGGGCCAGGTCATGGCCGACGTGATGAACGGCAAGGCCGACGCCAATCCGTGGCGCGATTTCGACTGGCCCGCCATTCCGGGTCACACGGGCAAACCGTGGTTCCTGCCGTTGGTCGGTGCGTACTACTCGATCAAAGACGTTTTCTATTGAAGCATCGAAGCATCGAAGCAAATACAGCCAGCCGGAAACAACCGAGCCGGCGATTCATTCAGCCCCAATCTCACGCGGAGAAGTTCATGAGCATCGATCAATCGCCTGATGCAGTCGACCATGCCGGTATCCGGCTCGACGAACTGACGAAAAAAGGCGCGTCGCGCCGTAGCGTGCTGCGCGCGCTGACCGCGGGCGGCTTGCTGTCCGTCACCGGCACGGGCCTGCTTTCCGTGAGCGGCGCCGCGTTCGCGCAGGAAAAGCCGAAGCAGGGCGGACGGATTCGCGTGGCGACGCAATCGTCTTCGTCCGCCGATACGCTCGACCCCGCCAAGGGCGCGCTCGGCACCGACTACGTGCGCGGCTTCATGATCTACAACGGCCTGACCGAACTGGATTCGCATCTCGGCGCGCAGATGTCGCTGGCTGAATCGCTCGAAACGAAAGACGCGATCGTGTGGGTCGTGAAGCTCAGAAGCGGCGTGCAGTTCCACGACGGCAAATCGCTCGCGCCGCAGGACGTGATCTATTCGCTGATGCGTCACAAGGATGCAGCGGTCGGCTCGAAGGCCAAGACCATTGCCGACCAGTTCAAGGACGTGAAGGCCACCGGCCCGAACGAAGTGACCATCACGCTCGCCGGCGCGAACGCCGACCTGCCCGTGATTCTCGCGGATTCGCACTTCCTCATCATCAAGGACGGCACCACCGACTTCAAGACGGCGATCGGCACGGGTCCGTTCAAGGTCAAGGAATTCACGCCGGGCGTGCGTACGGTCGGCGTGCGCAACGAGAAGTACTGGAAGCCGGGCCTGCCGCATCTGGACGAAGTGGAGCTGATCGGTATCGCCGATGAATCCGCGCGCGTCAACGCGCTTCTGTCCGGCGACGTGCAACTGATCAACGCGGTGAGCGCGCGCTCGACGGACCGCATCAAGGGCACGCAAGGCTTCAACGTGCTGGAAACGAAGACGGGTCAATACACCGACCTGATCGTGCGCGACGACGGCGGCATCACGGGCACGAGCGATTTCCGGCGCGGCATGATGCACTTGATGGATCGCGACCAGATTCGCCAGACCGTGTTTCGCGGCTATGGCGCAATCGGCAACGACCAGCCGATCGATCCAACCAACAAGTATTACATGGCCGGTCTGCCGCAACGCAAGTTCGATCCGGACAAGGCCAAGTTCTACTTCCAGAAGGCGAAGCTCGGCAGCGCGCCGGTGCAACTGTACGCATCGCCGGCGGCTGAGGGTTCGGTCGAAATGGCCGTGCTCTTGCAACAGGTCGCGCCGCAAGCGGGCCTGAATCTGCAAGTGGTGCGCGTGCCCGCCGACGGCTATTGGTCGAATCACTGGATGAAGCATCCGCTCGGCTACGGCAACATCAACGCACGCCCGAGCGCGGATGTGCTGTTCACGCAGTTCTTTAAGTCCGACGCACCGTGGAACGAAGCCAACTGGAAGAACCCGCAGTTCGACCAGATGCTGGTGGCCGCGCGCGGCGAGCCGGACGACGCCAAGCGCAAGAAGATCTACGGCGACATGCAGCAGCTCGTGCACGAGGACGGCGGCATCGGCATTCCGATGTTCCAGAGTTCCCTCGATGCCCACACCGCGAAGCTCAAGGGCCTCGGCTCGATTCCGCTCGCCGGTCTCGGCGGCTTCATGTTCGCGGAAAAGGTCTGGCTCACGGCGTAATGTACGCTGCGTCTCAAGCGACATCGCGCGCCCTCAACGGACGGCGCGCGAACCTCAAACCGGAGGCGATATCCGATGAAAGTTCATGCGCAACGACTCGTCGCCACGCGCATCGGCCTCGCGTTGCTGACCTTGCTGATCGTCTCGGCGGTGGTGTTCGGCATCACGGGTCTCTTGCCCGGCGATGCCGCACAGCAGGCGCTCGGCCAGGCGGCCACGCCCGAGCAGGTCACGGCCCTGCGTCACGAGTACGGGCTCGATCAGCCCGCGCTGCAACGCTACGTGCAATGGCTCGTGCACGTGGTCTCGGGCAACTTCGGCACGTCGCTGTCGAACAATCTCCCGGTGAGTCAGCTGATCGCCTCGCGTCTGCCGAATTCGCTCGTGCTGGCCGGTTTGACCGCGCTGGTTTCGGTGCCGGTGGCGCTCTTCATCGGCATCGTATCGGCCATGTTTCGCGGCTCGCTGCTCGACCGCGCGCTCAACGTGCTGACGCTTTCGACCGTGGCCGTGCCCGAGTTTCTCGTCGCGACCATCGCCGTCCTGATCTTCGCGGTGAAGCTGCGCTGGCTGCCAGCGCTCTCGTATCTCTCGGATGTGTCGTCGTTCGGCGCGCTCTTGCGGGTCTACGCGATGCCAGTGATGACGCTCTGCTGCGTGATCGTCGCGCAAATGGCACGCATGACGCGCGCGGCGGTGCTGGATCAGCTCAACGCGTCTTACGTGGAGATGGCGCGTCTAAAGGGCGCATCGCCGATGCGCGTGGTGTTGCGGCACGTCTTACCCAACACCATCGGGCCGATTGCGAACGCGGTGGCGCTGAGTCTCTCGTATCTCTTCGGCGGCGTGGTGATCGTCGAATCGATTTTTAACTATCCCGGTCTTGCAAGCCTCATGGTCGATGCCGTCACCAACCGCGACATGCCGCTCGTGCAGGGCTGCGTCATGGTGTTCTGCGCGGCGTATCTCGCGCTCGTGCTGATTGCCGACCTGGCCCAGATCGTATCCAACCCACGGCTGCGTCAACGATGAATCGTCCCTCGACACCTCACGTGCCACACGCCTCGCAGGTCATGTACGAGCCGGAGCCCGGAATACCGGACGTGGCCGAAGCGCCGGTCATCGTGCAGAAGCGCGGCCCGCTGCGGCGTCTCGCCGGACGCTTCTCGGTGCTCGGCTTGATCGGTCTTTTCATCGTCGTGTTCTGGCTCGCGGTCGCGTTCCTGGCTCCGCTCGTCGCGCCGTACAAAGGCGGCGCGATGACTTCCATCGACATCTTCGGCAGCTATAGCGCGGCGCACTGGCTCGGCACCGATTATCTCGGCCGCGACATGCTCTCCCGCGTGCTGTACGGCACGCAGTACACGGTGGGCCTCGCGCTCGCGGCGACGCTGCTCGCGAGTTTCATCGGCACGTTTTTCGGTCTGATCGCGGCTGTGTCTGGCCGCTGGGTCGATGAAATCTTGAGCCGCTTCTTCGATGCGCTCATCTCCATTCCGAGCAAGGTGCTCGCGCTGGTGGTGATCGCCGCGTTCGGCTCGTCGATCCCCATGCTGACGATGGTCGCCGCGCTCGCCTACATTCCCGGCGCGTTCCGCATTTCGCGCTCGCTCGCGGTCAACATCATGACGCTCGAATACGTGCAGGTGGCAAGAGCGCGCGGCGAGAAGCTGTTCTATATCGCTCGCGTCGAAGTGCTGCCGAACATGATTCACCCGATGCTCGCCGACTTCGGCCTGCGCTTCGTGTTCATCGTGTTGCTGCTGTCGGGCCTGAGCTTTCTCGGCCTCGGTGTCCAGCCGCCGAACGCGGACTGGGGTTCGCTAGTGCGCGAGAACATCGGCGGTCTGGCGGAAGGCGCGCCGGCCGTGCTCATGCCGGCGGTCGCCATCGCCACGCTGACGGTCGGCGTGAATCTGCTCATCGACAGCCTGCGCCGCCACGGTGCGCGCGGCAACGGAGGCGCGCAATGACCACCAACATGATCGAAGTGAAAGGCCTGCGCGTGGTCGCGGGCGCGGCGCCGGACCCGGTCGTCGAGATCGTGAAAGGCGTGGACTTCGTCGTGAAGAAGGGCGAAGTGCTCGCACTGATCGGCGAGTCGGGCTCGGGCAAGACGACGATTGCGCTGGCGCTGCTCGGTCATGCGCGCACCGGCTGCGCGATTGCGGGCGGTTCCGTCAAGATCGGCGACACCGAAGTGCTCGAACTGAGTGAAAAGGGCCGTCGCGCGCTGCGCTCGCGCACGGTGGCTTATGTGGCGCAGAGCGCGTCGGCGGGATTCAATCCGGCACGCACGATCATGGATCAGGTGACCGAGCCCGCGTTGCTGCACAAACTCATGTCCGCCGCGGCGGCGCGCGAGAAGGCGGTCGCGTTGTTCCGCGCGCTCGCGTTGCCGAATCCGGAAAGCATTGGCGACCGGTATCCGCATCAGGTCTCGGGCGGGCAGTTGCAGCGGTTGATGGCCGCGATGGCGCTGATCACCGATCCCGCCGTCGTCGTGTTCGACGAACCGACCACCGCGCTCGATGTGACCACGCAGATCGAAGTCCTCGCCGCATTCAAGCGCGTGGTGCGCGAACTCGGCACGACGGCGGTGTACGTATCGCACGACCTCGCCGTGGTGGCGCAGATGGCGGACCGCATCGTCGTGCTGAACGGCGGACGCGTGCGCGAGAACGGCGCGACCGCGCAAGTGCTCGACGCTCCCGCCGACGATTACACGCGCCAGTTGCTCGGCGCAGTGCGCCGCCCCGATGCGCTGCTCGCCGAACTCTCGCCGCTCACCAGTCAGGGTGAAAAGCCGTTGCTGGAAATTCGCCGCCTGAGCGCGGGTTATGGCCGTGTCGATGCGAACGGCGTGCCCGCCGTGCGCGTGCTCGACGACGTGAGCCTGAAGATCGCGCGTGGCAGCACGCTCGGTGTGATCGGCGAATCGGGATCGGGCAAGACGACGCTTGCACGCGTGGTCGCGGGTCTGGTGGACCGGGCGCGCGGCGACGTGCTGCTCGACGGCAAGCCGCTGCCGGCCAAGCTCTCCGAACGTACGCTCGAACAATACCGGCGCGTGCAGATCGTGTTCCAGAACGCCGATACCGCGCTCAACCCGAGCCGTACCATCGCCGATATTCTCGCGCGGCCGATGAACTTCTATCACGGCCTGCGCGGTGCGGCGGCACGAAAGCGCATGCTGGAACTGCTCGATCTGGTGAAGCTGCCCGCAGCGATTGCGAAGCGCCAGCCGGGCGGTTTGTCGGGCGGACAGAAGCAGCGCGTGAATCTGGCGCGCGCGCTCGCCGCCGACCCCGCGCTCATTCTCTGCGACGAAGTCACGTCCGCGCTCGATACGGTGGTCGGCGCGGCCATTCTCGATCTGCTCGCGGAATTGCGCCGCGAACTCGGCGTCTCGCTCATGTTCATCAGCCACGACATCTCGACGGTGCGGGCCATCTGCGACGAAGTCATCGTGCTGTATGCGGGCCAGTGTGTCGAAGCGGGCCAGCGCGAGTCGCTTTCGCATCCGCCGTATCACCCGTACACGGGTCTGCTCGTCGATTCGGTGCCTGCGCTGCAACCGGGCTGGCTCGACGAGCGGCGCGCATCGACGCTGACTGCCTTGCCCGTGCTCGGCTCGGATAGCGACGTGGATGCGTTGTGCAGCTTCCGTGCGCGTTGCACGGTGCGCATCGACGGCAAGTGCAACGTGACACCGCCATCGGTCAAGACCTTGCCTTCGGGCGCCGCCATTCTGTGCCACCGCTCGGCCGACGACCTCACGCGCATGCAGACACAAGACAACGCGGTGGCTGTATGAACGCACGTTTCGTGAGAGTGGCGGAGACGGGGCGCAAAACGGTGACCATCGTTATCGACGGCAGCATCGCACAGGCCAAGGAAGGCGACACGCTGATGGTCGCGCTGCTGACGGCGCAAGACACCTTGCGCGATTCCGAGTTCGGCGATGGCCGCCGCGCCGGTTTCTGCCTGATGGGCGCGTGCCAGGATTGCTGGGTTTGGACCGCGAGCGGCGAACGCCTGCGCGCCTGCACGACGCCTGTTGAAGAAGGCATGTCGATCGTCACACGCATCGGTCAGACGAAGGAGGGTGTATGGCCGCGCGCGAGCGTTTGAAGGTCGTGGTCATCGGCGGCGGACCGGCGGGCGTGCGCGCAGCCGAAGCGCTCGTGCGCGCGGGCTTGCGTCCGACCGTGGTCGATGAAGGACGGCGCGACGGCGGGCAGATTTATCGGCGGCAGCCCGACGGGTTTTCGCGCTCGTATGAAACGCTTTATGGCAGCGAAGCCGTCCGCGCTCAGTCGCTGCATCGCACGTTCGATGGCTTGCGCGCGCAGATCGACTATCTGCCCGAGACGCTCGTGTGGAACATCGAACCGAACGTGGTGCATATCGTCAGCGGCACGCGCTATCGCAAGCTCGACTTCGACGCGCTCATCGTGTGCAGCGGCGCCACCGACCGCCTCATGCCGGTGCCGGGCTGGCATCACGCAGGCACGTATAGCCTCGGCGGCGCACAGGTCGCGCTGAAGTCGCAAGGCTGTGCAATCGGCGCGCGCACGGTGCTGATGGGCACGGGACCGCTGCTCTATCTCGTCGCCGCGCAATACGTCAAAGCAGGCGCGACGGTCGGTGCGGTGCTGGACACCTCGACGCTTGCACAACGCATTCGCGCATTGCCGCAACTGCTCGCCATGCCATCGACGCTCGTCAAGGGCATCGGCTTGATGCGCGTATTGCGTCGCGCGGGCGTGGCGGTGCATCGCGGCATCACGCCGGTTGGCATCGGCGGGACGGCCGAACATGGCGTCAGCGGCGTGCGCGTTGAAACGGCGAACGGCGCGCAACTCGATATTGCCTGCGATGCCGTCGCGCTCGGCTATCACCTCCGTCCCGAAACGCAGCTCGCCGATCTCGCGGGCTGCGAATTCGTCTTCGATCAGGCCGCCCGGCAATGGCTTGCTCGCATCGACGGCGATGGCCGCAGCAGCGTGCCCGGCGTCTATCTCGCGGGTGACGGCGCACGCGTGCGCGGCGCGGACGCCGCCGAGCGCTCCGGACAACTCGCGGCGCTCGCCGCCTTGCACGATGCGGGGCTCGCGCCCGACAACGCGCGCGTCACGCAATTACGCGACGAACTTGCGCGCTTCACGCGATTCGCCGCCGGCCTGCGGGCCGCTTTCCCGTGGCCCGCGCGCTTCGCTGCCGCGCTTCCGGACGAGGCGATCGTCTGCCGCTGTGAAGCCATCACAGCGGGCGAATTGCGTCGCGTGGTACGCGAAATGGGCGCGCGGGAAGCGAATCGCGCGAAGGCGTTTTCCCGCGTCGGCATGGGCCGCTGTCAGGGCCGATATTGCGCGCACGCGGGCGCGGAAGTCATCGCCGCCGAGGCGCGCGTGCCGCTCGAAGCGGTCGGACGTCTGCGCGGACAAGCGCCTGTCAAGCCGCTGCCGATGGCCGTGACGCTGCAGGACGAAGTGCATCGAGGAATCGAAAAGGAGTTGAGCGAATGAACGAGCGCGCCGATGTGATCGTGATCGGCGGCGGTATCGTCGGCACGACGACCGCATTCTTTTTGCGCCGCCGTAAGCGTTCCGTGATCGTGCTCGAACGCGGTCTCACCGGGCAGCAGGCAAGCGGCGTGAACTTCGGCGGCGTGCGTCGCCAGGGCCGCGCGCTTTCGCAACTGGCCATGTCCAATCGCGCCTTGCAGACCTGGAAACGCTCGCGGGAACTGCTCGGCGAAGATGTCGAATTCCTGCCTTCGGGCCATACTCGCGTCTGCTATCACGCGCATGATGCCGAGTATTTTCAGCGCTATGCCGATGAAGCGCGCGCCCACGGCCTCGATCTCGAAGTGCTCGAAGGCCGTGCGATGTTCGAGCGCTTCCCCTTCCTCGGCCGCGAAGTCCTTGCCGCATCCGTTTCGCCGCTCGATGGCCACGCCAATCCGCGACTCGCCGCGCCTGCGTTCGGGCGTGCGGCGGCGCGGCTCGGAGCGCGCATCGTCGAGAACACGGAAGTGGTGCGTATCGAGAAAGAAGCGGGCGGCTTTCGCGTGGAAAGCGCGGCGGGCGACATCTATCGCGCCGAACAAGTGCTGGTATGCGCGGGCGCGTGGGCCAATACCTTGTCGACGCAACTCGGCGAGCCGGTGCCGCTCGTCGCGCGCGGCCCGCAAATGGCCGTGACCGAACCCGTGCCGTATGTCTTCCAGCATTCGATGGGCGTCTACACGACAGTCAAGGCCGAGAGCGTGTACTTCCGCCAGATTCCGCGCGGCAATCTCGTGCTCGGCGGCGGCCCGCCCGGTCCCGCCGATATCGCCACGCGCCGCGCGGGCGTGCTGCCGGAAAACACCGTCGCGCAGATGGCGCAGTTTCGCCGCATGGTGCCGGCGCTCGGACCCTTGCACGTAATTCGCGTCTGGAGCGGCGTCGAAAGCTATCTGCCGGATTCGGAACCGGTGATCGGCCCGAGCACGAAAGCCGATGGCCTCTTCTATGCGTTCGGTTTCAGCGGCTCGGGGTTTCAGATCGGGCCGGGCGTGGGCGAAACGCTCGCGGAACTGCTCGATACCGGCGCCACACCCATTCCTCTCGATTCGTTCTCCATTCAACGATTCCAGCGCGGTGCATCGGCACACGCGGAATCGGCCACGTCAGAGACTTCTTCATGAACCACGAGAGCCACGCGAACATCAAGCCCGCCGTGCTCGGCAACGCGCTCGCCTATATCGAAGCGAATTTCGACAAGACCGTGAGTCTTGCGCAGCTCGCCGATGTCTCGGCGTTGTCGGTGTCGCGCTTTGCGACCGTGTTTCGCGAGCAGATCGGGCTTTCGCCCTACAAGTATCTGTGCCGCGTGCGGGTGCGGCGTGCGCAGAGTCTGTTGCTCGCGGGCATGCCGGGATCGGTGGTGGCGACGGAAGTCGGCTTTTTCGATCAAAGCCATCTCGCGCGGCATTTCAAGCGCTTGTGCGGCATGACGCCGAGTACGTTCATCGAGCACGCACGCGACCATGCGGACACGCGTTCAGCCAAGCTCGATGCCGGTTGCCTTAAGGGCATCGCGAAGACCGAGCCGCGGATACTTGCTCTCGACGACGCGCATGTCGCCTAGCGTTTCCGCGATGAGCCAGTCGCGCACGTCGGCGACGATAGGCCGCAACGGCCGGTTCGGCGGCGTGACGAGGCAGCAGCGCCGGCTCGTCACGATGAGTTCCAGTTCCGCCGGCACGAGCGCGCCTTGCGCGAGCCAGTGAGACGCCACGTTGAGCCAGCCGAGCGCCATGCCTTGCCCGAGCAACGCGGCCTGCACGACGATGGCGTAGTCGTTGAAACTGAGCATGCCGGCGACATGCCGCTCTTGGTCGGCGAACGCATGAAAGCGCTCATGCCAGCCGCGTTCGCCGTCGTCCATGACGATCACCGTATCGCCATGCGCGCGGCCCGCTTCGGTACACGCGGTTTCGTGGTATCGCTCGTTCGATACCGGCAGCAGCGCTTCGGGCATGACCAGCACGGCGTTCTCGTCGATCTCTTCATCGTGAAGGAAGCGCATGCCGAGATCGACATCGACGAGCGGCCCGCCAATGCGCCCCGAGATCAGTTGAAAGCGCAGGTCCACCGAAGGAAACGCCTGATTGAGCCGGCTCATGCGCGGCATCAGCCAGTGCGTGGTGAAGGCGGTGGAAACCGACAGCGTGACCGACTCCACGCCGGTGGCGCGTGCCTCGATTTCGCGGATGGCGCTTTCTATGCCATTGAAGCCTTCCGATATCTTGCGATACAGAATGCGCCCGCTTTCCGTCAGTTCGATGCCGCCGCGCACGCGCTCGAAAAGCCGCACGCCGATATGGTCTTCCATGCGCGCGAGCATGCGGCTGACCGCCGGCTGACTCACGTAAAGTTCTTGCGCGGCACGCGTGAAATTACCGCAGCGCGCGGCCGCTTCGAAGACGAAGAGCGCGTTGGCGCTGGGCAGTTTCTTGCGAAGGTTTGGCATGACCTGATGTTATGCCCGATCCAACAATTTTGGAATTGCCGTCAAAAACATCGCGCCGTATATTTTTCTTAATCCTCAAGCCCGAAGACACGAGACGACACTCATGGATGCACGAGCGAAAACCGGCGTATCGATCAGGTCGGCAACCAAGCGCTACGGCGCGCTGGCCGCACTCGACGATGTTTCTCTCGACATCGCGCCGGGCGAATTCGTCTCGTTGCTCGGCCCGTCGGGTTCGGGCAAGACCACGCTGCTAGGCATTCTCGGCGGCTTCGTGCAGCCAACGTCCGGAAGCGTCTGGGTCGGCGAGCGCGACATTACATTTGCGCCGCCGCACAAGCGCGATATCGGCATCGTGTTCCAGAACTACGCGCTCTTTCCGCATATGACGGTGGGCGAGAACGTCGCGTTCTCGCTGCGTGCGCGACGCAAGCCGAAATCCACCTGGCCGAAGAAGGTCGCCGATGCCCTGGCGATGGTCGAACTCGCGGGCTACGAGAATCGCGGCATCGACCAGTTGTCGGGCGGGCAGAAGCAACGCGTGGCGCTCGCCCGCGCGATGGTCTTCGAGCCGCAACTGATCCTGATGGACGAGCCGCTCTCCGCGCTCGACAAGCAATTGCGCGAGACCATGCAGATCGAGCTGCGGCGGCTGCATCGGCGGCTTGGCGCGACCATTGTCAACGTGACGCACGATCAGCGCGAGGCGCTCACCATGAGCGACCGCGTGGCCGTGCTCAAAGACGGCAAGCTCGTGCAGATCGACACGCCCGAGCGTCTCTACGACCGTCCTTGCGATGCGTTCGTCGCGAGCTTCATCGGCGAGGCGACCTTGCTCGACGTGAGCCGCACGGGCGACGACACCGTGCGTCTCGGCAACACGGTCTTGCGCACGGCGCACCCGTTGCCACGCGGCGAGAAGCTCTTGCTCGCGGTGCAGACGGAGAAGCTTTTCATCGCGCATGGCGACGCGCAAGCAAACGCCAACCGCTTTTCCTGTCGCGTGACCGAAGTGCTTTATCAGGGCGAAAGTCTGCGCGTGTTCGCGGTGCTCGCAGACGGCACGGCCATCAGCCTGAGACAGCCCGGCAGCTTCGAGGCGCGCCGCCGCATTCCCCAGCCGGGCGCCGAGATGATCGTGGCGCTCGATCCCGCGGACACCATCGTCGTGCCCGCATGAACGGTTTTTCATCGCCTGTGCACGGGCGATTCGACTGGCACATGTTGCCAACTCATACGCAACCCGCAAAAGGATGATGCAATGAATCTCACCGATTTCAAGGTCCTGACGTTCGATGTCGTCGGCACGCTGATCAACTTCGAAAAAGGCGTGCTCGATTCCGTGCGGCGTCTGGGCGGCCCGAAGGCAAAGGACCTGACCGATGACCAGATCTTCACGCCGTACATGGATGGCCGCGCGAAGTATCCGGGGCGTTCGAGCCATGAGATGGCCAACGTCTACCTGCATCTGGCGAAGGAACTCGGTCTGCCCGACGACGCGCAATCGGCTGCTGCGTTCCAGCGCGACGTGCTCGAATGGCCCGCCTTCGAAGATTCCGTTGCCGCATTGAAGCGCCTGCGCAAGCACTTCCGGCTCGTCGCGATGACCAACGCGGACCGCGTCGCGCTGTCGGCGTATGCGCATACGCTCGGCAATCCGTTCGACGATACCGTCTGCTGCGACGAAACCGGTGTCGCCAAGCCCGACCCGCAATTCTTCGCTTACAACCGTGGACGTCAGGCTGCGTTCGGCTACAAGTTCGACGAGATTCTGCATACGGCGCAGAGCCAGTATCACGACATCGGCGTCGCGACGAAGCTCGGTTATGCGACGTGCTGGATTGAACGCCGTCAAGGTCAGAAAGGCTTCGGCGCCACGCCCGTGCCGGAGAACGTGACGACGCCGACGTTCAAGTTCGCGACCCTCGGCGCGCTCGCCGATGCGGTCGAGGCCGAACTGCGCGCCGCCGCCTGATCATGCGCGCCCCGACGACGCCGCGTCCCGCGCCCGACTCGCTCTGGCGGGCGATGGCCGGCCCCGCTGCCGCCACGGCGCCCTTGGCTCGCGACCTCGATGTGGAAGTCGCGATCATCGGTGCGGGCTATTCGGGGCTGACGGCCGCCCATGCCTTGCAAAAGCGCGGCGTGGAGTGCGCCGTGCTCGATGCGAATCCGGTCGGATGGGGCGCAAGCGGTCGCAACGGCGGCGTGGTGTCGTCGAAATTCAGGCTGTCGTTTCCGTCGATTGCGAGCGCGCATGGCGTCGCTATGGCCAAGCGCATGCATCGGCTCGCGCACGAGGGCGTGCGCGCGGTGGAAGCGCTCATCGACGAATTCGGTTTGCAGGCCGCGCAATTCGAGCACACGGGCAGTCTGCGTTGCGCCCATACCGAGCGCGCTTTCGCCTCGATACGGGCGGAAGCCGAGTGGGTTCGCACGACACTCGGCGACACGACCATGAGCGTGCAGTCGCGCGCCGAAGTGGAACACGAGACGGGTTCGCGTGGTTTCGTGGGCGGCGTGTTGAGCGCGGACGCGGGCACCATCTTGCCGCTGGAATACGTGCGCGGGCTTGCCGACGGTCTGACTGCGCGTGGCGTGCCGATCTTCGAATCGACACCGGTGATCGACATGACGCGCGCGGACGATCGTCGCGTGATCCTGCGTGCCCCTGGCGGCACGGTGCGTGCGAAACAGGTGATCGTCGCGACCAACGCTTATTCGAATCTTTCCGATGCCACCGCCGCCTATCATCGCGAACTCGTGCCGTTTCGCAGCGCGATGATCGCGACCGCGAAACTCCCCGCCGACCTCGACGCGCAGTTGATGATCAATCGCCGCAGCTACGCCGAAACGCGCCGCATGATGAAGTGGTTTCGCAAGGTGGATGGCCGCATGCTCTTCGGCGGACGCGATGCCTTCGGCAAGGAAGGCGAGCCAACCGGCTTCGATGCGTTGCAACGCGCGATGATCGCGCTGTTCCCGCAACTCAACGGCGTGCCGGTCGAGTACCGCTGGTCGGGCTATGTCGGCATGACCTTCAACGCGCTGCCGCATGTCGGCCGTAGCGACGACGCCACCACGTTCTGCCTCGGCTACAACGGCGCGGGGATTTCCATGGCGAGCCTCGTCGGGCAACATGCAGCGGCGCTCGCCCTCGGCGACAAGCCCGATCTCGCGCTGCTCGCGCAAGACGGCTTGCGGCCGGTGCCTTTTCATGCGCTGCGCGCGCCGGGCGTGAGGCTCGTCGCCGCGTGGTATCAGTTTCTCGACGCCGTGGGTGCATGATGACGATAGCCAAACGGATACTAGAGGATGCAACGCCGATGCATGCCGCCGCAGCCGACCCCTCGGTGCGCCATCAACGACGCGATGACCGCGCCATGCTGCTGCTCATGGCGCCCGCGTTGTTCGTGGTGATCGTGCTGCTGGTGGTGCCGCTCGCGTGGCTGTCGTGGCAGTCCATTTATCACGAAGGCGCGTTCACGCTCGTGAACTATCGGCGCGTTTTCACGGGCGCTTATCTCGACACCTTTCTGCTGACGTTCAAGCTGTCCATCATCGTGACGGGCGTGACGCTTTTGCTGGGATATCCGGTCGCATATTTCGCGGCATCGGTTTCGCCGCGATGGAGCGCGCTGATACTCGGCATGGTCATTCTGCCGTTCTGGACCAGCGTGCTCGTGCGCACTTACGCATGGCTCGTGCTGTTGCAGCGCACGGGCCTCATCAACAAGGCGCTGCTCGGCATGGGGCTGATCGAGCGGCCCTTGCAGCTTTCGTATAACCAGTTCGGCACGATCATCGCGATGGTGCATATCCTCTTGCCTTTCATGGTGCTGCCGCTCTATTCGGCGATGCAGAAGATTCCGCCGAACCTGTCGCAAGCGGGCGCGAGTCTCGGCGGTTCGCCCTTGCATGTGTTCATGCGCGTGTTCTTGCCGCTCTCGATGGGCGGCGTGATCGCGGGCGTGACACTCGTCTTCGTGTTGTGCCTGGGCTTCTACATCACGCCGGAACTCATGGGCGGCGGCAAGTCGATGATGGTCTCCATGATCGTCAGCCGTAATGTGGAGATCTACAACAGTTGGGGCGCGGCGAGTTCGGTGAGCGTGGTGCTGTTGCTGTGTGTCTTTGCAATCTTCTGGCTCGCGAGCCGCGTGATTCCGCTCGAAAAAACGCTGGGGGCGAAATGAAGAGACTGTCGCTCGGCCGGATCATACTCGGCGCATCGGTGCTGCTGATCCTCGTGTTCCTGATGGTGCCGGTGGTGATCGTCGTGCCGCTGTCGTTTTCGGATGCGCGCTTTCTGACCTTTCCGCCGCCCGCGTATTCGTTGCGCTGGTATCACGCGTTCTTCGACAACCCCGCGTGGATCGACGCAGCCAAGACGACGTTCGCCGCATCGACATGCGCGGCATTGATAGCGACGCCGCTCGGTATTGCGGCGGCTTATGGCATTCAGTACGGCTCGCACTGGTCGATGCGCTATCTGCGCACGCTCCTCATGTTGCCGATGATGGTACCGATCATCATCGTCGCGGTGGGCGTGTTCTTCGTGTTCACGCAAGCGGGATACGTGAATACGCTGGGCGGGCTCATCATCGCGGACACCATGCTGGGTCTGCCTTATGTGCTCATCTCGGTCGGCGCGGATCTGCGCAGCTTCGACCGCACGCAGGAAATGGTCGCGCGCAGTCTCGGCATGAACCGCTTTCGCAGTTTCATGGCGGTGACGCTGCCGCAGATTCGCGCGAGCGTGATCTCGGGCGCGGTGTTCGTCTTCATTCAGGCGCTCGATGAAACCGTCGTCGCGCTGTTCATTTCGGGCGGCAGCAACCAGACGCTCACGCGCCGCATGTTCGTCACCTTGCGCGACGAGATCGATCCGACCATCGCGGCCATCAGCACCATGCTCACGGCGATTACGTTGTGCCTCGTGATGATCGTCGTCGTGAGCCGGCGCTCGGCGGTGGCGCGCACTTAACGCTTATAGAAACGGATCAACGCATGTCACACTCATTGCAGTTCTACATCGATGGCGCGTGGGTCGAACCGGCCGGCACGCGACGTCTGCCCGTGATCGATCCCTGCACGGAAGAAGCGTTTGCAGAGATCGCACTCGGCGATGCGCGCGATGTCGATCGCGCGGTTGCAGCCGCGCGGCGTGCATTCGAAACGTACTCGCGGACACCGGTGTCAGAGCGCGTCGCGTTGCTCGAACGCATACTCGAAGCGTACCTTGCGCGTTACGACGAGATGGCCGAAGTCATCACGCGTGAAATCGGCGCGCCTTCCAAGTTATCGCATGCGTGGCAGGCGTCGCTCGGCAAGCGGCATATCGAAGAGACCTTGCGCACGGTCGCGCGCTTTCAGTGGCAACGCAGGAAGGGCACGACGCTCATTAACCACGAACCGGTCGGCGTCGCTGCGCTCATCACGCCGTGGAACTGGCCGATCAACCAGATCGTCTGCAAGGTCGCGCCCGCGCTCGCTGCGGGTTGCACGGTGGTGCTCAAGCCAAGCGAAGTATCGCCGCTGAATGCGCTCTTGTTTGCCGAGATTCTCGATGCGGCAGGCGTGCCGCCGGGCGTGTTCAATCTCATCAATGGCGACGGTCCGACCGTGGGCGCGGCGCTGTCTTCGCATCCAGATGTGGACATGGTGTCGTTCACTGGCTCGACGCGCGCGGGAGTCGAGATTGCGAAGCTGGCCGCGCCGACCGTGAAGCGCGTGCATCAGGAACTGGGCGGCAAGTCGGCGAACATCCTGCTTGACGATGTCGATCTGGAAGCGGCCGTGACGGCGGGCGTGAACTCGTGCTTCGGCAATAGCGGTCAGTCGTGCAATGCGCCCACGCGCATGCTCGTGCCTGCATCGCGTCATGCAGAGGCCGTGGAGATCGCGCGGCGTGCGGCTTCGAAGCAGCGCGTCGGCCCCGCCGATGCGGACGGCACGACGATGGGCCCGGTCGTCAGCGACGTGCAGTTCACGCGCGTGCAGCGGTTGATTGGCATCGGCATCGAAGAAGGCGCGGAGTTGGTGGCGGGCGGTTTGGGGCGTCCGGACGGGTTGGAACGTGGTTACTACGTGAAGCCGACGGTGTTCGCTGGTGTCGATCCGTCGATGACGATTGCGCGCGAGGAAATCTTCGGGCCGGTGCTTGCGATCATGCCGTATCGCGATGACGAAGAAGCAATTGCGATTGCCAACGATACGCCGTTCGGGCTTGCGGCTTACGTGCAGTCCGGGGATAAGGAGCGGGCGCGGAAGGTGGCGCTACGCATGCGCGCGGGGAGCGTTTATGTGAACTATCCGCCATGGGATGCGGGGTCGCCATTTGGCGGATATAAGCAGTCGGGGAATGGGCGCGAGTATGGGGAGTGGGGATTGGAGGCGTTTTTGGAGGTCAAGGGGATCGTGGGGTTTGGGGAGTAGTCAAGCGCACGCGCCTCGATTCGTAGCGCGCGTGACGCGACCGCCAATCTCACGCCCTACGATATCCGCTTCGACCCATACCCATCCACCACCCCGACCTCGCTCGCAAAGCGATTGGCGCTCGACTCCGCCCGCAGCATATCCGCCACGCGCTCGGCCATCATGATCGTCGGCACATTCGTATTGGCACAGGGTATCGAAGGCATCAGCGAGGCGTCGCATACATAAAGACCATCGACGCCATACACTGCGCCGCGCGCGTCAGTCACGGCGAGCGGATCGTTTTCAGCGCCCATGCGGCATGTGCCCGACGGATGCCACGTTCCGCCAACCGATCGTGTCACGAACCGCGTGAGCGCTTCGTCATCGTTCATCAAGTCGGCGATACTCACGCCCTGCGTCACCACGCGTCGGATCAGCCATCCACGCAACGGTCCCGCAACATCCAGCAGCGCACTCAACGCGCCGCGCTGCAACGCGTTCCACATTCCCGGCACCGCGACCGCTGCGACGCGCGGCGAATAGCTCGACGGAAACACGATGTCGCGATGCGCATCCATCGACGCCGCGTTAAGTGTTTGCGCGCCGAAGCGCAAGGCAAGCTTGAGCCGTTCGAGGTCGCGTGTATCGGAAAGCATGGCGAAATCGACCTTCGGTTCATCGAGTGGATTCGCCGATGCCAACGTCACCCGCCCGCGCGAATACGACTTGTTGACCCAAAAGAAGATCGTGCCGAGCCGATAACCCACCGAATGCCAGCCGGAACGCGAAAGAATCGCGCCGTGCATGTCGCCGGGCACGGTGTCATCGAGATGTGATGAGAAGCGCACGATCGCCTGCTCGTGATGCTCATCGGGATAAGGCGTGCGCGCCGAACGCGGCAAAAACGCGGACACCGCAATCGACGGATGCTCCATCAGATTGCCGCCCACGCCCGGCCGGTCCGCGCATACTTCGATGCCGAGCGCAGCCAACGCTTGCGCCGGCCCGATGCCGCTGCGCATGAGCAACGCGGGACTGTGTATCGCGCCCGCCGAGACGATCACGCGCCGCGCGTGCACATCTTCGTGCGTGCCATCCGGCCGCAGGATGCGCGCACCGATCGCGCGTTTGCCATCGAACAAAATGCGATCGACGACGAGACCCGTGCGGATCGATAGATTCACGCGCTTGCGAGTGGCATCGTCGAGATAACAGATGGACGTCGGAATACGTTCGCCCGCCGCGCTCACCGAGAGCGAGCCGATAAACGCGCCGTCTTGCCAGGGCCCGTTCTGATCCTCATGTAATGGATGGCCGCTCTTGCTAAGCGTATCCAGCACGGCGCGCACGAACGGCGAGATGCGCGCCCACTTCGGTCGCTGAATGCGCAGCGGTCCGTCCGAGCCGTGATAGGGGCCGGCGAAGTCGCAATCGGTTTCGAGCTTGCGGAAGTAGGGCAGGCAGTTCTGCCAGTTCCAGCCATCGGCCCCGAGCGTGTTCCACTCGTCGTAATCGGCGGGCGCGCCGCGATTGGCCATCAGCGCGTTGATCGCGGAACCGCCGCCGAGAATGCGCGCTTGCTCATAACGTCGAACGGGCGCGAGCGCGCTCATGCGGGCCTTCAACTGCCGCCAGATGTTGTTCGTATCGAGATAAGCGCGCCCCGGATAGCGGCTTCGAACCGCGTCCGGCATGGTGCTCGCGGAGATGTCGCGGCCCGCCTCGACGAGGCAGATGTGCTTGCCTGCGTCCTCCGACAGGCGCGCGGCCAGCACGCAGCCCGCCGAGCCGCCGCCGAGAATCAGATAATCGATCATGCCGGAACGCGCGCGCTGCACGTTCACTGCATGAACTTGAGCCACCGCGCCTTGGCCTGAATGCCCGGGTCCGATGCCCACCATTCTTCCTGCATCAGCGCTTGTTTCGCGGCATTGGCGGGTGAACTCGGCAGCTCGGACGCGCGCTTCTCGCTGATCTTGCCGGTCTTGAACGCGGCCGGATTGCCCGGACCGTAATCGATATACGTCGGCAGGTTCGCCTGCAATTCCGGCGAAAGCGCGGTATTGAGGAAGCGCACCGCATCGTTGAGGTTCGGCGCGTTCTTCAGGATGCACAACTGCGTGTTCTGCAGGATGCCGTCGTTGAAGGTGAAGTCCACGTCCGGATCGTCCTTGCGCACGGCGCTCGCGCGGCCGTTCCAGATCATCGTCATGTCGACTTCGCCGTCGTGCAGCAACTGCGCCGACTGGCCGCCCGAGGTCCACCATACCGTGATGTTCGGCTTGATCTCTTCGAGCTTCCTGAACGCGCGATCGACATCGAGCGGATAGAGCTTGTCGCGCGCCACGCCGTCCGCGAGCAAAGCGGCTTCGAGCACGGTCTGCGGGTCGTTGCGCAAGGCGCGCGTGCCGGGGAAACCTTTCACGTCCCAGAAGTCCTTCCAGCTTTGCGGCACCTTCTTGAGCGTTTTCTTGTTGTAGCCGATGACGGTCGAATAAAACTCGTACGCCGCCGAATAGGGCGTGCGGTATTGCTCGGGCATCGCGGCCGCGTTGGGGATCTTCGAGAAGTCGAGCTTTTCCAGCAAGCCTTCGCGCCCGCCGCGCAGACAGTTCGACGTCGGGGTATCGATCACGTCCCAGATCGGCTTGCCGGTAGCGGCTTGCGCTTTGACTTGCGGCCATGCATCCGGAATGCTGTCCTGCTTGATCGTGATGCCGAGTTCTTTCGCAGCGGGATCGAGAATCGCCTTGGTCTGCGCTTCCTGATAAGCGCCGCCTTGCGACACGAAAGTGATGCTGCCCGCGGCAAAAGCCGGTGCCGCGCCGCCCAGGGCCATGCCAAGCGCGAAAGTCATGGCAAGCGGGCGAAGCGTGAGACGGGAACAACTGAACCTTGCAATATTGATCACGGCGTTTCCTCGACAAGGTTGAAGCGAAGGACGTCTTGCAGGTCGCGCCGTCACTGCGGATGAGCATGTCATCGCGCAAGAACGACGCGGGTCTGAGCAAAAATATATTGGGTCAAATTCGCTGGAGCAACGCCGCAATTGTTGGAGGCTCCATGACCTTAGGTTATGCCCTGCAATTCAAGAAACGCTTCACTGGAAAATCACGTATACCTTGCGCATGGTCTCCTCGACTTCCCATGTTCCTTCGGTGTTCGCCGCGAAAAACAGCGTGTCGCCGCCCGTGAAGTGCACGGTGTCTTCGCCATCGGGCGTGAAGCGTCCGCTTCCGGCAAGAAAGTGCATGACTTCGGCTTCCTTGACCGAGCGACGATACGTGCCCGGCGTGCATTCGAACACGCCGGTGTCGATGTTCTCGCTGCCCGGAATCACGCGCTGTACGCCCGAAACCCTGACTTGCGGTGTGCCCGGAAGGCCTGCCGTGCCCCAGTCTTCCAGGCCTTGTAGCCCGATGCTCTGCTTGATCTGCTGAACTTTCATATGGTCGTGTCTTGTCGATCGAATGTTATTGCGATGCAGCGATACGCTGTTCTATCTTCCCAAGCCTCACCACCGTCACGCCCGCGCGCAATTGGCGCAGCGAAGGCATGACGAGCATGCAATCGGCATAGGGCGTGCGGACCGCTTCGCCTTCGGACCAGCCGATCACGCTACCGGCTTCCGGAAAGACTTCGAGTCCGGTGTAGGCATCGGCGAAACGGAAGTCGAGGCTCTTTGCCACGACAGGTTCCGTCACGCGCACGATCAGCATCTCCGGCGGTGACGGCTTGATCCATCCAATGGGAAGATCGGCCTCATCGAGCACGTCGGCAAGGCGGAGAAAGCGCGCCGTGACGTCGCGCGCCACGTCCACCGCGCTTGCTTCCCAGTGCTGTCCGCATTCGATCAGTAGCGCGTTCTTCTCGCTGGCCGGATCGCCAAAGCCTTCGTGATCGCGCATGCGGCGGCCTTCCGGATGGCCTTCGTCGCAGATCACGGTCGCGGGCGTGCCGAGTTGCGCCGACAGCGCAATGCCTTTATCGAGCGGTCCCGCGACGATCAGCGGCGCGCTCTTCTCGTGCATCGAATGCAGGTCGAGCAGCAGATCCACCGTGTCGATGACCGGACGCATCGCGCGGGCGCGGCGCAGTTCGCTCGAATCGCGCGAGGTGTCGTCGAGCGTCTGCGCGGTCCACACGCGGTTGAAGTCCTGATCGACGAAGCGCGAGGCATCCGGCTTCGCGGCATCGAAGCGTCGATAGGCATCGACATTCGCAAACGCGAGCGTGAGCTTGCCGCGCCGCGGGCGCACTTTCGCGCGCAGGAGTTCATCGACTGCAATCGCGCCGCATACTTCGTTGCCGTGCGTGAGCGCGTTGATCATCACGTGAGGACCGGCCACGCCCGAATCGAAGGTATGCACATAAGGGATGCCGGTGTTGCCGGCCTCATGCGCGCTGATGTCCGGAAACGTGACCTGAATGGGATAAGCCGTCGCGTTCATTCGAGACCGCCCTGACAGAGATATTTGATCGACAGATAGTCGTCCAGGCCGTACTTCGAGCCTTCGCGGCCGTAGCCCGATTCCTTCACGCCGCCAAAAGGCGCGGCTTCGCTCGCGAGCGCGCCTTCGTTGATGCCGACGATGCCCGCTTCGAGCGCACGCGCCACGCGGTCGATGCGCTTCACGTCCTGGCTGTAGAAGTACGATGCGAGGCCGAAGGGCGTGTCGTTGGCGGCGCGAATGCCTTCGGCTTCGTCGTCGAAACGAAAGAGCGGCACGACAGGACCGAAGGTTTCCTCGCAGCTCAGTTGCATGTCGGGTGTGGCATCGGCGAGCACGGTCGGCGCGTAGTAGTTCGCCCCGAGTTCCGTGAGCCGCTTGCCGCCCGCGAGCACGCGTGCGCCGCGCGCGACGGCGTCATCGACATGGCGGGCGATTTTGTCGACCGCGCGCGAGTTGATCATCGGGCCGATCTGCGCTTTCGGGTCGGTCGCGGGCGCAACCTTCAATGCAGCGACGCGGTTACTGAGCAAGTCCGCAAAGCGCTCGTACACGCCGGACTGCACGAACACGCGATTCGGACACACGCAGGTCTGTCCGCCGTTACGGAATTTCGAGGCCATCAGGCCGGTCACCGCCGCGTCGAGATCGGCGTCATCGAACACGATGAAAGGCGCATTGCCGCCGAGTTCGAGCGAGAGCTTCTTCAGCGTATCCGCCGACTCGCGCGCGAGATACTTGCCGACAGGAGTCGAACCCGTGAAGGTGATTTTGCGTACGCGGCTGTCCTGAAGCCAGTCGGCGACCGCGGGCACCGCGCTCTCCCGCGACGAACTGATGAGATTCAACGCGCCCGCCGGCACGCCCGCCTCGTGCGCGAGCATGACGAGCGCAAGCGCGGTCAGCGGCGTGTCTTCGGCTGGCTTGCCGACGACCGTGCAGCCCGCCGCGAGCGCGGGCGCGATCTTGCGCGCAATCATCGCGAGCGGAAAGTTCCACGGCGTGATGGCCGCGACGATTCCCACCGGTTCTTTCACCGCGCTCATGCGCTTGCCGCGCTGCTGTTGCGGAATGATGTCGCCGTAAATGCGCGTGGCTTCGTCGGCGAACCACGCCACATAAGACGCGCCGTACAGCACTTCGCCGCGACCTTCGGCAAGCGGCTTGCCTTGTTCGAGCGAGATGAGTTCGCCGAGCGCGTCGGCATTCTCGACGATCAGCGTGTGCCAGCGGTGCAGCACCGCCGCGCGATCCTTCGGCAGCGTGTCACGCCAAGCGGGAAACGCGCGCGCGGCGGCATCGGTGGCGGCGCGGGCATCGGCGGCGCCGCTGTCGGCTACTTCGACGATGACTTCGCCCGTCGCCGGGTTCGTCACGGCAAAGCGCTTGCCGTCGGCGGCCGCCACCCATTTGCCATCGATGAAATTATCGGCGCGGATCAGATCGCTCAATGTATGGCTCATGGCGGCTCCTTTAAAGCAGACGTTGCGCGACGGCTTGCCCGACTTGCGTCGTGTTTGCCTTGCCGCCCAGGTCGCCGGTATGCGGGCCTTCCTTGAGCGTTGCCTCGATGGCGGCGAGGATCGCGTCGTGGGCCTCGCGCTCCTTGCCCGTGCCGTTGCCGAGGAAGTCGAGCATCATCGCGGCCGACCAGATCATGGCGATCGGGTTCGCAACGCCCTTGCCCGCGATATCGGGCGCCGAACCATGCACCGGCTCGAACAGCGACGGGAAGTTGCGCTCTGGATTCATGTTGGCCGAAGGCGCGATGCCGATGGTTCCGGTGCACGCCGGCCCGAGGTCCGAAAGAATGTCGCCGAAGAGATTGGTGGCAACGACCACATCGAAGCGATCCGGGCTCAAGACGAAGCGCGCGCACAGAATGTCGATATGCTGCTTGTCCCACTTGACGTCCGGATACTGCTCCGCGATCTCCGCGGCACGCGCATCCCACCACGGCATGCTGATCGAGATACCGTTGCTCTTGGTCGCCACGGTGATGGTCTTTTCGCGGCGTTGCGCGAGATCGAACGCGAACTTCAGCACGCGCTCCGCGCCCTTGCGCGTGAAGATGGAGGTCTGCGAGACGAACTCGCGTTCCGTGCCCTCGAACATCGCGCCGCCGACCGACGAATACTCGCCTTCGGTGTTTTCACGCACGATCATGAAGTCGATGTCGCCCGCCTTGCGATTCGCGAGCGGCGAGGGCACGCCTTCGAAAAGACGCGCGGGACGCAGGTTGATGTACTGGTCGAACTCGCGGCGAAACTTGAGCAGCGAACCCCACAGCGAAATATGATCGGGCACGGTCTGCGGCCAGCCCACCGCGCCGAACAGAATGGCGTCCGTGTGCTGCAGTTGCGCCTTCCAGTCGTCGGGCATCATCTGGCCGTGCGCCGCGTAGTAATCGCAGCTCGCCCATTCGATATGTTTGTATTCGAGCGCAATGTCAAAGCGCTTGCTTACGGCATCGAGCACGCGAATGGCTTCGGGCATCACTTCCTTGCCGATGCCATCGCCGGGAATAACCGCAATACGATATTTGCTGGACATGAGGATCTCCGCTTTCGTTTAGTCAGGAACCACGCGCGCGAGGGTCGTGCGCCGACCCGCCCGCGGCGCGAGCGTTCGAAGCTTCAATACAGGAAACAAGGATAACAACGCGCGTGAATGCGCGTTGCGGTGGTCAGTGCTGGCTTGGCGAGAAGAGCGTTTCGAGCGGGTAATGCGTTTTCGCGAACGCCGTCTTGATGATGACGTAGCTGAAGTACTTCTCGATGCCGATATCCCGCTCCAGCAGCCCTTCGACGATGTTTTGATAATGGCTCACGCTGCGCGTGACGAACTTCAGCAGATAGTCGTAGCCGCCGCTCGCCAGATGACATTCGACGATCTCGTCCACGTCTTTCACTGCATTCACGAACTTGATGAAGTCTTCGCGCCGGTGATCCGCCAGCGTGACTTCGGTGAAGACCACCTGAATGTCGCCGAGCTTCTCCAATTGAATCTGCGCGCCGTAGCCCACGATATAGCCCGCCTTTTCTAGACGCTTCACGCGAATCAGGCAAGGGCTTGGCGATAAGCCGACTGCATCGGCGAGTTCGACATTGGTGATGCGTCCGCGCTTTTGCAATTGCGAGAGGATGCGCAGGTCGATTCGGTCCAGCTTGCAGTCGGTGCTCATCGTGGGAGGCGGGGCGGGACATGTCGGAGAAGTCGGTCGATGGTATCACGCAGCCACGCGACGATTAAATCCCGTTGCACCGCCTGCCGCGCCGCCCAGCGCCGCGCGCACTTCCGCTTGTGCGAGGACGTCGTCGAGTGTCTTCGTGAGACGCTCGAACATCATGTCGAAATTGGCTTCCGTGTAGCACAACGCCGGTGCAAAGCCGAGGATGTTGTCGCCGAACGCGCGGAACACGAGGCCGTTGCCGTAGGCGGCAGCGGCGATGCGGTCCGGCAGCTTGAGCGAGGCGTCGAAGCCGCGCTTGGTCTCTTTGTCGGCGACGAGTTCGAGCGCGCCGAGCAGACCGCGATGCCGCGAATGTCCGACGAGCGGATGCGCAAGCAGCGAATCGAGCCCTTCGGCAAAGCGCGGCGCCCGCGCCTGGCCGTTTGCGAGCAGTCCGCCTTCGTGATAAAGCCGCATGACTTCGAGACCGATCGCCGCGCTCACCGGATGCGCCGAATAAGTGTGACCGTGACCCACGGCCACGCCATTGTTCGTACCCGACGCGATGCCTTGATAGACGGCATCGGACATGAGGACGGCGCCCATCGGCGCGTAACCTGCCGTCAGGCCCTTGGCGACCGTCATCAAGTCCGGTTCCACGCCTTCGCCTTCGCACGCGAAGAGCGGGCCGGTGCGCCCGAAGCCGGTGATGACTTCATCGGCGACGAAGAGGATGTCCAGTTGGCGGCATGCTTCGCGCATGGCCTTGAGCCAGCCGACAGGCGGCACGATCACGCCGCCCGAACCTTGAATCGGCTCGCAGAAGAATGCGGCGACGTTCTCCGCGCCGAGCGCTTCCACCTTGGCCCGCAGCGCCGCCACCGACGCGGTGATGAGCGCGTTGTCGTCCGCGTAGTCGTTGCGATACGCATACGGCGAGGGAATGTGATGCTGCGTCGCGAGCGGCAGATCGAAGTTGCGATGGAACGCGGGCAGCGCGGTCAGCCCCGCACCAACCGACGACGAGCCGTGATAGCCGCGTTCCAGCGCGATGAAGTGCTTCTTCGCCGGACGGCCGGTCGCGTTGTAGTAGTGCGTGATGAAGCGCAGCGCGGAATCGACCGCATCCGAGCCGCCGAGCGTGAAGTACACATGCGTAAGCGATGCCGGCGCGAGATCGACCAGCTTTTCGGCCAGTTCGATAGCCGGTTCGGAGCCGAAGTGGAAGTAGCCGGTGGCGTAAGGCAGACGCGCCATCTGTTTCGAGGCCGCCTCGACGATGCTCGCATGACCATAGCCCGTGTTCACGCACCAGAGGCCGGAGAACGCGTCGAGCAGTTCCTTGCCTTCGATATCGCGCAAGAAGACGCCGTCCGCCGAATCGAGCACGGTGACGCCGCGTGCTTCATGGGCGCGGTAGCTTGCGACTGGGTGAATCAGATGTTTGCGGTCGGATTCGACCAGGGCTTGCTTGGATTGATTCGACATGAGCGGGCTCTTCTCGGAAGTAAGCTGGACCGTTCCATACTATCGGGGGAGCGCCGTCGGGCGCATCGCCAAATAAATCGCGGAAAAGCAAATATGCGGCGTTTTGCGGGGCGTGCGCAGCATTTTGTGCTGAGGCGCCTCAGTAGCCCCGGCTGCGGTCTATCTGACCGATCATCGGCTGCCCTTCGCGATGCCGGCGCAAATTGTCGAGCACCACGTCCACCGCTGTTTCCGGCCGCGTCGCGCTCGCGATATGCGGCGTCAGACGCACGCGCGGATGCGTCCAGAACGGATGTGTGTCGGGCAAAGGCTCGGGATCGGTGACATCGAGAATGGCGGCGTGCAGATGGCCGCTATCGAGCGCATCGAGCAAATCGTCCTGATTCACTTGCGGACCGCGCCCGACGTTGATGAACGACGCGCCTGGCGGCAGCGCGGCGAACACGCGCTTATTCAGCAGGCCGCGCGTGGAGTCGGTGAGCGGCAAGAGGCACACCAGCACATCGGTGCGGGCGAGGAAGGCATCGAGCGACTCGACACCCGCATGACATTCGATGCCTTCCAGTTCATGCGCCGAGCGGCTCCAGCCCGCGCACGCAAAGCCGAAACGGTGCAACTGTTTCAGCACGGCCGTGCCGAGCATGCCGAGGCCCAGCACGCCGACACGCCGCGTGGATGCCGCGCGCACCGGCATTGCACGCCATACGCGTTCGCGTTGCTGCGCCGCGTAGTCGAAGAGATCGCGATGCACGGTGAGCACCGCCTGCGTCACGTATTCGACCATGCCCTCGACGATGCCCGGCTCGACCATCCGCACCACGGCGATGCCGGACGGCACGGCGGACAGATCGAACTGGTCGATGCCCGCGCCCACCGAGAAGATCACTTCGAGATTCGGCAGCGCGCGCGTGAGGTCGGCGGGCGGTTGCCATGCGGCCAGATAGCGGATGGACGCGGCATCGCCGATATCCGGCCACAGGCGAAACGGTGTCTCGGGCGCCTTGCTGGCGAAAAGCTGCGCCCACTGTCTGCCGCGCTCGGGGTCGGCCTTATAGAGAAGAGCCATCGTATTCAACCCACTGCCTGATTGACGATGCCGAACTGGCCCACAGACGCGTCCGGCCGCGGCGCACCATTGCGCGCCATCTTGACGACCGCATCGACCTGCCTGAGTCCCAGTTCTTCGAGCCACGGCGTGAGGCCGCTGTCGCCCGGCGTATCCATGCGGATAAAGGCGCCTTCGTTGGCGGCAAGCCAATGCGCAACCAGCGCCTGCGCGCGCTGCAACCGTTCCTGACCTTCGCCCGTGGCGATGACCGGACCGATGGCGTGGCCGCGCCCGAATGGCCGCATCAGCGCGAAGCCGACGATCTCGCCGGCGGATTCCAGCGCGACGCCTTGCGCCACGCCGAGCAGTTGCTGCAGAATCGCGCCGCGATCCACACCGGCCGCGCGCGATGCCAGTTCGGCGAGACGCGGCGTATCGGCAAATTCGAGCGGACGCAGGCTTTCACCGGCCTGCAGCAAAATGGCGGGTGCGCGAAAATCGGCCGATTGATGTTGATGCAAGGTGCCGATTGGCTCGAAACCGAGTTTGGCGTAGAGCGGCTGTCCGGCGGGCGTCGCGTGCAGGAGGGTGACGCGGGAGCCGAGCGCATCGAGCAGCAGTTCCATCAGCTTTCGCCCGATGCCGTGCCCTTGCCGGTCGGGCGCGACGATGACCATGCCGAGCGAGCCGGCATCCTCGCCGAACTTCCAGTAGAGGGCGGTGCCGACCACGCGCTCGCCTTCCTGCGCGATGAAGCCGGCGCCAGCGTCGAGAACGAAGCGCCAGTCGTCGGCGCGGTGCGGCCATTTCACTTCGACCGACAGCGCATGCGCGGCGTCGATGTCGCGGGCTTCGAAGGGTCGGTACAGAATGGTTGAGCGTATTTCGGCAACGGACACGGCGCACTCCAGGGACGGGGACGCATGCTACTTTGACAGCCGCGAACGACCCGGGCTAGGACGATCCTGCTGCGCCGCGAGCGCGGCTTCGCGCGATGGCAGGCGCCGCGCCGTGCACGGAAAATGACGGATCTCGCGGCGAACGTAGTAACGTTACGCCAGTCGATGTTTTATCAGGCAAATACAGTGTTGAGGGGCACATGTCAGAGTCAAGCACCATTACGGATCAACAGGTCGCATCGATCGCGCAACGGTTGAGCGGAGAAGGCCGCGAGTTGTCGCCATTGACCGTCTGGAACGAAATCCGCAGCGGCTCCATCATCGAGGTGGCAAACGCGTTGCAGCGCTGGAAAGCGGCACAGGAGCCGCAAGCCGCGCCCGCACCCGTCGACGACGAAGCGAGCTTGCCGCAAGGCGTCGCCGAGACGCTTCTGAACGCGGCGCATCAGCTTTGGGCGGGCGCGCATCAGCAGGCCGGGCAACGCTTCCAACCGCAATTACGCACGTTGGATCAGCGGCTTACGGCCACGCTCGCGGAACGCGACGAAGCGCTCGCCGGTTTCCAGCAGGCCGACGAGGAAGCCGGCCGCGAGCGCCAGCAGCGCAACAATCTGGCGCAGGCGTTACAGGCTTCGGAACAGACGGTCGAACATCTGCGCAGTGCGCTTGCCGATGTGAGCGCCCGCGCCGAGACCGCCGAACGGCGCGTCGAGGAACTGACGCAGCGGGAATCGATGGAGCAGGGCAGGCTTGCAGCGGCGATCGCCTCCTTCGAGGAAGCGCAGCGTTCGCAGGAAGCGTTGGCCGCGTCGATCTCGGATAAGGATGACGAGCTCGCCCGAATTGCATGGGAGCGGGACGAAGCGCGCCATGCGCATGAGGCGCTCACGGCATCCGTCGCGGCGAAGGACGACGAGATTGCGCGAATCGTCCGCGAACGGGACGACGCGTTGAACGCGGCGACAGTCGGCAAGCACGAGGAGATCGCGCGCATCGTCCAGGAGCACAACGATGCCTTGCACGCGGCCGTCTCGCAAAAGGACGAGGAGATCGCGCGCTTCGTGAGCGAGCGCGACGACGTGCGGCAGGCGCATGAAGCGCTAAGCGCGCATGTCGCGAGCAAGGACGACGAGATTGCCAGCCTCGTTCGACAACGCGACGAGGCGCGTCAAAGAGCCGAGGCGCTGCAGCATGAAAGTCAGGCGAAATCCGATGAAGCGCAACGCTACGCGCATGAAGCGGGCGTTACCGCCGAACGCGTGGCGGCGGTCGAGCAGCAAGCGAACGAGCGTTTTGCGCGTATCGCGGAACTCGAAGTCGAACTCGACGCGGCACGCGGCGCGCTAAACGAGCTGCAACAGGCTCACGCGGCCAAGCACGATGAAGCCACGGCGCAGTCCGGCGAGCTTCAGCGTGTCGCACGAGAACTCGAAGCGGCGCGTTCGCAGATCAGCGCGTTGAACGAGCAAAAAGACGCGGCAAGCGCCGACGCCGCCCAGCGCGCGCAAGATGCCGCCGCTGCCCGCGAGCGCGCGGAGAATGCCGAACAGCAGGCGGCATTGCTGCAGGAGCGTTTGGCCGAACAGGAACAACGCGAAGCCGATGCAAGAAGCACTCACGCCTCGCAGCGCATGGAACTCGAGGCACGCGGCGTCGCGGTGGAAGGCGAGATCGCCGCTTTGCAACGGCAGATCACGACACAAGCCAAGGATCATACGAAGGCCTACGACAAGCTGCGCACGCAGGCCGAAGAATGGGTCAGTTATGCCAAGGACCTGAAGCAGCGGCTCGACGGCGCGAACGAGAAACTGCTCTTCATCGATGCACGCAGCACCGGCGAAGTCGCGCTCATGCGCCGGCTTGCGCTGGAACTCGAACGGCTCAAGCCGGACCATGAACTCGTGTTGCGTGAAGCGCAGCAAAGGGTGATCGGCGACAAGATGGTCCAGCAGCTTGCGCAGAAGGGCTATCGTTATGACCCGGCTACTTCGGCGATTTCGAAGATCGAAGAGTAGGCGTTAATCAAGCGGGACTCGGTGAGAACGTCAAGCGGGCCATCGTCGATGGCCCGCTTCGTCTAAGTGCGGTAGCCCACCATCGTCGGCGGGGAAATCAGCGAACATGCGCATGCATCAAGCATCGTTCGCCTGATTCATTCTCTTCCACGACGAAAAGCCGCTTCATGACATTCGACCATGGGGTGTTCACGGTCTCGCTTGACTTCGAATTGCTCTGGGGCGTGCGCGAGACGCGTACCATCGAGAGCTATGGCGCGAACCTGCGCGGCGTGCGCGAGGCCATTCCGCGCATGCTCGATGTCTTTGCCGCAAACGGCATTCACGCGACATGGGCCACGGTAGGCTTTCTTTTTCATCGCAATGCGGATGAACTTCGCGCGGCTTTACCGCCGCCTTCCCTGCGGCCGAATTACGTGCGCGCAGGCATTTCCCCTTATGAATATATCGATGCAGGCCAGGCGCTCGATCCGCTTTATCACTTCGCGCCCGAACTCGTCGAACGCATTGCGGAGCAGCCTGGTCAGGCTATCGGCACGCACACCTATTCGCATTACTACTGTCTAGAACAAGGTCAGGGCTTGCGCGAATTCGAAGCGGATATCGAATGCGCCACGGAGGTTGCCAGGCGCGCAGGCTTGCGGTTGAAGAGCATCGTATTTCCGCGCAACCAGTGCAATGAAGACTACCTTGCGGCGCTCGCGCGGCATGGCATCGTGTGTTATCGCGGAACACAAGGCGGTCACGCTTATGCGGCCTCCGACAAGGCAGGGCAAGGCTATCTGCGCCGCGCAACGCGTTTGCTCGATGCTTATATGAACGTGTCCGGACACAATACCCATGCGCTCGAATCATGCTTCGAAAGCGCGCCTTTCAATTTTCCGGCAAGCAGTTTTCTGAGGCCTTATTCAAGCAAATGGGCAATGCTCGATGGCTTGCGCCTTGGACGAATAAAAAATGCCATGACCGATGCGGCGCTCAACAAGCGCCTTTATCACCTCTGGTGGCATCCGCATAACTTCGGCCGCAATACCGCGCAGAACATCGCGTTTCTTGAGCGCATTGCCGAGCACTATGTTCTGCTGCGCGAACGCCACGGCTTCGCTTCGCTCAACATGGAGGAGCTTAGCGAGCTGGCGGCCACGCGATTGGTCGATCAAACAAGCTTGCCTGCCGCCGAGCCTGCGTGATCAACGGCGGGTTTCGGAGGCGGTCGGAGCAATCGACGAATGCGCGGTGAGAAAACGCGGCGTCCTGAAACGCACGATGCTTGCATAGAACCATACGTAGACCGCGATGAACATCGCGCCGGTGACGAAAAGCGCAAGCGGCCGGTCCCAGAACACCGTTGCGGGCGCGACGCCCACCGCGCACAACACCCACAGATAAGGCGATGTGCGGCCATTGCGGCGCGCGCGCTGACGCACATCGCTATAGTCCGATCCTTTGAGTGCAATGCGCTTGTAGATGAGCGTGTGAAGGTGCACGCCATCTGGTTCGCTCACAGGTCGGCCGCGCACGAACTTGCGGCGATAGATCGAGAACACGGTTTCGAAGAGCGGATAGATGGCGACGACCGCCGCATACCACGCCGACACGGAAGGATGCCGCGCGATCAGCAGCACGAGCAATTCGGCCATGACGAAGCCGATAAAGTATGCACCGCCATCGCCCAGGAAAATGTGGGCGCCTGGATAATTCCATACGACGAAGCCAAGGATGGTGCCGATCATGGTCAACGCGACGCTCATGACCAGCCAGTCGCCGACTTGATGCGCGACGAAACCTATCGAAGCGAAGATCAGGATGGACGAGACCGATGCGAGGCCATTCATGCCGTCAATGAGATTGATTGCGTTCGTGAGCCCCGACACGGTCAGCACGGTGAGGCCGACCGCAAGCGGCATGAGTTGAAGCCCGTGATCGACCACCGGCAGATCCACGCGAACCAATACCGCATGCAACGCATAGACGCCACCGATCGACCCTGCCATGGCCGCGAGCAGACGCGCACGCGGGCTTACATGCTTGGTCAGGTCTTCGAGACAGCCGGCCAGGAACGGTAAAGCGGCGCACGCCAACAACAGCATCAACTCGCCTCGTGGATTCGCACCGAATAGGCCGCCCATCATGAACGTGATTGCCGTTCCGCCGACGATGGCCGCACCGCCCACGCGTGGCACGGGGACCGCATGATTCTTCTGCACTCCATTGAGGTCGGTGTCGAGTAAATGCGATCCCGCATGACTCGCATAACGCACGATCCAAAGAGTCAGACAAAACGAAGTCAGGCAACCGAGAGCGAGGTTTAGCATTGTCTTATGCTCGTCTTAAACGCGGACGGTCGTTAATTTCAGTGAGGACGAACTATCGTTCGGCGAGACCGAAGCATGCAGATAGTCCAGGAAGTAAGCGGCGCAACATCGACGAAACTGAAAAACGAACAGCAACGGAATGAGATGACAAGGCGGTACATCGCGCTTACGGCTAACGGCTATTTCATCAAGCCATTTGCTTTTTGCCGTATTTACTGATTAATTAGGGAAACCCCCATGATTAAATGCCTTTCGGAGTCCAAATATCATCTCGCGGAGTGCAGCGAAGTGAGCATCTTTTTTTGAAGATGAAATGTGGGCTAGACCGCGTATCGATTCAAATTTGCTAGCGCTTCGAAGACGACTTTTGTGCTCTAAGCATTGTTGAACATTATCGAGTCAAGCCTGTGGCAAAGCGTTAGCGAAATGCTGACACTGATCGTTGATACGAGCGAAGCAGCATGGCTTTCAATTGGACTAACAACGAATGAAATAGCGGTGGGCGTGACCCGCGTGCAAGGTCGTCGAAGATATCTCGTCCGATGAAAACCTTTGGATCGGAGCGCTTGATCGGCCACCGCTAAGACGCGCGTCAGCGCGTGACAATAGACCTAAAGGTTTTCAGAGTCGAAGATGTAAGTCGCGATGCGGGTCCATCCCGTGAATGCTTTGTTCAACGCGTTAAACCATTACGATATGCTCGATAGAAGAACTGCATTAAAGGTTTTTGCATCGTGTGCATTGGTGCAAACCCTTGCGCCGCATCGCGCGCATGCGCAAACAAATGATTCGACTGAGCTTATACGGGCAAGCACGTTCGGTGTGAAAGGCGACGGTAAAAGCAATGACCGCGCGCGTCTTCAGGCCGCGATAGACAGTACCGTCGGCAAGACCTTGTTGATAGAAGGTCGGTGTCGAATGGATACGCGAGGTCTGGATTTGCACAGTAGTACGCATCTGCGTTTTGCGGATGGCGCATCGATCAAGCTGTTGCCTCACGACACGCCTTCTTATCAGATGATCCGTATCTGGGATGCGGATAACGTGCTGCTGGAAAATGCGACGCTGGATGGCAGCAAGGAGCTCAACGCAGCGCCGCCCGAAACACACGACGGTGGCTACGGTATGGGCATTTCCATCGCGGGGAGCACGAATGTCACGATAAACTCGGCCACGACGATCGGCTGTTGGGGCGATGGCCTTTATATCGCCAATAGTTATGAACGGGCGACGCGACGATCCCGCAATATTGTCGTCCGCGATCATCATGCGCGTGCGTGCCGGCGTCAGGGTGTGTCGCTCATCAGTGGAATGAACGTGCTGATCGAACGTGGTGTGTGGGAAGACATCGGTGGAACAGCGCCTTCGGCAGGCATCGATATCGAACCGAACTCCAATCGCGACGTGCTCGAAGACATTCGCATTGTCGATCCGCTTACGCGCCGATGCAGTATCGGCATTCTCGTTTATCTCGCGGAATTGCCCGGCCCCAAGCCTAAGACCGTAAGCATAGAAATAAGCGGACAGCGCGATGAATCTTCTTCCGACAATGCCTTTAGCGTGTCCGGTCTCGACACTAAAGGATGGACGGTGAAAGGTAGCGTGACGAATGTCTCGCCGGTATGGGTGAATTCGCGGCTAGCCTCAGTCGAAAGCGTCGACTACGATAAGCGCGGGCCGGCTATCGTCGTGTCCGGGTTACGCCTCATCCGTTAAGCCACATGCTGTGCGACAACGTACAGACGGGTCGCATGTACTCACGACACCCTCAGCGGGTTGTCGCCATATCATTAGAATCGCGCTAGCAAGGGAATTCCTAGATGAGAGCAAGAGCAATGGAAGCGCGAAGCGTTTCTCCTTCCCGTCCTCGTGCGCGTGCTCATTCCTATCTGGCGACGCCGAATGGCTTGCTGTTCATCATTCTCGCGCTCGTCGTCCTGTATGTGATGGCGACGGGCGTACGCAATGTGCCGACGTTGCTCGATCAGGACAATTACCTCGAATACTTCCGCAAAACCACGTGGGACTGGTTCCTCAATACTTACGAGGAACGCAAATCAACGGTTAGTTTCGTCATCAGCACAATCACCGAGGAATTCGGTTGGCGCGCTTGGGTCGTCGCTTTGAACGCATTGGGCTTTACACCCGATGCCGGTGTGCGACTTACGGTGGTGCTGCTCAACGCACTGATCTTCATTGCGCTTCTGGAAGTACGCCGGCCATTGCTGGGTCTCGTGCTCTGGTGTGTCGTGCCGATGGCGCTCGCCACTGTCGGACTCTTTCAGATTCGCCAGGGGATGGCGTTCTCTATCGCCATGCTCGTGTCCTTGCGCTATCAAAGACCCGTAACGGGATGGCTACTCGCAAGTTTTATTCACACCACGTTCGCGGTGCCCGCGCTCCTGCTTATCGCGATGCGTCCATGGGGCAATCGCAGATGGCTCGCGTTGGGAAGCGCTTCGGCGGTGGCGGTCGTGCTGGTTTCGTCGGCGGGCTTTCTCTTCAAGAACTTTGGCGGCCGTCGTATCGACGAATATGCGGGCTACCAGAACGATTTCACCATCAAACTGGTGATTCTCCTCGTGGTTTATATGACGGCGGCACTTGTCATGCTTTATACGGAATGGAAAACGAAGCAGGCGGGCAAAGCTCAGGCATGGCGCGACATCTGTTTCATGGACGTCGCGCTCGTGCTTTATCTGGTGCTTGCCTTCCTGCTGTTTCCCTTCGGCAAAGGGCGCGTATGGTATTGCGTGCCCTTGCTGCTGCCGTTTCTCGTCGGGCAGACGCGCTTCAAGAATCGCTTCGTATGCTGGTGGACCGTGGGAATATTGCTGGTGCTGACTGCGGAAATCATCAAGAGCTATTACGAGGGCGTGTACGCGTATTTCCTCGGCTTATGACCGCGCATGGCAAGCAATGGCGCGGTCATTCGCCTGCATGATTCACGTTTTATCGAGCGTTGCCTTGCGCAAGCGTCGCGCGCCAGTGCGGATTGCCATCTTCTCGCCTCTTAGTACGGTGCGCAGGGCGCCGTAATCCGCGCGCATGCGTTCAATTTCATAGCGCGTTACAAGGCGTCCCCCGAAGCCCGATAGAAAGTCGAGAATGGTAGCGGTGGAAATGCCGTCGAAATCGAAAATGAGTTTGCGTTCTCGCGCCACGCGCGCGCCTTCCCAAATCAGAAGACTTATTGCGCCGCCGTGTGCATCCGCCGCGCGCGATGACAGCAGGTAGTACACGGCACGCGTATCCCACACGAGTGCGGTCTCGGCGACGAGTTGGCCGTTCTCGTCGAATGCGCCAAGCATGACACCTGCATTGCGCTTGATGACTTCGCCGAGCACGCGGCGCATGATCTGCGAGCCGTACACGTTATTGCGTTTGCGCACGGCGAGGTTGGCGTCGTAGAAATCCGTGAAGGCGTCGGGGCTGTTTATTTCGCGCACGGTAAGCCGTTCGGTGGCGCGACGCAGCCAATTGCGTGTATTGCGCCGTAGCGCCGACCATGCCTCGGCTTCGCTTCGATCAGCCGGCAACTCGAGCGTATAGCCTATGGAGACATCGAAGCCATGCAGCGAAAATGCAATAGCTTCGGCTTGCGACATACGCGTGTCCATCAATTGATGAAAATGCGCACACGCAGGAATCTTCGAGACGAGCTGATTCGTGATGTCCATTCGATAACACCATTCGCGCTCGCCACTACCTAAACGTTGCGGTTTGATGACAGGGCCAAGCGTGCGCGTCAAAGGCGGCAGCACGGATATGCGCCAGATGCCTTTACGCTCGAACATATAAGGCATTTCCCCAATGACGACATCGCCCTGCTTTACTTCAGCAATGCCCCACTTACCGTCGGTCGCCGCTTCAAGCCACCAGGGCTCATGAAAGATGGAGCGCTCCACGATGCCTTCTGCTTTAGTGGTGCTCGAATCGTTCTTGACGTTTTCCCTGATTTTCTTTTTAACCGGTTTTGAACTTGGCTCGATAGGTGAAGAGCTTACTGAATAGCATTCGTTATCCATTGTCCCTCACAACTCGGTTCATGAAAGCCGTTCGCTTTGTGTGTATGCCGCTTTGATCATCCCGTTCGCCGCCAAAGATGGACGATTGCACCGGGCCGCCTCGCAGATGAAGCGCCGTGTTGCAGGCCGCTTGTCGCGGACCGGTGACAGCATGAGGATGTGCGTTCTATCGAGACGAAGTCGCGCCGTCTCCTGCGCGACCCTGTATAGGAACTTACTGGAGCGTAAAGACCAATCGCATGCACCACTGTACGCCATCGCACGTTGGGCAGTTTGCTATTCGATGCAAGATCTTGACTCGAACGAGAGCCAAGCTTGTGCTTAAGTGCGCGCTATGAGGGCACGCTTGTGCGGTTGCAGATCCATGATCAAGCGGACCTCGAATAACGATGCCGGAGCTGCCCGATGAATACGGCCAAATATGTGATCGATCTGATTAAAAGTCCTGACGAATTCGAAGCGCTGCATAACGAATGGGATGAACTGTGGACGCTCGCCAACGGGCGGCATCATGAATCGTTTGCGGTCTGCTCATTGGTTTGGCGTCATGTCGCCAAACCTGCGGGACGGTCACTTTGCATCATTACTGCGCGGCGCGAGGAACGTATCGTCGCCATTTGGCCGCTCGTGCGTTCGCGCAATCGTCTCTGGAACGTGCTTCGGCCACTTAGCTCTGAATCGGCAGACTATACGACCGTGCTGACCGATCCCGCGTATGCATCGCCGGATCTATCGCAATCGATCTGGCAGGCGGCGCGTGACCTAGGGAAGGGCGATATTGTTTTGCTTCCGTATGTCGATTGCAAAAGCGAGTTGTATCGGCTCGCTGCGGAGCATCCGGGGATCATGCTCGCCAAGGAACATCCCTATGCCGTGGCTAAACTTTCGGAAGTGAATTGTTGGGATGAATTCGTCATTGGCTTGGGCAAGCTTTCGGGCAAGCGACCCGGCCAGTTGCGTGAACGACTCGAGCGCGAAGGCAAGTTCGAGGTGTGTATTCTCGGCCCGCACGACCGTGAAGAGAACGCGCGCATGGTCGACTGGATGCTGGCGAGAAAGCGCGAGTGGGGCGAACGCGTCGACAAGAAGGGCAGTTGGCTGTGGGAGGAAACCTTCCGCAATTATCTAATCGAGCTGCTGAATCATTGTCATCCTCTCGCATGTGCAAAGCTCATGGTCCTGAAACTTGATGACGAGATTCTCGCCGTGAACATGATCGGTCTCGGCGCAAAGAGCATGATCGGTCTGATTGCGAGTTTCGATAAGCGCTTTGGCAAATTCGCACCCGGCGCGGTTTCAACCGAGGCATGGGTTCGGTGGGCAATCGAGCAGCGTTTGGATTTCGACCTCGGCATCGGCGCAGAAACGTTCAAGCCGTACTGGAGCCGGGGCAATACCGCAATGGTTTGCAGTCTGCAACTTGCGCAAACGAACTGGGGACGCGTGGCATTTGCCATTTCTGGCGCACAACGAATGCTTAAGAAAGCGAGCGTTAATATTTGGCGTTCGAACGTTCGGCCAGAAAAATCCTTGGGTAAAGAACAGGCGTAGAACGGCTCAGAAGCGAATCTATTCACAATTCAGAGCGGCTTGAGTATGACCGATTAAGCTTGTTTGATTCCGTGCGCTCAGCGTTGCGGGAAACAAGCTAAACACGAAAATCAGAGATTTTGCTGAAAGATCTACAATCGGCTGATTAGAAGAATTAAGGGAAAATTTCCTCCATTAATCTAATGAATAGCCGTTGTTTCACTGCGACAGAATTACTTTTCGCAAAATATTCGAGAATTGCTTATTCATCTGATTATATGCGCAATAGAAAAGCGCATTTCCCGCCTGACGTGCGATCGCGCGTTGCGTGAGCCAGAAAATTCGGCCCTGTCCCCGCTATTCAGTTACAGATAGTTACGATTCCTCTCTATTCGTCATACATCGATCTGTATCATACGATCCGTATTCGGTATTTAATGCCTTATCGGGGGCGAACTTAATTTCGATAAAGGTAATTGATGCCGTTCCAACGAGTGCGCGAGTTTGCTGGTCCTTCCAAGGGCCATCCGAGTCGTGAAAATCCAATCCGAAAGCTGACACGGCGAATCTGTTCGTCAGACGCCCATTGATAACTTCGAGCTCATGTCCTTGACCAAAAAAACTCCTGTTACTCCAATGCAATTTGCTGATCAGATCGATCGAATCTTCACGCGTCGCAAGTTTCTCACTGCGGTGATGGCCAGCACCGGATCGCTCGCACTTGCCGCATGCGGCGGCGGCGGTGAAGGAGATGTCGCTGATTCCGTCTCCAAGCGCCGCCGCCGTGCGTCCGGCACCAGTTCTGCGTCAAGCACCCAAGCTGCTTCGACACCGGCGGTCGCTTCGTCGACGCAGGCCGCGACGACATCCGGCACGGTCACCGACACGTCCTTCGGCGTGAAGGGCGATGGCACTACCAACGACCGCGTCGCGCTTCAGAAAGCGATCGACGGTTCAGTCGGCAAGATTCTGCTGATCACCGGCAAGAGCCGTATCGATGCGGCCGGCCTCGACCTGCGCACGAACTCACACCTGCGTTTCGCAAGCGGCGCGTCGATCAAGCTGCTCGCGCACAACGTCGCCAGCTATCAGATCCTGCGCGTCTGGGATGCCCAGAACGTGCAGATTGAAAACGCCTCGCTCGACGGCAGCAAGGAACTCAACTCCGCGACCAACGATCCGAACGACGGCGGCCAGGGCATGGGCATCTCCATCGCGGGTTCGACCAACGTGACGATCACCTCGCCGACCACGATCAACTGTTGGGGCGACGGCATCTACATCGGCAACTCGTATCGCAGCCTGACGACGCCGAGCAACACGGTCAACATCACGAAGCACCACGCGACCGGTTGCCGCCGTCAGGGCGCAACGATCACGAGTGGCGCGAATATCACGTTCGATACGCCGACCTGGGAAAACATCGGCGGCACGTTGCCTTCGGCGGGCCTCGACATCGAACCCAACAACAACAACGCCGTGCTGCAGAACATCAAGATCATCAGCCCAACGACGAACAGCTGCCGCTATGGCATTCTGATTTATCTGGGCGCCTTGCCAGGTTCGGTGAACAAGGTCGTCTCGATCGATATCTCGAACCATCGCGACAACAACGCCAATCACGTCGCGTACGAAGTCGGTGGCCTTGCGCTAAACGGCCATTCGGTCACGGGTCATATCACGAGTGCGTCGCCAGTCTATATGCATTCAGCGCTCGGCTTTAGCAAGACCGATTGGGACAACGCCGGTCCGACGGTCGAAGTCACCAACATGGTCTACACGCGTTAAGCGTTTAGCGAGGCAACATGTCGAAAAGAGGGCGCGCTTTCAGCGCGCGCCCGGTGTCGGTGCTTGGCGCACCGATTTTTCTTTGCGCGGCGCTTCACCATGCCAGGCTTTTTAGACGGAGATGCCGAAAACGATTGGCATGGATGGTGCTCTAATAAAGTATCGGGCGTCACGAAACGCCATCTCCGAAAACGCGGGAAAAGTCTGGAGATTCAATGGATCTCGCCATCATCATTGGCACGATCGCCTTCTTCGCTGTCGTCGCGCTTGCGTTGCTCGCGCTTGCCGACGTACTGCTGCCCTCGCGCCGCCGCCGGCGCGAGGAGCAAGGGCGCACGAGCATCTGGTCACGTTCGCATAAGGCGGGCGAGCTGAAGACTAAAGGCGCGGGCCATTCCGGGCCGGGTTCGGGACATCCGAAATGACGAACCGCGTGCAAAATCTTCCGGTGCGCGGTTATTGACCGGAACCAATGTGTCGTTCTTTCGCCGACACCTGTGCGACTGGCGCCGACGCTTCATCCACTGAGCCCCTTCGTTCGCTGATTCGCAAGTAGATGTCCTCATAGCGACGCCAACTGGCTTCGATCGAAAAAAACCTGTCGATTCGCTCTCTCGCCGCCACGCCGAGCGCCGCGCGCCGCGTCCGCGGCAGCATCAACATGTCGACGAGTGCCTGCGCCAGTGCATCGGCGTTCCGAGGCGGCACGACGGTTCCCGTTTCCCCGATGAGCCACGCGGTATCGCCGACGTCGGTCGCCACGCATGGCGTCTCGCATGCCATGGCTTCGCCGATGACGGTCGGCAATCCCTCGCTGCGTGACGAAAGACAGAAGACATCGAGCCCCGCCAATAGCGCTTCAGGATGCTTAAGCGGTCCAAGCAAGCGGCACGCATGTGCCACGCCTTCACTGCGAATGAGTTCGACGAGCTCGCGGTTGTCATCGTCGAGTCCATTGCCTGCCATCACGAAGCGGCACTGCGGCAACGCTTGCAGCACACGCCGCACTGCCGCGATGAAGTTGGGATAGTCCTTGACCGCGTGATACCGGCCCATGATGCCGACGACCGGCGCATCCGCAGCGAAGCCGTGGTTTTCGCGTAATGCCATGTGAGACGCTGGCGCGGGCTTGAAGACATCGAGTTCGAAGCCGTTTGGAACCGCGATCATCTTCTTCGCGCAGTAACCGCCTTCGACATGCGCGCGCCGTGCAGCTTCGCCGCAGCAGATGATCGCATCGGGCACGTGGTTCGACAGCAGCGCGCATGCTCGCGTCACCCAGCGCGTCATGCGGCTGCTACCGCTTGAACGAAGGTCCGTGTGATGAATGCCCCAGGCGAGCGGCAGCCGTTTCTTGCGCCATGCTCTCACGGCCGTGACCGCGAGTCCGCCCATCAGATCGCCGTGATAAAGCCAAGTTTGAACGACATCGGGTTCGAGTTCCTCGATCCAGCGCACGAGTTGCACTAACTTGCGCGGCTCCGGCAGACTCTTGCTCATGCCGAGTATGCGCACTTCGGCGCCCGCCTTACGAATGCGCGCCGCCAGCGTGTCTTCGGACGTCAGCGAGATGACCACATGCTCGACGCCTTCGCCGCGCGATGCGCGAATCAGTCGATATAGCATCATCTCCGCGCCGTCCGCGGGCAATGCAGTGATGACATGAACGATCTTCAAGGCGTGATCTCGACGGATGCGGTCGCACTCGCCGTCGATGTCGCGGGCGCGAGCGCGCGATACACCGCAAGGGTCCTGTCGATGACGATCGCTTCATCGAATTCGCGCAGCGCCTTCTCGCGCGCGGCGAGTCCGAGCTTGCGTGCGAGCGGACGATCGTCGTCGAGCAGGCGGATGGCGTCGGCCAGCGCCGTTGCATTGCGCACCGGCACCACGAGCCCGTCTTCGCCGTTGCGGCTCACCACTTCGCGGCAGCCGGGTGCATCGGTCGTGATGAGCGGCAATGCGCACGCGGCCGCTTCGATAAGGGACTTTGGCAAGCCTTCGCGATAACTCGGCAGCGCCATGACATCCGTTTCTGCAAACAGACCCGGCATGTCGCTGACATGACCGCGCCATTCGACGAGGCCTTCCTTCACCCAGCCTTCTATCGTCGACTGTTCGATCGAAGCGGGATTGCCCGCGTCCGGCGTCCCCGCAAGAATGAAGCGGATGGTGCGTCCCTCGCGCTTGAGCACGCGCGCGGCCTCGATGAATTCGGCAATGCCCTTGTCCCACAGCATGCGTGCCGCAAGCAGCACGCGCAGCGGCGCGTGCGAAAGAGGCGCATCGGCGGGGGGCGCCGTGAAGCGCGCGCAATTCACGCCGGAGCCTTTGATGAGGTGGATGGCTTGTTCATCGGCAAGACGGGCGCTCTTGAACATCGCTACATCGTCCGGATTTTGCAGGATCAGCGCACAGTTCTCGCCGTCAAGAGCCAGACGCAGGACTTGGCGCACCACGGGCCGTAAAAAGCGCGCTTTCATGTCGCGGCTCGTGAAAACGTAACCCAACCCCGCCACCGAATTCACGCGAGCGGGCACGCCTGCGAGCCTCGCGGCAAGCGACCCATAGACCGCGCTCTTGATCGTGAAGCCATGCACGAGCGAAGCCTGTTCCGCGCGAAAGAAACGCGCGAGCCAGAGCACGAGATTCAGTTCGCGCAATGGATTGAGACTGCGCCGGACCATCGGCACCGCATGCCAGCGAAAGCCGAGTTCGATCAGGCGCGTTCCATATTCGCCGGGCGGCGAAAGCAATATGACTTCATGCCCGAGATCGCGAAGTCGATTGGCAAGCGAAAGACGGAAGTTGTAGAGATACCAGTCGGTATTCGCAAAGAGAATGACCTTGTTCATCGCCTGCCTCTCAGGATCTAGTTCAACGTGCCGGGGCTCGATGCTTCTGCATGACGCAGGCCAGTATCCGTACCGGTCGATGTTTTCGTTTCGCTGATACCCACGCGCGCGAAGAGTTCGTCCCACGCCCGCAGGATGGTGCTGACGGCATAGCGCGCGCGTACCGATTGCGCGCCCTTGACGGAGAGCGCTTTGCGCAAACCTTCGTCGGCAAGCATGCGGCGCAATGCGTGCGCGAGCGCAATGGGATCGCCAGGTGGCACGAGCAAGGCGTCTTCGCCATCGCGCGTGATATCGCGTGGACCGCTCGGGCAGTCGACTGCCACTGCCGGCACGCCGAGCGCCATGCTCTCGGCCAGCGCAAGTCCAAAGCCTTCGAATCGCGAGGACATGACGAAGGCCTGCGAGCGCAGCACTTCGGTCCACGGCTTGTCGGTGACGCCAGGCATGAAGATGCGTCCGCTCATGCCGCGCTGCTGGATTCGCGATTGCAACGTCATGCGTTCCGCTCCTTCGCCCCAGATCCACACATCCCACTGTGGAAATTCATGGGCGATGGCCGCGAACGAATCGATCAATAAGCCGTAGTTTTTTTGCGGATGCAGCCTTCCGAGCGAAACGAGCCGCATGCGTTCATCGGGGCTTGCCGTTGGCGCGGGCTGGTGGAACAGTTCGTCGGGCAGCGGGTTCGGCATGACCGCCGTGTGCTTGATGCCGGGCACCATCGCGTTGAACGGCGCAACGACGTTGTCGGTCAGTACCGTGACGGCGCGCGCATGCGGATAAGCGAGGCGCGTGGCGAACTTCCAGAACGGCGTGCGGCCATCGACGGAAGGATCGTTGTGTTCGCATGCAATGACCGGAACGCGCAGACCCGCGCAAGCGAGAATGCTCGCCACGTTCACGTTGGTGAGGAAGCTGATCACCACGTCCGGATTGGTCTCGCGTATCAGCTTGCGCAACGCCCGGTGCCGTTGCATGTAGCCAAAAACCTTATTGCGCGTGGGCGTGATCCGATCCGCAAGCTGGATGAAGCGCACCTTGTCGGATAGCGCATAAAAGCACGCGCGCTTGCGGCTATACGTGGCGACGAGCGTGACCTTGTCGCCGCGCTCGCTCCATGCATCCACGAGTGTGGCGGCCACGCGCTCGGCGCCGCCGCTGCCCATCGAGCTCACCAACAGCATGATGTTCATGCAGCCAATCCTCCGGTCGGTCGCAGCGGCGGGATGCGTCGCGTGAAGAGCATCGAGAGGCAAAAGACGGATGCCTGCATCACGCCGGTCGCGACGACCACGCCCGGCATGCCGATCCAGCGCGTGAGCAATGTGTTGGCTGCGACTTTGACGATAAACCCCAGTGCGGTAATGATGGCCATCTCCTTGTAACGTCCCTCGACCGACAACAGGTTCATCATCACGAGCGAGGCGAAGTAGAACGGCAACTGCACGAGCGAAAAGCGCATGAGTTCCGCGACCAGTTCCGTGTTCTGCGCGGTGAACGCGCCACGCTGAAAGAGCACACCGACCATCCACGGCGCAAGCGGGTATGCAATCGCCGCGCAGACGGTTCCCGCGCCGAGCATCAAAAGCGACCATTGGAACGCGGTATGACGCGCGCGCTTGTGATCGTCGCGGCCGAGAATGTCGGACAGCACCGGCAAGGTGCCCTGCGCAATGGCAAGCGCGCCCATGCTGATGATCAGACCGAACACGCGGTTCGCATAGCCGAGGGTCGCGACCGCGCCATCGCCCAGATGAGCGACGAAATATTGATCGATCGCGGGTGTGCAGCACACCACCAGTTGACCGAGCATGAAGACGCGTACCGCGTGATAGACGGGCGGCCATTTGCGCGAGCGGAACGTGAAGCTCAAGCGCGCATAGTTGTTATCGACCTTGCCGCCGAGCGGCCTCAGCACCAGAACCAGCGCGACATATCCGAGTAACGTCCCGTACATGAGCGGCTGCATTGCGCTATTGCCGGTAAAGAACAGCACGAGCAGAAGCGTCATTACGGCAGGCAGACCGTCGAGCAAGGTCGCGATATGGCGCTCGCTCGATTGCAGACGCGTCGAGTAGGCCGTGACCATCATGATGAGGACGCCGATGGGCGCCATCACCATCATCATGTGATGCGCCATGTCCTGCGTCTCGACGGCGAGATTGCCCGCCATGAGCCGCAGAACGTATGGCCAGATCAGATACAGGATCGCGGTGAAACCAAGTCCCACCACGGCCGACCATGTAACGAGTTCGCTCAGGAATTGCGCTTCTTCGCTCGCGGATTGCTTGCGCAGATCGACGAATGCAGGCACCAGAACGATGGCGAAGATGGCGGAGCACGCCGACGGCAGCCACGAAACCAGCATGAGGGTGATCTGATAGGCATCGACCACGTTGCTGATGCCGTAGCGATATGCGATCACCATCTCCTTGAACGCGCCCGCGGAGCGCCCGATCAGCACGAACGCCGCCACTCTCGACATACCCCGCGCAGCGCGAAGATGGTCGGGATGAAGCTGCAGCAAGCGGTCTCTCAACGCGGCGAATTGTGATATCAACGCGGCGGCCTCACTTTCCGCTGGCCATGGCCGAGAGCGCGTCGACGCGGTTCGGCTCGTGGCCAGCACGTTCTGCCAGAAAGCGGATGTACCACGGCATCGCGCGCGCGAGTCCTTCCGCAAACGGCACCTTGCCGTCATAACCGAGCAGACGTTCGGCCTTGCCGACATCGGCTTGCGAATGACGGACATCGCCCGCTCGAAAAGGTCCAAACTGAGCATCGCGCTCGTAAGCGATGCCGTGCGCGGCGAGCAGACGCTTGAGTTCCGCGAAGAGTTGTCCGAGCGTCGTGCGATCGCCCACGGCGACGTTGTAGACCTGACCGCGGGCCGCGGCATCCGCCTTGGCCGCGAGCAGGTTCATCTGCACGACGTTATCGACGAAACAGAAATCGCGGCTCGTTTCACCGTCGCCGTTGATGGTCACGATCTCGTCGTTGATGAGCGCGGCCGTCCACTTCGGAATCACGGCGGCATAAGCGCCATCCGGGTCCTGACGCTTGCCGAAGACGTTGAAGTAGCGCAGGCCCGTCGCATTGAAGCCGTAAGCGCGTGCGAACACCGACGCATAGAGCTCGTTCGCATATTTCGTGACCGCGTAAGGCGAGAGCGGCTGGCCGATGCGATCTTCCACCTTCGGCAAGCCGGGATGATCGCCATATGTCGAACTCGATGCCGCATACGTGAAGCTCTGCACTTGCGCATCGCGCGCGGCGCATAGCACGTTCAGGAAGCCGCTCAAATTCGTTTCGTGCGTGGCGATGGGGTCGGCCACCGAGCGCGGCACCGAACCGAGCGCCGCTTCGTGCAGCACGTGATCCACGCCTTGCATGGCCGCCTGACAATCGAGCAGATTGCGGATGTCGCCTTCGATGAAGCGAAAGCGCCGCCACTGCCTTTCATCGACGCTCTCGCGCACTTCTTCGAGATTGCGTTCGTGCCCGGTCGCGAAGTTATCGAGTCCGACCACGCGCTGATCGAGCGCGAGCAACGCTTCGAGCAAGTTGGAGCCGATGAAGCCGGCCACGCCCGTGATGAGCCATGTCTCCGGACGTGCGCGCAATTGTTCGCGCACGCTTTCGTATCGATCGTTCATTGTCATTTTATGCCTGCACTACAGGCGCAAGTCGCTTGCGTCGGCGGGAAGAACGTATTTCAGATCGTAGACGACGTGTTGCTCCTTGCCGTACGCATGCAGCGCGGCCGCGCCCATTTCCGTGAATTGCCGGTGCGATACCGCCACGACGATCGCGTCGTACACGCCCTTGGCAGGCTCTTCCACGGGCTGGATGCCGTATTCGTGGAACGCGTCTTCACGCGAGATCCACGGGTCGTAGACATCGACATTCGTGCCGTATTGCGTGAGTTCAGTGACGATGTCCACCACACGCGAGTTGCGCATGTCCGGACAGTTCTCCTTGAACGCGAGTCCCATGACGAGCACGCGCGCGCCGGGAATATAGATGCGCGCACGCGTCATCGCCTTGACGAGTTGCGAGACCGCATACGTGCCCATGCTGTCGTTCAGGCGCCGTCCGGCGAGAATGATTTCCGGGTTGTAGCCGATCGACTGCGCCATGTGCGTCAGGTAGTACGGGTCCACGCCGATGCAGTGACCGCCCACGAGTCCGGGCCTGAAGTTCAGGAAGTTCCATTTCGTGCCGGCGGCGAGCAGCACGGCTTCGGTGTCGATACCCATCTTGTTGAAGATGATCGACAACTCGTTGACGAGCGCGATGTTCACGTCGCGCTGTGTGTTCTCGATTGCCTTTGCCGCTTCTGCCACGCGAATGCTCGCGGCCTTGTGCGTGCCGGCGGTGATGATCTGTCTGTACAGTTCATCTACCGCCTCGGCCACTTCGGGGGTGGACCCTGATGTCACTTTCTTGATGTCCGGCAAGCGATGCAGCTTGTCGCCCGGGTTGATCCGCTCGGGGCTGTAGCCCGCGAAGAAATCGACATTGAAGCGCAAGCCCGACACGCGTTCGAGCACGGGCACGCACTCCTCCTCGGTCACGCCCGGATACACGGTCGATTCATAGATCACCACGTCGCCCGGTTTGAGCGCGCCGCCTATCGTTTCGCTTGCGCGCAGCAGCATGCCGAGGTCGGGGCGCTTGTGCCGGTCGATCGGCGTCGGCACCGTGGCGATGAACACGGTGCAATCCTTGAGCGCTTCGGGATCGTCGGTGAATGCAAGCGATTGCGCCGCATGCAGCTCGTCGTCGCCGACTTCCAGCGTGGCGTCGTGTCCTTCGCGCAACGAGTCGATGCGATGACGGTTCACGTCGAAGCCGACTACCGCGTGATGCTTGCTGAACTCCACCGCGAGGGGCAGGCCGACATAGCCCAGCCCGATGACGGCGATCTTCTGGTCCGTGAGCGAACGCATTGAGGTGTCTCCAGTCTCGAAGCAACGCAAGGTTGTGATTGGGTTACCGCATATCCGTTAAAGCCGGATGTCCTCTCGCTTCAGTCGGGCGCCGACTCGTAGTTATGCGCGACATAAGCGCTGCTGCCATAGCGCCCCGCGAGCGCGGTATTGGCGGTATGCAATGCGACGCTGTTGAGCAGCACGCCCGTCACGCGTGCGCCGGTTTGATTGAGGCGCTTGATCGATTCCTTGATTTCACCGACGCGCGTCTGCCCGTAAGACGAAACCAGAAAAATGCTGCCTGCGGCCGGCGCAATGGCGCCCGCATCGGATACGGCGAGCACGGCCGGCGCGTCGACCAGCACGATGTCGTAGGCCTTCGATGCCTCGTCGATCACTTCGCGATACTTCGCTCGCAGAAGCAGCTCGGCCGGCGTCGACGGATAAGGACCGCCTTGCAGCACATCGAGGTTCGGAAACACCTGGCGATTCACGGTGGCCTCGAGCGTGCGGTTGCCCGCCAGCATGTCGGCGAGACCCGGTCCCGGATCGAGCCCGAACTGCTTGTGCAGATAACCCTTGCGCAAGTCGGCGTCGATCAGGAGCACGCGCGTGCCGCCCGAAGCCAGCACGGTGGCGAGGTTCGCGGAGAGAAACGACTTGCCCACGCCCGGCAGCGGCCCGGCGATCATCACGACGTTGTTGCGCGCGCCGACCAGCGTGAATTGCAACGCGGAGCGCAGGATGCGCAGCGCCTCCACGGTCGGGTCCTTCGGGAACTGCGCGGCGAGCACGGCCTGACGCGGCGCGGATCCACCGATGGCGGTCGTCAGCGCAGCTTGCCGCGCGCTCTTCGGAATGGTTGCGAATACGGAAAGGCCCGTCTCGATCTCGATCTCCTGCGTGTCCGTGACGCCACGGAAGACGCGATCGAGAAGCATCGCGAGCCCGATGCCGAAGAAGAGACCGAGCACGAGCGCGATGGCGAGCGCCAGTAGCTTGACTGGCTTGACCGGTTGTTCAGGCACGTCGGCGATATCGATCAGTTGCACCGATGCCGCCTTGCCCGCCTTGATGAGCATCATCTCTTCGATGTTGTTGCGCAGCGCCGTATAGAGATCGGTATTCACGCGCACGTTACGCAAGAGGCGCAGTGCGCCTTGCTCGGCCATCGGCATCGAGCGGGTGCGGTCGTTGAGTTTTTCGAGGAATTGCTGAGTCGCGGCGATCTGCCGGTCCACCGCGACCACACGTGGATGCGAAGGCGAGAACGTCGTGGCGAGATCGTCGCGGGTATGGCGCAAGGCCAGCAGTTGCCCGTTGGCGTCGGCTGTCTGCTTGAGCAGCAGACGGTTGGCTTCGTCCGAATCGAGCAGCGAGTTGGCGTCGCGGTACGTGTTGTACGCGTTCTCCGCTTCTTCCATCTGTTGCTTGAGCACGGGCAACTGGCGCTGCAGATAAGTGAGCGAGTTCTCCGCGATCACCGCCTTGCGGTCGCCGTTGAGACGCACATACTGCCGCCCGATCTCGTTGATGGTCGCGGCCACTTGCACGGGATCGGCGCTTTCCAGCGTCGCCTTCAGCACGCTCGACTTGTTGCCTTGTTCGCTGATCTTGAGCTGGTTCTGAATCGCGTCGATGGTCAATTGACGCGAGTAATGATTGACGTTGAAGCCGGCGCCAGGATTGCCCCTGAGCGAAGAGACGAAAAGCCTGACCGGCCCCTTGGCGGTTTGCGCTTCCAGAATCTCGCCCACCTTGCCCGTCACGGGCGCGCCGAGCGCCGGGTGGCCGAGCGTGTATTCGCCGTCGCTGCCGGCCGTGAGCAGGAAGTTCTGGCCTTCGAGCGAGCGCGGCACGTCGAAGTCCGTGACGCTGATGGATTCGTCGCCCCAGGTGTAATGGCCGAAGCCGAAGAGGCCCGGCTCGGATAGCGAGCCGTCGTGATGAACCAGACGGCTGCCGATGAAGGGCAGGCGCAACGGCCGCGCGCTGATATAGAGCTTGAGTGCGTCGACGGCGCGCGAGACGACGAGCTTCGAACCCAGCACCTGAATTTCGCCTTCAGCGGAAGAGCGGTCATCGAGTGTCGGCAACATATTGCTCAAAGGGTCGCCAGCGCGTGAATTGGAAACGTCCTTGTTGTCATCCACCTTGATGAGAATGGCGGATTGGAAAATCGGTGGACTTAGATAGGCATACGCGGCGCCAATCAATAGCGCGAGACAAACCACCGTGCTAATAAGAATGCGGTGGTTAATAATCGTATCAATCAGCGCTGCGAAAGGAATTTCGTCATCGGATTCAACGCCGGCTTCTTCAGACGATTTATCACTCGCAATCATGTGAGCAGATCCCGAATCTTATGGTTAATTCAAACGAGGCTTGAAGACGACATGCTGATAAGGGCCTGCCGAGCCGTCTCGCGAAGGTGCCGCCGATCGATATGGACCGTGAGAGAGGCGAGGATTGTGCGTGTCGCAACCGTATCAGCGGGTAGGTTGCCGGTATGCGCGGAAGCCCACATATCCAATCGTGGTGCATGCCAGCCTTCAAAAATTCATGCGGATTTCTGAAGGCGATTATCTGGCTTGGTGTTTCCCGGTGAATGGCTTGTGACAAGCCGGAGAAAATCAGTATTGGGATTTACACGTACAAGCCTGATTGCGCGATTATCTTCAGGCGAATTTATAAGGCTTTGATAAGCGTAATGACTTGTACAGATTTAATACGCTATACAAACCCGCGCTAATTTGTTTTGATTAGGGAAAACCAGTGTCGGGAATAGCGGACTGCAAGTCGATGCGCTCGGGCATCGACCTAATTCCAGTCGATGCCCAAGGAGCAAGATTACTTACCCCCGGCCCCCACCGCCACTTCTTCCTCGCGTTCCCATCCGCCGCCAAGCGCAAGAAACAGCGTGACCTGATCCTGCGCGACCTGCGCTTCGGCCGCCGCCACTTGCGCGGCGACGCTCGTCAAGGTGCGCGTGGCGTCGAGATCGGAGAGAAAGGATTCGCGTCCCGCCGAATACAGCCGATGCGTTTCATCGGCCGATTCGACCGCCGACTTGTACGCGGTGCGCAGCGCGTCGGCGCGCGTGGTGTCGGACGCGTAGTTCGCGAGCGCGCTTTGCGTTTCGCGCAGCGCGTTGAGCACGACGCCGTCGAAATGCGCGAGCGCGCCGCCGGATGCCGCCTCGGCCTGGCGCACGCGCGCACGCTGACCGTTGATCGGAAAGTTCCAGTTGATGAGCGGACCGAAAGCCCAGCGGTTGGTCGAGGCGCCGAGCAAATCTTCGGCAACGCCCACCGACCCGACCGATGCTCCGAAACTCACCGAAGGATAAAGCGCCGCCGTCGCCACGCCGATACGCGCCGTCGATGCCGCCAGTTGCCGCTCCGCCTGCCGCACGTCGGGTCGGCGTCTGAGCAGCGCCGCGCCGTCGCCGACCGGAATCGGCTGCCGCACATGCGGCGCCTTCTTGCAGGCGAGCGTGGCACGCGGCAATTGCGCGGCAGGACGCGCGAGCAGCATGGCGAGCCGATACTGCGCCACGCGGCGACGCGCCACATAACGCGGGATGTCGGCGGCGAGCGTGTCGGACTGCGTTTGTCCGCGCGTAACCTCGGACTGATTGCCACGGCCTGCATCGCGCAGACGCTGCGATAGCGTCACACGCTGCTTCTGCAAGGACAGCGATCGTTGCGCGATGCCGAGCTCTTCGGCGGCCGCGCACGAATCGACATACGCGCGCACGACATCGGCGACCACGGTGATGCGCGCGAGATCGAGGGCGGCTTCGATGGCTTCGTCATCGGCATTGGCGGCTTCGACACCGCGCTTGAGCTTGCCGAAGAGATCGAATTCATAGGAGACGCTCAGGTCGAGCACGCCTTCATTGACGACCGGAAGCTTTTCGGTCAGCAGATACTGCTCCGCCGATTCCTGCGCGCGCTGAAACCCCACCGACGACTTGGACGAGAAGCCGCCTTGCTGATTGGCGAATTCCACTTCGGCGCGCGAACGCACGAGATTCGCCGCCGCCACGCGCAGATCGGAATTCGAAAGCAGCGCCTCGTTGACGAGCTCGTCGAGCGCGGGATCGTCGTAGAGACGCCACCACTTCGCGGGCACCGTGCCTTGCGTGACGGGCGCTCGATCGGCTCCATCGATGGCGGCATTCGCGTAGTCCCGGTTGACGACCGCGCCGTCGGGCAGCTTGTAATTCGGCCCGACGGTCATGCAGCCGGCAAGCGCGAGCGTGGAAGCAAGAAGCGTGAGGCCGCAGCGCTTGAGCAGCTTGGGTCGCTTGGGTCGCTTAGGCATCGAGATGACGCGGTGTTTCATTGCGAAGCACCCGAAGCACCCGAAGCACCCGTAGCACCCGAAGCACCCGAAGCACCCGAAGCACCCGAAGCCGCATGCGCCGCCACCGGCGATGCAGGCGCGGTGGCCTGAGCGGGCACGGTGTTCGAAGCGGGCCGCGCGCCGACCGTCGGGCCGATGCCGCGTACCGAAACCGTCGCCGTGCGTCCCGCGATCATGCGGAAATCGGCGGGAATCTCATCGAGCGTCACGCGCACGGGGATTCGCTGCGCGAGCCGCACCCAGCTGAACGCAGGGTTCACGTTCGGCAGAAGACTCGAGCTTTGCTGACGATCGCGATCCTCGATTGCCGCCACGATGCTCTGCACATGACCGCGCAGCAGATTCGGCTCGCCCATCACCTTGATATCCACCGGTTGGCCGATGTCGATGCCATGCAGCTTGGTTTCTTCGAAGTAGCCATCGACGCGGAAGGAGTTCATATCGACCACGGACAGCACGGCGCGGCCCGAGGCGACGTATTCGCCGACTTTCGGCGCGCGGTCGTTGAGATAACCGTCGACCGGGCTCAGCACTTCGGTGCGCTGCAGATTGAGCCGCGCGGTATCGATGGCGACGTCGGCATCCGCGAGCGCGGCAGCGGCCTGTTCGACGCGCGAATGCGTTTCTTCCACGACCTCGCGCGCAACGAGATTGCCGAGCGAGCGATTACGCACGTCCTCGCGCTTCGCCTGATCGAGCGTGGCGCGGCGTTGTTGCGCGGCGGCTTGCGCGTTGCGCAGTGCGAGCGTGTAGCGCGCCTGATCGATCACGAAGAGCACGTCGCCGCGTTTGACTTGCTGGTTGTCGACGACCTTGACATCGGTGATGAGACCGGCCACGTCCGGCGCGACCTGAATGACGTCGGCGCGAACGTGGCCATCGCGCGTCCAGGGCGCGAACATGTAGTAATCGACCAGCTTCCACAGGACCGCGCCTGCAATTGCGACGACGATGAGCGTGAGCAGAATCTGCCCGACGGAGAACCAGGTTTTTTTCACGGGATGAGCCGATGCGAAACGACGACGACAAGCCCCAGCACCAAGACGTAGATGCCGAGATCGAAAACGGAGCGATGCCACACGAAACGATAGAAGCCCACGCGTGCGAGCACCGTGCGAATCACGAGGTTCACCAGATAAGCGATGAACATGAGCACGTGCACGGCGGGCACGAAGACGCCGAGAATATCGATTTCGCCGATCATGCGAGTCGATCCGAAGAGAGCGTTCGAGACGGCATCACGCGGGTTCCTGACGTTCGTTGGCGGGTTTATCGACAGCGGGCGGATGCAGCGAAAGCCGGATGCCGACGAGCGCATGCAGCGTATCGCGCAACGAACGCTCGCCGCGCGAAGCGACGGGCGCGGCTTTTTCCGCGACGCTGTTGGCCGCCACGACTTTCCGCGCGGCGGCGTCGATGGTCTGAATGAGCGTGCCCGGTACCGGCTGACGCGCGCGCCGTTCGAGGCAATGCTGGAAATACTGGCGAACGCCGGCGAGCACATCGTCGATGGACGATTGCACTTCCACCGACATCTTGCGGCGCGCGCGGCGCAGATCGAGCGCGTTGAGCGCCACGCGAAAATCGCGGAAACTTTCGATGGACGGATGCCGGTGCGCATCCGTTGCGGCGAGACGCGGCAGCACCTGCATCAGCCGGTCGAGCATGCGCGAGTAGAAGTTGCGCTGGTCGTGAAAGGCTTCCGGCAAGGTGCTCTTGACGATATCGCGCCACGCCGAGCGCGTGAGCCGCGCGACGGCCAGTTCCGCGCCGAAGGGCCGCGTCACGCGCGTCCAGACGAAGGCGAACAGAAGCCCCGCGACGCCCGCCAGATTGCTGTTGAGAAACACGAAGAAGTCCGCTTCGTAGGCGCTTTGGATGCTGATGAAGGTCGCCGTGTTGACGGCCACGAGCATGGTGACGAGATTGAAGCGCGGCCGCGGAATCAGCGTGCCGATGATCAGGAACGGTATCGCGAAGATCAACACGAGCATGGCGAAGTCGTGCACGTGCGGCAGCACCGCGAACACATAGAGACCGGCCAGCACCACGCTCATGCAGGTGGCGAGAAAGAACGCGAACACTTGGGGCGCGGGTTCGTCGAGCGCCGCGAAGAAGCAGCAGGCGACAGCGGCGAGCGTCACGGCGCCGGCTCCGTCGTTCCAGCCTGATTCGATCCACAAGCCGCACGCGACGATGATCGCGCTGACCGCCACGCCCGTCGAGAACAGCATCATGCCGCGATCGAAGAAGCGCGCGGTGCCGCCAAGACGCCAGTGACGAAAGCGCGGTTGCCATTCGTGAGTGTCGTTCAGGATGGCGAGGCGCAAACTGCGGATGTCCTGCCATACGTCGATGACTTGCGTGAGCCGCCAGAGCGCGCTGGAGAGCAATGCGCCGTTCTCGCTCGCAAGTCCTTCGGCGGATGGCCGCATGGCTTCGGCGCGGGCACGCAGCGCATCCGGCGTGCGCGCGAAGGCTTCGACGGCGGTCGGCTCGGCGGAATCGGGCATGGGCGCGGCGACCCACGCAGCCACGTCTTGCAGCAGCGCCTGCAACTCCGGCGTGCCCGCGCCACGTTTATCGATCAGTTCGATGAGCGGGTCGGCCATCGACGAGATCAGCGGCAAGAAAATCTGCATGCGTCCTTGCAAGGCGCGCGCGCGGCTCACGATATCCGGCCGCGTATGGTCGTAGGTCAACTGGCTCAACAGCACTTCGAGGCCGTTCACCGTAGCGGCGAGCCGTTGCCGCGCCGCCGAGATGGCCGCCCCCGCGAGCCGCCCGGAGAGCGATTCGCTCGCGTAGAACGCGGCGTCGCGAAACCACGCGTCGGTGCGCTCGACGAGCGTCGGCGCGAGCCGGCTCGGAAACACCACGGAGCCGACGATGCTCGCCACCACGATGCCGAGCAGAATCTCTTCGGTGCGCGAGATCGCGAGATCGAACACGGTGGCCGGGTTCAACACGGAAGGCAGCGCGATCAGCGGCAGCGTATAGCCCGCGAGCAGGAACACGTAGCTGCGCGCGGTGCGGTCGAACATGGAGAGAAAGAGCAGGGAGCCCGTCCATAGCGCGACGATCACGCTGAACAGAAACGGCGACTCGACGAACGGCGGCACGATCAGCACCGCGCCCGCCGCGCCGATAGCCGTGCCGAGCGCGCGATACAAAGCCTTCGAGCGCGTCGCGCCGACGAACGGGTTCGAGACGATATAGACCGTGGCCATCGCCCAGTACGGGCGCGGCAGTTCGAGCGCGAGGCCGATATAAAGCGCGATCATCGCGGCGGCGAAGGTCTTGCCGGAGAAGAGCCACTCGCGCGCGGACGGGAAGTTCATGGCGTGCGCGCTCCGCTCTTGCCGTCATCGCGTGCGGGCACGGTGTCGAGCGTGGCGCTGAACGCGTTGAGCACGCGCAGCGTGGTTTCGAGGTCCTCGCGGCTCACGCCCTTGAGCAGCCGCGCGCGCAGCGACATCAGGCGCTCTTCCATGCGCGCGGTGACGGCGCGGCCTTCGTCGGTGAGTGTGATGGTCTTGGCGCGCTTGTCTTCGGGGTCTTCGTCGCGCCGCACGAGTCCGGCCGCGCATAGCTGGTCGAGCAGACGCACGAGCGACGGTCCCTCGATACCGACATGCTCCGCGAGCGTCACTTGCCGCACGCTCTCACCGAGCCGGTTGGCCGTGAGCAGTGGCACCGCGCAGGCTTCAGAGACGCCATAGGACGCGAGCACGCCATGACTCGTACGCCGCCAGCGCCGCGCGGCAAGTACGAGTGTGCTGCTGACGGAGCGGCGCAGAAGGTCGAGATGGCTCATGGGGCGCGATTATATCGGCAGTTTTATTCGTTAGCGTCCTATCGATCAAAAATATCGCGGCACGCTCGTGTTATCTTTTTTGTCTCTTCATCGCGCGGGAAACGTCATGCCGATCGCCTATCTCCGGGGCCTGACTTCGCCCAGCCGCACGCAGTCGGCCAACCGCCGCCTCGGTTGCGCGCTGGCCTTCGTGGCGGGCGCGGCCAATGCGGGCGGCTTTCTCGCCGTGGGTCAATACACCTCGCACATGTCGGGGCTGGTGTCGTCGATCGCGGATAATTTCGTGCTCGGGCAAGCGGCGCTCGTGTTCTCGGCGATGAGCGCGGTGCTCGCGTTCGTCGCGGGAGCCGCGACTTCCGCGTTGCTCATCAACTGGGGACGCCAGCGCGCGGCGCATAGCGTGTTCGCGGTTCCGCTCGTCCTCGAAGCCTGCCTGTTGCTGGTGTTCGGCGTGCTCGGCGCGAATCTGGAGGCGCATCGTTTCTGGGACGTGCCGATGACCGTCATGCTGCTGTGCTTCGTGATGGGCCTGCAGAACGCGATGATCACCAAGATATCGAAAGCCGAGATTCGCACGACGCATGTGACGGGGCTCGTCACGGATATCGGCATAGAGCTGGGCAAGAGTCTGTATTGGAACCGGCGCGTCGGGCGCGACGACGAGCGCTATGTGCGCGCCAATCATGCGCGGCTCGCGCTCTTGAGTTCGCTTTTCGCGATGTTCATCGCGGGCGGCTTTGCAGGCGCGGTAGGCTTCGCGCATCTCGGGTTCATCGCGACCGTACCGCTTGCGGCCTTGCTGCTGCTCTTTGCGGCGGTGCCGGTGATGGACGATTTATCCGCTGGCCTGAGACGGGCGCGGAAGTAGTCACACTAAAACGGAGACGTTGCATGATCAGGATCGGGACGTTGAGCCTTTTGGCAACGGCCATTTTTTCCATCGGCGCGAGCCAAGCGGCGAATGCGGCGGCGGCGAGCGACAAGGCCATCAGGCAGACCGTCGATCGCACCATCGAGCCCTTGATGGCGCGCAATGGCATTGCGGGCATGGCGGTGGGGATCGTACTCGATGGCAAGACGCATATCTATAACTATGGCGTGGCGTCGAAGGAAGGCGCGAGGCCCGTCACGCGCGATACCTTGTTCGAACTGGGATCGGTGAGCAAGACGTTCACGGCGACGCTCGCTTCCTATGCCGAAGTGACCGGCCATCTTTCTCTCGACGATCACGTGAGCCGCTTCGTGCCGTCGCTGCGCGGCAGCCGTTTCGGCGACGACGTGACGCTCGTCGAACTCGGCACGCACACGCCGGGCGGCTTGCCGCTGCAAGTCCCCGACGACATTCACGACAACGCGCAACTGATCAAGTATTTCGAGGCGTGGAAACCTTCGTGCGAGCCGGGCACGTGCCGCACGTATGCGAATCCGGGTATCGGCATGCTGGGGTTCATCGCGGCGAAGAGCATGAATGCCGATTTCGATCAGCTCATGCAGCAGCGCATTTTTCCGGCGCTGGGATTGAAGAACACGTTCATCGACGTGCCGCCTTCGCGCAAGCACGATTACGCGCAAGGTTATGCGAAGGACGGCGCGCCCATTCGCATGGCGCCGGGCGTGTTGTCGTCGGAGGCTTATGGCGTGAAGTCGACTGCTGGCGACATGACGCGCTTCTTGCTGGCCAACATGAACGAAGCAGGACGTATCGATGCAAAGCTGCAACGCGCGATCGTCGCCACGCATACGGGCTACTTTCAAACCGGGCCAATGACGCAGGATTTGATCTGGGAGCAGTATCCGTATCCGGTCGAACTGCAGGCGTTGCTCGACGGCAATTCATCTTCGATGGCGCTGGAAGCGCATCCCGCCACGCGCCTCGACCCGCCGATGAAACCGCGTCAGGACGTGTGGATCAATAAGACGGGTTCGACCAACGGCTTTGGTGCTTATCTGGCATTCGTGCCGGAAGAGGACGTGGGCATCGTGTTTCTGGCGAACAAGAACTTCCCTATTCCGGAACGCGTCGCGGCGGCGCATGCGATCGTCAAGGCGCTGGATACCGTGAAGTAGGTAACAGATGCGCTGCATCGCGAGAAGCGCATCGACGTCCATAAAGGCGCGTGGGGTTGAGCCGATACCCACGCGCTCAGAACATCACCGTCGCGATTACCGTATCGCTATGACTGGCTGGCGGCGGGGTCGGTTGCGAAGTCGATATTCGACGCCGCACTATTCTCCGAACATGCGTGTGATTGAAAGCGGGCCTGTTACTCTGCCGATCCTGCTCACTTGACGACGTGCGGGAAAAAATCCTGAAGCTATTGATTCATTGTATTTATTTAGGTAATTTTCACCGGCTGGTTAAGCTGGCTCACCTTTGGCGCCGATGTTCGGCGTGCTTGGCATTTCGTCTTTACAAACGCTGGGAATTCCCCTATTTCTGAAGACGGCGCGGCGTCACCTCTAGAAACGCGCCGCCGTTCATCGCGCGAAAGGGTTTCGCCGTCCTCATTCAGAATTCGAAACGATAAACGGAACTGTTGCCATGACCCGAGGATTCACCCGGAAGCTCGTCTGTCTCTTTGCACTTGCTTGGTTGTCCACCTCGCTTGCTCTCGCCTGTACGCGCGCACTGTACGTCGGCGACAAACTCACCATCACGGGCCGCACGATGGACTGGTCCGAAGACATGCGGTCCAACCTTTGGGTGATGCCTGCCGGCATCGAGCGCGATGGCAACGCCGGCGAGCGTTCCACCAAATGGAAAGCGAAGTACGGGAGCGTGGTGGTATCGGGCTACGACATCGGCACCGTGGATGGCATGAACGAACGCGGACTCGTCGCGAATGCGCTTTATCTCGCCGAGAGCGACTACGGCAAACCCGACCCGAAACGCGATCCGCTCTCCATCAGCCTGTGGGCCCAGTACGCGCTCGACAATTTCGCGACGGTCGCGCAAGCGGTCTATGTGCTGAGCCGCGAGCCGTTTCAGATCATCGCGCCGCCTTTGCCGGACGGCAAGCCGCTCACCATCCATCTGGCGCTCTCGGACGCGCGCGGCGACTCCGCGATCTTCGAGTACATCAAGGGCAAGCTGATCATCCATCAAAGCAAGCAGTACAAGGTGGTGACGAATTCACCGGCGTATGAAGACCAGCTCGCCATCGACGCATACTGGAAAGGCGTCAGCGGCACGGCGTTCCTGCCGGGCACGAACCGCGCGGCGGACCGCTTTGTGCGCGCGTCGTTTCTCATGAATTCGATCCCCAAGCAGGCCGACCCGAACTACATGGCGGGCGTGCCGCAGAAGTCGTATCCGTTCCAGGCGGCGGCAAGCGTGATGAGCGTGATGCGTTCGGTGAGCGTGCCGCTCGGCATTCGCTCCGACAACATGCCGAATCTCTCGTCGACGATTTGGCGCACGGTGTCCGACCAGACCAACCTCGTCTATTACTTCGATTCGGCCACGCGCCCGGACACGTTCTGGGTGTCTCTGAGCAAGGTCGATCTGCGCCCGGGCGCGCCGGTGAGGAAGCTGACCATCGACGCGGGCCAAGTGTTCTCGGGCGAGACGGCGGATAAATTCGTGACGACGCCGTCGTTCACCTTCCTGCCCGCGAAAGCGCAGTGACGCCCGTGCGGCGTCCCTCCATCTCAAAATCGAGGCCGGCGCTGCGTCAGCGGTTAAAATAGGCAGCTTTTGCCCTGGTCATATCGTGCAAGCCCAGACGCGCACGGCGCTCAGCGGCCCGGCGCTCGTGCGTCTGCTGGCACGCATCGCCAACCTCGATGTTCACGAACCCGCCGCATCGCTTTCGGACCGCCTGAGCCAATGGCTCGGCTGGACCGATGCGATCGCGCTTTCGACCGCGCTCGCCGATGCGCCGCCGGCGCCTCTCGTGCCAATGCACTCAGGTGCGCACGCGCTGGAAGAAGCCTGCATGCGCATGCGCGCGTCGCTGGTGAATGCCGTCGCGGGCGGCGAGAAGCCTGCAGCCGGACGGCATCGCGCACGCGTGCCGACGCCACCTCCGGACGATCTTTCGCTCGACTTTGCGGCGTTCCGCCAGCGCTATGTGTCCTTGCAGCAGACCATGGAAACCAACATCGGCCCGTTGCGCGGCCGCTTGCGCGCGGCGCTTGCGGCGCAATCGCCCGATCTGGCGCGGCTCGCCGCCGTCGATGCCGTCATGGAACAGGCGTTGAGCGCACGCGAACGCAGCCTGCTCGCGCACGTGCCCGTGTTGCTCGGCAAGTATTTCGAGCGCATGAAGCGCGCAGCCGCGGACCAAGCCGCACCCGTGTCGAATGCCTGGCTCGAGGCCTTTCGCGACGACATGCGCCACGTCTCGCTCGCCGAACTCGAAGTCCGTTTTCAACCGGTCGAAGGGCTGCTTTCCGCCCTTCGAACCCGCTAAAGCCACGCCATGCCTCGCTATATCCTGAATGTCGCCGTCTTTCTCGCTGGTCTTGCCGCCGTTTGCGGAATCGCCATTGGCTATGTCGGCTCGAATGCGCTCGCGTTTTGCGTCACGCTCCTGATCGGCGCGTGCTACCTCGCGGGCGCGGCCGAACTGCAGCGCTATCAGCAAACCACCTATGCATTCGCGCATGCGCTGCGGCAACTCGCCGTCACGCCGAAGAGCCTTGCCGTCTGGCTCGAAAGCCTGCCCGTGGTTCTGCGCAATGCGGTGCGCTTGCGGGTCGAAGGCGAGCGCGCTGCGTTGCCGGCGCCTGTGCTTGCGCCATATCTCGTCGGGTTGCTCGTGTTGCTCGGCATGCTCGGCACGCTGCTCGGCATGGTCGTGACGCTGCGCGGCACCGGCGCGGCGCTGGAAAGCGCGACCGATCTTTCGGCGATCCGCTCGTCGCTCGCGGCGCCGGTTACGGGCCTGAGTTTCGCGTTCGGCACATCGATCGCGGGTGTCGCGACATCGGCCATGCTTGGCCTGCTTTCAGCGCTGTGCCGCCGCGAACGGCTCGACGCCGTGCAGACCCTCGACCTCAAGATTGCGACGACACTGCGCGTATTTACAGAGACGCATCGGCGCGAGGAAGGCCTGAAGCTGATGCAACGGCAGGCCGAACTCATGCCGAAGCTGGTCGATCGCCTGCAAGCGATGATGCACGCCATCGAACAGCAGAGCATCGCGGCAAACGAGCGGCAACTGACCAATCAGGATGCGTTTCATGCCAAAACCGAGACTTCGTATCGGCGGCTGGCGGCATCGGTGGAACAGTCGTTGAAGCAGAGCGTCGCCGACAGCGCGCGCGCCGCGAGCAGCGCGCTGCAACCGATCATGCAATCCGCCATGGACGGCATCGCGGGCGAGACGGCAGCCTTGCACGGCAAGATCGAACAGGCCGTGGCGCGGCAGCTGGATGGCTTGTCGAGCGGCTTCGAGGCTTCGTCGGCGAAAATCGCGGGCATCTGGCAAGACTCGCTCGATAAACATCGGCAGTCGAACGAAGCGCTCGTCACGCGCATGGGCACGTCGCTCGACGGCTTCGCGCAGGGCTTCGAAACGCGCTCGGCCGCGTTGCTCGAAGGCGTATCGGCGCGCATGGAACGCATCACGAGCGGCTTCACGACTTCGGTGACGGAGATCGCGGAGCACTGGAACCAGTCGCTCGCCGGGCATCGAAAGTCGAACGAGGCGTTGATGACGGGAACGCGCGCCGCGCTCGATGGTCTTGCCGAAACGTTCGAACAACGCGCGTCCGGTTTGATCGATGGCGTCGCCGCGCGGCTCGACCACACGTCATCCACGCTCGCCGAAACGTGGAGCGAAGCGCTCACGCAACAGACGCGCACCGGCGAGCATCTCGCCGCGCAACACGAGCAGGCGTTGCTTAACGCGACGGCGAGTTTCCAGGAACACGCCGCTTCGCTGCTGCTCGCCGTCGATCGATCGCACGCCGGTTTGCGCGACGAGATCGCATCGAACAGCGAAGCGCGCCTGAACGCCTGGACCGATGCGCTCGCCACGCTCGCCGCCAACCAGCGAGAACAATGGCAAGAGACGAGCGCGTTCGCCGCCGAGCGTCAACAGAACATCTGCGACACGCTCGCGCGCACCGCGAGCGAGATGGCCGCCGATGCCGAGAAGCGCGCGAGCGGCACCATCGCGAAGATCGAAGGACTGGTCGCGGCGGCGTCGGAAGCGCCGAAGCTCGCCGCCGATGTGATTGCGCAGATGCGCGAGAAACTCAGCGAATCCATGGTCCACGACAACGCCATGCTGGACGAGCGCACGCGCTTGCTCGCCACGCTCGAAACCTTGCTCGATGCGGTGAATCACACGTCGAACGAACAGCGTGTGGCCGTCGATGCGCTCGTCGCTTCGTCATCGGACCTGCTCGCGCGCGTCGGCACGCAGTTCACCGACAAGGTCGAGGCAGAGACCCTCAAACTCGAAACGGTCGCGGCGCAAGTCACGAGCGGCGCGCTCGAAGTCGCGAGTCTCGGCGATGCGCTCGGCGGCGCCGTGCAGTCTTTCGGCGCATCGAACGAACTGCTCGTCGCGCATCTCAAGAGCATCGAGGCCGCGCTCGACAAGTCGCTTGCGCGCAGCGACGAACAGCTTGCCTATTACGTGGCGCAGGCGCGTGAGGTGATCGATCTGAGCACGCTTTCGCAGAAGCAGATCGTCGAAGACCTGCAGCGTATCGCGGGGCAGCGCGCCGCCGGAGCGAAGGCCGCATGAACGAGGAGATCGATGGCGGCGTGGAGGCCGCCGCGCCCATCTGGGCTGCGTTCGCCGATCTCATGTCGGTACTGCTGGGCGCGTTCGTGCTGATCCTGGTCGGCGTCATTGGCGTGCAGTTGCAACTGTCGACGCGGCTGGAAAACGAAGTCAAGCAGCGGCAGATGGAAACGCAGCGCCGCAAGACGCTGGAGCAGGCGCTGGCTGGCCCGCTCGCGTCGGGGCGCGTGACGCTGGTGAACGGGCGCATCGGCATTAGCGGCAGCGTGTTGTTCGCGTTGAATTCCGATCAGTTGCAGCCGCAAGGGCGCGATGTGCTCAAGAGCCTTGCAGGACCGCTTTCCGCCTATCTCGGTTCGCACGAAGAGATTCTGATGGTGAGCGGTTTCGCCGACGATCAGCAGGTGCACGAAGGCAATCGCCGCTTCGCCGACAACTGGGAACTCTCGGCCAAACGCGCCTTGACGGTGACGCGCGCGCTGATCGACGCGGGTGTGCCATCGTCGTCCGTATTCGCGGCGGCGTTCGGCTCCGAGCAGCCGATCAGTTCCAATGCCGACGATCTGGGTCGCGCGAAGAATCGTCGAGTCGAGATTTCAGCGGTGCCGCGGCCGACCAACGGCGGAGTGAAGCGGTGACTGAGCGCTCGCAAGCACGCGCAATGCTCGATGAATGGCGCGTTCAGGGCGATGATCGCGTGAGTCCGCTGCGCTTCGCGTTCATCGATTCGCTCGAACGGAGAACGAGCGCGGAGCGTGGCGAAGCGCGTCGTCTGCTCGATGCACGCTTGCAGGCCTTGCTCCATGACTACGCGCGAGAAGTCGAACTTGCCGCGCCTGTCGAGCCGTCACGAAAGGTTGAAAACACGCCGCTCGCCGTGCTGGTCGCCGACATGAATGCGCGCGTGGCGCATGCCTCACAGAGCGAATTGCTCGAATACTTCCGCGAAGTGTGGGCCCGACTCAGCGCCGAGCAGCGCCTGAACGAGTCTCTCGCGCGGGTGCCGAAAAACGCGGGTCCGCTCAATTCGAGCAGTCTGGTGCATCGTTCGCTTGCATTGATGCGCGAAGTTTCACCCGCTTATTTGCAGCACTTTCTTGCGTATCTGGACGGGCTTTCGTGGATGGAAGAAATGGCGGGCGATGCACCCGCCGTCAAGAAACCCATGCGGGGCAAGGCGGCTCGCGGTTGAGCCGCGCCCGCCCGCATTCGTGCCGTTAGCCCAACCATCCTTTGATGGTTTCGCTCATCACGCGGGTGGAAATGCCATAACGGTCATGCAAGGTCGGTAACGCGCCGGCATCCAGAAATGCATCGGGCAGGGCGATCTGCTTGAACGGCGGCGCGACGCCAGCGTTCAGCAACGCGGCAGCGACACCTTCGCCAAGCCCTCCGATCACCGTGTGATTCTCGGCCACGACCACGAGCCGTCCCGAACGCCGCGCTTCGCGCACGATGGTCTCAGTGTCGAGCGGCTTGATGGTCGGCACGTGCAGCACCGCGACATCCACGTTGTCGGCTTCGAGCGCCTTCGCGGTTTCCAGCGCGCGCATGGTCATGATCCCGGACGAGATCATCAGCACGTCGGCGCCATCGCGCAGAAGCTTCGCCTTGCCGAGTTCGAACTGATAGTCGTATTCGTCGAGCACGGCGGGCACGTTGCCGCGCAACAGGCGCGCATACACCGGCCCTTTGTGCGCGGCGATGGCGGGCACCATCTGCTCGATATCGAGCGCGTCGCACGGATCGATCACGGTCATGTTGGGCATGGCGCGCATCAACGCAATGTCTTCGGCGGCCTGATGGCTCGGACCGTAACCCGTGGTGAGCCCCGGCAATGCGCAGACGATCTTCACATCGAGATTGTCTTCGGCGATAGTCTGGTGGATGAAGTCATACGCGCGCCGCGTCGCGAATACGGCATAGGTCGTGACGAACGGCTGCGCGCCTTCATGTGCGAAGCCGGATGCCGCGCCCATCAGCAACTGCTCGGCCATGCCCATCTGGTAGAAGCGCTCGGGAAACTCCTTCGCGAAGATATGCAGGTCCGTGTACTTGCCGAGATCGGCCGTCATGCCGATCACATTGCTCTTGGTGCGTGCGAGTTCCACCAGCGCGTGTCCGAAGGGCGCCGAGCGCGTGAGCTGTCCTTCGCTCGCGATGGACGCGATCATCGCCGATGTCTTCAGGCGCGGCTTTTGTGTCAGCGTATCGCTCATGCTTGTCTCCCTTGTTCAAGTGCCTGCAGCGCCAGTTGCCATTCGTCGGCATCGACACGGATGAAGTGGTTCTTCTCGCGCTCTTCGAGAAACGGCACGCCGCAGCCCATGCGCGTATCGCACACGATGATGCGCGGCTTCGCTTCCTTCAGATTGCGCGCGTTATCGAACGCTTGTTTGACGGCGTCGATGTCGTTGCCAGTCACGCGCTGCACAGACCAGCCGAACGCTTCGAGCTTCGGCACGAGCGGCTCGAACGCCATGATCTGCGTCGAGGGTCCGTCCGCCTGCTGATTGTTCACGTCGATCATGGCGATGAGGTTGTCGAGCTTCCAGTGCGATGCCGACATCAGCCCTTCCCAGATCGCGCCTTCGTCCAATTCGCCATCGGAAAAGAGCGTGTAGACAAAAGACTTCGATCCTTTACGCTTGAGACCGAGGCAACGGCCGACCGCGATCGTGAGCCCTTGTCCGAGCGAGCCGCCCGACATTTCCATGCCTGGCGTATAGCTCGCCATGCCGGACATGGGCAGACGGCTGTCGTCGCTGCCGTAGGTCTCGAGTTCCGCTTGCGGCAGGATGCCCGCTTCGAAGAGCGCAGCGTACAGCGCGATTGCATAGTGACCGTTGGACAAGAGGAAGCGGTCGCGCTCTTCCCATTCGGGATCTTCGGGGCGATAGTTCATCGCGCCGAAGTAAGCGACGGCCAGCACGTCGGCGATATCGAGCGCCTGGCCGATATACCCTTGACCTTGCACTTCGCCCATCAACAACGCATTGCGGCGGATACGGTAGGCACGCTCGGCGAGCGTGACCTCTTCGATGACTGCACTACTCATGATGTTTGTCTCCTTGAAAAATCTTTAGCGGTTCACGGTCTTGGCGGGCACGAGAAAGACCAGCGCCGCGCCCACGACGATTGCAATCGAGATGAAGATGAGACCGGCCGTCGATTTGCCCGTGAAGTCATTCAGCCAGCCGACGATGGCCGGAGAAAAGAAGCCCGCGAGATTGGCGAAGCAGTTAACCGCGGCAATGCCCGCCGCCGCCGACATGCCGCCCAGCACGGCCGTTGGCAAAGACCAGAATTGCGCCGATGAACTCAGGATGCCTGCCGCCGCCACGCTCACACAGATGATCGACGCGCTCACGCTGCCAAGCGTCGGCAAGGTGGCGAACGCCGCTGCGGCGATGAGCATGGGAATGGCCAGATGCAGGCGCCGCTCGCGGCGTTTGTCGGCGCTCGAACCGATGAGCGGCAGCGCGATGATGGCGCACAGATACGGAATCGCGGTGAAGATGCCGACCCACAGCGGGTCCGCCACGCCGGCACGTCGCACGATGGTCGGCAGCCAGAACGTGAGCCCATACTGTCCGAGCACGACGCAGAAGTAGATCGATGCCATCAGCCACAAGCGACGGTCGCCGATGAACGCGCGAATCGATACGTGCTGCACGGTCTGCGCATTGTCCTTTTCGACGTTGCGGGCGAGCAGGGCTTTCTCCGCATCCGTGAGCCACTTGGCTTGCGCAATGCTGTTGTCGAGATAGAAAAGGATCGCGACGCCGAGAAAGAGCGAAGGCAACGCTTCGAGCATGAAGAGCCACTTCCATCCGGCAAGTCCGTGCGCACCGGCAAGCGCATGCATGATCCAGCCGGAGAGCGGACCGCCGACCATGCCTGCGAGCGGAATCGCCATGAAGAACAGCGACAATGCCTTGGCGCGCCGCGCAGCGGGAAACCAGTACGTGAGATAGAGAATCACGCCCGGCGCGAAGCCCGCCTCGGCGACACCGAGCAGAAAGCGCAGGACATAGAACATCGTCGGCGACTTGACGAACACGAAGCTCGCCGAGATCACCGCCCACGTGAGCATGATGCGCGCAAGCCAGTTGCGCGCGCCGACTCGATGAAGAACGAGATTGCTCGGTACCTCGAAGAGGAAGTAACCAAGGAAGAAGATGCCTGCGCCCACGCCGTAGATGGTTTCGCTGAAGCGCAGGTCATTGAGCATCTGCAATTTGGCGAAGCCGACGTTGACGCGATCCAGATACGCGCCGAGATAGCACAGCATCAGAAAGGGGATGAGTCGCCGTCCGACCTTGGCGTAAGTCTGCGCTTCGAAGCTCGTGGAATCGGCAGGGGAAGCAAATTCGGCCGTGGCGGCCGGCGCGGAATATTTCGGTTTCATGCTTGTCTCCAATGGACCGGAAAAGCGCCTGCGCGTTGATCCGGTCACGTGCCCCGGTTGGTCCGGGTGCGTATCTGAGGTCGAATGCTTAGTGAATCAGCATGCCGCCGTTCACGTCGAGTGTGACTCCGGTAAGGTAGGAAGAGAGGCCGCTCGTGAGAAAGAGGCAGGCGTTGGCGATATCGGCGGCGTCGCCCAGACGTCCGAGCGGAATGCCCTTGATGATGTCCGTGCGCATTTCAGGCGTGAGCTTGTCGCCCGTGATGTCGGTCTGGATCAGGCCCGGCGTGATGGAGTTCACGCGGATGTGGTCGGGGCCGAGTTCGCGCGCCATCGCGCGGGCAAGACCGAGCACGCCCGCTTTGGCCGCGCTGTAATGCGGGCCGCCGAAGATGCCGCCGCCGCGCTGCGCGGAGACCGACGACATGCAGACGATCGAGCCTTGCTGCTGCTTCTTCATCTGCGGAATCACGGCTTGCGACATATGGAGCGTGCCGCGCAGATTCACGCCGATGACCGCATCGAAATTGTCCGCGCTGATTTCCAGCGTCTTGATCGGTTGCGTGATGCCCGCGTTGTTGATGAGCGCATCGATACGCCCGTATTTCTCGATGGTCGCGTTGGCGGCATCGACGCAGGCGGCTTTGTCGGTGACGTCGCAGGCAAGACCGAGATGGCCGTCGCCGAGATCGCTCGCGGCGCTTTCGGCATCGGCCTGACGCAGATCGAGAATGACGATGCGCGCGCCTTCCGCCGCGAGCGCCCTGGCCGTTGCCTTGCCGATCCCGCGCGCCGAAGCCGCGCCCGTGACGATCACTACCTGGTTGTCGAGCAGCATGTTTGTCTCCGTTGGTTGTCTGGTGTGGATGCAGTGTCTTCGCGTTCCACATGACGATCAACGGAGTTTGTCTCAGCTGTTGCTGAGAAATTTTCAGGTGTTCGCGGCGCCTTTCACTACGGGCCTCGAGGGCTGTCACCGTCTCTCACGGCCTCGTTCAATCTCCTGGTCCATCCACGCGAGAAACTTCGCGACGCGCGGCAGGTCCGCGTTCTGACTGGGGTATACCAGATGATGCGCGCCGACTTCGACGGCATACTCGCGCCCGAATACCGGCACGAGCGAACCGCGTTCGAGATGCACGGAGGCGAGCATGGTGCTTTCGAGCGCGATGCCATGACCGAGCGCGGCGGCTTCGAGCGACATGTAGGAGCGATCGAAGGAGAAATCGAACGCCTTGCGCCGCGTTGCCACGCCGAACTTGCCGAACCACTGCTGCCATTGCACGAGCGGCGACTCGGAGAAGATCAGCCTGTGTTCGATCAGATCGTCGGGCGATGCCACCGGATAGCGTTCCAGATACGCGGGAGATGCAAGCGGCGCAATGGTTTCGTGACGCAGGGTTCTGACTTCGATATCGGTCCAGTGCCCGTAGCCGTGACGGACATCGACATCGTAAAAACCCGAGGTAAAGGACACGTTTTCATAGGAGCACGCGAGGTTCATCTGGATATCGCCATTCGCCTCCTGGAACGCGGCGAGGCGCGGCAAGAGCCACATGAGGCCGAAGCTCGGACTCGAATGAATGCGTAGTATCTCGACCGATGTTTCGCTCGATGCCCGCTCGGTTGCGCGGTTGAGTTCGGCGAGCGCGCCGGTGACATCGGCGAGATATTGCGTGCCGGTGGGCGTGAGAACGAGGCCGCGTCCGAGCCGCGTGAAAAGCGCGCGGCCCACGATGCTCTCTAGATTCGCGAGCTGATGACTGACCGCGGAGGGCGTGAGGCCGAGTTCATCGGCGGCGCGGTTGACGCTCTTGGTGCGGGCGACGCTTTCGAACGCGATGATCGACTTCAGGGGAGGAAGGCGCATGGATGCGAGCGTGGAGTTGTCGAGAAGCGGGGCGGTGAAGTTTAGCTCGATTCGTGGGGCATACGCAGTGCAATGGACTTGCAAAGCACAGCCATTTCAGCGCCGCGGGAAGACTTGCGAAACGAATGCTTCCTTCTCTCGACAGGCCGCTAACCGCGCTCCCTACCCACCCGTCCCATCAGATAAAACTCCTCGTTCGGCCGCATGGAGATCACGTTCGCCATGCGGTTCGACAACCCGAAAAACGCCGTGATCGCCGCGATATCCCACGCGTCTTCATCGCTAAAACCGTGTTCGCGCAGCGTGGCAAAGTCTCTATCCTCCACCGTGCCTGAGGCCTGGCAGACCTTCAACGCGAAATCGAGCATGGCCTTTTGACGCGGCGTGATGTCCGCCTTGCGATGATTCACCGCGACCTGATCCGCCACCAGCGCATTCTTCTCGTAGATGCGCAGAATCGCGCCATGCGCGACCACGCAGTAAAGGCAATCGTTCACCGCGCTCGTCGCCACCACGATCATCTCGCGCTCGCCCTTGGTCAGCCCGCCGTCCTTCAGCATCAGCGCATCGTGATACGCGAAGAACGCACGAAACTCGTCGGGCCTGTGCGCAAGCGTCAGGAACACATTCGGCACGAAGCCAGCCTTCTCCTGCACTTCGAGAATGCGCGCACGGATATCGTCCGGCCACGCTTGCGGATCGGGAACGGGGTAGCGGCTGATGGGACGCGTGGTCATCGTTTCTCCGGTCATGGCTTCATCGCGCGACGGTCAGCGACGAAAGCAGCTTCAATAAACTATCCACGTTGACGGGCTTCACGAAGTGATAGTCGAAACCTGCCGACTGCGCGCGCAAGCGATCCTCCGCTTGCCCGTAGCCGGTAATCGCGATCAGCATGGGCGCACGTTCGCCCTTGCGCCGCAAGCGCCGCGCCAGTTCGTATCCGTCGATATCCGGCAAGCCGATGTCGAGCAGCGCGACATCCGGATGAAACGGCGGCGCGGCATCAAGCGCTTCGGCCGACGAATACGCCACGCGCGCCTTGTGTCCTTCGGATTCGCACAGCATGGCGAGCGAATCGGCGGCATCGCGATTGTCATCGACCACGAGTATGCGCAACGAAGCATTCGCTTTCGGCGCTTCGGTATCCGACAACGCGCGCGCGGAATGCCGCTCATGATGATGAAGCCGTGGCAGCCGCACCGTAACCGTCGTGCCGAGTCCCGGTCCCGGACTTTGCACGGTGATGGTTCCCTTGTGCATCTCCACGAGCTTCTTCACGAGCGAAAGGCCGATGCCAAGCCCGCCATTCGAGCGGTCCAGCGTGCGCTCGCCCTGCGAGAACAGCTCGAAAACCTTGGGCAGAAGGTCCGCCGAAATGCCCGTGCCGCTATCCGCGATGACGATCGAAACCCACTGCGCATCCGCCTGAACACTCACCGAAATGCGCCCCTGTTCGGGCGTGTACTTGCTCGCGTTATTGAGCACGTTGACGAGGATTTGCGAGAGCCGCGTGACATCGCCGCAGACCCAGGTGGTGGCATCGGGGACATCGACGGCAATATGCTGCGAGCGCGCCTCGACCATGCCGGCAATCGCCTCGACCGCGTGATACACCGCCGTGCCCACGAGTATCGGCTCCACTTGCAGCGCAATGCGCCCCTGCGTGATGCGCGACACTTCGAGCAGGTCATCGACGATACGCGTCATATGCTCCACTTGTCTGCGCATGAGGTCGATCATCTCGCGCGTTTGCGCCTCGACGTCGTGATCCTTTTGCACGAGGGCAATCGCCGTGCGCAGCGGCGCGAGCGGATTGCGCAATTCATGCGCGAGCATTGCGAGAAACTCGTCCTTGCGACGGCCGGCCTCGCGCAACATGAGTTCCATGTGCTTGCGTTCGGTGATGTCGATCACGCTTCCGATGATGCGCAACGGCACGCCGTCCTTACTGCGCTGAAGCAGGGCGCTGCCCTGCATCCACTGTTCCCCGTGCATCGTCTGCACACGAAACTCGAACTGGCTGCCCGGATCTTCGCCGGATGCCACGCGCCGCACGTAGTGGTCGAGCGTCGCGGCATCGTCGGGATGCACGCGGGCGAGCGCCGCGTCATACGTGATCGTGTCGTTCACCTGCCATTCGCCGCCGGTTTCGAAGAGGAGCGTCCAGGTTTCGAGTTCGAGCGAAACGATATGAATCTTGGCCGCCTGCATCGCCACCGTAAGACGCAGGCTGCGCGCTTCGATGGCGGCCTGCGCCTCGTATTGTGGCGTGACGTCGGTGGTCGTGCCGAACCATTCCTGCAGGGCGCCCTGATGATCGTAAAGCGGCGCGGCATGCGCCTGCACGATGCGGTAGGTGCCATCGCGTCTGAACATGCGGAACGTGAGCGTGAGCGCGTTGCCTTGTCGCACGGCGTCGAGCCACGTGCTGCGCGTGCGCTCGCGGTCGTCGGGATGCACGAAGTCGAGCCAGCCGAAGCCCATCAGACGATCGGGCGGCGCGCCCGTGAACTTCTCCCAGTCGCCGCCGGAGGGGCGAATAGCGCCGTTGGCATCGGCGGACCAGACGAGCGCATCCGTCGATTCGACGAGCGCCCGATATCGTCGCTCGGAACGGCTCAGACGCTCTTCGTCCGCGCGCTGTTCGCTTATATCGAAGCTCACTCCGTAGACGCGCGTCAGCACGCCATGCCGGTCGAACTCGGGATGCCCGCGCATGCGCAGCCAGCGATGCTCGGACTGATCGCCATCGAGCATGAAATCGAACTCGAACGGACCGCCGTCGCGCAGTGCTTCGGTGAGCATGCGCTGGAACGGCTCACGATATTCCGGCGCAACGCGATCCCACACTTCCGAGAGCATGACGGCCTCGGTGCCCGGCGGAAACGAATAGAGCGCAGCGAGTTGCGCGGTCATGCGCACCACGCGCGTTTTCATGTCCCATTCCCACGCGCCCATGCGCGCGCCCGCGAACGCAGCCTGCAAACGCCGTTCGCTTGCTTCGTACAAGGCCCATGCATGCCGCGATTCGTGGATGTCGATGGCCACGCCGACCGTATCGCCGAACTCGCCTTCGTCGTCGCGACGCGCCTGTAAGTGAAGCGTATGCCAACGGTAAGCGCCGTCCGCGCGCAAGAGACGCACATCGACATTGCGTAGCAGCGTGCCGTCGCGCATTTGACGGAGCGCATCGAGCACGGGCGGGATGTCGTCGGGATGAACGAAGGCGTCCCAGTGACGGCCTTCGAGTTCCGGCATGGCAATGCCGAGATACCGGCAAGCCCATGGATTGGCGTAGCGGATAGTGCCGTCTCGCGCCGCACGCCAGACGAAGGACGGCAGGAAATGAGCAGGATCGTGCATGGGCGTCTTTGCTTCGAATCACCGGCAAGACGCGTTGCCTGGTGCGATATATGGTTGTGAGCTAGGGGTCGTACCAATAGCTTAGGGATACCATACATCAAAGCGCGGCAACATCGGCGCTTCCGAGCAAGTTCAACACTCGGTAGTCCGTGTGATTCGGTACAAAGTGCGCTGCGAACGCCCGTTCGCGGCGCTATGTACTCTGCACTTCGTTAAGAGAACTAGCCTGCTTCGCCGACGTCTTTCGGATCGGGCAGCTTGCCTCCTTCGCTGCCCTTGGCGGGTTCTGGCTCGTTCTTCAGTTCGCTTTTCTGCTCATCGGAAAGACGCCGGTCAGCCACGTTCGGATCTTCGCTCGTCTGCTTCGGCGGCGTCTGTCGTTCGTTTTGCTCGCTCATGTGCGCTCCACGCGTTGGGTTCGATGGAGCATGTTGCACGCGGCGTGCCCAGGCTTCTAGCGTTACTCGTCGATGGTCCCGTGCACGCCTTGCTCGCCATGCTTCCAGTACGCCGAAGCCCGAATGCGCCGCTTGTCGAGACCGCGTTCGTTGCACAGCAACTGGCGCACTGCGCGCATGAGCGTGGCTTCGCCGGCGGCCCAGACGTATCCGTCGCCTTCGGGCAGATACGTGTAGCGCAAGGCGTGCAAGAGCGCGGCATGTGCATCGTCGCTGTCGCTGCGATAAATCCACTGCGCGAAGAGATCGGCACGCGTGTCGAGTTCAATATGCGCCGATAAGTCCGCCGCCTGAATCAGCGTGGCGACGCGTGTACCGGCAGGCAATTCCTCGAGCCGCCGCGCGATGGCGGGCAGGGCGGTTTCATCGCCGATCAAGAGATGCCAGTCGAATTGCGCGGGAATGACGAACGAGCCACGCGGCCCGCCGATGCCGAGGTACTGCCCTGGCTTGGCTTGTGCCGCCCACGCCGTGGCCGGCCCGGCTTCGTGCATGGCGAACTCGAGGTCGAGCTCGCGCGCGGCGCGATCGAAGCGGCGCGGCGTGAAATCTCGCGCGACGGGGCGCGGCTTGTCCGGATCGAACACTGGACCATTCGGGCCTGCTTGCGGCACTACGGGCTTGTCCTCGCCCGGCAGCGGGAAAAACACCTTGACGTGGTCGTCGAACGAGGCGCTTTCGAAGTCGGCGAGATCGTCGCCTCGAAGCGTCACGCGCACCAAATGAGGGTTGAGCGTGGCAACCTGCGTGACTTGCAGCAAGCGAAACTTGAGCGCATGCCGCACGCGCATGACTTCCAGTTCGGGACGGTGTTGCAGTGCGGATTCTGTCATCGTGTGTCGCTCCTTTACGCCTGCTTGGGCGCGGGATTCTGTTCGATCTCGGCGGTCGCGCGCGCCAGAATTTCGGCGATACGGCGTTGCTCGTCCGGCGAAACATCGGTGCGCAAGACCAGCGCACGTTTCAGCGCTCGGCGCGCGGCGATCAGCTCGGGCGTCCAGCCGTTGTCGGCGGCGGTATCGTCGCTTTCCTCGCCGGCATAGGCGCGGCGCACGAGGTCCATCTTGCGGGCAAAGTGCGTGAGCTTCGCGAGCATCAGGTCGATGCGTTCGCGGTTCGCTTCCAGATAGTCGCGGCCCGCGTCGGACAGCGCGTAGCGCTTGCGGTTGCCTTCCACTTCGACAGTCGCGTAGCCGATTTCTTCCAGGTATGTCAGCGCCGGATAGACCATGCCGGGGCTCGGGGCATAGAAACCGTTCGAACGGTCTTCGAGCGCCTTGATGAGTTCGTAACCGTGACGCGGCGCCTCGGCCAGCATGGCGAGCAGCAGCAGTTGCAGGTCGTCCGAGGAGAACTTGCGGCCGCGCGGCATGCCGTCTTCGCCGCCGAAGCCACCGCGTCCGCCACGGCCACCGAAGCCGCCGCCAAAGCCGCCGCCGAAGCGGTCGTCTCCGCCGCCACCTCCGCGTCCGTGCCGGCCGATCAGCCCCAGGCGGGAAAAGGCGAAACGCTCGACCCACTCGGGCGCGTTGCGAATGTCGAAGGGAAAATCGAAGCCAGCCGCGCGAGAACCCGCGTCGCGCCCGCGATGAAAACATTTGGATCGCATGAGATCACTCCTTAGATATCGTAAAACATATCTAAAGATATATATCGTAAGAGCGTCTGTCAAGCGACTATTTCACGATAAGCAACCGTCCGGCGATGCCACCTACAATTCTTCGATATTCACCCCTACCTAACACGCAGGAAACTCAGATGACTCACTTCCGCTCCGTCGCCCTTGAACACGCAAGCCGGTTGATCAATCACGGACCCACCGTGCTCGTCACGAGCGTTCATGGCGAACGTCGCGACGTGATGGCCGCGGCCTGGTCGATGCCGGTCGAATTCACGCCGCCGCGCATCGCCGTGGTCATCGACAAGAGCACTTACACGCGTGAACTCGCGATGGCGAGCGGCGTTTTCGGCGTCGTCATTCCGGGCGCGGCGGCTATCGACTTGACGTTTGCGGTCGGCTCGACGAGCGGACGCGAGATCGACAAGTTCAAGACTTTCGGGATCGAGACGATAAAAGGACCAGTGCTCGGTCTTCCGTTGATCGAGACGAACTGTGCGGCATGGCTGGAATGCCGGCTCATCAGCGAGCCGCATACCGAAGACACCTATGACACGTGCTTTGCCGAAGTCGTGTCCGCTGCGGCCGACGAACGCATTTTCTCTAACGGTCATTGGAACGTGGATGACTCCAATGCGTCGCTGCATACCATCCATCATCTTGGCGCGGGCAAGTTCGTGCGCGGCTCATCCATGCAGCAAGCCAAGCCGCTCGCGCGATAAAACTTGCCGCTTGTCGAGGCTGTCGTCGGTCGATCTGACTCGCCCTTGTACGCCTTTAGAGCGCACGTTCTAAGCGTGAATTAAAAGGTCTAAAGAATCTCTTTTCCCGGTCGTTAAGCAGTCGACGAACGCGAGGCACCGATGGTGCACTTGCGTCGCAAATAACAAGCACGCGATCCGTCACATGAACTCGGACGTGTGCGATAGGTGGGTGAGGACAGGTTTCATACAGTCACGGGCTTGCTGCGAAAGCGGCGCGCCGGTGTGACTGCCATGAAGGCCGCTCGCACCATCCGGGGAAAGGGGTGTGGTATGAAACAACGGTTTTCGGGTTTGCGATTCGTCGTTTATCTCGTGGGCTTCACGGGGCTACTGTGGCTGAGACTTTTGATCTCACCCGATGGCAAAAGCGGCGTGTTGGCCTTCTTCGCGTGCGTGGCCTCGCTCGCGGCGGCTTATCTGGTTTATTACGCGGCGTCGGAGGGTTACTTTCGCAACCTTGCCGGTGGCGTGGTGGTTTATCTTGCCATCGCGGCAGTGGTCGTGGCGTGTCCGCCATTCGTCTTGCTGCTTGCGTTCTGGTCGGTGACGAGCCTCTTCAAGCAACGCCGCGCGCTGCTCATGCATGCGCTTGCAAGCGTCACATTGTTCCTGCTCATCTTTCCGATGCCGCTCGCCGAGCGCCTTGGCATGCCTGAACTTGCGGGTGCGCCAGCGGGTCTCGCGTATTTGGTGTTTTCGCTTGCGTGGTCGGCTGTGGCGGCGCGCAGTCCGTTGAAGATCGGCCTCTTCAAGTTCGCGACGATGCTTGTGGCCCTGCCGCTCATTGGTACTTTCGTGTCGCTGGTTGGCGGCGGGATGCTGAATCGTCCGGAGCGGCGTGTGCGTAATTCGCTGGCACGTTCGCGACGGGCGATGCAGTTGGCTTTGCCTGCGCCCGAGGCTACAGCGGCTTCTTCCGCCTCGCGTGTGGCTTCGACCGATGCCGGATTGGCGTTGCCTGCCGCCTTGATCGCGGGGATCGCGGCTGAGGTGCTGATGCCGGTGGCTGTCGCGGCTGAGTAGGAGAGGTGTTTCGCCGATATGCTTGGTGGATGAGCGTATCGGCGGGAATGTTGGAGGCAGCTTGTCGACACGCGGAAGGCAAATCAGCGGCCCACTAAGTCTTCACCACCAACCTCGCCTCCAACCCACCCCCCTCACGCTCATGCAGCGTGAGCGTCGCATCCATCGCAAGCGTCAACTGACGCGCAATCGCGAGCCCCAGCCCGGTCCCTCCGGTCTGCCGGTTACGCGATCCTTCCAGCCGCACGAACGGCTCGAACACCGCTTCCAGCGACTCGGCCGGAATACCCGGTCCGCGATCCAGCACCACGATCGAAGCGCCTCCGTCCGGCAGTCCGCCGATCTCGATCTCCGCTGCCCCGGCGAACTTGAGCGCGTTATCCACGAGATTGCCGACGATCCGTCGCAACGCCTGCGGCCGCGTCACCATCGTACCGCCGATACTTCCCTTGAGCGACACGACCCTGCCCGCATCGAGATAATCGTTGAGAAGGCTCTCGAACAGCGCGTCCGAATCGACACGGAGCGGCGCCTCCGTCGTGCCGTGCAACGTCCGTGCATAAGTCACGCCTTCCTTCACGAGCGTTTCCATCTCCTGCAAATCCTGCTGTAACTTGGCACCGGCAGGATTTTCATCCATCGTGTCGACGCGCAATCGCATGCGCGTAATCGGCGTCTGCAAGTCATGCGTGATGGCCGCGAGTATCTGCATGCGCTGGGTCATGTACATCGAGACGCGGTCTTGCATCGCGTTGAATGCCTTGGCCGCGCGCGTTACTTCGTCCGGACCGTGCTCGGGCAGACGCGTGGCCTTGAGGTCCGGACCGAGCGTGTCCGCGGCTTCGGCCAATTGCTTGAGCGGGCGCGTCGCGATACCCACCGCGAGCCAGCAACATGCCGCGAGCAGCACGAGTTGTCCTGCAAGCACGAGTGGCAGCCACGCGGACAGCGGCGTGCCGACCATCGGATGCATGTCGATGGTGAGCGGGCTGCCATCGGTGAGACGCAAGTGAACCTGCATGCGTTCGGCATCGCCGGGAACGGCATTGACCGTCAGCGGATAACGCTTGCCGATGCCATCCGCTATCGACTTCGCAAAGCGCTCGGAAAGCGCGGCATCGAGCGGCGTGCCGCTTTCGCCCGGCCCGAGGATGAATTGATAGCTGCGGCGCGCCAGTCGCGGCAGCCACTCGGCACGTTCGGCGGGCGGCAGATGATCGAGCAGCGCCACGGAACTCGTCACCTCGCGCTCGACGTAGCCGACCATCACGTTGGTCATCGACTGATCGCGCTCGGTCATCGTGATCCAGAACGACAGCGTCTGCGCAAGCGCGATACCCACGAACAGAATCACCGCGAGCCGCGCGAACAGCGTGCGCGGCCAGGGCAAAAACCGTGGCGGATGCGCGGTCGATGTCGTTGCACCGAGCGCGCTCATGACGATGCATCCAGCGGCGTGACCGCAGCGGAAAACACATAGCCTTCGCTGCGCAACGTCTTGATGTAGCGCGGCTCGCGCGCCTCGTCTCGCAGACGCTGACGCAGACGGCTCACCAGCAGATCGATGGAGCGGTCGAAGGCATCGGCCTGACGGCCTTGCGTCAGGTTGAGCAATTGATCGCGCGTAAGCACGCGTTGCGGATTGTCGAGGAACACGCGCAGCAGGCGATATTCCGCGCCCGACAGCGCCACCATGGTGCCTTCTGCATCGAGCAGATGGCGCGCGGTGGTGTCGAGCCGCCAGTCGCCGAAGCCCAGCATTTGCGCCGATTCGGTCACTTCCATTCCCGGCGGCAACATGCGTGTGCGACGCAGCACGGACCGAATGCGCGCGAGCAGTTCGCGCACGGCGAAGGGCTTGGGCAGGTAGTCGTCCGCGCCCATTTCGAGGCCGAGAATGCGGTCGGCTTCCTCGTTGCGCGCGGTGAGCATAAGCACGGGCACCGCGCGGAACTTGCTCGCGCGCAATTCGCGGCACAACACGAGGCCGTCCTCGCCGGGCAGCATCAGGTCGAGCACGATCAAATCCGGCGCGCCTTGTTCGAGCGCCGCGCGCATCTGGCGTCCGTTGGCGGCGAGCGAAACGCGCATGCCATTCTTTTCGAGGTAGGTCGCGAGCAACTCGCGGATACCGCGATCGTCATCGACGATCAGCACATGGTCGGTCGTTTCCATCGATAGCTCACGGCTTCTTGCGCTTGATCTGCATCCGGCCCGTGGCTATTGAGAGGCACTGCGCCGGATGGGCCAGTTCGGTTGCGATACCGCCGAATAAAAACGCTGCGACGGCGAAGAACTGCTTCATTTCAATCTCCCGCGTGATCGCTGTGTCTGCGTTATAGCGCAAAACGCGAGCGGTTTTGTATCGCAGTGTATCCGGACTTTCTCGCGACACATGCGGATTCACTCGCGTCTTGAACGGCGCTTCGTATCGCAATGTATCCGCGCTGACTTCGATACAAAACATTGCTCACGCAACACACAGCGGATACGTCCGAACGTTTTAATGCTTCAACGACGGCATCAGCGGATTTCAAGCGTCGCCTCTCACCCACCAGTTAAGGAGCAGCACCATGAAGATTTCTATCGTTGCTTTCGCTCTCGTTGCAAGCGCCATGACGGGCATTGCTCACGCGGAGGTTCACGCCACGTCGACGCAACCGCAGGTCGGCAAGACACGCGCGGAAGTGAAGCGCGAACTCATACAAGCGCAAAAGAACGGGCAGATCGCGGCGCTCGCGAATCTGTATCGCGGTAGCTGATCGGCACCCATTGTCTCAATCCATTTCGTGAGGTTCACCATGTTCAAGAAGCTCATCACCGCTGCAGTCGTCGTTGCTAGCGCCACTGCCGCAGGCTCCGTTTTCGCAAGCAGCGGATACGGTCTCGCGCCGCACGGTGACACGTCGGCCGGCGTGCGCGCATCGCAACGCGCTCAGCGTGTGCAGTCCATCAACGATAGCGGCATGCAGGGCTATGGCGGCGTGCGCGATGTCCAGACGCAGTCTGGCAGCGCATCGACGATCACGACTTTTCCGACGAGCGGCACGGGTTCGCTCTTCGCGCATCACTAACGCCTTGATCAACGCCTACCGAAGGAGATGAACACCATGACGCAACTCGACAAGCTTCTCTACACCGGCAAGACACACGTGACCGGAGGCCGCGATGGCGCGGCGCGCAGTTCCGACGACCGGCTGGATGTCAGGCTCACGCCGCCCGGCGCGCCTGGCGCGGGGACCAATCCCGAGCAATTGCTCGCAGCGGGATGGTCCGCATGCTTCATCGGCGCGATGGGCAAGGCGGCCGCGAAACTGCAAGTGAAGTTGCCGGCCAATACCGCCGTCGATGCAGAGATCGATCTGGGTATGAATGGCGATGCGTACTTGCTGCGCGCGCGCCTGAACGTGAGCTTGCCGGGCATCGAACGTGATGCGGCGCAGGCGATCGTCGAGGGCGCGCATCGAACCTGTCCGTATTCGAAGGCGACGCGCGGGAATATCGATGTGACCATTACGGTAGTTTGAAGCCGCAAAAACTAAGCGCAGCCATGCAAAGTGCACTGGCTGCGCTTCTTTCTGCTGGCCGTTCAAAGCGGGAAAGCTCCCGCTCGCGATACTCGATACTTACTTCTTCGCTTCGGCAAAGCGCCGCGCGACTTCCTTCCAGTCGATCACATTGAAGAATGCGGCGATGTATTCGGGCCGGCGATTCTCATACTTCAGATAATAGGCGTGCTCCCATACATCGAGACCGAGAACCGGCGTATTGCCCGAGCCGATTCCCGACATCAACGGGTTGTCCTGATTGCCCGTGCTTTCGACCGCGAGCTTGCCCTGCGGTGTCACGCTGAGCCACGCCCAGCCGCTGCCAAAGCGCGTGAGTGCGGCCTTGGTGAAAGCTTCCTTGAAGGCATCGAAGCCGCCGAGGTCGGTATCGATCGCCTGGGCTACTTCGCCTTCCGGCTTGCCGCCGCCTTGCGGAGACATGATGGTCCAGAAGAGGCTATGGTTCGCGTGGCCGCCGCCGTTATTGCGCACCGGGGTGCGGACCGCTTCGGGCAGTTTGTCGATCTGCGTGATCAGTTGCTCGACCGCCAAGTCCTTGTGCCCCGAACTCTCCAGCGCGGCATTTAGATTATTCACATAGGTCTGATGATGCTTTGTGTAATGCACTTCCATCGTGCGCGCGTCGATGTTCGGCTCGAGTGCATCGTAAGCGTAGGGCAGGGGAGGCAGGGAATAAGCCATTGCGAATCTCCTTTTTGACGATGAGAGGAATCAATGCCGGGCCGGGCCGCTGGCGGAAAGCGCCAGACTGGCGTTTTTCGATGGTCCGGGCAATGAGGGAATGCGGCCCATGACGGGCGACGTGGCGGATCAGCGCCACGTGTGTTTCGCGGCTGTGACGCAAGGCGGCTTGCCGGATCGTGACCGGCCGCTCTGCGCTTACGGACAGCGCCAGAAGTGCTTCGTGCGCCTCGCAGCGCAACTGCGCGGCGGCGTCCTGATTGCCTTGTTCTGCGTAGTGATCGGCGAGGTTGTGATGCGAGACGACGAGCGCCGCGATACAGTCCTCGCCGCGTCCGGGCGGCGGTGCTTTGATGAGTCGACGCGCGATCTCAAGTGCGTGCTCGAAGGTCGAGCGTGCTGCCGTGGTCTGTTGTTCCGCTGCGGCTTTGATCGCTTGCCGCATGAGTGCTTCCCACACGGGAAGACTCGGGCTGTCTTGTGCAGATATGTCCACGGCTTGGAATTCGATTCGTTCGTGCATGGCGTAGGCTCCAGTTCCTGCGCCCTTTGCGTCGACGAAAAGCCTGCGTACTCGGGACAAACAATGATAACCAGTATCGAGGGAGTCTGCACGCGGGGGCTAAACCTCGCGCAAAGCGAAAGCTTGCAAGATTGCCATGCGCGGATCATAGAGCAACTAACCGTCTTCCTCTTGACCATCCACGAATTGGCCCACCAGTAGCCTATTAGCGACTCCGCTTGCCAACATGAGTTCCAAATAAAGACAGTGGCACGGTCAAGCCGTATCACTCAACGTATCCCGATGCGCCTGCGCAAACTCCGCCATGCTATTGAACCGAAAGTCGATGCGAGGTTGCGCGCCTGGGTCCATCGTTGCGCCGAAGCCCGGCTGCCCGTGCCGTCGATGAATCCAGCATGACGTCAGCCCGATTTCGTTCGCGGGCTTGTGATCGTGAAACAGACTTTCCGCGACGTGAAGAATCTGCTCCTTGCGAATATCTCTGCTTGCAAGCTTCTCCAGCAAATACTCGAAGTTACGTTGTGATGGCTTGTAAGCGCCGACATCCTCGGCGGTGACGATGCCGTCGAATTCCACTTGCAACTTCGCGTTGCTGAACGCAAAGCTTTCGTTATCGACGTTCGAGAGAATCACGAGCTTGAAATGCTGCTTCAGATAACGAAGCGCTTCGGCGGAGTCCGCAAACGCAGGCCAGTTGCGGATGGACCGACCATACGCGACGCATTCTTCCTGCGTGTAAGAGAGTTTCCATTCCTCGGCGAGCCGCTTGTAAACGATGGCCAGCACCTCCTGATAGCGCTTGCCCGGCGTGTAGTGCTGCTGCGAAGACTCGTGACGCGCATGCGCTTCGAGTACCTGATCGCGCGTGGGCGGCGGAACCGCGCGTTCGAGCAATGGCCGCAAGCCTTCGAAAATGCCGGTTTCCCAGTCGATCAAGGTTCCGTAGCAGTCGAAGGTGAGCGTATCGAAATCGGTGAGATTCACTGCGGCTCCTTTTTGGCGTTGGTAACGAACACCCGGTATCTTGCCGCAGATTAGAATATGAGCGAATCACTCATTTTAGAACGATAAGGCCGCATGATGGCGCAAGCTCGCAACGCTCCCCGGCAAGACCGCTCGATAAGGACCATCGATTCCATCGTGGATGCCGCCGCGCGCCTGCTCGGTGAACGCGGCCAGCTTCTGACGACGAATGCGGTCGCAGAAGCGGCGGGCGTGAGCATCGGTTCGCTGTATCGATACTTTCCAGACAAGGGCGCGTTGATCGACGCCGTCCGCCAGCGTCATCGCGATGATCTGCTTCCCGTGCTGCAAGTCGGACGTGGGCAAGTCGCCGCGTTCGTCGACGGGATGATCGAGGTGCATCGCCGCAATCCTGCCGCGCAGCGTGTGCTGCTGGAAGACGGACGCTGCGAAGCCGAATGCAGACGAGCGTACGAAGCGCTCTTCGCGGCCTTGACGCGATGCTCCGCGGAGCACAGGCGCATTGGCGCTGAAGTGTTTGCGGGCGCGGTGGGCGGCGCGCTTGAGGAGGCGGCGCGCAACGAACGCTTGGCATCACCCGTGTTTCGATGGGAACTGATCGCGCTCGTCGAGGCTTACACGAGCAAGCCGCGCCCTGCAAAAGCAGTCACGATCGAGCGCGCACCGCAAACGTCGCGAGCAAACAAGCGTCAGCCGCGTGCCCATTTGCGCCTGCGTAAATCGCCGACGCAGCCGCGCTCGTCGGAGACTGTCGCCGCCATCGTGGAAGCCGCGGCTCAAGTGCTCGAAAGCGAAGGCTTCGAAGGCTTCAATACAAATGCAGTCGCCGCGCGTGCCGGCGTGAGCATCGGCTCGCTGTATCAGTACTTCCCGGGCAAGGACGCGCTGACCGTTGCGCTCATCCATCGTGAGACGCAACGCTTCTACGATGACGCAGCCATCGCGCTGGATAAGCGAAGCGGCAAGGCGGCGCTCGAATATCTCATCGGCGCGTCGGTGCGTCAGCAACTCGAGCGTCCGATGCTCGCGCGTCTGCTCGATATCGAGGAGAGCCGTCCGGCCTTGCGCGATGAGCTTGCCAAGGTGGACCTCGCGGGGCTGTTTGCTGCAATCGTAGCGAGAGCGGCTCCGAAGCATCCGCAACCGGAAATAGCGGCAGGCGACCTGTCGGCGATTATCCGAGGCATGACCGACGCGGCGGGCGAACGCGGGGAACGCGACCTCGAACGTCTGCAACGGCGCGTTCGCGCGGCGGTTTTCGGGTATCTCGCGCGCGAGAGCTGAACATGCGAATGTGAGCAAGCGCAAAGCAAGCACGGGCGTGCCAAGCCGCGACGAACCGCGCGATGCGGACTTCACGCCGCGCGCTTGGAGGCGCTCGATGCGAGTTGTCCAATGTGAGCTTTTACTTTTATTCTGACGTCGTCGAGCGAAACGGCATGGGCCTTCGCCATTAACAAATGAGAACGACGATGACAGAAACCATCAAGAGCATGAAGGCTCAACCACCTGAGCTTTCCTTCACGCGATACTGCTGCAACCGCGAAATTCTTCGAACACTATCTGGGCTTCACCGTCTCAGGAAGCTGGGACAAGTCGTACATTTTGAAGCGTCCGGGCTTCGACGTGGTAATCGATCATGTCGAAAGCGATGACGTCACGTGGCCCCGGAATTTCCACGCGGGCTTCGAACTGCCGACTGTCGATGCGTTGCAGGAACTGCATGATCGCTTCAAGCAAGAGGGCGTTCAGATGGAAACGGCGGTCTTCAACAATGGCCGTGGCTCGCGCTTCTTTTGCCGCGCGCCGGGCGGTGTGATGTTCGAGTTGAATACGCGTTCGGACGCCGCACCGGAGTTTCGCGGCACGTTCGACGAGTAAGCATCGAGCGTAGATTGCGAAAGCCGCATTGCCCTGTAAAAGGCAATGCGGCTTGTGTCGTTTCGCGAGACGCCTCGCGGCGTAGTGCGAGTTACTGCGAAAGCACGACCTGCGCGATGATCCCCGAAGCAACGGCGACGAGCAGATAGTCGCCACCGACGCCTACCCACTGATAGCCGCGCGGCGGCTGACGCAGGCCGTGTTCATGGTAGTTATCGACGACGTATTGATGGTCACGATAGTCTTGCGACAGATGCTGACCTTTCTGCCAGTCTGAATGGCGCGGGCCGTTGTCCGCGTGCTCGGGCGGGCGCGGTGCGTCATGTCCGTAATTAGCAGGGCCGTGTCCTGGTTGGCCAGGACCGCCATGATTTTGCGGGCCGCCGTGATTTTGTCCCGGACCGCCACCGTGGTTCTGATCCGGACCGCCGGGGCCTTGCTGCGCAAAGGAAGCGCCGGCAGCAAGACTCAAGGTCGCGCACAACAGCGCGGCAACGATTCGATTCTGCTTCATGTTGATTCTCCAATCGAGTGAGTGGTTCGCGTGCATCGCCTGATGCGTGCGCTGCGAATCGATGAGCGGACTTTACTCAAAGCCGAAAGAAAACGGGGTGAGCAGATGTAAGCGTCGCTTACGTATGATTACGGCGAGGGGGGAGCAGACACGCGAAGGAAACAGATCGAGGCAATTACCGCCTGGCCGGGTACTTCGACATCTGTCGGTACACTTGGAAGGCAGGCCGCGTGGACTGCATGACCAGCAATGAGGCTGTCCAACGGATGGAACGACATGCAGACCTATTATCTTGCCATCGATGTCGGGACGGGCAGCGTGCGAGCCGCACTCGTCGATGCGCGTGGCGTGGTGCGCAGCATCGCCGCACACGAGCACGAGCAAATCGTGCCGCGTTACGGCTGGTCTGAGCAACGCCCAGCGGACTGGTGGGAAGGCGCCGCGCGCTCGATACGCGAAGTGCTCGACGACGTTCCGGAGGCAGCTTCCCATGTCGTCGCGATATGCGCATGCGGCCAGATGCACGGCACGGTGCTGATCGACGCCGATGGTCAACTCACACGCGATACCGCGCCGCTCTGGAACGACAAGCGCACCTTCGCACAGGTCGCGGCGTTTTGCGCGCGCCACGCAAGCGCCTCGTATCTCGCGAAGACCGCGAACCCCGCGACGCCCGCGTGGCCCGGTTTCAAGCTGCAATGGATCAAGGAGCACGACCCGTCGGCTTATGAACGCGCGAGCACGGTGTTCATGCCGAAGGACTACGTGAACTTCAAACTCACGGGTGAACGTGCGTGCGACTGGAGCGATGCATCGACGAGCTTCATGATGGACCCGCGCACGCGCGAGTGGTCGCAAGACATGCTGACCTTGCTCGGGCTCGATGCCGCGAAGCTCGCGCCGATTCGTGCGCCGCTCGACATACTCGGCGGCGTGACGCACGAAGCGGCCGCCGCAACCGGTTTGCGCGCGGGTACGCCGGTGCTGGTTGGCGGCGCGGATTATCCGGTGTCCGTGCTCGGCTCGGGCGTGTTCGAGCCGGGGCTGGCATCGGATATCACGGGCACATCGTCGATCATCACGATCATCGCCGACACACCGATGCTGCATCCCGAAGTGTCGAATCTGGCGACTTGCGAAGGGCTGTGGGGACGCTTCATGTTGCTCGATTCGGGCGGCGATGCCATGCGCTGGGCGCGTCGCGCGTTCCACGAAAACAGGCTGTCCTACGACGATGTCGCTGCCAAGGCCGCAAGCGCGCCGGTGGGTTCGGAAGGCTTGTTCTTTCTGCCGTATCTCACGGGCGAGCGTCTCGGCGAGCACGCCAATTCGCGTGCACAGTTCTTCGGTATTGCGGCGAGTCACGGGCTTGCCCATCTACATCGCGCGGTGCTCGAAGGCGTTGCATTTGGCGTGCGTCGGCATATCGCGCTCATCAAGCCCGAAGGCGTGGGTATCGAGCGGCTCGTTGCGGCAAGCGGCGGCGCGAAGGCGTCGCTTTGGCTCGATATCAAGGCCAGCATGTACCGCACGCCCATTCTCGTGCCGGCGCAAGTGGAATGCGGCGTGATAGGCTGCGCCATTCTTGCTGCAACCGCGCATGGCCAGTTTGCACGTCTCGCCGACGCCGTGCGCGCCTTCGTGCAGTTCGAGCGCGAAGTGCAGCCCGACCCGCGTGCGAGCGATACCTATGACCGCATGATGCCGATTTTCGAGCGCCTTTATGTGCACTCGCAGCAGTTTTACGACGATCTCGACCGACTCTTTCCAGACAACCCAACCTCTACATGACGAATCAGACTTCCTCCATCAAGGCTGTCCTTTGGGACATGGACGGCACGCTCGCCGAAAGCGAACCGCTTCATTTGAGCACGCTGGTTGCGGTGCTTGCGCATCACGGCATCGAAGCGGGCGACGAATTGCATCCGCTGATCTTCGGTAAGACAGGGCGCGAAGTGCACGCGCTGTGTAGCGAACGCTTTGACATCGAGACGGACTTCGCGGACTGGTCCGCGTTTCGCGCACGGCATTATCTCGAAGGCGCGCCTCGGCTCGTGCCGCGTCCTGGCGCGCTCGAGGTGTATCGCGCGGTGAAGCGGGCGGGCATAACGCAAGGAATCGTGTCCAATTCGTCGCGCATGTTGCTTGAAGCGAACTTGCGAGCACTGGGCATTGAAGAACCGCAACTCGTGAGCGTAAGTGTGAACGACGTGCGCAACGGCAAGCCGAGCGCCGAGCCGTACGAACGCGCGGCGTGGCTCATGCGTCTTAAGCCGGAGGAAGTGGTCGTCGTGGAAGACAGTCCCACTGGGGCGCGCGCCGCGATCGCGGCGAACATGCGCGTGCTGGCCTGGCCTTTCGACGATGCTGGCGCCGCGCTTTTTTCAAACGATGCGCAAATCGTCCGCTCCGCCGAGGAGCTTGCCAAGGCGCTGGGCGTAAATCTGGCCTAAGCAAGAAGGTGCCGGTGTTTTCAGGTGCGCCGCTTGCTAAAGCGAGATGGCAATCGGTGCATGCCTTCGTTAAGCGAGCATGAATCTACGCAAAGCACGCGCTTAATGACGCGCTAAGATGAAGGGCTGCACATGGAACGTGCTTCGTTCGCATAAGGCGCCGCGCGCTGCGAACGGACGCTCGGAAAAGAAGGAGACACCATGCTTACGCTCTATCATCGAGGTGTAGCGCTACAGCCGTCCGCAGGTCGAAGCGGCAAGCTGTTCGTATCGCGCGTATCGATTCTGGAAGAAGACGGCGAGGAGACGGTACTACGCGAGTTGGGCGCATTTCCCAGCCGCGACGCGGCGCTGCAGTTTGCGCTGACATGCGGCACCGCTTTCGTCGATGGTGAACCACTGCCTATTGCGCCACAATCCGTCGTGCGTGACGAGGAATCGAAAAACGCCGGTCTTTGAAGACCGGCGTTTTTTTGCTTCAGGGTGTGAGTACCACCTTGATGCAACCGTCCTCCTTGTCGCGGAAGGTCTTGTACATTTCCGGTCCTTCCGCAAGCGAGACGCGGTGCGTGATGACGAACGAGGGGTCGATCTGACCTTCCTGAATGCGGCTGAGCAGGTCGTCGGTCCAGCGGGCCACGTGCGTCTGACCCATGCGCCAGGTGAGGCCCTTGTTCATCGAGGCGCCAAAGGGAATCTTGTCGATCAGTCCACCATAGACGCCCGGTACCGACAGAATGCCTGCGGGACGGCACACGTAGATCATCTCGCGCAACACGTGCGGCCGGTCCGACTCGAGCATGACCGCCTGCTTGGCGCGATCGTAAAGCGAGTCGAACGAGCCCGTGGCGTGCGACTCCATGCCAACGGCATCGATACACTTTTCCGGGCCTTTGCCTTGCGTGAGATCGGCGAGGCGCTCGACCACGCTCTCTTCCTTGAAGTTGATGGTGGTGGCGCCAGTGACGCGCGCCATTGCAAGGCGTTCAGGCACGCAGTCGATTACGACGACATGCTTTGCACCAAGCAGAAACGCGCTGCGAATCGCCATTTGTCCCACCGGTCCCGCGCCCCAGATCGCCACGGTGTCCGTTGGCTCGATATCGCAGTTGATCGCCGCTTGCCAGCCTGTCGGGAAGATGTCGCCGAGGAAAAGCACTTGTTCGTCTGAAAGGCCATCGGGAATCTTCACGTGCGTTTTATCGGCGAAAGGTATGCGTACGTACTCGGCCTGGCCGCCGGCATAGCCGCCCGTCAAATGCGTGTAGCCAAAGAGACCCGCCGTGGTGTGTCCGAAAACCTTGTCGGCCGTGCTCTTGTTGCGATTACTGCGCTCGCACACGGAGAAATTGCCGCGCTTGCATTGATCGCATTCGCCGCAAAAGATGGTGAACGGTACGACTATGCGGTCGCCGACCTTGAGCGCAGCGTTTTCGGCGCCGACATCGACCACTTCGCCCATGAACTCGTGGCCCATGATGTCGCCGGATTCCATGCCCGGCATGAACCCATCGAACAGATGCAGGTCCGAGCCGCAGATGGCGCAACTCGACACCTTGATGATCGCGTCGCGCGGATGCTCGATCTGCGGGTCCGGTACCGTGTCGTACCGAATGTCCTTCTTGCCGTGCCAGGTAAGCGCTTTCATTGGAAGTATCCTTGTCCTTGAGAGTGAACTGTCGACGAAGCCTTACTTGTTAGTTGGCTCGCCGGGATCTTCGATGCCCTTTTCCATATTGTCCTTCTGGTCACCGTAGTCCTTTTGATTCGCACCGTTCGTTATCTCGACGTCACCCTTCAGCTTGCGATCTTCGTTGCCGGTGAGTGTGCCGATGGCCGTGTCGGTCCAGCCCTTTATTTGTTCCTTGATGCCTTCTTTCTGATCCTTGTTCATTGCGTTCTCCGTGCCATGTATCGGAAGCCTAAGAATCTCTGCGCCAATCGTTGGCGTCGATACAGTTCAGCAACGCGTGTGCCTTCGCGCGTGTATACATTGCGCGAGCGCTCCGGCCGACATGCGGCACTACGATTGCTGCGAGAAAGAAGTGCGCTTCATGGTTCGACATCGCGCATCGAATCCACGCCTGATCTGTGCGTCCGGATGTGATTCGTCTGTTTATCCATCCGATCACTTAAACGCAACTATCAGGAGCAACAAGATGAACACGCCCGCCGAAACCCCCATGACCGATGATCCGAAAAGCGACGACGAAGTCGAATCCGGCACGGACGATGCGCTCACCACGGATATATCGGAAACCGATGATGAAGGAACGACTGTCCGCGAAGCGGAAGTTGACCCGGACGATCTGACGGAGATTGAGCCGGAAGGAGGCGATAAGTCTTGATGTAAAGCGTTGTGAGCGGCGCGGTCCGAATGGCCCGCGCCGCTTATTGTGTGTCTGATCAGCCGAGCGCCTGACTGGCCGCCGCTGCACGTCCGCGCAGCCAGTTGATGCTCGCAAAAAGCAGTACGGCGAAGACGATCAGCACGGTCGCGACCGCAAGTATTGAAGGGTCGATCGAATCGCGGATGCCGCTCCACATCTGACGCGGCACGGTCTTCTGATCCGGCCCGCCGATGAATAGAATCACGATGACTTCATCGAATGAAGTGGCAAAGGCAAACACGCTGCCTGTGGCGACTGCAGGCATGATCAGCGGTAACGTTACACGCCTGAACGTGATCCATGGCGCCGCGCCAAGACCGGACGCCGCGCGCAGCAGGCTCTGATCGAACGACAGCAGCGAAGCCGTCACGGTGATGACCACGAAGGGCGTACCAAGCGCCGCATGCGCGAGCACGACGCCCGGATACGAGTTCACGAGACCGAGCGGCGCGAAGATTAGATAGAAGCCCGCAGCCACGACGACGATGGGTACGATCATCGGCGAAATGATGATGGGCATGATGAGCGAGCGCCACGGAAATTGCGCGCGGCTCAGGCCCAACGCGGCCAGCGTGCCGAGACAGGTCGCGATCAACGTCGACGCCGCGCCAATCCCGATGCTGTTCAATAGCGAGCGCTGCCAGTCCGCGCTCGTCAATGCCTGCTCGTACCAGCGCATTGAAAAGCCCTGCATCGGATATGAAAAGTACGAACCCGAATTGAACGAGAGCGGAATGATCGCGAGTATGGGAGCGATCAGAAAGAATAGGACGATCGCCGTATGCACGCGCACCCAGCGATTCGCCACGCGTTCGGTCAGCACGGTATTGCGTTGATCTTGCATGTCGTCGAGTCCGTGTCGTTCAACCGAAACGCAGCCGGTCGATGCCGACTATGCGGTTGAAGAGGAAATAGAAGACCGCCGTGAAGATCACGAGGTACGCCGACAGCGCGCCCGCGAGTCCCCAGTTGAGCTGCGTGTTGGTCTGAATGGCGATGAGCTGGCTGATCATTTCATCGCCCGCGCCGCCGAGTAGCGCAGGCGTGATGTAGTAGCCGAGCGCTAGCACGAACACGAGGAAGCATCCCGCGCCCACGCTCGGCAGCGTCTGCGGCACATAGACCCGCATGAACGCAGTGAACGGATGCGCGCCCAGCGACTTCGCTGCACGCATATAAACGGGCGATACGCTTTTCATCACCGAGAAGATGGCGAGGATCATATAAGGCAGCAGCACGTGCGTCATGCCGATCAGCACGCCCGCGCGATTGAAGATGAGTGGCACGGGATGCGACGCAAGGCCCAGCCCCATGAGCAGGCTGTTGATGACGCCGCCCGGTTGCAGCAGCACATACCAGGCGGTCGTGCGCACGAGAAGCGAGGTCCAGAACGGCACGATCACAAACAGCATGAGACGGTTGCTGCTCTTCGCGGGTAGATTGGCGAGCAACCACGCAACGGGGTAACCGAGCACGAGACACATGAGCGTGACGGTTGCGCTGATGGAGATGGTACGCACGAACGCCTCGCGAAACACCGATGAATCGGCCGGCATGGACGCGATGTTGCCTTGCGGTGTCACTTGCGCATCGACGGCTGCGAGCAGATAGTCGGGCGTGGGCGATGCCGCGGCGCGTTTGAGCAAGCGCCAGATTTCCGGTGAATTCCAGCGCTCGTCGGTTTCGATGAGCGCGGGTTTCCATGCGGGTGGTGCATCGGCGGGCAGGCTGCGCGCGGTACGCATCAACAGGCTGCGAAACTCCGCTTGCGCGAAGTTCAGACGGCGCGCCACGGTGCCGAGCTGACCGCTTTGCTGGGCATCCTTGAGGCCGGCGGCCAGCAATGCGAAGGTGCGTTCGTCGGGCACGCCGTGGCCGTGCCACGCATCGAGCGCGCGCGTGAGGGCGGGCATGCTGTCGGGGACTTCGCGATTCTGCACGCTGCGCGCGAGCAGTAGCGCAATCGGCGCGATAAAGGTGGACAACAGAAACACGATCAGCGGCAACGCAAGCAACAGCGCTTGCAACGATGCACGGCGACGCGCCTTCTGATAAGAGGCGTGGCCGTCGGCGCTTCTAGGAGAGCCCGATGGCGCGGCCTTTGCGGATACGGACATGTTGGTGGTCGCGGTCAAGTCGGGCTCTCTTCGGATCATGTTTCGCGTGAAGCGGACAGCGTCGATACCTTGCTGTCTTACTGCGTCAGCCACACCTGAAAGCGCTTATTGATCTGATCGGCATTGTCGGCCCAGAAATTCGCGTTGATCTGCACGGCGCGCTTGAAGTTGGCAGGCGAGGTCGGCAGGTCGGCAAGACGCTGCTTGTCCACCAGTTCTATAGCGTCCTTGCGCGGCGGCGCATAAGCGATGTACTTCGTAAGATCCGCATACGCCTTCGGCTGCGATGCCGAGATTATGAACTTGGCCGCCGTGTTCGCGTTCTTCGCGCCCGTCGGAATGCCCCACCATTCGAAGTCGTACACCTGCGCGTCCCACACTGCCTTGAAGGGCTTGTTGTCCTTCTTCGCTGCATCGTCGATACGGCCGTTGTAGACCTGTGTCATCGCCACTGCGCCGTCGGCGAGCAACTGCGGCGCCTGCGCACCCGACTCCCACCACACGATGTTCTTCTTGATGGTGTCGAGCTTCTTGAATGCGCGATCCACGCCAGCTGGCGTGCCAAGCACCTTATAGACATCCTTGGGATCGACGCCGTCGGCGATCAACGCCCATTCCATCGTCACCTTTGGCGACTTGCGCAGGCCGCGCTTGCCGGGAAACTTCTGCAAGTCGAAGAAGTCGTTGACGCTGGTCGGCGCGGTCTTCAACTTGCTCGCATCGTAGGCGTAGACGGTGGACCACACCATGCTCGCCACTGCGCAATCGAGGATGGAGCCGGGAATGAAGTCGCTCGTCTTGCCGAGCGTCTTCTTGTCGAACTTCATGAGAAGACCTTCGTCGCAAGCGGTGATCGCGTCGTTGGTTTCGAGGTCGATCAGGTCCCACGTCGTGTTCTTCGCCTGTTCCATCGCGGAGAGCTTGGCCAAGCCGCCATCATACGATTCCGTCGAGAAGCCGACGCCCGTGGCTTGCGTAAAGGGCTCGAAATAAGCCTTCTTCGCAGCGGCTTCATAAGCGCCGCCGAACGTCACGACCGAAAGTGTCTCTGCAGCCTGAACGGTGATGCTGGAAAACGCGCATAACGCGAGTGCCGCGCATTGAGTTTTGATAAAAGTGCGCATGTCAGTTGGCTCCTGCTGTAGCGGGCGTGGTGATTGAAGTTGACGACGGTGTGGAAGAAAGAGGTGTGGACACGCTTCTGGACGCGCTCATCGCAAGTATCTTGCAGTCGTCGTGGCGCCAGGCGACATCGACCGTGCTGCCATCCGCGGGCAAGGCGTGACGCTGAGTGTTCGGCAGCTTGACGACGAGGTTGTCGCGCGTGCCGAGCTTCAGGTGCACGCGATGATGATCGCCGCAATAAACGAGTTCTTCGACTCGGGCGCGCACCACGTTGCTGTGTTCGTCGACATGCGAACCTTCCGCGCTCGGAATGTGCGCGCGTTCGGGGCGCAGCGCGAGCATGGCTTCGTCGCCTTCGGTGAGGCCGGGTTCGCATCGTCCACGAATGATGTTGCCGTCCGCGAGGGCCAGGGTCGCCCATTCGTCGCTCGCACTGGCCACGCGGCCAATGAGGCCGTTGTTCTCGCCCACGAAGTTCGCGACGAAAGCGTTCTGCGCGTTCTCATAGAGTTCGCCGGGCGTGGCGGCTTGCTGAATACGGCCATCGGAAAACACGGCGACGCGGTCCGACATGGTCAGCGCTTCGGCCTGATCGTGCGTGACATAGACGATGGTGAGCGACAACTCGCGATGCAGCCGCATGATCTCGTATTGCATGGTTTCGCGCAGACGCTTGTCGAGTGCGCCGAGCGGTTCGTCCATGAGCACGACGCTCGGTTCGAAGACGAGTGCGCGCGCGAGCGCCACGCGCTGTTGCTGACCACCGGAAAGCTGCGAAGGACGCCGGTTCGCGAGATGCGGCAGTTCGATCATTTCGAGCGCGCGCTTGACACGCGCCTTCTGATCGGCGCGGCTTACGTGGCGCACGGAAAGCGGGAACCCGACGTTCTCTGCAATCGTCAGATGCGGAAACAGCGCGTAGTTTTGAAACACCATGCCGATATCGCGCAGATGCGGCGGCTTGTCGTCGAGACGTTTGCCATCGAGACGAATCTCGCCTTGCGTGGGAGATTCGAAGCCCGCGAGCATCATGAGCGTGGTCGTTTTGCCTGAGCCCGATGGCCCGAGCAGCGACAGGAATTCTCCCTTGCGCACGTCGAGATTCAAGTCTTCGACGACATAATGCACGCCGTCATAAGACTTGCTCACGCCCGTGAACGAGATGAAGGAAGCGTCAGGCATCGTTCGGTCCTGTCCGTTTGCAGTGATGTTCAATGCGCGCCAACCTTGCTGGCGAGATAGCGCGCGAAGTCATAGTTGGGCCGTTCGAGATGGCTGAGATGACCGGGCTTTGCAAGCGGCGCATGTACGCCACGAAAAACCGCTTCGACGCCGCGCTTGTCTTCCGCGTTGACTTCATCGAGCAAGGTCTTGAGCGAGGCCATATGCGCATTCGCTTCTGGGTCGGCGATGAACTCGGGCGCAAGACCGCCGCCGAAACGAATATGCACGCGGCCAACGCCTTGCGGTTGCAGCACGAGATACCAGAAGTAGCCAGGTGTGAGCGTGACGAGATGCGTCGGATAGATCGCCAGCAGCGCCGTGGTCTTGCGCCAGTGTCCCGTAAGCCGCGTGTTGTCCGGATGCGCGTTACCAATGGGCAGAGACGCTTCCTTCGTGATCCAGTGGTAATTAAATGCGGGAAAGCCGGGCGGGCATTCCATCTCTTCAAGACGTGAATGCGGTCCTACTGTCGCGCGATGCAGCATGGGCAGGTGATAGCTCTCCATGAAGTTTTCAGCGAGGATCTTCCAGTTGGTGTCCCACACGTGCTCTTCATAGAAAGTTTCGATGTAGTGCTCCATGCCGTAGGCATCGATGAGCCCGCTCAAATCGGCAAGCTGTTCACTGACCGGCCGCGCTTGATCGTCGAGCGTTACATAGATCCAGCCTTGCCATTCTTCACAACGCACGGCGGGCAACTTATAGCTTTCCTTGCAGAAACCTTCTTGACGGTCCATTAGGGGTGCGCCCTGCAACGCGCCATCCAGCGAGTAATTCCATGCATGATATGGACACACGATCCTGCGCACGTTGCCGCGCCCTTCGAGCAGAACCGACATGCGATGCAGGCAGACGTTGGACATCGCCTTGAGTTGCATCTGCTCATCGCGCAACACCACCAAAGGCTGTGCGCCAATGCGCGCCGTCAGGTAGTCGCCCGGCATCTTCAAGGCGCTTGCGCGGCCAACGCATTGCCATTCGCGTTCGAAGATGTCGCGCTCTTCGAGCGACAAAAAATCGGCGGAGGTGTAGACGCCAGGCGGCATGGCATGCGCGTCGTTGAACGATCGTTCGCAACCGGCGCGCAACTCATCGACGAGTGCCGTGATCGGGATCGTTCTTGCCTGGCTGGTCATGAAAGACTCCTTGAATCTATTTCCTTATAAGCGCGCCAGCGTAGAGTCGGCAAGGCGTTGCGCTCGCATGGCAACAAATTTATCAAGCCAAATTACCAGCCAAAATATTGTTTTCGGATACAAAGCAGAGCTTTTGCCTATGTAGCGTTCCTGGCTTTGGCGTTTCTTAGGCGTCTAGATGCAGCCGCCGGATATAGTTCTCACAAAATGAGGCGAAGCGTTGCACCACTTGGCGCGGCTTCATGGTGCGCGATTGCGCAATGCCTAGCGTCGTTGCATTGACGTTGTCCTTGAAGCGCTTAATCACGAAGTCTTCACCATCTACGGTGCGATTCGATTTGAGCGGAAAATTGAGGATGCTATAGCCTAAGCCGTTAGCCACCATGCCGCGCACGACTTCAGGCTGCGACGACCGAAATGCGGGAACCGGCCGGTTGCCGACGGCATCGAAAAGGGCCGCGAAATACTCTCGGCTATGCGGTAAATCCAGCATCACGTAAGGCTCCGCTTCGAGATCCGCTAAGGAGACCTTGCGCGCGCGGGCTAGCCGGTGCGTCTTCGGCAAGATGACATAAGGCGGCAGAGAAAGCAGTGGCGTAAACGCGATGTCCTCGGTCAAATCCAGGCTATAGGTCAGCGCAATATCGAGCGAGCCGTCGTGCAAGCCTCTTAGCAGGCCATCCTGATGCGCCTCGACGGTCCTAAAGGAAATCCCTGCATGCTCGCCGGTAAAGCGGCTTATGAGCCCCGGCATGAGCGGCGGCGCAAGTGAAACGAGGCAGCCGAGTGCGATCGAGCCCGTCATGCCGCCATCCATTTCCTTAGCGGCCATTTGCAATTCTTCGGCTATTTTTAGCAGGTTGCGCGCTTGCCCCAGAAGGTCTCGGCCTGCTTGCGTAAGCGACAATCCCGCCGCGTGATGCCGTATGAAAAGCTGCACGCCAAACGATATTTCGAGGTCCGCGAGCGCGGTCGAGATCGACGGCTGCGAAATGTGCAGGCGCCGCGCGGCGGCTGTAAAAGACAGCACTTCCGCCGTCACGACGAAGTAGCGCAATTGCCGAAGCGAGTAACGCAAAGGGTGGTTTTCCATCGGAAACGCTCCGCCTCTAAACGGTTGACCGGCCGAATTGTGGCTTCGCCAAAAAGGATTGCATAGTCAAAACCGATGCTAAGCATTTTTTAAATATATTTTTAGAATTCTGCGCTCAAGCGTAAATTTGGGCTTCATTGGCAGCACGCCAGCCACGTACGACTGCACGTATTTCAAGGACGCTGACTTCGCCGGACACTTCCGCGAAGTAAAGCCATATCGAAGGACATAGCCATGACAGTGGAAATAACCTCAATCGACACGCTCGTCGTTGGCGCCGGTCAGGCCGGCGTGGCGATGAGCGAGCATCTGAGCAAGCTCGGCGTGCCGCACCTCGTTCTTGAACGCGACCGCATTGCGGAACGCTGGCGCACGGGACGTTGGGACTCGCTCGTGGCGAACGGTCCGGCGTGGCACGATCGTTTCCCCAATCTCGAGTTCGATGAAGTCGATCCCGATGGCTTTGCCAATAAAGATCAGGTCGCCGATTACTTCGTCACCTACGCCGAAAAGTTCGATGCACCCATTCGCACGGGCGTCGAAGTCAAGAAGGTGGTTCGCAATGTCGGGCGGCAAGGCTTCACCGTCGAAACATCGGAAGGCGTGATCGAAGCGAGCCGTGTAGTCGTCGCTACTGGTCCGTTCCAGAAGCCGGTCATCCCGGCTATCGCCCCGAAGGACGAGCGTCTTACGCAGCTTCATTCGGCTGATTATCGGAATCCTGAGCAATTGCCGGAAGGCGCGGTGCTCGTGGTAGGCGCGGGATCGTCGGGCGTGCAGATTGCGGATGAACTAATGCGCGCCGGTAGGAAGGTGTATTTGTCGGTCGGCCCGCATGACCGTCCGCCGCGCGCGTATCGTGGCCGTGATTTTTGCTGGTGGCTGGGCGTGCTCGGCGAGTGGGATGCGGAAGTCATGCGGCCGGGCAAGGAGCACGTCACGATTGCAGTGAGTGGCGCGCGCGGTGGACAAACAGTCGATTTCCGCCGTCTCGCGCATCAGGGCATGAACCTCGTCGGTCTCACGAAGTCATTCGAGAATGGCATTGCAACGTTTCAGCCAGACCTCACGACCAACATCAACAACGGCGACGACAACTACTTGTCTTTGCTGAGCGCCGCAGACGCGTATGTGGCGCGCAATGGTATCGATCTGCCGGACGAGCCCGAGGCACGCATCATTCCGTCCGATCCGGAATGCATGAAGCAACCTGTTCTCGAACTGAACCTTGCCGATGCTGGCGTGAGTTCGATCATCTGGGCAACCGGCTACGCCGTCGATTTCAGCTGGCTCGATGTCAACGCCTTCGACGATAAAGGCAAGCCCAAGCATCAGCGCGGCGTTTCCAAGGAGCCCGGCGTTTATTTCCTTGGCTTGCCCTGGCTTTCGCGGCGCGGCTCCGCTTTCATCTGGGGCGTCTGGCACGATGCAAAACATATTGCCGATCATATCGTCACGCAGCGCAAGTATCTCGCGTATCACGATGCGTCGCGCCGTCATGCCGACCAAGCCGCGACATTCAGCGATCCGCGCGTGCACAAGGTCAGCGAGATGGGCGTGAGTTGACGATCACCCAAGACGCCGCACTCACTATTCAATCATTCTCAGCTTCGAGGTGCATCGATGAGCCAACCTACGCATACGCGTATCCGCATGTTCAACACGAAGGATACGTACCCGAACCAGACGCTCGATAACGATCTTTGCCAGGCCGTGCGCGCCGGCAACACGGTCTATGTGCGTGGTCAGGTGGGAACGGATTTCGAAGGCAATCTGGTGGGTCTCGGCGATGCACGCGCGCAAGCCGAGCAGGCGATGAAGAATCTCAAGCAGTTGCTCGAAGAGGCGGGCAGCGACATGAGCCATATCGTCAAGACGACCACGTATCTGATCGATCCGCGTTATCGCGAGCCGGTGTACCAGGAAGTCGGCAAGTGGCTCAAGGGCGTGTTTCCCATTTCGACGGGGCTGGTGGTGAGTGCGTTGGGACAGCCGGAATGGCTGATGGAAATCGATGTGATCGCGGTCATTCCTGAAGGTTGGAAGCCCGCCTAAGTCGAGGAGCCTTGCATGACATTCTCCGTGATCGGACGTTGCCAGGAAACCGGCCAGCTTGGCATTGCAATCAGTTCGTCGAGTATCGCCGTGGGCGCGCGATGTCCGTGGGCACGCGGCGGCGTGGGCGCGGTGGCCACGCAGAACGTGACTTTGCCCGCACTTGGGCCGCAGATCCTCGACCTCATCGACACTGCGCAACTCGATCCTCAGGCGGCGCTCGACCGTGCGCTCGATGCGAATGCGTACAGCGAATATCGGCAAGTAACGGTCATCGACGCTCATGGCCGCACCGCGTTTTTTAGCGGCAAGGAAGCGCTTGGCCTGCATCACGCGGTGGCTGGAGATCAATGCGTCGCCGCAGGCAACATGCTTGCGAGCCTCGGCGTGATCGAAGCCATGATTCCCGCGTTCGAAAACACCAAAGGCATGCTGGCGGATCGTTTGCTCGCTGCGATGCGGGCGGCGATGACCGCAGGCGGCGAAGCCGGACCGGTGCATTCCGCGGCGCTCAAGATCGTAAGCGATCTGAGTTGGCCTATCGTCGATCTGCGCGTCGATTGGGCCGACGCCGACCCCATCGGCCAGCTCGATGGTCTGTGGCAGGCTTATCGGCCGCAAATGCAGGACTACGTGACCCGTGCGCTGAACCCGACAGTGGCGCCTAGCTATGGAGTGCCGGGCAATGAGTGAGATGTCGAGCCGCGACTTGCTCGAACGGCTGATCGGCTTTGCAACCGTCAGCCGCGATTCGAACCTGGAACTCATCGAGTTCGTTCGCGACACCCTTGCGAATCTCGGCGTCGAGAGCGAACTGTTTTATAACGCCGAGCGAACGAAGGCGAATCTGTTTGCGACGATCGGTCCGCGTGACAGGGGCGGCATCGTGCTATCCGGTCATACCGATGTCGTGCCCGTCGATGGCCAAGCCTGGACGCTCGATCCCTTTCGGCTTACCGAGAAGGAAGGGCGCTTATATGGCCGCGGCACGGCGGATATGAAGGGTTTTATCGCTTCGGTGCTGGCCTCGGTCCCCACGTTCCTTGAGAAATCGCTAGTCATGCCCGTACACCTTGCCTTCTCTTACGACGAGGAAGTCGGTTGCCTTGGGGTGCGGCGCATGTTGGAGCAACTGGCAAGGCGCCCACACAAGCCCGTTTTGTGCCTGATCGGAGAGCCTACCGAACTGAAGCCGGTGCTCGGTCATAAAGGCAAGCTCGCCATGCGCTGCCAGGTGAAGGGCGCGGCTTGTCACTCGGCTTACGCGCCCTACGGCGTGAACGCCATAGCGTATGCAGCACGTCTTATCGGCAAGCTGGATGATATTGGCGAGCACCTGGCACGGCCCGAGCACCATGACGCACTCTTCGATCCACCCTATTCGACCGTGCAAGCAGGCGTCATCAAAGGTGGGCGTGCGCTCAATATCGTGCCGGCGGAATGCGAATTCGATTTCGAAGTGCGTGCGCTTCCCGGCTTCGACGCGCATGAGGTGGCGGATGAATTGCAAAGCTTTGCCGAAGCCGAATTACTTCCGAAGATGCGCGCGGTGAAAGCGGACACGGACATTCGCTTCGAATCCTTGAGCGCCTATCCGGGCTTGGCCACACCGCCAGATAGCGAAGCAGCGCGCTTGCTGACGCTTCTTAGTGGCTCGAACGAGTTCGGCACGGTGGCGTTCGGCACCGAAGGCGGACTCTTCAATCAAGCGGGCATCCCAACCGTGGTGTGCGGACCGGGAAGCATGGATCAAGGGCACAAGCCCGACGAGTTCGTGAGCGTCGAGCAACTTGACGCCTGCGACGCCATGCTCGCGCGTCTTGCGGATTATTTAGCAACCGCTTCCTGACACGCGCCATGGCGCGTTCGAGAGCCCCGAGACTTTCGACGGGCTCCGCGGTGCGCATGGTCTTTCGAAACGACTCGCGCATGCGCCAAATCAATAAAGGAGACGACTTTGAATACGTCGGATAGCAACACGTCCTCGTTCATCGAGAAGCATACGATCGGCTATGTGCCGCCGGAGGATCGGCATGGCAAGGTGCGCGATCTATTCACGCTCTGGTTCGGCGGAAACATTGCGCCATTGCCTATCGTGACGGGCGCGCTTGGCGTGCAGATATTCCATTTGAACTTGCTGTGGGGAATCGTCGCGATCATCGTCGGTCAGGCAGTGGGCGGCGTGTTGATGGCGCTTCATTCGGCGCAAGGGCCACAGATGGGTATCCCGCAGATGATCCAGAGCCGCGCGCAGTTCGGATCATGGGGTGCCTTGCTCGTCACGGTGATTGCGGGCGTGATGTACGTGGGCTTCTTTGCATCGAATATCGTGCTCGCGGGCAAGTCGTTGCATGGCATCGAAACGTCCATATCGGTGCCGGTCGGGATCGTCATCGGTGCAGTGGGCTCGGGGTTGATCGGGATCATCGGCTATCGATTCATTCACATACTCAATCGAATCGGTACGTGGGTGCTGGGCATCGGTATCTTCGTGGGCTTTGGATACATCTTCACGCATATCGCGACGGCCGACTTCTTCACGCGCGGCGGCTTCAATTTCGCGGGCTGGCTGGCTACCGTTTCCTTGTCCGCGCTATGGCAGATTGCGTTTGCACCTTATGTTTCCGACTACTCGCGCTATTTGCCGAGCAATGTGCGTGTAGCGTCGACGTTTTGGGCGACTTATCTGGGCTGCACCATTGGTTCCTCGCTTGCGTTTGCCTTCGGTGCGGTCGCCGCGCTTGCCGTCGCGCCCGGCGCTGATACCATGGACGCCGTCAAGACTGCGACCGGCCCCCTCGGCTTGCCCATGCTCGTCTTGTTTCTGCTTAGCGTGATTAGTCATAACGCGCTCAATCTCTATGGCGCGGTGCTCGCCACGATTACTTCGTTGCAGACGTTCGCTTATCGCTGGATTCCCAAGGCCAAAGCGCGCGCCGTGCTTTCAGTCGCGATTCTGCTTGCCTGCTGCTATGGAGCGATTGGCGCATCGACCAACTTCGTGGGAAATCTCGTCGATCTGGTGCTTGCCTTGCTCGTGGTGCTCGTGCCCTGGACCGCGATCAACCTGATCGACTTCTATGTCATCCATAAAGGGAAGTACGATATTCAATCGATCTTCGAAGCCGATGGCGGCATTTATGGGCGCTTCAATCCGCAGGCTTTGATCGCTTATGCAATCGGCATCATCGTGCAGATTCCGTTCATGAATACGCCGATGTACGCCGGTCCCGTGCCGAAGTATCTCGATGGCGCGGATCTGTCGTGGGTCATTGGCCTGCTGCTGACTTCGCCGCTTTATTACTGGCTGGCTTCGCGGGATTCGGGCTATCGGCGCAGACAAGAGGGCGCGTTGACGATGCGGCAAGCGCGCACAGGTCCCGGATACGAGTGATGATGCCTGGCGTCGCGGCGATCCGTCTGCATGAGGATCGCCGCTCGCGGTCGCATTTAGGTCATCCAGCTGACATGCGCGCTGACGACCTTCCATCCATCCTCGAAGCGTATCCACGTCTGACTTTGTCGGCCTATACGCGCGTCGCCTTCCCTCTGGAATTCGATATTTGCAACGGCCATCGAATCTCCATAGGTCGTAACCATTCGTGCCGTCACCTCGCGCGCCAAACCTGTTCCGGACCGTGCCGCACGAAACTCGCGTATGGCGTCGTAGCCGTAGAGATTTTCCGTCGCCCCATAGCGCACCGTTAGCGACGAATCAAAAAACAGGTCATCCAGCATCGCGACGTCATTGCTAGTCAGGGCCCGTTCATACGCGTCGAACACCGCATTCACTTCCTCGAGAACATCCGGTCGATTGATCTCGTTCACGCTTTCTCCTCGGCAAAACGCGGTGTCGCACAACCCGCTACGCCAGCTTGCTCCAGACGCCGGGCGGCTTCGAATGCCAGGTCTTCGCGCCACGGCGCGGCAATCAACTGAACTCCCATCGGCAAGCCGGCTTCCGTTCGCATAGGCGCGGTCACAACGGGCAACCCAAGGCACGAGATAGGTTGCGTCAACATGCCGAGGCTGGCTCGCACTGCCATTCGCTCACCGCGGACCTCCATGAACTCGTCGCCGATGCGCGGCGCCACGACTGGCGTCGCTGGCGCGATCAAGACGTCGTAGCGCTCGAAGAGTTCCAGCACGCGTCGCCGCAACGAAGCGCGGACGCGTTGCGCCTGAATGATCCATGCGGCAGGCAGCAACGCACCCGCGATCAAGCGGTCGCGCGACAAAGGCTCACGCTCGTCGTAGTGCGCGCGAAGGTCCTTCATGTGCAATTGGCCGCCCTCGGCAGCGGTGATGAGAAACGCTGCACCACGCGCCGCATCGGCATCCGGATACTCGACGGTATCCGTCGCTTCGAGCGCGGCTGACGCAGTGAGCGATGCGTTGCGCGCATCGTCGTTTGCGTAGTCGTCGAAATAGCCGGTCAGACGTGCAACGCGCAAGGTTCCGCTCATCGCACGCGCGGGTTCGAATTCACGCTGCGCGCAAGCCATATCGAGTGGATCGGCAAACTGTAGCGCCTCATAGGCAGCGCCGAGGTCCTCGACACTGCGCGCGAATGCACCCATATGATCCAGACTCGCGACGAACGGATACGTTCCACGCCGCGACAAGCGTCCATAGGTCGGCTTTACGCCGAACACGCCGCACAGCGAGGCAGGCACGCGCACTGACCCATTCGTATCGCTTCCGAGAGTGAGCGGCACGAAGCCCGCCGCGACCGCCGCGGCGCTGCCGCCCGACGATCCACCCGCCGAGCGTGTCAGGTCGTGCGGATTGCGGCACGGTCCCGCGTGACTGTTCTCGGTGGTGAAACCGTAGGCGAACTCGTCCATGTTGAGCGCGCCGACCATGATTGCGCCATGATCGGTGAGTCGTTGAACGAGCGTTGCATCCGCAGCGGCGGGCGCGGCATTGGCGAGCACGCGCGATCCCGCGATCGTCGTGACGCCCGCGATGTCGAACAGGTTCTTCGCCGCAAAGGGAACGCCTGCGAGCGGTGGCAAAGCAGCGCCGCTCGCGCGCCGTGCATCGAGGGCAGTGGCTTCATCGAGTGCGCGTTCGCGCGTGATCGAGGTGAAGGCGTTGATCTGCGCGTTAAACGTGTCGATGCGAGCGAGCGTTGCTTCGATCAATTCGCGCGCACTGAATGCACCGTCGGCATAGGCGCGTGCAATGGCAACTGCGCCAGCAGGGAATGCGTCGTTGATGGTCATGGGCGATACACCGGCGCAGGTTCATCCTGGGCATCGACGGGATAGGCGAGTACCGGTGCCGCGAGTTGCGCGATGCGCGCGAATTGCGTCTTGACACGCGCGGCGGTGTCATCCGTTAGATGAGGGAAGTGCAGCCGAAGTGCGGCGTCGGCATAAGCGTCGAGCGTTCCATCGATTTCCGGTGGCTTGTTCATGGTCTCGTTCGATGTTGAAAGCGATGATGAGTAGACAAGGTCGTCTACCTCATTCGATTTTGGAAAACAGACTTCGCGCCCGCGCAATCAAGGCACGGTCGCTGTTACGCGGACCGATCAAGGACAACGCGAGCGGGCCGGTCGACTCGTTCGCAATGGGTATGGTCACTTGCGGCAGTCCGGCAAATGCCGCGATGGCGTTGAAGGTCAAGGCATCGCGATAGAACGCGCCGATACGCTCCGACGTTTCATTCTGGCGCAAAAGCGAGACGGGCGTAGTTGGCAGCACAATCAAGGCATCGGCGACGATATGCGCAATATGTGCCGCATATTCCTCGCGTAAAGCGTGGCACCGATTCACTTCCGCGTCGTCGATCGACTTGAGCCGCGCGAAGCGTGGCGCGATGTTCGCTCCGAAGCGCGGCGTATGCGTGTCGATCCATGAACCAAGAGACGCACGTATCGCGTCGTCCTGCAACTGCTGATAGACATGCAGCCAGTCCGAGCCCTCGCCCGCGAAGAGTTCGATCTCGGCGGATGCGGGTGCAAATTCGCGCAGACGCGCGGAACCGTGCGCGTCGAATGCTTCCTTGCAGCGCACGAGACGCGTGGGAGCATCGTGGGAAGCGACCTCATCGAGGAGCACGTTTGCAACGCGCGCAAGCACATCACCCGAGCGCGCGAACCATCCGACCGTGTCGAAGCATGGTGCAAACGGCAGCACGCCATCGAGCGATACCGCGTCGTGCGTTGGCCGTATGCCCCAGAGTCCGCAGAACGCGGCAGGCACACGCACCGAGCCGCCGGTGTCGGTGCCGAGTGCGAAATCGACACTGCCGCTCGCAACCGCCGATGCCGATCCGCTCGACGATCCACCCGGCAACGCATGCGGCCAACGCGGATTGAGCGGCGTGCCATAGTGTTCGTTCGCGCCTTCGAGGCTGTAGGCAAGTTCATCGGTGATGGTCTTGCCATCCACGGATGCGCCCGCCGCTAACAGCTTCGCCACGCACGGCGCATGACATTGCGCGGCATCGTGCGTGGCAAACCAATCGGGATTGCCGCCGCCCGTCGTCACGCCCGCGATATCGATCAAATCCTTCACCGCAAAACGCAAGCCATCGAGCGCGCCGCTGCCGGTTGCGTTCACGCGAATACGCGGACCGGGAACGAAAGCGTTCATGCGGCCGTGCTGTTCAATGCGTCGGCGAATTGCAACGAATCCGCGACGAAGCCATAGCATTTCTTCACGTTCCAGATACTCGCTTCCGTGCAGAAGTCGGGCGATGAAGTCGCGCAACAATCGATGAGCATCACGCAACCGTAGCCGAGAAAATTGGCATCGGTGAGTGTGTGCATCACGCATTGGTCCGTGTTCACGCCCGCGAAAAACACGGTACGTGTACCGAGATTACGCAGAATGCTGTCGAGCGGCGTGTCCCAAAAGCCGCTGATGCGGTACTTGTCCACGCTGATGTCTTGCGGCTCGATCTTCAGTTCATCGACCACGGCGGCGGCCCACGAATCTTTTTCGAGGACATGTGCGCCATGTTCAGGCAAGGCCTCGCCAAGCCCGATGCCCGTTCCCTTCGGCTTATACAGATGCAGTTGATTAGGCGGCATGTTGGCGAGATCGGGCCTATTGCCCCAGTTCACCCAAATCACCGGCACGCCGGTTTTCCGCGCGATCGGCAGCAGGCGCTGCAATGGCGCTATTGGTGCACGGTCCGCACCGTAATCGCCCCCGATATGGTCGACCCACCCGCCTTTGGTGCAGAAGTCGTTCTGCATGTCGATGATCACGAGCGCTGTTTTCTCGATGTCGAAGCGCACTTTCTGCGGCTTGGCATCGAGTGTCGCGAGGCGCGGAACGGGCGTTCGCACGGCCATATCGACGAGCGTTTCCGTCGCTTGCCAGCGCGTCTGCGCAAATGCGCCGAGCAAGCCAGCGCCTGCCGTGGCGGGGTTCGGGGCGTGGTCCATCGTGTTCTCCATCGGAAAGAGTTGAGGATGTTGCCGCAGGTCGCCGATGACACCGAACGCGACTGGCGCGAAGTATTCGACATTCACGCGCGGGTTGAACATGGCATTGAAGTTGCAATGTGCATTTCGCTCATGAATAACCTACTTACCGAAACTCAACGCAAAAGGAGTGCCAGTGATGTTCCGTTCGCAACAGCCTTCCATCCTGATGAAACGCGTCGTGGCCATTGCCGGCGTAGTTGCGCTCGGCGTGCCGGCGTTCTTTATCCGCCCTGCGCACGCGGCCGATGAAGCGATGCGCGTGGGCGTCCTGATCCCCGGTTCGAAATCCGACAAGGGCTGGATGGAGTCGGGGTATGAAGGCGTCGCGGCCGCGCAAAAGGAGTTCGGCCCGAAGCTGAAGACGCAGATCATCGAGAACATCAACTACGCGGACATGGAGCAGGCGCTCACGAATCTCGCGACGAAGAATCAGCTCGTGATCGGCATCGGCGGTCAGACGCAGGCTGCGGTACTCAAGGTCGCGAAGCGCTTTCCCAACGTGAAATTCTCCATCGTCGGCGGCAACAAGGGCGAGAACATGCCGCCAAATGTCGCGGGCTATGACGTGAAGCAGGCCGAGATCGCTTATGTCGCGGGCGCGGCCGCAGCTATGCTGTCGAAGAACGGCGCGGTGAGTTATGTGGGCGGCATGGAAATTCCGTCGATCGTGAATGCGGGCAAGGAATTCGGCAACGGTGCGCGCTATATCAATCCGAAGGTCAAGTACTTCGAGGCTTATACCGGCGACTTCGACAATGTGGCGAAGGCGCGCGAAGCGACGGCAGCGGCCATCGCGCAGGGCGCGGACGTGCACTATCACATCCTGAATCTCGGCTTGCGCGGGCTCGAACAAGCGGCGAAGGAAAAAGACACGCACATCATCGGCAGCTATACGGACCGTTGCGGAAGCGATCCGCTTTACATCGCATACAGCATTACGGGCGTGGGCTATCAGGCGCAGTACGCCATCGAGCAACTGGAGAAGGGGCAATGGCAGCCGGGCTATAAAGCGTTCGGCCTTGCAATGGGGCCGAAAGCATCCGGCATGGTGATCTGCAAATCCACGCCCGCCATGGACGCCAAGATCAAGCAGATCGAAGATGATATCCAGAGCGGCAAGATCAAGGTTTCTGAAGGATGAGCACGCTGGCTTCCCCATCCGCCGATAGTTCGCCCATTCTCTCGCTGCAGGGAATCGGCAAACGCTTCGGCGCGTTCACGGCGCTCGACGACGTCTCGCTCGACCTGTATCCCGGCGACGTGCATTGTTTGCTCGGCGAGAACGGCGCGGGCAAGTCGACGCTGTGCAATGTGATCTTCGGTGTGCATCAGCCGGATGCAGGCGCCATGCGCGTCAACGGCGCGCCGTATCGGCCGCGCAATCCGCGTGAAGCGCTCGCGAACGGTATCGCGATGGTGCATCAGCATTTCAGTCTCGTCGACGATGCCACCGTGCTCGACAACCTGCTGCTCGGTCAGGCGCGCGGCTGGCTCGACCGGCCAGCGGAAGCCACGCGCGTGCAAGACGTGTTGGCGAGCGTCGGTCTCGATCTTGCGCTCGACGCGAAGATCGCGGACTTGTCCGTCGGCGAACGGCAACGCGTCGAGATCGTCAAATGCCTGATGCGCGAGCCGCGTCTTCTGCTGCTCGATGAACCCACCGCCGTGCTCTTGCCCGCCGAGATCGATGCGTTGCTCGACACGTGCGAACGCGTGGCGAAACGCGGTTGCGCGGTAGTGCTCGTGACGCACAAGCTCAAGGAAATCGGCCGCATTGCGACACGTGCGACCGTGCTGCAATCCGGACGCGTGGTCGCGCGTTCGTCGAATCCATCGAGGGATATCGACCGGCTCGTGCACGCGATGATTCATCGCGAAGACAGCGATGCCGCCGACGATCTCGCGACGCGTCTGTCACTCGTGCAAAGCGGCTCGCCGTACTCGCGACCGCTCGATGACGAAGTACTGCAACTCGACGGCCTGAGCGCTCGCGACGCGGAAGGCGTCACGCGTCTCGCGGACTGCACGCTCGTCGTGAATCGCGGCGAGATCGTCGGTATCGCGGGCGTGGAGGGCAACGGTCAAAGCGAACTCGGCGCGGTGCTCGCGGGCATGCTGAGCGCATCGTCGGGGCGCTTCTTTATCGCTGGCCGCGACATGACCAACGCCAGCCCGCGCGAACTCACGAAAGCGGGCGTCGGTATCGTGCCGGAAGATCGTCACGCGGTAGGCTGCGTCACCGGCATGAGTCTCACCGACAACCTCTTGCTCAATCATCTCGACCGCTATACGCGCGGTGGCTTTCTGCGCCGCCGCGCCATGCGCGATGCCGCGCTCGAACTCATGCAACGTTACGACGTGCGTGCAAGCGGCCCCGATGCATTGTTCGGCGGACTCTCCGGCGGCAATCAGCAGAAAGCCGTTCTTGCACGCGAACTCACGCTCGACCCTTTGCTGTTCCTGCTTGCGGCGCAGCCCACGCGCGGGCTCGATGTCGGCGCGGTGGCCGCCGTCTATGCGCATATTCGCGCGGCGCGCGACCGCGGCGTGGGCGTGCTGCTCATTTCCTCTGAACTCGACGAACTGATGAGCGTCGCCGATCGCATCGTCGTGCTGTATCGCGGTCGTATCATGGGCACATGTACGCCCGATGCGAGCAATCGCGGTCGTATCGGCGCATGGATGGCGGGCTCGGGAGATAACGCATGAACGTCAACATGAAGCTGCATCGGCCCTTCGCGGCAACGTCCGGCGCGCGCCATGCGCCGCAATTACGCGTTGCGTTCGTGATCGCGGCGGCCGTGCTCTTTGCGATGCTCGCGGCGCTCGGCTTGATCGCGTTGATGGGCGTATCCATTGCCGATGCGCTCGCCGCGTTCGCAGATGGCGCGTGGGGCTCGCCCTATACAATCGGGGCCTCCGTCAATCGCAGCCTCGCGTTCGCGCTCGTCGGCACGGGCTTCGTCATCGCAAATCGCGCGAAGCTGACCAACGTGGGCGGAGAAGGGCAACTGGCGATAGGCGGAATAGTTGCCACGGCGTTGAGTCTCTACGGCGGATGCGCGCACTTGCCTTTCGGCCTCGCCTTCATCGTGCCGATGCTCACGGCGGCCGCCGCGGGTGCGGTATGGGGCGGCGTGCCCGGCGTGCTGAAAGCTAAAGCCGGTACCAACGAAGTCATCAGTACGCTGCTGCTTTCGTTCATCGCCGTGTGGCTGCTTTACTGGTGCGTGCAAAGCGATGCACTGTTGCGTCAACCAATGACGAGCGGCGCGACCTTGCCTGAATCGCTGGAAATACCCGATGTAACCAAGCTGCCGGCCATCTTCATGGCAAGCGGCATGAACCTGAATATCGGCTTGCCGGTGACGCTCGTGCTGGCTGTTGCATCGGCCGTGATGCTCGCGCGCACGCGCTTCGGCCTGTCGTTGCGCGCAGCGGGGCTCAACGCCGTTGCCGCCAAGCGCGCGGGCTTGCCGATTACGTCATCGCTCGTCGGCGCGCTTGCGATCGCAGGCGCGTTCAGCGGACTCGCCGGCGCGTTGATGCTGCAAGGCGATCAATACTCGCTGAAGGCGGGCTTCTCGTCGGGCTACGGTTTCGATGGCCTCGTCGTCGGTTTGCTCGCGCGTGGTTCGATCACCGGCGTGTTCGCGGCGGCCTTGATGTTCGGCTTCTTGCGCTCGGGTGGCATCAACATGGAGATGGTCGCGCAAGTGCCTTCGGCGCTCGTGTTGATCGTGCAGGGCATCGTCACCATCGCTTTGGCAGGCGGCGCAATGTGGCTCGATAAAGGAGAAACTTCGCGATGAACCTCGAACTTCTCGCGGTCTTTGCGGGCGCATCCATTCGCCTGGCCGCGCCCATGTTGCTTGCTTCGACCGGCGAACTCATCAGCGAACGCGCAGGCGTGTTGAACATGAGCGTCGAAGGCATGATGCTGACGGGCGCGTTTCTCGGCGCGGTGTTTTCCTGGCTGACGGGGCATCCCTCGCTCGGGCTTTTATGCGGCATGCTCGGCGTGATTCCGCTTGCCTTGCTGCAGGCGTTTCTGAGCGTGACCTTGCGCGCGAATCAGATCGTGACGGGCATCGGCATCAACATTCTCGCGCTTGGTGGCACGACGCTCGCATACCGGGCAGTTTTCGGCGAACGTTCCAGCGCGGTCATTCCCGGCCTCGCGCACTGGTCGCCGCCCGTGCTCGGCAAATTCCCGTTGATCGGCGAGCCGGTGTTCGGTCAGGTGTGGCTGCTGTATGCAGGGTTTGCCGGCTTGATCGCAACGTCAGTCATCATGCGCCGCACCGCGCTCGGCATTGCGCTGCATGCGACAGGCGTCGCGCCACGCGCCGTCGATCAATCGGGGCTGCCTGTCACGCGCATTCGTTATGGCGCGGTGGTGTACTCGGGCGTGATGTCGGCGGCAGCGGGCTGCTTCATTTCCATCGGTGACATACACACGTTCACGGAGAATATGACCAACGGTACGGGTTATCTGGCGATTGCCGCCATCATCTTCGGCAACTGGAAGATCGGCCGCACGGCGCTCGCGTGTCTCTTGTTCGGTGCCGCCACGGCCATGCAGTTTCAGCTACCGATGTTCGGCCTGCACGTGCCCACCGCGTTGCTCATCATGTTGCCGTATTTGCTTGCGTTGATCGCGGTGGCGGGGCTCATCGGCAGACAGACCGCACCGCCCGCGCTCACGCTGCCGTTCAGACGTTAAAGGCGGGTAACATCGACATGTCCTTATCAACGACACGACTCATGGCCCCGCCCAAGCTGAAAAGCGCCTCGAAAGAAGATGCCGCGCCCACACGCCGCGCGCAGCTCGCGGCGAAGACGAAGGAGCGCATCTTCAGGATCGCCATTCGCGAGTTCGCGGACAAGGGCTTTTCCGGTGCGCGCGTAGAGACCATCGCGAGCCGTTCGAAGGTCAACATCCGCATGATCTATCACTACTTCGGCGGCAAGGAAGCGCTTTATGTCGAAGTCCTGGAGCATGTGCTCGCGCGCCTTCGCGAAGCCGAATTAGCTGTCACGCTCGACGCGCATACCGTCGATCCCGCCGCGGGCATTTTGCAACTTTATGACTTCACCGAAGGCCATTTCGCGGCACACCCCGAGCTGCTGTGTCTGCTTTCATGGGAGAACCTGAATCGCGCGCGCTACATGAAGCGTTCGAAGGTCATTCCAGCAATGTCGTCGCCGGTGCTCGACATGCTGCGCACGCTGATCCGTCGTGGCGAGACGGCAGGGACGTTAAGACGCGGCATCGACCCGTTGCATCTCTATGTCACGCTGGTGAGTCTCGCGTATTTTCACAAATCGAACGCGTACACGCTGTCACGCATGTTCGATACCGAGATGCTCGCCGCATCGTGGCAATCCGCGCACAAGGATCAGGCGCATCAACTCGTGCGCGCGTTTCTCGCAAGAGAAGGTACGATGAAGCTCGCGGTGAATGCGTGATGCGGTGAATGCGTGATGCGGTGAATGCGTGATGCGGTGAATGCGTGAATAAGCGTGCGATTCAAGCCGCGCGCAGGCATGTTTGCGAAGGCCGCAGCAAAGAAGCATTGCGATGCGCCGCCTCTTTGTGATAAAAGCCGAGCCACGCACGCGTCCGTTATCGACGCGGGACATGCATTGGGAGTCAAGGTTGAGAAGGTCCACCGAAAACAAGTTGAAGGTCGTCGCGGTTCGTGTCGAGCCCGCGATCGAACAAAGATTACGCATACTGGCGGAAGCGACTGGGCGCAAGCAGTCGTTTTTTCTGCAGCAGATGATCGAAAGCGGCATCGCCGCAATGGAAGAGCGGTGGCTCTCGCCGCAAGTGCTCGAACAGGTCAGGAGCGGCGCGTTGCAGTCGTTGCAGCCATCGAGCGGTGCGACGTCGGATTTGTTCGGCGATTTGCACGACGCTCAGGCCGAATGAGCGGCTTCGCTCACGCGGAAGCGGCCACCCTAAACCTGAGCAAAACCCAGTGCCATATCGAGAAAGTTCGCGGTCTTGGCTTGCGTGGCTTCAATCCGCGATGCCAACGCAAGCCTGATCGATACGGCTTTGCCGGTCATGTCGGCATACACGACGCCTTCGACCTGTATCTGGCACACGGAAGCCGGCACGAGCGACACGCCGAACTCGGCTGCGACGAGGTTCACGACCGACGAAAGCTGCGGCGCCTGCTGGCCTGCAACGGGCTCGAAACCGGCCTCCCTGCATGCGCCGACGATCACATCGTGCAGCGTCGGACTCGCCACGCGCGGCAGCATGACGAAGGGATCTTCGGCCAGCGCTGACAATGCGATCTTCTTTTTCTTCGCCAGCCGATGCGTGCCGGGCAGCACCACGCGCATGGGCTCTACCGCGATGTGGTGAAACTCGACGCCCGCGGGCGACTGGCTGCCGAGCCGCACGAACGCGACATCGACGGTGCCTGCATCGAGATAAGCCAGCAATTGGGCGGTGTTGCCTTCGGCCAACGTAAGCGTAACGTTAGGAAACGCCTGCCGATACGCGCGAATCAGTTGCGACACGACCGGATTGAACGCCGCCGAACCCGTGAAACCGATGTTGAGTTGCCCCATTTCACCGCGTCCCGCGCTTTGCGCGTTTTCCACGGCAATGCGCGTGTCGTTCAGGATGCGTCTGGCATCGGCCGCAAACGCTTCTCCGGCCTCGGTCAGCACCACGCCATGCCCCGTGCGACGGAACAGGCGCACGCCGATTTCGTCTTCTAGAGCGTGAATCTGCTGACTGAGCGGCGGCTGCCCGATGCCAAGCCGCTCCGCCGCGCGCGTCACGTTTAGCTCTTCGGCCACGGCCAGAAAATAACGAATATGGCGCAATTCCATGCGATATCTGTTAAAGCTATTTCAGAAAGACGAGATAGATATTGGACAGTATAACAACGACGCGACAAAATAACGCTATCGCGCAGACCGCGCGCCTATAACTCTTCCTCCAATACACGCGGCCGGTTTTCGACTGAGGCCGACGGGACGAGTCGCGCTCGACGAGCGTGCCGGCGACGTGCTGCGGTTGCTCAATCCAAAGTGAGAAGGGGTCTTCCCGTGGCTGAAGCCGTAAAAAAACCAAGGCCCGAGTTCCGGAACATCGGGCTTGGTCAACTCGCGAAGTATCGCTTGCCGCTCGCGGGGAAGGTGTCCATCC
>NZ_JARUXJ010000003.1:971993-1090666 GCF_031451465.1 Caballeronia sp. LZ003 | reverse complement strand
CCGTTGCCACACGATCATGAATTGCGTCGACGTGTGCCCGAAGGGGCTCAACCCGACCAAGGCGATCGGCAAGATCAAGGAATTGATGGTGCGCCGCGCGGTGTAGCGCGATGGCGTAACAAGCATTGACGACTGCCGAAGCTGAGCGTGAGCCAGCTTCGGCAGTTGTCGTTTGAGAGCTAGCTCAAGCGCGCAAACGTCCCGTCGAAAAGGGACAGATACTGAGAGTAACTAAGCACATTTTTAACTATCCGGTTAGAATATCGAGATTGCACAAGTGCCGTCGTCGGCACCGTTAATCGCCATGCTCCCCGCATGGCGTTGAGAAGGGCCATGCCGCGCGCAACCCTGCGCCGTGCAGCAACGCTTCGTCTGCAAGCCTGTTTCGCCGATGCGTTCCCATCCAGCGTACCGAAGGCTCTATCCTTCGCGACCGACCGCGCCCGAGCTTCTTGGAGAAAATAGATGTCTACGAGTAATACCCGTGTTTCAGCCGCGCTGAGAACCGGTTGTGTGTTGTTGGGGCTCGCAATGCTGGCCACGGGTCTGTTCTTCGTTGCAGGCGGCGCGAAGCTCGTCTTGCTGCACGGCAGCCCGTACTTCGTGATCGCCGGGATCGTGATCGCCGTGGCCGCGGTGCAGTTGATGCGCGCGCGGTCTTCCGCGGTCATCGTGTATGGCGTGGCGTTCGTCGGCACGCTGATCTGGGCCTCGATCGACGCAGGCTTCGATTTCTGGCCGCTGGTGTCGCGTCTCATGTTGCCGACGGGCTTCATGGTGCTCACGTTGCTGCTGTGGCCGTCGTTGCGCAAGCATGAGAGGGTGACGCCCGCGTCGAAATGGGCATATGGTTTGAGCGCGCTGTTTGCGTTGGGCATGGTCGTCACGTTCGTGCAGATGTTCAAACCGCACGACCCGGTCGCCTTCGAGGGCACGCCTGCGCCGCTCGCACCGCTTGCACAAAACGACGCGCAGAAGAATTGGAGCAACTATGGCAATACGCCGGGTGGCAGCCGCTTCGTGGCGCTGAACCAGATCACGCGCGACAACATCAAGGACCTGCACGTTGCATGGACTTTTCATACGGGCGACGTGCCTGTGAGTCCCGGTGGCAACGGCGCGGAAGATCAGCAGACGCCGTTGCAAGTGGGCGATCGCATCTTCATGTGCACGCCGCATAACAACGTGATCGCTGTCGATGTCGACAGCGGCAAGCAAATCTGGAAGCGCGAAATCAATGCGCAGGCGCAGGTGTGGAACCGTTGTCGCGGCCTCGCATACTTCGATGCCACGCAAGCGCTTACGCAGCCTTCGGTCGCGGGTTCGACGCCCGTGATCGCGCCGACGCTTGCCTCGGGCGAAGCGTGTCAGCGCCGCATTCTGATGAACACGATCGATGCGCGCCTCGTTGCCATCGATGCCGATAACGGCGCGCTCTGCGATAGCTTCGGCGACCATGGTTTCGTGAATCTGAAAGCAGGCCTTGGCGCGGCGGATGACCCCAAGTATCAGCTTACTTCCGCGCCGACGCTTGCAGGCACGACCGTGGTCGTAGGCGGGCGAGTAGCGGATAACGTGCAGACCGACATGCCCGGTGGCGTGCTGCGCGGTTTCGATGTCATCACGGGGCAAATGCGCTGGGCCTTCGATCCGGGTCATGACGATCCCAACGCGCAACTCGAGCCGGGTCAGACCTTTGCTCGGAGCACGCCGAACTCGTGGGCGCCCATGTCGTACGATCCCGCGATGAACACGGTGTTCATCCCGATGGGCAGCTCCTCGGTGGATCTCTGGGGCGCGAACCGCACGGCTCTGGATCATCGTTATGCCACGTCCATCCTCGCGCTCGATGCCACGACGGGCAAGGAGAAGTGGGTCTACCAGACGGTGCACAACGATTTGTGGGACTTCGACGTTCCCATGCAGCCGAGCCTGATCGACTTCCCCGAGAAGGATGGTTCGACCAAACCCGCCGTGGTCTTCGGCACGAAGTCCGGGCAGATCTTCGTGCTCGATCGGCTTACGGGTCAGCCACTCACGCGCGTCGAGGAAAAGCCCGTCAAGAAGGGTAGCATTCCCGGCGAGCAGTATCCCGATACACAGCCGTACTCGGTCGGCATGCCGCTCATCGGCGCCGATACGCTGAAGGAATCGGACATGTGGGGCGCCACGCCTTTCGATCAACTCATCTGCCGAATCAGCTTCAAGTCGATGCGTTATGACGGTCTCTTCACGCCGCCCGACACGGACATCTCGCTGAGCTTTCCAGGCTCGCTCGGCGGCATGAACTGGGGCAGCCTTTCGACCGATCCGAATAGTCATTACATCTTCGTGAACGACATGCGCCTCGGCCTCTGGGTGCAGATGATTCCGCAGAAGACCGACAACGTGCAGGCCAGCAACGGCGGCGAGTCCGTAAACACCGGCATGGGCGCGGTGCCGCTGAAAGGCACGCCTTACGCCGTCAACAAAAACCGCTTCATGTCGCCGCTCGGTATCCCTTGTCAGAAGCCGCCTTTCGGCACGCTTTCCGCGGTCGATCTGAAGACGCAGAAGATCGTATGGCAAGTGCCTGTGGGCACGGTGCAGGACACGGGTCCCTTCGGTATCAAGATGGGGATGAAGATGCCCATCGGCATGCCGACGCTCGGCGGCACGCTGGCGACGCAGGGCGGCCTCGTGTTCATCGCGGGGACGCAAGACTACTACCTGCGTGCCTTCGATAGCGCGACCGGCAAGGAGGTATGGAAAGCGCGTCTGCCGGTGGGAAGTCAGGGTGGACCGATAAGCTATGTATCGCCGAAAACGGGCAAGCAGTACGTGCTCATCTCGGCGGGCGGCGCGCGACAGTCGCCGGATCGGGGCGATTATGTCATCGCCTATGCACTGGATCATTGAGTACGCGCCGTTGCTTGGTTAAAGTGACGGCTTCTCTTCGAGCCTGTCGGCCTGGCGCGTCAGCACAACAACAATATGCGTCTTACATCTCTTTCGGGCCGCTGTCTGGCCCTGACCCTGCTAGGCACGTTTGGCATGGGCGCTACGGCGGTTCATGCGCAGAGCGCCGTGACCTTGTATGGAACGATCGACACGAGCATCGAGGTGACGAATCCCGGTTCAGGGTGGACGCCGCGCATGGATTCGGGCGCGTATCGCGGTTCGCGCTTCGGCATGCGGGGCGCCGAACCACTGACTGGCGACACGCGTCTCCTGTTCGATCTCGAAAGCGGCTTCAGTTCCGCTGACGGGACGCTTGCGACCGCGGGCACCTTGTTCAATCGTCAGGCATGGATCGGCGTCGGCGCGCCGTGGGGCGAAGTGCGCATGGGGCGTCAGTATTCGCCGATCTACATTCCGTTCAAGGGACAACTCGACGCCTTCGGTGCCGGGACGATCGCATCGGGTCTCAACAACCTGTCGAAGATCACGCCTTATACGGACAACGGCATCACGTATCTATCGCCGGACATTCACGGCTTCACGACGACCATCATGTTCGCCTTGCGCGATGCCGGCGCGGGCAATGGCTTGTCGGGCAATTACGAAACCTTCGCGTATCGCAACGGGCCGTTCCGTATTGCTTACGCGCATCAGGACACGCAGGGCAGCACGGGGCTACGTTCGAATCTGGGTGGCGTGTCGTATCGCTTCGGTAAGACGACGGCGTTTCTCAACTTCTTCAATGGCGATGGCGGATCGCCGCGTTATCACGACGACGGCATGTCCGTCTCGATGCGCTACGCGTTCTCGCCGGCTCTGCGCGCATCGCTTGGTTATGCTTATGCGCGCGATCGATCGGGCGGCGACAATAACGCGGACCAGTTCAGCATTGCGTGCGAATACGATCTTTCGAAGACATTGATGTTCTACGCGACAGGCGCGATGCTGCGTAATCGCGGCGATGCCACCTTCACCTTGCGCGGTGTAAATGTGACGGGGCTTCCGGCCGCGTATCCGGGTGCGCCGATTCGCGGCGTGCAGATCGGCGCAATCGAGCGATTTTGAGCGGCTCCAGGCGGCTTTAAGCGACGCTAAGCGGCTTTATCGAAGTGTGCCGATCAAACCGCGCAACGCGACGCGCAACAGATCGTCCGATGTCGGCTTGCCGACGAACCTCATCGCGGGCGCAGATCAAGTCAGGCATCGAAATTCAGCAAAATTTGATCTATCCGAAATAAGAAGTCGAACAGAATCCATGTACAAAAAAGGCGCGGCACTCGAATTGCAGTTTGCTCCGGCTCGTTTGAATAGCGGCGCTGGCGATCCCTACTGGATCGATCTGACCGTGGGAGAAGCGCGACGTCTTCATGCCGAACTCGACGCTTACCTCGCCGCCGATCGCGAGCGGGGCGCAGACCCGCTGGTGGTCACGCTCGACCGTGGCGCAGAGGACGAGACGCTCAAGGACGAGCAGCCGCCAGCGGCACGCTCCCGCGTCGAATCCGAATTCAAGCAATGGGTCTGCGTGATCTGCGGATGGATCTACGACGAAGCCACGGGTGATCCTGAACACGGCGTTGCAGCCGGCACGCGCTGGAGCGACATTCCGGACGACTGGCGCTGCCCGCTGTGCGATGTCGGCAAGGAAGACTTCGCGCTGGTCGAGTTCTGAAAGACCTTCGTTCGTTTCATCGAGTTGCCGAGTTGCCGAGTTGCCGAGTCGGGGGCAACCTTGCATCGGCGCTTGTCCGTGGTCTGTCGCGGCGGAAGGTATCTGCGATAATCGGCGCATTGCATCGAGACCCCACCGCCATGCATCCATTGCTCGACGCCGCAGCACTCGCAGAACTCGCGCAAGCCGCCGAAGATCGCGCGCGGGGTGTCGCATGCGACTGCACGAAGACGGCCCTCGATGGCTGGCAATCGCAGCCTTTATCGCTAGACGAAGCGGCGCTCGTTCAGGTCGGCACGCTCATGCCGCCGGATGATCCCGAGCCGACTTACGCGGAGTATCCGCCGGGGAATTCGCAATACTGGTCGGCGGAGGCACCTATCGCGCCGCGCTACTTTCCGTATAACCGCTGCGACGTGTGGGAATGCTCGAAGTGCGGCAGGCTCTATTTGCGTTATACGGAAGGCGGCGGTTATTTTGTCGATCGTCGCATTCGCGCGCTCAAGGCGCGTCTCGTGGAAGACGCCGCGCTTGAATAAAGCGCGCGGCGCGACTCATCCATTGCCGCGCGCGGGAGCGCTTTCCCCCTCGGGCGCAGGCGTTCCCTTCGATGTCCCTCGCGCCGCGCTGACGAGATCGCGCAGCGTCCGCACGACACGGTAGCCGATCAATCCCCAAGTCGTATTGGCAATCTGCATCGTCCATGCATGGCTGCCGTTGTTGCGGCTCCAGTAGGTCTTGAAGCGCTCGGAACCCACCCCGAAGTCGATGTCATAGCGCTGCTCGAAGGCCCACTTCACGCTGTGTTCCCATGCAATGGAGCCCGGCCCGAACCGGCCGTATTCCGCATTGAATCCCGCGATAACGGCGTTCGCCATCGGATTGCCGTGACTCATGATGACCGCGGCCATTGGCTGGTCGTCGAGTGTCACCATCATGAGTCGCGCGGGCGGTTCCTTGTCGGACGTCTCGCCGCGATAGGTGAGCGTGGAGATGAGAAAGCGTTCATAGTACGGCGAAAACAGCCATTTTCCGCGCTTGCCGACACGGTCGCTCCAGCCACGCTTGGATTCGAGCATCCAGCGCACGTAGCGCGCGATTGCTTCGGTATCCGATGTATTGACCATACGAATACTCAGTGCGCCTTCCTTGGCCAAGCGGCGTTCGAGCTGACCGGGCTTCTTGCCGAACATCGTGCCGAGCGAACCGGAGAACGTCTTCCAGTCGCTTTCGTCGCGCAATTTCGCTATCCACGATTCATGCCGCGACCGGCCGAGAATATGCCGCTCCGCCGACGCAATGCGATGCAAGTCCGACCCTTCGTTCATGTAGGGCAGGTGGATGAAATCCGTCTTGAAGCGTTCACACGCAATACGCCATGCGCGCTCGATCAGCGCCCGTGCGTCCTGACGGTCCTCGACGAGCACGCTGGTGTAATCGCCGGCATCGGGGCTAAGGGGCAGCAAATACGTCCACAGTGCGCGTCGATAAGTAACGAGCGGCCACACCAGCCGAAGCTCGCCGTTCTCGCGCAAGACGATGCAGCGCAACTTGCGGCGTCGCGGTTTGGCAACGTGCAGCCACGCAAGCAGACACACATCGAAACGCTGGAAGTAGCGGCCCTGTGCTTTCAGCCAAAGCGTCTCCCATTCGTCCTTGAGCGCACGCAAGCCAGGCTCGTCGCAGACGAGTTCGATTCGTATCTCGGAGTCGCGCATCGGGTCGCTCTTGACTGACTGTCCATCCTTGAATATCCCACGACTTCAGAGCGACTTAGGTTCGGGATCGCTCATAGGTTTTCATGATTTGCGCGCCGTCGCGCAGACCGTAAGGTTAGAGTAATTTAGGTGTCAGATTGTCGATGCTTTGCCGAAGCAATGGCGCATGTATCGCACGACATGCGAGCGCTCGACGATGAATCGCATGTAAGCGTTTGCGCACCGCAACGTGCATGTGCAAGGCGGAAGCCTGACGCGCGAGGCGTATATGATGGCAGCGTCTTACTTCCGGGAGCGACCATGCAGCCGACTACCTTGCTTGTCCCCACTTTCACGCAAATGCTGAAAGGACTTGCCGCCTGGCTCGACAAGGCCGACGCGCATGAGAAAGCGCGTGGCATGACCGCCGATGCATTGCTGCCGTTGCGTCTCGCGCCCGACATGTTTCCGCTCGCGGCACAGGTGCGCTTCGCCTGCTTTCAGGCGCAGGAGCCGGTGCATCGTCTGCTTGGCGCGGCGCTGCCCGATGCGCTGATAGCGCTGCGCGCGGAAGGCGCTCATTCGAACGAGCAACCCGGCACTTTCACGGATGCAAAAGCCTGCATAGCGGATGCCATCGGCTTTCTGTCGAACGTCGCCCCGAACGCATTCGATGAAGTAGGCAGCCGGCCCGTCGCGCTCGATCTTCCCAACGGCGTCGTCTTCGATATGACTGGCGAGCAATACGCGCGCGACTGGGCGCTGCCGCAGTTTTATTTCCATATCATGACGGCCTACGCGATCCTTCGTCATCATGGCGTGCCGCTTGGCAAACCCGATTACGTGGCGCACATGCACGCGTACATCAGGCCAGGAACGCTACCGGGCGCGAATTCATGACGCAGGGTTGCCATATGCCGTCGAACGAATTGCTGCGCCGAGCGTGCGCAGCGTTTCGCGCGCTTGCCGGTCGGTGAGACTGGAGTACATGACGACATCGCGTGCGGGCAGCGGCGGCAACTCGAAGCGCGATCCGACATCGATCGTTCCCTTCGGCGTGACGCGTCGTCCGAGCGCGGCAGCTGCCAGTCCCGCCGATACCGCCGCGCCTATCGTGCCCAATCCGCCGCCCACGAACACTTCCGTCCACGCGATGCCGGCTGTATCGAGTGCATCGATTGCCATGCTGCGCACGCTGCACGGCGGAGGCTGAGTCGCAAGCCGCAGCGGCTCGCCATCGCAATGCTGAAAGTCGGGCGCGGCCATCCAGCCGAACGCTTCCTCATGAATGGTCTCGCCGTCCAGACGCCGGCTGTCGTGGCGCAGAACGACGGCGGCATCAAGCAGGCCTGCGTCGAAATCCTCGAGCAAGTCGCGCGATGACGCGATTCGCATCTGCAGCACGACGCCCGGTTCCGCCTCGCTCACGCGCCGCAGCAAGAGCGGCAGTTCCGTACCGACGATATGGTGGCCGATGCCGATCGCCATGCGGCGAGTACCGGCGCCGAATGAACCGAGCGCGCCCTGATGCGCGGCAAGCAGCGCACGCGCCGGTTCGAGAAACGCGCTGCCTTCCGCCGACAGACGCACGAGCCGTGGCGTGCGTTCCAGCAGCCGGCGCGCGAGGCTGTCTTCCAGACGCTTGATCTTCAGGCTGATAGCGGATTGCGTGGAATCCATCGCCTCGGCCGCGCGGGTAAAGCTTTTGAGGTCCGCGGTGAGCACGAATGCCTGCACGGCCTCGATATCGAGAGTCTTCATGGTCATTCTATTTTCGAATCATTGAAATATCGATTCATATCGTTTTCAAATGATAGAGCGATGGGTATTCTGAATGCAAGCTTCTTCCACGCTCGTTCACTCTCGAAAGGATCGATCATGCTGCTCGCTCAATATGCTCATCGTCTCCCGGCCGATTACGACACCGGCATCATTCGCGCGCGCGCTAAAGAACGCGGACCCTTGTGGGACGACTTGCCCGATCTGCACTTCAAGGCGTTCCTGCTGCGCGAGAGCGGCCGTCATGGCGTGCTCGAAAACACTTATTCGTCGCTTTATCTGTGGCGTCGTGACGAGGCCTTCGGATCCTTTCTCGTCGATGGCCGCTTCAAGACGGTGACGGACAGTTTCGGACGGCCGCGAATCGAAACGCGCTTCGCGCTCGATGCCGCGAGAGGCCCGGCACGCATCGCGCGCTTCGTGTACAAGGAAGAATTGGCTGTCTCACCGGACATGGATTTGCAAACGGTGTTCAAGGCGGAGATCGAGCGCAACCGGCAGACGGCCGCCGAGTCGCATGTGGTCAGCGCGGCGGTCGGTGTGGACGCACAGCAGTGGAAGTTGACGCGCGTAGTGGTGAGCGAACGCGAGCCCGATGCAACGGGCAAGGCGATCGCCTACGAAGTGCTGCATTTCGCGACGCCGTTGCTGCATGAGCTGGAATCGGCGAGCCGTTGAAGATGCGCGAACCGGCGTATGGGCCCTGGCTCATCTTCGCGGTCCATATGCCGGTTTGTATCGATGGAAGCCGGACTATGAGTAGAACGATGGCGTCGGCATGCGTCCGTTGAGCGCCCACTCGCCAAGCTCGCGCACCTTGTAGTCGATCGGATCGTGCAGCGTATGCACGCGCACGTTGCGCCAGAAGCGGTCGAGTCGTAACGCGGCGGCGGTCGATCGCGCGCCGGTCACGTCGAACATGCGATGCGCTACATCGAGACCCGCACGCGCCGCCGCCACACGTGATGCCGCCACCGCGACGGCCACTTCACCGCGTTCGTCTTCGGTGAGCGCAAGGCCGCGTTGCCATGCGGTATCGAACTTATGCATGGCGTGTTCGACAAGGAGCCGCGCGCTTTCGAGCGCGAGCCAGAAGTCGCCGTAATGCGCGAGCACGTATGAGTCTTCGCTCGGGCGCGCCGCCGGCGATGCGATCCACGGACGCGTCTGCGCAAGCGTCGACTCGCGCGCCGCCTGCAGCGCGCCTTCGCCGATGCCGAGATAAATGTGGCTCAGGATCGATTGCGCGAGCAGCGGCCTTAAGCACGCGAACGGGCTCGAGAGCGGGCCGGGATCGTCGAGCAGTTCGTTGGCTGCGACTTTCACCTGATCGAAGCGCACCGTGCCGCTATCGGTCTGGCGCTGTCCCATGTTGTCCCAATCGTCGAAGATGGTGATGCCTGCGCGCTTAGTAGGCACCACGCCGATCAGAAGACGTCCATCGGACTTGAATGCGGAAGCGAGAAGCCGGTCGGAGTCGGCGGCGCCGGAGCAAAAGCTCTTGCGGCCGTCGAAGATATAGCCGTTCGAGCCGTCCGCTTCGGCCCGCGTGCCCTGATCCAGCGGGTTGAGCGCGTTGCCCCAGAACCATCCTTCCTCGACGGTTTGGCCGAGCCACTGGCGAATCTGCGCGTCGCGGCCGAAGAGGCGGATAGTCGCGAGTTGCAGATGATGGAACGCGAAGAGATGCGCGAGCGAGCTATCGACTTGCGCCATGCGTCGGACGACATCGAGCGTCGTGGACCAGTTCGCGCCACCGCCGCCGTATTGTTCGGGCACGCTCAAGCGCAGCAGGCCGCTTTCACGCAGGAGACGGCGCTCGTGCAGAGCGGTGCCGCCGGCTTTGTCGCGTGCAGCGGCGGTTTGCGCCCATTCGCGCAGCAAGGCTTCGAGGGTTGCGCTCAAGGCATCGTCGATGTGGGTCATGCCGGTGTCTCCCGATAGCGTTTCGCCATATGCGGGGACACGAGCGTATCCCGGCGCCTCGCAAGGTAACGCACGATAGCGCGCCGGGCAAGTTATCGCTTGATAAGAGCCTGTCTTGCGGATGACTTCTCGCGCGAGCCAGGTGCCGCACTACGCAGCCAATGCCTCCACCACCTCATCGACTTCGGCCAAGGCAGCCGCATGCTCGCGAATCAGCCGATAAACCGTATCACCCGGCACCGTCTCATCCTCCAGCAACTGCGCGGCAATCGCGCGCAGCACGGGCTCGTTCGCGCGCAGCAGCGCGTAGCAGGCATCGTTCAGATCGTGCAGAAGCCGATTCGCGTGTTCGATCGCGTTCTTGAGCTGCAAGCCCGCATACTGCTGCGGCAGCGACGCAAGACTGAAGAGATCGCCGTCCGCGTTGAAGCCTTGCTTCGACACCATGTCGAGACCGATGCGCGATGCTTCCTGAAGATCGTGCGCCGCGCCGCTCGATGCTTCGCGGAACATCAGCAGTTCCGCATTGCGCCCGCCGAGCAGCACCTGAATCTCGTTGCGCAGTTCGGTTTCGCGGTACAGGTGCTTGTCCTGCATCTTCGTGATCAGCGCCACGCCCAGCGCGCCGCCGCGTGGCAGGATGGTGACTTCTTCCAGCACGCCCGTGCCGAGCAGCGCGGCGACGAGACCGTGTCCGGCTTCGTGAACCGCGATACGCTTGCGCTCGCTCTCCGACAACGCACGTTCCGCACCGTTGATGTCGCCGATGCGCGCAATCTTCACCGCTTCCACGAAATGCTTCGCGCCGACTTCCCGTTCGCCCGCCTTGCGCGCGACGAGACCCGCCTGATTGACGATCATCGACAGCGTGGCCGGCGACACGCCGGTAGTCAGACGCGCGAGCTGATCGAAGTCGATATCGTCTGGCTTCGTCTTCAGCTTGGCCGCATAGAAACGCAGGATCTCGGCGCGATCCGCAAGATCGGGCAGCCGCACCTGAATGGTCCGGTCGAAGCGGCCCGGGCGTCGCAACGCTTCGTCGAGACTGTCCGGATGATTGGTCGCCGCGACCACGATCACGCCTTCGTTCGAAGCGAAGCCGTCCATTTCCGCGAGCAACTGATTGATGATGCGGTTGCTTTCGGCTTCCACCGGACCGCCGCCGCTATCCGTGCGCTTGCCGAGCCCGTCCGCCTCGTCGATGAAGATGACCGTCGGCGCGTTCTTGCGCGCCAGTTCGAACAGATGCTTGACCTTCTGAATGCCCACTCCGTAATACTTCGCGCTGAAGTAGCTGCCCGTGATCGCGATGAAGTTGGCGCCGCATTCGCCAGCGAGCGCTTGCGCGAGACGCGTCTTGCCGACGCCGGGGCCGCCCGTCATGAGGACGCCGCACGGCGCGCGCACGCCCATGCCGGTGAATTGCGCGGGTTCGGTGAGCCACGCCTGCACATCGGCGAGCGCCGCCTTGGCTTCACCCGCGCCGATGACGTCGGCGAAACGCAGTGTCGGCGATTTGGCGAGCAGACGCGCGCCGCCTCGCATTTCGCGGCGCATGAACCAGATCAGACCGCCCATCATCAGCATCGGCAAGAGCAAGCTCAAGGCGTCGCGCACGAGGTCGAACCGGTCGGTCCAGCGCGCCATGCCCGTGCGCACGTTGACATCGGGGAGCCAGACCAATTGGTAGGGCGACGCGTTGCCTGATTTCAGGTCGCCGAGCAGCAGGGCGTTGGAGAAGGCGCCGTTATGATCGGCAACGAAGTATTTGTCGGCATGAAGCGTCGAGACGAGGATGGCGTCGCGGCTGACGCCGATCGCGGCGACGTCGTGTTCGCGGATATCGCGCATCATCTCCGAGACGTCTTTTTCCCGATGCGTCCACGGCGACGCATCGCGGCGCATCTGACTCGCGACGCCTGCCACCGTCGGCGTGGTCTGCGTAGCGGCCGGTTCGTCGCGCGAAAGCAGCACGCTCACGGCTGCCACGAGCATGGCTGCGGTCATGCCACACGCGATGAAGCGGCCGATGCGCGACCGTAGCAGTTTTCTAGCCTATCCATTAAACATGTCCTGAGGGGCGCGGCGAGGCGGCCGTTGTAGCTGTCGTGATTCGATCTGACGAGGCGCTTGCAATGGAGCGCGTTACGCACTGTGCGAGCGCTCGAGTGACGCGTGTCGTACTCAAATTTAATGACGGCAGAGGGCGCGCCAATCTTTAGTGGCGGCTTGAGGCGGGACGCTGAAGCGCGAGGGCGGCTTCGGTAAAAATGGGGAGTTGCGGGCTGCCGGGCAGCTTGCGTCGTGACGTCACGGCGTTAAGTCGCTGACCACTCAGAACGGCTCGGTCTGCCACCGCAACACAGGATGCGTCGCTCCCGCAGGCATCGCCCAGACGCCGTTCGTGCCGAAGTTATATGTCGGACCAAAACTCGCCGTCTGGCTCATCTGGGCCGTGGTGCGTCCTTGCGAGGCGGGAACGGTATTGCCCACGGTGACGCCCGCTGGCGCGCCCGTCGTCTGCTTGTTCCAGTACACGTCCTTGCCGATCACACCATCGTTCTCGAAGGCGATTCCGCCGGGCGGTGGCCCTTCGGTTACCGTCAGATCGTCGACTAGCATGCCTGTTGCGAACGACTGCGTAATCTTGCCTGTTTCGGTGTTGATCCGCACAAGCGCACCCGGCGCCGTTGCGCAGAGCGTGCCTCCACCGAAGCCGCAATAGTTCGGGCTGAATGAGGCGCTGCCCGTGGCGTACGACTGCGTAATCGTTCCAGCGTTTCCGTCGACCAGTCCACCGGAGCCATCCGTATGTGCGTAACCTTCCACGTCGCCCGTCGCATAGGATTGACTGATTACACCGGTGATATCGTTGACCGCAACGAGCCCGCCTGCATTCCCATCCGAACGAGCGCTCGCGCTGCTCGACGAACGTATGATAAGTCCGGCATTCTCTCCCACGAGACCGCCCGAACTGATCAGCGTGCCGCTTGCGTAGCCGCTAGAATGCGCGTTCACTATCGTGCCCTGATTAAGGCCCGCGAGCACGCCGACCGCGCCGTTGAAACCACCGCCACTGCTCGCAGCGCTGCCATCCACGTTGACGTTGCGCACGACGCCCGTTGGGCCTATCACGCGGAACATTCCGCTTGCGGCGTAGCCTTCCGGTCCGCAGCATTCGCCCCGCTCGACGCTGTTCAGATTCGTGACGGTCCGACCCATGCCGTCGAATTGTCCGGTGAAGGGCGTGGCGACGCTGCCGATCTGCGTGCTGTAGCCGAAGGCCGAACGGTTCGCCGCAATGTCCTTCCCGAGCGCATAGTTACCGGCCAGATCGAGCACGACGTTATCCAGATCGGCAGGCGTATTGACGAGCTTGTATGCCGTCACCTGACCGACGAGCCCACTGTAGACGGGCGCCTTCCACGCCCCGTTCGCGCGGATGGTTCCTCGCGTGAAGCTGCCGGTCATGTCGTAGAACGCGCTGACGGTCCCGGTGCTTTTCGACCAGTCGATGGTGCCGCCGTTCTTCACGCTGCCGCCGTTATCGATAGCCGATGCATCCGCGCGCAGCACGACGCTGCCCGAGCCCGCGTTGCGCAGTGTCGTATGAGGCGCAATCGAGACGTTGCGATACCCCGCGAGCGTGAGATCGGCGGCGCCTTTCCACCGCATATCCGCCGATACGGCCAGGTCACCGTTCGTCCCCTGTCCGCCCGTCGTGGTCAGCGCAACCGAGGTTCCCGCGCCGAGGCTATCTTGCAGCGCGTGCGCCGTGGCTGACCGTACCGTGATCGATGGCGTCGCGATGTTCCACTGCGCGGCGTGCACTTCGGCGTTGTCGCCGAACGCGAGTTGCGCCGCTTGCGTATCGACCGTGCCGCCGCTGCCATCCGCGTTCTTCGCCGTGATGACCCCACGTTGCGTGACCTTGCCGTCGCCTGCGACCAGCCAGACGTGGCCATCGCGCGTGGCCGTGCCCGTCGCACGCACGCGCGTGCCTTCGCCCGCGAGCGCGTAGACGTTGCCATCGGCGGCTTGCAGGTCGATCTGCGCGGCGTCGATGCGCCCCTTGTTCACGATCACGCCGTCGCTGCCCGTCTGCACGAACACCTGCTTGCTGCTCTTCGAGTCCCGCAGCAAGACCTTTTCGCCGACAGCCAATTCCGCCGTGCCTTTGGGCGCCTTCACGCTGCCGGCATTGATCACTGCGCGTTGCGCGATCAGGAACACGTCACCGCCGCTCGAACTAATGCTTCCGAGATTGATGACGAAGTCATCGGTCTTGCCCGCGAGCGTGAGCGCGCCGCTGTTTTTCATGAAAGCGTCGTTGGCGACGTCCAGCGTCGAGGCGACGAAGCGCCCGCCCGTAGTGACGACACCCGAAGGCCCCACGACGATGCCCTGCGGATTGATTACGTAAAGGCCGCCCGTGGCGCTCAGGCGTCCGAGGATCTCCGAAGGCGAGCCGCCGGTCACGCGGTTGAGTGTCGCGCCCGTGCCGTTGTTGAACACGACCGCATTGCTTGTGCCGATGGAAAAGCTCTTCCAGTCGATGACGCCGCGCGTCGAGCCTGGCTGCGTGATGACGAGTTGACCGTTCTGCCCCGCGATGTTTCCCGCGCCCGCCGCATAGTGGCCTCCCTGCGGCAGAACACCGGCCGCTATCGCCGTTTGACCGACGATCGTCGCAGCGACCGATACACCGAGCACAGGCGGCACGAGTCTCGAAGAAGCACGGAGGCATTGCAGCAAAGGCGTAATCATGGACGTTCCTTTCCACATGTGGCGCATCTTCACGACGAACGACGCTTCGCCGTTGTTACTTCGACAACCGGTTCCCTGTGAAAGACGACGGGCGCGGTTCGTTCGCCGCGTCAGCGGGCGGGGCGGTCGCCGGCATGAATCGTGACCGTGCCGTGACGATTAACTGCACCAGGGAAGTGGGTCGAAAGCAGGCATCGGGAATACATCGGAATGCTAGGTATTCCAGGTCTGATCGGAATGCCCGAACGTTCGTCGAGCGTGGCAGATGTTGCCTTTGAATATAGTTTGGATCACGAGATTATTCAACTTGGCGGATACCCGCCATGAGGCTCGATGTTCGATGAATGTCGTGTCGTGTTGGCCTTGAACGCAGCATTGCCGACACGCCGCTGTCGCTCCGAGCCGCCTTCGCTCTAACCACGCATCGTGATGCCGACATCGTCGATTTCGAACGCAAGCCGCGTTTGCGCTTGAGGGGCGGACTCACCGCGCGCAGGGCCTACGAGCGCTCGGCCTCTTGCGAACCGATGAGCCGACTTGCGGCCATCGCGTCGAATGAAGTCCATTCCTCATACCAAGTCGATGCCCGATTTGCCCGTTCTGTGGTTTTTATTGACAAATAGTTTGCTTTATTTTGGCTTCGTACACTTGAACCGGGCAGATCACACACATCTCGCATGCGGAGCGGACAGATGACAATGGAATCCGGATCACGTCGTAAAGCGTTGAAGTTCGGTGCGGCGGCAGCCGTCGGCGCGCTGGTCGGGCCTTACGTGACCCGTAGCGCACAGGCGGCCGAACCGATCAAGCTCGGCAGCCTGCTCGACGGAACCGGTGCGCTCGGCCTCGAAGGCCGTCGCATGATTCAGGCAACCGAATTCGCCGTCAATCAGATCAACGACAAGGGCGGCCTGCTTGGGCGTCCCATCAAGCTGATTGCCTACGACACACAGAGCAGCATCCAGCTTTACACGCAGTACGCGCAGCAACTCGTCTTGCAAGACAAGGTGGACGTGATTCAGGGCGGGATTACCTCGGCGTCGCGCGAAGCCATCCGGCCGATCTTCGATCGCAGCAAGACGCTTTATTTCTACAACACGCAGTACGAAGGCGGCGTGTGCGACCGCAACGTGTTCTGTACCGGCACGACGCCCGCGCAGACGGTGAATCATATCGTCGACTACGCGATGAAGAACTGGGGCAAGAAGGTCTATATCATCGCCGCCGACTACAACTACGGTCATATCACCGCAAGCTGGATGACCAAGTTCGTGAAGGCCGCAGGCGGCTCGGTGGTCGCTACGGACTTCTTTCCGCTCGATGTCACCAATTTTTCATCGACGATCAGCCGCATTCAGGAAGCCAAGCCGGACATGGTGCTCTCGGCGCTCGTCGGCGCGAACCACGTCGGCTTCTATAGGCAATGGGCGGCGGCCGGCATGAAGTCGAAGATTCCGATCGGCGCGACCGTGTTCGGTCTCGGCGACGAACTCACCACCATGGATGCCGCGACGACCGACGGCATCATCACCTGCTTCGGGTTCTACAACAACCTCGGCACGCCCGCCGCCGATGCCTTCGTCAAAGGCATGCAGGCGAAATACGGCCCGAGTCTGACCGACCTCGGCGAACTCGATACCGCGACGTACGAGGGCATCATGCTTTGGGCGGAAGCGGTGAAGAAGGCCGGTTCCGTGGAGCAGGCGAAGGTCGTGGCGGCGCTCGAAACGGGCATCACCATCGACGGGCCTTCGGGCAAGGTCAAGATGGACCCGGCCACGCATCACACCATTCGCAACGCTTATCTCGCGCGTCCGAAGAACCAGAAGTGGGAGATCCTGCAGACTTTCAACGACCAGTTCCCGTCCGATACCGGCGGTGCGTGCGATCTCATCAAGTCGCCGCGCACCAACAAGCAGTTCACGCCGCAAGTCTGAGCGGAGTCGAAGCGATGGCAACGGATCTCGTGGGATTGCTCGCCTTCAACGTGCTGACGGGCATCGCCACGCTCGCGTTGATCACGATCGGGCTGGGCGTCATCTACGGCATGATGCGCATCATCAATCTCGCGCACGGCGAGTTCATGATGCTCGGCGCATACACGGCGGTGACGGCCAGCACGGCCGGGATCAACATCTGGATCTCGATGCTGATCCTGCCGCCCATCGTGGTCGGACTGTTCGGGCTGCTGTTCGAGCGCGTCATCATCCGCTTTCTCTATGGCCGGATGATGGACACCATGCTCGCGACCTGGGGTATCAGTCTCGGGCTGATCGGGCTCATTACGTCGATCTTCGGCAACGTCATCAAGTCGGTGCCCATGCCCGTGGGCAGTTTCTCGATCGGGCAGTATCACGTGAGCGCCTATAGCCTCGTGCTGATAGGCGTCTGCGTGGTCGTGATGGTCGCGATGCTGCTGCTCCTGCGCAAGACGCGCTTCGGCCTGATCCTGCGCGCCACCATGCAGAATCCGGCGATGGCCGCGTCGCTCGGCGTGCGGCCGTCGGCGGTATACATGGCGACGTTCTCGCTGGGCGCGGCGCTCGCGGGACTCGCGGGCGGCGTGCTCTCGCCGATCTCGGGTGTATCGCCGGGCATGGGTGCCGCGTATATCGCGAAGGCATTCATCACCGTGCTGGGCGGCGGTCCGGCGATCATCGCGGGCACCGGGCTCGCGGCGGGTCTCTTCGGCTTCATCAACGAGATCGTGTCGTTTCTGTCGACGCCGGTCATCGGCGACATCGCGCTGCTTGCTTCCGCGGTGCTCCTGATCCGCATCCTGCCGCAAGGCATCACTGGTCGATTCCTGAGGCGCAGTTCATGAAATCGCTTCGTCTGGGCGGCGCGGGCGCCGTCATCATCGTCGCGCTCGTCGTCATGTTCGCGTTGCCGAAAACCATCAGTGCGTTCGGCGTGATGCAGGCTACGCTCTTCGCGGCCATGGCGGTCTACGGCCTGAGCCAGGGCTTCGTGTGGGGCTACGCCGGCATCCTCTCGTTCGGGCAGGCGGCGTTCCTCGGCATCGGCGGCTATACCTATGCCATTGCCGCCATCAATCTCGGCGACACCACCGTTTCCGCCGCGCTCGCGATCGTCGCGCCCATGCTGTTCGCGGCCTTGCTCGGCTACTTCATGTTCTTCGGGCGTATCAGCGATGCGTATATCGGCGTGATCACGCTCACCGTGTCCGTGATCCTGTTCGAGTTGATGAACTCGACTTCGGGCAGCCAGTATCACATCGGCGAAGCGGTGCTCGGCGGCTTTAACGGTATTCCCGCCATACCCGTGCTCGCGCCGCCCGGCGCGCCCGACGAGCCGCTCGATCAGATCGGCGTGTGGTATGTCGCAATGGGCACGCTCATCGTGGCGTATGCGCTCCTCAAGTGGATACTCGCGTCGCGCTTCGGCCGCGTCGTCGTGGCGATCCGCGAGAACGAAACGCGCGCCATGCTGATCGGCTACGACCCGCGCGTCTTCAAGCTGCTCGCGTTCGTGACGGGTGCGGGCATCGCGGGGGCTGCGGGCTGTCTCTTCGCCAACTGGGGCGGCTTCATCAGCCCGACCGTGTTCGCGCTCACGATGTCCGCGCAGGTCATTATCTCCGTGCTGATCGGCGGGCTCGGCACGCTCATCGGGCCGATTCTCGGCGCGGTCGCGATCCAGTATCTGATCAACGTGGCGGGCACGCAGCATGTAATCGACCCGAGCCTCGGGCTCGGCATCGTGCTCGTGGCCTTCGTGCTGCTCGTGCCGCAGGGCGTGGTGCCGGTCGTGCGCTCGGCGATGTTGCGCGTGTTCAGCTCATCGAAAGAAGTCAAGGCCGTGGCGCCCAACGCGGCGGCCAACCCGGAATCACGCCCATGAACGCGCTTCCTCCGCTTCTTCAGGCCAAGGGCGTCACCATGCGTTTCGGTGGCGTGACCGCCGTGCGCGAGGTGGACTTCTCCTTGCGCGAAGTCGAACTGCGCTGCCTGATCGGACCGAACGGCGCCGGCAAGAGCACCTTCTTCAAGATGCTCACCGGGCAGCTCAAGCCGACCGAAGGCAGCATCCACTTTCGTAACAACGACGTGACCGGCAGCAATCCGCATCAGATCGCGCGGCTGGGCGTGGGCATCAAGACGCAGGTGCCTAATGTCTTCAACGGGCTTTCGGTGCGCGAGAACGTGTTCATCGGCGCGGGACGCAGGAAGTCGATAGCGCAGGCGCGGCGCATCGTCGATGAAACCCTCACGCGGCTCAAGCTCGACAGCATTGCGGACCGTATCGTGGGCCAGCTCGCGCACGGTCAGCGTCAGTGGGTGGAGATTGCAACGGTTCTCGCGCAGCAACCCGAACTCATCCTGCTCGACGAACCCGCCGCCGGCATGAACCACGACGAAGTGCATCGCACGGCGGAGCTGATCCAGGAAATCAACCGCACGCAGGCGCTCGTGGTGGTGGAGCACGACATGCAGTTCATCCGCATGATCGCGCGCACGGTCACGGTGTTCTCGCAGGGCGCGGTGTTGGTGGAGGGTTCCGTGGATACGGTGCTCGCCGATCAGCGCGTCAAGGACGTTTATCTCGGGAGGCGCGCGGCATGAGCGACACGATTCTCTTCGAAGTCTCGCAACTCTGTTCGGGCTACGGGCGCATTCCCATTCTGAATCAGGTCAATTTCACGGTGAGGGAAGGCGAGCGCGTCGGCATTCTCGGGCATAACGGCATGGGCAAGACCACGCTTTTGCGCACGCTCACCGGCCATTTGCCGACCACGGCCGGACACGTGCGCTTCAACGGCGCGGACATCACGCATCTGTCGGCGACGGCGCGGGCGAAAGCAGGCATCGGCTATGTGCCGCAAGGGCGCGAGATCTTCCCGCAGCTTTCGGTGATGGAGAACCTGCGTGTCGGATGCTTGTTGTCGAAGCGCGCGGAAGGCGAAACCATCGAGGACATTCTCGGGCTCTTTCCGCGGCTCAAGGCTTATCTCGACCGGCCGGGCGGCGCGCTGTCGGGCGGCGAACAGCAATTGCTCGCGCTCGCGCGATGCCTGTGCGGCGGCCCGAAGATCATCTTGCTCGACGAGCCGACCGAAGGCATCCAGCCATCGATCATCGATGAAATCATCGACACGTTGAAGAGCGTGGCCGAAGCACGCAGCCTGACCGTGCTGCTGGTCGAACAGAACCTCAACTTCATCGCGTCGCTGTCCGAGCGCATTCTGATCCTGCAGAAAGGCACGGTCACGCGCGAGATTCCGCCCGAGATCGTCACCGATCCCGCCATGCTCGACGAGTTCGCGGGCATTGCCTGACGCGCCTTCCTTCCGCCAATCCATAAGCAAGCGATCAAACATCATGACGAAAACTATCGATGTAACCGAGCTGACGGTCGAACAAGTCCAGGCCGGCTTTGCGAGCGGCGCGTTCACGTCGGAGACGCTGACGGCCGCGTTCCTCGATCGCATCGCGACCTACAACCCGCGCTACGTGGCGCTCAACTTCCTGAACCCCGCCGCGCTCGACGATGCCCGCGAGATCGACCGCCGCCGCGCCGCTGGCGAGGCTCTCGGGCCGCTCGCTGGCGTGCCGGTCGTGGTCAAGGACACGATGGACATGGCAGGCTTTCCGACGACCGGCGGCTGGACGCTGCTCTACAGCAAGACGGGCGGCGTGGACCTGATGCCATCGACGGATTCGCCGGTCGTCGCCCGCATGCGCGCGGCGGGCTGCGTGATCCTCGGCAAGACCAACGTGCCGGTGCTGAGTGCCACCGGCTCGCACGCCAACGATAGCTGGGCGGGTCCGACGCTCAATGCCGTCGATACCGCGTTCATGCCGGGCGGCAGCAGCGCCGGCACGGCCACCGCCGTGGCGGGCAGCATGGCGGTGCTCGGTCTCGCGGAAGAAACGGGCGGTTCGATCCAGAATCCGGCGTCGGCGCAGGCGCTCGTCGGCATCAAGCCGACCTTCGCGCTCGTGCCGAATGCCGGCGTGATGCCGCTTGCGGGCAGCACGCGCGATGTCGTCGGTCCGATCGCCCGATGCGTACGCGATGCCGCGCTCACGCTCGATGTGCTGGCCGGATTCTCGGCGGAAGATTTGAAGACGGTGGCGGGCGTCGGCATGAAGCCCGCTGGCGGCTATGCCGCGGGACTGCGTGAAGATGCGCTCAAGGGCAAGCGTCTAGGCTTGTACGGACCGGGATGGCGGGATCGCGCGTTGTCGGAAGAGACGCATCACTTGTACGAGCGCGCGCAGGCGGAACTCGAAGCGCGCGGTGCGGTGCTCGTCGACGATCCCTTCGCCGGCAGCGGCTTCGCGGCACTCGGCATGCCCGCGCCGGGCTCCGATTACTTCGACGCGCGCGGCATGGAAAGCCTGCCCTACGACATGCAGAAGTACCTCGAACGCCTGGGAACCGGCAACGCCATCACGACATGGACGCAATTCGTCGAAGCGACGCGCGCCGAAGATCCGTTCGGCGCAACGGGCGTGCTGACCTATATGTCGAGCCTGCCCGACATGGCCGCCAATCTGCGCGATGCAGCCGCGCCGCCTGTCATCGATGCCTTCTATGCGTTGCGCGAAACCTATCTCGCCATCTTCGAAGACGTGATGACGAAGCACGCGCTCGACGGCCTCGTATTCCCGCAATTGCGCGACGCCTTGCCGCCGCGCGAGGGAACCGAGACGCTGCACGAGACCACGGTCTGCGAAATCAACATCGCCGGATTGCCCGGCGTGACCATTCCCGCCGGCTATTACGAATCGGGTTCGCCGTTCAACCTGATCTTCGTGGGACGGCGCTTCAGCGAGCCGGCGCTGCTCGCCATGGCTTACGATTACGAGGTCGCCGGACGTCATCGGCGCGTCCCCGAACTGACCGCTTGAGGAGCGCGCGAGAGACGAGGCAGTTTCCAGTAACGAGACCATGTCCGAGCACCGCTACCAAGAAATTCTCACCCGCCTTCGCGACGAGGGCCGCGTTTCGGTTACGCCGCTCGCGAAGATACTGGACGTCGCCGAGGAAACCATCCGGCGCGATCTGAAGGAACTGGAGCAAAGCGGCTTGCTGCGCCGCATCTACGGCGGCGCCGTGTTGCCACGGCTCGATGTCGAGCGGCCCGTGACCGAACGCGGCAAGGTCAATGTAAAGGGGAAGGCGCGCGTGGCGGAACTTGCGGAACCGCTCATCGAAGACGGCATGTCGGTGTTCATCGACTCGGGCACGACGACCATTGCGTTCGCGCGGCGGCTGATCGGCCGTAACGTGACGGTGACGACCAACTCCATCAACATCGCGCTCTTGCTCGGCACGAGCGTGAGCCGCGTCAACCTCACGCCGGGCATGTTGCGCGGCAAGGACAACGCACTCGTGGGTTACGAGACGCTCGCCTATGCAAGACGCTTTTTCTACGATGCCGCGTTCATGGGCATCGCGGCGTGCGACCTGAAGCACGGCTGGATGGACTACGAGGAACACGAGTCCAATTTGCGCGGCGTGCTCAAGTCGCAGACACGTCATTCGGTGATTCTCGCGGATATCGACAAGTTCGGGCGCGAAGCTTATCTCAACACCTTTCCCATTTCCCAACCTGTCACGGTGGTGTGCGACCGCGCGCCGCCCAAGCCTTTCATGGATAAATTCGCCGAGCATGACATCACAATCATTCATGCCTGAGGCGCTCGGCGCGGGTGAACCGGGTACGCTTGCGGCCTTGCTGACGCGCTTTGCCACGTTCGGCGGCTTGAAGACGGGCGGCGTCACGCGCCTCTGTGCGAGCGCGGCAGACGGCGCGGCGCGCGATGCCTTCGCCACGCTGCTTCGCGATGCCGGCGCGCATGTCGTCACCGATGCGGTGGGCAACCAGTTCGGCGTTTTCACCCTGACCGACGCGGCCGATGCGCCGCTCGTCATGATGGGTTCGCATCTCGACAGCCAGCCGCGCGGCGGACGCTTCGACGGTGTGCTGGGCGTGCTTGCCGCGTTCGAGGCGGGCCGCCGGCTGATGCTGGCCAAGCGCGCGGGCGCATCCTTCAACGCCAACTTCTGCGCGGTGAACTGGACGAACGAGGAGGGCGCGCGCTTTCGTCCGAGCCTGCTTGGCAGCGGCACGTTCACCGGCAAGATCGCCGTGGCCGATGCCCTCGCCAGTATCGACGACGACGGCGTGACGCTCGGCGCAGCGCTTGCCGCCATCGGTCATGACGGCGTGGATGCGCCGCCGCCCGTGCCCGCGTGCTATGTCGAAATGCATGTGGAGCAAGGCGGTTTGCTCGAAGCCGAATCGGTGCCTGTCGGTGTGGTGACGCGCAACTGGGGCGCCGCGAAAATGGACGTGCGCTTCACGGGCGAGCAGGCGCACACGGGGCCCGCCAAGATGCACGCGCGGCGCGACGCGCTCTTCGCCGCGTCACAGTTGATCTGCGACGTGCGCGCCATCGCGGACGAATGGCCGGAGCGCATCCATACGTCTGTCGGCAGGCTCGTCGTGCAGCCGAACTCGCCGAACGTGGTGCCGGCGCAAACCGACTTGTCCGTGGAACTGCGCGCCGTGGATAACGCCATTCTTCGCGAAGCCGAAGCGCGCATTCTCGCGTGCATCGACGCAGCCGCGAAGCGTGCGAACGTGGGCGTGCAAATCCTGAGCCGCACGAGCCGGCCGATCCGAGAACTGCCGCCCGCAGTGGGCAATCTCGTGCGGACTTGCGCGCGGGCGGCGGGCGTGCAGAGCCGCGACATCGACACCATTTCGGGCCACGACGCGTTGAGCCTGCTCGATGTCTGCCCGACCGGGCTCATGTTCGTGCCGAGCGTGGGCGGCATCGCGCATAACGAGAACGAAGAGACGCATGGCGAGGACCTCGACACGGGCATGACCGTGCTCATGGGCGCGGCGTATCGCTTGTGTGTATCGCGCGGCGACCCGGTCGCGGCGGCCGCCTGGGAGCCTCGGCGATGAACACGACCGCGCGCGAGCGCAACCCCGCCGAAGTGGCGGCCAGAGCGGCCGCAGCGGCAATCGCCTCGATCGATGCATGGCGCGGTGTCGACGTACGCCACGAACCCGCGTTTGCGCCGGTCATGTCGCCGATGCATCGCGGCGTGTCGCATAGCGCCTGGCGCGTGCGCGTGGACGACAGCGCGACGTTCTTCATGAAAGTGGCGCACGGCGATCTGACGGAATCCATCGATACCGGCGCGTCGTTTCTTGCAACGCGAGCGGCGGCATCGCTGGGTATCGCGCCGGCGGCGCACTACGTGAGCGAAGCGCACGGCGCGACCGTCTTCGACTTTCTCGATGACGGCTGGCGCACCGCGCATCTCGACGATCTCGCACGACCCGCCACGCTCGACGCGCTCCTGCAAGCGAAGCGCGCCATCCATTCGCTGCCCGCGTTTGCGCGCACGACGAACGTTTTCGAGCGTATCGAACATCTTGCCGAAGGCATGCCGTTGACGCCGGATCAGGTGTCATGGGTCGATCTCGCGGGCGACTTGCGCGCGGCAATCGACGCGGCCGGTGCCGACGTTCGCCCTTGCCACGCGGATGGCGTGACATCGAACGTCATGCTGCACGACGATGGCGCGCTCATGCTGGTGGACTTCGACGAAGCCGCGAACACCGATCCCGCGTTCGACCTGGCCGTCACGTTGAATGAAGTGCTTGGCTTCGGACACGACTGGATGCAGGCCATCGAAATGTCGATGGGCGCCGCCTCGGAACGCATGCTCGCGCGCTGCCGCGCCTACGCGTTCGGCGACGACTTGCGCTGGGGCTTGTGGGGCATGCGCATGGACCGCGACTCGCCGCGCCGCAACGTCGAATTCCTCAAGTATGCGCAATGGCGGTTGCTGCGTTGCTCCATGGCGCTGCCGCGCTGGAACCTCGACGCCGCGCCGGCATCGATTTGAGAGGTCATGCTCATGCAGATCAAGACGATTGGCGCCGCCGCGTGCGACGCCGAGCGCGAGGTGGAAGCGGTGCTTGCAAGGATCGAACCGTGGTCGGGCCGCGCGTTGCGCTATGCGCCCGTGTTGGGCGGCATCAGCAACACGAACTGGCGCGTGTGGGTCGACGGCGAAGCGCAAAGCTATTTCGTCAAGGTGCCGGGCCGGGGCACGGAGCAGTTCATCGACCGCAAGGCTGCGTTTGCCGCAAGCCGGCTCGCGGAGCAGATCGGCATTGGTCCGCGTCTTTACGACTATGCTTTCGAGCAGGGCGTGGAGATCAACGATTTCGTCGAAGGCCGCGCGACCTGCTCGAACCGCGACTTTCTGGAGCGCAACGTGCGCGCTTCGGTCATGCACGCGTATCGCACGCTGCACGGCGCGCCGCCATTGCCGCTCACGAAGACCATTTTCGATCTGATCGATGAACACGTCGCGCAAGTGCATGAAGTAGGCGGCACGCTGCCCGCCGACTTCGCGCTGATTCACGCGCGCTATCGCGAGGCGCGCGCGGCGCTGGAGGCATCGGGACTGGATATCGTGCCGTGCTTCAACGATCCCATGCCGGGCAATTTTCTGCGCGACGACGCGGGTACAATCTTGCTTATCGACTACGAATACGCATCGAATAACGACCGCTGTTATGACATCGGCGCGCTCTCCGGCGAGATGTTCTTCACGGCCGACGTGGAAGCGGAACTGGTCGAGACATACTTCGGCCGCGTGAGCAACGACGTCATGGCACGCGTCACCGTGCACAAGGCGCTCGCCGATATCAAGTGGGCCACTTGGTCCATGTTGCAGAACGAAATCTCCACGCTCGATTTCGACTACGCCAAATACGGCGCGTGGAAGTTCATGCGCGCGCGCTCGGTGATCGAGGCGCCGCATTGGCAAGACTGGTTGCGCAGCCTTTGAAGAAAGTCATCGAGCGTTACGACCGTCCAAAAGAAAGGGCGTGCTCTCGCACGCCCTTCAAGTCGCCACGCAGCGAATCAGACTTTTGACAACCCCCTGGGACTGCAGCGCTTTATGTGATTGACGATCGCCTGAATCAGCGGCAGTCTCTTGCACAATCAATCCGTGACCAGATTAACGACCGAAAGGTCGCGGACTTGAGAAAACTTGCGAACGCCGGTTCGAAATTCAACGCTCAAGTTTCACGCATGGCGTGACGATAGCGCCACGCCCTTGAGCAACATGTCCAGATCGTCCGCGTTGAACGGCTTCGACAGCACGGCGACACCGAGCCGTCGCGCCTGTTCGAGATGCTCCGCATAACCCGTCATCAGCGTCACGGCCTGCTTGGGGCGTTGCCGCTTGATCCATTCGACGAGGCCGATGCCATCGCAAGTTCCGGGCATCTGGATGTCGGACAGAACGAGGTCGAATTCGAGGCCTTCTTCCAGCACCTTGAGCGCGGCATCGCCGGAAGGCTCGTGGCGCGCGCTCCAGCCGAGCACATCGAGAACGGCGACGAGCCCCGCCGCCACTTCCTCGTTGTCTTCGACGAGCAGGATGGTGGACTTCGCGCCGCCCGGTTCGATGGCACCCTCGCGCTCCGCCGGCGATGCTTCCGTGACGCCCGCCGTCCAGTGCGGAAGGTAGAAGAAGATTGTGGTGCCGCGCCCGACATCGGTTTCCACGCGTGCCTTGCCGCCCGCCTGTTCGGCCATGGCGAGCACTTGTGCAAGGCCGAGCCCGGTTCCCGCGCCAGCCTGCTTGGTCGTGAACAACGGCTCGAACGCGTGCTGCGCGACTTCTCGCGTCATGCCGGTGCCGCTGTCCTGGCAGGAGAATTCGACATACTCGCCGGCTTCGAGCTCGTAGCGCCCTTGGGATAACGCCACGTTCCTGCAGCGAACGATAAACGTGCCGCCTTGCGGCATCGCGTCCTTTGCATTGACCGCGATGTTGATGATCGCCGAAGTGATCTCCGACGGATCGACCTTGATCGGCCACGACGCCTCCGCCACTTCGATCTGCACGGCGACCTTGCTGCTTACAGCCGAGCGGATCAGCGCCTCGGTTTCGAGCAGCCACGCGCCGGGTAGCAGCGTCTGCATCTGCAACGGCTGTCGGCGCGCCACGCTCATGAGACGGCGCGCGAGCGCCCGCGCGCTCGTGGAGGCGCGCTCCACTGCATCGATCTCGTTCTTGACGCCGTTGTAGTTCTTGCGCCGGACGATCTCCATGTTGGCCGTCACGACCATCAGCAGATTGTTGAAGTCATGGGCGACGCTCGCGACGAGATTGCCGAGCGCGCCCATGCGCTGCATCTTGCGCGTGGCTGCTTCCGCCGAGCGGCGCCGCGACAGCTCGCGCCGCCAGTTCTGCCAGGAGGTTTCCTCCGCGCGAAGACGCCACAGCGAAAACACGATCAGCACGCACAGACACATGCAAGGAATCAGCGCGACGGCCACGAGGGACATGTCGTCGCGCAACCAGTTGCTGACCACATCGTCGATTGCGTAGCCGGCGGAAACGTAGACGGGGTACTGCCCGGCGCGCCGGTACGCGAGCATCTTGCGGGTGCCGTCCAGCGGCGAATCGATTTTGATGATGCCCTGTTCCGCCCCTCGCGCGAACGCGGCCGCGAGAGGCTCGTGCTTCGGTGGCGGGTTCGCCAGACGTGGCGCGGGCAGGCGAAGCAGAATGCCGCCATCGGCGCGATAGAGGCCGACCGTCAACGCGGGCGTTTCGGCGATGAGCCGCTGATAGAACTGCAGCAAGTAGGAGCGATGCAGGGAAACGACGATGGCGCCGAGAAAGCGCCCGTCGGGAGCGGTCCGGGCGGCGAGCGTGTTCACGATATCGGTGCCCTGAACGCGGCCGCGCTCGGGCAGCGAGACATAGAGCTGCGAGGAGGCCGCGCGCGTCGCCATGAAGTCGCCGCGGTCGCCGATAGAGACGTCGGGCGTCGGGGAGAAGCGGCTGCTGACGATCAACTGGCCGTTTTTATCGACGATGGAGAGCGCGACGACCTGCGGATGATTGGCGACGAGCGCTTCGAGTTTCCTGTGCAGGCTTGCCTGTTCGCGCAGAATCTGCCGCTCGTCAGCCGTTCCGACCACGTCCTGGACGCGCGAGATGAGGTCGCGATTCGAGTCGAGCAGATTGGTGAGTTTCCCTTCCGCGACCCACGCCAGCCGATTGAGTATCTCCGACTGCTCCGCGACCGCACGTTCGTAGGTGTAGTAGGCGTAAAGCGCCGACAGACTCAGCGGCACGACCACCGAGGCGGTCAGCGCGAGGACGAGCCGCCGGCGGGCAGCCCTGAAATTGAGCGGAGGAAACGAAACCCGGTCCGACGGGTCCGAATGTTGAGTCGCGAACTCAGTCATTAAACACCCCGGTCACGCTAAGGGGAGTCATCCGACGCCGGCACATGTTTGCGCGAAACATCGATTCAAATTCCTTGGCGGTGGCGCGCCCGCGACCTCCTCCCCGTATCACGCCTGGTTCCTAGCTGCGGATGTTCGCTCCGCTAAGCTTGCTCGCATCGTGCCGAAGGGGGCTTTGTCAGGCGAACGGGGAAGGTCTGGACGTCGTAAGACGTACCTACTATTTCATAATACTCATACGGTTGATGGTAGCACGGCTTGTTGCCGACTTAATTGCCTGTGGTTTTTTGATTGCTAGGCGGCAGCGGAATGGCCGTGGCGCTTGGCTCGGGCTCCGGTAAACTCCGCGTTCATCGTTTGGCCGGCACGGGCTCAAAAGTTGCGCAATCTGGCCGTAAACCTTGATGCGAGCCGCGCGGACAGCGAGCAGAAGTCCGCTAAACCGGCTCTTTAGCAACGAATAAGAAAGCGAGTCGTCGAGCGTCGCGTGGCGGGGTTCGGCAGGAGAGAATCGTTGGGACCGTGGTTCAAGAGGAGCGTCCGAGCAGAAAGCCCGGCATCGTGGGTCGACAGACACTCGGTGCTGGTTGCGCTCGGCGCGACACTGGCGAGCGTCATCGTGCTGATCGCCACCGTCGCGGTGCTGATCTCGAGCCGCGAGGAAGCCATCGCGAAGGCGCGCCGCACGTCGGCGAACGTCGCGGTGGCGCTCGCGCGCGACATGTCGAGAAACCTCGAAATCTACGATCTCTCGCTGCAGGCCGTCGTCGACGGCATGGCGGACCCAACCATATTGAAGCTGCCGCCTGAACTGCGCCGGCAGATTCTCTTCGACCGTTCAACCACCGCCGCTTATATCAGCGGCATCTATGCGCTCGACGAACACGGCCGGATCGTGCAGGGCCGGGCGCGGCTTCTTCCGACCGTCGATCTCTCCGACCGGGATTACTTCACGGTGCATCGCGCCAATCCGAATGTCGGGCTCTTCATCTCTAAGCCGTACGCGTCGCGTCTGCGAAACGGCGCGCCATCGATTGCCCTCAGCCGGCGGATCTCCAAAGCCGATGGCAGCTTCGGCGGTGTCGCGCTCATCTCCATCAACCTCGATTACTTCCAGCAACTGGTGGATGACATCAGGCTCGGCCACGAAAGCGCGGCGACGATCGTACAGAGCGATGGCGACATCGTCGCGCGCAATCCGAAGCTGCGTCCAGGCAGCGTCAGCAGCATTCGCGGCTGGCCGATCTTCTCGAAGATGTTCGGCGTCGAGAGCGGCTCGTTCGACGCGCGCTCGCCCGTCGACAACGTCGACCGCATCATGACGTTTGCGCGCGTGCGCGGCAGCAATCTCGTGATGATGGTGGCGCTCGGAAAGGACGACGTGACCTCGGAGTGGCAGCAGCACTCGCTCATCATCGGCACGCTGGTGGTGGCCGTGGCGGGCGCGTTCACCATCGTGGTCTGGCTGCTGGTCTTCGCGGTGCGCCAGCGCGACGCGGCGCAGGCGAAGCTCGTCGAGATCGCGGACACGGACGGTCTGACCGGCGTCGCCAACCGCCGCAAGCTCGATGCGGCGCTCGACGAACTCTGGACCTCGGCGGCGCGCGAAGGTTATCCGGTCGCGCTGCTTTTCGTCGATGCCGATCGCTTCAAGGCTTACAACGACACACACGGCCACGAAGCCGGCGACCGGGCGTTGCAGTTCATCGCCGAATGTCTCGTGAAGCATGCGAGAGGACCGCACGATCTAGTCGCGCGCTACGGCGGCGAGGAGTTTGTCGTGGCGCTCGCCGACTGCACCCGCAGCCGCGCGGAGGCGGTGGCGGAGGCCATGCGTATCGATGTGGCCAATTCGAACGGCGCGCGACTTCGCCAGCAATTTCCTCCGACGACCGTGAGCATCGGCGTGGTGGTGGCTCGACCCGATAGCGGCTCGACTATCGACGACGCCATGCGCCGCGCCGACGAAGCCTTGTATGTGTCGAAGAGCGGCGGACGCAATCGCGTGACGCTCGCGGCTGTATCCGAGAAACGGCGCGGCGAACCGGTCGGCACCGCGCCTTGATGCCTGACGCCTGATGCTTCAAATCGATTCGCGCGAGGCCGCATGCTCGACTCGCGCGAGATGAAACGCGCGCCGCAACTCGAAGCCAAGACGTTCATACAGACCGATAGCCGCGAGATTGTCGCTGAACACGTGCAGGAACGGTGTCTCCGCGCGCGCCTCGATCTCTCGTTGCAGGATCTGCATGAGCCGCCCGGCAAGGCCTCTGCCGCGATGCGTTTCATCGACACATACGGCGCTGATCTCGACGTAACCATCTAGATGCAGGCGTTCACCGGCCATTGCAATGAGCCGCCCGTTGTCTCGCACGCCGATGTAATTGCCCGTCTCGCGGGTCCGCACGGAGAACGGCCCGGGCCGCGTTCTTCCGGCAAGATCCAGCATGTCGTCGTTATCTGCCTGCGTGAGTCGGATCACATCCAGCTTTTCGACGCTTGCGGCTTTGGGCGCTTTGCGAGTGTTCGCGACCATCTGATGAAGGATGCCGACACGCGTTATCTGCAAGGCATCGTATGACGGCAAGGGCTCCGTGGAGAGCAAGGCCACTTGCTGTCCGGGCTGCAGAAGGCGGTGAAGGGCGGCATACGCATCCGGCGTTGCGGTTGCCAGCGCGGCGAACGGCGCGACGTCGGGATGATATCGACGAACGAGCGTGTCGCCGAGCGCGAGGTGTGCGTGTCGGGTCGTCAGCGCCTCCCAGATAGGGCGGTCGAGGTCGGTAGGTTTCGGATGGCTCATGGGCGCTCCAATGGCGTGTGATTGCCGTGCAGTCTAGACGGCCCGGGCGCACGGGGCTATAGTCGCAAATGACATTATTAGCACTATTTGCGACATGAGACTGGCAATCCTCGCGCTCGATGGCCTGTTCGACACCGGACTGACCGTGTTTCTCGATACCTTTTCGATGGCCAATGAAGTGGCCGCCGCGCAAGGGTTCGAGGCCGCACCGTTCGAGGTGAGGCTCATCGGCATGCGCAGACGTGTTCGCACCGCGCATGGCTTGTCGACTTCGGTCGAATTGGCGAGCAGCGCGCCGTCGCCGGACTGGATCGTCGTGCCCGCGCTGAACGTGAGGCAGCCGGAGCGGCTTGCCGAGGCGCTCGAGCGTCGCGACACGCGCGAGGCGATCGCTTATCTGCAAGCGCGGCACGCTGCGGGCGCGGGCGTAGCGGCGGCGTGCATCGGCACGTTCATATTGGCCGAAGCCGGTTTGCTCGATCATCGCAAGGCCACGACCACATGGTCGCTTGCACCGTTTTTCCGACAGCGCTATCCGGCCGTCATGCTCGACGATTCGCGCATGGTCGTCGCATCGCAAGGCGTCGTCACGGCGGGCTCCGCAATGGGTCATCTCGATCTCGCGTTATGGTTGCTGCGTCAGGCGAGTCCCGAACTGGCGACGCGTGTCGCTCGCATGATGCTCATCGACAAGCGTGCGTCGCAGGCGGAATACATCATCCCCGATCATCTCGCGCATGCCGACCCTTTGGTCGCGCGTTTCGAGCGATGGGCGCGCGACAATCTCGCGGCGGGCTTTTCGCTTCAGGCGGCGGCGAGTGCCTTGTCGGTCGGGCCGCGCACGTTGCAGCGCCGTACCGAGTCGGTGCTCGGCAAGTCGCCGCTGGCATTCTTTCAGGATTTGCGCATAGAACGCGCGCAGCACCTCGTCGCTATCGGCTACGACATCGAGAAGATTGCAAGCGAAGTCGGCTATGCCGATACGGCGACCTTGCGCACCTTGCTGCGCCGCAGGCTCGGCCGTGGCGTGCGCGAGTTGCGCGCCGGGCGATAACGCCAGGCATCGGGCGACCACGAACATAAAACCGGGAGACGGCATTGACACAGGGACACTCGAACTGGTTCGTGCGCGCGCGGCTCAAGACGCGCCAGCTCTTGTTGCTCGCCGCGATGGAGGAAGAGGGCAACGTGCGCCGTGCCGCCGATGTCCTCGGCATGACGCAGCCAGCGGCATCGCGGCTTCTGAAGGAACTCGAAGATGTGCTGGACGTGCGTCTCTTCGATCGCACGCCGCACGGCATGCAGGCGACGCTCTACGGCGAAGTGATGATCCGTCATGCGCGCATGGTGCTGTCGAATCTCAACAAGGCGCAAGACGAGATTGCCGCCTTGCGCGCCGGTCTGGTGGGCGAAGTGCGCGTCGGCGTGATCGCGGCGGCGGCGGCCAGAATGGTTCCGCTCGCCATCGGACGCGTGAAGGCGCAGTATCCGCAACTGCAAATCTGGCTGCAGGTGGAGACTTCCGATGTCATGCTGCCGCTTCTCACGCAGGGGCAACTCGACGTGATGATCGGCCGCGTGCTCCAGCAGCACGTGCAACTGAAGCCCGCCGTGCAATACGCGCCCATCGCCGATGAACCGCTGTGCGTGGTGGTGCGCCCCGGGCATCCGCTCGAACAGACTGCGGGGCTCACCATGAGCGGTATCGCCGACGCCGAATGGGTGCTGCATCCGCCGGGGAGTGTCTTGCGGCATCGTATCGACATGGCGTTCGCGGAGCTTGGGCTGAACCCGCCGCGGAATGTGGTCAACACCAACAACTTTCTGGCGATATCGAGCCTTCTGTTGCAGAGCGACATGCTCGCCGTCATGCCCGATGAAGTGGCGCGGCAATACGAGCGCTTCGGCACGCTCAAGCGTCTTGCAATCGACCTGCCTTGCCGCATGGATGCATTCGGCATCATTACGCGGCAAGCGCATGCGCTTTCGCCCGCGGCGACCGTGGTGCTGCATGCGCTTCACGACGCCGCCGCCGAAGTATACGGCGTATCCGCCGATGCCCTGAGCGCCTGACCGGGTAAGCCCGAATCGCGTTTTCCACTATATCAACATTGGTATCGGGATCGCTGAATAAGTGATTGGACCATCATGGGAGTGAGGGCTAACCTTGCCCGGGGCTCAGCCTGAGCCTTCGACCCCGGACTTCGAGCCGCGGCGCACATGATCCAATCAGGAGACAGCCATGAAACAGACCCGACGCGCGGTGCTCGGCGCAATGCTTGGTTCGGTGCTGGTACTCGCCGCGAGTGTGAATGCACACGCCGACGACAAGAAGATCACGCTCGGCTTCGCACAGGTCGGCGCGGAAAGCGCCTGGCGCACGGCCAATACGGTCTCGGTCAAGTCCGCCGCGAAAGACGCGGGCATCAACCTCAAATTCTCCGACGCCCAGCAGAAGCAGGAAAATCAGATCAAGGCCATACGCTCCTACATTGCGCAGAAGGTCGATGTGATCGCGTTCTCGCCGGTCGTCGAGTCGGGCTGGGAGCCGATTCTCATCGAAGCGAAAAACGCCAAGATTCCCGTGATCCTGACCGACCGCAACATCGACGTGAAAGACAAGTCGCTCTATGTGACGATGATCGGCTCGGACTTCCTCGAAGAAGGCCGGCGCGGCGGCAAGTGGCTGGAAGAACGCTACAAGAACGAGAAGGGGCCGATCAACATCGTCGAGTTGCAGGGCACGGTGGGATCGGCGCCGGCGAACGACCGGCGTGCGGGTCTGCTCGAAGTCATCAAGAACGATCCCAAGTTCAAGGTGATCGCCTCGCAAAGCGGCGACTTCACGCTCGCTGGCGGCAAGCAGGTCATGGAAGCCTTCGCGAAGACCTACGGCAAGCAGATCAACGTGGTCTACGCGCATAACGACGACATGGCGCTCGGCGCCATTCAGGCAATGGAGGAGGCGGGCATGAAGCCGGGCAAGGACATCACGGTCGTCTCGTTCGATGCAACCAAGGGCGGTTTCGACGCCATGGTCGCGGGCAAGATCAACGTGGATGTGGAATGCAGTCCGCTGCTCGGCCCGCAGTTGATGACCGCGGTGAAGGATGTGGTCGCGGGCAAGGAACTGCCCAAGCGTATCGTGACCGAAGAGACCATTTTCCCGATGAGCGTCGCCGCGGCCACGCTGCCGCAGCGCAAATACTGAAGCTCGGGCGCCATCGCACGTCCATCGCGCCATCATGTGAGCGCGATGGACGACTCATTCCCTTTCCGGCGATATCCATGACCGACACACCCGTGCTCGAAACCATCGGTTTGTCCAAGTCGTTCCCCGGCGTGCGCGCACTGCACGACGTCGATTTTCGTTTGTTTCCGGGCGAGATTCATACGTTGATGGGGCAGAACGGCGCCGGCAAATCGACGCTCATCAATGTGCTGACGGGCGTCCACGAGCACGATGCAGGCGAGATCCGGCTCGGTGGCAGTCCCGTGAATTTCGCCGCGCCCATGGAAGCGGAAGCCGCCGGAATTCGCACGCTCTATCAGGAAGTGAACCTGTGTCCGAATCTCTCGGTGGCGGAGAACGTCTTCGCCGGCAGGCAGTTGAAGCGGCATGGCGCGATCGACTGGAAGAGCATCCACGTGCGGGCGCAAAAGGCGCTCGCGGACCTCAACGTTTCGGTGGACGTCACGAAATCGCTCGATACGTATCCCATCGCCGTGCAGCAGATGGTGGCGATTGCGCGTGCCTTGTCGGTCGATGCGCGCGTCCTGATCCTCGATGAACCGACCTCCAGTCTCGACGACGGCGAAGTCACGCGACTCTTCGACGTGTTGCGCAAGCTCCGCCATTCAGGTCTCGCGATTCTCTTCGTGACGCACTTTCTGGAACAGACCTACGCGGTATCGGATCGCATCACGGTCATGCGCAATGGCGAGCGCGAAGGCGAATATCTCGCGAAAGATCTTCCGGTCGAACTGCTCGTGTCGAAGATGGTGGGCCACGAACGCATGACCGAGCGCCTGAAGCGCGCGGCTTCCGAGCCGCCCGCGCAACGAGGCGCGGCGGCGCCGTTTCTCGAAATGCGCGGCGTGGGCCGTCGCGGCTTGATGAATCCCGTGGATCTCGACGTGCAGCCGGGTCAGATACTCGGGCTCGCGGGCTTGCTCGGTTCGGGGCGCACGGAAACCGCGCGGCTTCTCTTCGGCGCGGAGCGTTCCGATGCAGGCGCGACGAAGGTGTCCGGCAAGCCGGTCAAGCTGCATTCGCCGCGCGATGCGGTGCGTCAGGGCATCGGCTATTGCCCGGAGGATCGTAAGAAGGAAGGCATTGTCGCGGACCTGTCGATTCGCGAGAACATCATCCTGGCGCTTCAGGCGCGGCTCGGGCTTTGGCGCTGCATTCGGAAGGCGAAGCAACGCGAGATCGCCGAAGACTATATCGAGCAGCTAGGCATCAAGGCGCGCGATGCCGAGCAGCCTATCGGTCTGCTCTCTGGCGGCAATCAGCAAAAGGTGCTGCTCGCGCGCTGGCTTGCAACGGAGCCGCGCATGCTGATTCTCGATGAACCGACGCGCGGCATAGACGTGGCCGCGAAGTTCGAGATCATGGACCGCGTGCTCGCGCTCTGCGCGAAAGGGCTCGGCATTCTCTTCATCTCGTCCGAAGTGAGCGAGGTCGTGCGCGTGAGTCACCGGATTGCGGTGTTGCGCGACCGGCGCAAGGTCGCCGAGGTCGCGGGACATACGACCTCGGAAGACGAGGTGTATCGGCTGATCGCGGGAGGATCGCAATGAACCGTATCAAAGGTGTCTTGCAGCATCCGCTCGTGTGGCCATGCGTGACGCTCGTCGCGCTGTGTCTGCTCGATCTGGCGCATAACCCGCGGTTCCTGTCGATTGCCATGCTCGATGGCCACCTGTTCGGCGCGCCCGTCGATATCCTGAATCGCGCGGCGCCGCTCGTGCTCGTCGCGCTCGGCATGACGCTCGTGATAGCGACGCGCGGCATCGATATCTCGGTGGGCGCGATCGTCGCGATTGCCGGCGCGACGGCCGCCACGATCCTCGCCGACGATCCTTCCCGCGTGACGCTTGCCATCGCGGCGGCGCTCGCGGTCGGCGTTCTCGCGGGCATGTGGAACGGCTTGCTGGTGGCGTTCATCGGCATGCAGCCGATCATCGCGACGCTCATCCTGATGGTTGCGGGACGCGGCGTCGCGCAGTTGCTGACGGGCGGCCAGATCATCCCGATCGGCGCGCAGGCTTATTTGATGGTCGGCGGCGGCTATCTGGCGGGCGTCCCGTGTTCCGTGTGGATCGCGGCGGGCGCGCTCATCCTCACGGCGCTTCTCGTCGATCGCACCGCGCTCGGGCTTTTCATTCGGGCTATCGGCGTGAATCCGGTTGCAACCCGGCTCGTCGGCTTGCGCTCGAACGTGATCGTGTTCGGCGTGTATGCATTCTCCGGATTGACGGCGTCCATGGCGGGCATTCTCGCCAGTTCGAACGTGCGCAGCGCCGACGGCAACAACGCCGGTCTCCTGCTCGAACTCGACGCGATTCTCGCCGTCACGCTCGGCGGCACTTCGCTGCTCGGCGGGCGCTTCAGTCTTGCAGGCACGGTGCTCGGCGCGCTCATCATCCAGACGCTCACCTACACGACTTATTCCATCGGCGTGCCGCCCGAAGCGACGCTCGTGGTGAAGGCAGCGGTGGTGCTCGTCGTCAGCGTGATTCAGTCGTCCACCGCGCGCGCCGTGCTGATGCGGCAGTTGCGACGCGTCTTTCCGTCCGCTTCGAAACAGCCGCTCGCGGAGGCATCCCGATGAAAAGTTTCTTCGACCGTCTGACGGACCCGCGCATCTTGCCTATCGTCGTCACCGTCGTTCTGTTCGCGGCTCTGTTCGGCTTCGGCTCGGTGATGTACACCGGCTTCTTCTCGCTGCAAGTGCTGCTCGGCTTGCTGATCGACAACGCGTTCTTGCTAATCGTCGCCATTGGCATGACGTTCGTGATCGTGTCGGGCGGCATCGACTTGTCGGTCGGCTCGGTCGTCGCTTTGACGACGATCCTGTGCGCCGTGTTCGCCGAACGTCTGCACTGGCCGGTGTGGATCATCGTGCCGCTCGTGCTGGCCTTCGGCGCCTGCTATGGCGCGGCGATGGGCGCGCTCATCCACTTCTTCAGGCTGCAACCGTTCATCGTCACGCTGGCCGGGATGTTCCTCGCGCGCGGCGCCTGCTTTCTCATCACGACGCAATCCATCACCATCACCGATTCCACGTTCCGCGCGCTGTCCGCCTTTCATGTGGATGTCGGCGGCGCGTCGCTCACGACGGGCGCGCTGATCGCCCTCGTCACGCTGATCGTGGCGATCTTCGTCGCCCACTTCACGCGCTTCGGACGCAACGTGTATGCGGTCGGCGGCAATGAACGCTCGGCGCTGCTGATGGGCTTGCCCGTCGCGCGCACCAAGGTCGGCGTCTATGCGCTCTCGGGTTTCTGCTCGGCGCTCGGCGGCGTGGTGTTCACGCTATACGTGCTCTCGGGCTACGGACTGCAAGGGCAGGGCATGGAACTCGACGCCATCGCCGCGACGGTGATCGGCGGAACCTTGCTCACGGGCGGCGTGGGCTATGTGATCGGTTCGGTGTTCGGCGTCGGCATTCTCGGCACCATCCAGACCTTGATTACCTTCGACGGCACGCTCAGTTCATGGTGGACGCGCATCGTGATCGGCGCGCTTCTGTGCGCGTTCTGTCTGCTGCAGCGAGTCATCGAACGTCATGCCGCGCGCCGTAAATCGAATGGGACGAAGCTCGGCGAAGGCATCGGATCGAAAGAGCCGCGCACGCCTTTGCCGCCCGATGCCGCGAGCAAAGCCGAACCGCTCGCGATGGTCCCCAGAACCTGAAGCACGCACATAAGCAGCACATAAGCACGCACACCCTGCCACCCTCGTCGAGAATCCGTCATGCCCAATGAAAAACGCCTGCTCCGTTCCGCTCAATGGTTCGGAACCCAGGACAAGAACGGCTTCATGTATCGAAGCTGGATGAAGAATCAGGGCATTCCGGACCACGAGTTTCAGGGCAAGCCGATTATCGGCATCTGCAATACGTGGTCGGAACTCACGCCTTGCAACGCGCATTTCAGGAAGATCGCGGAGCACGTGAAGCGCGGCGTCTTCGAGGCGGGCGGCTTTCCGGTGGAGTTTCCGGTGTTTTCCAACGGCGAATCGAATCTGCGGCCTACAGCCATGTTGACGCGCAATCTCGCCAGCATGGACGTGGAGGAATCCATTCGCGGCAATCCCGTCGATGCCGTCGTGCTGCTGGTCGGCTGCGACAAGACCACGCCCGCCTTGCTGATGGGCGCGGCGAGTTGCGATGTGCCCGCGATCGCGGTCAGCGGCGGCCCGATGCTCAACGGCAAGCATCAGGGTCGCGATATCGGTTCGGGCACCGTCGTGTGGCAGCTGAGCGAGCAGGTGAAGGCGGGCAAGATCACGCTGCATGAATTCATGTCGGCGGAAGCAGGCATGTCGCGTTCGGCTGGAACCTGCAACACCATGGGGACGGCATCGACCATGGCGTGCATGGCCGAAGCGCTCGGCGTGACCTTGCCGCACAACGCGGCGATTCCCGCGGTGGATGCCAGGCGCTACGTGCTCGCGCACATGTCGGGCATGCGGATCGTGGAGATGGCGCTCGACGACTTGCGGCTCTCGAAACTCCTCACGCGGCAGGCGTTCGAAAACGCGATTCGCGTCAACGCGGCGATTGGCGGATCGACGAATGCGACCATCCATCTGAAGGCGATTGCCGGCCGTATCGGCGTGGACCTGGAACTCGACGACTGGACGCGCATCGGCCGCGGCACGCCGACGCTCGTCGACTTGCAACCGTCCGGACGCTTTCTGATGGAAGAGTTTTACTACGCGGGCGGTTTGCCCGGCGTGATCCGGCGTCTGGGCGAAGCGGGCTTGCTGCCGTATCCCGACGCGCTGACGGCCAACGGCCGCTCACTCTGGGACAACACGAAAGACGCGCCCATCCACGACGCCGAGGTGATTCGTCCACTCGACCGCCCGCTCGTGGAAGACGGCGCGCTGTGCATTTTGCGAGGCAATCTCGCGCCGAACGGCGCGGTGCTCAAGCCGTCCGCCGCGACGCCGGCGTTGCTCAAGCATCGCGGCCGGGCGGTCGTGTTCGAGAACTTCGACGATTACAAGGCGAGGATCGGCGATCCCGAATTGAACGTCACCGCCGATTCGATCCTGGTCATGAAGAACTGCGGCCCGAAGGGTTATCCGGGCATGGCCGAAGTCGGCAACATGGGCTTGCCGCCGAAGCTGTTGGCGCAGGGCGTGACCGACATGGTGCGCATCTCCGACGCCCGCATGAGCGGCACGGCTTACGGCACGGTGGTGCTGCATGTAGCGCCCGAAGCGCGCGCCGGTGGTCCGCTCGCGGTGGTGGAAGAAGGCGACTGGATCGATATGGACTGCTTCGCGGGGCGCCTGCATTTGGACATCAGCGACGAAGAGCTGAGGACGCGTCTCGCCCGCTGGGCGGAAGAACCGCGCAAAGCGGGCGAGAACACGAGCGGCTACGGCAAGCTGTATATCGATCACGTTTTGCAAGCCGATCAGGGCTGCGACTTCGACTTTCTCGTGGGATGCCGTGGCGCCGATGTTCCGCGCCATTCCCATTGACGCCCGCGCGTTCTGCCTGTCAGCCGCGCGCTCCGAAGGCGCGCTGGATTTTCTTCTCGGTGTTGTACTGGCTGAGCGCATAGACCGACCAGATCGCGGCGGGAATCCAGCCAATCAACGTGATCTGAAGAAGCAGGCAAATGATGCCGGCAATCGGTCGACCGATCGTGAAGAACTGCAGCCACGGAAGGATGAGTGCGAGCAAGAGACGCATATGCGGTCCTCGGATGTGATGGTCTGGTGACTTTACCATCCGCGTTGCACCTGCTTGCGCGATCCCATAACATGAGGCCGGAACCTACTTTGCCGAACTCGCCAAACGCCCGGCCGACATTCGATGACCGAAGCCACCGACCTCGCGCACCTTGTTGACGCGTTGCGCCAGCATCGCCTGCTCGATGCCGACGAAGAACCGCGCTTCACGCGCCTGACGGGTGGCGTGTCTTCGGATATCTGGCGCGTCGATGCGCGCCGCGCTACGTTCTGCATCAAGCGCGCGCTCGGCAAGCTCAAGGTCGCGGCGGACTGGCATGCGCCCGTCAGCCGCAATGCCGCCGAAGCCGCGTGGCTGCGCTGTGTCGCGACCTGGCTGCCGCACGCGGTGCCTGCGCTTCTGTTCGAAGACGCGCCGCTCGGCTGCTTCGCGATGGCGTATCTTCCTGCGGAACATAACCCCGTCTGGAAGGCGAAGCTGCTGAAAGGCGAGATCGACGACATCTTCGCCGCGCAAGTCGGTTTCCTTCTTGCGCAGATTCATGAGAGAAGCGCGGGTTCGGCTGCGCTCGCGGTGCAGTTCGCGAATCACGATACCTTCGAGTCCATCCGCATCGAGCCTTATCTGCGGGCGACAGCCGCGCGTCATCCCGACCTGGCGAACACACTCGGCGATCTGGCGGATTCGGTTTCGGCTGCGCGCATCGCGCTGGTTCATGGCGACGTGAGCCCGAAGAACATCCTGTGCGGTGCCGACGGCCCCGTCTTTCTCGATGCCGAATGCGCAACCTTCGGCGATCCGGCCTTCGACCTCGCGTTCTGCCTGAATCACCTCGTCCTGAAGAGCTTTCTCAATCCGCATTGGCGTGAACGCTATGCCGGAAGCTTCGACGCACTGAGCGGTCGATATCTGGCGGCCGTCGATTGGGAACCAGCGGAACGGATGGATCTGCGTTGCGCGCGGCTCTTGCCGGCGTTGTTGCTCGCGCGGGTCGATGGCAAATCGCCCGTCGAGTATCTGCAAGATCCAGCCGCCATACAGGCGGTGCGCGAACTTGCGCGCGGCCTTCTCATCGAACCGGTCGATTCCCTTGCGCAATGGCGAAAGCGCTGGAACGAGGCGGCATCCATCGATAAACCCGCGGGAGTCTGAACATGAGCAGCGCGATTACATCCGTCCACGGCCGCCGCATTTGGGATTCGCGCGGACGTCCGACCGTGGAAGTGGAAGTGACGCTGGCAAGCGGCGCCAAAGGACGCGGCATGGCCCCGGCGGGCGCTTCTCGCGGGCGTTTCGAGGCGGTGGATCGGCGCGACGGGGCGGCCGCGCTGGGCGGCTTCGGCGTGAGCGATGCGTTACGCGGTATCGACGATGAAATCGCGGCGGCGCTGATCGGCATGGATGCGCTCGGGCAGACGCAAATCGATGCGCGTCTGATCGAACTCGATGGCACCGAGGACAAATCGCGGCTTGGCGGCAATGCGTTGATCGCGACGTCGCTTGCGGTTCTGCATGCCGCGGCGGCAGACCGTCGGCAGCCGCTGTGGGCTTATGTCGCCAACGGCCGAACCGTCAGCATTCCGATCCCGGAAATCCAGATCTTCGGCGGCGGCGCGCACGCTGGCCGGCGTATCGATATTCAGGACCTGATGGTCATGGCGCCATCCGCGAAAAGTTTCGACGAAGCGCTGGAGATGACAGCCGAGGTCTATCTGGCTGCGGGCAGGATCATGGCGAAGCGTGGTCATCTTGCCGGTGTCGCCGACGAAGGCGGGCACTGGCCCGTGTTCGAGAGCAACGAAGCGGCGCTGGATACGCTCGTCGCGGCTATCGAAGAAGCGGGGTTCGTTCCGGGCGAGCAAGTCGCCATTTCGCTCGATATCGCCGCATCCGAATTCGGCTCGGGCGGGCGTTACAAGCTCGGCCTGGAGCGCCGCGAGCTCGACAGCGACGCCATGTGCGAACTGATGCTCCGATGGTGCGACCGTTACCCGATCGTGTCGATGGAAGACCCGTTGAGCGAGGACGATGCGGCCGGCTTGCGCCGATTCACGGCAGCGGTGGGAGAACGCGTGCAGGTGATCGGCGACGATTACCTCGTGACGAACGCGGCGCGCATCGCAAAGGCCGCCGAGCAACGCGATGTCAACGCTGTCCTCATCAAGTTGAATCAGGCGGGTACGGTGACGGAGACGTATGCGGCGCTCGAAGCGGGAAAGAACGCGGGGTTTGGCACGATCGTATCGGCGCGCTCGGGTGAGACGGAGGATACGACCATTGTGCATCTTGCCGTTGGCTGGAATGCGGGCCAGCTCAAAGTCGGCTCGTTCTCGCGCTCGGAACGCATGGCCAAGTGGAACGAGGCGATTCGCGTGGAAGAAGCGCTTGGCGACGCGGCACAGTTTGCGGGTATGTCGATGCTCGGTCGCAGGCGATAGGAGCGCGTCCGTTAAGAGGCCGAAGCGACCGTCCCGGTGCTTTTTTACAATATCCAGACGAATAATCAGCTTATATTCCACGAAAAATACATAACGTGTGGAATTTAACCAGTGGCTGCTTCGTTCATTCCTCAAGCGATCGCGAGCGTTGGCGTGTGCGCGAGTATGTTGCGCTCGATGGTCTGGCAAATTGCTTGCTCATGTTGTCGGCCTTAAGGCGTGACTCACGCCTTTGTTCAACATGGTCTGGAACTTGCCGCGATGAAAGCATGATCCATCGGTGTGCGTAATTGCGCATCGACGCGCAAAGATAAAGGCACCGATGAACGAAGCGCCAGCGGCAAAGCAACAATGCGTGGCATTTTGGACTATGCTGGCCTGAGCACTATCGAACGATGGGCAGGTGTGGACAACAAGGCATGGCAAGCGTGCACACCATTTGATTCGTCCCCCTTACTAGCGTACCCGCATCATGAAAAATGATGCGGAAGCGGAGAGGCGCATGAAAATCGCGTTTGTTGTCGACAGCTATCCTGTTGCATCGGAAACCTTCGTGGTCCGTCAGATCGCGGGATTCGCGGAACGAGGACATCACGTGGTCGTCCTTGCGGCGCGCTATGACGAAGGCGCCGACGATCCGCTCAAAGGCCAGATCGAATTACGCATATTTCGTCGCAAACAGGGCACGGCGGCACGCATTGCGCATCTGGCGCGCTTCGGACTGAGCTCACTGTCAACGCCGGAAGGACGCAAACGCATTGGCGTGGCCTGGCGCGCGGCGACATCCGGTTGCCGCTCGACGCTGTTCGACCTCTCGGGCGGCGGAGCGATGTCGCACGAAAGTTTCGATGCGGTAATCGCACATTTCGGTCCCCTCGGCGTGCGCGCCATGTATCTGCGCGATGCGGGCTATTTCGAAGGCCCTATCTCCACCGTCTTTCATGGCTTCGACATGAGCGATGAAGCGCTCGTCAAGCGTTATCTGCCGCACTACAAGCAACTCTTCGGACGGGGGTCGCTGTCGCTCCCGGTCAGCGAATTCTGGCGGATGCGCCTGATCGACTGGGGCGCGCCTGCATCACGGACGCTCGTGCATCACGTGGGAGTGGATGTCGAGCAACTGCCGCTTGCCACCGACAAGCAGAAGCCCGGACGCCCGCTCAAAGTGCTGAGCGTGGGAAGATTCGTCGAGAAAAAAGGCCTTGAATATGCGATTGCCGGCGTTCGCGATTGCAGCCTGCCCGTGGAATACAACGTGATCGGCTACGGCCCGCTCGAAGCCGACTTGCGCGCGATGGCCGCGAATAACCGCAATCCGGTCAACTTTCTCGGCGCGCGCGCACAGGACGAAGTGTTCGCGGAACTAAAGCGCACCGACGTGTTTCTGCTGCCGTCCGTGACGGCCGCCAACGGCGACATGGAAGGCATTCCGGTGTCGATCATGGAAGCAATGGCTACCGGCGCGATCGTCGTCGCGACGCGTCATAGCGGCATTCCCGAGCTCGTGGTGGATGGCGAGACCGGCGTGCTCGTCGACGAGCGTTCGGGGCCGAGCATTTCCGCCGCGCTCGAAAAAATCGCCAAAGGACAGATCGACACCGACAAGATGCGCGCGACCGCGCGGCACACTATCGAAACGAACTTCAACAACCGCACGTTGCACGCGGAACTGGAGGCCATTCTGGTCGAGGCGTGTGCGGGCGAAGCGCGCGAGATCGCAACGTGATGCGGTTTGCGCGGCATCAGGAATCCGCATGCGAGCGGACGAAATTCACGAAGCTCAGATACGTCGGCAAGATCGGCACGCTGTTGTGCATGATGCCGAAGGTGTGGTCGCCGCTGTCGAGCACGTAATACATGGTGGATTGAATGTTGTGCGTCTTGCGGGCGTCGTAGAACGATTGCAATCGGGACTGCACGAACGCGCTCCGGTAGTCGTCGCTTTGTTCGGGATTGGCATTCCACTCGGTAATCATGAAGGGAACGCCGTAACGCGCCTTGCAGTATTGCGGCAGGTCGAAGTGCGGGCCCGCGCCATCCGAACCGATATCGAACAAATCGCCATAGACCTCGTAGTTATGCCATGTCGTCATGTCCCAGCGGACTACGGGATGACCGCTCGTGCCGTCCGGCTGATTGCCTTCCCATAACGCGTCCGATGCACCGATATCCGCCACGCAGAAGTTGATGCCGCACATGGCGTCGGGCTGCGCGGCCTTCACGCCGTCGATCAATCCGCGCATGACGCCGCGCATGACCGGCCAGTTATCGTTGTTGAAGTCGGCGACATCCGTTCCGGCGCGATTCGAGTCGATTACAGTCTGAGCTCGGCGCGTGAGTTCGTTGCCGCATTCGTACATCGTCACGCCGTACGGCTTCAGCGTGCTCGCGACCGTCACGCCTGTGCTGTAGGCCTTGGCGTATGCCGCGGCCTCGCTCCCGAACAGGTTACCCCAGTCATCCGTCAAACCTTGTTGAATCAGACAGAACAGTTCGATGCCCGTTCCGTTCATGGCCCTCGCCATCCTTGCGACAGGTCTGAGTTCAGCCGACGTCTCATTGCACCCGAGCCGATAGATACTGCAACCCATGCCATTCAAAATAGCGATGGTTTGCGCGGGTGTGTAGAGATAATCGTAATGACCGTTCATGCCGAAGAACATGCCGGATTGCGCTGCGAGCGGTGTGCGCGGGTCCCGGCAAAGTAGCCAGTCATTCGACCACACATAGAATTGCCCGCTTGTGTTTCTCTGATAGATCTTTCCGCCCGACCAGAGAAGCATCGAAACGTTGGCAATGGATATTGCCGTGTCGTTCTGGAATACGACGCCGTTATTCACCGTCCAGACGGAGCCGCGTTTGTCCACGATCGCGGTTGCGTCAGGAATGGTCGTGCCATCCGGCGATGGGCCTTGCGACTCCGCTCTTGTCGTGGGATTCAGTTGTCTGGACCGCCCGGAAGCGCTCGATGTCGAGTTCGGTACGTCGCTTTCGCTTCCGCCTCCGCAGGCGGCCAATGTATAGGTTCCGGACAACGCGCCCAGGCTAGCTAAAAATCTACGTCGATCAATCATCGAATATGCTAATCCGCCTTCTCGCGGAAAACTCCAATTACTCTGCGATAAAATCGCCATTCTTTAAACATAGTAGGAATGCGAACTAATAAATCGAAGGCGAAAGGATGCCTGCGCTGCCTTGACCAGAGGCGCGGTCGAGAGCCCTCGAGACCTGCGTTAAGCGATGACTGCGTTGACGCCAGGGACTACGCGGAACACTTCGAGTCTGAACGAATTCGGCGGGGATTTGCAGGTCGCTTCTCGAACTACAGAGTTGCGCAAACGCTTTTCCTTAACGGCGCTTTGTGAGGCGGCAATATGAAAAAACGTGAATGCGTCGTAAAGACAATGCAGAGAGCGTTATCGAAATCTTGAACCATCGATAACGCACGAACGCTTCGGGTTAGCGAAGGCTTGCGAAATGCAACGCAACCGCGGACGCGGCGTTGTTCAAGAGGAAGAGCTTTAGGGAAACGATGTGACGTGACGCGAACCGATGGCTCAGTGTGTTCACGTCACGCCTGAGTGACCAATGCGGGCGGTGTCAGCGTTTCGACAACCGTACACACGCCGATTCACCCGATCGTCCGCGTCGACATTTTCGGCGTAGATAAGAGAGGCGCTGCCTGCAACATTTGCCCCCACTGATAATCCACGCTGTCCGGGAAGAGGGGATATAGTCCACCGCCCGGCGTGAAGGTCATTTCGCCGAAGAAGATCTTGCAGTCGGGTGCATAAAGATCCACGCGCACATAGTCGAAGGATGCCGACAACGCTTTCGCCTTGGCGAGGATCGCGTCGAGGTTGGCCGGGCGCTCGCAAGGCGTCGCACTACGCGGATAGTGTCCGATCCTGATGTCGAGATGGTTCCACGATTCATCGAAGAAATCTCCGCGCGGATGGCCCGTATAGCGATCGGAGATCAGCAGGACAAACAGCTTGGAAGGTCCTTCTTCGGGATTGAAGCAGTGGATCTTGAAGTCGGCGGGAATGTTGCCTTGTTCATCGAGAAGCAGGGCTTCGAAAAGCAGCCGTGGTTGAATCGCGCGGTAATGCCGCTCGCGCCCGGTTCTGGAAAAGTCGGTTGCAAGCCACCGGTCGGCAAGCGTCCTCAGTTCCTGATAACTCGTTTCCGCTTTGTCGCGGACGATCTTGATGAAGCCGCTGCCGTGATTGGCCTTCATGACGAAGGAGTCGGGCAACGCCTCGAAATCCTCTTCGGTGAAGAGCTCGGACGCCTTGAGCAGCGGAATCAGATGTTCTTCGCCGATCACGCGCCTGACGAAGTCACGCACGATGAGCTTGTCGGCCAGATCGGTAAAGCGCGCGTCCGGGTTCAGACTGCGCCGGAGCATTTTCTCGTTGAAGGTTTCGGGATTTGCAAGACTCGGGAATCGCCCGATCTTCCTGCGATGCTGCAGACGGAGGAAGAGTTCGTCGGGCATCCAATTTTTGAAGGCGTTCGCGATCATCGTGAATTAGATATTCATTCCGTTTTGGCGAAGCAGGGCACGCACAATGTGCCATATTCAAAATAATGCAGCTACTGAATAAGTCGCGGTGAAAATCGCAGCCTTTCAGACGTGAAGAAGGTCACGTGGGTCAAGTATGGCCAGCGACGTGGCTGGTTTTGTGCGCTAACGCACGTTGCGATGGAACGTAAGGGACGTCAAGTTCACGTCTTACTAAATGCGCGGAGTTTATTTCCAAAGCAAGCGCGTGAGGCCCGATATCTCAAGCTCTTTCGAATCTGTATGTAATCAGGTTGATAGATTGCGTTCAGAAGCGATATGCGACCGAGGCCATTCCGTTCACATCCAACCTGCGTTCTGTAATCGGGCTGCCGGCAGCGAAGCGTTCGAGCCGGCCAACGACTGCGACCAGGTTGGCCGACCAATGCGAAGAGATCGTGTAATTAGCGGCCAGATTGAAGTGGACGTCGCGCAGGCCCGAGCCGGTGGAGTATTGCGGCAATCCGGACGCCACGCTTTCTGGCTGTGAAACGCCGAAGAACGTGCGCGTATAAGCGCCATTGGCCCAAGTCAGCCCCGGCCCCGCCGACAGCAGCAATTTGCCGATGGGCGCGGAAACATAGAGATCCGCCATCGCGGTGAGTCCTTGCCCGGTGCCGCCGATGTCCTGATAAACGGCTGTCGATCCAGTGAAGGCCCAGTACGTGTAATCGGCGAATAGTCGCAGCTTCGGTCCGTAGTGCACGTTGGGCAGGCCGTCGAGTCGCGCGTCATCGGACGATGATCGCGACTGAAAGTCGAAACTCACCGACATGCCTGCGTGGTAGTTCTCCCCGCGCAGCACGTTGACGCCGAGCACGTCCGGACCTTGCGAAAAGATACGGTCGCGCCAGGAAATATCCTGCACGGGCAAGGGAAATACCTTGATCCGCGACGATCCCGGAAACTCGGGGAACACGTACAGTCCGGGCCCGATCGAAATTTTCCAGTCACCATTCGTTTGCGTGTCCGCGTCGGCGGCGTGTGCCGGTCCAAATGCGAGCAAAGCCGCAAGCGCCACGCAGGTGCGCGCGATGAATGTTTGCGCGCGCTTCATGCTCTCTTCGCGCCTGCAGCCGTTTGCCGGAGCCGACGCGCCAGGGCACGCGACATCACGGGACCTGTGCCATCGGTGGAGTCGCAGGCAGATGCGCTCTCGCGCAGGAACATCGTGCATTCGCGAGCCACCACTTCGCGCTCGTTGTCGGACGTGATCATGTGATAGGAGTCGTCGAGCCAGATGGTCCGCAAGAAAGAGGCGCCTACGTTTGCCGCGACGAATCGCGCGTTGTGCGGGCTCGAGGTCTCGTCGTCGATAGCGTGAATGACGAGGCAGTCGCTCGTGACGCGCTTCAGCTTGCCACGCACCGATGCCGCGAGACGGCTGGCCTCGTGCAGCGCGGGCATCGAAATGGATGCCGGGCCGACTTCGCTGATCTCGCCTTTTTGCATCGCGCGGGCGATCTTCGTGCGCAGCGCTTCATTGCGCAGACCATAAGGCTCGTGCTCGCGGTAGCGATAACGCGTACGCAACGGCGTGTAGTACGCCCAGTCGAGCAGGAACCGGTACCACGGGATGGCCCAGCCGTCATAGTCGAGCGTGACCGAGAGCAACAGCAGGGCGCGCGCGGAAGGGCGTTCATGGGCGACCGCGGCGGCGAGCGCCGCGCCCATCGACAGGCCGCACACCGAAACGTGCCGATGCCGCGCCGCCAGCGCGTCGAATTCCGCCACGGCCGCGCGCAGCCACTCTTCCATCGAAGCGTGTCCGGCGCCTGCGCTGTAGCCGGGCAACTCCGGCGTGTTCGTTGCGAAGCCCTCTTCACCGAGATAGCGGGCGAGAAAGCGCAATTCGAGCGGCGAACTGGACAGGCCGTGCAGCAACAGGACCGCGTGATCCCGGTTCTGGGCGGGGGGAAAGTAAGGCATGTTCATGGTCAGGCAGCCGAACGGAGGACGAGATAATCGCCGGATGGCGTGGCGAAGCGCTCGCAAACACATTCGACGGGCCGCCAGTCCTGCTCGTCCGACTGGAACCGGATACGGTGAAGCCCCGGCAGAAGGGCATCGCTGACGCGGGCAATATCTTCGCCGTGGGCATCGGCATGCTTGGCGCCATATGCGATGCCGGCGCGCGGCGCGTCATCGTCGATAACTGGGGAATTCGCCGCCGCGACGAAATTGGCGGGCGAGACGCGCGTCGTCGGATCGAGCGCCTTGATGAGAATCAGCGAACGGTTGTATTGCGTGACGTGCTGGAGCATCCGGTGCATTTCCTCGGTCGCCCGGCGCGTGATGAGGCGTTCGTTGTCGTGACGCAAGAGCATTTCATAGCGCGACTGCGCCACCGAAGCGAGCAACTCGGCGCGATACTGCGCGCGCTTGAGCCGCTCGACGAGCGTCATCATGACGATGGTGATCAACGGATACGACACGAGCAGCTTGATATCCGCGCGGTCGAAGTCCTCGATGCGTGCATAGGGCGGCACGAAGAGAAAGTCGGCAATACATAGTCCGGCAAGCATCACGCAAACCGCCGGCGCAAGACCGCAGTAATACTCGACGAGAACGGCGGCAATGAGAAACGCCGTTCCGGGCATGACGGGTCCAAGCAGCGGGTGCAGCAGCGTGCGGATGAGTGCGGCGGTGAAAAGCGCGCTTGCCGCGATGATCCATCGTTTGCCGCCGCGCGGCGCCCATCGGCGAGAATTACTGATATGCATGCTATTGCACGAGGCGTGTGACTGTCCTCGTGGTATCGGCGTTCCGGCGCGCGACTTTAATGCCATGTGAGGCATAACGGGCTTTCGCGGCGCGCGGGCGCTGGAATGATTATGCTTTCAACGTCTGAAAAAGCTTGATGATGTCGAACGAGAGAATTCGCATGCCCCTGCTGTCCCACGGTCTACGCTTTGCCATCGCCGCTTATCTGCTTGCGGCGCTGACGCTCTTTATGGTGCAGGACCGGATGCTTCTGCCTTCCACTCCGAGCGCGCCGGATCTTCGCACAGTCCCGCACGCCGGTGCAAGCATCGACCTGTTGCAAGTGCGCGACCAATTCGCGGGCTATGTCGTCACTCCGGCCGGGCGCGAACCGCGCGGGACGTTCATGGTTTATCACGGTAACGAGGAGTCGGCCGACACCAAATTGCCGCTCGCCGACGTGTTCGTGCGTGACGGGTATAGGGTGGTGATCGTCGAGTATCCGGGGCACGGCAGACGCCCGGGAGAGCGCACGATGAAGGCGGCGCTAGCCGCATCGCGGGAAGCGTTGGCGGCCACCATCGCGCAGTGGCGCGGGCCGCTTTATCTCGTTGGGGAGTCGCTCGGTGCGGGCATGGCCGCGCAGGTCGTGAAGGGCAATGAAGCAGCGCTCGCGGGCGTCGTTTTGATCACGCCGTGGGACTCGCTCGCCGACGTCGCCGCCGAAAAATATCCGATTTTTCCGATCCGCTGGATGCTGCACGACGGCTTCGATTCCGTCGCCGCCGTGTCGCATTACGACGGCCCGCTCGTGATCGTGGGCGCGCAATTGGACACGCTGATCCCGGTGATGCATGCGCGCCGCTTCGCAAACGAACACGAACGCGCGCGTTTCATGCTCCTGCCGACCGCCGATCATGACCACTGGTTCGGCGTCATGACGCAGGCGGACTGGCGGCAGGTCTTGCAGTGGATGCACGCCGGCTGACGAAGCCCGGCGCCGGCGTTTTCTCGTCGGTCAGTCGCGCGGGCTCAATGCGAGGTCGGCTTGACAGGCGCAACCGGGCTCACGCCGTCGATCGCACGCACCGGGTCGACGCTCTTGGCTTCGACGTGTTCGACTTCGACATCCGTGCCGCGCAGTGTCTCGTTGATCGTCTCGGTGCGCTCGGTTGCCTGCCGGCCCACGACGACTTCCTCGACGACATGCGCGGTCTTCGCGACGACGGCGTGTTCTGCCGTCTCGCGAATTTCCACGAAGCCTTCCTTCAGGTCGGCGGCCGTGGCGGGCCGGTCGACCGGACGGCGCTCGATCGTCGCATGCTCGTCACGCAGATTGACGGTCTCGCTGACAGGCGTTGCAGTGGCGCGCGAATAGACGCGCACGCCGCCGGTTTCGACTTCGCGCTTGCCGACTTCGAGCGACTCACGCGTCACCGCAAATGACTGGCGATCGGCCAGCACTTCATCCGAAGTCAACGGCTTTGCGGATGCATCGAAGCCCGCATAACCGCCGCTTTTCCAATGCGCCACGCGTTCGTCGATATCCACGACGCCCGCCTCGTGCATCGTCGAACGCACGAGCGGCACCTGTGATTCTTCCTTCACGTTGACCGTGAGTAACGCGCCACCGCGACGAACCGCTTCCTGATAGTTGCCGATGTCTTCCGACCGGTCGTCGCCAGCAAACATGTTGCCGAAGAAATTCTCGATCTTGCCGACGATGCCGACTTCTTCCGTGGCGGCGGAAGCTGGTCGATCTGCAACCACGGGACGTTCCGCGCCGCTCGTCTCGTCACTGGCGTGCACTTCCATGTCGGCGCGGTCCAGACCGCCTTCCACGAGACGCGCGACCGCGCTTTCGGCTTGCTGAAACGAATCGAATACACCAACGATTGCTTGAGTCATGTTTTGCTCCGGGTAATTTTGAGTGATTTGAATGGCGGCCAGACGTTGCTTCGAAGAACGGCTCAGGAAGATGTCTTGCCCGAGCCCGAGGACGGTATCGCGGGGTCCGCAATCCAGTCTCCAACCGTTCCAGCGCGCCTTTCCACGACGACTTCCTGACGTTGCAACTCGGCTCTGTGCACGTCATTTTTTTCGGTCACTACAGTGGTGATGCGGATTTCTTCCTTGAGCATCAGCCTCAGTTCGGTCACGGGCACGTACTCGAACACGGGCACGACCAACGTGTCGCCTTCATGGCGCGGCGCAAACTCCGCGTCCACGAAACGATTAAGGGCAACGCGTTCTATTCGTGCCGTGCGGTTGTGCAGAACGACGGGCACCTCGCGCGACTCGGTGTGCGTCACGACACGAATGCGCACCATGCCGGTTTCGAGCGTTTCCGTCGATACGTGCAGACGTTCTTCAGTGGCGGTCAACGTCGACGTTTCCACGACACCTGTCGCCGTTCGATTCTGCGTGCTCATGCGCGGCTCCAGGTTTCGTGGATCAGTCGGATAGGGCGTTTAGCGTGTGACACGGTTGTCCGGCGCAAGGCGCCCTGCGGCATCGGCGCGCAACGCGACGTCATCGCGAGCGCTGCCGCTCGCATCTTCGAACGGCGGTTGGTGACGGAATCCCGCACTACCCGACACGATCGCGATGATCGCGCCGACGAGAAGTGCAGCGAACGAGAACCACGAAGCGCGGGCGACGCCGCGTGCGGCGGTATCGGCGGCCTGACGTGCATCGGCTTCAGCTTGCGGGCCGGATGCAGCGGCCGTTGCGGAAGCAACCGCGCCTTGAACCTGCGCCTTGAGCGAACCCAGCATCGTGCCGCTTGCGGCCGAAGGGTTGGCCGCGGCGGTAGCCGTCGCACCGGTCGATGCGATGCTGCCTGCCGCACTCACTGCGCTGCCGACAAGCGACGTTGCGCCGTATGCCATTGCGATGATCATCACGGCCCATGCAAGCAAGCCGTGCAGCCAGCCAAGAACCGGCGCGCAACGCCCTGCAAAATAGGAACCGATGAACACGGCGATGACCGTCATCACGATCATGTAGGCGCCGGAGCCGAACGCGAAGCCGCGCGATGGATCGGGCTGAGTCAGTGGCGACAGCACCGATGCCCCGATAGCGGTTCCGAGCACCGTCAACATGAGGTACGCGATCAACGAGAGGATGACTCCCGCGATGACGGCGCCCCATGAGACGCGGGGTAGACCATATTGTGTAGTAAGCAGGCGCATAGCGGTATCCAAAAGAATTTAGGAAGCCAAAACAGGCACGTCTAGTGAGCAACGCGTGCTGGCCAACTTGTAGGTGCAATCACCATTCCCACGAAGTACCGGAGGCGGCTTGAACCGGCATGGACGAAGGTTCGCGCATACGGTCGGGAGCAAATAGGTGGGATCTGCTTGAGGGTGTCGCGCGGCGGGCGAAGAACACTTATCGCCGCGTTGACCTATCGATGTCCTTCAATGCAGACTCAGGGCGAGTTTGCTTCCACGCGATCGTGTTCATGCTCGAGGCTCTGCGCCTCGATCAGACGATGGATGAACCTCAGCTTTTTCACGGCGCCAGGTGCGAGCGTGAACGGATACGGGTCCGGCATGCCGAGGCTTCGGTTAAGGCTGTTCATGGCGTACGTCAGCATCGTCCATTGCTTCATCAGCAATTCGAAACTCGGCGAGTGAGGCAGCACTTGCGCGGCGAAGTTAGGACCTTTGCGGCTCACCGGCGCGATGTTGATGCCGCATGCGCGCGCGGTGCCGGTGGTATCCACGATATGAAGATAATGCGCCCAGGTTTCCGCCCAGTCTTCCCAGGGATGCATGGTCGCGTAGGCGCTGACGTGATTCGTCGCCCAGTCGGCAGGCGCGCCGTTGCGATAGTGGCGGGAAAGCGCTTCGCTGTAACTCGCCCGGTCATCGCCGAAGAGCGTGCGGAACGACGCCGTTCGCCGCGCGCCCACCACGAGGCGATCGAAGTAGTAATGGCCGATCTCGTGTCTGAAGTGACCGAGCAAGGTCCGGTAGGGCTCGCGCATGGCGATGCGTACGCGTTCGCGGCGCACGTCGTCGGCCTCGGCGATGTTCATCGTGATGAGGCCGCTATGATGGCCCGTCAACACCTTTTTGCCGCGGCGGCTTTCGAGAAACTCGAATTCGAGCCCGGTTTCCGGATGCTCCTTGCGCGTGTCGACGCGCAATCCCAGCACGGCGAGCGTGTACAGCAAACGACGCTTCGCGGCTTCAAGTCTGGCCCAGTAATAACGACGGCGCGGCGCTTTCAGATTCGGGATCACGGCCGTCAGACGGCAAGAATGACAGAACGGGTCCGGCGAGTCTTCCGGCACCATCCAGTTGCAAACCTTTTCGACCGAATAGTTGTGGCACGGCTTGTAGCGAACGTCGCCGTCCGCCGGCTTCGCTTCCCACCGAGGTCCCTTCAGCTTGACGAATGCGCTCATCTCGCCCGTTTCCGGAATGAAGCCGAGCATCGACCCGCAGCGTTCGCATTGAACGTTTTCGAAGAAGATGAGATGTCCGCAGTCGGTGCAGTGAAACGCTTTCATAACGGACGATTCGTGGGCGTTCTAAAGGTGGACGCGAAGATCATTCGCACGGCTCGCAAATCACCTTGAAGTCGACCAGGGCCGCGCTCCCGAAGGTCATGCTGATAGGCACGTCGGTCGCATCGCGGCCGCGCGCCATGAGTACACGGCCAGTGCGCGGTGCGTTGTTGCGCGGATCGAAAGTCTGCCAGGTTCCGCCGAGATAGGCTTCGAACCATGCACAGAAATCTTGGTCCGCATAAGGCGGCGGCAGGTTCACGTCGCTGATGTAGCCGGTGCAATACCGCGCCGGAATGTTCAGGGCGCGGCAGAGCGCCACCGCCAGTTGCGCGTAATCGCGGCACACGCCGATGCCTTCCTGATGCGCTTCGGAAGCCGTGCGCGTGGGCCGTGCCGTCTTGTAGTCGAACTTGATGTGTGCGTGCACGTAATCACAGATGGCGAGCACCTGGGTTCGCCCTTGCGGCAGTCCGCCGAACCGTTGCCACGCGAAGTTGGAAAGCAAGTCGGTTTCGCAATAGCGGCTGCCCAGCAGAAACTGTAGACACTCGTCGGGAAGTTGTTCGACCGGGAGCTGACCATCTTCTAGGGGATAGCTTTCCGGCGTATCGGGCACTTCGAGCACGCCTTCGGTCGCCACGACGAGCGGACCCACAGACGGCGTCACGATACGCGTGCACAGATTGCCGAAGCCGTCGTAATAGTGCGTGAACGCGAGCGGCGGATCGAACGTAATGCGATCGGCAACGACGACCTTGTCCGACATGGAAGGATGCGTGTTGAGCATGAGCACCGCAGGCGTGGCCTGAGTGCAGTTATAGGTCAATTGAAAACCGACGCGGAGCTTCATGGAGGTGGGTCCAAAGGATTAACGGGCGTACTAGGGCGATCAACCGAACGCCTCGACCTTCGACACGACCCAGAGATTTTGCCGGCTTCGCCAAGCGCCGCCATTCACCTGATGTATGCATCGAATGAGGACGTTCTTGTTGCATGCCAGCATGAGATAGCATCTACCAGCAACATCGGGGCCTGGAACCATCGATGCTTGTGAATACAAGATAACACCATTGCTTTGTCCCAACGCTTTGGAAAGAAAAGCAGCATCCACTCCGAAGCGCGCCAAAACCGGTTCATTCGACTTGACGCACCTTGCTCGAATCGCTTCAACGGTGTCGCCAATGGAAAACATCAGGAAACCGAAAGATCACGAAAACTTCGCTTGACGCATGCGACCACTCCCGTATGATGGACTCATTGTTGCAATGCAGCAAAAACGGGCGCCGTACCCACGGATCGGCTCGCACATACCTCTTTATGGAGCGGACAATGTTTCCTATTCTTCAATCATCGGCGCCGGCGGCAACGGCACAACTCGAAGCGTTTTTCGGCATCACGAAGCGCTATGCGATGGGACTTCAACAGCTTGCCGATCTTAATGTGCAGACGGTCAAGGCTGTGTTCGAGGAAAGCGCCTCGGTCCTCGCGTCGGGTTCGGACGTGAAACCGGGCGACTTCATGGGTTTTCAGTGGACGCTGTTCGCGGAAGTGCCGGAGAAGTCGGCCGCTTATGCGCGCCACTTCTTCCAGATCGTTCGTGAGACGGAAGCCGACATCCTCAAGGAAGCGCGCAGCCAGTACGAGCAATACGGTTCCGGCATGAAGGGCGCGTTCGAATCGGCCATGCAGCAAGGCTCGTCGCAAGTGCAAAAGTCGATTGCTTCGATATCGGATGTGGCGTCGTCCGCGCATGCGGCAAGCGCTGCGCCCAAGCTCATTCTCGATGCAAGCGAGAGCACGGTGGATAGCGTGACTGGTGCGACCAACGCCAGCATCGAGCTAGTGAACACCAGCCCCAAACATTCGGCGTGAAGTTCCGGGAATGTGACATCCGTCGCCAACGCCCGCTTAAGCGGGCTTTTTATTGCGGCCACGCCTGGAGCACTCCGGTGATTTTGCTGGCTTAGAGAGGTCCCGCCATGACAGACAAGATTGCGACCGCCGACGAAGCGATCGGACTGATCCGCGACGGCGACGCCGTTTGCTGCTCGGGATTCGTCGGCATCGGTACACCCGATGAATTGCTGATCGCGCTGGAACGACGTTTCCGAAGCTCCGCCACGCCACGCGATCTAACGGTCGTTTTCGCCGCCGCACCGGGCGACGGCGGCGAGCGCGGACTCAACCGCATCGCGCTGCCGGGGCTCATCAGGCGCGCTATCGGCGGACATTGGTCGCTCGTGCCGAAGCTCGCACGCATGGCGACCGACGACCTGATCGAAGCCTACAACCTTCCGCTCGGCACGATGTCGCATCTGTTTCGCGATATCGCGGCGCATCGCGCCGGCACGATCACACAAGTCGGAATCGGTACGTTCGTCGACCCGCGGCTTGGCGGCGGAAAGATCAACGCGAGCACGACGGAAGAGCTCGTCAGCGTCATCGAGATCGATGACAAACCGTGGCTGCTCTATAAAGCCTTTCCGCTCGACGTGGCGCTGATTCGCGGCACCACGGCCGACACCGACGGCAACATCACGATGGAGCGCGAAGCGCTCGTGCTCGACGCGCAAGCTATCGCCATGGCCGCGCATAACGGCAAAGGTCTGGTGATTGCCCAAGTGGAGCGGATCGTTCCAAGCGGCACGCTCGATCCGCGCGCGGTGGTGGTGCCGGGCATTCTCGTCGATCGCATCGTGCTCGCGTCCGCCGGCGCGCAGCCGCAGACATACGGCACGGCCTATGACCCAGCGTTCTCCGCCGAAACGAAAGCCGTGGTCGGCGAGATGAAAAGCCCCGTGCTCGACGAGCGCAAGGTGATCGCACGCCGTTGCGCGTTCGAGTTGCCGCCGGGCGGCGTCGTGAATCTCGGGATCGGCGTGCCTGAAGTGGTGGCGGCTGTCGCGGGCGAGGAGCACTTGCTGAGTCATCTGACCTTGACCGCCGAGCCAGGCGTGATCGGCGGCATGCCGCTCGGCGGCCTCGATTTCGGCGCCGCGATCAATGTCGATGCGCTCCTGCATCAGAATCAGCAATTCGATTTCTACGATGGCGGCGGTCTCGATCTCGCCTGCCTGGGCATGGCCGAAGTGGACCGCGGCGGCAACGTCAACGTGAGCCGCTTCGGCGCGCGGCTCATCGGCGCGGGCGGCTTCATCAACATCAGCCAGAACGCGCGCTCCGTGGTGTTCGCGGGCACCTTCACGGCGGGCGGACTCACGGTGCAGATCGAAGGCGGGCGGCTCGCGATCATCGTGGAAGGCGCGAAGAAAAAGTTCGTGGAGCGCGTCGAACAGATCACTTTCAATGGCGAATTCGCGGCCGCGCGCGGTCAGCCCGTGCTGTATGTGACCGAACGCTGCGTGTTTCGTCGCGTGCCCGAGGGACTCGAACTCACGGAGATCGCACCGGGTATCGATCTCGAACGCGATATCCTCGCGCATATGGACTTTGCGCCCATCGTGCGTCAGGTCCGGCTAATGGACCCGCGCATCTTCCTTCCGCAGATCATGGACCTGTCGACCATTCTCACCGAGCGCGGCGCAATGACCCGCGAACTCGCGTTGCAAGGAGACTGCCAATGAAAGCATCCGACCTGTTTGTCAGGGCGCTCGAAAACGAAGGCGTCGATCGTATCTTCGCCGTGCCGGGCGAGGAAAACCTCGATGTCGTGGAATCGCTGCGCAAATCGAGCATTCAGCTCATCGTGACGCGCCATGAGCAGTCGGCGGCCTTCATGGCGGCCACGCACGGTCGTCTGACCGGTCAGCCGGGCGTGTGCATGGCGACGCTCGGTCCCGGCGCGCTGAACCTCGTCACCGGGGCGGCTTACGCGCAACTCGGCGCCATGCCGATGATCCTCATCACCGGCCAGAAGGCCATCATGACCTCGCGGCAGGCGCGCTTCCAGATCGTCGATATCGTGGCGACGATGAAGCCGCTCACCAAGGCATCGCGGCAGATCGTGAGCGGCGCGAGTATTCCGACGGTCATACGCGATGCGTTCCGGCTCGCCGCCGAAGAGCGTCCCGGCCCCGTGCATCTCGAACTCCCGGAAGACGTGGCGGCCACCGAAGTGAGCGACGACGTGGGCATCGTTCCCAGGCATCCGGTCGAACTGCCCGTCGCGCACGACGCCGCGATCGAACGCGCCGCGAACTTGCTGATGCACGCCGAACGGCCGCTCGTCATGTTCGGCGCGGCGAGCAACCGGCCGCGGCTCGCGGGCCAGTTGACCGACTTCATTCGCCGCACCGGCATTCCGTTCTTCAACACGCAGATGGGCAAGGGCACGGTCGCGGCTATCGGCAACGACGAAGCCACCGAGCTGTGGATGGGCACGGCCGCGCTCAGCGAGCGCGACTATCTGCACGAAGCGATCGACCGCGCCGACCTGATCCTCGCAATCGGTCACGACACGGTCGAAAAGCCGCCGTTCTTCATGGGACCGAAGGGGCCGCAGGTGATCCATGTGGGCTACACGCCCGCCAATGTCGAGCAGGTGTTCTTTCCGCATGCGGAAGTCGTCGGCGATCTGGGCTTGAGCCTGTCGCGCCTCGCCGCGCGCGTCGAAGGCAGGTTGCCGTGCGCGGGTGCGCTGGCGCCGCTGCGCGAAGGCATTCTGAAGCGCACGCTCGACCGCGCCGACGAATCGCGCTTTCCGCTGACGCCGCAGCGGATCGTTCACGACGTGCGCGAAGTCATGCCCGCCGATGGCATCGTCGCGCTCGACAACGGCATGTACAAGATCTGGTTCGCGCGCTGTTACCGCACACGCGCGCCAACACGCTGCTCCTCGACAACGCCCTGGCGACGATGGGCGCAGGCCTTCCATCCGCGATGATGGCGGCGCTTCTCCACCCCGAGCGGCGCGTGATGGCGGTGTGCGGCGACGGCGGATTCATGATGAATTCGCAGGAGCTGGAAACCGCGGTGCGGCTGAAGCTGAACCTCGTGGTGCTCATCATTCAGGACGACGCGTACGGCATGATTCGCTGGAAGCAGGCCGTCGACAAGTTCATCGACTGGGGCCTCACCTTCGGCAATCCGGACTTCCTCAAGTATGCCGATGCCTACGGCGCGAAAGGGCGGCGCGTAGAATCGGCCGAAGGACTGGTTCCGGCGCTGGAGGGCGCGTTCGAGGACGGCGGCGTGCAGCTCGTGATCGTGCCGGTAGACTATTCGGAAAACATTCGCGTGCTTGTCGAGGAACTCGGCAACCGCGGTATCGAGGGGACGAAATGAAGATCAAGGCAGCAGTTCTGAACGCGATGGGTACGGCCACGCCTTACGCGGAATCGAAGCCGCTTCGCATCGAAGAGGTCGAGCTTGCGCCGCCCGGCCCGGGCGAAGTGCTGATCAAGGTCGCGGCGGCGGGGTTGTGTCACTCGGATCTGTCGGTCATCAATGGCGACCGGCCTCGTCCCATGCCGATGGCGCTCGGGCACGAAGCGTCCGGCATCGTCGAGGAACTCGGCGCGGGCGTGACCGATTTGAAAGTGGGCGATCACGTGGTCGTCGTGTTCGTGCCGAGTTGCGGGCACTGCGCCCCGTGCGCCGAAGGGCGGCCGGCGTTGTGCGAGCCGGGCGCGGCCGCGAACGGCGCCGGCACGCTGCTGTCCGGCGAGCGGCGGCTTTCGCATGGCGGCGAGCCGCTCAACCATCATCTCGGCTGCTCGGTGTTCGCCGAGTACGCGACCGTGTCGCGCCGCTCGGTCGTGAAGATCGATCCCGCCGTGCCGCTCGGCGATGCCGCGCTCTTCGGCTGCGCGGTGCTCACGGGCGTCGGCGCTGTCGTCAATACGGCGCAGGTGCGTGTCGGTGCGTCGGTGGCGGTGATCGGGCTGGGCGGTGTCGGTCTCGCCGCGCTCATCGGTGCACACGCGGCGGGCGCGCGGCAGATCATCGCCATCGACCTGGCCGACGACAAGCTCGAGCAGGCACGCGCGCTCGGGGCCACGCATACGGTCAACGCGGGTCAGGACAATGCGCTCGAACAGATTCGCTCGCTGAGTTCGGGCGGCGTCGAATTCGCATTCGAATTCGCGGGCTCGATTCGCGCGCTGGATCTCGCGTATCGCATCACGCGTCGCGGCGGAATGACGGTGACCGCCGGGCTGCCGCCATCGACCGCCAACTGGCCGCTGCCGGCGGTGAGTCTCGTTGCGGAGGAACGCACGTTGAAGGGCAGTTATATCGGCACGTGCGTGCCGTCACGCGATATTCCCCATTACGTCGATCTCTATTCGCAAGGCCGCTTGCCCGTGAACAAGTTGCTCACGGGACGCCTGAAGCTCGACGAGATCAACCATGGCTTCGACCTGCTGCATGAGGGAAAAGCGATTCGGCAGGTGGTCGTGTTCGATTGATTCGGCTTGACCACGCGTAGCCGCATGAAGTCGTTCGCGAAGGAAGGCAATCGCGCCTTGCCTTCGCGAACGATGTCTTTCGGTTCGCGAAGCTGCCTTGTGACCGCCGCAGTCCATCGAGAAACGCGCTTCGACGACCGCTTGACGAGAGCATCGCGCTTGTCTTCGCTGCGGCTCGTGCCGTGGAACGTGCGCCTTCAACGCCCTTTCCACGGCACGAGCCGCCGTTCCAGCGCGCGCATGCCGAAGTCGAAGATCCACGCAATCGCACCGATGAGCACGATGCCCATCACCACCACGTCGGTGCGCAGAAAGCTCGACGCGTTCAGCACCATCTGTCCGAGACCGGCGGTGGCTGCGACCATTTCCGCCGCGACGAGCGTGGTCCAGCCAAAGCCGACCGCTATGCGCAAGCCCGTCAGAATCTCGGGCAACGCGGCGGGCAGCACGACATGCCGCACCACTTGCCGAAAGCTCGCGCCGAGCGACCACGCCGCGTTCACTTGCTCGGTGGTCGCGCTGCGCACGCCCGCGCGCGCGGCCATGGCGATCGGCGCGAAACACGCGAGCCAGATGACGACGATCTTCGCGGTTTCATCGATACCGAACCAGATCACGACGAGCGGCAGATAAGCGAGCGGCGGCAGCGGCCGGTAAAACTCCAGAGGCGGATCGAGCACGCCGCGCGCAATCCGGCTCACGCCCATCAAAATGCCGACCGGCACCGCCGTCACGACCGCGAGCGCGAACGCGCCGAACACGCGAATCGCGCTCCACAGCAGATGCTCCGATAGCGGCAGACCGCCCTGAATGCGCCCGTGCACGGCATCGATGAAAGCACGCCACACGGCCTCGGGCGACGGCAGAAAAAGCGGTGGCAACCAGTGAAAATGCGTGGTCGCCCACCACAGCACGGCGATCGCCACGACGCATAACGTGCTCGGCATCGCGGTGGGTCCCGCGCCCGGCATGCCGCGATAGCGCTTGCCACGCTTCGCGCGCCGGGCGCGAGGCACTGCCGCGCTTTCTGAGGGTGGAGCGAAGCGGGCCTCCTGAACGGGCTGCGTCACACGGCCTCCGTGACAGGACGATGCAATCGCCGCGTCAGACGCTCGCGCCACTCGATGAACGCGGGCGATGCCTTCACCGCGCGGGCATCGCGATTCGCGACGTACTCGCGCGAGAACGGCAGTTCGTGCACTTCCTCGATACGGCCCGGACCCGGCGTCATCAACACGAGACGGGTGGCGAGAAAGAGCGCTTCCTCCACGCTATGCGTGATGAAAAACACCGTCTTTTGCGTGCGCGCCCAGACATCGAGCACGAGTTCCCGCACGGTTTCGCGCGTGAGCGCATCGAGTGCGCCCATCGGTTCGTCCATCAGCAGCACTTCGGGATCGCTGGCGAGCGCCCGCGCGATGCCCACGCGCTGCTGCATGCCGCCCGACAGCGCATAGACCTTCGCGTGCTCGTATTGCGCGAGGCCGACGAGGGCAAGCGTGCGGCGCGCGATCTCGCGACGCTTGTCGCGCTTGACGCCGCGAAAGCGTAAGCCGAGCGCGACGTTGTCGAGCACGTCGAGCCAGGGCATGAGCGCGTACTTCTGGAACACGACGCCGCGTTCCGCGCCCGGCCCGAGAATCGGCTCGCCGTTGAGCGACGCTTCGCCTTCGGTTGGATCGAGAAAGCCTGCAAGGCAATTGAGCAGCGTGGTCTTGCCGCATCCGGAAGCGCCGAGCGCGACGACGAACTCGCCGCTGCCGATTTGCAGATCGACGCCCTTGAGCGCGGGCGCGCTCGCGCCTTCATACGTGACGCCGAGATTGCGGATGGACAGCGAAGTCATTTCGCGGCCTGCTGCGCGAAGCGCGGATCGACGCCCGTCGAATAGTCAGCAAGGACGTTCTGGATCGTGCCTTGTTGCTTAAGGAACTGTGCGGTGGCCGTGAGCGACTTTGCAGCGCCGGATTGCTGACCGCCGCCGAGCCAGGTTGGCGACGCCTGTTCTCTCGCGCTTGGAAAGGCGTAGAGCGAGAGACTCGCGGGCACGTCGGCGGCGGTTGCACCGGACTCTCGCGCCACGGCCTCGACCTGTTTCGAACCGGCGGTCCAGTCGGCTTTGTGATCGCGGTATTGCGCGTCGGTATCGGCGAGCACCTTGGTGAGACCCGCCATGAACGCGGCGTTGTCCTGCGCGAACTTGCGCGAGGCGACGAAGCCATCGAAGGTCGCCTTGCCGCTTTCCTTCGCAACTTCGCCCGATGTCACGAGCACCTTGCCGTTCTGCTTGACCTTGGCGAGCACCGGGTCCCAGATGTAGGTCGCGTCGATATTGCCGCGTTCCCACGCCGCCGCCACTTCAGGCGGCCGCAGGTTGACGATCTTCACCGACGAAGGATCGACGCCCGCCTGCTGCAACGCCACGAGCGCATGAAAATGCGAGGTCGATACGAACGGCAGGCCCAGCGTCTTGCCCTTCAGATCAGCGAGCTTCGTCACGCCGGAGCCGTTGCGCACGACGAGCGCTTCAGCGTCGTTGATGTTGTCGAGAATCCAGAAGAGCGAGAGATCGACGCCTTGCGACAGTCCGGCCGCGATCGGGCTCGACCCTGCTTCGCCCACTTGTATCGAGCCGGACGCCAGCGCGCGGATCACGTCCGCGCCGCTGCCTAGCTTGCGGTACGTGACCTTGTAGCCGGTCGCCTTTTCGACCGCGCCGCTTGCCTGCGCATAGCGCCACGGCACGACCATGTCCTGATAGCCGATGACGACCTCGCGTGTCTCCGCTTGCGCGTGCATCGGTGCGAGAACGACGGTTCCAAGTGCGAAAGAGGCGAGGCTGGCGAGGAGTTGACGACGGGTCGTGTGTTTCATGGAGCAGGCGCTAAGGTCGTTGTAAAGCCTTCGACTATAGGCACTTCACGTGCCGCGGCTACCAATGTTTTATGCGTAGCAAATCACATCGCGACTGCTTTGGTCTTCATTGAAACCGCACCCTGATGCGCGGCGTAAAAAGCGGCGCGACACTTGGCGCCGACACTCGAAGATGCGCTCCGCATCCACGAGCCGATCGCACAGTTCGACAAGTCGGACCGTTTAGGCAAGCGCATCGGGTCGACATTCCGTAAGCTTGTCTGAACCCGTGGCGCGCGTGCATTGCTCGATCTCGCGAGCACTGTTTCATCGAAGGGTTCGAGTCCGGGTCGCCGCTTCTTCGAAACGCACTATAGTGGAGGATGTTTTCAACGAAGAGAGAGGGCTCGCATGATCTCACGCACTCGTTCCACCCTGGCCGCTACGATGCTCGCCGCGACGCTCGCGTATGTCCCCGCCGCGCATGCGCAGCTCGGCAATCTGCTCAATCAGGGGGGCAATAGCGGAGCCGGTGGCGGACTGAGCAGCCTCGGCAGTCTGGGCAGCGGGATGTCGTTGCAATCGCTGACATCGAACAGCACGGGCAACGTAGCCGGCGTGCTCCAGTATTGCATCAAGAACAACTACCTCGGCGGTGGCGCGTCATCGGTCAAGGACGGCTTGATGAGCAAACTGCCGGGCGGTGCATCGACGAGCGATAGCGGATACACCGACGGCTCCAAGGGCATTCTCAATAGCGGCAGCGGCAAGGTCGATCTGAGCGGCGGGGGGCTCAAGGAGCAGATTACCAAGCAGGTCTGCGACAAGATACTGTCGCAAGGCAAGTCGTTGCTGGGTGGTTGACGGTTTGACGTCGGCAATGGAACGCTTCCGCGAGAGCGTCCTCGACGTTTGCGTCGAAGACGCTCCACGGCTTCTTAAGCGATCCAGAAGCGATGCGCAGCGCTCTCATGCCGAGGCGCCGCGCCGCGCGTTCAAGCGTTAAACATACCGCGCCTCGTCCAGATCGGCGATCAACGTCGGCCCGGTCGGATGCCAGTCGAGCCGCGCCTGCGTCAACGCGCTCGATGCGGGCATATCCAGAGCGACGAACATGGCCATCCATCCGAAATGCGCGGCGGCTTCCTCCGGCGCGATGGAAACGGCCGGCAGCTTCAGGCCTCGTCCCAGCGACTCGGCGATCTCACGGCTGCTGACGCCTTCTTCACCCACCGCGTGATATCGCGCGCCCCGTTCGCCCTTTTCCACGACCAGCCGATAAAGCCGCGCGACATCCGACAGATGACCCGCCGGCCAGCGGTTCTGGCCATCGCCGACATAAGCGGATACGCCTTTCTCCCGCGCGACCTCGACGAGCGGCGTAATGAGTCCCTGCTTAAACGGATTGTGGACTTGGGGCAGCCGCACGACCGAGACGTTGATGCCCGCGTCCAGCAACGCATGACCCGCGAGTTCCGACGCGATGCGCGGGTTCGGATGACTCGCGTTGAACACATCCTCGCTCGCCGCCTCGCCATGCGCGCCACCGCCCATCCCGGTTCCCGACGTGATGACGAGCGGCCGGTCCGAGCCTTCGAGCGCCGAGCCGAGCGCGGCAATGACGCGCTTGTCCTTCTCGCAGTTCTCGATGAACCTCGAGAAGTCGTGATCGAAAGCCGTGTGGATGACGGCGTCTGCTTGCGCCGCGCCAGCGACGAGACTGTCCGGCTCTTCCAGCGTGCCGCGATAAACGTCGGCACCCGCTTTCTCGAGCGTTTGCGCACCCGCATCGGAGCGCGTCATGCCGAGCACCTGATGCCCGGCGCGAATGAGTTCGGTAACAAGGGCCGAGCCGATAAAACCGGTCGCGCCTGTCAGAAAAATACGCATGGTCAAAGCTCCCTGGTCGTGACCCGCTTACTATCCGATCGTTTCTTATCCCGTTAAAGTAGTGACTTCATCATGGTAAAGCGACTAACAGGGTCTTCATGTCAGTCAACACCGCACGATCGCTGGGCGATTTCCTAAGGAGCCGTCGCTCGCGGCTCGACCCGGCGAGCTTCGGATATTCCGGGCGCAGACGAACGCCCGGCCTGCGCCGGGAAGAGGTCGCGCAGCGCGCGCATATCAGCCCGACCTGGTACACGTGGCTCGAACAAGGGCGGGGCGGCGCGCCATCGGCGGAAGTGCTCGACCGCATCTCCGGCGCATTGATGCTGACGGATACCGAACGGGAGCATCTCTTCATGTTGGGCCTCGGGCGGCCGCCCGAAGTGCGCTACAAATCGGTCGAAGGCGTTCACCCCCGCTTGCAACGCCTGCTCGATTCGCTCGAAGCGAGTCCGGCAATCATCAAGACCGCCATCTGGGATGTGGTCGCGTGGAACCGCGCCGCCGCTGTCGTGCTGACCGACTACGGCACGCTGCCGCCCGGTGAGCGCAATATCCTGCAGTTCCTGTTCCGCAATCCCACCGTCAGGGCCAAGCAGCACGATTGGGAAAGCGTCGCGCGCTTCGTCGTGGGCGCGTTCAGAGCGGATGTGGCGCGTGCCGGACTCGCTTCCGAGGTGAGCGAACTCGTAGACGAACTCTGCGGCGCAAGCCCGGAATTCGAGGCGTTATGGCGCGACAACGATGTGCTGAACCACGGCGACAGCAATGGCATCAAGCGCCTGCTTCATCCCGTGCTCGGTCAGATCGAGTTGGAGTATTCCGCATTCTCCGTCGATGGCCGGCCCGATCTCGGCATGATCGTCTACACGCCAATGGACCCGGCGATAGCCGCGCGCGTCAAGGTCCTCGCTGCCGCGAAGGCGTAACGATCCTATCCAAGTGAGCGCGTTGTTAATTTGCTAAGACCAAAGGCTTCGTTGGTGCGGCATGGCGCGCATACTAGGATAAAAACATCGCGGACGCTACGGTCCGCACGCGCATAAACGGAGACCTCCATGCGATACAAGGGATACGACGTGGCACCGTCTGCCCATGCCATGCCGAGCGGCCTGTTCGCGGCAAACCTGACTATCGAGAACAAGGTGTCGCCGCACGGCTCGTCGTTCACGTTCGATGCACTCGATTACTTCTTCGAGGCGGATCACGCGGTCGCGTATGCGTTGCGCTGGGCGCGGATGTGGATCGACCAGCGCAACAAGCGGTTTGCGGCGCTCAGGCGCTAGCAGCAATCTTCACCGCGGCGCCGCGCCGCGCCATCCGCACCATCTTCTATGCAAATGAATTTTGCTTGGTTCCACTTTCCCGCCATGTCTCGCATAGTCGGGATTGATGGCTATAGACGGTTGCCTTTTTGTCGGGCGACTGTCGGGTGACCAAGACGTCGAGCTTCAAACATAGAGGACTGCAACCGTGGCCGTATTCGATATCGATGACATCGTCCAGTCGCTTCAGACGGTGCGCCAGCAATGGCGGGAAGTGCAGCGGCGATCGCTCGAACCGGGCGGGCGCGAACTTCCGGCGCGCGAGGCGCTGACCGATATCGTCGGCGCGATGAAGGGCGCGCTCTTTCCAATGCGGCTCGGACCGCCCGATCTGCGTCAGGAAAGCGAGAACTTTTACGTGGGCCATGCGCTCGACTTCGCGCTGCAAGGGCTTCTCGTGCAAGCAAAGCTGGAACTGCAATACAAGGCGCGTCACGCACCGCGCGACGATGCGGCCATCGACGCACGCGCGAGCACCGCGGTGAAGGCCTTCGCGAAGACGTTGCCGCGCATTCGGAGCCTTCTGGACAGCGATATTCTCGCGGCCTATCAGGGCGATCCGGCGGCAGGCAGCGTCGATGAAGTGCTGCTCTGCTATCCCGGCATTCTCGTGATGATTCATCACCGGATCGCGCATGAGTTGTACCGGCTGGAGTTGCCGTTGCTCGCGCGCATCGTCGCGGAACTCGCGCATAGCGAAACGGGCATCGATATTCATCCGGGCGCGAAGATCGGCGCGGGATTCTTCATCGATCATGGCACGGGCGTGGTGATCGGCGAGACGACGGTGATCGGCGACCGCGTGCGCATCTATCAGGCGGTGACGCTCGGCGCCAAACGCTTTCCACGCGATGCCGCAGGCAATCTGGAGAAAGGACTCGCACGGCATCCCGTGGTGGAAGACGATGTCGTCATCTACGCGGGCGCGACCATTCTGGGCCGCGTTACGCTCGGTCAAGGCGCGGTGATCGGCGGCAACGTATGGCTCACGCACGATGTCGCGCCGGGAAGCTACGTGACGCAGGCGCTTTCGCAGAGCGCGGCGGTGTCGCATGCGCAGACGCCGACCCAAACGGTCGTGCAAACGCCCAAGCGCGCGCCGCAAGCCGAACAGGTCACGCCATGAGCACGGTGGTGCGTCACTTCGGCGCGACCGTGCGCGAGTTGCGCGAGTCGTTCGGCTGGACGCAGGAACAACTCGCCGAACAAGCCGGGCTCAATCGCTCCTATGTCGGCGAGATAGAACGTGGGACGTGCATCGCTTCCATCGTGACGCTCGACAAGATCGCGCAAGCGTTCAATGTGCCGGCGGGGCGTCTTTTCGGCGCGTCGCGTGGAGATCTGGCGTCGCTGATATCGGAGTCCACGCCATCGGCGAAGTAACGCGGGCGCGTCGGGTTCATCGGCCGTATTGCGTGCGATGCATGCACAGACGCTTCTTGTAGAAGTGTCTTCGTAAGCCTGCGGCAGCATCGCGCTTGGCCGTCCCGGCGGGCCGCTCCTCAAGACGATCTCAATTCGGAACAAAGGCCGCGCGTCGATGAATCCGCCGATGCCGTCGCCGCATGCGTGGCCATCGGGGTAGGGTGGCCGGCTCGCCAACCCACCCGAATCGGGTGGGTGGTCGTAAGAGGCCTTCGGAATGCATCGACCGGGTCCTACAATCGGGACGAATCACGGCCCCGCTTGCAGAGTCCAGCATGTCCGATCTTGGCGAAACCGCAGTCGAATCCCCCGTGTCTGTCGTGCGTGTGGCGCACAAGTTCGTACCGCCACGCGGCGCACGTCAGTTGATGCCACGAAGCGCCTTGCTGGCCCGCCTGCTCGACGCACGGCGCCAGCGCTGCATCGTCATTCACGGGCCGGCCGGAAGCGCGAAGACCAGCACGCTCATGGCGTGGCGGCACTCCCTTCTGACGCTCGACTTCGACGTGGCATGGCTGTCGCTCGCGCCTGCGGACGACGAGGTGCGCACATTCTTCGCCGGTCTGCTGTCGAGTCTCGCCTTGGTGGACCAGACGATCGTCGACATGGCGGAACGCCTCACCGCACGCGATGGCGACGAACTTGCCGTGGAACATTGGGTTATCGCTCTCGTGCGGGGTGTCGCCCGCCACAAACGCGAACTCGTGCTTATGCTCGACGACGTCCACCATCTCAGGGACGCGCGCATATTCGAGGCGTTGCGATGGCTGATCGACTACGCGCCGCCGCAACTGCATGTGGTACTGACTTCGCGGCGGCCGTTGCCGCTGTCGCTCGCGCGATTGCGCGCGCAAGGTCTGACCACGGAGTTCGATCAGCAGGACTTGCGTTTCTCCGCCGAGGAATCGGAGCGTTTTCTTCGCGAGCAGTCCGGCCGGATCGGCAAGCGCGACGCACAGGTCGTGCACGAACTCACCGACGGCTGGGCGACCGGCCTCCAGTTATTCGCGAACGACCTCAAAGCCAGACGCGGGGCTCCGCTTGCGCCAGCGAGCGTGTGCGAAGGCGCGGCGTTCGTGGGCTACTTCGAACGCGAGGTGCTGGCCCGCTTGCCCCGCGACGATGTGCTCCTGCTCACCCACGCGGCCCTCTGCGGCCGCTTCTGCGCGCCACTCTGCGCTGATCTGCTGGACCAAGCCGGCGTCGTTGGTCTCGCCATCGACGATATCGCCGCGCAACTCATTCGCCTGGAGGCAGACAATCTGTTCGTCACGTCTGTCGCCCCCGAACAGGAGCGCGATGCGTGGTACCGCCTGCATCCGTTGTTGCGCAGCGTCCTGCTGAACCGCGTGGCAAGTCTGCCAGACGAGGCGCAACGTGGGCTTCATGCAGCGGCATGGCACTGGTTCGATGCGCACGGTCACATGGACGAGGCAGTTCAACATGCCGTGCTTGCGGGAAACAGCGAGGCAGCCGCCAATATGGTCGAGGGATTCGCTCACACGCTGCTCGCGCGCGGCGAATTGCGGCAGCTCGCGAGCCTCATGCGCCGCCTTCCGCCGGGACAGGTGGCGGCACGCTTCGATCTCCTCGTGATGCAGGCGTATCTGCAAATGTATGCCGGCGAAACCGATGCGCTGCAGCAGGCCATTCGGCAGATTGCACGGCGCAGCGAGCGGTCCGGCCCGCGCGAGCGGTATGCGCTTGCCGTGTTGCGGGGTGGACTGGCACTGCAGCGCGACGATACCGACTCCGTGGCCGCCTTGCTGCCGGAATTGCAGCGCGTGCCGTCCGACGCCGACGCCTTCACACGTGCCGGGCGCAGCAACATTCTCTCGTGGATGTTCATCCATCGCGGCGAGTACGCGGAGGCGCGCAAGGAGCTGGAAGAAGGTGCGTCGCGTGAAGGCGCGCCGCGCGGCAACCTGCTCGGCCGATGCATGGGCGGCATGACGCACGCCGCCGAAGGACAGGTGCTGCTCGCGGAGCGCGTTCTGCGCGAGGTGCTGAGCGAGGCAGACAAGCAAGGCGCGGCGTATATCGGTATTGCGTGCATGTCGGCGGCGCTGCTGGGCGAGGCGCTTTACGAACTGAACGATGTCGAGGCCGCGCTCGCGCTGCTGGAGAACCGCATCGACCTGCTCGAACGAGTGTCCATTCCCGACACAGTACTGCGCGCGCTGACCGTGCTGGCCGGCGCTCACTGGCTGGCGGGCAGACGCGGCAAAGCGCTCGATTATCTGACGCGTCTCGAAGATTACGCGGCGCGCCGCCAGGTCGACCGGCTGCTCGCCTGCGCGCTGCACTGGCGTTCGCGCTGGCTGCTGGACGACGGCCAGGTCGACGAAGCGGATGCCGCGCTGTCACGGCTGGAGGCGCTCGCCGTGCGTTACTCGGGCGCGGTGCGCAGCACGGCGTGGGAAATCAGCGTATGCGCCGGTCTTGCGCGTATCGCCATGTGTCTGCATCAGAATGATTTCGACGGCGCCGTCGCGCGTCTGAAGCCGCTCGCCGCGTTGTCCGAGGCGGGCGGCCGGTGGAGCCGCGTGGCGAGCCTGCGCCTGCAGCTGGCCATCGCGGAGCAAGGCCGTTGCAACGACAAACGCGCCCGCGAGCATCTGACCGAGGCGTTGCGCGTGGGCCATCGCCTCGGACTCATGCGCAGCGTGCTCGATGGCGCGGGCGACTCGCAGGCGATGCTCGACGTCGTCGTGTCGGATCCGCACTTCGATCCCGTGCTGGCGTTCTACGCGGAGCGTCTCGTGAATGCGGGGAAAGCACGCGCACGCGTCCCGGCCGGGGCGAGCGGTCCGCAGGCCTCGGGCGATCTGTTGAGCGAACGCGAGAGCGAGGTGCTGAGTTTGCTCGCGCTCGCGCTGCCGAACAAGAAAATAGCGCGCGTCATGGATGTATCGCTCGACACCGTGAAGTGGCATCTGAAAAATATCTATCGAAAGCTCGACGTATCCGGCCGCGATGGCGCTGTCGCCAGAATGCGCGATCTGAACGCCGGCTGACCATGCGCTCGCTGCCCGCTTTCCCGTGCTTTCCACCCTACGCGGGTGGGCTCGTTCCCCCCGTTCCCGACGCAGAATGACCTTGTCGAAGCGGCACGCTCCCGCATGCGTGGGCCGCGACAATCCGTCATGAGGAGTGTTCGGTGGAAGTCAAGCGTAATGTCTATCGCGAGGACCATGAAATGCTGCGCGAAACCGCGCGGCGTTTTTTCGAGCGGGAATGCCTGCCCCGTCAGGCCAAGTGGGACGAGGCCGGTTGCGTGGATCGTGAGACCTGGCTGAAAGCGGGCCGCGAAGGACTGCTGTGCGTGACCGTGCCGGAAGAATACGGCGGTGGCGGCGGCGACTTCGGGCACTCGGCCATCGTGGCGGAAGAACTGCATCGCGCTGGCGTGTCGGGCTTCAGTTATTCCGTGCATTCGGACATCACCGCGCCGTACATCGTGCGTCTCGGCACCGAGGCGCAGAAACGCAACTGGTTGCCGCCCATTTGTCGCGGCGAGAAGATTCTCGCCATTGCCATGACCGAGCCGGGCACGGGCTCCGACCTGAAGTCCATCCGCACCACGGCGGTCCGCGACGGCGACGAGTACATCATCAACGGCAGCAAGACCTTCATATCCAACGGCCTGAATTGCGACATGGTGGTGGCGGTCTGCAAGACCGACCCGTCCGCGGGCGCAAAAGGCGTAAGCCTCATCATGGTCGAGACCGACCGCGCGGGCTTTCGGCGCGGTCGCAAGCTGGAGAAGGTCGGTCAGGCCGCCGCCGACACGGCCGAACTCTTTTTCGACGACGTTCGCGTGCCCGTCACCAATCTGATCGGTCAGGAAAACGGTGGATTCATCCACCTGATGGAAGAACTGCCGCAGGAGCGCCTGATCATCGCGATCTACAGTGCGGCGAAACTCGAACGCCAACTGGAGCTCACGCTGCAATACGTCAAGGATCGCCGCGCGTTCAATCAGACGGTGTGGGACTTCCAGAACACGAAATTCAAGCTGGCCGATGTCAAGGCGCAAGCGGTGGCCGTACGCACGCTGGTGGACTATTACCTCCGCGAGCATATGGAGCGCAGGCTCACCTTGCAGGAAGCCGCCATCGCCAAGCTGTTCGCGACCGAAACCATGTGGAAGTGCATCGACGAGATGGTGCAGTTGCACGGCGGCTACGGCTACATGCTCGAGTATCCGATCGTGCGCGCGTTCGCCGACATGCGGGTGACGCGCATCTTCGGCGGCACCAGCGAAGTGCTGCGCGACCTGATCTCCAGAAAACTGTAAGCATCCCTACTATTGGCGGGAAACATCATGAGCGAAAAAGTGCTGGTGGCAGGCGTCGGAATGATTCAATTCGCCAAGCCGGGCGCGAGCCAGAGTTACATCGAAATGGGAGCGGAGGCGACGCGCCGCGCACTCGCCGACGCCGGCATTCCCTACGACCTCGTGCAACAGGCCTTTACCGGTTACGTCTATGGCGATTCCACCTGCGGCCAGACCGCACTGTACGAAGTCGGCATGACGGGCATCCCGATCGTCAACGTCAACAACAACTGTTCGACGGGCTCGACGGCGCTTTATCTCGCGCGTCAGGCCATTGCCACGGGCGACGCCGAGTGCGTGCTGGCGCTCGGCTTCGAACAGATGCAGGCGGGCGCGCTGAAGTCGCACTGGGACGACCGCCCGGTCACGCGCGCACGGTTCGTGCCGATCATGCATGGCCTGACGGCGGATCTCGCGCATCTTCCACAGGCGTTGCGAACCTTCGGCGGCGCGGGACGTGAACACATGAAGCGTCACGGCACGACGATGGAAACGTTCGCCGCCGTGCGCGCCAAGGCGAGCCGTCACGCCGCCAATAATCCGCTGGCGCTGTTTCGCAAGCAGGTCAGCACCGAAGACGTCATGAACGATACGGTGCTGATCCCCGGTGTGATGACGCGCCTGATGGCATGCCCGCCAACGTGCGGCGGCGCTGCCGCCATCCTCGTGTCGGAGCGTTTCGCGAAGAAGCACGGGCTGCGCAACGACGTGCGGATCGTCGCGCAGGCGCTTACCACCGATCCGCCCGCTTCGTTCGATCCGCCGTCGATGCTCAATTACGTCGGCACGCATATGACGCGGTCGGCGGCCAACAAGGTCTACGAACACGCGGGTGTCGGACCGGAGGATATCGACGTATGCGAACTGCACGACTGTTTCGCGCACAACGAAGTCATCTGCTACGAGGCGCTGGGCTTCTGTCCGGAAGGCGGCGCGGAAAAATTCGTCAAGGACGGCGACAACACCTATGGCGGCAAGGTCGTGGTCAATCCGTCGGGCGGGCTGCTATCGAAGGGACATCCGTTGGGCGCGACGGGGCTTGCGCAGTGTTACGAGCTCACGCATCAGTTGCGCGGCAGCGCGGACCGGCGTCAGGTCGAGGGCGCGCGGCATGCGTTGCAGCACAACCTCGGGTTGGGCGGTGCGTGTGTGGTCACGCTTTACGGCACGAGCTGACGCGGCTTCGAGCGTGACCATGCATTCGACTTCGCACTTCGAACACGGGCGCCGTTCATCGGACGTCTGTCATGCAAACACGGGGAGCGAGACGTGAGTAATCTGCTGGATGCCTTTCATCTAACGGCGTTGCCCGTCGAGGCCGAAGCCTTCCGCGCGGAAGTGAAGGAGTTCATCGCGGAACATCTGCCGCACGCCGCGGCCGACGTCCGCGCCCGTTCATGGATGGGCTTCGATGCCGCATTCAGCCGTCGGCTCGCCGCGCGCGGCTGGGTCGGGCTCACGCTGCCCACGCGTTACGGTGGCGCGGGAATGGATGCGTTTCGACGGTTCGTGCTGGTGGAAGAATTACTTGCCGTTGGCGCACCGGTGGCCGCGCACTGGATCGCGGACCGGCAAAGCGGTCCATTGATCCTGCGCTACGGAACGCAGGCGCAGAAGGACTTCTACCTGCCGCGCATTTGCGCCGCGTCGGCGTTTTTCTGCATCGGCATGAGCGAACCCAACGCGGGCTCGGATCTCGCCAGCGTGCGAACCCGCGCGGTACGCAGTGAAGGCGGCTGGCGGCTGAACGGCCGCAAGATCTGGACGACCAATGCACAGCACTGTCAGTACATGATCGCGCTCGTGCGTTCGTCGGGAGCGCCGGAGGATCGCCAGAAGGGTTTGTCGCAGTTCATCGTGGATCTCGCGTTGCCGGGCGTGATTGTGCGGCCTATCGTGGACCTCACGGGCGACGCGCACTTCTCCGAAGTGACCTTCGACGATGTCTTCCTCAACGACGAAGCGCTGATCGGCGAGGAAGGCGCAGGCTGGGAACAGGTGACCGCGGAACTCGCGTTCGAACGTAGCGGCCCGGAGCGGCTTTATTCGAGCGTCGTGCTGCTCGATAGCTGGGTCGCCCATTTGCGAAGAGAGAGCGCGAAACCCGCTGACCTTGCTTTGCTTGGCAGCCTCGTCGCGCAACTGGCGACATTGCGTTGCATGTCCATCGCGGTGACGGCGCGGCTCGTGCGCGGCGAGAGCCCCGTGGTCGAGGCCGCCCTGGTGAAGGACATCGGCACCGAGTTCGAGCAGACCATACCCGCGCTGCTGGAAGCCGCGATCACGGCCGATCCGGCACGGTCCATCGCACCCGAGCTGTATCGGACGCTGGCCTATCTCAGTCAGGTTTCCCCTGCATTCTCGTTGCGCGGCGGCACGCGCGAAGTGCTGCGCGGCATGATCGCGCGCGGCCTGGGCTTGCGCTAATTCTCATGCATCAGGAAAGACTCCCATGTTCACGGAAGCAATCGAGGCCATTCTGCGTGATTACGCGACTCCGGACGCCATCAGGGCCATCGAAAACGGTGGCTCGCCCTCGGCCATCTGGGCTGCGCTGGAAGAAGCCGGCTTTCTGGAACTGCTGACGCCGGAAAGCGCAGGCGGTGCCGGGCTTGCGCTGTCCGCGCTCGCGTCTGTCTTCGTCACGCTGGGGCGGTTCGCCACGCCCGCGCCGGTGGCGCAGAGCATCGCGGCGCGGGCGTTGTTGCGCGAGAGCGGCATTGCGGCTCCAGCCGGCATGATCACGCTGGCGGGCCGCTGCCGACGCCTTGACGATGAGCACCAATCGTTGGAGGCGCCCGCCACGCCGTTCGGGACCATCTGTGAATATGTGCTCGCGAATCTCGATGGCGCTCTGCTTCTGCTCGACGCGAACCATGCCGCACGCGAGCCGGGCGGCGTGCGGGGCAGCCTGTGCGCAACCTTGACATGGCGCGGCGACCGCGTTTCCGCGCCGCTCGGTCGAAGCGGCGGGGAAGTGCCTCTGTTCAGCGCGGCCATTCACGCGGCAGCCATCTCCGGTGCGATGGATCGCGTATTCGGCATGACGCTTCGGTACTGCAACGACCGGTCTCAATTCGGCAAGTCCATCGGCAAGTTTCAGGCGGTGCAACATCAGTTGAGTGTGATGGCCCAGCACACGAGCGCGGCGGCAATTGCAGCCGAACTGGCGTTTTCCGGCGCCGGCCCTGTGCCGGCGCGGCTCGCGACGGCGATCGCCAAGGCGCGCACCAGCATGGCGGTGCCGCTGGTGGCATCCATCGCTCACGCGCTGCACGGGGCTATCGGAGTTACCGCGGAGTACGACCTGCAGCTCTATACGCGCAGACTGCACGAATGGCGCATGGCCGACGGTTCCGAGGCGTATTGGAATTGCGTGGTCGGCGAGGCGGCGCTTGCGCGGATGACCCCCACCATCGCCGACTTCGCACGAACCGCGCCGCTCGAAACAGCCTGAGTGACGGGCCTGAGACGACGGCCTGAGACAAAACGGCCTGAGACAAAACGGCCTGAGACAAAACGGCCTGAGACAAAACGGCCTGAGACAAAACGGCCTGAGACAAAACGGCCTGAGACGACGGCTTCTAATAACGACCGGACATTCCATGAACGACTTTCTGAAGTACGAGCAGGACGGTCATATCGTCACGCTGACGATGAACGAGCCCGAGCGCCGCAATCCGCTGACCGGCAACACGGCGGTGGACGAATTCCTCGACGCGATCAGGCGGATCGAGACGGACCGCTCGGTGCGGGCCGTGATCCTGACCGGTGCCGGAACGGCCTTCTCTTCGGGCGGCAACGTCCATGACATGAAGCGGCATGCATCGGGGTCCATGTCAGGCGTGGAGATCCGTCAGGAGTACCGGCGAGGCATTCAACAGTTGCCGCTCGCGCTCTTCAATTTGGAAGTGCCTGTCATCGCGGCGGTGAATGGCGCGGCAATCGGCGCCGGACTGGATCTCACCTGCATGTGTGATATACGCATTGCGTCGGAACACGCAAAGTTCGCCGAAAGTTTTGTCCGGCTCGGCATCATTCCCGGCGATGGTGGCGCGTGGCTCCTGCCACGCATCATCGGACTGTCGCGGGCGGCGGAACTGACCTTCACCGGCAGGGTGATCGGCGCCCAGCAGGCGCTCGAATGGAATCTCGTATCGCGCGTCGTTGCGCATGACACGCTGCTTGCGACCGCGCGCGCCCTCGCCGAGGACATCGCGGCCAATCCGCCGCATGCGGTGCGCCTTGCCAAACGGCTGCTGCGCGAAGGCATGCATTGCCGGCTCGACACGCTGCTGGAAATGTCGGCGGCTTATCAGGCGTTGGCTCATCAAACGGACGATCACCGCGAAGCCGTTTCCGCTTTCATCGACAAACGGCACCCGTCGTTCAACGGATAACGCGCCGGCAGAGGGAAGACAGCATGCAGTTGACTCAGGGCCTTCATCGCTCGCTTCGGCAGAACCCGGACCGGACGGCGGTATCGTTCAAAGGGCGCAGGCGGACCTTTCGTGAATTCGGCGATCGCGTCGCGCGGCTTGCGTCGGCTCTGGTCGAACTCGGCCTGACGGAGGGCGAGCGGGTCGGCATGCTGGCGCTGAATTCCGACCGCTACCTCGAGTATGCGATGGGCGTTTGGTGGGGCGGCGGCGTGCTCAATCCCGTCAATATTCGCTGGAGCGCCGCGGAGATCGCCTATTCGTTGAACGATTGCGACACGCGCATCCTGATCGTGGATGACCAGCACCTCGAGACGGCGCGCGACATATGCCGCCTCGTGCGAACCGTTCCAATACTGATTCACGCAGGCGATGGCGCGGCGCCGGACGGCATGCTGTCGTTCGACGCCCTGATCGCGGCAGCCGCGCCGATGGAGGACATCGGTCGCAGCGGCGCCGACCTCGCTTGCATCATGTACACCGGCGGCACCACCGGTGTTCCGAAAGGGGTGATGCAGACGCATCTGAACATGTGGTCGTCGTGCATCATGCGGATCGCGGAATCGGCGCCGCTCGCCGGGACCGCGGTGCTGCACGGCGCGCCGTTTTTTCATGTCGCGGCTCTGGGGCGTGCGCTCGTGCAGTTCGTTGCGGGCGAGGCGCATGTGATCATTCCCGCCTTCGACGCGCGCGAAGTCTTGAAGGCAATCGATCAAGAGCACGTCAGCGAAACCCTGCTCGTGCCGACGATGATCCAGGGCGTCTTGAATCACCCAGACTTTGCCCAGGCCGATTTGTCGCGCTTGCGGCGTCTCACCTATGGCGCGTCGCCTATTCCCGAGCCGTTGCTGAATCGCGTGATCGAATGCCTGCCGGGTGTCGAACTGGCGCATTCGTACGGCATGACCGAGGCCTGTCCCAGCATCTCCGTCAATCCGCCCGCCAATCACGATGACGCGGCGAGAAGGAGCGGCCTTTATCGCTCCATCGGCCGTGGGCTGCCCGGACTGCTGGTGAAAGTGGTCGATGTGCACGGCCAGGAAGTGCCGCGCGGCACGGTAGGGGAGCTCGTCGTGCGCGGACCGAACGTAATGGCGGGCTACTGGAACAAGCCGGAGGAAACCGCGCAGGCCCTACGTCGCGGCTGGCTGCATACTGGCGACGGCGCGTATATGGACGACCGAGGCTATCTGTACATCGTCGACCGGCTCAAGGACATGATCGTCAGCGGCGGCGAAAACGTGTATTCCGCCGAGGTCGAAAACGTGATCGCACTTCACGGCGCGGTCGCCGCGTGTGCGGTGGTAGGCGTGCCGCATGACATGTGGGGCGAAGCGGTCCACGCCGTGATCGTGTGCAAGCCCGGCGAAACGACCAGCGAAGAAGAGATACGCAGGCATTGCCGCGCGTTCATCGCCGGCTATAAATGTCCCAGAACGATCGAGTTTCGGGAGCGGCTGCCCTTGTCGGGCGCGGGCAAGATCCTCAAGCGCGAACTCCGCGCGGCATACTGGGCGGACAGGGCGCGCGCCGTCAACTGACGAAGTCAGGCAGCGAAGCCTTCCACCCGGCCAGGGGGGGGCCGCTTCTCCTGCATTCTGGCTTACTTCCACTGAATCGAGGCCGTCATCCGGAAGACGGAAAGCCGATCTACCGCGGTGCGCCGAACGCACCGTCATGCAAAATCGAAAAGGGAGGAACGATGGGTGTTTTGAGCGGTGTACGCGTGCTGGAATTCGAGGCGATCGGTCCGGGGCCGTTCGGCGCCATGTTGCTGGCCGACATGGGCGCGGATGTCTTGCGAGTCGACCGGCCCCGTCCGCACGCCGATCTGGGTCCGAAGACCAACGGCAACCGTGCGGATGTCACGGGGCGCGGTCGTCGTTCGGTCACGCTGGATCTGAAGCAACCCGAAGCGGCCGAAGCCGCGCTGGATCTGATTTCCCGCGCCGATGTCCTGATCGAAGGCTTTCGGCCCGGCACCATGGAACGGCTTGGGCTCGGCCCGCAGGCCGCACTGTCGCGCAACTCGCGACTCGTGTATGGACGCATGACCGGTTGGGGGCAAACGGGTCCGCTCGCCGCGCGCGCGGGGCACGATCTGAACTACATCGCGCTGTCCGGCGTGCTGTCCGGCATCGGCCGCGCCGACGGAGCGCCGGTGCCGCCGCTGAATCTTGTCGGCGACTACGGCGGTGGCGGCATGCTTCTCGCGCTGGGCGTGGTGGCGGCGCTCTTCAACGTTCAGCGCGGCGGCGAAGGTCAGGTAGTCGATGCCGCGATGATCGAAGGCGCGGCGCAACTGGGTTCGATCTTTTGGGGCATGCTCGCTTCGGGCAACTGGCGCGAGGAGCGCGAGAGCAATCTGCTGGATGGCGGCACGCCCTGGTACGACAGCTACCGCACTCGCGATGGTCAATACATGACGGTCGGCGCGGTCGAGTCGCGTTTCTATGCCGAACTCCTCACGAAGCTCGGCCTCGCGGACGCGGGATTGCCGGAGCAGCACGATCGCAGCGGCTGGCCGGTCCTGCGCGAACGCTTCGCGGCGGCCTTTCTCGAACGCACGCGCGATGAATGGTGCGCCGTGTTCGAAGGTAGCGACGCGTGTGTCGCGCCAGTTTTGAGCTTTTCGGAAGCGCCGGCTCATCCGCAGCATCAGGCGCGCGGCAGTTTCGTCGAGGTGGCTGGCGTGGTTCAGCCTGCACCCGCACCGCGTTTTTCTCGCACGCCTTCGAAAGTCACGCGCGCCGCGCCGCAACGCGGTGAAGGGGGGCTGCGTGCGTTGCACGATTGGGGGTTCGACGACGCCGCCATCGATCGCATGCGCCTTCACGGGGTTGGCTTTCAGGCAGAGGGCTGAGCCCGTCCGAGTCATACGCGGTAGCAAAAAAAACGGTCCGGCTTCGAGCCGGACCGTTGTGCTTTCATGCCACTGCCCGCATCACTGCAGATTGCCGGCTACCGCCACCGTCTGCCCCGTGATGTAGTTCGACTCGGGCGAGCAAAACAGATAGACGCCGCCAGCCGCTTCTTCCGGCGTGCCCCCGCGTCCCAGCGGATTGCTCATCGCGTGCGCTTTTAGCCGCTCCGCATTCACGCCCACGCGAATATCGCGCCCTTCGATCCTGACCGTCGCGCCGGAATCCGCATCCGCCTTCGTCATGCGCGTGTGAATCAGCCCGAACGCCACGCAGTTCACATTGACGTTGAAGCGCCCCCACTCGCGGCTCAGCGCACGCGTCATGCCGATCACGCCCGCTTTCGCCGACGAATAGTTCATTTGCCCGGCATTGCCGGTGAGCGCCGATACCGACGAAATATTCACGACCTTGCGATATACGTCGCGCCCGGCTTCCTTGTCGGCGGCATGCAACGCCTTCACATGCGGATAGGCGGCGCGCAGAATGCGAAACGGCGCGGTCATGTGACAGTCGATGATCGCGTACCACTGTTCGTCGGTCATCTTCTGGACCACGTCGTCCCACGTATAGCCGGCATTGTTGACGATGATGTCGATGCCCTTGAACGTGTTCATCGCCGTGCCGATGAAGCGGTCGGCGAAGTCGGGCGCGCTTACGTTGCCGACGACCGCGACGGCCAGCGTGCCCATCTTCTTCAAAACCTCGACCGTTTCGTGCGCCGGCTCGGCGTCGAGGTCGTTGATCACGAGACGCGCGCCTTCGCTTGCCAGTTTCTCCGCGATGGCGCGGCCAATACCACGTCCGGAACCGGTGACGAGTGCCACTTTGCCGTCAAGCTTGCCCATATCTTTCTCCTCGATGAACGAAACTACAGTGCGATCGACGCGTCGCCCAGGACGCGCGGCTCGCCGTATTGATTGGTGGTCTGGATCTCGACCTTCACGAGACGTTCGCCATTCGCCTCGGATTTGTCGACGACCCGTCCGCTGCACGTGATCCGGTGTCCCAGTTGCGTGATGCCGACGAAGCGCACGCCGAAGTGCCGCAGATTGCGCTGGTCGGTCCACAGCGTCAGCAGGCGGCCGAGCCAGGCCATCGACAACATGCCGTGCGCAAAGACGTCGGGCATGCCGGCACGCCGTGCAAAATCGAGGTCGATGTGAACCGCGTTGTGATCGCCGGATGCGCCTGCGAAAAGCGCCAGCGTCGTGCGGTCGACGGGCGCCAGCGTGAGCGGCGGCAGTGTGTCGCCCACCTCGATGTCATCGAAACTCAATGGTGTCATTCGGGTTTCTCCTCAGCCGTTGCGATGCACGAGCACGCTGCGCAGATCCGCGACATGCTCGCCATGCTGGTTGGTCACGCGCGTTTCGCGCACCACGAAATCGAGCGCGCCGCCTTTCTTGTCGTAGATGTCGGCGATGCGGCACTCGAAGCGCAGCACGTCGCCCGCATAGGCCAGACGGTGATAGGTGAACGACTGCTCGCCGTGCAGGATGCGCGTGACCTGAATGCCGATCTCGTCGCGCCAGCTTTTATCGGGCTGCTCGAGTTCCAGTGAAAACAGGAAGGTGGGCGGCAGTGGCAGGCCGGGGTGGCCGGCATCGCGCGCCGCCGATTCATCGAAATAGATCGGGTTGGTCTCGCCGATCGCCTTCGCGAAAAAGCGCAGTCGTCCCGCTTCGGCCACGGTACGAAAGGCCGGAATCACCAGGCCGATGTGCTTCTTGTCGATCATGTCGGATACTCCATCGGAAGTCGCGGCATCAGGCGGCCTTGTACACGGTCGTGACGCACGCGCCGCCGAGCCCGAGGTTATGCGCCAGCGCGACCTTCGCGCCTTCCACCTGACGTTCGTCGGCCGTGCCGCGCATCTGATGGGTCAGCTCGTAGCACTGGGCAAGGCCGGTCGCGCCGAGCGGATGACCCTTGGACAAGAGCCCGCCCGAGGGATTGACCACCCACTTGCCGCCGTATGTGTTGTCGCCGTCGTTGACGAGTTTTTCCGCATCGCCTTCGGCACACAGACCAAGGCCCTCGTAGGTCAACAACTCGTTCTGCGCGAAGCAGTCGTGCAATTCGATCACGTCGATGTCTTCGGGGCCGACGCCTGCCTGCTCGTACGCGAGCTTCGCGCCGGAGCGCGTCATGTCGAAGCCGACCACGCGGATCATGTCGCGGCTGTCATAAGTGCTCGGCTCGTCGGTGGTGAGAGACTGGCCGGCGATCAGCACGTCGGTGCGCAAGCCGTGCCGCCGCGCGAACGCCTCCGACACGACGATCGCCGCAGCCGCCCCGCAAGTCGGCGGACAGGCCATCAGGCGCGTCAGCACGCCTTCCCAGATCATCGGCGAGGCCAGCACGTCTTCCGGCGTCACGACATTGCGGAACACGGCGAGCGGATTGCGCGCCGCATGCTGGCTCGCCTTCGCGCGAATCCTGGCAAAGGTTTCGAGGCGAGTGCCGTACTTCTCCATGTGCGCCCGGCCCGCGCCGCTGAATTGGCGGATGGCAGACGGCAGATCGGTTCGGTCGACCAGTTCGTTGACCAGATCCAGCGCGCGTTCGAGCGCCGGTGCGCGGTCGCTCCACTTCGATGACAGCGCGCCCGGCTGCATGAATTCGAAGCCGACCGCAAGCGCGCAGTCCACCGCGCCGCTCTGGACGGCCTGACGGGCGAGGAACAACGCCGACGAACCGGTTGCACAGTTGTTGTTGACGTTGATGACCGGAATGCCGGTCATGCCCACGCGGTAGAGCGCTTTCTGACCGCAGGTCGAATCGCCGTAGACGTAACCGGCGTAGGCCTGCTGGACGTCGGCGTAGTCGAGCCCGGCATCGGCCAGTGCCTGGCGAACCGCGCCGGCGCCCATCACGTCGTAGGTGTCGCTGGTGCCGGGTTTCTTGAACGGGATCATGCCGACGCCGGCGACGAAGACGTTACGAGTCATATCACTGCTCCGTGGAAAAGAAGGTTCGACTTACAGCTTGCGGGAGATGAGGTCGCGCATGACCTCGCTCGTGCCGCCATAAATGCGGTTCACGCGCGCATCGGCGAAGGCGCGTGCGACGGGGTACTCGAGCATGTAGCCGTAGCCGCCGTGAAGCTGCACCATCTCGTCGAGCGCCTTGCCAAGTGTCTCGGTGGCGTAGAGCTTGGCGATGGCGGCTTCTTCGAGCGTCAGGCGACGGCGCACGTGCTCGGCCAGATAGTGATCGACCATCAGGCGCACGGCCGTGGCCTGGGCCTTGATGTCGGCAAGCTTGAACTTGGTGTTCTGGAAGTCCCATACGGTCTGATTGAAGGCGCGGCGGTCCTTCACATAGTTCAGCGTATGTTCGAGACAGGCTTCGAGCTTCGCCGCCGCGCCGATGGCGATGGACAAGCGCTCCTGCGGCAGTTCACCCATCAGGTAGGCAAAGCCCTGACCTTCCTCGCCGAGACGGTTGGCGACCGGAACGCGCACGTCGTCGAAGAACAACTCGGCGGTGTCCTGCCCGTGCATGCCGACCTTGTCGAGCTTGCGGCCACGGCGAAATCCCGCACGAGTTGCCTCGACCACGATCAGGCTCACGCCCTTCGAACCCGCGCTCGGGTCTGTTTTGCAGATCACGATGATCAGGTCGGCATTCAGACCATTGCTAATGAAGGTCTTGCTGCCGTTGATGACGTACTCGTCGCCATCGCGCACGGCGCTCGTCCGCACGGACTTGAGGTCGCTGCCGGTACCCGGTTCGGTCATTGCGATGGCGAGAATCGACTCGCCCGAGCAGACTTTGGGGAGCCACTTCTGCTTTTGATCTTCGCTGCCGAGGCGCGCGATATAAGGCGCGATGACGTCCGAGTGAACGCCGAAGCCCAGCCCGCTCAGGCCCGCGCGATTCACTTCCTCGTTGAGCACGGCCGCATGACCGAAATCGCCGCCGCCTCCGCCGTATTCGGCTGGCAGCGTCAGGCACAGCAGTCCTTCACGGCCCGCCTTCAGCCAGGTTTCGCGATCGACGCGGCCGGTCTTGTCCCATTCGGCCTGTTTCGGAACGCATTCCCGTTCCAGAAAGCGGCGCACGCTGGTGCGCAGCATTTCGTGATCGTCGCGGAAGACGGTTCGAGTAATGTGCATGACTAAGTTCCTGAGAAAAGATCCGCCTGATCCGGGTGTGAGGCTTACCGTGCGCAGGCGATATGCGCGGCCGGCTCGGCGTGAAAGAGAGGCTCGATCAGATGAGCGCGCCGCGCGCGGGTGACGGCCTGATTGACGTAGCCTTTTTCGGCGATCTCGTTGGCGTCGATGGAAGGCGGTTCCGCCATCAGCATCACGCGTTCGATGGTGCGGCTGGCGCCACCGCCTCGCTGAGTGACGAGGCGTTCGCGCAGCGCGGCCACCACGAGCGGATGCCGGGCGAGCGCTTCCGCGTCCAGTTCGGCAAGCTCGGGGGCGAGCCGTTTGCAGGCGGCCACGTTCGGCCATGCAAGCGCGGTGAGATAGTCGTGATCGTGACCGCAGATCACCGCGTCCGAAATGAGCGGGGCGCACAGTTCGAGCAGACCGAGACGGACGGCGCCCGTGCGTACCCAGGTGCCGTTGGTGAGCTTGAAGTCTTCGACCACGCGGCCGGCGAAGAGCAGGCCTTCGCCCGCGTCTTCCGGATTGGCCAGACGGACGGCGTCGCCGAGGCGGAAGAATCCTTCTGAATCGAACGCGGCCGCGCTCAGTTCCGGATTGTCGAGATAGCCGCCGAAGACATTCGCGCCGCGCATGCGGATCTCGTAGCGTCCGTCGCCGCCGTCGAGCGGCACCAGCTTCACTTCGGAGCCGGGAACCGGGCCGCCGATGTTACCGAGGTCTTTCGACGGCCAGCCACAATAGGTGCCCATGCCGCTCGTTTCCGTGCAGGCGAGACCGGTCGAAAAGACGATGCGCCGGCCGATGGTATCGACGGCGACGCGCTGGATGCGATTCCACACGTCGGCGGGAAGGCTGGCCCCGCCATAGCCGAAATACTGGACGTCGGCGAACAGGCTCCGCGCGAGCACGGGGTCACGTTCGAGTTCGCCCGCCAGTACGGCCCACGCCGAGGGAACACTCGTGAACACGGTGGGCGAGACGTCGCGCAGATTGCGAACCGTGCGCTCGATCAGGCCCGGAAGCGGCCGGCCGTCGTCGATATAGTGGGTCGCGCCGAACTGGATCGAACGGCCGAGATTGAGCACGCCGCCCAGACCGTGATGCCAGGGCAGCCAGTCGAGAAAGACCGGTGGCGATTCCAGCAGCCAGCCGAGGTTGTCGGCGTAGTAGGACGCGACTGCCCTGAAGTTGCCGTAGGTGAGCGGCACGCCCTTCGGAACACCAGTCGAGCCCGAGGTGAACAGCACGCGAACGGTGTGGGCGCCGTCGATCGATGCATGCGCTGCCGCGACGGCGGCGCTGCGCGCGTGCGTCAATCCGCTGGCGAGCAAATCGGCCCAGGTGCGGTGGCCGGGCGCGGCGTTGCACACGGTGATGATCGATGTGCCCGCGACGCCCGAAGCGGCGAGAGCGGCAAGCGCGCGCGCGAACTGCGCCGCATCCTGCACGAACACCGTGGCGGGCGGAACCATTCGCAGCACGCCTTTGAGACGCGCGAAGTCCCGGCTGACGAGCGAATAAGCAGGCGACACCGGCGCACTCGGAATGCCGACGTATTCGGCCGCGAGCAGCAATACCGCCTGCTCGATCGAATTGCCTGATAGCAGGATCACGGGACGCTGCTGACCCAGTCCCATTTCGAGCAGCGCAGCGGCAACCGTCTGGACTTGTACCCACAGTTCGCGCCAGCTAATGGTGCGCCATGCGCCCGTTGCATCGCGCTCGGCGAATGCCGTGTCGTCGCCGCGACGCTCGGCCCACGCGGGAATGAACGCGGCAAAGCTGCGCTCGGCAATGACCGGCGGCGCGCTCGCCGAACTGAGGATAAGCGTGCCGTCGGGACGGTGCTCGATGTGCGGCCGGCGCTCCGGGAAACGCACGGGACGATAAGGCGCTACTGCAGATACGTCATCCATCAGCGTACTCATTTACGCCTGTCTCCTTGGCTTCAGTGCGCACCGCGGCGCGCACCGGCGTTATTTCGTGGAGTTTTGTGTGCGCAATGATTACGCACTACCCCTTGAATCGAAGGATAGTGCGTTGCGGCTGCGACGGAACCACCCAAGGCGGGTGGCGTGGCTGCGCAAGAACGAGTCAGGGCTCGTCAGCCTGCTCCACTGGCGGCGCTGCCCAGCGTCGCGTTGCTCAGTTCGAGATCGCGCACGCGGGCGACTGCTTCGTCGCGGCTTGCCACGCCGAGCTTCCCGTAGATGTTCTTCAGATGCCACTTGACGGTTTCGGGCGAAATGCCGAGCGTGCGCGCGATTTTCTTATTCGGCAGCGCGTGCGCCAGCAATCCGACCACGCGCGTTTCGCGTTCGCTCAACGTGTCGATGCTCCCGCCCGCGTTGTTGAGCCGCGCGGCCGGCTTGGCACCGCTGCGCGGCGCGCCTTGTTGCGCGGCATGCAATCGGTCCACGTAAAAGGAAAGCACGGGATCGTGCGGTTCACTCTGCTCGACATGAGTGATGAGATCGAGGGCGCCGGGGTCTGTATCGAGCAAACTGCGTATGAGACCGAGCCGGTGTCCGCGCCGCAATGCGGCCAGCACGGCCACGCGCGCCGCGTCCGGTCGGCCGCGCCGCTCATCGACCAATGCCGACTGCATTTGCAGACAGGCAACGTGCCGCTGCCAGCCGTGCGCTTCGTAAAACGGAATGAGCGATTGCAGACGCAGTGCCGCGCTTTCCCAGTCTTCGTGCGCCATGCACCAGTCGATCTGCCCGCGTGCCGCCATCGCCCGAATCTCCGCGACGGTCGTGGAAGGGGCGGCGTCGCTTTGCGCGGCCATCGTGTCGAGGCGGGTCAGTCCCGCTTGCGCCGCGTCGAACTGTCCGCATGACAGATGACGCCGCGTCTGTTCTGCCACGGCATGAGCGACGAGCCGCACGAGGCCGTGTTGCGTCGCGTATCGTTCAAGCCGTTCGAGGTATGCGAACGCGTTCAGCCGATGCCCGGTCGTCCAGTGCACCGCCGAAAGCACGGTGAACACGCGCAGCACGGAGTCGGGGATGGAGACACGCTCCAGCACGTCGATACGCTCTTCAAGCAGCTTGCGCGCGGCGCCGGGTTCGCCGAACTCGTAGAGCGCTTCGGCCAGCAACGCGGCGGCGAAACATGCGGCTTCGGCGGCCGCACTGCCGAGTCTGTCGGCCTTGCAGAGTACGTCGCGGGCAATGCGCTCGACCTGCACGAACCTGCCTTCCAGCGCATGGCTGAATCCGATCATGCAGCGGCCGTTCAATGCGCCCGCTGGCGTGCCGGAAAGCGGTGCGCCTTCGAAGAGCAGTTGCGCCGACTGCGTCTGCACGCGCCGCGCCTCTTCGTACGCGCCGTGGCGCATGTGGATCCACGAGAGCAGGTTGGTGCGCGCGCCCGTCGCGAGACTGTCCGCGTCGGCGGGAATGTCCAGCAGTTGCGGCAACATCGAGGCGGCGGCGTCGGGGTCGTCGCGTTGCACGGCAAGCGCCGTGCGCAAAAGAGCCAGGCGGTAGCGCGATTGAGTGTCGGCGAAAGGAATGTCGTCGTGCAGTCGCGCGATGGCCGCCGCGCAGGCGCCGAATTCGCGCGCATACAGATGCAGATGCGCCATCAGGAGCCGCAGACCGATGCGAGCTTGAACCTCGACGCATGGGAGCAGCCGCATGAGCCCGACGAGCTTGCGCAGTTTCCCGGCGACCTGCATGGTGCGGGCAACGCACTGGACGAGATCGGCCGCGGCGGCCGCTTCGCCTGCGAGCAATGCGTGGCGCACCGCCTCGTCGGGATGATCGTGATCGCGAAACCAGGTCCATGCCGCCCGATGCACGGCACGTCGATGCACTTCGCTGCGCGCCTGAAAGCGTTCCAGCAGGGTCTCGCGAAAGAGCGGGTTGAGCCGATACCACGTTTCGCTGCCCGCGCTTTCGATCGGCGCAATGAAGAGGTTGTCGCTTTCAAGTCTCGCCAGCCGCACGCGCACTTCGCCCGCTGTCTGTTCGTCTCCAAGCAACGCAATACACAGCGGCGCGCAAAACAGCGTGCAGGCGGAAATTCGTATCAACAACTCGACCTCGGGGAGCGCAAGGCGCGACAACACTTCCCGCTCGAAGTACTCGGTAAGGCCGCGCGCGTCCTGAAGCCTACCGTGCGTCGAGAGATCGGCCCCGGCGATATCCGCCGCGCCTGGTTTTCTCTTTTTCAAGCGCATCGCGCACAGTTGCAGGCCGGCGACCCAGCCATCCGTCTGCTCATGCGTGTAGCGGGCATCTCGCGGATTGATTTCACCGAGCTGCTCTCTCAGGAATTGTTCGGATTCCGCAGCGGTGAAGCGAAGATCGCGCATGTCCAGTTCGAGCACGAGTCCCTCGTCGCGCGTCCGGCCAAGCGAGAGTGGCACGCTGCCACGCGAAACGAGCACGAGGTGAAGGTTGGGCGGCGCGTAATCGAGGAGCCATTGCAACGCTTCGTGACTGCGTGCGTTGGCGAGATGATGCAGGTCGTCGAGCACCAGCACGACGTCTCCGGGATGACCGGCGATGCCGCGCACGAGCGCGATGACGGTGCGTTCGACGGCTTCGTCATCCAGTCCACGACCGCCCAGCAGCCCGGCTTCGCGGGAGATGGCGGGGTCGACGTGCGCGAGGCTGGCGACGAGGCAATCGAAAAAGTGGGCGAGGTCGTTGTCTTCCGGTGCGAGGGTGAGCCACGCGATGTCGAAACTGAGCGACAGCAAGGCCTCGCGCCACGCAATCACGACACTCGTTTTGCCGCGACCGGCGGGACCTTGAAGAATCACGCAACGACTGCGGCGCGCGTCGAGCAACCGGGCGAGCAAGCGCTCGCGCGCAACGATGCGTGCGGCGCCGCGCGGTGCGACCAGACGGGATTCGGTGTTGGGTTCGATCCTGCCGTTTTGCAGGCGGCGCGAGAGCGGACGGTCCTCGAAAGGAGAATTCTGCGGCATGCTGACCTGCGCCTTGCGCGTTCCGGTTAGGCGCCTGAGCGGCGCCCGCCAGAAGACAAAATGATGACCGGCTTATTGTAGCGCAGCGCTAGTGGCGGATTTTCACGCCGGGGCGGGGCGGTCGAGATCGTGCTACTACGATGTTTTACCGGCGCGTGAAGGAGCAATCCGAGAAGCTTCGCGCTCGCGCTTGCGCCGGGAGACGAAACGCACGACCTCGCCGTCCGCGCGCCACGCATGGCAGGTATCGAGCATTGGCATGTCGGCTTGGTCGGACTGCTCTTGACGGACCTTTCCGCTGGCGCGCAAGCCTATGAGCGTCTGGATAGCGGTCGTCGCAATTGGCCCGAGCAGTTCGCTCAGATGCGTGCAACCGCTTGTCCCGGCAAGGCGGCGTCTTACTTCCTTCATGAATCCCGCGCCGATTGCCACGCCCGCGAGGCACGCGTAGGCCGCGTTGATCTCCGCGCAATAGCGGCTTGGCGCGGCCTCGGTGCGAGCCTCTATGCGATGGATCACGAGCCTGCTGTCGACGGTCACGACGATACGCATGTCGTGAATTGGCGAGCCGGCCGGCACGACCTTGAAGATCAGATTGGCGTCGTCGGCCTTGGTGTCGATCATGTGGCCTTCAATATCGAACAGGCCGTCGCTTCTTTCATAACCCGCACACTCGATGCGTCGGGTATGCACAGGCCGCCGCGTGACGGGCATGGATCGGATCGCGGACATTGCCACCTCGCTCAAGGATAAGTGCAGCAGATCAACGCATGGGTCATGCAAGAACCAATGCCCGGGAGCATCGGCACGCTAATGACCGGTTCTGTCGAGCGTAACGGCGCGGCGCGCTTTTGCCGCCCCCTCTTTCGGGTAGGCGTCGAGTGCCGCTCGCCCTTGCCTCGCTCGGGGTATTCCCGTCCCCCCTCGGTTCGGGTAGTGGTTCCGTCTGGCGGTCCCCGCAATATTGACTCGCGACAACAGAGACGTCGATCTTGGGCCCGCGCGCCGACGTGGCGATCCGCGGCATCGGCTCGATGCGTGTTGGCTGGCCACGGTCGACACACCTTGGCATTGCTCATGTTCACCGGATTCAGAACGACAAAGGGAGACATGCATGCGTTTCAGGATCAGACCTGTATTCGGGGCTGTTTTGATGCTCGCCGCCGGGGCGGCTTCCGCGCAGTCGAGCGTGACCCTGTACGGCGTCGCGGACGTGTTCGTACAGTATCTGGATAACGGTGGACGGCATTCATATGCCGAGCGAAGCGGCGGGTCGACAGGTTCGCTGGTCGGCCTGAAGGGTTCGGAAGACCTCGGCAACGGGCTGAAGGCGGTGTTCGATGTCGAGAGCGGGTACAACACGAATAACGGCACTTACTTCGCCGACAGCACCGCCATGTTCTACCGGCAGTCCTGGGTAGGATTGAAGCACGACACCTACGGCCAGTTGAGCTTCGGGCGTCAATATCAGCCCAGCTTCTGGGCGGTGTATTTCACGGACCCGTTCCGCGGCAACGAAGCGTTGTCGCCGCTGGCCGCAGCCGATCTCGCCGGCGCCACCGATCGCGCCACTCTCGCGACCCAGTACGTGTCCGGGCGAACCAGCAGTTCGATCGTTTATCTCTCGCCGGACCTGAGCGGCGTTCACCTCTATGCGATGTACGCGCTGGCGTCTGCCACGACCCAGCCAGTGACCGTCACTTCAGGCAACATGCTCGACCTGGCCGCGAGCTATTCCGGTTACGGCTTTTACGCGGGCGTCGGCTATCAGTATCAGCACGGCTCGAACGAGACCGCGCCGCTGGTGCCTGCCGCGCCTTCCCTCTTGACATCGTTCCCGTTGATGGCGACCGAACATTTCACCGGGGCGCTGGCGTATCGGCTGGGCATCGTGAACTTCCAGTTCAACTATTCCTACAACCGCCCCAAGGATGTGCCAGATGGCGCGCTGGTAACAGTGACGCCCGCAGTGAGTCTGCCGCTCGGGACTCTGGTGCATTCGTACAGCATCATGGAGCTGGGCGCGACGATTCAGGCCACGCCTTTCGATACCGTCGAACTTGCGGGCATTCAACGCGTCGTGCGCGGCGTTCACGACAATAGCCTCGGTGTCGAGGTCGGCGTCGACCACAACATTTCGAAGCGCACCAGTTTTTATATGCGCGCCGGGTACGTGAAGAACAACGGCAGCGCAAACATGAGCTGGCCCGGCGTGGCGGGAGTCGTCAGCGGCTCGAAACAGGTTCTGGGACTCGTTGGCATGACACATCGTTTCTGACGATGGGGTTCGTTCACGACAACCAAAGAGAGAAAGGAAATCCTGATGCAATCGATTAAAGCGATGCGGCTCGTCGGCGCTGCTTTCATGCTGGCGGCTTCCATAGGCGGGTCTTCCGGTGCGCACGCTCAGAGTAGTTATGCCGCGTCCTCCGTGCCGGCATCGGATGCGAAGGCAAGCAAAGCAGCCAGCAAGGCGGCCGACCGGGCGTTGCAAAAGAGCGTGCTCCGCGCACTCAGCAAAACTCGGGGGCTGCGGGTTGCCAGCATCACGGTTCGCGCGTCGGAAGGGGCGGTGATACTGGAAGGTACCGTACCGGAAGAGGCGCAGATCGGACTGGCCACTCAAGTGGCCGAAGGCGTGGAGGGCGTGAAGTCAGTGAAGAACGCGCTGACCCTGTCCACGATCTGAGGGCGCTTTGGCGGCGCCATGAGAAGGGCCTCGTGCTGCAGGCCTTTCTTTTCACCGATTCACGTGTTCCGTCAGGCAGTGACCGACTTGCATTCCAGAAACTCGGCCAGCCCTTCCGCTCCGCATTCGCGCCCGTTGCCGGAAGTTTTATAGCCGCCGAAGGGCACGGTGATGTCCATCATGGCGCCATTGATCCGCACCGATCCCACGCGCAGCCGCGTTGCGATGCGCCGGGCCCGTTGTGCATCGCCGGTGGCGATATAACCCGCAAGCCCGAAGTCCGTGTCGTTGGCGATAGCGATGGCTTCTTCCTCATCGTCGTAGGCGATCACCACCAGCACAGGGCCGAAAATCTCTTCACGCGCGATCTTCATGCCGTTGTGAACATCGGCAAAGACGGTGGGGCGCGCATAGAAACCTCGCGAGATGCCTTCCGGCCGGCCCACGCCGCCCGCCGCGAGCCGCGCGCCTTCTTCGAGCCCGGTGCGAATCATTCGCTGCACTTTGTCATACTGGGCGCGGTTGGAGATCGGTCCCATCTTCGTGGCCGGATCGGCCGGGTCGCCAACCGTCACTGCGTTGGCAACGGCGGCGGCAATCGTCACGGCCTCTTCGTAACGGTCGCGCGGCACCAGCATGCGGGTGGGCGCGACACACGTCTGCCCCGAGTTGGCCATGCATTGTGCGACGCCGCTCGTCACTGCGGCCTTGAGGTCGGCGTCGTCGAGGATCAGGAGCGGCGACTTGCCGCCAAGCTCCTGAGCGACTCGCTTGACTGTCGGCGCGGCGCTCATGGCGACTTCGATGCCGGCGCGCGTCGAACCGGTGATCGACACCATGTCCACGTCGCGATGCGCGGACAAATGCTCGCCCACGACCCGTCCTTCGCCGAAGATCATGTTGAAGACGCCTGCCGGCGCGCCCGCTTCATGCATGATTTCCGCGAAAATGACGGCGTCGAACGGGGCGATCTCGGAAGGCTTCAACACGATGGTGCAGCCCGCCGCGAGCGCAGGCGCGACCTTGGCGGTGATCTGGTTCAGAGGCCAGTTCCACGGGGTGATGAGTGCGGCAACGCCGATCGCTTCGCGGCGTACATCGCTCTTGCCGTGATTCGTCTCGAACTCGAAATGACGCAGGGTTTCCAGCGCCGCCTGAAGCTGCGCGAGGCCGATCGGCGCCTGCAAGTGCTTGCACAGTGCGATGGGCGCGCCGATCTCGCGGCGCACGGCGTCGGCAAGATCGTCGAGACGGGCGCGATACCTTTCGATCACCCGTTCGAGCAAGGCGATGCGTTCCTCGCGGCTCGTCGCTGACCACGCCGGGAACGCAGCGCGTGCCGCGGCCACGGCGCGGTCGGCATCGGCTGCCGTGCCCATCGCGAGCTTGCCGGTTAATTCCTCGGTGACGGGATCGACGATATCCATCAGCGTGCTGCCGGCGCACGGTTCGACCCACGCGCCGCCGATGTAGAACGTGTTCAATATTGTCATGCCGTCTCCTCAGGCTATGCCGACCGGACGGTCGCCGATTACCGTGGCGCGCATCATATGGCGCGGCGCGGGGAAGTAGTCCTGCACAGCGTAGTGCTGACAGGCGCGGTTGTCCCAGAAGGCGATCGTGTTGGGCCTCCACTTCAGACGAACCTGGTATTCGGGCGCCTGAGCTTGACGGAACAGGTATTGCAGCAGATCCATCTCGGCGAGCTTGTAGTCGAAGCCGACGCGATAAGCCTGAGCCGTCACGTGCCCGTAGTTCGATAGATGCGTGGTAAAGGCCTCATTGACGTAGAGAACCTTCTCGCCGGTTTCCGGGTGCACGCGCACCACCGGATGCGTGACCGGCGGAAACTTCTGGCGCATGACGGGATGCTGGTCCTTCGGCAACGCCGTGCCGAACAGCGGCAGAATGTCGTGGACGGCTTCGAGATGAGCGATGCGTGCCTTGATCTCCTCGGGAAGGTTCGCATAGGCCGCGACCATGTTGATCCAGATCGTGTCGCCGCCCACATCCGGGCATTGCACGCAGCGCAGCATCGAACCCATGGACGGAATGTCACGCCACGATACATCCGAGTGGTAGATGTTTTCGCGTCCACGGCGCGTTTCGTTGCGCCCGAGGATCACCAATTCGGGATGCTCCGGGTGATGCGGAAACGCCGGGTGGATCTCCAGTTCGCCGAAGCGCCGCGCCAGCGCCACATGTTGGGCCGGCGTGATGTCCTGATCGCGGAAAAACAGGACCTTGTATTCGAGCAGCGCGCGGCGCAAGGCGAGACAGGTGTCGTCGTCGAGCGGATCGCGCAGGTCGACGCCTTCGATCGTCGCGCCGATCGTCGGCGTGTGACGCTCCACCGCGAAGGGCCATCTCTCGGGTACGGCGTGCTTCGTGTTGAACGCGGGTGCGGTTTCGATTGCTTGCATGTGATGCTCCATTTGAAGCTGTCCGAATCTATCTGTTTGCGGCGCGGATCAAGTCCGCCGCCTTTTCGCCGATCATGATGGCCGGCGCGTTCGTGTTGCCGCCGATGAGCGTCGGCATGATCGACGCGTCCGCCACGCGCAGACCGTCGATGCCGCGCACCCGCAGGCTTGGATCGACGACCGCCTGCGTGTCGATGCCCATCTTGCAGGTGCCGACCGGGTGATAGACGCTGTCGGCCTGACTGCGCACGAACGCACGGATCGCGTCTTCGTTCGAGCCGTCGGGTCCGAAGTCGTCGGTGAGCATTTCTTTGCCGCCTGCATCGGCCAGAGCGGGTTGCGCATAGATGCGGCGCACGATTTTGACGCCCGCAACGAGCGCGTCCATGTCCGCTTCGGCGGAGAGAAAGCGCGGGTCGATCGACGGAGCATCGCGCATGTCGGCCGTGCGCAGACGAACATGACCGCGGCTCTCGGGCCGCAGGACGTATGCATGACAGGAATAGCCGTGTCCGAGCTTCGAGCGCTTGTTTTTGTTGCGATCGCCGAGCAGCGCCAGCACGAAGGCCAGTTGCACGTCGGGCACGGCAAGGTCGTGACGCGTCTTGACGAACGCACCCGCTTCGGCGAAGTTGGAGCTGACCATGCCCGTGCGGTTGCGCCGGTATCGCACGATCTCGGACATGAGACGCAGGAAGCCGCCGGCTGAATAGCCATAGAGGTCCGTCGACCTCACCTGCTTGTTGACGATGACGTCGAGATGGTCCTGCAGGTTTTCGCCGACGCCGGGCAGGTCGTGAATCACGTCGATGCCTACGCTGCGTAGATGTTGGGCCGGACCAATGCCGGAGGCCATCAGCAGTTGTGGCGAATTGAACGCGCCGCAAGCGAGCACGATCTCGCGGCGGGCCCGCAAGGTTTGCTCGACGCCCGCGCGCACGACGTGAATGCCACTTGCACGCTTGCCCTTGAAGACGAGACGAAGCGCATGGGCGTCGGTGAGCACGGCAAGATTCGGCCGACCTCCGCTGAAGCTCGGGTCGCGCTTGTCGCCACGATGCAGATACGCGCGCGCGGCATTCCACCGTTCGCCATTCCATTGCGTGACCTGGTAGAGCCCTGCGCCTTCCTGCTCCGCGCCGTTGAAATCGTCGTTTGGGCGATAGCCGGCTTGCAGCGCGGCCGCGACGAAACGCCGGGAGAACGGATTGGGCGTGCGCAGGTCGCTGACGTGCAGAGGGCCGGTGCCGCCGTGCCAGGGATCGCCGCTGTCGTCGAGGAAGCGCTGGTTGCATTCGCTGCGACGGAAATAGGGCAGTACGTCGTCGTAGCTCCAGCCGGTGCAGCCGAGCTTTGCCCACGCGTCGTAGTCGCAGCGGTGCCCGCGGATGTACACCATGCCGTTGATCGACGAACTGCCGCCGAGTCCCCGGCCACGCGGCTGGAAGGAGGGGCGACCGCCGAGACCGGGCTGCTTCTCGGAGTAGTAGGCGTAGTTGCGCGGACCGTGCTTGCGCACCGTGACCGCAAGGCCGATAGGCGCCCATACGCTCAGGTGGTGGTCATGGGGACCGGCTTCGAGAAGCGCGACGCTCACCGACGGATCTTCGGCCAGTCTGGCCGCCACCGCACAACCGGCCGATCCCGCGCCCACGACGATGTAGTCATACTCCGCAGCGCTCGTATCGGGCTGCTGGTTTCTCTCAGGTCTATTCATGGCTCGGTTTGCGGTTCAGATGAGCACGGTGTTTCGCTGCTTGTTCGCCGGAAGGCAGTGGGGAGGCCTCGGGGCAAGGTCCATCAGGCGGGGGCGCGGGCGGCCACGTGCTGCAACGTCTTCACGGACTGCTCGGGACGAAGCCAGCGCAGCGCGGCGAGCGCGGCGGCAAGCAGCAAAACGGCACTCACGACGAAGCCGAGTTCATACGCATGGCTAGTGCCGCCGCCGTGGGTCTGCACGATCCGCCCCATCACCGCCGGTGCAATGGCGGCGCCGAGACTTGCGAGCGCGGTGTGGATCGCGACCAGCGCACCGCGTTGACTGTCCGGCACTATCTCCGCGAGCAGGGCGGGCGCGAGCGTGAAGCTCAGTGTCGGCAGCGCGCAGGCGATGGCTAGCAGCGCGACTTTCTGAATGGGCGGCGCATTCAGCAGGATCAGCAAGACGAACACCAGCGCGCCGGCCATGGCGCTCAGGCAGATTGGATGCACCCGCGCCCGGCGGCTCGATGCGCCGCCTGCCAGCATGCGCTGCGAGATCCAGCTGAGGCCAAGGTTCACGGGCGCCGCCGTGGCGACCACTGCCGCGAAGCAGCGGCCTGCCTCGACGCCGGAGAAACCAAGCCCTTTCTCGAGATAAGTGGGCAGCCAGGTCAGGCTGAGTCCGAGTGTCCAGTAGGCCGTGAAGCCGAGCGCGAACACCGAGAGGACCGAACGGTCCGTCAGGATGCGGCGATACGAAAGCCGTTGCGACGAGGCAAGCGCGGATTGACTAGCGGTACGCTGGTTGCCGCGTGCTGATCGTCGCTCGTCGATCGGTCCTTCGCGGCCGAAGCATAGCCAGAGCACGCACCAGATCATGCCTATTGCGCCGAGCAGCACGAAGTTCATGCGCCAGCCCCATTGCTTCGTCACGAGCGGAATCAGCATGCCGGCCAGCAACATGCCAGCGGCGGCTCCCTGATTGATTACAGCCACCGGCAGATTGCGTCTGCGATCGGGAAACCATTTGTACAGCGCGTGCACGGAGACCGGAAACGACGGTCCTTCCGCCGCGCCCAAAATCACCCGGCAAGCCAGCAGCCCGAGTGCGCTCGTGGTCAGCGCCTGCGGCACTTGCAGCACCGCCCAGGCCAGCCCCATGGCGAGCAAAATCCAGCGCGTCGCAATGCGGTTGGAGAGAAAGCCGACGACGACGGTCGAAGCCGAAAACAGCCAGAAGAAGCTGCCGGCGACGAGGCCGTACTGCTGCGGCGACAGATGAAGTTCCGCCGTCAGCGGCACGGCCACCAGACCCAGCACGATCTTGTCGAGAAAATTGATGAGGGAGAGGGCCGTCAGCATGACGGTCATGGTCCATGCCGGGCGCGACTGGAATTCGGGCGGAGACATCATGCTCAGTCCCGCCGGAAGACGCTGTCGCCGGCGCCTGAAGCGGCCGCGAGGAACCTGGGTTGCATTGTTGTCTCCTTGGTATTTTTCTGGCCTCGCCGCATGCGGCGGCAGGCCAATGACGGTCTCGTAACGTCACGGTAATACCTAGGAGTGGGAGGCAACCCACCCGGAACAGGTAGGGGAGGGAAAACCTTGTTGATGGCCGGGGATGAGCAGGGGGCAGAAGGCCGCGCGTGGGTTTGCGGCTTCTGCAAAAGGACGTGACCTTGCACCGGTGTCCTCCGCGAATCTTCAAAGAGCGGCCAATGGCTGGCGTGTATGCAAGAAAGTATCAGTCTGCGGTCTCGTCGTTCGGATACGCGGCTGAGTTCCTTGCTCGACCCTCACGCTCTGAACGTCTTTCCGAGTTCGTGATCGGCGAGTCTGAAGTAGTGGCGGAAGTTATAGACCAGCGGTGACCATTTTTTGGCGTCGATATGGTGCATGTTCTTGACGAAGGCTTCGTCTGCATGCACGCGCACGATCTCGACTTCTGCGGCGACGCCACCGCCAAGCGCTTGAAGTTTCTCGCCGCCCATTCGGTGAATGTGACGCACGCGAGCCTCCAGATGCATGGGACACTCGGCAACGCGATAAGGCTTCACGCAATCACTGGCGAGCTGAGTGAACCCCGCTTCCTCGAACTTGCACTTCTCGAAGCGAAATTGCTTTTTCTTCAACTCGGGGACGGGGTTCTTTCCAGTCAGAGGCGCGAGTTTTCGACCTGCTTCCACATTTCCGGCGACGGAAGATTGATCACACATTCCGCATGCCGTTCGAGATTTTCAGCCGTCTTTGTCTCGTCCAGCAAGCCGAGCATGAGCGTCCAGCCGAGCGCCCAGAACGACGACATCGGCGCGAGATTGGTCGTGCCGTCCTCGTTGAGCGAGCTGATCAGAGCGACCGGTGTGCCGAAGTAAAGAATCTTCGGTTCGATCGTCTGGAAGATGCGTTGAGCCATCGTGTCCTCCTTCGGGTCAAGGGACAAGCAGATGATGCTCAAGTCATTTTGCGACAGTCGACTGCGGCATGTTTCAGCGTCATGTGAAATGTCGACCGTCAACTCGGCACAGGCGTTCGCGTCATCAAGACGATCCCTGTCGCCGCCACGACGGTTCCGGCAAGCATCGACCAGGAAAGTGGTTCACCGAACATGGCCCATGCCCATACGAGCGTGACCGATGGGCTCAAGAAAAGGACGCTCGATACTCTCGCCGCTGACGAACGCTTCAGACATAACCAGTACAGACCATATCCGCCAAGCGTGGAGAGAAGCGCCGTCCAGAGCACGCTGGCGGTGAATCCCTTGGTGGCAACCGGCGCGATGCTTCCTTGAAAAGTCTGCAGACCGAGAAAAACCACGCACGTCACGCTGCAATGGAGCCAAAGGGTGGCCAATAGACTTAGCGAGCCAAGACGACCGGACGCGCGTTGCTGCCACACCGTAGCCACGGCCAGGGACGCCATGCCTGCCACCGGCAAACCGTACGCCCACACAGGAGCAGAACCAAGTGTAAAAGCGTCGCGACTGACGAATAGCACGCCTGCCACGCCCAGCGCCATGCCAAGCCACGTCCGGCGTGAACCACGCTCGCTGAAAAACACGGACGAAATCACCACCGTACCGACAGGCAGAAGGTTTGCGATCAGCGCAGAAAGTCCCGCCGATACCCCGAGTTCAATGCCCTTTCCGATGCCAGCGATATAGCCCGCCATCGCGAATAAGCCGATCACGCCGTGCCGCAGTAACACGGCGGGCGGCGTGCGCATGATTTCGCGCGCCACGAACGGAAGCAGGCAAAGCGAGACCACCGCGCAACGCCATAACACCACGAGGAAAACTGGTGCGTAGTCGGCGGAAAAGCGCATGCCGACGAAGCCGGAGCTCCACGCGACGATCATCAACGCTTCCAATGCCGGTAAAGGCAAGCGCAGCGGCCGCGTTGCGAGCGGGCGGGATGTCGGGCAAGGTGTCGAGAGCTTGGTCATGCACCTAGCGTAGACAGTGCACGACGATTCGAAAATCAAAATATACTGACCATCTCGTTCAATTCGGTTAAACCACCATGGAAGCGGTCCTCGACATCGAACTGTTGCGCACGTTTCACGCGGTAGCGCGACTCGGCAAATTTCGCTCGGCAGCGGAGTTCGTGCACAAGAGCCCGGCCGCGATCAGCATTCACATTCAGCGCCTCGAAGCGATTGCTGGCGGCCGCTTGCTCGATCGGGACAATCAGGCGGTGACGCTCACCGTGCTCGGCAAGCGGTTACTTTCCAGTACGAGTGAGCTACTAAACGCGCACGACCGTGTTTTGCAGGATTTTCATGGGAAAGCGCTGGCGGGGAGGGTCGTGCTGGGTGTGCCGGATGAATATGCATCGCATGTGATTCGCGACATTCTCCCCGGCTTTTCGACAACGTGGCCCAACGTCGTGCTCGAAGTGAGGACCGCACCGAGTCTCAAACTGCGTGACCAGGTGGGCCGGGGCAAGCTCGATGTGGCGCTATTGGTTCAGCCTATCAAGGCAAGCAGGCCCGCTGAGGTGCTGACAGTGACTACGCCGGTATGGGTCGGAAGCGCGGCATTCACGCTGGACGAGAGCCGTCCGCTTCCGTTGGCTCTTTATGCCGAGCCTTGCCCGTATCGTGCAGCGATGACCGATGCGCTGGAACGCGCCGGGCGAACTTGGCGGGTAATACTCGATAGCGCTTCGAGCCAGGCCATCAAGGCATGCGTCGAATCCGGGCTTGCGGTCACGCTGTTGGACCGCGCGCGCGTGAGCGAAGAGATGAGAGTGTTGGACAAGCTGCCGCGCGTCGTGGACCACGAAGTGGTTTTGATGCGGGATGCCGGCGGCCGTGGTAGCGAAGCGATCGACTTGCTCATTGCCACCCTCCGGGAGAATTTCCGGCTCTAGGAATGGGATGGCTTCGAGGCTTGGGCGTTGTCGGTTTCGCCTCAAGTACTTGGACATGCGCTCGACTTCTCAAAGCAGAGGCTTGAGCGGCGAACGGGCACGCGCCAACAGGAGCATGCCCGCCTGATTCTCGATGCGCGATTGAATCCGCGACTAAATTGCCTTACTGCGGCGCGGCGTTCGTCGTCGTACTGCTGCTCTTCTTGGCCTTCGAGTGCTTCTTGGGAAACGTCGAGTGCTTGCCGGTCGGGCCCGAAGGCGAGCCGGTTTCGCCGTCGCCGTTGGGCGTACCGACGCCGACGCCACCCCGACCCGCGCCGTTGCTGCCCGGCTCGCCCGCGCCATTCCCTTGCGCGAATGCGCCGCACGACAAGCCAAGCGTCAGTGCCGAGACAAGAATGCCTTTAGTTACGATCTTCATATTGTCCTCTTGATGTTGATAGTCGGCCGCGAGCAGATCCCGCGGCATGGAAGCGTCTAAGGCAATCCGCGTGCCGAGAAATCCGGCGTCGAATTGAGACGAACGCTTGTGCGTCAACGAGTACGGGACTTGATGCTTTCAAGCCACCGTCGGGGAGATTAACACTCTTGTTCGAACCATTGACGTTTGCGTGACGTCGGCAGGGCGAGGTCATCCGCGTGCCGCGAATAATCGAACAAACAACATGTCGTGGCGCGAGAACAACTCAACGCTTTCTTCGTTTTCAGGGTGAACACTTGGACCGCATCGCCGCTCGGCCCTTTGCTGGCGGCCTATCTAACCGCGTGCCGCTGGCACGTTGCGAACACTCCTGGTGCGCTAACGAACCCAGCGACATCGTTTTCAGCGGAAGCAACAAAACAACCCGGTTATTGTTCTTACGATTGCTGAAGGAGGCGGCGCCGTAATTCTTTAGACCGCGCCTCGATCCATCCAGACCTTAGAAAACGAATCCATGCAAACAACGAGAATGCCCGCCGAGACGGGCCTTGCTGGCGAACGGCGCGCGGAATCCGCCGTCCGCACGGCGTTCCGCTACGACATCAATGGCCTGCGCGCGTGGGCAGTGCTTCCCGTCGTCCTCTTTCACTTCGGCATTCCGGGTTTTTCCGGCGGCTTCGCCGGTGTCGACGTGTTCTTCGTCATTTCTGGCTTTCTGATGACTGGAATCGTCGTCGCGGCGCTTGAGCGCGGCCGCTTCTCGCTGGTCGATTACTATCTGTCGCGCGCGGTGCGTATCGTGCCGCCGCTTATCGCGTTGTGCGTAGTCTTGCTCGGAGTCGGTTGGTTCTGGCTCGTGCATGTCGATTATCGGGAGCTCTCGCTCAACGCGGCCTCCGCGCTCACGTTCGTTTCCAATGTCCTTTTCTGGAGACGCTCCGGCTATTTCGATTCGGCGTCGCATGAGAAGTGGCTCCTGCACACGTGGTCGTTGTCCGTGGAATGGCAGTTCTATCTGTTGCTGCCGCTCGCAGCCGCATTCGCATGGCGCTGGCGGCGCAGAGCCGGGGTCATTGCGCTGTTGTCCGCTGCAGGCGTGGCGTCGCTGAGTTGGTCGATTTATGCCACGTCGCGCTGGCCCGACGCCGCGTTCTATCTCCTGCCAAGCCGCGCGTGGGAAATGCTCGCCGGAGGCATGGTCTGGCTTTACGCCGGACAGCGCAAGTTGCCCGCCGCGCTCACGCGTGTGCTCGAAGGCGTCGGACTTGCGTTGATCGCGCTGGCGGTCGTGCGCTTCGATTCCAGCCTCAGTTGGCCCGGCGGCTTTGCAATCGTGCCCGTGCTCGGCGCGGCGTTGGTCATCGCGGCATCGAGACAGCGCTCCATGTTCACGGGCAACGGCATCGTGCAATGGCTCGGCACGCGTTCGTATTCGCTCTACCTTTGGCACTGGCCGCTCGCGGTGTTGCTGGTCTACTCCGATCGTCTGCACGATCCCATGAGTATCGCGGGCGGTATCGTTGCGGCCGTGCTGCTTGGCGAGGCGTCTTATCAACTCATCGAACGGCCGACGCGCGCATATCTCGCTCGCGCGACGAAGCCCGCACGCTTGCTGTATCTGGGCACGGCGATGGTAGGCGTGACCCTCGTCGCCATTGGCGCGCGATATCAGCATGTCCCCAACCGCGTGCCGGAGTTGTGGGACATGGCCGCGAACGAGCAACTCGATTTCAGCCCGATGCGCGACAAATGCCTCGCGTCGTCCGGAGGCAAATCGCCGGCTTGTAGGTTCGGCAGTGGTCCACTTCGGGCGGTCGTGCTCGGCGACAGCCACGCCGATGCAATGGTGAGCGCCGTCCAGAAAGCACTGCCCAACGGTTCGATCATGGAGCTGAGTTACTCGGGCTGTCCGACGATCTACGGTGAGCATGCGGTCCCGGGTTCGCGCGATGCCGACGAGCAATGCGCCAACTTCAACGCTTGGGCCTTGCGCAAGCTGGCATCGATCGACTCGGCCATCCCCGTGTTGATCGTCAATCGCACGTCGGACTATGCGTTGGGTCCGATCGATGGCAGCGCACTCAGTCACCATCCGCTGGTCTATTTCTCGCGCCCGTACGATTCGCCGACGCCCGCGTTCCTCGCGGAGTATGCGCAGCATCTTGTGGCATCGGCTTGTCTGATCGCGAAGTCGCACCCGGTCTATCTCGTGCAGCCGGTGCCGGAGATGCCATTCGAGGTGCCGCAAGCCGTGTCGCGTCAGTTGATGTTCAAGCGGGGCACCAACGACCTGTCCATTCCGCTCGACGACTACGACAGACGTAACCATGTCGTGCGGATCGCGCAGGAAGCGGCGGCGGCGCAATGCGGCATCAAACTTCTCGATCCCAAGCCGCGCCTTTGCGATCACGGGCGATGCTGGGCGAGTCAGCAACTGAGACCGCTGTACTACGACGCGGATCACCTGAGCGAATTCGGCAACAAGCGCCTGGTTCCGATGTTCCGTGAAGCCTTTGCGCAATCCATTGCTACGCGTTAGAAGAGACGAGCTAAGCCTCGACTGCGGATAATTACAAATAGATTCGGTAAATTAGAAAATCGTAAGATTATGTTCTGCACGAGTATCGGGACACCGTACTCCACCGCACTTTTCAAAATTTTCACGATTGGCAAATTCGCGCAAACCTAACAAAAAAGGCAGCGGGGGATTAATGGCAGAGACCAACAATAGATATGAGGCGCTGGACGGCCTCAGGGGCGTGGCCGCGCTCGCGGTCATGATTTCCCACCTCAGTCAGGAAATGCTTTTCAGGAACGCTTATGAAGCGGTCGATTTATTTTTCGTGCTGAGCGGTTTTGTCATCGCGCATTCTTACGGCGCGCGGTTGCAGAACGGCATGACCAACGCGGAATATATAAAGAGGCGCATTATCCGGCTCTATCCGATGCTCATATTTTCGCTGCTGATCGGGCTACCCGTTTTCATCGAGGCGGGGCGCGAGGGGCTCACGAATTTTTCGTCGGGGAACATCATTTCTTCGACGCTCTATAACTCGTTTCTCGCGCCGTATATCGGCGAGCTGGGCGGTCCCATTTTCCCCAGTAATCCGCCCGCGTGGTCGCTCTTCTTCGAAATGGTGGCCAGCCTTTCGTTCGTGTTGATCGTCAGGCTGCAAATGCGCTCGATATTCAAGATGATTCTTTTGAGCGCGGCGGCGTTCCTGACAACGAGCGCGCTGACGACCATCGACCTGCATGGCCACGGTCTGTTCGATTTCGAGCAGGGCTGGTCCGGCAGCCGGTTCGACGGCGGATTTTTCCGCGTGGCCTTCGGTTTCCTGGTGGGTGTATTTCTCTACAACAAGAAAGATTCGATCACGAGAATCGCGACCGCGATCGTACCTCGCGCGTTCGCCAATATTTACTTTCTATTCACGCTCGTACTCGTTCTGTTTTTCTTTCCCATGTCGCTGCACGGGATTTACCCGATGTTCATTATCTTCGGCGTCGCGCCGTGGCTGGTGGCGTTCGGATCGACTGTACGTTGCACATCGGCGGTGGATATCAATATCGCGCGTTTTCTTGGCTGGATTTCCTACCCGATTTATCTGATCCACTATCCGATCGGGCAGGCGGTCTTTATGTACTTCGGAAAAGCGAACCAGTATGCGGTAGCGCCCATGCTGGCAACTTGCGCGATTACCATCGTGTGCGCGGTGCTCCTGACGAAGTTCGTGGAAGAGCCGATTCGCGCGTTTCTCGCCAAACGGTTTATTCGCTCTTCCAAAACTCAGGAGAGCGTAACCGAGCTCGGCATGCGAACGGATCAGCATCCGGTTTGAGGCCGCGCGCGAACGCATACCGTTCGCGCGTCGGGAAACTACGTAGAAAAGAGATGCTTCGCGGAAAGCATTCAGAAGGGCGCGGTTTCTTATACTCCTCGACATCACGACGCCTGCGACGACAGGCGCCCAGATAACAAGGAGACTTCGATGCCGCGTCGTGCAGGACCGCTTGGCCGCGCACTCATTTTCCTGATCGCGTCATGCGTGGCTCAGGTGAGCCTCGCGCAGCCGATCCGGCTCATGACCGGCGGCGCGGCCAAGCTCATCTATCTGCCTGTCGTGCTCGCGGATCGGCTTGGCTACTTCCGCAGGGAAGGGCTCGACGTGCGCGTGCTGTCCGTGCCGGCCGGCATCGATACTTCCACCGAACTGGTCGCGGGCGCAATCGAAGGCGCGGTGGGCTTCTACGATCACACCATCGGTCTGCAAAGCCGCGGCATGGACGTGCAGTCGGTCATCGTTCTCGGGCAGTCGGCCGGACTCATCGAGCTTGGCACGAACGGCATGCGCAACATGGCCGATGCCAAAGGCCGGCGCCTCGGCGTCACGGGCTTCGGTTCATCGACTTACTTTCTCACGCGCTACCTCGCCACGCGCGCCGGCCTCGCGCCCGACGCCTACACCATCGTTCCGCTGGCCAATGAAGCCGCCTTCGACAAAGCGCTTTCGAGCGGCGATGTCGATGCCGTCATGACCGAGGAGCCCACCGCCACGCGCCTCTTGTCGCGCGGCGCGGCAAAGCCGCTCGTCGACTTACGCAGTGTCGCCGATACGCAAAGGCAACTGGGCGGCCCATACGTCGGTGCCTGTCTTTACATGCGGCGCGACTGGATCGACGCGCATCCGGTTGAAACCGGCCGGCTCGCGCACGCGTTGCTCGACGCGCTGCGCTTCATCGGCACACACAGCGAGGCCGATATCGAGGCCGCCATGCCGGCATCGCTCAAGGGCAACGACCCGGCAATCTACCGCCAAGCCTTGTCCGTGATGAAGCCGGCGTTCTCCTCGACAGGCCGGATGCCCGCCGGTGCGCCATCGACCGTGCTCGCGACCCTTGCGGACATCGATACCGAGGTATCGGCGCGTCACGTCGATCTCACGCGAACCTGGACCGACCGTTTCGTCGCCGACGCGCACTGACGCGCCGCGACCTTCATTTCAACGGAGACATGCCGATGCGAGCCATTCAAATTCACGAGTACGGCGGACCCGAAGTGCTGCGGCGCGTCGACATCGAGATTCCGAAGCCGCGTGCGGGAGAAGTGCTGGTGCGCGTCGTCGCGGCCGGCATCAACTTCATGGACGTTCACACGCGACAAGGCAAGTATCGCGATTCGCGGACCTATCCCGTGAGCATTCCATGCACGCTCGGCATGGAAGGCGCGGGCGAAGTGGTTGCCGTGGGCGCGGGCGTGACCTCGTGCGGCAAGGGCGACCGAGTCGCGTGGTGCATCTCGTGGGGCGCCTACGCCGACTATGCGATCGTGCCCGCTGCGCGGCTTGCACGCATTCCGGACGCGATTGCTTATGACGTCGCGGCTGCGTCGATCTTCCAGGGTTCGACCGCGCACTATCTGCTCGACGACGTGGCAAGGCTCGAAGCGGGAATGACTTGCCTCGTGCATGCGGCGTCGGGCGGCATCGGCCAGTTGCTCGTGCAGTTGGCAAAACGGCGCGGCGTGGAAGTATTCGCGACGACGAGCACCCCGGACAAGGCGGCCATCGCAAAGGCGCGCGGCGCCGATCACGTGCTGCTCTACGAGAACGGCGGCTTTGCGGATCGCATCCGCGAGTTGACCAACGGCCGTGGCGTCGACGTCGTGTTCGACGCGGTCGGCAAGACTACCCTGCGCGACAGCTTCCGGGCAGCGCGTGTGCGCGGACTCATCGTGAACTACGGCTCCGTCACCGGTCCCATGCGTGACCTCGATCCGTACGAACTCGGCGAGGCCGGTTCGCTCTTTCTCACGCGCCCGCGCCTGGCCGACCATCTCGCCGATGCGACCACCGTGCAGCGACGCGCCGACGACATCTTCGCCGCCATCGTCGAAGGCGCGTTGCGCGTGGAGATCAACGGGCGCTACACGATGGATAACGTCGAGGCGGCGCATGCCGCGCTCGAAGAACGTCGTCAGTCCGGTAAGGCGGTCATGGAAATCGGTTGACCGCTTCACTCACAGGCATCGCATGACTTTTTTCTTCCGGCGCTCGCCGTGCCGCGCCGGTGACGCAACTCGTCCTTTTGCAGAAGGGGACCTCATGGCATCCGTTATTCAAGACCGTACCGAATCGCCGTTTCGATCAGTGTTCCGCGTGGTCAGCGGCAACTTTCTCGAGATGTTCGATTTCACCGTCTACGCTTATTACGCGAGCGCGATTGCGCACACGTTCTTTCCCTCGGATAACGAGTTCGTATCGCTGCTTCTCTCGCTCTCGGTGTTCGGCGCGGGCTTCGTCATGCGTCCGGTCGGCGCGCTCGTGCTCGGCGCGTATGTTGATCGCCACGGGCGTCGTCGCGGCCTGATCCTCTCGCTATGGCTCATGGCCGTGGGCACCGCGTGCGTGGCGTTCGTTCCCGGCTATGCGTCGATTGGCGTGGCGGCACCCATCGTCGTGCTGATCGGGCGGTTGCTGCAGGGCTTTTCGGCCGGTGTCGAACTGGGCGGCGTGTCGGTTTATCTCGCCGAGATCGCGACGCCGGGCAAGCGCGGCTTCTTCTGCTCGTGGCAATCCGGCAGCCAGCAAGTGGCGGTGATCTTCGCGGCTTCGCTCGGCGTGCTGCTGAATCAGTTGATGCCGGTCGCCGACGTCAACGCATGGGGCTGGCGTATCCCGTTTCTGATCGGCTGCCTGATCGTGCCGTTCCTGTTCATGATTCGCCGCACGCTGCGCGAGACCGACGAGTTCGCCGCGCGCAAGCATCATCCGAGCATGGGCGAGATCATGATGTCGATGGTCGAGAACGCCGGGCTGATTGTGGCGGGCATGGGGCTCGTCATCATGACGACCGCGTCGTTCTATCTGATCACGACCTACACGCCCACTTTCGGCCGATCGGTGCTGCATCTTTCGTCGCTCGATTCGCTTATCGTCACCGTCTGCGTGGGCGTGTCGAACCTCGTGTGGCTGCCCATTTCCGGCGCCGTGTCCGACCGCGTCGGCAGGCGGCCCATCCTGCTCATCTTTACCGCGCTGACCATCCTGACCTCGTATCCGGCGATGCAATGGCTCGTCGCGGCGCCGTCGTTCGAGCGCCTGCTCGCGGTGGAACTGTGGCTCTCGGTGCTCTATGCGTGGTACAACGGGGCGATGGTGGTCGCGCTCACCGAGCTGATGCCGGCGAACGTGCGCACGACCGGTTTTTCGATGGCGTACAGCCTCGCCACGATGGTGGGAGGCTTCACGCCGGCCATATCGACGTCGCTGATCCACTTCACCGGCGACAAGGCGGCGCCCGGCGCATGGATGGCCGTGGCCGCGCTGTGCGGCGCAATCGCGACGCTCGTCCTTTACCGGTCGCGCGAAGCCCGCAATGGATACCGGTGGCAAAGCGTTCCGGAGCAATGAAACTTCTGCTGATCGAAGACAACCGCCAGCTGGCGCACTGGCTGAGCAAGACGCTGACCGACGAGGGCTTCCTCGTCGAGCATGTGCCCGATGGCGAAACCGCCGGCGCGGCGCTCGCCGGCACGCGCTATGACGTCGTGCTGCTCGACCTCAACCTGCCCGGCATGTCGGGCAAGGCGGTCCTGCGGCGCATGCGCGACCAGGCCAACGACACGCCCGTGCTGGTTCTGACGGCCACGGGCGACATCGGCGAAAAGGTGATTTGCCTGGCCGATGGCGCCGACGATTACGTCGTCAAGCCGTTCGACGAACGCGAACTGATCGCGCGTATCAAGGCGCTTGCGCGGCGGCACGCGCCGGTGCGCTCGAACCGCTTGCGCTGCGGCACCTTGCTCTACGACATGGACCGGCGGCAATTCTTCGTCGGCGATGACGCGCTGTCGCTCACGCCGCGCGAACACGCGGTACTCGAAGCGCTCATTCTGCAAACCGGGCGGACGGTCTCGAAGGCCGTGCTCGCCGAAGCCTTGAACGACCGCGACGCGCCACCGAGCGGCGACGCCATCGAGATCTACGTCTCGCGGGTCAGGAAGAAAATCGAAAAGAGCACGGCTGCGATCATTACGTTGCGCGGGCTCGGCTATCTGCTGGAACATGAAGAGCCGCAAGCATAGCCTGCGCGCGCGGCTCCTGATCTGGCTGATCGTTCCGACGACGATCTTCGGGATCGTCGCGGGATGGGCCACGCACTTGAACGCACGGCGCACGGCCGACCTGCTGCAGGACGCGGCGTTGCTTGCCGCAGCACGCGTGATGGCCGCCGACGTGCGCTGGAACGACAACGATCTGGTGGCTTCGGTATCGCCGAGCACGATTCAGATCGTCGGCACGCCCGAAGGCGATCAAGTGTTCTATCGCATCGAGATCGCGGGCGGCGCGGTGATCGCGGGAACATCCGACTTTCCGCGGATGCGTCTGAGCGCCTCTCCGCAGTGGTACGACGCGCAGGTGGCAGGCTCGCCCATTCGCGCCGTATCGCTTAAGCGCGCCATGTTCGACAATGGCAAGACCATCGAACTGGTCGTCTCCATAGGCCGCACGCTCGTTGCCCGCGACGCGCTGGTTGCATCGCTCTGGACGCCGCAGATTGCTTATATTCTCGGCAGCATCGCGGTTGCCATGATCCTGATCTGCACCGGGCTCGCACTCGAGTTGAGACCACTCGAGAAGCTCGCGAGCGGCTTGGCCGTTCATCCGCTCAAGAGCAAGGAGCGAATCGACGCGACAGGTCTTCCGGTGGAACTGCATCCACTCGTCACGGCGTTCAATGCATCGCTCGATGTCATCGAACGGCAAACGGCGACGCAGCGCCGGTTCATCGCCGATGCCGCGCATCAGATACGCACGCCGCTTACGTTGCTCGGGTCGCAGCTTCAGTACGCGCGCCGCCAGCACGGTTTAGACGAAGTGAGGGAAACGCTCACTGCCATGCATCAAAGCAACCGCGCAATGGTGACGCTGATTAATCAGCTTCTCATGCTCGCCCAGGCCGAAGCCGCCGACTACACCGCTTACGAAGGCGAGGCGGTGGACTTACGCGCGGTCATCACGCTGGCCGTCGAGAAGCTCGCGCTCGTGGCGCGGCGGCGCGATATCGAACTGGCTGTAGCGTTCGAAGGTGCGCTCGTCGTGACGGGAAGCGAGCCGCTCTTGTCGGCCGTGTTTTCCAATCTCATCGATAACGCCATACGCTACTCGCCGCGCGGCACGCGCGTCACGGTCGATGCCAAGGAAACGCACGTGAACGTGACCGTCAGCGTCGTGGATGAAGGGCCGGGCATTCCGGCGACGTTGCGCGAGCGCGTTTTCGAGCCGTTCTTCCGGGCATCGGCAGAAGAAGGCAGCGGACTTGGACTCGCGATTGCCAAGGAGATCGTGCGGGCGCACGGCGGCGTGGTTGCGATCCACGACGCGCCGGGAGGCGTGGGAGCAATGGTGGAGGTGGTTCTGGCGCGCGAACAGGAGCCGAGGCGGCCGTTCGCGCGCACCCCCGTATAATTCGGCATGAATCGCACAATCTGCCCTGTGGCTACGCCGCTCTTTTCCATGGCGTCGGTCCGCCAGTCTTCCGCTCGCGGAACGTTACGCATCTCGAACGCTCGCGCCACGAGCCCCATCCGAGGCTCGCATGAAAACGCCTAAACGCCTCATACCGCTTCTCGAAGAAGGACTCATCGACGAGGTCATCAGCCAGCTCATGAGCGGCAAGGAAGCTACCGTCTACGTCGTGCGCTGCCAAGACGCGACGCGTTGCGCCAAGGTCTACAAGGACGCGAAGCAGCGCAGCTTCCGGCAGGCATCGTCGTATCGGGATGGCCGCAGGGTCAAGAACAGCCGGCAAGCGCGCGCGATGGAAAAAGGCACGCGTTACGGCCGCGAAATGCAGGAAGCGTTGTGGCAGAACGCCGAGGTCGATGCGCTCTTTCGCCTGGCCAATGCGGGCGTGCGCGTGCCTCAACCCTTCATCTGCACCGACGGCGTGTTGCTGATGGAACTCGTCGTCGATGAATCGGGAAACGTGGCGCCGCGCCTCAACGACGTTCACCTGACCGAAGCACGCGCGCTGGAACTGCACGCAATGCTGCTAAAGCAAGTCGTGCGCATGCTGTGCGCGGGCGTGATTCACGGCGACTTGTCGGAATACAACATTTTGCTGGCGGCCGAAGGTCCGGTGATCATCGACTTGCCTCAGGCCGTCGATGCGGCGGGCAACAACGAAGCCGCGCCCATGCTCAAGCGCGACGTCGACAACCTCGCGAGTTACTTCGGTCAGTTCGCGCCAAAACTTCTGCGCACCGACTACGGAACGGAGATATGGTCGCTGTTCGAAGCGGGCGGCCTGCATGTCGATGTCGCATTGACCGGTCACGTCGAAGCGCCCACTGGCCCTGTCGATCTCGATAGCGTGTTGCAAGAGATCGAAGACACGCGCCTGGAAGAAGACGCGCGCGTGCGGCGAGAGCTGGACTGAGCGCAGATCGGCTTCGGCTATCGCTCAACGCTTACCGCTTACCGCTTGACGCTGAGGTAAGCGCGGCTCACCAACGGCCGGCTATGCACCCACATACGCGAACGAAGCCACGATGCCGGGCGATCTCTCACCTCGAGACGTCGGATCGATCCACGCGCTTCGTTCGATGCCTCTTGTCCGCGCGAATTGGTCCCGGGATGACAGGTATAAAAGTGGCTAAAGCCCGCGTTCAGTGCGACTTCGCGATAGTCCTCGTCGTAATAGCCTTGCGGCCAGCATAGATGGTCCGATACCTGGCCCAGCCGCGCGTTCAAGGTCGCGCGCGAAGTCTTCAAATCTTCACTGAGGCGCTGCCGCTTCTCATCGGCCGATGCGGTCTTCTGGTCCCAACGAACATGCGTATGCGTATGGCTATGAAATTCGAACGTGCCGGCATGGCGCATCGCATCGATTTCTGACCAGCGCAGGATCGTGTCGTCGGCGCGTCCTTCTTCGATAGCGCGTTCGCCTGCGTGATGGTCGAGCAGTGCGGGCAATGCATGGGCTGGCGCGTTGGCTGCATTGGGCCGCACGTTGCCATCGCCCGGCCAGCTGCTGACGAGAAAGCACAGTGCGGTAAATCCGTGACGCTGCAGCACCGGATGTGCATGGACCCAGTTATCCAGATAGCCATCGTCGAAGGTAATGACGAACGAGCGCTCCGGCATTTCTTCGCCGCGTAGAAACGCCGCAAGTTGCACGGCGCCGATCGTGCGATACCCCGCGCTCGCGAGATACGCCATTTGCTCCGCAAAATGCTCGGGCTTGACGGTGATCATGCCCGGCGACGGACTGACGTGGTGATACATCAACACGGGAATGGCGCGCGCTTGTTGTTTCATCGGCGAGATTCCCTCTCTTTCAATGCGCGCCGGTAGAAGAGCGCGGTTTCGTATGCCATGTTTGCAATGGTGAAGCCGCGCTCGGTGATACGCATGCCATTGGTGCGCAGACGTTCACGCAAGCCGGGTTCGTCGATCATGCGAGCGATAGCCGCGCGCAATGCCGGCGGATTGCGCGGCGGTACCAGCAGACCATTTACATCGTCTTCGATCAATTCGGGCACGCCATCCACACTCGTGCCGATGACGGGCAGGCCCGCGGCCATCGCTTCGATGAACGCTTGGCCGAGCGCTTCCTGATGCGTCGGCAGCACGAAGAAATCACTGCCTCGCAAAATGTTGGGGACGTCGGTACGAAAACCGAGCAGATGGATGCGACTCGCAAGACCCAGACGCGTCACGATGCCTTCTATGCGTTCGAAAGCGGGACCATCCCCGGCCATCACGATATGCAGGTGTGGATGCGTGTTGAATAAAGGCCGTACAGCGTCGATCAGATCTTCGTGTCCCTTCTCGTCGCGCATGATCGCCACCATGCATGCGATGGTTGCATCCGGCCCGAGTTTGAGTTCGTCTCGCAGCGACGAATGCGTGGCGCGCTCGGTCGCGATGCCGTCGTGGATAGTCTCCACGCGCTTCTCGGAGACCCCCGCCGAGATCAGATAGCGGCGCACGAAATGACTGACCGCGATGACGCGATGAGGAATCCACGTATAAGTTGCGAGCGAACTGATAGGCAATGCGAGATGCCGCGTACGCACGACGAGAGGCGTTCCCGCCAATCGGGCGGCCGTGTCGGCAACCAGACTGTCGTGACCGCTGTGCGTGTTGAGCACATCGTAGGCACGGCGTTGCAGCAGCGCCTTGATTCTCATCATGGAGCGCACGTCGCCGCCGCTACGCATGCGCGCGTGGTGCACGGCAAAGCCAAGCTCGGTTGAACGAATGCCGAGACGTGCATCGCTCGGACACAGCAGTTCCACGCTATGGCCGCACTCACGCAGCGCGACCATCTCCTTGAGCGTACGGATTTCCTGACCGCCCCATCCCTTCGAGGACTCGCTATGTAGGATCTTCAACGCACTAATCTCCAAGGCCTTTGCGTCATTAAAAAAACGCTTAGGAAATTTTTGGTAATAATTCGATTGGCTTTCTGCCTTCATGTCTTTAGTAAAGAAAATGAAGGGAAGAAAAGAAAAAACTCTTAGAGGATTTTTCTAGCCGAGGGATAAGACAGGCCGCTTCAAACGAAGCAGGTCTGGATCCTCTGCAGAGAATTCGGCTCGATGTCCATCACGGCAAGCGAAGAGGTCGCTACCATGCGGATGCCTGGCATCGATAGCTAACGGGGATGTCTTACTTGCGGTTGACCAACAGCATGCAAATTTTTTTAGCGGAAATAGCTTAACGTGCTTCTAAAGAGGTTGTTAGTTCTTTTAGGTGACTATAGGTCGAGATTCGCCGTTGAGACGGTGGCAAACGTATGCGAGCAGGTTTTGGCTAAGAAAGTCGTGGTGCCGAAGCTCAAGGGCTTAGTTCCTTGCAATCTTTCGCTACCTAAGCGTGAGAGTCTCATTCGCTTGCAATGGACAATGCCGCAAAGAGCGATGCGTCGTTAAGCAAAAGCTAAAAAGATGCGTCTATCAGTTAATGACAAACGACTTCAATTGGTTTCGGCTTTGACAGCGGCGCAATCGTTTGCTCATCGACAGGGCGCTTATCGCTTATGCGCTCAGAACACGTCGATGCCGATCAGTCGGACGGGCCGTCCTCTGCCCGTCGCGTCATTGAAGGCGGTCAGTGCGGAATATTCTCGACTCCGCTTGCGCTAAGATCGCTCGGGAAGCAGTGAGGCTGTTCGAATCCCATCGGCGAGGCTCCGGTCGAGTATTTGATATTGTCCGTGTTGTTCGGTCCTTCGCCAGCAGGCACGGAGCCAAGTCCTGCAAGCTTGCGCATGCGATAGGCAATCGCATGGTCGGCGCACGAACTGTCACCGCTCACGCCAAGGCCGCCAATTACTTTTCCACCGGCGTAGAGCGCCACGCCGCCGCCGAAAGTGATCACGCCGCCTACGGTATGGTTGATCCCGCTGCCTTGTTCCAGGAAGCGCGCGTCGAAGGGATTGGAATTGTTCAACCCATAAAGCGATCCGCCCGGCTGCGTGGCGGCATAGAGATTTGCGGTGGAAAGCGCAAGCGCATCGTTGCTAAAACCGTTTGCGGTGTACGCCTTGGCTATTGCTATGGCGCGACTGCCAGGCCATGCATCGCCGGTCTTGGTGACCGAACATAGATGACCCTCGCGGTCGACGATGGCGGCCCACATCCGGTTGGGCTTGAAAATTCCGCCGTTCGAGTCGGATAGATTGACGACGGTGTAAAGCTGTCGTTCGACGAGAGAAATCGTTCCTTGTGGAAGCGTGCACCGGCCGGTAGGGACATCGTCGTAATCGTGTGCGTAAATAAATGAGGAAGCCGAAATAAGCACACCCACGGCCAAGCACTTCGCGACTTTTTCAAGCATGGCGATTCTCCCGACAAGAGACGTTTAAGGAAGGAACAAGAAGGGGTTATGAATTTTTATTTTGGTAAACCGTAGTAGGCCGAATGGAATAGAACGAGCGTTTAATCGCTAAGGAATATGGGCTTTCGAACATTCAAGAATGCGCCATTAATTTACGTGTAATGGATTCGTATGTGTGAGCTTGGGCCGTGTCGGGAAGGGTATATAGGTGATAGAAGTGTCGGCTGAAGAATGAATCGCTTGGCACGAGCCGCGCGGCTGGTATCAATACGCTCTGGAAGTGCCTCGTTAAATTGCCTATGCTTTTTCTCGGATTCCGCGCGTTTCGCGACGCGCATCTCGAATCCAGCCCACAGGCGCAGAAGAAAACGAATAAGGAGACCGTCATGGCAGGCTATCCCCGTGCTTTGCTTGGTTCAGTCGCGGCTCTTGTCGGCGCTTTCGGAATCATTACAGCGCCTGCGGCTTACTCTGCCGACGAAATCCAGAACGCCAACACTACGGCCACAGCGCCGGTTCCCACGTCATTGCGGCCGATATCGCAGGCGCAACTCGATGCCGCCGCGAACGACAGCGCCTCATGGCTGCATTCGAACGGATCGTATGCCGAGACGCGTTATGCGCCGGCAGCGCAGATCAATCGTTCAAACGTAGCCAAGCTGAAGCCGGCATTCATCTTCCAGACGGCAGTGATGGAGTCGATGGAAACCGCGCCGATCGTATCCAACGGCGTCATGTTTCTCACGACCTCCTACAACCACGTCTATGCAATCGACGCGGTCACCGGCAAGGAGTTCTGGCATTACAAGCACAAGATGGGACCGGTTACGACCTTTTGCTGCGGACCGAATAATCGCGGCGTCGCCATATCCGGTGACCGCCTGTATATGGGCACGCTCGACGCCAAGCTCGTCGCGCTCGATGCAAAGACCGGCAGCGTCGTGTGGACCTCGCAGATCGCGGACCCGGAGGACGGCTATTCGGAAACGATGGCGCCGGTCGTCGTCGATGGCAAGGTGTTGATCGGCACGAACGGCGGCGAGTACGGCATACGTGGTTTCGTCAAGGCATTCGACGCGAACTCAGGTCAATTGCTCTGGACCTTCTACACCATTCCCGACTCCGGCAGCGAAGGCGTGTGGGCCGAGAACGACGCCGTGGGCCGCAACATGAAGCGCGATATCGAGGCGGAGAAAAAGACGCTCGCGGAAAAAGGCCACGACTTCGAGAAGACGCTTGGCGGCGGTGTGTGGATGGCGCCTGCGGTCGATCGCGCGACACGTACGGTGTATTTCGTAGTGGGCAATCCCTCGCCGGACCTTCATGGCGCCATTCGTCCTGGCGACAATCTCTACACCGATTCGCTCGTCGCCATCGATCTCGATACCGGCAAGTACAAATGGCATTACCAATACATCGCGCACGATGTGTGGGATCTGGATGCAGTGAGCCCACCAATCCTCATCGACGTAAAGGACAAGAGCGGACAGATGGTTCCGGCCATCATTCATGGCGGCAAGACCGGATTCGTCTATGTGCATGATCGCCGCGACGGTCACATCATCCGCATTTCCGAGGCGATGATTCCTCAAGAAGGCGTCTGGACCTTGCCGACAGCGACCGGCGCGCGCATGCTGCCGGGCGCGAACGGTGGCGTCGAATGGTCGCCCATGGCATTCAATCCGAAGACGCGCATGGCGTATGCGGCAAACTTGCATCAACCCATGACGTATCAGGTTGAAGACGCCGCTTATCCCGGCGGAAAACTATGGCTCGGCGGCGCCTTCAAGACCATTCCAGCCGAGCAACAGTGGGGCAAGCTGGTTGCGGTGAATGTCGATACCGGCAAGATCGCATGGGGTTACAAGACGGATCAGCCCTTGATTGGCGGCGTGCTCGCGACTGCGGGAGGACTTGTCTTCAACGGTGAGGGTAATGGCCTCTTTCGCGCGTTCGATGCGAGTACCGGCCGCAAATTGTGGGAGTTTCAATGCGGTGCGGGCGTGAACGCACCGGCCGTGTCGTACATGGTGAACGGCAAGCAATACGTCGCGGTCGCGGCGGGCGGCAACACGCAGCTGGACTTCAAGCGTGGCAATAGCCTTCTCGTGTTTGCGCTGCCTTGAGGTGACGATGCGTCCATCGAAACGCAAGAGAGACGAACGCATTCGTGTAGCGGGAATGGTCGCTTGCCTGTTGTTTTTAATGCCAGCGTTCGCGCGCGCCGATGCGCAGGCCGGCGCCGCGAAAGCCGTCGTATGCGTTGCATGCCACGGGCAGAACGGCAATTCGACGAGCGGCGATTATCCATCGCTCGCGGGTCAGACATCGCGCTATCTGTTCCTTGAGTTACGCGATTTCAAGGCAGGCCGTCGAAGCGATCCACGCATGTCGCCGATGGCCGCCAATCTGTCGTCGGAAGACATGCACGATCTCGCCGATTACTTCGCGGCGCAGACACTCGTGTCGACCGATTTCAAGGCCGACCCGGTCAAGGTGGAGGCGGGCAAAAAGAAGTCCGATGAAGTGCTCTGCACGATGTGCCATCTCGGCGGCATGAAAGGGCAGAACGAAATACCGCGGGTCGCGGGTCAGCAGTATCCGTACATCGTGAAGCAACTGCAGGACTTCCGCGCGAAGAAGCGCACGAACGATGCGGGCAACATGACGAGCGTGACGAAGAACCTGACCGACGCGGACATCGAGAATCTTGCGAACTACGTCGCTAATCTGCAATGACCTTTTCCATACCCATTAGCAAAGCACTCGTGTTCGCATGCATGACGCTTGCGTTGCTAGACTTCGTGCATGCCGACGACGATGCCTATGCGCTCAACGAACGCTTGCTTAACGCGACTCGCAATGGTGACACGCATGCTGTGGTCGAGCTACTCGATCAAGGCGCGAAGATCGATTCGCGTAACCGTATAGGCGACACGCCGCTCATCAGCGCATGCAAGCGCGGCATGACGCCGATGGCGCACTTGTTGATCGAGCGCGGCGCTAATGTGAGCCAGGCTGACGTGCAGGGCATCACACCGTTGATGGCTGCCGCGTTCGACGGCAACGATGAAATCGTGGCGTTGCTTATTGCGCGACACGCGGATGCAGCGGCGACGGATCGCGTAGGCAAGACAGCGATGGAATATGCGGCTGGACTCGGGCAAACCGCGATCGTGCAGCGTCTATTAGACTCGGGTGTCGACGTGAACGCCGCGTATCACAATCATCTGACGGCGCTCATGTGGGCGGCGGGATACGATCGAGCGCAGACTGCGTCGATACTGCTTGCTCGTGGCGCGAATCGGGATTTGAAGGATGACCGCGGCAAGACTGCGCGGGAAATTGCCGATGAGACGCGCTCGGCTCATGTGGCGAGCTTGCTTAGCGCGCCATGATTGCTTTCGCTCGTGAGCGTGCAGTGCGATTCAATCGTTAGGCGATTGCCGCAGTGCGTCGTTGCGCGGATGCATGTCCAATTTCGTTGCGTCCAAGTCGCCGTGTGAATCGTCTCTTTTGCTCTCAAGCTTGATATGCACCGCTTTGCGAGAAGGCGTCGAGTGCTCTTCCAACACGCGCGGGTCTTGTCTCGAGAGTGGCATTCGCAAGATATTGCTCAATGTGGACCGTATGAATTCTCGGTTATTCGGACGGTTATGCTGGACGGTGTCTGTTCGATCAGTGAAGGAACTGGACCATAGCGTTGTTTGTTTAGTCGGTTGACCATGGCGTCCAGATCAGTTCACCTGCGTTCCTGCCTGCCGAGCGTCCGTTCTCTTGTTCTCGGCACCTTCGTTTCCATAGCAAAAGCCTTTACTACTTCCGGCAAAAAAAAGCCGCCCGCAAAGCGGGGCGGTCAGAATGAACATGTCTTTAACCCGAGGACCATGTTCTTTGAGAGAAACTCAGTTAACGGATGCCCGTCTTGGTTCTTAAGCGTCAATTTAACGATACTTGCCTTTTTTTGGAACATGATTGGGCATTTGTTGGACAACAACCTTGCTTTTGTGTTGGGCGGCGAAACGGTGTTTCATCTTGACGCTAGAAGGGAGCGCAGGAGTGGTCCACCAGCAGCGTAGCGCGACAGACAAGTGCGTGACCGGTGTCCGCCGATATAGCGCTCGCGGATGAGCGCTTCTGCCAGGCAAACCCTCGCACTCGAGTTGACAACCAAGACAGTCGTCTTTCGGTAATCGCCACTCGAAACGAAGCGAAACCGACGTTTCGGCCACGCTAGGAAAGAGTCAAGGAATTTACGTTTGTTCGGCCGGCTAAAGGACGCAACGGCTGTCGCAAGTAACGGACGCCTTTTTTTTTCGCCGTATAGAGCGAATAGCTTCAGTTCGAAGAGACAGTGTAGGACTGTTCGGAGAGTCATCAGCTTCCAACTCAATACCGTGCGACAGCCAACGAAAAAAAGCCCGCTAAAGAGCGGGCCAAAAAAAGCAGTTCACCCAGAGGGCCGCAAGGAGATACGGTCCTCTCGTTGAGGCTCGGACGTTATCGGCAAGAATCAACGAGAGAAGAAGGCACGTGGTCCTTCCCTCT